>CAWBKF010000032.1:0-145398 GCA_963789275.1 uncultured Alphaproteobacteria bacterium
TGTTAAGGGTTCTTGGATGCCTGCCGCTGCGGGAGGGTGCAGCTTGCTCGATCGGCAGGCGTCCGAGAAGCCTCAGGGGAAGAAACCGCGGGCAGAAGAAGGCGAGGTCGTGCGGCGGGCTCGATCTATGGGGATTTGAGCGCCGCGGGTGGTGAGATGCGGCGTGCGCGTAGCGATGATCGGACCAGCTCCGGGGCGTGAGATTGCGGGGGCGTCGGATGCCAGCGCAATCGCTGAGGTGCGAGCGGGCTAACGGAGTGCATGAGCTGGCACATGACGGAGGTCATCGGCCGAGCACCATCGTCGCTCGCTGATGGCGAGCGCAACTGTGAGGAGCATTGGAGCGTCGCGATCGTGCGGTAGTGTTCATGAAGTGTCGATCCTGATCGAGAGTGTCGGTCGATATCGCGGTGTGGAACCGCGCTCGAAGGTCTCGATGATGATCATGCGGCCGCCGCAGCAGGGACAGGGATGCGCGAGTGTTTGCGGCTCGCCGTCACCGATGTTGTCGGCATCCGAGGGCTCATGCTTTGTGGTTGGCACATTGAGCAGTTGCCGCGCCCGCGCGATGTTGTCGGTGCGCCCGCCATTGGCGAAGAGACCGTAGTGGCGGATGCGGTGAAAGCCGGCGGGCAGTACGTGGATGAGAAAGCGGCGGATGAACTCGTCGATGGCGAGGGTCATCACCTTGGCGCGTTCGCGTCCTTTGGCTCGGTAGTCCTTCCACTTGAACGTGACGCCGGCGTCGCTGACTGCGATGAGCCGGCTGTTGGCGATAGCGATGCGGTGGGTGTAGCGCGACAGGTAAGCCAACACCGCTTCGGGCCCGCCCAACGGGCGCTTGGCATAGACGATCCACTCGCTTTTGCGCAGCGGCGTCAGATAGGCGGCGAAGGCGCCGCGCTCGGCGAGGTGGGCGTGACCGCCGAAGAAGTGCAGGCGGCCGGCGTCGTAGGTACCGACCAGCTGCTCCAGGAATAGCCGGCGGAACAGCCGCGAGAGCACGCGGACGGGAAGGAAGAAGCCCGGCCGGCACGAGATCCACCGTTGCCTATCGAGCGAGATTCCGCCACCGGGCACGATGATGTGAACGTGTGGATGGTGCGTGAGCGCCGAGCCCCAGCTGTGTAGCACGGCGGTGAGGCCGATCCGGGCGCCGAGGTGCTTCGGATCGGCGGCGATGGTGATGAGCGTCTCGGCCGCGGCCTTGAACAGGATGTCGTAGATGACGGCCTTGTTCTGGTAGGCGATGTCGCCGATCGCCGCCGGCAGCGTGAAGACCACGTGGTAGTACGGCACGGGCAACAGCTCGGCCTCGCGATCGGCAAGCCATTCCTTCGCTGCCGCGCCTTGGCACTTGGGACAATGCCGATTGCGGCAGGAGTTGTAGGCGATGTGCGTATGCGCGCACTTCTCGCAGCGCGCGACATGCCCGCCGAGAACCGCGGTGCGACAGCTCTCCATGGCGGACATGACCTTCAGCTGATCGAGGCTCACATGGCCGGCGTTGGCTCTGCGCCAAGTGGCCCCGTGATCGCGGAAGATATCCGCGACCTCCAGAGTTGGACGGGACAAGAGCGCCCGCTTTACGCGGGCGGCGCTACCGTCCTGGCGAGACGCTCGAGCGGGCTTGTGACCTCGCCGAGCGCCTTGATGGCGACGCGGGTGTAGAGCGCCGTCGTATCGAGCTTCTTGTGCCCGAGCAGAACCTGGATCACGCGAATGTCGGTCTTTTGTTCGAGAAGGTGCGTGGCAAAACTATGCCGCAGCGTATGCAGGGACACGGGCTTCTCGATCTCGGCCATTTGCGCCGCCGCATGGCAGGCCCGGTTGAGCTGGCGCGTGGTGAGAGGGTTGACCCGGTTCTGCCCCGGAAACAGCCAACCCTGCGGTCGCGCCGCCTTCCACCAAGCCCGCAGCAGATCCAGGAGATACGGCGACAGCATCACGTATCGGTCCTTGCGGCCCTTGCCTTGCTCGACCCGTATGACCATGCGAGCGCTGTCGATGTCGGCGACCTTGAGCGAGATGACCTCGGACGCGCGCAATCCTGCCCCATAGGCCACGCTCAGCGCTGCCTTGTACTTGAGGCTCGGCGCCGCATCCAAGAGACGCGCCACCTCCTCCGGGCTCAAGACCACCGGCAATCGCCGCGGCTCCCGCACGAAGGGCAAATTGATCACGACGCCAGGCTTGCGCAGCGTCACCGTGAAGAGAAACCGCAGCGCCGTCACGGTATGGTTGACGGTGGGCACGCCAACGCCGCTTGAAACGAGATGCAGCTGATAACGGCGTAAATCCTCGAAGCTCGCCGTGTCCGGCGAAGCCCCGAGAAACGCGCTGAAGCCCTTGATGGCGCGGATGTAGCCTTCCTGCGTCCGCGACGCGAACTTGCGCATCGTCATATCTTCGATCATGCGCTGGCGCAGGGGAGTGACGGGTGTCTCGGTCATGGGATGCTCCTGTGCTGAAGTCGGGTTGAACAACCCAATCCTCAGACAGGACGCCCCCATCCTGTCACTGCGCTACTGTTCGCCCCATATACCAGCCTGCGCAAAGCGCCCTACCGCGAGAGCGGTTTAGTCCATTGTTGAGATTGCGGACATGATCGTTCTCCTCGGTCAATTGAGCGAGTTTAGTCGACGTCAGGAATGAGCTTAGACGGCAGTACAATTCTAATCTTAAAAAACTAGCTCGAGCGATGAGCGATTTCAATGGCAGAACCCAGACCTCCCGCCATGTCCGCCTTTACGCCGCTATCCGGAGCTAAGCGGACATTTATGAGTACACACCGTAGCCAGCGCCTCGGCGCAACGAATGTCCGTTCACGAATTGTCTCGCGCGATTTCGACCTTGGGCGCTGCTATCATGGGCGCACTGCAACGTGCTTTTCCCGGGAGCGGGTCATGACGTTCGCTGAATACGAGCACTATGACGGCGTGGGCTTGGCCGGCCTGGTGGCGCGCAACGAGGTCAGCCCGCTTGAGGTGGTTGACGCGGCGATCGGCCGCGCTGAGGCACTCAATCCTCGGCTCAACGCCATTGTTTATCGCACCTTCGAGCGGGCGAGGGAGCATGCGAGGCATGGGCTGCCCGACGGCCCCTTCAAGGGCGTACCCTTTCTCCTCAAGGACGTGCTGGCCCAGACCACCGAGGCACCGACACGCTCCGCGAGCGCCTTCACACCCGATAAGCCGGCGCCCTACGACGCCGAGCTCACGGCGCGGTTTCGCCGCGCCGGCTTGATATCGCTCGGCAAGACCAACGCGCCGGAATTCGGCTTGCTGCCGATTACCGAGCCGAAGCTCTATGGCCCGGCGCGCAACCCGTGGAACCTGTCGCACTCGACCGGCGGGTCGAGCGGCGGGTCGGCCGCTGCCGTCGCAGCCGGCATCGTGCCGCTGGCCCACGCCAACGATGGCGGCGGGTCGATCCGCATCCCGGCATCGTGCTGTGGCCTGGTCAGCCTGAAGCCCACGCGCGCCCGCAATCCGCTCGGCCCCAATCTCGGCGACGCGCTTGGCGGCCTCGTGGCCGAGCATGTCGTCTCGCGCTCCGTGCGCGACACGGCCGTTGCGCTCGATGCGGTTGCCGGCCCCGATCTCGGCGATCCCTATATGGCGCCGCCACCAGAGCGCCCCTTCGCCGAAGCCCTGCGCGAGGGTGGCCCGCGGCTCAAAATCGCCTTCACGCGCCGCAATCTGGCGGGGGAAGCGCTGCACGCCGATTGCGTCGCTGCCGTGGAAAGCGTGGCCGCGCTCTGCGCCGAGCTCGGTCATGAGGTGGTCGAGGCTGCACCGGCCATCGACGCCGCGGCCCTATTTCAGGCATTCATGACGATCTGGTCCGCGGGCGTCGCCATGGTGATTGACGCGATCGCCATGCTGACGGGACAGCAGCCAACCGAGGACCGCTTTGAAGGCGTGACCTGGGGCTTTTACCGTCAGGGCAAAGCGATCCCTGCCTCTCACTACCTGATGGCTTGGCTGCGCCTCCAGCAGGTTTCCCGCGTCGTGGCGCGTTGGCATGTGGGGTGGGATGCATGGCTCACACCGACGTTGGGCGCGCCACCCCTCCGCCTCGGCAGCATCGACCTGGCCGACACTGACGTGGCGCGGGCCTGCGCACCGATATTAGGCTATGCGCCGATCACGCCGCTGCAGAACGCAACCGGCCAACCGGCGATCAACCTGCCGCTCTATTGGAACGCCGCCGGACTGCCGATCGGCACCCAATTCGTCGGCCGCTTCGGCGAAGAGGCGACGCTGCTCGGCCTCGCGGCGGAGCTCGAACGCGCGCGGCCCTGGGGTCGGCATCGGCCGAACCTATAGCGTCGACGGCATTGACGAGAGGCGCGGTGACGGGAGACCCCATTTCATGTGTCGGAACATCAAGACGCTTCACAACTTCGCACCGCCCGCTACGGACGAAGAAATCCGGGCGTCTTCCCTGCAATTCGTCCGGAAGCTGAGCGGCTTCACACGACCCTCCAACGCAAACCAGGTCGCGTTCAACCGCGCGGTCGAGCAGGTGACCAAAGCAGCGCACGAGCTGCTCGACTCTCTCGTCACGAACGCGGCTCCGCGCGACCGTGACGTCGAGGCAGCGAAGGCCAAGGCCAGGGCGGCGGACCGTTTCCAAACCCCCGCGAGACGCGCCCCTTAGCCAGAGATAGAACGCAAAGCTCCTGCGGCACCGGCACGGCCGTGTCTACCTCACCGGGATTTGCTCTCGGAGTCTCCCTACTCCGCCGCCGCCCAGCGGCCGCCCACATGGCGCGCGGCGTAGTCGACGAAGGAGCGGCGGATGCTGAGCGCGTGCAGCCGCGCCGCGTGGTAGGCCTGCTGTGCGTTGCCGCGCAGGATGGCGCGGACGATCTCGTCATGCTCGGCGTAGGACTGGGCGAGCCGGCCCGGACCGCGGAACTGGGCGCGGCTCAGCGGCGCAAAGCGCCGGCGCAGATCCGCGACCATTTCCTGCAGCACCGAATTGCGGCTGCCGCCGCGGATCGCGGCGTGGAAATCGGCATTGGCGGCGTGATAGAGGTCGCTGTTGCTCGAGCGCACGAGATCGCCGCAACGGTGATGCAGCTCCTCGAGCCCGCGACGGTCGCCGGGCGACATCTTGATCGCCGAAAGCCGCGCGCAGACCGCCTCGAGCTCGGCCAGCGTCTCGAACAGCTCGCCGATGCGCTCCTCGGTGATGGTGGCGGCGACCGCGCCCTGATGCGCCCTGCTGCGCACGAGGCCGGTGGCGGCGAGCTCGCGCAGCGCCTCGCGCACCGGCGTGCGCGAGACGGCAAAGCGTTTGGCCAGGCTCGCCTCGTCGAGCCGCGTCCCCGCCGGCACGCGGCCGGAGATGATGTCGTCCGCCAGCGCCTCGCGCACGAGATCGGCGCGCGTCGTGCGCATTGCCATCACACCCTCCAATCCGGGCGCGGAATCGACCGGTAGGCCTCGCGCAGCGCCTCCGACCAGCGCTCGCGGATCATCTGGAAATAAGGGTCGTCCTCGGTGATGCGGCGCTTGAGCTCGGCCTTCAGCGCGTCGCGGCGATAGACCACCAGATCGATCGGCAATCCCACGGTGAGATTGCTGCGCAAGGTCGAATCCATCGATACCAGGGCGAGCTTGACGCCGTCATAGAGATCGGTGTCGTAGAGCGCGGCGCGGTCGAGGATCGGCTTGCCGTATTTGTGCTCGCCGATCTGCAGGAAGGGCGTGTCGACGGTCGCCTCGATGAAATTGCCGGCGGCATAGATCTGGAAGAGGCGCATGGAGCGGCCCTTGATCTGGCCGCCGAGCAGCAGGGAGACGTCGAATTTGACATTCTGCGCCTGCATCGCCTCGCCGTCGATACGGTAGACGCGGCGCACCGCCTCGCCGACGAGCTGCGCGGCGCGGAACATGCTCTTCACCGTGAGCAGCGTCTCGACCGTCTCGCCGGTCTCGAGGCCTTCCTGGAGCAGGTTGATGATCGACTGCGTCAGCGCCAGGTTGCCGGCGGCGAGCAGCGCCATGAAGCGCTCGCCCGGCAGCTCGAAGACATAGGTCTTGGAGAAGGTGGCAATGTTGTCGACGCCGGCATTGGTCCGCGTGTCCGACAGCAGTACGAGCCCATCCTTAAGATCGAGTCCGACGCAATAAGTCATCTTCCTGTCTCTCCCGCCGCGAGCTTATTGATCGCTGCCCGCCTGAAGTCACTGTCACCGCCACCGCCAGCGTTTCGGCCGCGGCGCCACGCCGGACACCCCGCACCGGCGCGGCCGACCAGTAGTCGAGCCCGATGCTGGTCCGGATATAGGCTTCGGTCGGGCAGATCCGGTTGGCGGGATCGAAGCCGACCCAGCCGAGATCATGGACGAAAGCTTCGGCCCAGGCGTGACTCGCTTGATACTCGCGCGACTCCATTCCCGTCCATAGATATCCGCCGACATAGCGGGCGGGCACGCCGAGGAGGCGCGCCGCGCTGATGAAGAGGTGGGCGTGATCCTGGCATACCCCGGCGCCGGCGGCGAGCGCCACGGCGGCGGGGGTGGCGACGTCGGTTGCGCCGGGGAGGTAGTCGAGCCTCTGGCGTACTGCGATGAGCAGCGCGTGCAGCTGCTTCAGCACCGAGCCTTGCGTCGCGATTTGGCGCGCCAGCGCCTCGATCGCGGCGTCCGGCTGGGTGAGCTTGGTGCGGCGAAGAAAGAACAACGGCGGCAGGGGCTCGGGCGCGCCGCGCACGATGCCGTTGGTGATCGCGGTCTCGACCTCGCCCTCGACGAACACCAGCGCCGAGGTATGCGGGCGATTGACCGCATGGCAATGGGTGAGGTTGCCGAAGCCGTCGGCGAACACCGGCAATTCGCGGCGCGTGTCGCTCCATACCCGCCATTGCACGATCCGCAGCCCCTCGTAGGAGCGTGGCGTCAGCCGCAAGGTCTGGATCGCGGCAACCACCGAGCTGTCGTAGTGATAGGAGGTCTGATGTCTGACGTGCAGTCGCATCGGGCGCGTCGCTACATCAGATAGAGCGTGCTGATCGTGCTGCCGAGCGTGACCGACCGGTCGATGAAATCGGTAAGGAACTCGTGCAGCCCGGACTGGAAAATGTCCTGGATGCGCCCGAAGCGCAGCCGAGCGTGCAGCTCGCCGGCGACGCGATGGCATTCGCCGCGCTTGCCGCCATAGGCCTCGGCCAGCATCTCCAGCGTGCGGATGATCTGGTCGTAGCAGCTCAGCAGCGAGCGCGGCATCTCCGGGCGGAGGATGAGGAACTCCGCCACCAGCCATGGCTTGAGCCGATCGTGATAGACCCAGTGATAGCTGCGCAGCGCCGAGACCGAGCGGAGGATCGCCTGCCAGTGATAATAGTCGAGCGCGCCGCCGACGCCTTCGTGGCGCGGCATCAGCACATGGTATTTGACGTCGAGGATGCGGGCGGTGTTGTCGGCACGCTCGATGAATGTGCCGAGCCGCGTGAAATAATAGGCGTCATTGCGCAACATCGTGTTGGAATAGGCGCCGTTGAACAGCAGCGAACGCTCCTTCACCCACTCCAGCAGCTCCGGCAGATTGACCGGCGGCACGGCGAAGCGCGCGCCGTTGCGCGCTTGGTACCAGGTCTCGTTCAGCGCGTCCCACATATCGACGGTGAGCGCGGTACGCACGGCGCGCGCATTGCGCCGCGCCGTCTCGAGGCAGGAGAAGATGCTCGAGGGGTTGTCGGGGTCGCGCACCAGGTAATCGATCACCAGCGGCGCCGTCGCCTCCCCGTGCTTGGCGAAGAATTCCGGCTCGCAGCCCGCCGCCAACAGCGTCGAGTGCCATTCATTCCCGGGATTGTCGAGCGAGCGCGCCATGCTCGACATCCGGTGCCCGACCATGACGATGCGGGCGATATTCTCCGCCCGCTCCATGTACCGCGCGAGCCAGTATAGGCTGTCGGCCGTGCGGCTGAGCATGTTCCTGGCTCCTAAGCTTCCAGCACCCAGGTGTCCTTGGTGCCGCCGCCCTGGCTCGAATTGACGACCAACGAGCCGTCGCGCAGCGCAACGCGCGTCAGGCCGCCCGGCACGATGCGAATCTCCTTGCCCACCAGCACGAACGGCCGGAGATCGACATGGCGCGGCGCGATGCCGGATTCGACGAAAGTGGGGCAGGTGGAGAGCGCGAGCGTCGGTTGCGCGATGTAGTCGGCGGGCGCGTCGCGCAGCTTGGCGGCGAAGGCGCCGAGCTGCTCGCGCGTCGCCTGCGGCCCGATCAGCATGCCGTAGCCGCCGGAGCCGCGCGTCTCCTTCACAACGAGCTCGGCGAGATGCTCCAGCACATAGGCGAGATCCTCTTTTTCGCCGCAGCTATAGGTGCGAACGTTGTTGAGGATTGGCTCCTCGCCGAGATAGAAGCGGATCATCGCCGGCACATGGCGGTAGATCGCCTTGTCGTCGGCAATGCCGGCGCCGACACCGTTCGCCAGGGTCACATTGCCGGAGCGATAGGCGTTGAACAGGCCCGGCGTCCCGACTACGGAGTCCGGCCGGAACGTCAAGGGATCGATGAAATCGTCGTCGATGCGGCGATAGATGACGTCGACCCGCTTCGGTCCTTCGGTGGTGCGCATGTAGACGATGTTGTCGTCGACGAACAGGTCGACGCCCTCGACGATCTCGATGCCCATCTCGTCGGCGAGGAAGGAGTGCTCGTAATAAGCGCTGTTATAGGGGCCCGGGGTGAGGAGCGCGACGCGCGGCTCGCCGGTGCAGTTGGGCGGCGCCACCGATTGCAGCGTCTCCAGCAGGTCCTCGGGATAATGCGACACCGAGGCGATGCGATGGCGCGCGAACAGGTCGGGAAAGAGCCGCATCATCGCCTCGCGGTTCTCCAGCATGTAGGAGACGCCCGAAGGAGTGCGGCAATTGTCCTCCAGCACGGTGAAGTCGCGCGGGCCCAGCCGCACCAGATCGATGCCGGCGACATGGGTGTAGACGCCTTGCGCCGGCTCGAAATCCTGCATCTCCGGGCGGAAGCCCTCATTGTGCAGTACCAGATCGGGCGGCACCAGGCCGGCGCGCAGAATCTGGCGGCCGTGATAGACGTCGCGCATGAAGTCATTGAGCGCGCGCACACGCTGGCGCAGGCCGCGCGACACCAGCTCCCATTCCGCCGCGTCGAGCACCCGCGGGATGATGTCGAAGGGGATGAGGCGCTCGGGATCGCCGCCTTCGGAATAGACCGCAAAAGTGATGCCGATGCGGCGGAACAGCAGCTCCGCCTCCCGCCGCTTCAGCGCCAGCGCCTCGGCCGGTGTCTCGGCGATCCAGCGCTGGATCAGTTCATATTGCGCGCGGCAATTCTCCGCGGTCCCCATCTCGTCGAACGGAAGCACCGCGCTCTTGGTCTCCGTTGCCGTCGGGTTCACGATGGCTCCCATCCCTCCGCTCGAATGCGCCGCCTCACAGTGCCGGCTGCAAACCCCGGGCCAACCTGCGGGACTGCGACAAAGCGCTTACATGACCTGGATTTTTTGCGGTGCGACACGCCTTCGCTGCCGGCGCCATCGGCAGCTTGGCGCCGATCGACTGATTAAACAACAGGCAACTTCCCGCCCTTGGCGACAGGAAATGGCACGTTGCGGCGAGCTGCTTCGCTGGCATGCCCTTTGCGTTGCAGGCAGCAAGTTTGCAGCAGCAGGCGAGTCCTTTGCCGTGACTCCGAAACATGTCCTCGTCGTCGACGACGATCCCGCCATCCTGGAAGTGGTCGAGCGCGCGCTGGCCGCGGCGAATTTTCGCGTCAGCAAGGCGCGCCGCGTCTCGGTGGCGCGCGACGTGCTGGCGCGGCACACGATCGACCTGGTCATCACCGATGCGCGCATTCCCGGCGAGACCGGGCTGCGTCTTGCGGAGACCGCCAAGGAGCTCGGCATTGCATGGATCGTGATGAGCGGCGACCCCGAATGGGCGGCCGAGCACGGCATGGATCCGGAGCAGTATCTCGCCAAGCCCTTCGATTTACGCCGGTTGCTGCAGCTCGTTCACACCTCGCTTCATACCGGCAGTCACATGGCCGAGGTCGAACCCGATAGCTAGGTCCAGCGGTTCGGCCCTTGCGCTCCCGGCGGCTCTTGCCCTACATTTGTTGCAACGCAACATGGTCGGGGTGGAGCCTTCATGTCGGCTGCAACGCGCGTCGTCTATGTCGGTCCGGAGGCGGTTTTCCACGGTTTGGAGGGCCAGTTGATAATGACGGAGGACCGCGCCAGCGGCGTGCCGCGCTTGTTGTTTCAGCCGGAATGCGCCGGCATCATGGCCGTACCCTGCGAGCCGGAGCATGTCCGAGCGGTCGAACAACCGGCAATGAGCGGCTAAGCGCGTAGCCTTGCCAAGGTAACGTCGTCGTGCCGCGGCATTTGCCCATAAATTGGGCAAATGCCGACAACCGTGATTGCTTTGTCAGCTACGATGCTGCCTGATCCCTGATCTTCTACCGGCACTCGCCCCCGCCGCCGGCTTGGCAGCGGACAAGCCTACCCCTATATGGCGGGGACCACGATCCGGTCATGCCATGGCTGCGCGCAATCCTTACGAAGTGCTGGGTATCAAGAAGGAGGCGAGCGAGAGCGAGATCCGCGCCGCCTACCGCAAGCTCGCCAAGAAGCACCATCCCGATCTCAATCCCGGCAACAAGGAAGCCGAAGCGCGGTTCAAAGAGATCGCCGCCGCCAACGATTTGCTCTCCGACAAGGAGAAGCGCGCGCGCTTCGACCGCGGCGAGATCGATGCCACCGGCGCCGAGCGGCCGGAGCAGGCTTATTCGCGCTATCGCGGCTTTGCCGAGGGCGCGCCGGGCGAGCGCTACGAGTACCATGCCGCCGAGGGCATGGCGCCGGAGGATCTCGACGACCTCTTCGCCATGTTCGGCCGCGGCGCGCGCGGCGGCGGTGGCACAATCCGCATGCGTGGCGCCGATCTGCCTTTCGCGCTGACGATCGATTTCCTTACCGCCATCAACGGTGCGCGCCAGCGGCTCTCGCTGGCGCCCGACCGCAGCCTCGAGGTGACCATTCCGGCCGGCGTGCGCGACGGGCAGATCCTGCGCCTCCAGGGGCAGGGCGCACCCGGCCTCAATGGCGGGCCGCCGGGCGATGCGTTGATCGAAATACACGTGGCGCCGCATCCCTTTTTCCGCCGAGAAGGCGACGACGTCCATCTCGAGCTGCCGGTGACTTTGGCCGAGGCGGTGCTGGGCGGGAAGGTGACGGTGCCGACAGCCTCGGGCGCGGTCAGCATGACCATCCCCGCCAATGCCAATACCGGGCAGGTGCTGCGGCTCAAGGGCAAGGGCGCACCGCGTCCCGACGGCACGCAGGGCGACCAATATGTCAGCCTGAAGGTGATACTGCCGGAAGGCGGCGATGCGGAGCTAGCGCGCTTCCTGCGCGATTGGGCGCCCAAGCATCCCTATGATCCGCGGCGGGGGATGACGCCATGATCAGCTTTGAAGCGGTGCTCCGTCTCATCGGCGGCCTTGGGGATGAGGAGCTGCGGCGGTGGATCGCCGAGGCCTGGGTGCGTCCGGAAAGCCACGCCGAGGGCTATGTCTTTCACGAGGTCGACGTGGCCCGGGTGCGGCTGATCTACGAGCTGCGCTACGATCTCGCCATCGATGAGGAGGCGTTGCCGGTGGTGCTGCACCTCCTCGATCAGGTCTATGCCCTGCGCCGCCGCTTGCGCCATCTGCACGAGGTCATCGCCACCCAACCGGATGAGGTGCGCGCGGCGCTCCTGGATCGGCTCGGTCCCGGCAAGTCTCCGCTCGACGACGCCTGATCGTTGTGCGCGCCGGGGCAATGGCGTAGCTTCGAGCGCGCAGAAAAAGCGGCGCGTGCAGCGGCCGCGGGCCTTTCGGGGAGGATCACATGCGTCCGGGATTGCTTGCCGCGTCATGCGCCGTTTTGGCTTTCGCGGCGGGCGCCGCCGCGGCCGAGACCGCGCCGGTCAAGATCGGCGTGCTCAGCGACATGTCCTCGCTCTATGCCGACATCACCGGCGAGGGCACCGGCGTCGCGGCGCGCATGGCGATCGAGGATTTCGGTCCCGTGCTCGGCCAGCCGGTGCAGGTGATCACCGGCGATCACCAGAACAAGGCGGATGTCGCCTCGGCCATCGTCCGGCAATGGTACGACACCGACGGCGTCGACATGGTCACCGATGGCGGCTCGTCGGCGGTGGCGCTGGCGGTCGAAGAAGTATCGCGCGAGAAGAAGAAGCTGGTGCTGTTCTCGGGGCCGGCAAGCTCGGACATAACCGGGCCGAAATGCTCGCCCTACGCCGCGCATTGGACCTATGACACCTACGCGCTCGCCCATGTCACCGGGGGCGCGATCGTCAAATCCGGCGGCGCCAGCTGGTTCTTTGTCGGCGCCGACTATGCCTTCGGCCATGCCTTGGAGCGCGATACGGCGGCGGTGATCGAGCAGGCCGGCGGCCGGGTGCTGGGCGCGGTCTATGCGCCGATCAACACCGCCGATTTCTCCTCCTTCCTGCTGCAGGCGCAGGCCTCCAAGGCGAAGATCATCGGCCTCGCCAATGCCGGCGGCGACACGATCAACTCGATCAAGCAGGGCGCCGAATTCGGCATCACCGAGGGCGGCCAGAAATTCGCAGCCCTGCTGATGTTCATCACCGATGTCCACAGCCTCGGCCTCAAGACCGCGCAAGGCCTGCAATTCACCTCCGCCTTCTATTGGGATCAGAACGATGCGACGCGCGCCTTCTCGAAGCGCTTCTTCGAGCGCGTCCATCACATGCCGACGATGGTGCAGGCCGGTGTCTACAGCGCGACGCATCACTATCTCCAGGCAGTGCAGGCCCTCGGCAGCAAGGAGCCGCTGGCGGTGATGGAGAAGATGCGGTCGACGCCGATCAACGACTTCATGACGCATAACGGCACGCTGCGCATCGACGGCCGCGTCGTCCGCGACATGTACCTGCTCGAGGTCAAGAAGCCGGCGGAATCGAAGGCGCCCTGGGATTACGTCAAGATCGCCGAGACCGTGCCGGGCGAGCAGGCCTACCGCCCGCTCGACCAGGGCGGCTGCCCGCTGGTCAAATGAGCGGCTCGGTCATGATCGTCGGCCTCCTCCTGCACATCCTCGCCGCGGTGATATGGGTCGGCGGCATGTTCTTCGCCCATCAGATGCTGCGGCCGGCGGCGGGGAAGCTCGATCCGGCGCAGCGCCTGCCGCTGTGGCGCCGCGTCTTCGAGCGCTTCTTTCCCTGGGTCTGGGCGTCCATCGCGGCGCTGCTGCTCAGCGGCTACGGCATGGTGATCTGGGGCTTCGGCGGCTTCGCCCATATCGGACTCCATGTGCATATCATGCAGGCGATCGGCATCGTCATGATCCTCGCCTTCGGGCATCTCTATTTCTCGCCCTGGGCGCGCTTCCGCCGCGCCGTCGATGCCGGCGATCTCGCCGCAGCGGCGGCGGCAGCTCGATCGCATCCGCCGCATCGTCACTCTCAACCTTGTGCTCGGACTGGTCGTCGTCGTCATCGGCGCCACCGGGCGTTACTGGGGATAGCGCATCATGCTCGACCTCTATGATCTCGCCGGCGCCGAGGAGGATCGGCGCTTCAGCCCCTATTGCTGGCGGACGCGGCATGGCGCTGGCGCATAAGGATCTGCCGGTACGGACGATCCCATGGCGCTTCACCGAAAAGGAGCGCCTGGCGCCGTCGGGGCAGGGACGCGTGCCGGTACTCGTCGATAGCGGCCGCTGGGTTGCCGATTCCTGGGCGATCGCCGACGTATCTCGAGGACGCCTATCCCGACCGGCCCTCGCTATTCGGCGGCGGCGCCGGCCGCGCGCTCAGCCGCTTCTATGGCCATTGGGCCGACAGCGTGCTGCAGCCCGGTCTCATCCGCTTCAGCCTGCTCGACATCTGGCGGCATGTGGCGCCGCAGGACCGGGAGTATTTCCGCCGCTCGCGCGAGCAGCGCTTCGGCACCACCCTGGAAGCAGTTGTCGCCGACCGCGACCAGCGCCTCGACGGGTTCCGACAGAGCCTGACGCCACTGCGCCTCACCCTGCAGACGCAGGCGTTTCTCGGCGGCGAGCAACCGCTTTTCGCCGACTACATCGTCTTCGGCGGCTTTCAATGGGCGCGCTGCATCAGCGACTATGCGCTGCTCACCTCCGACGATCCCGTCGCGGCATGGCGCCAGCGCATGCTCGGCCTATTCGACGGGCTCGCCGCCAAGGCCAAGGGCTATCCCGTCGGCTGAGGGGCGCTCAGCGCGGCTCGAGGGCGGGGCTGCCGCTGCCTTGCACCGAAGCGGTGGCGGCGGGATAGGGCGGCGCGCTGTCCGTGGCGCCGGCCCAGAAGGCTGTCGCCGCGGCAGGCGGCGCCGTCATTGACCCGCAGGGCGTCGATGAAGCCCAGGATGCAGCTGCCGTAAAGCTTGCCGAATTGCGGCGTCGAGGCCGCCCAATGGCTGGTCAGCAGCGCCGGCTGGTCGATGACGACGAAAGGCAGCTGGCGCGCGGCGAGGATGGCACGCGTGCGCTCACCGCGCCCGCCGGGATCGAAATCGTCGCCGTGGAAGAAGAACGTCATGACCCGGGCATGCCGGACCCGCTCGAGCAGCGGATAGAGCTTTGTCGCGTTGTTGCGCCAGCTTTCGTAGTACTCGGAGAAGCTGCCATAGGCGGCGGGGGCGGTGACCACCACCGCATCGACCTCATCGCTCGCATCCGCCGCCATGAGCGCGAGGAAGCCGCCGAAGGACTGGCCGGTGAGCACCACCTGGTGATAGCCGCGCAGCTTCAGCTGGTGGATCTCCTCGACCAGCCCCTTGGCCGAATGGGCGAGCGTGTCGGCGCTGCGCAAGCGGTTGAAGCGGAAGGTGTCCCAGCCGCCCTCGCGCAGCAGGGCCATGTAGGGCGGGGTTGGCGCTGTCGAATCCTCGGATTCGACGGAGCGACCGTGGCTCCAGATAACGGCGCCGGCGGCCTTGGCTGGGCCCAGCGCCGGGTGATTGGCATCGGCGGGATCGAGCCAGAGGGCATCATGGGCGGTGGCCGGACCGCACAACGGCAGGACGGCGACGACGCCGAGGAGAAATCTGCGAAGGTTCATCGTTGGTCTTTCATACGCCAAGACTGCTGTAGGATTCGATAGGAATTCCTAAGAAAAAGTTTCCATGGAATCTGGCATGTCAGCGATAATCGCCAAAACGGGCAGCGGCTTCGTCCTCTTGTTCTACTTAAGGTGTTTTGGCAGCACCAACATTATGTGCCGTGCGCGGTACGATAGCGTGAAGCGCGGGCAGGGAAGGGGAATGAGGAATAGCAACTCGGGGTTTTGCCGCGATTTCGGGGATGCCGTTCTTACTTTCGCTCGGCGCCTGCGACACGGCGCCGCAGGCGCGAGTCGAAGCAGCCGCGCCGCTGGCGCCAGGCAAGATCCGGACCTCTCTCTACCGCAAGCCTGCTCTCTTATTCGAGATTCGACGGTGCGTGGCGCCCGGCGCGAGGATTTTTGTCCGAGTGGAGGAGCAGCCTTTACGGGGCCGGAGGGGCTGATATCGGCAGGGAAGAACCTTCACCGCAACCGCATCGGCACGCTGGAGCCGATGGCGGGCTAAGCAGGGAATCCGGCCGTCGCTGGCGGGGCAGCGGCAGTCGCGCAGCCAAGCCACCCGCCGGCGGCGATCAGCGCGCGCCAGCGCGGTCGATGACGAGCCGAGGAAACGCGCTCACGCGCGCAGGGTCATCAGCACCAGCGAGGCGATAACGACACCGGCAAACTGTGCGCCGGCGGTGATCTGGCCAAGCATGAGTCCGCAGACTGTGCTGGCGAGGGTGACGGCACCAAACAACGCGCTCATGGACAGGGCCTCCTTCGGGGCGTCGGGTCTAATTCCCGGCGCGTTTTCCCGACAACGCGGCCACCCCACGATTTATTCCGGTATTTTAGGCGTCGATCTTGACCGTCGCGGCCAGCTTGGCCAGCGCCTGCGGCGTATCGATGTCGGTGAGCACGGCATCGTTCTCCATCTCGACCTCGGCTACCAGCTCGGGGTGGGCGGCGATGAGGTCGCGGGCGCCAATATCGCCGGAAACCGCCGCCAGCTCGGCGAAGAGCCGTTTGCCCAGCAGCACGGGATTGCCGCGCTTGCCGCGGCGGGTGGGGATGCACAGGACCCGTCCCTCGACCGGGTTGAAGGCGCCGATCAGGCGGTCGAGCATTTGAGCGGTAACCATGGGCATGTCGCCGAGGCAAATGACGGCGCCGTCCACGGTATCGGGCAGGGATGCGAGCCCGCGCTTTACCGAGGTGGACAGGCCCTGGGCATAGTCGGGGTTGTGGACGAAGCGTGCCTCGAGCCCGGCCAATGCCGCCTCGACCTTCTCCCGCTGATGGCCGGTAACCACGACCAGCGGGCTTGCCTGCGAGGCGGCGACCGCTTCGGCGACGTGGCGCACCATCGGCTTGCCGTCGATGCCGATGAGCAGCTTGTTGAGTGTGCCCATGCGCCGCGACTGACCCGCCGCGAGCACCAATCCCGCGATTCGCGGAGCATGCGGCGCGTGCTTTGCCGCTTCGGCCGCCACCTTGGCACGCGGCAGCGGCCGGGTCGGGATGTCGGCGAGCAGTCCCCCCACCCCCATACGCATGATCTCGCCGGGCCCGACCGGAAGCGCCGCCAGCAGGCGCTGCAGCACCCAATCGAAGCCGTTGACCTTGGGCGAGCGGGCACAACCCGGCAGCCCCAGCACCGGCACAGCGCCCTGACGGCCCATCAGCATGAGATTGCCGGGATCCACCGGCATGCCGAAATGCTCGATGACGCCGCCCGCCGCGATGATCGCGGCGGGGATGACGTCGCGGCGGTCGACGATGGCGGAGGCGCCGGCGATGAGCACCAGCTCGGCGCCGGCCGCGATGGCGGCGGCGATCTCCGGCGCCAGCGTTGTGACGCTATGCTCGCAACGCCGCTCGAGCAGGAGCGTGCTGCCGAGCGCCACCAGCCGGTCGCGCGTCGCCCCGACCGTCTTGTCGAGGGTGGTCTCCTTGAGGCCGGCAAGCCGCGTCTGGATCAGCGCTACGCGCTTTTCCTGAAACGGTGCCACGGCGATGAGCGGGCCACCGGACGCCGCCGCCTCCAGGCAATCGGTCACCGATTGGCGCCGCACGGCGAAAGGGATCACCTTGACGGTCGCCACCATCTGCTTCGGCGCGACCACGGCATAGGGCTCGATGGTGGCCAGCGTGATGGTCTCGTCGACAAGGTTGAAGCTGTCGATCCGCGCGCGATCGAAGACAACCAATCCCGCAGCCTGCGCGAAGAGGTTGACGCGACCCGTGAACGGTGCGGCGACGCCGATGTTACGGCCGGCGAGCGGCCCGGCGAGCTCGGCGGCGGCGGTATTCTCGTCGATGTCGCCGGGCTCGAGCCGGGCGGCGACGACGGTGAGGCGTCCGGCAGCCTTGAGCGCTGCGATGTCCTCGGCGCTGAGCACGCGGCCCTTGCGCAAGCTGCGCTCGCCGGCCTTGAGCGAATGAGCAAGCACCGCGCCGACCGCCTCGTCGACGGGGAGCTCGCCGAATTTCATGCCGCCTCGCGATCGCTTTTCGGCTCCGCGCGCAGGACCTGGGTGATCTCTGCCATGATGGAAATCGCGATCTCGGCCGGCGAGATGGCGCCGATATCGAGCCCGACCGGCCCGTGGATGCGGGCGAGCTCGGCCTCGCCGAAGCCCAGCGCGGTAAGCCGCTTGCATCGTGCCGCATGGGTCTTCTTCGAGCCCAGCGCGCCGATATAGAAGGCATCGGAGCGCAGGGCCACCGCGAGGGCGGGATCGTCGAGCTTGGGATCGTGGGTCAAGGTGACGATGGCGGTGCGCCGGTTGGGCTTCAGCTTTTCCAGCGCCTCGTCCGGCCAGTCGGTCGACAGGGTCATGTCGGGGAAGCGCTCGTCGCTGGCAAAGGCGGTGCGGGGATCGATCACGGTGACGAGGTATCCCGTCAGCGCCGCCATCCGCGCCAGCGGCTGGGCGATATGCACGGCGCCGACGACGATGCAGCGCAGGCGCGGATTGAACACCTCGACGAAGACCGGCCCGTCGGCCGTATCAACGGTCGTGCTGCGATCTTCGCCCACGGCTTTGCGAATCGCCGTGAGCGTGGCCGGGTCGAGGGTCAAATCTCCCGTCGCTTCAGTGCCTTCCAGGAAACTCTGAAGACCGCTCTTCAAATGGGTGACCAGCACCGCGGCGCGGCCGGCACGGCTCGCGGCGAGGGCGCTTTCCAGCAGCGACAGCTTCATTCGACGCGCTCGACGAAGACCTGGATCTTGCCGCCGCAGGCAAGGCCGACTTCCCAGGCGCGCTCATTGCTGACCCCGAAACTCAGCAGGCGCGGCTGGCCGTCGGTGATGCTTTTGAGACCTTCCTCGATCACCGCGCCTTCGACGCAGCCGCCGGAGACCGAGCCGATGAACCCGCCGGATTGCTCGAGCGCGAGCTTGGCGCCGACCGGCCGGGGCGAAGAGCCCCAGGTCGTCACCACCGTCGCCAGCGCCACTCCCTTGCCGGCAGCGCGCCAATCCGCCGCCTGCTGCAGAATCTCTTCATTGTCGCCCATGCTTCTACCCCGCTTCCCGCCAGGCCGCGGCCGCCTCCAGGCGGCGCGGTCCGGGCCGAGTCAATGCCAAGACCAGTTCTTCCAGGCTCTCCAGGCTGTGTACCGGACGGAATTCGTCCACATGCGGCAGGATTGCCTTCATGCCCATTGATTTTGGCGCGAAACCCTCATAACGCAACAGGGGGTTCAGCCAGATCAGCCGGCGGCTGGATTTGTGCAGCCGGTCCATCTCCTGGCCGATGCCGATTCCGGCGTCGCGGTCGAGCCCGTCGGTGATGAGCAGCACCACCGCGCCCTGACCCAGCACGCGCCGCGACCAGCGCCGGTTGAACTCGGCGAGGCATTGGCCGATGCGGGTGCCGCCCGACCAGTCCTCAACCGCGCCGGCCACCCGGTCGATCGCCACGTCGACGTCCTTCGCCCGCAGGAAGCGGGTGATGTTGGTGAGCCTGGTGCCGAAGAGGAAGGTGTAGACGCGGTCGCGGTCATTGGTGACGGCATGCATGAAATGCAGGAAGAGCCGGCTGTAGCGGCTCATCGAGCCCGAGATGTCGCAGAGCACGACCAGCGGCGGCGGCCGGCGGCGGCGGCGCTTGCGCTTCAGGCTCAGCAGGTCGCTCGAGCGCAGCTGCGCGCGCAAAGTGGCGCGCATGTCGGTGCGGTTGCCACGCGGATCCGGCGCGAACCGCCGGGTCGCGATATCGGCGAGCGGCAGCACCATGCGGCGGATGGCCGCCTTGGCCAGCGCCACCTCGGCATTCGACATCTTTTCGAAATCCGTCTTCTGCAGCGCCTCGCGCTCCGAGAAGGTCATCGCGGCATCGACCTCGATCTCGGTTTCGCGTTGCCGGTCCTCGCCGCTGCCGGCGCCGGCATGCAGCGCCTCGGCGAGCCGGCGGCTCATCTCCTCGCCGGGCTCCGTGCCGCGGAACGCCGGCAGCATCAGCGACATCATCTTCTCCAGCAGCTCCGGGTTGCGCCAGAAGATGTGGAAGGCCTGGTCGAACAGCTCGCGCTGGTCGCGGCGGTTGACGAAGACGGCGTGCAGGGTCCAGTAGAAATCACTGCGGTCGCTGATGCCGACGGCGCGCACCGCCTCGACCGCCGCGAGCACCTTGCCCGGCCCGATCGGCAGGCCGGCGGCGCGCAAGGTGCGCGCGAAATACATGATGTTGGCGAGGAGCCGCCCGGCCATCAGCTGGCCGCCGCGAGCTCCTGCTTCACCTGGGTGAGCAGGCGCTGCGCTTCCGAGCCCTGGATCTTGGCAATGTCATCCTGATATTTCAGCAGCACGCCGAGCGTGTCGTTGATCGCTTCGGGCGTCAGCGCCAGCACGTCGAGCTGCGTCAGCGCATGCGCCCAGTCGATGGTCTCGGCGACGCCCGGCAGCTTGAAGAGCTCGGTGGTGGCGCGCAGCTTCTGGACGAAGGCTACGACCTCGCGCGACAGGCTCTGGGCCGCGCCTGGCGCCTTCACCGTCAGGATCTCGAGCTCGCGCTCGGCATTTGGATAATCGACCCAGAAGTAGAAGCAGCGACGCTTCAGCGCGTCGTGGATCTCGCGCGTGCGATTGGAGGTGACGACGACGATCGGCGGCGCCGCGGCCTTCACCGTGCCGATCTCGGGGATGGTGATCTGGAAGTCGGAGAGTACTTCCAGGAGATAGGCCTCGAATGGCTCGTCGGTGCGGTCGAGCTCGTCGATCAGCAGCACCGGCGGGCCCGCGAGATCGGGCTCGAGCGCCTGCAGCAACGGGCGCTTGATCAGAAACCGATCGGAGAAGATCTCCTCCTCGACGGTGTCGCGGCTTTCGCTGCCGCTCTCCGCGAGGCGGATCTCGATCATCTGCCGCGGGTAGTTCCACTCATAGACCGCCGAGGAGACGTCGAGCCCTTCATAGCATTGCAGCCGGATGAGCCGGCGCCCCAGCGTCTCGGCCAGCACCTTGGCGATCTCGGTCTTGCCGACCCCTGCCTCACCCTCGAGAAAGAGCGGTCGGTTCAAGGCGAGCGCGAGATAGACGGCGGTGGCGAGGCTGCGATCGCCGACATAATTGCCGCGGCGCAGCAGATCCAGCGTATCGCCGACCGAAGCGGGCAGGGAGGGCATCAGGGTCCGTTCCGAATGACTGGAAGGGTTCTAGGAGATCGGGCGGGAGATGGCAAACGAGGGAGCGCGCAGCAGGTAGGTTGTGCTGCGTTCCCCTCGTTTCGGTCCTTGTGGCCCGCTTCAGCCATAAGCAGTCGAATGCCGCTTAAGGTAGTAGTCGTTGTGAAAACCTCCCTAAACTGGGTTCGTTTCGCAATTCGCAAGTACCGGCTCGCCCCGCTCCGGCGCAGCCGAATTTGGGCTAGCGCCGTTCGATGCTCGCGCTGGTAACGCCATCGACATCTGACGGTCGCCGGTCGGAGCATGACGAGCCGCGGCCGGAGCGGCGGCTGCGTCCCCGGGGACGGACCCCGAGGTGGCGCCCGGGGTTGGAGGGGCGACTGGCTTTGGAGCGACGGGGGTCGGAGGGGCGACCTGCGCCGGGGCGATCGGCGTTGGAGCGACCGGGGTCGGAGGGGCGACGCGCGTTGGAGCGGCCTCGTCCCGGCAGTTCGATTGTAGGTAGTGGAGCCGCTTGTATAAGCTATCGAGGCGGCGGTTCATTGCGGCATCGTAGCGGGTATGGGTCGCGATCGCCTGATGCATAGACGTAAACACTCCACAGCTGTGATCACCGGCGTCGTTAAAAAGGCCAGCTTCGGCGCGACGGGCACGCCGCCAAGCCCACAAGTTCATGACAATGTGCCGACCGATCTCGTCCTGGGCGGCGTCGGCCGTGTTAAGCGCGGGAAAGATTTCGGCAGCGAAGTCCTCGAAATCCTTTTCGGTCTCGTCGAAGATGATCAGCTCCTTGGCGGTCAGACCATGTTTGAGAGCATGGAGTCTCCCAACCGCGCGCCCCTCGGGTGTGCGAGGGCCGGTACTCTTCAAGGAGTTGCGGCGGTTTGCGGCGATTTGTTTCTCGGAGGCCATGTGCGTACCTTTCGTGAAGTGAGTGCTTCTGTTGGATGGGGGGCGTTAGGGGCGCGTCACCTCGACCTTTATCGCCAAGACGTCACAGCGGTCGCGCCGTAGCCTAAGGCGCCGGGTGCCGTCGGGGCCACTCTCTGCGATCTCGGCAACGTTGGATGAACGAGCCTCAATGCGCCCGGTCCACCGCCGCGAGACCGTCGGGTCAGGTGGCGCCTTCGTATCAGCGGTTGACCCTCGCTCTATTTCCTCCTCGTCGGAGGTCGGCTCGTAGAAGGTCACCATCTCTTTGGAAGCCGACTTGATCAGATCGTCGCCGAACCATGGGAAATTGGAGTTCACGTTTGCGTCTCCTATATATCTAGCTGCCGGCCCATCACCACGATGGTGTTGGTTCCTGCTGGTCGGGAAGTCTCTTGTCACGACGTCCAAAGAGGGAAAACCTTTTCTCACATGGTCGGGTTGGCGATTGCCACATCACAATCCCGAACTGGCGATTTTCCACCACGATCACGACCTCAGTGCTGTCAAGGAAATTGCTTCGCCTGCCGGTTGATGGCGGGACCACTCCTTCGGTTAGCAGAGGAGGGCTTCTATTTTCCGCGCGATCGGAGTTACGCATCAGCGTCGAGTCTCGACTTTGATCACGACGATGGTGCGTCCGAGCCGGAGACGGCACGTGTAGCTGGGGGTGTCTTCCACGATCTCGGCGGCGGTGCGCGATCGGGGTTCAAGCCGGCCGATGACCGTGCAGGAGCCTAGCGTAGCGTCTACATCGATCTTCTCCACCGTAGGCTCCGGCTCAAGTAGCTCCCCGTCGAGCGCTGGCGCCTCATGGACAGGATCTGTCTCTGCGGGGTAGTGCATGGAATCGGGCCCGGCGACTTCATCGCTGAACGGTTCGGAGTTATTGATCATTTCACTGCTTCCTTCCTGATTGGATGCGACGTTCCTTTCATAAGATGCGGCGCCTCTTCGGGTATCGAGGAATCGCGGGTATTGCAGGGCCAAATAGGGGCGTCGGGGGACATGCATGGACACGAAGGGCAGTGAATATGTAAGTATTACTGCCATATTCGATTTGTCATCGACCGCGGTCGGAGCATCCGGGACGCCAGCGCGGTCCGTCCTGCGGCGGGAATAAGCCTCGGCTCGCAGACGCGACGAGCGGCTGTGGCCGACCACCACCACAGCCCACGAGCCAGCGCCCGATTAATTACACACTTTACACACCATTATGGCCAAGCTATCACATGACCCCATGACTGAGGATCGCTTCGACCGGCGAATCCAACTCGTCGTCTCGCGGAAATTCATCGACGAGGTCGATGAATGGCGTAGGGGCGAGCCAGAAATTCCCAATCGCTCACAAGCGATTCGCCGGCTTGTTGATGCGGGCCTAAGCGCGTTGCGCGCTAAGCCGAAGGTCAGCGCGCGATGACCGCGGGCACCACATTCGACGTGGTGTTCGCGGTCTTCGCTGCTCGTCATTTGATTCTTCTTCGCGGCGCGAACCGTTCGGCGATGACGGAATTTTGGAATCGCCGGACGCTGCGGTGGCAGAGGTTCGCCGGCGATATTCCCGCGCAAGCCTGGGAGGTAACCCGATCTGAGGCGTGGGAGCTGATGGCCGGCGATCAGCTTGGGCTCGATTTCGGCACGCTATATTGAGTGCAGCTTGCGGTGATCAGTCGCCCAGAAGCCCGGATGGGATCTCGTAAGACCCTTAGCGGCGCCCGATCCGTCGTAGCAGTTGGCAAGGGTCAAACCCGATAGCCGTTGCTATACGGAGAAATTCGACAACGTCGAGTCGACGCTCGCCCTTTTCGTATTTGGCCACAAACGATTGGGGTTTTCGGAGCTTCGCGGCCACGTCAGCCTGAGTAAGGCCGGCCGCGCGCCGCTCGGCGAACAACAGGGCACAGAATCTCGCGTATTCCCCAGTAAAGAGCGATTTAGGCATCGAGGCGCGCCATGCCTGTTGCAAAGGAGGCTTGACGACGCGTAATGCTGGATTAGGATTATCCCAAATTAGGATAAAATCACCCCATTAGGCCAAGAAAGCTGGAGAGATTTTGGTGAACATGTACCTCACACCCGCGGAAGCTGCGGCTCAACTGCGCGTCTCGCCCAAGACCCTGGCAAGCTGGCGCATGCAACATATAGGGCCGGTCTACAGTAAAATGGGAGGCCGCATTCGCTATGTGATTACCGACCTTGAGGATTACGTGAATGGTGCCCGATGCCAGATACCGCCGATCGCAACGCAGAAGAGCCTTGCTGACGATCTCGATGATACGTTTTTGAAGTTCATTGCGGGACTTTCGAGGCGAGCGCAAACGGCCATCCGGAATTATCCGATAAAAAGCTTCGCTGAACTTCGCGCGCTACGTTCCGAAGATTTGATAAGAATACCGAATTGCGGGTATGGGACGATCAACGAGATTTTCACGGCAGCCGCTTCATGTGATCCAACGGAAGCCAAAAGATCCAAGGAACCCTTAGACGCAGAACTAGAGCGCCTGGTAAAGGTCTATGGTCTCAAGCGCGTACTCTCTTCTATTGGCAATCTGGTCTGATAATCGTCAATGCCGCTTCCGGGGCGACGCCGTTCGCTCCTTGGGTTGCCAATTCAGGTCACCGAGGCTATTCGGCTGAAGCCGACAAGGTGTTTGGCTTCGACGCTCGTCCTGGATGTTCGGCTGCGGGCATCCTCCAACTCTCCTTAAAGCCCCGGTGAGCTTGCCGAGGGCGCACATGAACAACGCGCTATCGTCGTCGAAGGCGCACGCCCGGGGCTCCGCCGTTGGTGAATTCAACTCCCTCCGCCTCCAGGGCAGCTCTTATGTCCGTCAGCGTTCGTGGATAAGGGGAGCGGGCACCGCGTTCGAAGTCGGCGAGCGTTTGCTTGGCCACCTTTGCCCGTTCCGCCAAATCGGTCTGCGACCAATCGATCAATGCGCGTCCAGCCCGGCACTGTTCAGGACTTAGGATATGTATTTTTTTCATAACATCAATATTTTATATTGACCTTAGGTGGGAGGCCGATACAATGGCATAAGGTTGGGACGCAAAAAAGGAGGGAATGATGGACGCACATATCCTGCGGCATCTGGCTGAACATGAGCACGTTCGCGGGCAATTGCGCTCCCAATTTCCGGACGCGGACGACGATATGCTCCGCGACACGGTCGAAGGCTTAAGCAGTCTCCCCGAGATACTGGCGACCCTCCTCCGCTCGCATCTTGACGATATGATGCTGGCGCATGCGTTACGGTCACGACTCGCCGACATGCAAGAGCGTCTGAGCCGGATCGAAGGGCGGGCGGAGAAGAAACGCTCGCTGGTCGCCGCGGTGATGGAACGCGCCGACCTGCGTAAGCTGTCGGAACCGGACTTCACCGTGTCTCTGCGCCCGATCCCACGGCCCCTCGTTATTACAGCGGACGCCGAGATCCCTGAGGCGTACTGGAGGCCGCAGCCGCCGAAGCTCGACCGCAAGGCCCTCCTCGCCGCGCTCAATGGCGGCGACCGCGTGCCGGGAGCGAGCCTTGGCAACGGAGGTGTGACGATAGCGGTGAGGACACGCTGATGCCGTTCAACGAAGAACAGGTCAGGCTGCTTTCGGGCAAGCTCAACGAGAACTATGTCAAGACACGTCAGCAGCAAGGAAAGACGCTGTCCTACGTTGAGGGCTGGCACCTCATAGCAGAGGCCAACCGCATCTTCGGGTTTGACGCATGGGACCGGGAGACGGTATGGGCGGAATGCATCTGGCAAGACGTGAAGCGCGATCCTAAAGCCTGCGCCTATGCTGCGCGCGTGCGTATCCGCGTCAGGGCGGGCGAGGCTGTCGTGACCCGCGAGGGAAGCGGCGTGGGACACGGTGCAGGGACTACCCTGGGCGAGGCCCATGAGAGCGCGCTGAAAGAAGCCGAGACAGACGCGACCAAGCGGGCGCTCGCGACTTTCGGCAATCTCTTCGGCCTAGCGCTTTACGACAAGGAGCAAGCCGGGGTCCGCCGCCGCCCGAAGCGAAGCAGCGGCAAGCATCAGGCAATCATATTATCGCTTCTCACCGCCGAAGGTGATGTGGAATGCCGATACGAGATGCCGGAGAGCTTCTGCGCCGGATTGCGGGATGCACTCGCCGCAGCGACGGTGGATGAGATCGAGAAGTGCTGGACCCATAATGCACCAACAGTTGCTCGGCTTCGGGCCGGCTGGCCGGAGCTCAAGACGGTGAACGGCACGCACTATGCCGATGTGCTCGAGAACCTTTATGAGCATCATTGGGCGCGGTGCCGAAGCGCGGCGCCGCCGGCACAGGCGGTGTGCGTAGCTGCAGGTACAGTGGACAAGTCGGAGCTGCCGATAGCGGAACCCAAGCGCGCACGAGACCCGGCGCATTTGCGATTTGTGGGGTCTTTGCCCTGTCTTGTTTGCGGGCGCACACCAAGCCATGCCCATCACCTTCGGTTTATGCAACCACGGGCCATGAGCAGCAAGGTCAGCGACGAATGGACGGTGCCGCTGTGCCTCCTTCATCACCGGGCACTTCACGATGTCGGTTCGGAAGAGACATGGTGGGTCGGGCAGGGCATCGACGCCAGGGCGGAGGCTGAGCGGCTCTGGCAGGAGAGCCAAAGGGGAGTCTCATCCGATACCCGTACCATCGGAAGCGCGGCGGAATGAGACAGAGCATAGAGGGACTGAGGTCCCCCTCACCATCTCCGGAGGCGCTCGTGCCGATCCTCGAGGCGCAATGCGCGCAAGGATATTGCATTCCCCATCGGCCTGACATCTTCAGCCTCGATATGGGGCGCATCCGGCAGATTAGCGATAACACCGAGCAGGCGACCAGACTGCTCGCCAGGGTCTTCAATGCCCGGAATGGACAAGAAAATGATTAGCTCCTGCAAGATAAGTCCGCGCGAACGCGATGCAATCATCCAAGCGCTCCGGGCAGGCGTGGTGCCGAAGGTCGGTCTGCGGCACATCCAAGTCGGTAGGGCGCGCGAACTGGAGGCGGTTGTTGGGGATATCGAGCGGGTCGCTCAGGGCGGAGCCGCTCTGCGCTTCGTCATCGGCGAGTATGGAGCGGGCAAGACCCTCTTTCTCAATCTGATCCGGCTGGTGGCACTCGAGCGCAACTTGGCCGTAGTCGCCGCGGACCTCGGACCTTCGCGACGGATTCATGCCAACGGGGGTGAGGCACGGCTGCTTTTCGGCGATCTCGTCGGCAGCCTCGCCACCCGCGCGGCGCCGGAGGGCGGAGCCTTGGCCGCTGTGGTCGAGCAATTTATGGCGAAGAACTTGGCCGAGGCGCAACGGGACGGGCTTTCTCTAGGTGACGTTCTTCCGCTGCGGCTGGCGCCGCTCCACGAGCTCTCCTTCGGCTTCGACTTCGCAGCCGTCCTCGCTCACTACGGACGCGCCTATGAACAGGGCGACCAAGCGGGCAAGATCGCCGCCCTTCGCTGGCTTCGGGCAGAGTACGCTGGCCGCTCCGAGGCGCGTGCTGCGCTTGGGGTGCGGAACATCATCGATGATATCCGCTTCTACGATTGTCTCAAGCTGCTCGCTCGCTTCATGGCGCTTGCCGGCTACGACGGCCTGCTCGTCGCGCTCGACGAGATGGTGAACATTTACAAGCTCAACAGCGCTCAAGCCCGCAGTGCGAACTATGAGCAACTTCTTCGCATGGTGAACGACGTTATGCAGGGGCATGCCGCGCATATCGGCATTCTCATGGGAGCAACGCCCGAGTTTCTGATCGACGGACGCCGCGGCCTTCACAGCTACCCAGCACTTCAGTCCCGACTCATCCAAAACCGCTTTGCCCGGCCGGGGTTCCCAGATTGCGCTGGGCCGGTAATTGCATCTCGAGCACCTGACGCCCGAGCATCTCTTCGTGCTCCTCACCAAGATTCGCGGCATCTTTGGCTCGGCCGAGCCAGGCCGGCGTAGTCTCCCCGACGGCGCGTTGGTCCGGTTCATGGAGCATTGCTCTATCACTCTGGGAGATGCGTACTTTCGCACGCCGCGGCAGACCGTGACGGCGTTCCTCCATCTGCTCTCCGTGCTCGAGCAGAACGAGGGAATGCACTGGGAAGAACTTATTGGCGCGGTCGACACCGCGCCGCAGGCGGAAGACGCCGCACTGGGGATCGAACCGGCCGAGCTTGGACATGGACCGTCTGCTACTGGCCAAGATGACGAGCTTGCCAGCTTCCGTCTCTGACCGCCCCTCCGCCAGCTTCGACCTGCTGAGCGAGCCCGTTCGCCATTGGATTTGGCAGCAGGGTTGGGACGAGCTTCACGATATTCAGGAGCGCAGCATTCCGGTTCTGCTCCATGGCCGCTCGGACGTCATCATCGCCGCTCCCACGGCGGCCGGCAAGACTGAGGCCACGTTCCTGCCCCTCATCTCACGGATTGCTGGCTGCAAAGAGCCGGGGTTCAAGGTGCTTTATCTTAGCCCCCTCAAATCTCTCATCAACGATCAGTTCCGCAGGCTCGACTCGCCTCTGCGACGCGGTCGAGTTGCCGATCCACCGCTGGCATGGCGATGTTTCGGCCGCTGCCAAAATACGGGCCCGCAAGAGCCCGGCGGGGATCGTCCTCATGACGCCGGAATCGCTTGAGGCGCTGTTCGTGCGCCGCGGCACTGAAATCGCGGCCTTATTTGGGTCGGTTCAGGCGATCGTGATCGATGAGCTGCATGCCTTCATCGGCAATGAGCGGGGGATGCAGCTCCAGTCCCTACTTCACCGCCTCGAGCTCGCTGTAGAGCGGCGTGTCGTCCGCGTTGGACTCTCTGCTACATTGGGAAATCCGAAGACAGCCGCAAGTTTCTTGCGACCAGGGCACGGCGAGGAGGTCGTTGTGCTCGAGAGTCTTGGAGCCCGGCAAACGGTGCTTCTGCAGCTGCGCGGGTATCTGAGCGAGGAGCGACTGGGAACTGAACGACTTGCTGGCTCCGACGGAGCTGAGGAACCAGGCGGGGGCTGCCATTCGACGATCGCATGCCACATGCTCGGGCATCTGCGCGGCAGCCATAATCTCGTCTTCGCCCGATCGCGAAGCGACGTGGAACTCTATGCCGACTTACTGCGCCGTCGGTCGGAGGCGATGGGGGTGCCCAATGAGTTCTATCCTCATCACGCCAATCTTTCTCGAACCGAACGCGAGGGTCTCGAGACGCGCTTGCGCGACGGTGCCCTGCCAACTACGGCCCTATGTACATCCACTCTCGAGCTTGGGATCGACATAGGCGAGATAGCGAGCGTGGTCCAGATCGGTACCCCTTTCTCCGTTGCCAGTCTGCGCCAACGGCTCGGTCGCTCTGGCCGCCGTGCTGGTAGACCGGCTGCCATGCGCTTTTATATTACGGAACGTGCCTGGCGTTATGATCTTCACCCGGTGGACTTGCTGCGTTGCGAACTCGTCCAGGCGATCACCATGGTGCGCCTACTCGTCACTGGTTGGCACGAGGAACCGCGGGTTGGGGGGCTTCACCTCTCCACCCTCGTCCACCAGATCCTCGCGATCATCGCACAAAATGGTGGCATCACCGCTGACCACGCCTACGCGATTTTATGCCGAAGCGGTCCTTTTGCGACAGTTGGCCCGGCCCTCTTTGCTCGGGTTCTGCGTGCTATTGCGTCGCCCGAAGCCAGACTGATAGAGCAATCGATAGATGGCGCATTACTTCTGGGTGATGTTGGCGAGCGTCTAGTCGAGCACCATGATTTCTATGCCGTGTTCCAGACGCCTCAAGTATACCGTCTAGTGTGTGAAGGGAAGGAGCTCGGCACGCTTCCGACGGTGGCAACTCTAATGCCGGACACGAGCATCATATTCTCTGGTCGACGCTGGCGCGTTCTGGAGGTACAGGACTATCGCGCGACAGTCATAGTTGCTCCGAGCAATACCGGCGCACCGCCGGTCTTTGGGGGAGAATCAGGCGAGCTCCACGACGCCATAGTTGCCGAGATGCGCCGTGTCTATGAAAGAGACGACGTTCCACTGTTCCTTCACCAAACGGCGGGCGCGCTACTTGTAGAAGCTCGTTACGCTTATCGCGAGCTTGGCTTGAGACGTAACGCGGTAATCGAGAAGGGCGGTGATACATTCGTGTTTCCCTGGGCAGGCACCAGTGCTGCCGCAACATTCGTACTCGCACTTAGAGCCGCGGGCTTCACCGCTTCATTGAGACACACGGTTATCGAGGTCGAGGGTACGCGGGCGGACGAAGTCCGATCGTGCATCTCGGGGTTTGCTGTTGGCCCAACGCCCGCCGCGGCCCAACTCACAGCAGGCTTGGCCGCTCTGACGCGCCATAAATACGACCGCTTTCTCCCGCGCGACCTCTTGATACTGGGACTGGTGAGTGATCGGCTTGCTCCGGAAGCGATTAGCAGCCTCGCACGGCAGATGCTCACCAGCTCCGCAATCGTCTGAAAGAAATGCCCTGATCATACCACCCCAGAACGGGCGCGCACGCTTCCAAGCCGCTGCGGCCGGGCGGCGCCAGATGAGCGGGCAGGGGCGGTGTAGCTGCGCGGCCGGAGGTCACGTATACTGTAGGGAGTGTCTGTGACGGACGACCTACTTCCCGGCTACTGCAGGTCATGTCTGATAGTTTCGATACTCTCCCGCTAAGGGCTGCGCTCGGCCCGCATCTGGTAAGCCGAGGGGCCCTCACGGCGGCGGCATTGGAGCGTGCCGAGCGGCTATCCGCCGACAGCGGCGAGCGGCTGGAACGAGTGCTGACGCGCCTTGGGCTCGTCTCCGAGCGCGATCTTGCCGAAGCATTGGCGAGCCTACTCAACGTGCCGCTGGCGACGAGCCGGGACTATCCCGAAGTGCCGGTCCTAGAGCGCGTGCTCAGCCGAAAATTCCTTCAGGAGTCCCGCGTCATTCCCATCGCCGAGAGTGCCGATGGCGTCGCCATCGCCATGGCGGACCCGCTCGATGACGAGGCGGCGGCGGCGGTGCGGTTCGCCGCTGGAAAGCCGGTGCTGCGCCACGTGGCCTATCCCGCTGATATCGACACTGCTTTCGAGCGGCTTTACGCGGAGGGTAAATCGGCGATCTCGGAGATCTCCGAGGCGGCGAGCGGGCGGCCCGACGAGGGCGCCGGCGAGGACATCGAGAAGCTCCGGGACAGCGCCAGCGAGGCGCCGGTCATACGGCTGGTCAATCTGCTCATCACCCGCGCCGTCGAGGCGCGCGCCTCGGACATCCATATCGAGCCGATGGATGGCGAGTTGCGCCTGCGCTACCGCATCGACGGCGTGCTGCAGGAGGTAGAGGGACCGCCGCAGCGGCTGCGGCGCGGCGGTGATCTCGCGCGTCAAGATCATGGCACGGCTCAACATCGCCGAGCGGCGCCTGGCGCAGGACGGGCGCATCCGGCTGGCAGTACGCGGCAAGGACATCGATTTCCGCGTCTCGACCACGCCGACCATCCATGGCGAGAGCATGGTGCTGCGCATTCTCGACCGTGGCAGCCTCGCGCTCGATTTCGCCGCGCTCGGCTTCGACGAGACGGTGCTGCGGCGCTTTCGCCAGGCGCTCGACCAGCCGCACGGCATCCTGCTGGTGACCGGCCCCACCGGCAGCGGCAAGACGACGACGCTCTATACCTCCCTGCTGAGAGCTCAACACGCCCGACAAGAAGATCCTCACCATCGAGGATCCCGTCGAATACCAGCTCAAGGGCATCAACCAGGTCCAGGTGAAGCCGCAGATCGGCCTCACCTTCGCCACCGCGCTGCGCTCGTTCCTGCGCCAGGATCCCGACATCATCATGATCGGCGAGATCCGCGATCTCGAGACGGCGCAGATCGCGGTCCAGGCGGCGCTCACCGGCCATCTCGTTCTGTCGACGCTGCACACCAACGACGCCGCGAGCGCGGTGACCCGGCTCCTCGACATGGGGGTCGAAGACTATCTCCTGACCTCGACGGTCAACGCGCTGGTGGCGCAGCGCCTGGTGCGCAAGCTGTGCCTGCACTGCCGCGAGCCCCACGAAGCATTGCCGGGGCTTGTTGCGCGAATGCAGCTCGACCTGCTCACCGACCGGCGGCCGATCATCCTTCATCGCGCCGTCGGTTGCGAGCACTGCAACGGCACCGGCTTCCACGGGCGCAGCTCGGTGCTGGAGGTGCTGGTCATGTCGGATGCGATCCGCCAGCTCGTGCTGCAGCATGCCGAGGCGCGCCTCATCCAGAGCGCGTCCGTGGCCGAAGGGATGCAGACCATGCATCTCCACGGCATGCGCAAAGTGCTCGACGGCATCACGACCGTCGAAGAGGTTTTCCGCGTCACGCGCGAGATGTGAGCGCAGCGCCATCGCGAAAGAACCGGCGTGCCCATTCGGCAGCGTTGAATCCAAACTCGCTGAACACCAAATTGGAGATCAAACGCGACGCTCGCTCAACTCTAAATCTACTAATCCGTTAGTTCCGTGGATAACAATCATCTTTTGGTTGACGTCCGGCCGAGAGCATTTATCGTTTATCCACGCTCGAGGGGGTGTCCGATGCCAAGGGGATGGATCGGTTGGGGACGTGCGCAAGCAACGCCGTCGCAGCAGCGAAATAACGGTGAAATCTCGCCGGCGGAAGGGGGCGCGGGCGCTCTCTTAATAAGGAACTTCATCCGGCTTGCCGCGGCGGCGCTGTTGCTCGCCGCGAGCGGCGGCGCCGCCTCGGCGCAAGTGATGTCGCTGCCGGGCCAGTTCGCTGTCGGCGCGACCGGTGCGGCGACCTACAGCATCCCGATCGCGGTGCCGCCAAGCACGGCGGGCATGACGCCGGCGCTGACGCTCGATTACAACAGCCATAGTGGTAACGGAATTCTCGGCGTCGGCTGGTCGCTCAGCGGCTTGCCGCAAATCGCCCGTTGTCCGATGACCATCGCCCAGGACGGCATAGCAGGAAGCGTCAATTACGACGGCAACGACCGCTTCTGCCTGGATGGGCAACGGTTGGTTGCGGTCAACGGCGCCTACGGCGCAGACGGGACGGAATACCGCCTCGAGGTTGAAGCCTTCACCCGCTTCATTTCGCACGGCACTGCCGGTGGCAGCGGACCCCAGTGGTTCGAGGCTCACACCAAATCGGGCCAGATCATGCAGTTCGGCGTGGGTAGCGCCGGAATAACGGCGCAGGGCGATGGTCAAATCCGGGTGTGGGCGTTGAACCAGGTCTCAGATACAAAGGGCAACTACTTCAACGTCACCTACAACGACGACACGGCGAACGGCCAAGGCTACCCTCTGGAGATCGACTACACCGGCAATACCGCCACCGGGCTCGCTCCCTATAACAAAATCCAATTTATCTATACCTCACGGTCGGACGTCCAACTGGCCTATCAGGCGGGCTCACTCGTCGAGACCACTTCGCTGCTCTCCGCAGTGGAGATGTCTGCGAATGGTACGCTCGTGAACGCCTACATGTTCACTTATCAGAGCAGCGGGGCTACCAAGCAAAGCCTGCTCAGCTCCGTCAGTTTGTGTGATTTCAGCGGAGCGTGTTTGCCATCCACGAATTTGACGTGGACCGCGAGCAACAACGCATTTACCCAAAACGGCAATCTTCCGGAAGCCAATATTTCTGGGGCCTATCAGCAGTGGGTTTCCTATGCGGGCGACTTCAACGGCGACGGCAAGACCGACCTTCTTTGGGTTTTGTCCGATACGTATGGTCGTTCGCTCGGGATGCAGCTGATTTGGCTTTCGAACGGTGACGGCACCTTCAGCGTGGACGGCAATGTTCCTGAGGCTGGCGTCTCGGGCGCGTTCGCCCAATGGCGCCCTTATATCGGCGATTTCAATGGCGACGGCAAAGCAGACATCCTCTGGATCATGGCCGATCAGTATGGGCGAGCCTCTGGCGCGCCCTATCTGCAGATATGGCTCTCCAACGGCGACGGCACTTTCTCTCAGGATGGCAATCTTCCCGAGGTGACTATAACGGGTGCCTTTCAGCAGTGGATGCCCTATGTCGGCGACTTCAATGGCGACGGCAAAGCGGACATCTTCTGGGTCTTTTCCGACACCTCCGGCCGCTCGCTCGGTCAGCAGCAGATCTGGCTGTCGAACGGAGACGGCACCTTCACCCAGGATCTAAATGTGCCGGAGGCCGGCGTCGCCGGCGCCTTTACTCAATGGCGCCCCTCTTTCGGCGACTTCAATGGTGACGGCAAAACGGACGTTCTTTGGTTTATGGCCGACGAGTATGGTCGAGCAACCGGCGCGCCTAATCTGCAGATCTGGCTATCCAACGAGAGCGGCACCTTCACGCAAGACGCCAATCTCCCAGAGGAAAACATAGCGGGCGCCTTCCAACAATGGATGCCTTATGTCGGCGATTTCAATGGTGACGGCAAGGCGGACATTCTTTGGGTCTTTTCTGACACCTATGGTCGCTCGCTCGGGCAGCAGCAAGTATGGCTTTCGACGGGCGGGGGCACCTTCGTTCAGGATCTGAATGTGCCGGAGGCCGGGGTCTCCGGTGCCTTTTCTCAATGGCGCCCGTCCATCGGCGATTTCAACGGTGACGGCAAAGCGGATGTCCTCTGGATTCTCGCCGACCAGTATGGACGAGCCACTGGCGCGCCCAATCTGCAGATCTGGCTTTCCAATGGCGACGGCACCTTTACACAGGACAGCAATCTTCCGGAAGCCGGGACCCCCGGGGCATTCCAGCAATGGACGCCGTCTTTGGGCGACTTCAATGGCGACGGCAAGACGGATGTTCTCTGGATTATGGCTGACCAGTACGGGCGCGCCATCGGCGCACCCTATATGCAGACGTGGCTCACCGACGGGGTCGGCACCGATCTGCTCAACGCGGCGACGACCGGCATCGGCGCCACGACCTCGATCACCTATGAGCCTCTGACCAATTCTACGGTGTACACGAAGGACAACACCGCGGCTTATCCGCTTATCGACCTACAGACGCCGCTGTATGTGACGTCGCGCGTCGACGCCGCGAACGGGATCGGCGGCACCTACAGCTCCACCTATTCCTATGCCGGGGCGAAGCTGGATCTGAGCGGCCGCGGCTTCCTGGGTTTCCGCCAGAAGACGGTGACGGATCTGCAGACCAGCATCGTGCAGACCGCCAATTATCACCAGGATTTCCCCTATATCGGCCTGATCGGCAGCGGGACCAAAGCGGTGAGCGGCGGCCCCACGCTCAACAGCAGCGTCTACAGCTATCAGTTCCTCAATGCGGCCAATGCCGCGACGGTGAGCGTGCCGAGCTTGAGCAGCGCCCCCTATCGCGTGTCGCAGTCACAAAGCGCGGAGTTGAGCGCCGATCTCGATGGCACCCAGCTCCCGACCGTGACGACGACGTATCAGTACGACCCTTACAACAATCCGACGCAGATCGCGGTCTCGACGCCGGACGGAGCATCCAAGGCCACCAGCAACACTTACACCAATGACACGACGAACTGGTTCCTCGGCCGACTGACCGGGGCGACGGTGACGAGCACGCTGCCGTAGAGCGGCGCTCGACAGAGCGAGGGAAGGGGAAGCACATGCGCGCGAGGAGCCGGCACGGATGGATCGCGATCGTCGCGTTAGTCGCGCTCTTCGATCGCTCGGCTTCGGCGCAGTTGATGTCGCTGCCGGGCCAGTTCAGTGTCACCGCGACCGGCGCCGCCACCTACAGCATCCCGATCGCGGTGCCGCCGGGAACGGCCGGGATGGTGCCGGCGCTGAGCCTCGATTACAGCAACCAGGGCGGCAACGGCATTCTCGGCATCGGCTGGTCGCTGGGCGGTCTTCCCGCGGTCGGGCGCTGCGCGCAGATGGTCGCGCAGGACGGGGTGCATGGCGGGATCAATTATGACAGCAACGATCGGTTCTGCCTGGACGGGCAGCGGCTCGTCGCCATCAACGGCGGCGCCTACGGCGCCGACGGGACGGAATATCGCCTCGAGGTCGAAGCCTTCAGCCGGATCATTTCGCACGGGACGGCGGGGACCGGGCCGGCCTGGTTCGAGGCGCACACAAAATGCGGCCAGATAATGGAGTTCGGCAACACCGCTGACTCGCAAATCCTTGCGCAAGGCAAGACGACGGCGCGCTCCTGGGCCGTGAACATGGTCAGCGATACCAAGGGCAATTATTTCACCGTCACCTACACCGACGACAGCGCCAATGGCGTGGCGTATCCCGCGAGTATCGCGTACACGGCCAATGCCGCTGCCGGATTGAGCGCATACAACTCCGTCCAATTTTTCTATGCCAGCAGGCCGGACACTGCACCGCTCTACCAGGCAGGCTCTCTCATGGACACGGTGCAACGGCTGACCAATATCCAGACCTTCAGCGGCGGCACCCTCGTCAGTACCTATCAACTGACCTATCAGCAGAGCACCGCGACGGCGCGCAGCGAGCTCGTCGGCGTCGAACATTGTGATGGCAGCGGGACCTGCCTTCCAGCAACGAGCTTCGGCTGGACCAATGGCGTTGGCCCCTACACCGTGCCGGGAGATGGCGTCGGGCCTTATACCGTACCTGGCGGAAATCCGAGCACCAATCAGGGGCTGATCAACAGCGGGAACTGGAGCGGCGGATATACTGCTTTGTCCGCCGACGTCAACGGCGACGGCAAGACCGATGTTGTCTTGGCGCTTGCGGCAGCGAGCGGCTTGTACATCTATTCCGAACTGTCCAACGGCGACGGCACCTACAGTTTGGTGCCAGGCAATCCAAGTACCGGTCAGGGGCTGGTCAACAACGCCAATTGGAGCGGCGGGTATGCCGCTTTAGCCGCCGACGTCAACGGCGATGGCAAGGCCGATATCGTCTTGGTGCTCGCGGAGACGAGCGGCTTGTACATCTATGCCGCCCTGTCCAACGGCGACGGCACCTACAATTTGGTGCCCGGCAATGCGAGTACCGGTCAAGGGCTGATGAACAGCGGGAACTGGAGCGGCGGGTATGCCGCTTTAGCTGCCGACGTCAACGGCGACGGCAGGGCCGATATCGTCTTGGCGCTCCCGTCCGCGAGCGGCTTGTACATGTATAGCGCGGTGTCCAATGGCAACGGCACCTTCGCCTTGCAGGGAGCCAATCCGACAACCGGCGGCGCGCAGATCAACAGCGGCAATTGGAGCGGCGGATACTCGGCCTTCGGGGCGGACGTCAATGGCGATGGCAAGACCGATGTCGTCCTGGTGCTTCCATCCTCGAGCGGCTTGTACATGTATAGCGCACTGTCCAACGGCGACGGCACCTTCGCCTTGCAGGGCGCCAATCCGACCACTGGCGGGGCGCTGATCAACAGCGGCAATTGGAGCGGCGGGTATACCGCCTTTCCCGCCGACGTCAATGGCGACGGCAATGCCGATGTCGTCTTGGCGCTCCCATCCTCGAACGGCTTGTACATGTATACCGCACTGTCCGAGGGCAATGGCACCTTCACCTTGCTGGGAGCCAATCCGACCACCGGCGGGGCGCAGATCAACAGCGGCAATTGGAGCGGGGGCTATACGGCGTTTGCGGGGGACGTCAACGGCGACGGCAGGGCCGATGTCATCCTGGAGCTGGCGGCATCGAGCGGATTGTACATCTATGCCGCGGTGTCCAACGGCAACGGCACCTACAATCTGGTGGGAACCAATTCCAGCACCGGCGGTGCGCTGCTCAACAGCGCCAATTGGAGTGGCGGGTATACCGCGTCTCCAGGCGACGTCAACGGCGACGGCAAGACCGATATCGTCCTGGCGCTTCCGGAGAGCAGCGGACTTTTCATCTACACGGCCATGACCAGCGTTACCAGCGGCGCGCCGGCGGATTTCCTTGCGACTGTCACGACCGGGCTGGGCGCGAGCTCGGCAATCACCTACGCGCCGTTGACCAGCTCCGCGGTGTACACGAAGGACAATAGCGCGACCTATCCGCAGCAAGACATTGAGGCGGCGCTCTATGTGACGTCGCGCGTCGACGCCGCGAACGGGATCGGCGGCAGCTACAGCTCCACCTACTCCTATGCCGGCGCCAAGCTGGATCTGAGCGGCCGCGGCTTCCTGGGCTTCCGTCAGAAGACGGTGACGGATCTGCAGACCAACATCGTGCAGACCGCCAACTATCGCCAGGATTTCCCCTATATCGGATTGATCGGCAGCGGCGTCAAAGCGGTGAGCGGCGGCCCCACGCTCAACAGCAGCGCCTACAGCTATCAGCTGCTCAACGCGGCCAATGCCGCGACCGTCAGCGCGCCGAGTGTGAACAGTGCGCCTTATCGCGTGTCGCAGTCACAAAGCGTGGAGTTGAGCGCCGATCTCGATGGCACCCAGCTCCCGACCGTGACGACGACCTATCAGTACGACCCTTATAACAATCCGACGCAGATTGCGGTCTCGACGCCGGACGGGGCGTCCAAGACCACCAGCAATACCTACACCAACGACACGACGAACTGGTTCCTCGGCCGGCTGACCGGGGCGACGGTGACGAGCTCGCTGCCCTGAAGTACAGCGAGGGGGAGGGGAAGAAGTACATGCGCGTGTGGAGCCAGCACAGACTGATCGCGATTGTCACGTTGTTCGCGCTTTCGCTCATCGATCGCTCGGCCTCGGCGCAGTTGAAGTTGCTGCCGGGCCAGTTCGCTGTCGGCGCGACCGGTGCCGCGACCTACAGCATTCCGATCGCGGTGCCGCCGGGAACGGCCGGGATGGTGCCGGTGCTGAGCCTCGACTACAGCAGCCAAGGCGGCAACGGCGTGCTTGGTGTCGGCTGGTCGCTGGGCGGTCTCCCCGCGCTCGGGCGTTGCGCGCAGACGGTCGCGCAGGATGGGATACATGGCGGGATCAATTACGACGGCAACGACCGCTTCTGCCTGGACGGGCAGCGCCTCGTCGCCATCAATGGCGGCACCTACGGCGCCGACGGGACGGAATATCGCCTTGAGGTCGAAGCCTTCAGCCGGATCATCTCGCACGGGACAGCCGGGACCGGTCCGGCTTGGTTCGAGGTGCACACAAAATCCGGCCAGGTCATGGAGTTCGGCAACACTGCGGACTTGCAAATCTTGGCCCAGGGCCAGACAACGGCGCGCTCCTGGGCCGTAAACAAGGTCAGCGATACCAAAGGCAACTACTTCACCGTCACCTACACCGACGACACCACGAACGGCGTGGCCTATCCGAGCGAGATCGACTACACCGGCAACTCGTCGGTGGGAACGAGCCCATACAACAAGGTCCAGTTCGCCTATGCACCGCGGCCTGACATTACACCGTTCTTCCAGGCCGGCTCCCTTGTGCAGACCACACTGCGGCTTTCCGACGTAAAAACCTTCGTGGCAGGTGCGTCGGTCAGCGATTACCAAATCGCGTACCAGCAAAGTCCGGCGACACAACGTAGCGAGATAACCGCCATATCGCTCTGCTCGGCGGATGGAAATTGCATCCCGGCGACTGCGATGAATTGGCAAGCGGGTAGTGCGACCGGAAGCTTGAGCACGAGTGTGTACAATTATCCGGCCGGCTGGAATTTTGCCGGCGCGATTACCTCCTCTCCACGCGGCATTATCCTAATCACCGGCGACTTCAACGGGGACGGCAGGACCGATTTCCTGATGTTCGGCGGCGCGACGGCAGAGGTATTTCTCAGCAATGGTGACGGCACATTTGCTGCGAGCCAGTACAATTATCCGGCGGGCTGGAATTTTTCTGGAGCCATTGCGTCGAACGCGCTCATTCCAGTCGTTGGCGATTTTAATGGCGATGGCAAGGCCGATTTCCTGATATTCGGCGCCACGACGGCGGATGTGTTTCTGAGCAATGGTGACGGTACATTTTCTGCGAGCCAGTTCAGCTATCCCGAAGGTTGGAACTTCGCCGGCGCGATCACGTCCTCTCCGCCGGGTGCAATTATGATTGCCGGCGACTTTAATGGCGATGGCAAGTCTGATTTTTTGATGTTCGGTGGCGCGACTGCGAATGTGTTTCTTAGCAACGGCGATGGTACATTCTCGCCGACCCAGTACAGTTATCCCGCAGGTTGGAACTTCGCCGGTGCCATGGCGTCGAACGCGATAATTCCAGTGAGCGGTGATTTCAATGGTGACGGCAAGGCCGATATTCTCATTTTCGGTAGCACGACCGCGGACGTATTCCTGAGTAACGGTGATGGCACGTTTATGCCGAGCCAATTCGGCTATCCGTCCGGCTGGAATTTTGCCGGCGCAATTGCCGCTAGCGCCATCGTTCCCGTCGATGGCGATTTCAATGGCGATGGTAAGACCGATTTTCTGATGTTCGGCGGGGCGGCCGCGGATGTATTCCTGAGTAACGGCGACGGCACGTTCCTACCGAGCCAATTCGGCTATCCTGCCGGCTGGAATTTTTCCGGCGCGCTCACTTCGTCGCCCCGCACCGTCATTCCTGTGGTCGGCGACTTTAATGGCGACGGCCGGACCGATTTCATTATGTTTGGCGAAGCGGGCGCCGACGTATTTGCGAGTAATGGCGATGGCACGTTCCTACCGAGCCAGGTCGGCTATCCTGCCGGTTGGAATTTTTCCGGGGCGATTGCTTCGAACGCCATCATTCCGGTCATTGGTGATTTCAACGGCGACGGCATGACCGATTTCCTAATGTTTGGCGCGGCAAGTGCGAATGTCTTCTTAGCCAGCGGACCGATACCCGACTATGTCACGTCAATCTCCACCGGTTTGGGAGCTATGACGACCATTACCTATCAACCCATAACGAGTGGCAACGTCTACAGCAAGGACAACACCGCCGTCTACCCGACGCAGGATGTGCAAACACCGCTGTATGTGACGTCGCGCGTCGGCGCCTCCAACGGGATCGGCGGCACCTACAGCTCCACCTATTCCTATGCCGGCGCGAAGCTGGATCTGAGCGGCCGCGGCTTCCTGGGTTTCCGTCAGAAGACGGTGACGGATCTGCAGACCAACATCGTGCAGACCGCCAATTATCGCCAGGATTTCCCTTATATCGGCTTGATCGGCAGCGGGACCAAAGCGGTGAGCGGCGGCTCGACGCTCAACAGCAGCGTCTACAGCTATCAGTTTCTCAATGCGGCCAATGCCGCGACGGTGAGCGTGCCGAGCTTGAGCAGCGCTCCCTATCGCGTGTCGCTGTCGGAGAGCGTGGAATCGAGCGCCGATCTCGACGGCACCCAGCTCCCGACCGTGACGACGGCCTATCAGTACGACCCTTACAACAATCCGACGCAGATTGGGGTCTCGACCCCGGACGGGACGTCCAAGACCACCAGCAACACCTACACCAACGACACGACGAACTGGTTCCTCGGCAGGCTGACCGGGGCGACGGTGACGAGCACGCTGCCGTAGAGCGGCGCTCGAGAGAGCGGTACGTGAGAGAGCGAGGGAAGGGGAAGCACATGCGCCACAGCATCGCCAAGCCCGTTGCAGCACCGGTGTCGTCGATGGTCACCGCTCGATCGCGGTGCCGCGCCATCAGCTTCGGCGGCGCCATCGCCTGCCTCGCCCTCGCGCTGGCGAGCCTGGCGCCGCGCGCCGCCGCGGCGGCGCAGGTCTTCGTGACCAGCGGCACGACCTGGACCGTGCCGAGCGATTGGAACAGCGGCAGCAACACCATCGAAGCGATCGGCGGCGGTGGCGGCGGCAGCAATCTCAACGCCGCGGGCGGCGGCGGCGCCTACGCCAAGATCACCAATTTCAGCGCGACACCGGGCGCCGTCATCACCGTCACGATCGGCCAGGGCGGCGCCGGGGCTGCCAATGATCCCGTCAACTTCCTGGACGGCGCCAACGGGACCGATACCGTCTTCAACAACACGAGCACGCTCGTCGCCAAAGGCGGCCAAGGCGGCACGGGCTCGACGCAGATCGCGGGCGCCGGCGGCTCGGCGGCGAATTCGGTGGGCACGACGAGATTCTCGGGTGGCAATGGCGGCGGCACGGGGACGACGATCGGCGGCGGCGGCGGTGCGGCCGGCCCCAACGGGCCGGGCGGCAATGGCGGGGTGACGGCCTCGACCAACTATCTCGGGCCCGGCGCCGGCGGCGGCGGCAATGGCGGCGGCGCGGCCGGGCAGGGCGGCATGATCAGCTCCAACCTCGGCGGTGCCGGGGGCGGCAATGCCGGGGCCGGCGGAGCGGGCGCCGGCGGCAACAATTCCAGCGGCAGCGCCGGAACGAATGGCGGCGGCGGCGGCGGTGCCGCCAGCGCAGGACCCGACGAGCATGGGGCGGCGGGCGGCAACGGCACCGAATGGGATTCGCTGCATGGTTCCGGCGGCGGCGGCGGCGCTGGCGCGCAAGCCTTTGTGAATGGCGCGGGCTCCGGCCAGGGCGGCGGCAATGGCGGCCTCTACGGCGCCGGCGGCGGCACCGGCGGCGGTGACAACATTACCAACTACGCCGGCGGCAATGGCGCGCCGGGCATCATCGTCATCACCTACGCGCCGCTCGGCGGCACCGATCCCGCCTGCAGCCCATCCGGCACGACCAGCGCGACACGCACCTCCTCCTTCGCCTACGACCCCACCAGCGGTCTGCTGACCCAGGAAGTCGTGGAGCCCAACATCTCCTGCCTGCGGCTCGAAACCGACTACTCCTATGACGCCTATGGCAACAAGGTGCAGGCGACGGTGAGCGGCGTCGACATCGCGACGCGCAGCAGCACCAAGACCTATGACGGCCAGGGCGAATTCGCGATCGGCGTCAGCAATGCGCTGGGCCAGTCCGAGAGCTGGGCCTACGATCCGCGCTTCGGCACCCCCACCAGCCATACCGGCCCCAACGGCCTCACCACCACCTGGAGTTACGACACCTTCGGGCGCAGGACGCTGGAGGTTCGCGCCGACGGCACGCAGACGAAATACGTCTACACCTACTGCAATGGCGTCAATGGCGGCACGGCGAGCTGCCCCACCTACGGCGCCTATCTGGCGCAGGCGACGCCTTACGCCGCGGATGGCGCGACGCAGAACGGGCCGCAGAGCACGACCTATTACGACACGCTGAACCGCGTCATCGCCCAGGACATGCAAGCCTTCGACAGCAGCCTCAGCCGCGTTGCTACGCAATATGACGCGCTCGGCCGGGTGCAGCAGAAGAGCCGACCCTACTTCGTCAATGGCGGCACGCCAGAGAACACGCAATACACCGACGATGTGCTCGGCCGCGTCGTCACCGCGCTCTACCCCGACAACAGCACGAAGCAATTCGCCTATCATGGGCTCACCACCTCGGTGACCAACGCGCTGGGCCAGACGCGCACCACGGTAAAGAACGACCAGGGGCTGGTGGCGAGCGTCACCGACGCGATCGGCAACGTCACGACCTACCTCTACGATCCCTTCGGCAATCCGATCCAGATGACGGATCCTGCCGGCAACGTCACCACCTATGGCTACGACACGCATGGCCGCAAGATCGCGATGAGCGATCCCGATATGGGATCGTGGGCCTACGCCTACGACACGCTGAGCGAGCTGGTGAGCCAGACCGACGCCAAGAGCCAGACCAGCACCTATCAATATGACCTGTTGAGCCGGCTGCTGCAGCGCGCCGAGCCGGATATGAGCTGTACCTGGGTCTACGACACGGCGGCGATGGGCATCGGCAAGCTTGCCTCGACGAGCGTGACGGCCGGCGCGAGCAGCGGCTATCAGCGCAGCTATTCCTATGACGCTCTCGGCCGGCCGAGCCAGGTGCAGTTCACCATCGGCAGCGCCAGCTACACCATCGCCACGACCTATGATTCGGCAAGCCGGCTCAGCACCGCGACCTATCCCTCGGGCCTCCAGGCGCAGTACAGCTATACCAGCCTCGGCTATCTAAGCCAGCTCAGCAACGCCGCCACCGCCCAAATCTACTGGACGGCGCAGCAGCGCGACGCCGAGCTGCACCTGCTGCAGCAGCAGGCGGGCAACGGCGTCGTCACCAGCCAGGGCTTCGATCCCACCACCGGCCGCCTCACCAGCATCCACGCGGTGACGCCGGCCGAGGCGGAGGTGGAGAACCTCGGCTTCACCTATGATGCGCTGGGCGAGCTCACCGAGCGCCAGGATCTCGACCAGGGCCTCGCCGAGAGCCTGGTCTACGACCAGCTCGACCGGCTGACCCAGTCGACCATCACCGGAAGCCCGGCGAGCCCGCCGGTGAAGAGCTTCGCCTATGACATCCTCGGCAACATCACCGCGAAGCCGGAGACCGGGAGCTACACCTATCCCGCGCCCGGCCAGGCGCAGCCGCATGCGGTGACCAGCATCAGCGGCGGCACGGTGACGGTCGCCTCCACCTTCACCTATGACGAGAACGGCAACCAGGTCGCGGGGATGGGCCGCGCCATGGGCTACACCTCGTTCAACATGCCGAACAGCATCAGCCTCGGCACGGTCAATGTCGCCTTCACGCACGACCCCGACCACCAGCGGCTGAAGAAGATCGACACCAATGGCGGCGCGGCGACGACGACGCTCTATCTCGGCGCCGGCCCGGTCTATGCCGAGCTGGTGACCGGAGGGGGCGGCAGCGCCACCTGGAACGATTACCTGATGGCGGATGGCGAGATGATCGCCGTCCGCTTCGACAATATCAGCAACCCGCTCGCGCCCGTCGTCACCACCCGCTACTTCCACAAGGATCATCTGGATTCGATCGCGGTGCTCACCGACGAGAATGCCAATGTGGTGCAGCGCCTCAGCTACGACCCCTGGGGCCGGCAGCGCAGCGCCACCACCTGGGCGGACGACACGACCGGCAATCTGCCGAGCCAGGACATTTCGACGCGGGGATTCATCGGGCAGGAGCAGCTCGCCGATGTCGGCCTCGTGCATTTGAATGCGCGGGTCTACGACCCGACGCTCGGCCGCTTCACCAGCGCCGATCCCGTGGTCCAGAATCCCTACAACGCGCAGAGCCTCAACCGCTACAGCTACGTCTACGACAACCCGCTCTCCCACAGCGACCCGAGCGGCCGCGGCTTCTTCAGTTTCCTGGGCAACCTCTTCAACGACATCTTCAATCCCGTCCAAGTGCTCAAGGAAACGGTCAGCGCCATCAAAGCCATCAATTCGGTGCCCTATCTGGGCACGGTCATCAACATCGCGAGTATCGCGGCATCAGCCGTGGCGTGCGGCCCCTGCGCAATCGGCGTCGCGGCGGCCAACGCCGCGATCGTGGCAGGGGTCGAGAGCGGCAGTATCGGTGACGCGCTGAAAGCTGGCCTCATCGCGGGCGGCGAGGCGGCAGCCTTCTATGAGGTGGGGTCGCTGACGACGCCGAGTTTGCAAGCCATCGGGCCCACGGGCGGAGCCGTGGACGTACCGCAGCCGATCGAGTTCGGAAGCACCGCGTTCTTCGAGAACGTTGCCGGACATGCCCTGGTGGGATGCGCTTTCGGTGCTGCGTCAGGGGGCGGTTGCGGTTCCGGGGCGCTCTCTGCCGGCGTCACGGCATTCGCCGGACCGGTGATCAATAACAATGGATTTGCGTTCGGCGTGGTCGCAAATTCCGTCGTTGGCGGCACGGCATCGGTTATCGGCGGCGGGACCTTTGCAAACGGTGCGGTGACGGGCGCGTTCGGGTATCTCTTTAATTCGGTGTTCCATAGCACTACACCCGTGCCATTCATGGATAACCAAGGGAATCCTGTGCTAAACATGGGCGGGAACCAGATGATGATGCCATCTGACGTGGACCCTAATTTCTTTGTAAATCAGGGGTTGGCTATGGGAGCCGCTGGCGCCGAAACTGCGTACGCAGGGTTGGTGAATTTCGGACTAGGACAATCATGGGATCTCCAGCGTGTCGGTTCAGATCGCCTGTTCGTAGGTGCATTTACCGATTTCTCTAACGTGGCAATTGGTTTGTATGGCGCTGCGGCAGGACTTCCAGAAAGCGGCGTACTCGGTGTCGCAAATGATGCCGCGGCGTTATACTCTCATTTTTCTCCGAACGCTGTCATGGATCCGGTATATACCCATCTTAGAATTGACAACGTATGGGATATCAACAGAGGTTACGAACTGTATCAACGAGGGCTTGTTGGGTCTAACCAATCTCAGTGATGCGAAGAAGACATGAATATTCGCGAACTATCTTGCAAGGGGCTGCTTTGTTGCGCAGCAGCGACCGGTATACTGGTGTTGTCAGCACGCGCGGAGCAGGCTGCCTCAGCGTGCCAGCGCGATACGATCGCAATGCTCCTGTCTCCAGATGATATATGGGTTGCACTGGTTCACGAGGAAGTTTGCAGCGGTCCAGGAATCGCTGCGACCGGCGTGAGCGATATCGTTCAGTTGGTTCGGCGGGGGCAAAAGTCGGAGGATAGTGATGATGTCTTCGCGATCGAAGAACATGGCGACCCCACAAACCGCCCTACCCTTCGATGGCTGTCGCCACAAAAATTGCAGATAGCGGTTCCGAACAAATCGCTGATTGGCTTGCAGAAGAGCAGCTATGAGGGGATCGATATCGTCATCAAATTCGAACCTGACGACCCCGCCGAACGGGAGCGGTGGCTGAAGTCGCTGGGGCTTCCGACGAAGTGATTTTTAGGCAGGCGGCATGCGTGATTCACTCGTTCTGCTGCCGCCAAAGCAGCCAGGATTCGATCGTCCAGCGGCGTTGCTTTACGCTCGGCGCTGGTGCAGGTGAGCGTCGATGAGCGCCGGTGAGCGTGGAATTACGGTGACAGTTTACTAATTCCCAGCAGCAGGCGGGCAATGGCGTCGTCACCAGCCAGGGCTTCGATCCCACCACCGGCCGCCTCACCAGCATCCATGCGGCGACGCCGGCCGGGGCGGAGGTGGAGAACCCCGCTTAATCCCCTCAAATTTACCCCCACCAATCGCGCGCGAATCGTAGCCTGGCGCCCTGTTTCGGCGTATATTGCGCGTGATGGGAGATAAGCCCTGAGGTTTCGTAACTTGTGGCTTGGTAAGGGACGGGAGATTGCGATGCTCGCTCCACGCGGGACGGGGCAACCTGTGCTGCCGCCGGGCCAAGCGGCCGTGACCGAGCGCGAGCACCGAGGAACGGGGCGTGGGCAGCTTTCGCTATAGGGCGCTGACCGGGTCGGGCGCCGTGGTAGCGGGCTCGCTCGAGGCGCCCTCGCGCGAAGCGGCTGTCCAACACCTTCGCAGCCTCGGCCAACTCCCGATCTCGACCAGCGATGCCGGCGCGGCAGGCTGGCGCAAGCATCTGACGCTGGGCCTGCTGCCGCGGCGGCGCGCCTCGACCCGCGATCTCGCCCTGGCGACGCATGAGCTCGCCATGCTGCTCCAGGCGGGGCTGCCGCTCGACCGTGCGCTCGAGGTGCTGCGGGGGCTGGGCGAGACCGAGCGGCTGCGCGGGCCGCTGGACGCGGCGCTGGCGCGGCTGCGCGACGGCGCGGGGCTCGCCGATGCGCTGGCGGCCGAGCCGAGGTTTCCGCGGCTCTATGTCGCCATGGTGCGCGCTGGCGAGATGGGCGGCAGCCTCGAGGCGACGCTGCGCCGGCTCGCGGAGTATCTCGCCAAGGCGCAGGCGATCCGCGACGCCGTGACCTCGGCGCTCGTCTATCCCGCGATCCTGCTCACCACCGCCGGGCTCTCGATCACCCTCATCCTGGCCTTCGTCATCCCGAGCTTCGAGCCGCTCTTCGCCAGCGCCGGCAAGTCGCTGCCGAGCTCGACGCGGGTCATCATGGCGATGGGCCATTTCCTGCGGGAATACTGGTGGGCGATGGCGGTTGCCGTCATCGCCGCCGGCCTGGCGCTGAAGCGCGCGCTGCGCCGGCCGGGGTTTCGCCGCCGCGTCGATGCGGCGCTGCTGCGGCTGCCGCTGCTGGGCGGGCTGCTGGCCAAGATCGAGGTCGAGCGCTTCAGCCGCACCCTCGGCACGCTGATCGGCAATGGCGTGGCGCTGCCGGCAGCGCTCGCCATCACCAAGGACACGCTCGCCAACAGCGTCGTCGCCGAGGCCGTGGGCGCCACGGCGGCAAGCCTGCGCGAAGGCGAGGGGCTGGCCGAGCGGCTGCGGCGGACCGGCGTCTTTCCGGCGGTCGCGCTCGACCTGCTGCGCGTCGGCGAGGAGACCGGCCGGCTCGAGGATATGCTGCTGCGCCAGGCGGATATCGCGGAGCAGGGGGTCAAGCATACCGTCGATCGGCTGCTGGCGCTGCTGGTCCCGGTGCTCACCGTGGTGCTCGGCGGCGTCGTCGCGGGGGTCATCGCCGCGATGCTGACGGCCATCCTCAGCATCAACGATCTGGCGCTGCAATGAGGAGCGCCATGGGCGACGGGCAATGACGGCCGATCGATTGAGAGCGCGGGACGCGAAGCGGCGCCAGGCCGGGTTCACGCTGGTCGAGCTGCTGGTGGTGCTGGCGATCCTCGGGCTGCTGGTGGCGCTGGCGACGCCGCAGGTGCTGAAATATCTCGACAGCTCCAAAGTGAGCACGGCGAAGATCGAAGTCGATAATCTCTCGACCGCGCTCGATCTCTTCAAGGTCGACATGGCGCGCTACCCCACCACCGAAGAGGGCCTGGCCGCGCTGGTGGAGGCGCCGCCCGGCGCCGAAAAGTGGCAAGGGCCTTACGTCAAGAAGAACACCAGCTTCAGGGACCCCTGGGGGCGTCCATGGAGCTACCGGTCGCCGGGCGAGCATGGCGATTTCGACCTCTATTCCTCTGGATCGGACAAGGGAGGCACGGGCGGTGCGGGCCAGATCATCGCCAATTGGTGAGTACCGGCAGGCGGGCTTCACCCTGGTGGAGCTGCTCGCGGTGCTCACCATCATGGCCTTGCTGCTGATGGCGGCGCCGGCGCTGCTGACCACCGGGCGCTCGGCCGCCGATGCCAAGGCGGCGGCGCTGGCGCTCGCGGTGGAGCTGCGCGCCGCACGCGGCGCGGCGGTGGTGAGCCAACGGGAAGCCGGCGTCACGCTCGACATCGCCGCCGGCACCTACGCCGCGACGCAAGGCGGCGCCACGCATCGCCTGCCGGGCGAGATGGGCCTGCGCTTCCGCGGCCCGGCGGATGAGGTGAGGGGCGCGATCGCCACCATCCGCTTCTTTCCCGACGGCAGCTCCTCCGGCGGCGAGCTGCGGCTCTCCTATGCCGGGCGCGAGCATCTCGTCGAGGTGCATTGGCTGAGCGGCAAGGTCACGGTCGATGAGTAGGCAAAGGCCGCGCAGCGACGGCTTCACCCTGATCGAGGTGCTGGTGGCGCTGACCATCCTCGGCATCGCGCTGGGCGTGCTACTGTCGGTGTTCTCGACCAGCCTGGCGCGCGCCGGAGCGAGCCAGAGCGAAGCGACCGCGGCCCAGCTGGCGCAATCGCTGCTCGCCGATGCCGGCAATGACGCAGCGCTCGCCGATGGCGAGCAGACCGGGACGCTGGCGAGCGGGATGCGCTGGCGGCTGCAAGTCGCGCCCTATGGCGATAACGACGACAGCAAGGCCTGGCCGATCGCGGCCATGCGGGTGACCGCCATGGTGTCCTGGACCGATGCCGGTACCGAGAAGTCGGTGGCCTTGACCACGCTCCGCCTGCTGCCCAAGGCGCCGGCGCCATGAGCCGGGAACGCGTCTGCGCCGGGTACCCGCAACCCCCACCTCACCCGGGCCCTCTCCGTCCCGGGGGGCGGAGAGGGAGGGACCCGCGCAGCGGGAGGGTGAGGTGGGGCAAGTCAAGGATTTGCGATGGCGGCGGACAGGCGGGGTTCACCCTGCTCGAGCTGTTGATCGCGATGACCTTGCTCGGCCTGCTAACGACGCTGCTGTTCGGCGGCTTGAAGTTCGGCGCGCACGCCTGGGAGCGCGGCGAGGCGCACGGCACGGGGGCGGAGGAGGTAAGGGTCGTCCAGCAACTGCTTCGGCGCGAGCTGGGCGAGAGCTATCCATTGTTCATCGCCGATCCCCAGCATCCGCATGTGACGTTCGACGGCGAGGCGCAGAGCCTGACCTTTCTGGCGCCGGCGATGCAATCGCTCGGCGTCGCGGGACGCGCATCGATCACGCTCCGCGCGGTCGCCGGAGGCGACGGGACGAGGCTGGTGATCAGCGCGCGACCGGAGCTCGCCTTCGGCAACGGCGCCGCGGCCGCCGGCACCGAGGCGCTGATCGGCGGGTTGACGGCGCTGAGCTTCTCCTATTACGGCGCCGAGCGGGCGAGCGACCTGCCGCGCTGGCACGAGCGCTGGAGCGATCAACCGGCGCTCCCCAAGCTCATTCGCGTGGCGGCGAGCTTCGCCACCGGCGATGCGCGCAATTGGCCCGACCTGATCGTGGCGCCGCGGATCGATGTCGATCTCGGCTGCGGCTACGACCCGCTCACCAAATCCTGCCGGGGCCGCTAGATGGGCGAATTTGCGATCGAGCGCCGGTCCCTTGATCTCGCCGCCCTCGCCGGCGCCGGCTGGCGCTGGTGGATCGGCGAGCTCTCGGCCATGCTGCCGGCAGGGATTGCGGCAGCGCTCGGCCGCCGCCGCGGCGGGGTCGTCATCGACCTGCTGGACGACGAGATCGTCGCGACCGGCGAGAGCGGCGCCGAGCTGCTGCGGCTGTCGCGGCGAGCGACCGAGGGCGCCCGTCTGTCGCCGGCGCTGCGCCACATGCTGGAGGGGGCGCGGATCGTCGCCCGCTTGCGGTCCGAGGCGGTTCTGCGCCGGAACGTGAGCTTGCCCTTCGCCGCGCGGCGGGAGCTGCGGCGCATCCTCGATTTCGAGCTCGAGCGCCAAAGCCCGATCGATCCCGAGCTGGTCTACTTCGATTACCGCATCAGGAGCCGCGACCGCCCGGCCAACAAGCTCGAGGTGGAGCTGCGCATCATCCGGCGCGAGACGGTGGACGAGGCGCTGGCGCTTTGCCGCGCGCTCGGCCTCGACGCGGCCGGCATCGCGATCGCCGGCGAGGCGGGGAGCACCGCGGACAGCGCGTTCCGGCCGTCGCAAGCACTGTCGGTGTCGCCGCGGCGGCGCCGGCGCGCGATCCCGGCGCTTGCCGCTGGCGCGGCGGCGCTCGCCGCGGCGGTGGTCGTGGTTCATGTGATCCGCTACGAGGCAGCCGCGACGGCGCTTGCGGCCGAAGTGGCGCAGGCGAAGGCCGCTTCGCGCGAGACCGAGGCCTTGAGCCGGCAGATCGTCCAGGAGCGCGAGAAGGCGGGCTTCGTCCTGCGGCAGAAGGAAGCGACGTTGCGGGCCAAGGTTCTCGCCGAGGTGACGCGGCGACTGCCGGATGGGAGTTGGATCTTCGAGCTCGAGATACGCGGCAACGAGGTGCGCATCCATGGCTACTCGCCGCAGGCATCGAGCCTGATCGGCCTCTTCGACGACGCACCGATGTTCGCCAATGCGCGGTTCCGCTCGCCCTTGACGCGCGGATCCAAAGGCGATGTCGAGCGCTTCGATCTCTCCTTCGATGTGGCGGAGGGGAAATCGTGACCCCGCGCCTGTCACGGCGGCAGGGACGGGTGCTGGCCCTGGCGATCCTGATCGCGGCAGTCGCGGCCATCGGCGCGGGCGTTGTCCTGCCGCTCCACGCGGCGCTCGAGGGCCAGCGCGAGACCGTCCAGAGCCAGGTCAAGCTGCTGGCCGCCTATCGCAGCGCGGTGGCGCAGCGCCCTGCCATGGCGACGGAGCTCAAGGCGCTGAAGTCGGCGCAGGCGACGACGGCCGGGCTGATCGATGGCGCAACCACGGCGCTGGCGGCCGCCAGGCTTCAGATGGACATGAAGAAGATCGTCGAGGCTCATGGCGGCGAAATTCGCAGTGCGCAGAACCTGCCGGCCGCGCTCGCCGAAGGGTTCGAGACGGTCGAGCTGCGCTACGACATCACGCTCCCGATGAAGGCGCTTGGCCCGGTCGTCTACGAGATCGAGACCCATACACCCTATCTCTTCATCGACGGCGTCGACATCCATGCGCCGGAGGCGCTGTCGTCCGATCAGCAGCCCGCGCAAGATCCGATGCTGAGCGTCCGCTGGGATGTTCGCGCCTACCGGCGCGCGGAGACGCCGTGATGCGCAGCCTGCGGCTCGTACCGGTGACGCTTCTGGCGCTATGCGTGGGGCTCGCCTTCCTGCTCTATGGCGAACTCGTGGCGCCGGCCGACGGCTTCGTGCTCGATGGCGCTCCCGCGGCGGCGCGTGCGACGACGACGAAGCCGGCCGATTTCGTCGCGCCGCCGCGGCAGGATTTCGCCGAAACCGAGGCGCGGCCGCTGTTCATGGCGTCGCGGCGGCCGTTCGTCGCGGCACAGAAGCCGGTCGCCGCGGCACCCAAGGCGGCGGTGGCGCTGCCGAGCCTGGTCCTGGTGGGCATCATCGCCAGTGCCGAGGAGCGACTTGCACTGATCAAGCCGGCCAATTCGAGCGAGGTTCGCAAGGTGGGCGAGGGCGAGACGGTCGCCGGCTGGCAGATCCGCCGCATCTTCGCCGATCACATCGTTGTCGGCGCCGGCGCCGGCGAGCAGGAGATAGTCTTTCCGGCGCAGCGTGACACCCCGAACGCGCCCGGCAGCGTGGCGACGCCGGACGCCCTGATACGGCCGGCGCGGCGACAGTGAGCCGTTGAGCCGCCCACCCGCACAGAGAGAACACGCATCGGATGTGCAAGTACATTTATAAAGTTCTCCTCGTCATGGCGGTGTTGCTTCTCGGGTCCTGTGCGCAAGGAGCAAAGGCGCCGACAGACGCGCCGGCGCAGCCCACGGCCTCGGCGTCAAGTTCGGCACCCGAGCCGGCACCGGCGGCCCAATCCATCCCGCTCAACCGCAATGCCCCCGGCGCCGGCGCGCGCGCGCCGGTGGCCGAGATCTTTCGCGGCACCGGCAGCTTCTTGAACCCCGCCGTGGAAGGGCATGAAAGCGCGGCTACGGTGAGCGGCGACGGCGATATCAGCTTGAATTTCGTTAATGCCGATATACGCGAGGTGGCCAAGGCGATCTTGGGCGACTTTCTGAAGCTCAACTATCTCATCGATGCCAAGACCCAGGGCACGGTGACCATAGAGACCAGTCATCCGCTGGGCCGTGCCGCGGTGCTCCCCGTGCTCGAGCAGGCGCTGCGCCTCAGCGGGCTCGCGATCGTCAAGGCGGACGAGGCCTACCGCATCGTGCCGCTGGCCGATGCGCCGCGGCAGGCCGGCGCGCCGATCGCGAGCTCGACGCGACCGGGCTTCGGCGTTGCAATTGTGCCGCTCCGCTATGTCGGCGCGGCCGAAATGCAGCGCCTGCTCGAACCGCTGGCGCCGGGGGGCGGTATCCTCCGGATAGACACCACGCGCAATATGCTGATGGTCGCCGGCAGCGAGCAGGAGCGCCAGGCGATGCTGGATGACGTCGCCCTGTTCGATGTCGACGCGTTATCGGGCATGTCCTTCGCCCTCTTTACGCCGCGAGCGCTGGACGCGCGCGAACTGGCGCGAGAACTAGGCCAAATCGTCGGCGGACGCGACAGCCCGGTTGCGGAGATGGTGCGGCTGCTGACCATCGATCGCCTCAACGCGGTGCTGGCGATCTCACCTCAAGTCAAATATCTCGAGCAGCTCCGGGGCTGGGTAGAGCGGCTCGACCGCCCCGGCGATACCGCCGATCAGCGCCTTTACGTCTATCGCGTGCAGAATGGTCGCGCCGTCGATCTGGCCGCGGTGCTGACCAAGGTGATGGGCGCGAGCGGCGCGCAACCCGGCGCCGCGGCGAAGGTAACGCCGCCCGGCGAAGCCCAGGAGGTGGTGCTGGAGAGGCCGGCGAGCCCTGGCATGGGAGTGCCGGGCCAGGATTCCGGCCGCACCGGATCGGCGCAAGCGATGACGACCTCACCGCCGCCGCCTTTTGCTTCGGACGCCGCGCGTCCCGATGCTGGCGGGGTCGGCGTCGGCGCGGTCCGCAGCCTCAACATCACGCCGGACGAGATCAACAACGCGCTGGTGATCCTGGCGACGCCCCGGGAATACGCCATTATCGAAGCGGCGCTCCGCCAGCTCGACACGGTGCCGCTGCAAGTGCTGCTCGAAGCCTCGGTCGCCGAGGTGACACTAACCAATAATCTCCAGTACGGCGTCCAGTACTTTCTCCAGCAAGGCCATAACCAAATCGTCCAGACCAACACGGCGACCACCGGCATCGCGCCAAGTCTGCCAGGCTTTGCCTACAGCTTCGCGTCCAGCAGCAATATCCAGGTGATCCTCAGCGCCCTGCAAAGCGTGACCCGCGTGGATGTGCTGTCGTCCCCCTCCGTGCTCGTCCTCAACAACCAATCGGCAACCCTTCAGGTCGGCGACCAAGTGCCCGTCGCCACCGCGCAAGCGGTCAGCACCGTCACCTCCGGCGCGCCGATCGTCAACGCCATCCAATATGTCGACACCGGCGTCATCTTGAAGGTGACGCCGCGCGTCAACGAGGGCGGCATGGTGATGATGGATATCTCGCAAGAGGTGAGCGACGTGGCGACGGCCCCGTCATCGGCCATCACCTCGCCGACGATCGAGCAGCGCAAGATCAGGAGCACGGTGGCGGTCCATGACGGGGAGACCATCGCGCTCGGCGGCTTGATTACCGACAGCCGGAGCAAGGCCAATAACGGCTTGCCGGTGCTGCAGGATATTCCGGTGCTGGGTAGCCTGTTTCGCACCACCAACGATCAGGTCGCCCGAACAGAGTTGCTGGTGCTGATCACGCCGCACCTGGTGGAGAGCCTGGAGAAGGCGCGGTCGGTGACCTCGGAGCTGCGCCGCAAGCTGCCGACCACGGAGCCGCTGTTCGAGCGGGCCCGGTGACATGCGCCTAACGGGGGATCGCCGAGGCTTCGCGCTCCTCTCGGTCCTCTGGGGCCTTGCGATCCTGTCGATCGCCGCCGCCAGCCTCGCGGCCTCGACCGGCCTCTCCTACCGCACGGAGCGCAATGCACTGCGCCGGACCGAGCGCGAGACGCTGATGGAGGCGGCGATCAACCGGGCGATTCTGGCGCTGGTCGACCAGCGGGTCGAGAAGCGCTGGCGCATTGATGGCGCGGTTTACGACTTCACCTTCGGCGGCGCGAAGATCCGAGTCTCGATCCAGGACGAGCTTGGCAAGATCGACCTCAACGCCGGCGACCCCTCGCTGTTGCTGGGGTTGCTGCGCTCGGCCGGGCTCGGCGCAGACGAGGCGGCGTCGCTTGCCGACAAGATCCTGGACTGGCGGGAGGTGGGCGACGCGCATCGCCTCAACGGCGCGAAGGAGCCGGCCTATCGCGCCGCGGGATATGTCTATGGCCCGCGCAACGGCCCCTTCCAGAGCATCGACGAGCTTAAGCTGGTGATGGGCATGACACCGGAGCTGTTTGCGCGCTTCGCGCCGGCGATCACGATCTATTCGGGGCGTCCGCTCATCGATCCGCAGACGGCACCGCGCGAAGCCTTGCTCGCCCTGCCGAACATGGATGCGGCAAGCGCCGACGCGCTGCTGGCGGCACGCGACGACGGCGCGACACCGACAGCCGGGGCGCAGACGCCGCCCGCCGGGATCATCGATCCTGCTATCTCGCTCGCCGGCCGAGCCTTCGCGATCCGGGCGGAAATCGACGACGGGGGCATTCGGCAACGGCGCGAGGCCGTCATCCGGCTCACCGACAACGCCGCGCAGCCCTATTGGGTGCTCGCCTGGAATTGACCGGCGTTGTTCACCCGGCGGCCGCCACCGCGCGCTTGGCCATCACCGTCACCAGATGGGCGCGGTATTCGGCGCTGGCGTGGATGTCGGCGTTGAGGCCGGCGGCGCTCTGCTTGACGCCGGCGACGGCATCGGCGCTCCAGGATTTGCCGAGCGCGGCTTCCATCTCCTTCTGACGGAAGACGACGGCGCCGGCGCCGGTGACGGCAACGCGCACGCCGCCGCCGGTCCGCGCCACCATGACGCCGACCACGGCATAGCGTGAGGCGGGATTGCGGAACTTCTCATAGCCCGCCTTCTCCGCGCAGCGGGAAGCTCACCGCGGTGATGATCTCGTCGGGTGCCAGCGCGGTCTCGAACATGCCCTTGAAGAAATCGTCGGCGGCGATCTTGCGCTTGTTGGTGATCACCGTGGCGTTGAGGCCGAGCACCGCCGCCGGATAATCGGCGGCGGGATCGTTGTTGGCGATCGAGCCGCCGATGGTGCCGCGGTTGCGCACCTGGGGATCGCCGATGAGCTCGGCGAGATGGGCGAGGGCCGGTATGGCGCTCTTCACCACGTCGGAGGTCGCGACATCGACATGGCGGGTCATCGCGCCGATGACCACGGCATTGCCGTCGCGCTTGATGCCCTTGAGCTCGGCGATCCGGCCGAGATCGACCAGGTCGGACGGCTTGGCGAGACGCTGCTTCAAGGTGGGGATGAGCGTCATCCCGCCGGCCAGCAGCTTCGCGTCTTCCTTGCCGGCGATGGCCTTGGCGGCGTCGCCGACGCTCTGGGGCCGCTGGTACTCGAAATTGTACATGGCTTTGCTCCCTTATTCCGCCGCCTGGGGCATGGTCTTGTCAGCAATCGCGCGCCACACGCGCTCGGTCGTCGCCGGCATGTCGAGATCGTGGATGCCGAGCGGCGCCAGCGCGTCGACCACCGCGTTCATGATCGCCGCCGGCGCGCCGATCGCGCCGGCCTCGCCGCAGCCTTTGACGCCGAGCGGGTTGTGCGTGCACAGCGTCGTGTGGGTGGCGACGTCGAAGGATGGCAAATTGTCGGCCCGCGGCATGCAGTAATCCATGAACGAGCCGGTGATGAGCTGGCCGTCCGCATCATAGACCGCGTTCTCATAGAGCGCCTGGCCGATGCCCTGGGCGAGGCCGCCATGCACCTGGCCTTCGACGATCATCGGGTTGACGATGCGCCCGAAATCGTCGGCGGCGGTGAACCGCGCCACCGTGACGTCGCCGGTGTCGCGGTCGATCTCGACCTCGGCGATATGGCAGCCCGCGGGGTAGGTGAAGTTCTTGGGATCGTAGAAGGCGGTCTCGTCGAGGCCGGGCTCGAGCTCCTCGATGGGATAGTTGTGCGGCACATAGGCGGTGAACGCCACCTGGCCGAAGGCGATGGTCTTGTCCGTGCCGGCGACCGTGAAGGTGCCATCCTTAAACTCGATATCCGCCTCGGCCGCCTCGAGCAGATGGGCGGCGATCTTCTTGCCCTTGTTCACCACCTTGTCCATCGCCTTGACCAGCGCCGAGCCGCCGACCGGCAGCGAGCGCGAGCCATAGGTCCCCATGCCGAAGGGGATCTTGTTGGTGTCGCCATGGACGACATCGACCATCTCGAGCGGCACGCCGAGCCGGTCGGAGACGAGCTGCGCGAAGGTCGTCTCGTGGCCCTGACCGTGGCTGTGCGTGCCGGTGAAGACGGTGATGCTGCCGGTGGGATGGACGCGTACTTCCGCCGTCTCGTAGAGCCCGGCGCGGGCGCCGAGCGCGCCTGCCACCGCCGACGGCGCGATGCCGCAGGCCTCGATGTAGGTGGCGATGCCGATACCGCGCAGCTTGCCGCGCCTGGCCGCTTCCTGCCGGCGTTTTTCGAAGCCGGCGTAATCGGCGGCCTTCAGCGCCATGTCGAGGGTGGTGAAATAGTCGCCGCTGTCGTAGGAGAGCGCCACCGGCGTCTGGTAGGGATAGGCGTCCTTCGGGATGAAGTTGCGCCGGCGCAGCTCCGCCGGATCGATCTTCAGCTCGCGCGCCGCGGTGTCGACGATGCGCTCGACGACATAGCAGGCCTCCGGCCGCCCGGCGCCGCGATAGGCGTCGACCGGCACGGTATTCGTGAAAGCCGACTTGACCTCGACATAGACCGCCGGGGTGGTGTAGGTGCCGGCGAGCAGCGTGCCGTAGAGATAGGTCGGGACCGCCGTCGCGAAGGTGGATAGATAGCCGCCGAGGTTGGCGATGGTGGCGACGCGCAGCGCCAGGAACTTGCCTGTCTTATCGAGCGCGAGCTCGGCCTTGGTGACGTGGTCGCGGCCCTGCGCGTCCGAGGCGAAGCTCTCGCCGCGCTCGGCGGTCCATTTGATCGGCCGGTTGACGCGCGACGAGGCCCAGGTGACGATCGCCTCCTCGGCGTAGTGATAGATCTTCGAGCCGAAGCCGCCACCGACATCGGGCGCCACCACGCGCAGCTTGTGCTCCGGCAGCTGCAACACGAACGCGCCCATCAGCAGCCGGATGACATGCGGGTTCTGGCTCGTGGTGTAGAGCGTGTACTCGCCGGTGGCGCGGTCGTACTCGCCGATCGCCGCGCGCGGCTCCATCGCATTGGCCACCAGGCGGTTGTTGACGATGTCGAGCTTCGTCACATGCGCCGCCTTGGCGAAGGCGGCGTCGACGGCGGCTTTGTCGCCGAGATGCCAGTCGTAGCAGAGATTGCCTTTGGCCTGCTCGTGGAGCTGCGGCGCGCCGGGCTTCAGCGCGTCCTCGGCGGCGACCACCGCCGGCAGCGGCTTGTAGTCGACGACGATCAGCTCCGACGCGTCCTTGGCCTGCGCCCGCGTCTCGGCGATGACGACGGCGACGGGATCGCCGATATGCCGCACCTTGCCTTGCGCCAGCACCGGATGCGGCGGCTCCGCCATGGGCGAGCCGTCCTTCGAATGGATCAGCCAGCCGCAGGGCAGGCCGCCCACCGCCATGTCGGCGCCGACAAACACCGCGAGCACGCCCGGCGCAGACTTCGCCTTGTCGGTGTCGATGCCCTTGATCTCGGCATGGGCGTGCGGGCTGCGCAGAATGAAGGCGTGGACCTGGCCCGGACGGTTGATGTCGTCGGTATAGGTGCCTCGGCCGGTGAGGAAGCGCGCATCCTCCTTGCGGCGGACCGGCGCGCCGATGCCGGTGGCGGACATCACCCGGTCCTCGCCATCGCCTCGGTGCCGGCCTTGATCGCCTTCACGATGTTGTGATAGCCGGTGCAGCGGCAGATATTGCCCTCGAGCCATTCGCGGATCTGATGCTCGGTCGGGCTCTTGTTGTGCTTCGCGAAGTCGACCGCGCTCATCACCATGCCGGGCGTGCAGAAGCCGCACTGCAGGCCATGGTTCTCGCGGAAGGCCTCCTGCATCGGATGCAGCTTGTCGCCACTGGCAAGGCCTTCGATGGTCATGACTTGCGCGCCCTCGGCCTGTACCGCCAGCAGCGTGCAGCTCTTCACGGAATCGCCGTTCACATGCACGACGCAGGCGCCGCACTGGCTGGTGTCGCAGCCGACATGGGTGCCGGTGAGGGCGAGCTGCTCGCGCAGGAGCTGGACGAGGAGGGTGCGCGGCTCGACGGTGGCAGTGACCGATTTGCCGTTCACCGTAAGGGTCACGGTGGCCATGGACTTCACTCCCTTTATGCGTTGTCGCTACCATTCCCGCGCCGCTGGTCGAGGGCCGTCCGAGGGCGCCGCGGGGACGAGGATAGGGCGAGTTTCGTGCGCCGAAGGCGCGCGGTCAAGCCGATCAGTGGCCGCCGCCGCGGGTGAAGAGGTAGAGCAGGACCGCGACGATGATCACCAGCCCGGTCACCCACACTGCCGGCGGGAGCCGCGGCGAGGCCGCCGCCGGTGCGGCTTGGCGGCAGCGGCCGGCGTGCTGGCGGGCTCGGGCGGAGGCCGCCGCCGCGGCAGCCGGCGCCGCGGCCCCGCCGGTCACCGCCGCGGAGAAGCGCGAGAAGAAGTCCTCCGCCATCTTGCGCGCGGTGGCGTCGATCAGGCGTGAGCCGATCTGCGCCAGCTTGCCGCCGACATGCGCCTCGACGGTGTAGCTGAGCCTGGTGCCGCCATCGGCGTCGGCGAGCCGGACGGTGGCGCCGCCCTTGGCGAAGCCGGCGGCGCCGCCGCTGCCCTCGCCGGTGATCTTGTAGCCGTTGGGCGGATCCAGGTCGGAGAGCGTCACCTTGCCGCCGAAGCGCGCCTTCACCGGCCCGACCTTGGCGGTGACCTTGGCCTGGAGCTCGGTGTCGGAGAGCTTCTCCACCTCCTCGCAGCCCGGAATGGATTGCTTGAGGATCTCGGGATCGTTGAGCGCTGCCCACACCTTCTGGCGCGGAGCCGGGATCAAGAACTCTCCGGTCATGTCCATGGCGGGTTTCCTTCGGGTCTTTCTTGGGCGGCGAGCCTATCGCGCGTGCGCCAAGGGAGCAAGGATGGGTGGCTCGATTTTCGCCGCCGGCCCGACCGACCCAACCGGCGGAGGTCCGGGACCAGGCCCGTCCGGTGGCGCCAGAGCGGCACCGCCGGCCGGTCGCCGCCGGCCCGCTCCGGGTGGCGAGCGGCGTCAGCCCCCAGCCAAGCTTGAATCATGCCCCCCGCCACGATACAAGACCCCTGGAAGATGCTCATGTTTTCCGGCAGAAAATCCTGCCGGACCGTCGCTAACCCCGGCTCCCATGCACAGCGCGGGCGGGGATTTCGTTCTAGGCGCAGGGCTGCGCCGGCAGATCTAATGCGGCGCGATCTCGGCGGGGGCCGCGCGCCCGATGGATAGGCCGATCAGTGTCGCTTCTCGCGCGTCTTCGGCGGGGCTGCGGCGGGAGCTTTGAACCATGTGCGGCATCACTGGCTTCCTAGGTGAACAGCCCGCGCCGCTGGCGGCGCGCGAGGCCACCTTGCTGGCGATGACCGAGGCGCTGCGCCACCGCGGTCCCGACGATGGCGGCATCTGGCTCGACGCATCGGCGGGCATCGCGCTGGGGCATCGTCGTCTCTCCATCATCGACCTCAGTCCCGCCGGCCATCAGCCCATGACCACGGCCGATGGCCGCTTCGTCATCACGTATAACGGGGAAATCTACAACTACGCCGAAATCGCCGGACGCTTGCGCGAGGCCGGTGCGACGCTGCGCGGTACCTCCGATACCGAGGTGCTGATCGAAAGCATCGCGCGGTGGGGGCTTCGCGATACGCTGAAGCAGTGCGAGGGAATGTTCGCTTTCGCGCTGTGGGATCGCGAGCGCCGCGAGCTGACCCTCGCGCGCGATCGGCTCGGCATCAAACCGCTCTATTGGGGGCGCGCCAGCGGCTTGCTGGTCTTCGGCAGCGAGCTGAAGGCGTTGCGCGCCCATCCCGGCTGGCAACCCGAAATCGATCGCGCCGCGGTCGCGGCCTTTCTGCGGTTCGGCTATGTGCCGGCGCCGATGAGCATCTATCGCCATGTGCAAAAGCTCGAGCCGGGCACGCTGCTGATCGCGAGGCTCAATGGCGAGCCGCGGCTGGAGCGGTATTGGGACCTCCGTGCCGCCGCGCGTTCCGCGGATGACGCGGCCGCGGCGGAGAGCGAAACGGAGACGCTCGCCGCGCTCGAGAAAGTTCTCCGCCGCGCGGTGCGCAACGAGATGGTCTCGGACGTGCCGCTCGGGGCGTTCCTGTCGGGCGGCATCGATTCCTCGCTGCTCACCGCGCTCATGCAGCAGGAGGCGCCCCGGCCGGTGAAGACCTTCACCATCGGCTTCAGCAACCGGGGGTACGACGAGGCGCAACATGCCAAGCGCGTCGCGGCCCATCTCGGCACCGATCACACGGAATTCTACGTCGAGGAGCAGACGGCGCGGGACGTCATCCCCTATCTTCCGATCTGGTACGACGAGCCCTTCGCGGATTCCTCGCAGATTCCGACGCAGATCGTCTCTCGCCTGGCGCGCCGGCATGTCACCGTCGCGCTCTCGGGCGATGGCGGCGACAAATCGTTTGCCGGGTACACGCGCTACCAATGGGCCCGCAACATCGAACGGGTGCTTCATGCCGTGCCGCGCGCGATGCGCCGCGGCGTGGCGGCGTCGCTGGAGGCGGTGCCGGAACATCTCGTCAGGCGCATCGCCGGCATGATCCCCGAGCGCCGGCGGCCGACCATTCTGGAGCAGAGACTGCCGAAGCTCGCGGCTTTGCTCCGCGAGGACAGCGGCGATGCGGCCTATCGCCGCCTGGTGTCGCTGTGGCCGGAGCCGGAGACGATGGTTCCGGGCCTGGAGCAGGCGAGCGACCGGCGGTCGGACGCAGCGTCGGCGGGTGAACGCCCGACGCTCATCGAGCGCATGATGCTGCTCGACACTCTCACCTATCTGCCGGATGACCTCCTGACCAAGGTCGATCGCGCCAGCATGTCGGTGAGCCTGGAAGTCCGCGTGCCGCTGCTCAATCATCGCGTGGTGGAGTTCGCCTGGCGCATGCCGCTGGCGGATGAAGTTGCGTCGCGGCTCGACCAAATGGGCGCTGCGCCAGATCCTCTACCGCCACGTGCCGCGCCAGCTCGTCGACCGGCCGAAGCAGGGTTTCGGCGTACCGCTCGCCGCTTGGCTCAGAGGCCCGTTGCGTGACTGGGCGAATGACTGGCAGATCCTCTACCGCCACGTGCCGCGACCTCGTGGACCGTCCGAAGCAAGGTTTCGGCGTGCCGCTCGCCGCTTGGCTCAGAGGCCCGTTGCGCGACTGGGCGAATGACCTGCTGAGCGCCGATGCCGTCGGCCGTAGCGGCTGGCTCAAACCTGAGCGCATCGGCGCGCGCTGGCAGGAGCATCTGAGCGGCAGGCGGGATTGGAGCGCCAGTCTTTGGACGGTGCTGATGTTCCAGAGCTGGCTTGGCGAGATGAACCATATGGTCGGCGCGGGAGCGGCGCGCGGCTCCCTGCCATCGCTGCTGCGGTAGAAGGATCGGTTGATGGCGCCGGTGCGGGTGATGCACCTCATCACCGATCTCGATGTCGGCGGCGCCGAGCTCGATGCTGTCCAGGCTGGTCAACGCCGCCGATCGCCGCCGCGTGCAGATGAGCGTCGCCTGCATGACGCCGCCGGGAGCGATCGGTGCGTGGCTGGCCGACCAGAATGTCAGCGTGCATTCGCTGGGAATGCGCCGCGGCCTGCCCGACCCGCGGGGGCTCGCCCGGCTGGTGGCCTTGCTGCGCCGGCAGAAGGTGGATGTGCTGCAGACCTGGCTCTACCACGCCGACCTGCTGGGCCTGATTGCCGCACGATTGGCCGGCGTGCCGCGGCTGCTGTGGAACCTGCGCTGTTCGGACATGCAGGACGGGCACTATTCCCGTCTGTCGACGGCGCTGCCGCGGCTGCTCGCGCGCCTGTCGAGGCAACCGGATCTCGTGCTCGCCAATTCTGCGGCGGGCCGCGCCTACCATGAGGCGCTGGGCTACCATCCGCGCCGTTGGCAGGTTCTTCCCAACGGCATCGACACCGACCGCTTTCGGCCCGACCCTGAGGCGAGGCAACGGTTCAGGGCGGATTACGGATTGCCGCCGGACAGCTTCCTGATCTGCCTGCCGGCGCGTGTCGATCCGATGAAGGATCATGCGACCTTCTTCGCCGCCGCGGCGAAGTTCGCTCGGGAGGAGCAGGGCATGCGCTTTGTCCTGGTCGGACGGGGCACCGGTCCGGACGAGCCGGCGCTACGGGCGCTGGTGGCGCAGAGCGGTTGCGCCGACAAGCTGATCTTGCTCGGCGAGCGCCGGCGAGATGCCGTCACTGCTGGCGGCGGTCGATGTCGTGACGCTGTCGTCCGCCTTCGGTGAGGGCTTCCCGAACGTGCTTGGCGAGGCGATGGCTTGCGCCGTCCCTGTCGTCAGCACAGATGTCGGCGACGCCGCGGCGATCACCGGCCCGGCGGGGCTGGTCGTGCCGGTGCGTGATCCGGCCGCTCTGGCAAGCGCATGGCAGCGGCTGCGTCGCATGGAAACGGGGCAACGCGCCGCCATCGGCATGGCGGGCAGGCAGCGGGTCATCGAGAATTACAGTCTAAACGTCATCGTCGCCCAGTACGAAGCGCTCTACGAGGAAATGGCGCAATCGGCGCGCGCGCGCGCCGGCGCCGCGGCCCGATCCTCGGCAAGCCCGCGCGGCGGCGATCAACCGCTTTAGGGTGATGCGGACCAAGGGCTTGTGTGCTATAGGCTGCCGCCCGCGACCCGGCGCCGGATCGCGAGCTCCTTCTCCTGTTCGGCACCGGCCGAGCAGCGCCAACGCACTGATCAGTAGATGGTTTCGACGACGACCTCAGATCATCAATCGCGCAGCATGATGGATTGGCCGCCAGCGCCGTCGAAGACGGCGCTGGCATGGCGCGATATCGCTGCCGGTCTCTCGAAGAGCTGGCTGTGGATGGAGCTTGCCAAGCAGGATATAAAGCTGCGCTACCGCGGCTCGATGCTGGGGCCCTTGTGGCTGACCATCAGCACCGTGGTGATGATCAGCTCGATGGGACTGTTGTACGCCAAGCTCTTTCATCAGAACGTCGCCGCCTATTTTCCCTTCCTTGCCGTCGGGCTGGTCACATGGAACCTTCTCTCCTCGATGATAACCGAGGGTTGCGGGGTTTTTATCGGCGCGCAAGGGGTCATCCAGACCGTTCCCCTGCCGTACTCGGTGCATGTGTATCGACTCGTCTACCGGAATATTCTGGTTTTCGCACATAGCTTCGTCATCGTGCCGCTGGTGTTGCTCATCTTCCGCATCCCGATCGGCTGGCAAGTTCTCTGGGTGATACCAGGCCTGCTCGTGCTCGCCATCAACGGCACCTGGTGCACGATATTTTTCGGCATGCTGAGCGCGCGCTTTCGTGACGTTCCGCCGATCGTCGCCAGTTTCGTCAACGTGATCTTCTTCGTGACGCCGATCATGTGGGCTCCGAGCGCGCTCGGCAACTGGGAGAGGATCGGCACGCTCAACCCGCTTTTTGCAGGAATCGATGTGGTGCGGGCGCCGATTCTTGGCCAACCTTTTGGTGCGCATTCCTGGATCGTGTTGCTGCTGACCACGGTCGTCGGGTGTGTGGGTACCTTCGCCGTCTTCGGTCGGTTTCGTTCGCGCATCGCCTTCTGGGTATAGGGATAAGCCTATGGTTTTCCTGCGTCTGCGCAACGTGTCGCTGGATTTTCCCATCTATCAGGGCAGCAGCAGGTCGCTGAAGAAGGCGCTTGTTGCCACCTCGACCCAGGGCAATCTGGCCAAGGACGCGCTTGACCGCATCAATGTCCGGGCCTTGAGCGACCTCACCTTCAATATCGAAACCGGCGACCGCCTCGGCATCGTCGGCGCCAACGGCGCTGGAAAGACGACACTTCTCAAGGTTCTCGCCGGCATTTACGAGCCGACGCAGGGGCAGCTGGTATCGTCGGGCCGGGTCTCCGCGTTGCTCGATGCGTCCGTGGGGCTCAATCCCGATGCCACGGGACGCGAAAACATCCTACTGCGCGGCATGTACATGAACATCCATCCGCGCGAGATGCGCCGCCACGCCGAGGAGGTGGCGGAGTTCACGGAACTCGGCCATTACCTCGACATGCCGGTGCGCACCTATTCGGCCGGCATGATGATCCGGCTGGCTTTCGCCATCTCGACCTGCATTCCGCCGGAGATCCTGGTGATGGACGAATGGCTCTCCGCTGGCGATGCCCAGTTCCTCGCCAAGGCTCGTCGCCGCATGGAGGAGTTCGTTCGCGCGTCGAGCATCCTGGTACTCGCTTCGCATTCGATGGAGCTGCTGCAGCAATGGTGCAATAGAGGCATCTTCCTTCAGCACGGGCGAATCACCGCCAGTGGCGATATCCGAGACGTCATCGCGGCTTACGAAGAAAGCGCCCGGATGGCGCGGCCTGCCGCTTAGACGGAGCGACCTGGTCAGGCGCGCGGCGCCCGCCGCGAGAGGTGCACGACGAGCGCGGAGAAGGTGGGATCGTCGTTGCGGGTGGCGGCGAGCCGATAAGACAGCGCCTTCATGAAGAGAAGTGAGGCGTATCTCAGCAGCAGGCGCGGCAGTGCGACCCAGAATCGGGGGCGCACCAGCATAATCAGCAGCCGAAGCGGATCGCGCGAATCGGTGCTGGTGAGCACGCCGATGGCAACCTCGTACCGCTCCGACGAGCACAGGTCGAGTATCACCGACAGCATCCAGGCGTGGCTGCCGACGCGGCGGGGTTGAAGCTCCGGCGTCATGAGCACGACATACATGTCATTGTGCCGGCGCAGGATGTACTCGATGTCGTCCGACAGGCCGCGCCAGGTGCGCAGCAGCTCCAGCGGGGCATAGACGACCACGGGGCCGACCGCCTTAGCGGAACCGGCATCGGCAAGTCGGCGGTGTAACCCGGCATCTGCGTCCTTGGGAAATGGCTCCCGGATGGTCAAGACCGTGGCATGCGGCGGCGGCGGCGGTGCGTAGGGCTCGATGTCGCCGAGATAGATCGCCGACGGCTCGCCGCGGCTGTCGGCAAGCAGCGCTTCAATCGCCGCCGCGATCTGCTGGCGTCTTTGGCCGCGGCGTAGAACGGTCCGACCCGACAGCGCTCGTCCAAGCTCGGGTTGCGCGCCGAGGAGAAACCATGACAGGCGTCCCGATCGTTCCATGATCTGCTCGGCGGCATATCGTATCAAGCGGCGCCAGAAGCCCCCCGTCCATTGTGAGGAGGCCAGCATCTCGGTTAAGGTCGGCGTCACCGCGTTTCGCGGATCGTCCAGCAGAGCGACGGAGCGGCGCATACCGCCTCGCGCCATGTGAAAGCGATAATTCCTGACCGCCGGTAGCCAGTGGAAATGACGGATATGCGAAACCGGAGGCGGCATCGCCGCCAAAATTCTCTCGGTAAACTGCACCAAGGGCCGAACGCGCGTGTTGATATCGGCGGGCAGCTCGGAAGCGTGGAAATAGAGGGTCATGGTTGCCGATCGCCGATGTTCTGCTGTCGTCCAGGCGCTGGTCTGGGCGAGGATTTCCGGAGCGAGGATCGCCAAGCGCTCGTCGAGCGTACGGGCCCGCGGCGCGATGCGCAGAAGATAGGCTTCGGAGTGACGCTCCTGCAGCTCCAGCATTGCGATCTGGTCGGAATCGTTGAGGATGCAAAAGCGGCCGTCGGGACAATACTCGGCGATGAAGCCATAATCCACCGGACAGACCACCTTCGTCATACTCTGCTCGACGCGGAAACAGAGCGGCATGACGAGGAAGCACCTCGCCGCCAGACAGTCTTCGGAGATCCGCCAGTAGATCTGATGATAATAGAGGGCATCGACGACGTTCGCGTCGTTGACGATGCGTCCCTTGACGGTATTGTGCAAATGCGCGTGCACGATCTTCATCATTTCGCGCGAAGAGATCGAGAGAATGCCGGCCTGGCGATCGACCATGCCCTCGACGAGCGGCCGTGCCGTCTCTTCGACGACGCGAATGCTCGGAGCGGCGATGATCGAGTAACCTTCCTTGATCTTGTCCAGAACGCTTTTGAGCGATCCCTCGGACAGGACGAAGTCGGCGTTCATCATGATGATGTAGGTGCCGAGCGCCTTGTCGCCGAGGTCGATGATGCCCTTGGCGTAGCACAACGTCAGCGGCACGCCGTAGGAAACGTTGCCGCGGCTAGGAAAGAACTCGTCGATGGCGACGAATGTGCAGCGAAGCTCCTTCGTCATCTCGATGAAGCGGGGATCGGCCTGCATCCGCGCCGCATCCGCCGCTTTTGTCATGATCGCGATCTCGAAGTCGCAATGCCGATGCAGATAGTAGATGTTGCCCTCGCTGCGCAACGAAGCGAAGGACAGCGAGAGCCACCGCTCGACATAATCCACGCCCCAGATCGGGATGATCATCCGCACGCGAATCTCGTCGCTTGCAGTCTGGGGCTGGGCCGGTGGCGGCATGGGCTCCTCTTGCATCCTCGATAATCCGCTGGTCAGCCGCGGCGGCGTGTCCGGCGAGGCGACGTCCGCCGCCGCGCGAATGGCGGCGGGAGGCGATGTCCGGGTCTGTCGGCCTGCGCTTGGTTCGCAGGCACGCGGCAGAGGCTTCGGCAAATCCGGCCGATCGGGTGCGTGCTCATGCGCGACATTCCGAAGGTGATGCGGTCGGGGAAAGAATATTCGCGAATGCTGGCAAAGACGCCGGCGAGAGGCACGGCGGAGTGCAGGCCGATGAAGCCCGACCCGTCGGGGAGTGACGCCTTACTACTCATAGGGCCGGCGCCGTGTCGGTTACTCAGGACGTTGCTCGTGTAGCTTGAGATGGCAGATCGACATCCCGACCGCACTGCAATAGAGATCAGTCACGAGAGTGTCAAGGGAGGCAAGGAGGCGAGATGGCGGGGCGATCCGAGCGGTCTCGGACGCGGGCGGCGCAGGGTGCGCTGAAGACAGGCTCGGGCCCATTGACAGGGAGGCGAGGGGCGCTGCCGCGCGAAACGCGTCGGACGCGACAAGCGCGGCCAAAACCGCTAATAGCAACGGCGCGCCGGCGCTGGCCCGGCGGAGGTTCGAAATGATGACTGGGGCAGGCAATTCATGATCAAACTGTGGCCTTTCGCAGCGTTGAGGTCGCGGCCGCTCGGCCGCTGAGAGGCACGGCAGAGTTATGAGCCGACCGCTGTCCGACACCGTTGATCTGTCGCCGCTGCCGGATCTGGAGGAGGTCGAGCTGGAAGGCGGCGGGAGGCGATTCGCCCTGCGGGACCGCCGGGCGGCTGAGCACGCGCTTCGGGAGGGTCCGACGCTTGCGCGGCGGCGCGAGCCCGCTCGGATCATCACCATGGCCTGGGGCGAGCGGTATATCGATGACCTGCTGTCGATGGCCGTTCCCGCCTTGATGGCGCCGGGAAACCTGCCGGCCTTCGCCGAGCATTTCGACAGCGAGCTGGTCATCGTCACGGAATTGCGGTTCTTCGACCGGATCGTTGCCGCTCCAGCGGTGGCGCGGCTGCTGCAATATTGTGACCTGCGGCTGCTGCCTATCGATGATCTGCTGTCGTCCTGGTATGGGGTCACGCTGACCTATGCGCTGGTGCGCGGCTTTGCCGATCTTGGCCCGGCGATGACCGACACGCATCTGGTATTCCTCAACGCCGATTTCGTCGTCGCCGACGGTTCCTATCGCAAGCTCGCGGAGATGATCCTGCGCGGCGAGCGGCTTGTCGTCTCGCCCAGCTATTGCGGGATTCTCGAAGAGGTTATCGGTCCCGCTGCGTAGCCGCTTCGATCTCGAAACGGGCGCGCTGGCGATCGGGCGGCGGGAGATGGCGGCGCTGCTGCTCGCGCATGTCCATAACTGCGTGCGCGCGAAGACGGTGAACCAACCGCTGTTCAATATCGGCCTTTTCGACCAGTTCTACTGGCATGTTGACGAGCATACCTTGCTGGGCCGCCAGCTGCCGATCGCGGTGGTCTATATGCGGCCGGAGCGGGTGCTGACGGAACTCCCGACCTTCTGGGATTATGGCGTCATCGCCGAGTATTGCCCGACCGTCAAACCTTGCGTCCTCGGCGATTCCGACGATTTCCTCATGGCAGAGCTACGCACCGCGACGACCTTCCGCGATCGCCATCATCTGGGCTGGCCCAGCATCGAAGCCATCGCGGCGCATTTGGCTTCCTATGTCACGCAAGACCATCTCGATTACGGCAAGCACGATCTCGTGCTGCATGCGCGCGACTTTCCGGAGAGCTTCGCGGCGGCACGGCGCGAGTTCAAGACGCTTCGTCGACGCCGTCTACAGCCATATCCGCGGCCGTTGAGCCACCGCGATCACCCGTTCTGGAGAATGGCCTTCCCGGGCTTTTCGGCCGCGCGCCTCGAAGGCGCCGCCAGCCTGCGCGCGAAGCTGAGAACGCAAGAGCGGATCAGGTCCGCAATACGCGACAATCCCGCTTTCGCGGCGCGACATCGGCGAATCGACGGCGTTGCGCGCTCGCCGCGAGGCGCTCAGGATCGAGCTCGAACTCGCGGCGCTGGCCTCGGCCCGAGTCGGTGGCCCGGAGCTCGGTTCCGGGTCCGCAACCGCGGCGTCCGCGCCGCTATCTGCCGATGCGCGGCTTGACGCCCTGCGGGCGCAGTTCGTCGATGGCGAGCACGAGCTGGCGCGGCTCGAAGTGGAAGAGGCGAGCGACCTGGGCGAGGAGCCGGGTCCGGACGGCGGCGAGAGCCGGAGGCGGCAGGAGCCCGAAGCGGCGATCGCAGCCGCCGGCCATCGCGGCTCCTGGAACTCTATTACGCGCTCTTCGGCAGGATGCCGTCGGTGACGAAGTGGCACCCCTATTATACGATGGTGCGCCACGTCATGGCCGAGCTCGCCGGCGCACGGGCCGCGCCAAACGTGCTTCTCGTGTCGTCCGGAGGGCTCTTCGGTTCGCTGTTCCTGCGCGACTGCGCCGGACGCAAGGTCACGCTGACGCGTGCCGATGGCGCTGAGCGGCGATTACGATCACCTCCTCGAAGAGGTCGGCGGCTTCGATCTTTGCCTGTGCGATCTCGAATTCGAGGATCTGCTGCAGTTCCGGGAGATCCTGGCAAAGCTGCGGCCGCGCCTCAGCGAGGGCGCAAAGCTGGTGGTGTTTTACGAGAACAGGCCAGCCTAGGATCTCGACGGCCTGGCCTATCAGGCTGAGCAGGAGCGCGTTTCCGGGGATCGGCGAGGCGAGCGTCAAGTTTGCGGGGTCGCGGCTCGGCGCCGATCGCGATCGATGCCTTCTCGGCGGCCTTGTCGAAGACCCCGGTCCGGCCGCTCGCCGCGGCGCTTGTTTTGGCACTCTGCGCCCCGATCGCGCGACTGGCCGCGTGGCTCGAGGGACGGCGCGATCCCTCCGCCTACACCAAGCGATGCACGAGCATGACGATCGCCATCACGCTGCGCTGAACGGCAAAAGGGGTCAGTCGGGCTCCTGATGTTTTTCGTCCCGCCATCGTTCCCGCTTCCCCGCGCGGCCCCGTAGCAATCGAGTCGCGCTTGTGCCGAAACAGCACTTCCGCCATCCTGGCGGCTTGGCGCGTCATAGGCGTAGCGGGATGATCTACGAACAGGTTTATTTCGAACGTCTGGAGAACCTCAAATCCGAGCCGATCACCGTCGCTGAGATCTACCGGCTCAATCCCGGCGCGAGGATTATTCAGTCGCGCGTGCAAGGCCCGGTTTACATGAACCGGCATTCGCAAGTCGGGCCGGACGTCACGCTGGGCAAGTATTTCGGCATGAACGAACATTGTTTCGTTGCCCGAGCCACGGTCGGGGCCTTTGTCGCCATCGGCGCACGCTCATCGATCAATCCGTTCAACCACCCTATCGACTGGCTGAGTACCAACGAGTTTCAGTATCACCCGCGGTCCTTCGACTGGGTGGCCGAATACAACGATTTTGTTCGCCTCGAGCGCACGCCCGATATGTTCCAGCACGTCACCGTGGGCAACGACATATGGACGGGACATAACGTCAACATCATGCCGGGCGTGAGCGTCGGCGACGGTGCCGCCATCGGCGCCGGCTCGGTCGTCACCAAGGACGTGCCGCCCTATGCCGTGGTCGCGGGCGTGCCCGCGCAGGTGAAGCGTTTTCGGTTCCCTGACCGCGTGATCGAGCGGCTGCTGCGGCTCAAATGGTGGGAGCTGGAGCTCTCCGATCTCAGCGGCCTGCCTTTCCGCGACGTGGAGCGCTGCCTCGACTTCGTCGAGGAGATCCGCCTTCGCAAGGGGTTGCCCGCATGATGATCGGCCGGAGAGGCGGAACGGCGGCGCACGGCGCATCGTGACGCCTTAGGCGCACGGCATCGCGTCCTGGTTGATTTCTAAATTCCCCGCCGACGGGGTGGCGTTCTTCGCCGATTAATAGAAGGCAGTGACGATGAGAGTAGGCTTGGCGGTCACGATGCTGGCTGTCTATGTCATTGGCTCGCCCTCAGACAACCCCACAGCTACAGCGAGAACTGGCCGGTGGAAGGCGGCGGTCCCTTGCCGGCAGCGCTCTCTTACTCCGTCTACCACGCTCCGCTCGGAAGCGTGGAGGCCAGCGTCGTGAACAAGCTTTGCAAATTTATCGTCCGGTCGACCCTCCGACCGTTCAGGAGGTCACTGCCGAAGCCGCCAAGGGCGCTCTTCCGCACGGCCATCTCTCCAAAACCAATAACGATGGTCTCGGTGTTGGCAGCACTATTTTCTCCAGTTTTGCAATGCGATTGTTTGGGCCGTCGGGTTGCTCTCGCTTGCGGCCGCACCGCCGGATGAAGGCCGAGCGGTCATCCCGGCTTTGCCGTGTCCTCGCGCGGTAGATCGAAGTTGATGCGCTCCTGCTCGATGATAACGCCCCGGTCTCTTACCTGACTATGAATGGCGGCTATATACTCGCCGAGAAGGCCCATGAAGAAGAGCTGGATGCCTGCGAAGAAAAATAGCGCCACGATCAGGGTCGGAGTACCAGGCGGCGCGAGCGCGTGAAGGGTCACCAAATTGATCAGGAGTTGAATGAGAGCATAGAGGATGGCGAGGCTGGCCAGCGCAAAACCGGCAACGGTGCACAGCCGCAAAGGCACGTTCGTGAACGAGATCAGGCCGTTCAGTCCCTGGTCGATCAGATGATATAGCCGGTTCTTGGAAATTCCCCGCTTGCGCGCGTGCCATGTGTACGGAACCGCTTTGCTGAGTGCGCGGAAGCCGCAGTTGGCGATCATGCCGCGCAGATAGGGGTAGCTGTCGTCGAAGCGCTTCAGGGCGTCAAGCACCTGCCGGTCCAGCAATTGGAACTCAGCAGCATTTTCCGGAATGTCGATATTGGCAAAGGTGCGGACCGCGCGGTAGTACAGGCGACGGATCGCCCGCATGATCCAACCTTCCTCGCGGTTCGTGCGGACGCCGTAGACGATCTTGAATCCGGCTTCCCAGTGGTGAACGAATGTCGGCAGCAACCCTGGAGGATCCTGGAGATCGGCGGGCAGCATGGCCAGTACCGCGTCGCCCGTCACCGCTTTCAGCGCATTGAAAGTCGAGCGAAACGGGCCATAATTGCGCGCGTTGACGATGAGGCGCACATTGGGATCCTTTGCCGCGATGCTGCGCAGGATGGCCACGGTTCCGTCGGTCGATGCATTGTCTGCGAAAACATGCTCATAACCGTAATCGGCCAGCTGCTCGGTGAAGATGGTGCGTACAGCCTCATAGCATGCTGCGACGTTGTCCTCTTCGTTGAAGCAAGGTGTCACGATACTGATGAGCTTGCGCCGCCTCATTCGCCTAGACCACGCCCAAGAGAGACAGCGCCGCCGCGTTCATTTGCCTCAGTCTCGCTGCAAAAGCGCACGATACCAGTCGACCGTTTGACGCAAGCCGCCGTCGAGAGTGAAAAGCGGCGCCCAGCCGAGCTCCCGACGTGCACGGCTCGCATCGAGGTACTGACGCCTGATTTCGTTGGCGGCTTCGTTGCGGATGTCGGGGGACGCCGATGTCCGCATGACCCGTTGGATCTCAGCAACGAGGTCGAGGACCGTAATCGGCTGCTCGTTACTGAAATTGAACGCTCTTCCTGCCAGCTCGGGGCGATTGGCAACGGCTTCGGCCAGCACCATGTAGGCGTTGGCGCCGTCATCCGCATAGAAAAAGTCGCGAACGTACAAACCGTCGCTGCGCACGACCGGGCGCTCGCCGCGTATGAGGCTGCGGATGGTGCCGGGAACGATGCGATTCCAGTTGAGGTCGCCGGGGCCGTAGAAATTGCCGCACCGCGTAATGCCGATCCTCATGCCATAGCTGACCGCATAGGCTTGCGCCACGATATCCGCACAGGACTTGCTAGCGTCGTAGGGATGGCGGCCGAAAAGCGGCGTGTCCTCGTCATAGGGCAGCGTCTTGGCCTCGCCATACGCCTTGTCGGAGGAGGCCAGTACGATTTGCCGCACCGTTGGGCTGCGCCGGGCAGCCTCGAGAAGGGTCCAGGTTCCTTCTACATTCGTGCTGAAGGTCGAGATCGGATTTCGATTCGCGATCCCGACGATCGCTTGCGCGGCAAGGTGAATGACGGTATCGATCTCGTATTCGCCCAGCGCGCGTTCGACGAGTGCTTGATCACGCACGTCGCCGCGCACAAGTTTTACCTGATCGCCAAACCGCTCGCGCACGAACATGCTTCGGGGCGTCCAGTCCCTCACCAGGCACACCACATCGGCGCCGCCAGCGATGAGCCGGCGCACCAAGAATCCGCCAACCAGACCGGTGGCGCCGGTCACGAAAACCGGGCGGTCCAACCAGAATGACTTGTCGGTCATTCCACACCTTTCAGGGGCGCTTCGAGTCGTCCCGTATTTGGCTGAGAAATCGGCATTCGCGATAGGAGCTCATCGCGGAGAAAACGCTCTTTCACCGGGACCCGATCGGGGACTGAAATGCATCGAAAGATCATTCGATATCGTCTCGTAGGCCCAAAATATTGCCCGATGTTTTTGCCACGGCACCCGAGCGCCAGGATGCGTGTGCAGACTGGGCAGATCGGGATTCCTTGTCAAGAGTAGTGCCGGTCCGCAAAATTCAAGAGTATTCGCCCTGGTCCCTGTAGCGCGCGCCATGCGGTGATCTCGAGGCGAGTGCCCCGCTGCGATCGGCGGTATCGAGTCGCGCAGGGCGGCTCACTGTCACCCGCGGCAGAAAGCATGGAAGCGTTCGCAAACGTAGGCGAGTTGCGGCTCTCCGAGGCCGGGATAGACGCCGATCCAAAAGGAGCCGCGCATGATGCGATCGCTGTTGGCGAGTTCGCCATGCACTTTGAAGTTTCGGCCAACCATGTAAGGCTGGCGCACGAGATTGCCGCCGAACAGGAAGCGGGTCTCGATCTTCTGCTCGTTGAGAAACTTGACCAGTTCGTCGCGCATGAACGGCGCCCCTTCACGGACGGTAAGGAGGAAGCCGAACCAGGACGGCTCGCTGTCGGCAGTCGCTTCCGGCAGAATGAGAAACTCCTCGAGATCGCGCAATCCTTCTTGAAGGCTGGCGAAATTGCGCCGGCGAGCCGCGATGAACTCGTCGAGGTGATCGAGCTGAGAGAGGCCGACCGACGCCTGCATGTCGGTGATTTTCAAATTGTAGCCGAGATGGGAGTAGGTGTATTTATGGTCGTAGCCGCGTGGCAATTGCCCAAGCTGCCAGTCAAAGCGTCGGTTGCAGGTATTGTCCTTGCCCGGGTCGCAATAGCAGTCGCGCCCCCAGTCGCGGAACGATTCCATGGCCCGGCGCAGCATTGGGTCGCCGGTAAGGACGGCGCCGCCTTCGCCCATGGTGATGTGGTGCGCCGGATAAAAGCTCAACGTCGCTATGTCGCCAAACGTGCCGACATCACGGCCGCCGATCCGGGCGCCCAACGCGTCGCAGCAATCCTCGATCAGGAACAGATCGCGCCGCTTGGCGATCTCGGCAATGCGCGCGGCGTCGAAGGGATTGCCGAGCGTATGGGCCATCATCATCGCCCGCGTTCGCGGCGTGATAGCCGCCTCGACCGCCTCGGGGAGCACGTTGTAGGTTGGGATATCGACGTCGACGAAGACCGGGATCAGGCCGGCAATGAGGATAGGGTTCACCGTCGTGGGAAATCCGGCTGCGGCGGTGATAACCTCGTCACCGGGCTTCACCTGCCGTTCCCGAAGGAGATGCGAGGTCAGCGACGACAGTGCGACGAGATTGGCCGACGAGCCGGAATTGACCGTGCGCGCATGGCGGACGCCGACGCGCTGTGCGAGCTTTCTCTCGAAGGCGTCGTTGAAAGGCCCCGTTGTCAACCAGAAGTCAAGGGCGGAATCGACCAGCGACTTCATGTCGGATGCGTCATAGACCCGGCCCGATACCCGAACCGACGTTTCTCCGGGCTTGAATGTAGTCGGCGCGTGCTCGAGAGCGTGGTACCGCTCTACGAGCGCGTGGATCTGCCGTCGGAGCAGCTCCGCTTCATCCGAAACCTTCAGGACGTCATCGACCACTGCTTTCACCACTCAAGCCACTCCTTGCACCAACCGACCGCCGCCCGCACGCCTCGCAATGACGCCGCGCCAGAAATACGCATCGCTCACCACACTTTCCAGCCGGCGGCGCCCCGGGCCCACGCTTCCTCGAGGAAATTCCGGTCACGCACGGTGTCCATTGGATGCCAGAAGCCCTTGTGAACATAGGCCCGCAACTGATCCCTCTGCGCCAAGGTCTCCAGCGGCTCCCGCTCCCATACCGTGTCGTCGCCGGCGATCAGGTCGGCGACCTTCGGGCTAAGGATGAAGAATCCGCCATTGACCCAGCCGCCCTCGTCATCCGGCTTCTCCGCGAATGCCGTGACCCGGTCGCCTTCGATACTGACGGCTCCAAAGCGCTTCGCCGGCCTCACGACGGTCACGGTGGCGGGGCGCCCATGCGCCTTGTGGAACTCGATGACGCGCGCGACGTCAACGTTTGCGAGGCCATCGCCATAGGTCAACGCGAAAATCGGCTCGTTGCCCAGATAGGGCAGCACGCGCTTCAATCGTCCGCCGGTCTGCGTTTTCTCGCCGGTCTCGACCATGGTGACGCGCCATGGCTCGGCGGTCTTGCGATGAATTTCAACGGTGTTTTCTGCCAAGTGAAACGTTATGTCAGACGTGTGGAGGAAGTAATTGGCAAAATATTCTTTGATTATATAGCCCTTGTAACCGAGGCAAATAATGAAGTCGTTGAAGCCATAATGACTATATATCTTCATGATGTGCCAAATAACAGGCCATCCGCCGATCTCCACCATGGGCTTGGGCTTGACCGATGTTTCTTCCGATATTCGGCTGCCCATCCCTCCTGCAAGAATTACGACCTTCAAGTCACGTTCTCCTCGGCGTAGCGGGGCGTTTCCACCTTAGTTGACGGCTGCCGAAAAGAAAAGCGTTTGCGCCGCGGCGGATCAACTCGAGCCCCCCTAGCACTTTTTTAATCGTTGCTTGCTTCGGCACAGCGGTGCCGGCATAAGGTACGAAAGAGCAGGGCCCGTCGGCGACGACGCGGTGCAGCATTGGAGCGGCAGGCGCCATGAAGGCGGCGGATTACATAGCAGAGTTCCTGGCGTGCGTTGGCAGCGATCAGGTCTTCGTTCTGACCGGCGGTGCGTGCGCCTTCATGATCGACGCCGTCGCCCGCCACCCGCACTTGCAGTATACATGCTTTCATCACGAGCAGTCGGCAGCGATGGCGGCGGACGCCGTATGGCGGGTCGCGCGCAAGGTTGGGGTCACGATGGCGACGTCGGGCCCGGGCGCCACGAACCTGATCACCGGCATCGCCTGTTCCTATTTTGAATTCAATTCCCTCTCTCCACATCACGGGGCAGGTGAACCGGCGTGAAAGCAGCGCCTTTCATGGCGCGACCGTGCGCCAATCCGGGTTCCAGGAGACGAAGATCGTCGAGCTGGTGAGGCCGATCACGAAATATGCTGTCGGCGTGAAAAATCCCGAGGATCTGCGCCGCGAGCTGGCGAAGGGCTACGCGATTGCGCGAGCCGGACGCATGGGGCCGGTGTTGATCGATGTGCCGATGGACATCCAGCAGATGGAGGTGGGCGACGAGGTTCTTATGCCGGCCGAATTGTCCGCCTCGACGCCAGCGTCCGGTGACACTCTCGCCGCCATCGACGCGACCTTCGCCAAATCGCGCCGGCCCGTTGTGCTTTGGGGCGCCGGAATTGGGCTGGCCGGGGTCGAGCGGGAGGTGATGGCCTGGCTCGCGGCAACCGGAATTCCCTTCGTTGCGAGTTGGGCCGGGCTCGGTTCCTTTGACCATGACGCCCCGAATTTCCTTGGGCAGATCGGCGTCTACGGCAATCGCGGGGCCAATTTCGTGCTGCAGAACGCGGACGCCGTGATCGTACTTGGCAGCCGCCTCGACAACCGGCAGCGCTCCGGCAATGCGAAGAATTTCGCCGTTGGCGCGACCGTGCACAGCATCGATATCGACGAGGAAGAGCTCAAGAAATACGGCGCCGACGGATATACGACCAGTTGTCTGGATCTTCGTTATCTTCCCGGCGTACTGACGCGACTTCGCACCGCCGGCCATGGATGACGAGTGGCGGCAATACGTCGCCACGATGAAGCACCTCTATTACGGCAAGGAAGTGAGCACATCGGCGCAACGCCTCAACACGCAATCGCCGTACGATGTGATCCGCCGCTTCAACGAATTGATTTCGGACGATGCAATCGTCGTTGCCGACACCGGGGCCACCGTCTGCTGGGTCCATCAAGCCTTCAGGGTGAAGCGACATGCGCTGTTTACGGCGGGCGGCAACTCGCCCATGGGATACGCGCTGCCGGCAGCGATCGGCGCGAAGATCACTTGCCCCGGTCGCCAGGTGGTGTCGATAAGCGGCGACGGTGGGTTCCACCTCAATGTTCAGGAGCTGCAGACGATCCGACACCACAATTTGAATATTGTCATCGTCGTCATGAACAACGGCAGTTATGGCATTATCAAGCAATTTCAGGATAGCTATCTGGGTAGCCGCTATGACGCGTCCCGCGACGGCTTTAGCTTTCCTGATTTCGGGCGACTCGCCTCCGCCTATGGCATCCGCTATCGCCGCATTGAGCAGGTTGCGCAAATCGAGCCCGAATTGTTTAGCGGAGAGGGGCCTATTCTCATTGATGTCATGCTCAGCGAACACACGCTCATCGAACCGAAGCTTGAAATGGGCCGCCCGATCAACGATCAATTTCCCTATCTGACCGAGGCGGAGTACGCGCAAGGCAACCGCTTCGTGGCTTATCCGCGACCGATACATCTTGGCCAAAGCTCCTAGATGATCGCCATCCTCGGCGCGACCGGAACGATCGGGCGCAGTCTTGCACGGTCGCTGGCGCGGCTGGGTGAACCGCTCGTCCTGTTCGCGCGGCGGCCGGGGCTTCTGACCGAGGAGCAGTGGCCGAAGCAGGTCGCGCTCAAGGCGCTCGATCAATTCGACGCCCGGCCCTATGATTTGCTGGTTAATGCCATCGGCTTCGGCGACCCCGAGCGCGTTGCCGCCGCCGGTGCCGACATCCTGGGGATCACGCGGATATGGGACGAGCGCGTCGTGAACGGCATGCGCGAGGATGCGGGTTATGTCTTTCTGTCGAGCGGCGTGGTGCACGCGACCGGCCGCGACGATGATCTTTCCCAGCTTCCGCCCTATACGGTGGCAAAGCTGCAGGCCGAGGCACGACATCGACAGGTGGAGCACCGTGCAATCCTGGATCTTCGTATTTTCGGCTATGCCGACGTCATGGTGCCAATCGACGGGACGTTTTTCCTTTCGGATCTCATGCGCAGCGTCGCGCAGGACCGGCCGCTTATCACGTCGCCGCAAGACATGGTGCGCGATTACGCCGGTGCCGAGGAGCTCACCAGCATGATCACTTGCTGGCGAGCCAATGCGACGCCGAATATCGCCCTCGATCTCTACACCAAAGCTCCGGTCTCCAAGCTCGAGCTCTTGACCGTTGCGCAGAGCCGCTACGGAGTGCATATCGACATGCGTGGCGAGGCGCGGCCCAATCCCACGGGCGAGAAGCCGGTCTATGCCGGGCGGGCTCAGGCGGCGGCGGCGATCTCCTATCGTCCGCACCGCTCGGCCATCGAGGTGGTGGTCGAGGTTCTCGATTCGCTGCTCTTGATGCGCCGCGATGGCCGAGGGAGATCGTTCAAGTGACGCGGGCCGCACACCGGGCTGCGCCTGCCCGGAGGCTGGGTGTCGGCCATCTTCTGACGGGCCCGAGGCGCGACGTGGATCACCTCGGCCAAGCGGGATAACTTGGGTATTAAGCTCCCTTGACATTGCCGGGTCCCTCGGATATTTGACAGCGCAGCTCAGACAACGCAGCACAATGCGGCTGAGCGCTCGCAGGGGCGAGGGGGCGACAATTCGGTTCACGCGATGATTGCTCCGGACAATTTCCCTGCCGGAAATTTGGCGTGGTGAAACCGAGATGTGCATCGTGGTATCGGGTGTCGAGTTCGACAACGCGGTCTCGCGCGGCGCTGGTGGCTTCCGCATCATGAGTTGCGCGGTGATCGATCATTTTCCGCCAGTTCCGGATGGAGTATGGTTTCTTTCGCGTATCGGTTGCTTCCGACGCCTCCGGTCGTGCGGCGATAGAAGGCGATCGACAAGGTCGCGTGACATCAGCCGGCAGCTCGCCGCCCTGGCCGGGTTTGATTGGCCCTGGACTGCGCCATTTCGAGCGTGCTTCAGCTGGGAGCTTGGCCGGCCGGGCCACGCGGCGATACTGCATATAGGGGAAGGGGTGTGGAGTTGACCGCACCTGCCCCGGTTGCGCGCTACCGCTCGCTTGCCATTTGGGCCAAGGTCACCGTCTCAGTGATCTGCGTGGCGATCGCCCTTTGGAGCGTCGAACCGCGCACGATCGCCGCGCAATTCGAAAATCAAAACATAGGATGGGTGCTCGGCGCCGCCAGTGTTACCGCGCTTCAGATTATCCTTGGCGCCTTTCGCTGGGATCAGATCCTCAAGGCGCTGGGAGGGCGAGTACCGACCAGGACAGTGTTTGTTGTGACTTACGTCGGTAGCTTCTTTAATTCCTGGCTGCTAGGGCTCGCGGCCGGAGATGCAGCCCGCGCGCTGCTGGTGCCGACGCGCCTGCTCCGTCGCACGCTGATGATTTACTCGGTGATTCTTGACCGCGTCTTTGCCCTGGTCGGTTTGGCCCTCGTCATATGCCCCTCGATCCTGCTCGACATGGGGCCCTTCGCCCGTAGCGCGCCGCTCGCTCTCTCCCTGTTGGTCGCAACCTGCCCCCTGGCAATTCTGATGGCGTTGGATTTCGGCGCTAGGCGCATGGAATGGATCCGCCGCAAGCTGCCAGGGCCGATTTTAAGCCTGTGCGAGAGCTGGCATCTGATGGTCAGCAAGCCTATGCGGCTCGCGATCGCAATCGTGCTGTCGATCATCGGGCAGATTGCGATTTCGGTCGTCGTCTATTGCCTCGCTCGGGCCCAAGGCCTCACCATTCCGTTTTTCGATCTCCTGTTGTTGATGCCACCCGTCGTTTTGCTTACCGTGCTGCCCATATCCATCGGCGGCTGGGGAGTACGGGAAACTGCCATGGTGGCCTCGTTAGGTCTGGTTTCGGTCAGTCCAAACGCTGCGTTGCTGATTTCATTGCAGATGGGAGCCCTCGCCGGAGTGCTAAGCCTCCCCGGCGGCGGCGTTTGGCTCCTCCGTTACGGGAGTATGGCATTGGCAAACCGTCGCAAGATTTCAATTCAGGGCGAGGGATAATTGCCGAGATCCCGGGTCGCGCCTTATTCGCCAAGGTTGGCGCCAATGACGGCCCGGCATGCTCGCTTGGGGCTTTTTCGGCGCTCTGTCTTCCACTGCTACATGCGATAGGCAAAGCGCTGACATGCTCGTCACGAATTTTACGCTGAAGTACGTACTCTATCGACTGGTCCTTGCCGGCTATCAATTGCTCGACGTGGGGCGGATCCATCCTCTCCGCGAGAGGAGTTCTTCGAGCGCTCGCGACCAGTACCGACTACGTCGATCAGCACATGCCGGACGCGCTGGGCCTGGAAACGCCGAGAGAGCTTCTCGAGTATTCGGTGAATCAGGCGCAGGCGGCGGGGCATTTCCTCGAGTTTGGCGTGTTCTCGGGGGGTACTATACGCCGAATAGCGAAGGTGAAACCCGCGGCGACCATCCACGGCTTTGACAGTTTCGAGGGCCTGCCGCAAGCCTGGGAGGGGTTCAGCCTCGGCCGCCGGGCTTTCTCGCGGGAGGGTCGGCTGCCCCGGGTGCCGCGGAACGTCGTGCTGCATAAGGGCTGGTTCAGCGAGACGATTCCAATCTGGCTGGAACGAGAGAGTGGTCCGATCGCGTTCATACATGTGGACTGTGATCTCTACTCATCCACGGTGGACATCTTTCGCCTTCTCAAGGACAGGCTGCAGCCTGGCACGATCGTGGTCTTCGACGAATACTTCAATTATCCGGGTTGGGAGCGCCACGAGTTCAAGGCGTGGCAGGAATTCGTCGCCAAAGAGCGTGTTGAATACGATTATATCTGTTATTCGCGACAGCAGGTCGCAGTTCGAATTCGCGGGATCGGTCGGGCTGATGTCTGATTTCAAGGGGACAGATTTCTGGCAGGGCCGTGTTGTCCTCAGCGCCGCCGCGGCGCAGATGCATAACGCCGAAGCGCTGACGAATCCCTATGATCAGTCGCCGCTGGATCTCACCATTTTCGTGTCCTGCTACAATGAGGCGGAACACATCATTAGAACACTGCACAGCGTGTGCGACGCGGCAGAGCAGGTTGGACTTAAATATGAGATCATCGTCATAGACGATTGCTCCAAGGATAGTTCGGCCCAACTCGTCGCCGATTTCATTAAATCCCATCCAGAGCGGCGAATTCTGCTGCGTGCCAATGCCGTGAACAAGGGACTGGCACACAATTATGTCGATGCGGCTTTTCTTGGCGTGGGAAAATATTACAGGCTGGTCTGCGGCGACAACTCAGAGCCGACGGCAACCATGGTTTCCGTACTCTCGGCTATCGGGCAGGCGGATATAATTGTGCCGTATTACCTGTCGATCGAGGGCAAGGGTCGCCGGCGACAGATGATTTCGCGCGCCTACACCTGCATCGTCAATTTCATCACCGGCAATCGGCTCAATTACTACAACGGTCTCGCCGTGCATCTGCGTTACAACGTGTTGCGTTGGCATTCGGATACGATGGGTTTCGGGTTTCAAGCAGAGATATTGTGCATCCTTCTCGACCGCGGCTTCACCTACAAAGAGGTGCCGGTTGTTGCGATCGAGCAGCGTATAGGAAAGTCCAATGCTTTGACTTTCCGGAATTTGTTGTCGGTTGCGCATACTCTCTCAGAAATTACCAATCGCCGGATCCGGAGGTTTCTGTATGGACGGTGATGGAACACCGCAACGCCGGCATTTTCAGCGGTGGGGCTCGCAGGTTGCGCGTGGGGTGAGCTGGTCTGCGATCATCTCCCTGGCGGCGCTATTGCTGGTGTCTGTTGCGGTTGCCGTGTTTTTCCAGGAGGTGGATCTATATAATCGCCACTTTTTCGAAGCGGGCGTGATTGTCGTCGCTTATAATGTGTGTCGCATTGCTTTCGTCGTCATTCTGTTCTGGCTCGTTTTGGGGATCGGGTTGGTGATCGGCAAGCGGCTGTTGCCGGTCAGGGTTTGGCGGCAGCTGCCGATTGTCGAGCGCGTGGTCGTTGGATTTTCGTTGGGGACGGGGCTGTGGACCGGGCTTCTCCTCATTTTGGGTGTTCTCGGGCTCTATTACCGGGGCGTGATGATGGTGCTCTGCCTCGGCGCCTTCGTCGCAACCGCGGGACAACTATCATCGATCCTGCGTGAAGTCTTAGGTGCCGCCGCGTCGCGCTGGGATGGGCTGCGTCGCGGAGTCGGTGTCATCGACGTCATGGCTGCGTCCGCGTTTTTTCTGGCCGCGGCCTGGGTGCTGTTGGTGCGCGGCCTCTACCCCGGCGGGGGGGGCGACTACTACACCCACTACTTTCCTTATTATCTCGAGGTCGTGCAGAGCCACACCCTGGCGCCGAATGAGGTATGGTACCATTATTTTTATTCCAAGGGCGATGGCCTGTTCTTTCTCGGGATGCTGCTGACGGATCCCGAGGCGCCCGCTCTGGCGACGTTCTGTGTGGTGCTGTGCGCCTCTTTGGCTATGGCGGCCCTTGTCGCGCGAATGTTCCCGAAATCTTTATGGATCGTCGGCGGCTCGGTCCTGTACCTGATCTTTTATATCGTCAGCGTAAGCTGGGGGCTGGGAGGCGAATTCCAGAAAGAGCATGAATTCGTTTCCGCCTTGGTCGTACTGACGGCATGGTCGATCTGCATGGCCCGGATCGAGCGGCAGCGCGCCTTCCTGATCGCAGCCGTGTCGAGCGCGGTAGCCGCTGCCATCATGACGCAAGCGATGGGAATCTTGCTTGCGCTGTTTTTCGCCGTGCTCGCCGGATGGGCGCTCTTGCGGGCGAAGTGGACGGACATGTGGGCCTACGGCATCGGCGGGGCCGTGGTCGGCAGCACCGTCGCCGCCATCTTTGTGCTGAATTACATTCAGACGGGCTTGGCGGGCGATCAGCCGCTGGACCTGATGCTGCGTTTTGCTGATTTCTCGCGTCTGGATAAATGGGGCGTCATCCCGGAGATCGTCCTGATCCGATGGATCGAGGATAATTACGGCACCGTGGCGCCCCCCTGGGGTTGGGACACGCTCCTCCAGCTCGTGCGCTTTTTGAGGCTCGACGTGCTATGGGTTTTCGCCGTCGGAATACTGCTGGTGACCATGGAGGTCGCCGCTCGCGCTTTGCTGCAGCAGCCGGCCGACGTGCCGGTCACGCAGAGCGGCGCGTCTCCCTCAGCCAGAGCCACCGTGATTGTCCTGGGTCATTTGGGCGCGATGCTCGGCTTGTTTATTTTAATCTCCGCGCTCGCCGGTCGCGTTCAATACGTGTCGTTCACCCGCTTCACGACCTTTTTCCTCCCGCTCGTCATTCTAAGCGGAATCGGTGTCTGCGCCTGGCTTTACAGGCAAGGACGCGGGCTCGATTGGTTGCTGCGGGTGCAGCTTCCGGTGCTGCTGGTCGTCGGTGTCGTCGGTTCGTGGGTGTATGATCAGCACTGGATCGCCCAGGCGCGTTACGCCACGGCGCATGGGCTTCGGCTGCTCACAGGCCAGTATAGCCTGTACCAGGCGAACACCCATATCACCTATCCATTCGAGGGGTACTGGTTCGGTGCGATCAACCCGGGAGCGTTTGCCGCGTCGCGCCATCTGCCGCCGGGAACGCCGATCTGGAGCACGAATGTCGATGCCTATTGCATGGTGCCCGATTGCGTGGTCAAGAGCATGGCTTCCTATGAGACGCCGAAGCTCGACACGATCCTGACCGCCGCTCCGAGTGTCGCAAAGACCGCGCTGCAGCAAGCGGGCCTCAACTATTTTCTTTTCCAGAAAGACTTCCGGATTATCGATCCGCTCCCCTTCAGCCCGCTCTTCGCACCGGAGACGATCAGTCAGTATTTCGGCATAAAGTGGACGGACGGATCGAGCTTTCTACTGACATGGCTAGGCCCCGGCGTGCAACCGCTCGGGTGGGATTTTTTCGAGGCTTATACGGCAAAGCTCGCCGAGCCGGAAAATCCCTGGTTTCAGTTCAGGACAATGCTGCACTATTTCGCTGACGCGGCGGCGAGCCTCAGGACCAATACCAAATTTGGGACGCCGGTCGAGTTTCCGTGGCGGAACCCGCTGGTCGAGGTGGTGAGCGCGACCTATGGCGCGAGTTGTTGGGATTACACCCCCAAGCCGCCGTCGGTGAACGCGGTCCGTGAGGGCAATGAGACGGCGGCGCTGGTTAGAGCATGCCAGGGAGGAGGCGCACAATGCCGCTTTGTCGTCGGCGCCGATACCAAGGCGTCGGGCGATCCCGCCAATGGTTGTGCCAAGGATTTTACCGTTATCTATCGTTGTCGGTCTGAGCAAAAGCTCAGTACGATTCACTTTGACGGCGAGGCGGGCGGCAAGCCGGTCTTGCTGGATTGCAGTGATCATCGACGATCCGCGGTCGATGATCGGTAAGCAACTGCTCGCTGAGTGCTGAGTACGACCCGCGCGTGATGGTGCGGCGAGCGCGCGGTGTGGTTTTATCGCCGGACTGAAACTTGTATCCGAAACTGCGCAATTGCCGGCGCCCGTCGCCCGTGAAGAACACAGATGCTGCCGGTTTGAGGGAATAAGCTCGCCCGATTGAGTAATCGATTTTGCAGGAAAGGGCGGTTTCGGCTCGGCTTTCTTGCGATTTGGGATTCCAGTTTTACGCGGTTCGTGATTCTCTGGTGGCCGGTCACCGGGATCGGAGAACGCGATGGCAAGACCGCGGGATGATCGCCAGAAGGACCTGTTGCGTTCGGCGCTCGAAGAGATCATCAACATGGGCCACCCGCTGGTGCGGCTGGCGAGTGAGATCGACTGGACGTTCCTCGACGGACGGTTCGGCTCGGTATGCCAGCCGGGACCGGGCCAGCCCGGGCTGCCAACACGGCTGGTGGCCGGACTCTTCATCCTAAAGCACATGCACAACCTGTCGGACGAGGTGCTGTGCGCGCGCTGGGTCGAGAACCCCTATTACCAATACTTCTGCGGCGAGCTGAGCTTCTGCCACAAGCTGCCGTTCGACCGCTCGTCCTTGACGCGCTGGCGCCAGCGCCTGGGCGAGGAGCAGCTCGCGGCCTTGATCCAGGAGAGCCTGGCCGTGGGGCACAAGACCGGCGCCATCGAGACCAAGGATCTCGAGCGGGTGGTGGTCGATACCACGGTACAGCCGAAGGCGATTGCGCATCCGACCGACGCGCGTCTCCTGCACCGAGCCATCGTCAAGCTGGTGGCGCTGGCCAGGTGCCACGGCGTGCCGCTGCGACAGAGCTATCTGCGGGTTGCCAAGCGTGCCGCCATCATGGTTGGGCGCTACACCCATGCCCACCAGTTCAACCGCGCCCGCCGCGCCCTCAAGTTCCTGCGCACGCGCCTCGGCCGCCTCATCCGCGACATCAGCCGCCAGATCGACGGCCAGCCCGAGCTCCAGGACCGGTTCGGACCGCTGCTCGACCTCGCCCTCAAGGTGCGCTTCCAGGATCATCGCCAGCGCGGCCCCAAGGTCTATGCGCTGCACGCTCCCGAGGTCGAGTGCATCGGCAAGGGCAAGGCCAGAGCGCCCTACGAGTTCGGCTGCAAGGTCTCGATCGCGACACCCGCCACCGCGCCCAAGGGCGGCCAGTTCGTCCTGCATGCCAAGGCGCTGCACGGCAACCCCTATGACGGCCACACCCTCGGCCCGGTCGTCGCCGAGTTAGAGACGCTCACCGGCGTCGAGACACGCCGCATCCATGTCGACAAGGGCTATCGCGGACACAATCATCCGCACAAATTCCGAGTCTGGATCAGCGGCCAGGTGCGTCGCGTCACCGCCTCAATCCGCCGCGAGATGCGCCGCAGGGCCGCGGTCGAACCCGTCATCGGCCATCTCAAGGCCGAGCACCGCATGGGCCGCAATTACCTCAAGGGGCGCGACGGCGATCGCATCAACGCGGTCCTTGCCGCTGCAGGCTACAACTTCAGCCCGCTGCTGCGCTGGCTGGAAGAGCTTTTGTGCGCCCTCTTCGCCGCGCTCTCTGGTGCGCCCGCCACCTTCCACACCGCTTAAATTGCGCTCAGACCACGTTCTTCACGGTCGACGCCGTCATCTCTCCCGCTATCGAAGCATGGCTTTTGCGTCTTGATAGTCATGCCAACGGCATAGCGGATCGTTCAACGGACCGGTACGGAAGGCGAGAACCGCGTCGAGACGATGCTCGAAGACGATGCCGGTAAGGATCCCGTCAACCCGAAGGAGTTTCACCCAGGAAGTCTCCGGTCCGACTGGGTTGATGCGCAATTCGATGCACTGGCTGAATTCGAGAGGCACGATGACAAGCGAGTGACCATCGCTCCGCGCAACGATATGCAAATCCCCTCCAGTCATGGAAAGAGAGGATGATTGAAGCGGCGTCAGGGGGCCACCGATCTCCTCTCCGACCATCGCCGATTTGGTCAGATCGATGCTGTCGTCCATAATGAAATCGAGGGCTGATGCGAGGTTATGCCCGATCTCGATAGTGGTCGGCGAATAGGTCGCCAGATTGGGAGCGGCCAATTCCAACAGGTCCCACTCTTGTCCAACCGTGTTTTCGGTCGCACGCGGCTCGCCGATCGCGCTGCCTCCATGCGGCAAGAATAGGTAGCGGACACCGAGCAGCCGCAGCACCCGGGAGTCCGGGTGGGTGAGGACGATGATATTGCGCTGATGCGACAGTGGTGGCCGCTGGAGAGCCCGCCTGACCAATGCATGGAAAATCGGGCTCGTAAATTGATTGTATTCGAACAAGGTCGGTATTTGATAATACCACAATCCTACCGATTGTTCGTCATTGCCTGTCGCTTCGGCCAATTGCGAAGCTATCCCCAATTGCTAACTCCAGGGATCTGCGCTGTCTTGATGCACAGGAATGATTGTTGCAATCCGTCCATTGAAACGTGAGGCCGGCCCGAGCGCGATCGTCGCTCGCAGGATATCGACAATTCCGGGAGCGCGCGGCGGAAAGGGAAAGCCCATCGGGGTTGGCGCCTGGCTCATGACGAGCGCCATCGTGATCATCGCGGCAGGCAAGGGCACTATCCACTCGAGCCGTGTACTGCAGTTATCGCCCAAGTCGCCGGTCCTGAACGGGCTGGCCACGAAACGAGCGGCCCGGTGAAGCGCGACCGCCGTGAAAACCGCGTAGAGCGGCCAGACGCTCATCTCCAGATAGATGGGAGGTGGCAATATCCAGCTATGGGCCACGAGGAGCGCGGCGCCCGCGCCGGCCAAAGACGCCATCATAAGCAGCAACGCGTAAGCCGCAATTCTAAGGTCTCCGGTGCGGCGCAAGCACGAGACGGCGCCCAGGGCGGATGCCACGACGAGAATTGGCCCGGCCCTGCCAAATTGCGATCCCAGAAAGACAATCGAGATGAAGTTCGAATTCTTATAGACGGCGGAAAAATCCTCGGGAAACAGATGGGGGGCCGTGTCGCTGAACAGGCCGAGGATATACCAGGGCCAGCGCAGGCACACTGCAACAACCAGCACGACACCGAGGATGACAAGTTTCCGCAGGAATTCCGCTCGCCGGCGGGCAAGAAACAAGGCCAACGCAATATAGGCGGTTATGCCGGGCCCATAAATCGGGACTAGGAGCGGACATGCCGCGAGCAAATATAGTCCGAATCCCCCGAGGCCAAAGCCGATAAGCACATCGGTAATCAGGCCCGACTTGCCAGATGCCCGCACCAGCCAGAATGCCACAACTGGTGAGGCGATGATCAGAACGAAGAACGGCGCAACGAAAAGAATCGGATAAAAGAATGGTATCGGTACGAACGGCATTGCAAGAATGCCCAATATCCATCCCGCCGCAAGCGCAATCGGTCGAGATTGCAAAAGGAGGCGTGCCAGACCGTACCCGGACAAAAAAACCATCAGGGCGATAATCAGGTAGACCGCGATCCTGGCGATTTGGAGATCGGAAAACCACCGCAGCGGCCAATAGAAAAATAACAGCCTCGCGTTCTCCGGAAATTGCATATTTCCGATCGATTGCAGGAAATTATTCGAGAATTCAAGAGGGTGATCATACGAGGTCAATTGACTTGGCACGTCGACCAGCGCGTAGGAGCCGTCGAAGTGATAGAACAGCGCATTGATGTTGCGGCTGAATGCGAAGCAACCGCACAGGCCGAAAATCGTGAAGTTCGTTATGAGCGCCAGTGCGCCGTAGAACCCGGCACCCGCCTCGAAGGATCGCAAGGATGCGGGCAACTCGACCGGAAGGTGCCTTGTCCCATGAGCTAGTCGCTCCATGTTATCTCTCCGCGCCGGCACCCGCCGTAAATCGGCTTCCAGGCCGGCCGTGCTCTTCTGAAGCAGAACAAGGTCAGCCGCGATCGAGGAGTGTGTCGCGCCGCACCGGTCCTTTGACGGCTAGCCGACCGCTGTAATCGATGCGGTTGAGCAGCAGCGTCTCGCCGGTTTCCGCGAAATACTCGTCGATCGCTTGGCGCTGTCCTTTCAAATGCCCATAGTCGTCGACGATCAGCGGTCCTTGCTCGTGCAATCGAGGATAAAGCAGCCGCATTTCGCACGCCGTGGATTCGTACCAATCCGTATCAAGTCGCAGCAGGGCAATGGCCTCCGGAAGATAAGTCGCGATCGTGTCCTGGACCATACCCTTGACGCAAACGACCTTGTCCATGGGATAGCCGGTAGATTTGATATTCTCCCGTACCGCGTCGAGCGAAGCACAGGCCCAGTCGCTCGACACGTCGGTGCGCCGGTGACGCGTCCATTCGTCGTAGTTGGAATTTCCCCAGAGGTCGACATCCTTTTCCTTGTCGGGCATCGGCAACCCTTCGAAGGTGTCGAAGAGCACGAGGCGGCGGCCCGTATCCCCGAGAGCCAGCAAGGTCAGTGCTGCCATCATCATGCTGCCGCCGCGCCAGACGCCGCATTCTACGACATCGCCGGCAATACGCGCCTTGACGATGTATTCCGCCGCCTTGTGCATCGCGTAGAGGCGCTCGATCGAGGTCATCGAAAATGCCTTCACCCGCTCGTAAAGCGCATGGAAGGCGGGATCGGCATCGCGAAAGGCAGCTTCCTTTCCCTGCTTTTCCATCAGCAGCTGATAGTCGGTCTGCGGCATCTCGTCGATCTTCATCTGCAAGCGCCGAATCTCGTCGTGAGCTGTGGCCAGCCGGCGGAACTCGTCACGCCGCATGACGACGTATCCGAGTCGCTCAATGGTGGATAGAATCGCGCTTTTTGCGAATGTCCGGAAAGCCATGGATCGATGTTTCCCTGGTATCTATAACCTGCCGACCAACTCGTGGTCCAGATTACCAGCCGCATTCTACGTGAAAACCGGGAGAGGCCGCGTTGCGAAGTTTAGCAACGTGAATTCCAACGTAGGCTTCTCGATAATCAGCACACTTCGCCCCCAGGCGCGAGGGTTAGGCCGCTCAGTGCTGCGCAGGCAGGACGCGTGACCCCGCCACGGCCTGGACGTCCGGGCACGCTTCCGCTTGCCTTCACGAGAGTCCCCAAGCACGCGATCGTGGTAGGTCATCGGCTCTTGCCAGAGCCGCTGGGCAGCAATAGCGGTCTGCCGACCGGTTGAACTTGCCTCGCCCGCTCGGAGGAGCGCGACAGCCATCGTCGGATAGCACGTCGGGACGGCATCTCGACAAGCAGGTAACTGCCGGAGCCAAGAACGGTGGTGAGAAACACCGACGCGACTACTCTGAGCGCAGAGTTGGCGTAGGCGGCGAACGAATCTGCACCAGGAGTGGCGGTGGCCGCTAGCAGGGTAAGAGCCGAGAACGACCATATGTAGACGGAATAGCTGGTCTCGCCGGCGAACAGCAGCGGGCGGGACGATAGCGCACGGCTGACGGGCAAGTCGTAGACACAGCAAACCAGTATTATGGTGACTAGAGCCGGCGCAAAAAGAAAGTTCGTTACGATATTTCCGAGGAGGTGCCCCGAGGTGATCTTGCCAACGACGATCACGGCCAGGCACCATGCTATCGCCACTCCAAGCCCGATGCGGGAGGTTATCGGCATGGTCGGGCGCGCGCTACTGCTGAGATAGACTTTGGCTGCGAGAGCGCCTGCCGCAAATTCGAACCAGCGGACACCCGGCGCAAAATATATGATCCAGCCCCAACTACCTGCACTGACGTTGGGCTGCTGCCACAGGAAATGCTCTACGAAGGCGATCAGCGCGCCGCGGCAGAGGTGGAGAAGCTCCGCCAGACCCACGACTGAAACCAAGCACCATATCACAAGTGCGAGAAGCGGACGTCGCACCCGGGCGAGAGCGAAGCTTAGCGGGAGGAAGGTTAAATAGAAAAACCACTCGGTGCTAATCGACCAGTCTGGCGCGAAAGTCGCCATCTCCATGTTGAACCATGACTGGGTCAACGTGACGAACGAAAAAATTACCGGCGGATTGTCAATAAAGTATGGGACAGGATTAGTGATTACCGCAAGCACGATGCTTACAGCGTAGAGCGGGTAGATGCGCGCGAACCGAGCGGTAAAGAAAGTCCATGTCGCGATACCCAGCCGCTCCGATCTGAACAGCTCTGCGTAATTATAGTAGATAACGAAGCCGCTCAGACTAAAGAATAATGACATGCCGAAATACGCGAGCCGCGGCGCATACTGATGCAGATTGGGCAAAAATGTATCGCTGGCGTGGGCAAGAAGCACACTATATGCGGCGATACCACGCAAGCCGGTGAGCGGAGCCAATTGGTGTTTTTGCACGCGATCTTCCAACGGTCGATCTCCCTTTGAAAGGTCGTCCCTTCGAACCAGGGACGACACCGCTTGATTTCCCACCCAGCCGACCCGCTTAGGTGGCCGGACCTAAGCCGACATTCCTCAGGCAGTTGGTGATAGCCATAAGTGTTAGCATGCTGTCCTGGCAGGCGAAAGCCAAGACGGCGGAGGGGGCGGCCCTCGATGCTGGGGGTGCAGTCGGCGCCCGCAAGAGGCGCGCTTGGCGCGTTTCCCGGCCGTCCCGACGCACTTGTCCCGCCGAGATCACGCGTACCACCGGCATTGCGCGCCGGTCCCGCTCGCGGTCGACCGCCGAAAGAGAGAATGTCAAGAGAAAATTCCCTCTCAGAGAATGGGCCTAAGGAGCAATCGCCTCGCTGCCGGGCGCGGAAGCTTTCTGAAACCGCCTTGTGCCTGCGATGTCGTTTGGGGTAGATGCTCCCTTGAGGCTCCGGCCATCCAGGGAAGGGGCGGCGACAGTAAATTCAAGGAGACGGCGGGATGGGGGCTGTGCGGCTGTTCCTGGCACTGGCGGTGCTGCAGTCGCACGTCAATTCACAATACCTTCGGCCCGCACAGATCTATGTCAACAATGTCCTGGTGCTCGGCGTGAATGGCGGTTACGCCGTCATGTTCTTTTTTATCATCAGCGGCTTCTTGATCAGTTTTGTGCTGGAGGAAAAATACGACTGGGCGGGCGGGACTTATGCCTTCTACAAGGCGCGCGTCCTGCGGATCTATCCCTTGTGGTGGATTGCCTTTATTGCCGCTGTCTTGCTGTTGGCTCCGGACTCCTGGAGATCGGTCCTCCATATGCCGCTGCACGTCCTGCTCTCAGGCTTCTTTATCTGGGGGTCGGACTTGCTGCTCAGCTTCAAAACTTATCCGATGCCTTACGAGCAGGTCTTTCCGGACGGGCTTGGTCTCGGGTGGTCATTGGCGTCCGAGATGACGTTTTATCTGGTGGCGCCCTTCATCCTCCGCTCGACGCGGGCGTCGATTTTCGTCTTGGCGTTGTCGGTGCTGGCGCGCATGGTCCTCAATTTGCGGTATCCGCTGGAGCAGGTGGGTGTGAATACCTGGGTCCTCTGGTGCTATTACTTCTTTCCGTCGACGGCAATGTTCTTCGTGCTCGGCCATCTTAGCCGCCTATTCTACCGTAACGTGAAGCTGCCAAGCTGGATCGGCGGCGCCGGGATCGCCGCGGCAGGGTTCGTATGTTGGCTTCAGGACGCCCACTACAACTTTGAGAACGTTGATTTTTACGTCGCGGTGCTGTTTTTCACGGTGGCGCTGCCGGCGATGTTCAAAGCGACCAAGGACAGCAGGATCATGAACTTTCTGGGCGATCTCACCTATCCCTTATACTTGTCGCACGGGATCCTGCTTGGCCTGGTCAACCGCACGCCCTGGGCCACGGACGCCGTCCAGCGACTCATCGGCTTCGCCAAGTCGGTCAGCGGGCATGTGCTCGTCGAAGGAGCGATCATCAGCGCGGTGTTTGCTTCGATCGCGCTGACGTTTGCCGTTCTCGTCCGGTTTGCCGTTGAAATACCGGCGGTGGCGATGTGCCGTGCAGCACTGGCGCGAGTTGAGGCCGCCTTCGGCGCGGCGCGGATCCGCAAGCCCGGACGCTTCCCGGTGTGACGGCGGGAGGGCGCTCAGATCGCGAAATGCCGTTCGACCTTCAGAATGGCGTTGACGGTATCCTCTGCCTCGCGCTCGCCGTAGTTCTCGTTCAAGTAGATATTGAACGAGCGGTCGCGGATGCTGCGGGCGTTTTCGGTCTTGAAGTCATCGGCGAGGTAGGGCCGCAGCCACGGCCATTCGTCGACCACGTAGTGGTAATGCGGATTGAGGTCGATACCTTCCTTTTGGACCGCCGTGGCGAACTCGATCTTCAGCAGGTGATCCGCTCGGTGTCGACGATGATCGGATAGAAGAAGGGCGAATCCGTCGGGCTGTGCGCATAGGGGCGGCATATTTGCGCATGGTCGACCAGCTTGTCCACGAGGTCGGAGACGAAGGATTGTCGCCGCATGATCGTCTTGTCGAGCCGGGCCAGCGACGCGATGCCGATGGCGCACGAGATCTCGTCGGTATTGTGATTGAGCGCAGGAAAGAGATAACCCGAGGGATCACGGTCGCTGAAATCCTCGCGCCATCGCGGCTTGCCGCGATCGGCATGGGCGAGCGCGCGGCGAAACAGCTCGAGATCCCGGGTATAGACCACGCCGCCCGAGGCGCCGGTGATATGCGCCTTGCGGTACATGGTGGAGAAGGCGGCGATGTCGCCGAAGGTTCCCACGGGCCGTCCCGACGATCTTGGCGCCATGCGCTTGACTGCAATCCTCGAGCACCTTGATGCCGCGCGCATGGGCGTCAGGGACGATCTTGTCGACCTCGGCCGCCTGACCGGCGGCATGGACGACGATGATCGCCGACACGTCGGGCCCGAGCCTCTGGCAGACCTGCGCGGCGCCGATGTTGTAGCTGTCCGTTCTTGCTGTCGCACAACCGCGGCTTCAGCCCGTTGAGAATGATCGCGCTCAATGTCCCGGGATCGGTGATGGGCGAGACCAGCACCTCGCTGCCCTTGGGTAGGTCGAGCGCGGCGATCGCGACATAGAGCGAGGACGTGCCGGTCGCGACGCCGTCAGCGTAGCCGCCGCCCATCATGGCGACGAAGTCGTCGGTATAGAGCCTTTTCGAACACGCCCTGATAGCCGGGGTCGATCTGCAGCTCGCGATAATAGGCGATCACCTCCTGGATCATGCGCACTTCATCTTCGCCGATTGCCAGCCGCGGCGGCATGCGCTCTCGCCGCACGGGCTCGCCGCCATTGATCGCCAAGAGCTCGTTGCGCTTGCCGGTCATCGGTGCTGCCTATGCGATCCCGATCTGCTGGGAAATCTTGGCGATGCTCAAGCCGTGCGAGGCGAGGAGATCGTCGTGGCTGCCGTAATTGTGGATGAACCGATCCTGCAGCGTGAAGGTGTCAAGCCGGCATCGCGCGTCGATGTCCCAGGCGATCTGCTTGGTCTGCGGCGCCAGCCCGCCCTGGGGCACGTGCTCCTCGATGAACGATGACATGCTTGTGGCCCTTCAGCGCGGCGATGATGCCGTCGCGATCCAGCGGCTTCACCGTGTGGCAGGAGACCACCGAGACCGACTTGCCCTGGGCCGCGATCCGGTCGGCGAGCTCCATGGCCATTTTGGTGATGACGCCATAGGTCAGAATGCAGACATCGCTGCCGCGCCGAAGATAGCGCAGCTTGCCGAAGACCCAGGGTTCCGCATCCTTGGTCAGATTGGGCTCGCCGGCCTTGCCGATGCGCAGATAGACCGGCCCGTTCTTCTGCCGCGCGCACCAGCGCGTTGCCTCGGTGCATTCCGCGGGATCGCAGGGGGCGACGATCTGCATGTTCGGGATGGCGCCGGCGATAGCGATGTCCTCCATGGTGTGATGCGTGCCGCCGAGCGTCGAGTAGATGACGCCGGCGCCCATCCCGACGACGGTGACCGGCAGGTTCTGGTAGCAGAGATCGTCGCGCACCATCTCGAAGGGCCGGTAGAGCGAGAAGGTGGCGATGGTGTAGGCGAAGGGCTGGCACCCTTTGAGCGCCAGCCCGGCGCAGATGCCGATCATGCTCTGCTCGGCGACGCCGACATTGATGAAGCGCTCGGGATATTGCGCGCTGAACTTCGCCATGCTGCCCGCGGGCGAGATGTCGGCGACGACGATATAGACGTCCGGGTTCTGCGTCGCTTCCTGATAGAGCGTCTCCGAGAAGGTATTCCTCATCGCGCCGCCTCCAACTCCTCGACGGCACGCCGGTACTCGTCCTTGTTCGGCGATCGATAGTGCCAGATTGGCACGTTCTCCATGTAGCTGATGCCCTTGCCTTTGGTAGTCTTCGCCACCAGCATGAAGGGGCAGCCGCCCTTGCGGCCGGCGATCGCCTCGAAAATGGCGGCGGAATCATGCCCGTTCACCTCGACGGTCTCCCAGCCGAAGGCTCGGAACTTGTCGAGCAGGGGATAGAAGCTCGGATGGGTCTCGGAGGTTCTCCCCAAGCTCTGGAAGTCATTGTTGTCGATCACCGCCACCACATTGTCCAGGCGCAGAGACGAGGCCATCAGCACCGCTTCCCAGGTCGAACCTTCTTGGACCTCGCCATCGCTCAACACGGTGAAGATGGTGCCGTTGGTCTTGCGGCCTTTCTCTGCCAGCGCCATGCCGCAAACCATGGAAAGCCCGTGACCGAGCGAGCCCGTGGCGGCGACGATGCCAGGGTTGCCATAGTCCGGATGGACACCAAGCCTGCCGTGCGGCGTGCAATAGGCGTCGAGATCGGCGCGGCTTAACACACCCTGCTCCTCCAGGATCACATACTGGATCATGCAGCCGTGCCCCTTCGACATCAGGAAGGTGTCGGGGGAGGACCCGCTCGCGCCGGACCGCATCAGACCGTTATAGATGCAGTCGACGATCTCGGTGCATGAATAGGCCGAACCGATGTGCAGGGCGGACACCTGCTGGGAGACGTCGAGAATACGGCGTCGATAGCGTCCGCAGCGCTCGCGCGACAGCGCGGGATCGAAACTGTTGCTGCGCGGGGTCATGGGCAAGGTGCCTCGGGTCACTCGATGATCGTCCAATAATAGTCTCCGGTATAGCCGGCCTCGCCAAAGAGCTGCCGCCAGCCGGCGGGATCGTAATGCGTCTTGGCGGTCAGCACCCAGCTGAGAAAGATGTCGCGTTCCTCCGGCGTCCGGTAGGAATCGACCTGGATGTAGCCGCGGCCGGGTGCGAGTCGCTCGATCTCACGCACCGCGGTGATGCATTCGGCACGCTCGAGATTGTGGATGACGTTGATGCCGATCACCGCGGCGAAGCTGTTGTCCGGAAAGGGCATCCTGACGCAGTTTCCGAGATGCAGCCGTCCGACCACCTCGGGCTCGCAATGCAGCAGCGCGTATTCCGAGATATCCAGCCCGAATACCTCGAGTCCCGGGCAGACTTTCATCAGGTCCTTTACCAGGAAGCCCTTGGCGCAACCGACATCGAGCACCCGGTCGCCCGGCTTGAGCTGCCAATGGGCCATCATGTCCTCGGCGATGGCCGTCCAGCGGCCGTCATAGCGGTAGCCGCCATAGCCGGTATCGCGCGCGCCGTCGAAATATTCGCGATCGTACTGCCGAGCGATACGGATGTTCTCCTGACTCTGTGCGCCGGTTCGCTTCTCGATGTTCCGCTTGGCTCGGGGATATCGGCGCAGCAAATTTATCTCGGCCATTCACTTCTCGCTCGGTGTTTCCAGTCGCCGGCTGGCAGGCCTCGGTGATCAGCGCCCGCCCATCTCCGGGGCAATCTGGCCGGACGCGAAGGAAGATGCGCGCGCCCTGCAACACTGTCAACTCCCGGGAATGGCGCGGCGGCGATGGTGCGGGAGCGGGAAAAGTGGCGCCGAGGGCCCGCACGGATGCCATGACCTCGTCTTTACGTCGCGCTGCGCGTTCGCCCGGCCGCCGGTCGGGCGAGGGGGCAGGCCGACTGGCGCCTCCCGGCCAATGGACGCGCGGGGTGCCGGTGGAGTCGCTCGGGCAAGGCAGAGGCGGAAGAGGGAAGGCGCGGGGACCGCCTCTAGATCGGGAACGACGATTTCAGCGGTATCGTTGTGCGGCACCTCGTGCCGAGGCGCCGCGCTCGCCATCAGGTGCTTCGGCGTCAAGTCGCGATCGGTGCTCCTCGCCGGCGCATTACCGCAGCCCGTCTGACGCGGTGCTTACGTGCACGTCGAACGGCGCGCCCCAGACCCCCTCCTCGGCGCGGCCGAAATATTCATCGCAGATGCGGCAGCACACCGACTCGAGGGACCTGAACCTGTGGCCCGTCGCAGCGATGAATTTCCTGTTTGACAATGAGCAGTTTTTCGGCCGGGGCTCGCGAAAGACGAAGTCGCTCAGCGAGCAGACTTCGACTTTCGCGGCTTCGCGGAAGACCGGATTGGCGAAGGACAGCAGCATGGTGACCAGCTCGATCCGGGACACCGCCTGCGATCCCGCGACATGATAGAGGCCGCCAAAACCCGGCTTGAGAGCGCAGTCTATGGCGTCGACGACGTCCTCGAGGTCGACGGGCGTCAGGATCTGGTCGAAGGCCGCGCGGACGACCTCGCCCTGAGACAGTCGGAAAAGCAGATCGTAAAGTAGGTTCCGCCGGTCGAGGCAGGCGCTCACGACTTTGGTCAGGCGTAAGACCGTCCATTCGCTGCGCAGCGCGGCGAGATAGGTCTCGATGGCGAGTTTTTGCCGGCCATAGACCAGTATGGGATGCGCTTCGTCGCTCTCAGCGCGAAGCCCGACGCTGCCGTCGAACACGCCGTCGCTGGAGATGAAAATCGGCTTCACGCCGGCATCGACGAGGTCGTCGATAATGCGCTTGCTCGCTGCGACGTTCGCGGCGGCCGCCTCGTTGGGATGGCGCGCGCAGTAATCGAGGTTGGTTATTCCTTGCAGCAGCACCGCGCATTTGAAAGCGTGCTTGCCCGACAGCAGAGTGTCGGCCAGGCGCATGCCCCTGCCGTCGAAATGCACGCCGCCGGGAAATGGCCGGTGAGCGTATGTCGCGACCACCCGCTTCGGTCCCAATTTCCGATAGAGGCGTGTGCCGATGTATCCAGATCCGCCGATAACGAGAATATCCGCCATTTACCTGCTCTCCGTGTCGGCCGTGCGGATGGTTGCGCGCTAACTTCGATGTCGCTTAGAGCACCCGATCGCGAAGAGATAGTGCGCCATCTTGTGATAACCGGTATGGACGACTTCGTCGTTCATCGAGAACATAAACACGCTGTGAAAGTACTCGCGCATCAACGCCTTCAGATCCGGCATGGATTTGCAGTTCACATGGCCGCGCTTGCTGATCTCCGAGGCGTAAGTTTGGCTCTCGAGTGACGGCATGCCGATGATGGCTATGCCGTGCGGCTCCAGCGAGGCTAGAATCGCAGCCATGAAAGCGGCCTCACGATCTTGCGGCACATGCTCCAGCACGTCGAGCGCATAGATGGCGTCGTAAGGTTGGGGGAAAGGTCCGGTGGCAAAGTCGTGCACGACCACCGAGAAGCTCCAGGGGTCGGCGCTGCGTTGGCGCGCTTCCTCGACGAAAATCGGATCGAAATCGGTGGCGATGAGGGATTTCACCTCCTGTCGTACGATCCTGGAGCCAAATGCGTCGCCGCAGCCTACTTCGACCACGCGCTCGGTCCCGGCTAGCATTTTCGCTACGAATTTGTAGCGCGACAGATTGAAAACGAGATGCTTCGGATCCTTGCGCCAGCTTTCGCTGGTCTGCAGACCCATTGTCTCGAAGCCGTGGCGTCGAACGTCATCGACGCAGGCCTGATATTGTCCCTCTCGGGTCGTCTGGCTCATCCAGAAAGCTCCCCCTGAGCAAACGCATAACATGGAAAGGACGACTTGGATAGACCGTTTCCCGCTTGCTACAACCTACGTTAATCGGCACAAAAGTCCAAATCTACCAAAGCTATGCTCGTTGGACTTGCGTACCCCCCTGCACGCCCGCGCCTGCGCTCCCGGCGACCCCGCGGCCGGTCTTGTGGAGCGGCGGTGACTGAGCCATGCTGCCGCCGCAGGCGCCTGCGGATGAGCAATTTCGGCATGGCATGATCGGCGACAAACCATATCTCGATCAGCCCAGAAATAGGACATTGGAGCCCATGGGCCTGACTGTGCTCGGCCGGCGGGCTGGTGCATCCGGGCGGGGCAAGGCGCCATGATCGGCGCCGAAGCCCGCGACAGGCGGGCAGCGGTGGCCGACCTCCTGCGCGAGGCCTTGGTGCCGCGCGACGGCGTGCTTTTCGTGCATTGCGCCTTCCGCACCCTCGCCGGGGACGGCTTTCAGGTGGAGGGCGTCATCGAGGCCCTGCTCGACTACATGGCACCCGGCACCCTGGTGATGCCGACCATGTCGTGGCGCGTAGTGACGCCGCAACACCCGTTGTTCGACGAGCTCGCGACTCCGTCCCATGTCGGCATGCTTGCCGAGACCTTTCGGACCGATATGCCGATTATCGCAGTCTGCACCCAACCCATTCCGTGGCCGCGCGCGGCGGCTCGCGGCGGCGATGTTGACGGCCGGCCATCATCTCGACGATACCCCCTGCTCGCTCAACAGTCCCTACGGCAAGGCCACCCGCGAGGATACCCATGTGCTGCTACTCGGCGTCGGGCTCGAGCGCTGCACCGCGATCCATCACGCCGAGGAGACGGGTAGCGCCGGACCTCTATCTGAAGCCGGCCAGCGAGGCGGAGCATTACGCAGTGCCGCAGCCGCGATGGCGTCGTGCTACGATGTCCGTCTGCGCCGTCACCTGAGGCTCAATCGCGATTTTCCTCAGTTCACGGCGCCGCTCTTGGCAAAAGGGCGGCTGCAGGAAGGGCGAGATCGAAGGGACCGCCTGGATGGCCGTTGCCCAGCGGGACCTCTTGAGCGAAGTCAGCGAGGCGCTCGAGCGGGACCCGCGCGCCATTATCGCGCCGCCGGGCGCTCCCGTCATTCCCTGAGGACGGGCGATGAGCCGCAATCCTCTGCTGACGGGTCACGACGCGCCTGCAGCCGGGTGATGCCGTGGCGGCGCTCATCCTGGTCGAGGCCGATGGCTATCTCATGCAGCTTCGCGACCCCGCACGGACATCTGGTATCCCGGCCATTGGGGTCTCTTCGGCGGGGGCGTCGAGCCCGGGCGAGGATGCGCGTGACGCGCTCGCCCGCGAGCTCAAGGAGGAACTCGAGCTGGAACTGGAGCATGCCGAGTTCTTCGCCCGCTTCGATTTCGATCTCGCGGGCCTGCGGCTGGAGCGCTATTTCCGCAACTATTATCTCGTTCCGATCACCCGCGCCACCAAGGCGCGGCTGGTCTTGCACGAGGGCGCGGAGATGCGCGTGTTCTCTGGTGAAGAAATTCTTCAGGAATCTCGTGTAACTCCTTATGATAGTTTTGCTTTGTTCCTGCATTACGCGCGCGCGACGGCTGGCAGCGCCGGGCTAGGCCGGGGATCGCCCTATTGACCGGGAAATCCTTGCGGAATTGAAGGCTTAGCACCTATATAGTCGCCGTGAAGGAGCAGTCCCCGATGCGTGATTGGTCGAAAGCCGACTGGGTCGACCCGGCCTATAACTGGAAGCCGTTGCCGGTGCCGGACCTGCCGGACCGGCTGCTGGTCGACTTCGCCACGCGCTGCAACCTGCGCTGCCCGATGTGCCCGGTCTGGGGGCTCGAGGACGATGCCCAGATCGAGCCGCTGAAGGGCGTCATGGCGCTCGATCAGGCGCGCAAGCTGCTCGACGAGTTCACCACCAAGAAGCCGATGGTGGCGCCCAGCATCTATGGCGAGCCGCTGCTCATCCCGAACATGCGCGAGGTCCTGGGCGAGGTGAAGAAGCGCGGCATGGCGCTGGCGCTCAACACCAACGGCCTGACCCTCACGGAGAGCATCGCGGAGTTCTTCTGCGAGATCAAAGTCGACAGCGTGATGTTCAGCATCGACTGCCGTTACCAAGGAAACGCTGAAGAAGGTACGCAGCGTCGACAAGCTCGAGAAGATCGAGAGCGCGGTCTTCCGCCTGATGAAGGTGCGCGGCAACCGCGAATATCCGCGCATCGGCGTCTCCTTCACGCGCCAGGACGACAATCGCCACGAGGAGGAGGCCTTCATCGCGCGGTGGGTCGGCGTGGTCGACGTGGTGCGCATGGGCATCGTCTTCGAGGACGGCAAGTTCCCCGAGATGGCGGAGCCGTCGAAGCGGGTCGCCTGTCCCGTGATCTACAAGACCTTGCCGGTGCACCATGACGGCAGCGTCAGGCTCTGCTGCCTCGACGGGCTGCGGGCGACGGATATGGGGAATGTGTTCAAGGACGGCGTGCGCGCCGTCTGGCACGGCGAGGAATTCGCCAAGGCGCGCTATTACCACGAGACCGCCCAGTGGGACAAAGTGCCGTTCTGCAAGCCCTGCAACGGCTGGGCGCAATATGAGTATGACGAGGAAGTGCGCGACGGGCTGCTGATCCGCCGCTCGCCGGAATACACCTATTACAACGCAATCAAACGGATCGGGAACTGGACGGGCAACCTTCTCGGCGGGCACAAGCCGCCGCCGCCGGAGTTGCGCCCCGACGCCGCCTGAGGCGGCCCGGCAAGGGCCATGGCGCGTGATATTCCGATCTCCGGCCTGCCGCTGCTGCTGTACAAGCTGCGCACCGATGGCTTGCCCTGGGTGGCGAGGCGCCTGCGGCGGGAATGGGTAGCTGCCGACCACCCGGCCGGGCCAGGCGCTCTATCGCGCGGCGCGCGGCGTTCGGCGCGGCATTTGGCCGCTGGCGAATCGCGCGCCGCTGCTGCCCGAGGGCGTGCTCTACGCCTTCTACGATCTCGCCGTCGCGCCGATCACCTTCGACTTCCTGTGGTTCCTTGTCGGCGCCGAGCTGGCACGCCAACGCGCCGGGCTGCGGCTCGGTCCACGTCGTGATCGTGCCGGGACGCGAGGCCGGCGTGCGCGAGGAGGACCAGCAGTACGAGCAGGTCGTCGATGCCGCGGCGCGGCGTGCGCGCATCGGCAACATGCTTCTGCCGGCCTGCGCCTTGCTTCCCAGCATGGCCGGCGTGACGCTGGCGTCCTCGCGCGCGGCGGCGGCGCAGACGGCGGCAGGAGCGGCGGGGCGGGTTTTTCCTGAGCGCTACGAGCCGGCCTTGCCCCGCTATCCCGATTCGACCGGCCCCTTGCGCGCGGCGCGCGAAGAAGGGGCGACGATCGGCGTGTTGCGGGCCGGCGCCTTCGAGCTCGACGCCGTCGAGCGCTGGCTCGCCGCGCGCGGCTGCGGCGGCAAGGTGGTCACCATCACCTTGCGCCGCTATGGCTATATGTCGGCGCGCGACAGCAATCTGCCGGCCTGGCTGGCTTTTGCCCGCGGCCTCGACCGGGAGCGCTATTCGCCGGTCTTCGTGCCCGATACCGAGCAATGCTACGATGGCATTCCGGCCGAGCTTGGCGATCTTCCCGGTCTGCGCCGAGGCGGCGGTCAATCTCGGCCTGCGCATGGCGCTTTATGAGCGCGCCCACCTCAATCTCGGCGTCAACAGCGGGCCGATGGGTTTGTGCTGGCTGAACGAGCGCACGCGCTACATCAACTTCAAGATGCTGACCGACGCCGTGCCGCAGACGACGCCGGAATACATGCGCCATCTCGGCTATGAGATCGGCGGGCAGCTACCGCGGGCGAAGCCATGGCAGAGATTCGTCTGGGAGGATGACGATCACGAGATTATCGCCCGCGAATTCGCGGCGGTGGTGGCACTGCTCGAGGTTCGATCCCCTGGCCGGTCTTGATATCAAGGAACGCGTTCGCCCGCCGCGCGAGGCCTGATGTAACGCACTCTCATCGCGAGGAACGGCTCTTCGATCAGCTTATAGCTCAGCGCGGAGACTGCCACGCTCGCCGGGAAGATGACGAATAAGCCCATCTCGAAGGGCGGCAAGAAGCGAAGGCGCGCATGCACGGCAACCAGGAAAATAACGGTGTGCCACACATAGAGCGAATAGCTGATCTTGCCGAGGTATGCGAAGGCGCCTGGAAAAGGCACCTGCCACCTTGACCTGAGATAGATCAACGCAAATCCCGCGAACAGCAGCCCTTCGATCGGGGGCCAGATGACCCACAATGCGCTGCGACTTACGCCATCGGTCGTCACATGGTCGAAATCATAGTTGAAGAACGAAGGGTGTAGGTGAGCCGCATAGATGATCACGTTCAGCACCATGAAGGCGAGCAGGACGGTCCAGCCGGGAAGCCGGACGCGACCTGGCTGCATGAATAAATTGCCCGCGAGCATTCCGATCAAAAAGATGTCGAGCGCACCAAAAATGGAAAAATAAGCGATGTCGTGCGCGGCGCCGTTCAAGAACCAGACGACCGCCCTCAGCCCGATGAGACATGATACCACCGCCGGCACATACCAAGGGCCGTACCGTCGCATGAAGATGAGGAGGGCAGGAAACAACAGATAGAATTGCAGCTCAATTGCCACGGAGAACAGCACGCCGCCGAACATGCCGTAATGAAGACGATAGAGGTTCGAGATCGGCAGCAGGGCCAATAAGAAGCCCAGTCCGGCCGATGTCTCACGCGGATCGGGCGTGGCAAAATATCCGAGCGCCACGACGAAGACGAACAGCGGGTAGATCCGAAGGATGCGGTTGAGATAGAGATTTTACCGCGTCGATCTCCTTTTCATAGGTGATGGCGGCGAGGATCATCCCGCTGATCACCATGAAGAGCGCAACGCCGGTGTAGCCACGATGAAAAAGCGGCAGCGGAAGCCATTCGGGAGGGGCTCCAATGCTCCGGAACCAAATATCGGCGTGATACTCGATCACGGTGAAAGCCGCCAAGAATTGGAGATGATCGAGCTTCGCAACGTACCCGATATTCTTGCTTTCCATTTTTCCTTCCTGTTCGACCCTCAACGCAGGCTAACTGGCGATATTCCTGGGCGTGCGCTACATTTGCGAGCCACCGATGCCGCCAAAACGGGGCGTCAGGGCGGAGAGAGCGTCGATCCGGCCGCGATCACGCCGCCCGTGCTGGTCACATGAGACCTCGGGTTTCAAGCTCGTACCTCGCCCGTCGCCCCAGCCGCGCCAGGAAGCTCCAGCCCAGCTGCCGCCAGCTCGGGACCAGCAGCGACGCTGCGCGCTCGATCGGCAACCGGTCGCCGAGAATCTCGGGAAAGGCCGCCAGCAGATCGAAGGCGGCATCGAGCATGCCGTAGAGATCGAGGATGATGGCGGTCTTGATGAGCTGATCGGCGGAAGGCGCGATGCGCGGCGCGGCGGGAAAGCTCTCCGGCGAATTCCTCTCGAAGTCGAAGTCCCGGCAGAGCAGCAGGTTGAACGTGGAGGGCCGCGAAATGCTGGCGAAGCGGGCCGCCGGCCGGCGCAAGCGCCTTGCCCGCTCGGTGAAGGCGCGCAGCGGCGTCCGGTCGTAGGCGAGATTGAACAGCAGCAGCCCCGCTGGCAGCAACGCGCTATAGCACGCCCAGAAATGGGTGTGAGGCATCGTCGGGCTGAGGTTGAAATTGGTCTCGATTTCGACGCCGAGGACGCCGCCCTGCGCCAGCGTCGCGCGCGCGCCGCGCAGGATCTCGGGCTCGGCGCCTTCGCAGTCGATCTTGATGAAATCCGGCAGCGGAACGACACCCTCGGCGACCAGCGTGTCGAGGCGGTTGATCGGGACGGCGCGACGCGCAAGCGTGTTCTCGACGCCGGGATCGACGGCGTAGCGCGATTGACCCGCCTGCGGATAGAGCGAGCTGCTCTGGCTGACGCTTTGGACATGGAGCGTTCGCTCGCCATCCTCGTCGCCGAGCGCCTGGGCGAAATACCGGCGCCCTGGCCTGGCCCTGCGCCACCAGCGGGCGGATCGCCTCTTCCAGCGCGTCGAAGCCATAGACCCTGAGCTGATCGCCCAGCGCTTCCCAGCGCGGGTGAATGCCGCCCTGGACACCGATATCGACGAGCGTGAAGGGGCTGTCGAGCAGGCGGGCGCCAACCACCCAGCGGGTGAAGCGCGGCGTGGGGTTGTAGTAGAGATGCATTGATCGAGCCTGCCTCTTGGCGTCCGCGATCGCTAGCGGGCGGCGGGCGGCGCGCTCATCCCGTTGCCAGCGCCTGGCGCGCAAGGCCGCTCAGGAGCCCGCTGAGCAGCATGTCGGTCTCGATATTGCCGGGGCCGCCGGCCTGGCAGAGCCGCCTGAAATGCTGGTATTCCGCGACCCAGGTCGGGTCGGATTGGATGAGCGTCACCGCTTCCTCGGGTGGCCTGCCGCTCGGCAGCACGCGCATGCGCCGGGTGAAGGTCGACGGGCCCCACTTGCACAGCGACTCGATGTGCGCGCTGCCGCGCTCGCCATAGATGTCGCAGGTGAAGTGGTTGCGCCAGGACAGCAGCGTGATCTCCATCTCCAGCAGCGGCGTGCCCCGCGCGCCGAAGATGATGTGGTCGAACGCCTGATTCTCGAAGCGGTCGGCGGACCAGACGGTGAAAGGCGCGTCGAACCTGCCGAACCAGAAGAGCGCGGTGTCGAGCAGGTGCGAACCGAGATCGGGCAGCACGCCGGCGCCCTTGTCGCGCCAGGGCGAGTTGCGCACGTCCCGCGCGGTGCCGTTGCCGTAGAACATGCGGCAATGATAAATCGCGCCGAGCTCGCCCGATTCGATCGTCTGCTTCATGCGCACGAAATGCGGCTCGAAACGGTGATTATAGGCGGTATAGCAGACCGCGCCGGATTGCTTTGCCGCGAGGCGCAGCCGCTCGAGCGACGCGGGCTCGGCGGCGAGCAGCGGCTTCTCCACCAGCACATGCTTGCCGTTTTCCAGCAGGTAGGCGAGGAGCTCGAGCTTCGCCTCGTCGGGCGTGCAGACCAGCGCGGCATCGTAGGAGGCCAGCGGCACCTGCTGCACCGAGCGGAAATCGGCGCCGTCGATGACGGGATCGACGGTGGCGACCGCATCGGCGCCGGCAACGGCGCGGCGCTTGCGTCCCTGGATGCCGAGGCCGACGATGATGACGCGCATGGCTGGCGGCCTTCGCGGGCTCAATGCCGGTAATCGGCCCGCTTCTCGAGCGTATCGATACGGTGCAGCACGTCCGCGCGCGAGACCGGCAGATTGCCGTCGATCTCGCACTCGATCGCGGCGGCGAGCGAACCCAGCACCGTCGCGGCAACCTCGTCGCCGTCGGCGACCATCGACAGGGTCGCATAGGCGAGGAGCGCGTCGCCCGCGCCCACCGCGTCCACCACCCGCTCGACGAAGGTGTCGACGACGAAGAAGGAGCGCAGATCGTTGCCCTTGCCCGGCCGGCAGGTGAGGACGCCGCGGTCGCCGAGCTTGAGCATGACCATGCGGCAGGCGGCCTGCTCGTGGAGTTGGGCGGCGAGCGGCCGCACGCCCGTATCCTGGTCGGCCATCGAGAAGCGGGCCTCGCGCTCGTTGGGCGTGACCAGGTCGAAGCCCTTGAAGTCGAGGATGTTGCCCCAGCGGCTCGCCACCTGGCTGTCGGCGACACGGAAGGCGCCGGACGGGATGGCCTCGATCAGGCTTGGAATGGTGCGGCGATTGAAGATGCCGTGGCGGAAATCGCTGAACACCACGGCCTGAGCCGGCGTCTTTCGGATCTGCTCGGCGAAGGTCTCCAGGATGTGGTCGGAGATCGAGCGGTTGTCGAGCGTGTCGACCTTGAGCAGCCGGTAGTCGCCGCAGACGAAAGCGTTCTTCTGGGTGGTAGGACGGGTGCGATCAATGATCGGCATCACGCTCACGCCGAGCTTTGCCAATCCCTCCAGCACGTAATCCTTGAGCGGGTCGTCGCCCAGCACGGTCGAGAAGGTGACCTTGGCGCCCGCGGTCGCCAGATGCGCGGCGACGATGGCGGCGCCGCCGATGAAGTCCTGACGGCTGTCGAACCGCACGCTCGCGGTCGGCGTCTTGGTCATGCCGCCGATCATCGTGGTGTGGGTGAGGCTGTCGACGATGGTATCGCCGACGACATGGACCTCGATGCCGGTGAACCTGTCGAGCACGGCGCGCAACCGGTCGAAGTCCAGCCCCTCCGCCTGCATCAGGATGAGCAGCTTGTCGATCGAGATGTCCGGCGGCCCGGATTCGATCAACGCCGATGAGGAGTAGACGATGTCGCCGGGGGTGAACAGGATCTCGCCGCCGTAGCTCTCGATCGTCTCCACCTCCTGCTGCGTCTTGGGATGGAGGCCGTTATCCTGGTACTCGTAGCCCTTGGCGAAGAAATCCGGCTGGATGCGGCCAAGGTTGCTGATCGGCGTCGCTTCCTCGTCGATGATGACGTAGTCGACCATCTCGAGCGCCGCGAGGTTGAGCGCGCGCAGCTCCTGCGGCACGAAGGGGCGGTACTGCGCCTTGTGGATGTGCTTGTCGGCGGTGAGGCTGGCGATCAGGATATCGGCCTTGCTCTTGGCATAGAGCAGATGGCGGATATGGCCGGGATGAACCAGATCGAAGACGCCGTGGCACATCACCACGGTCTTCTTGCGCGGCCGCTTGCCGACGGCTCGGACGAGCTCCTCGACCGACTTGACCTTGTAGGCGTATTTGTCGGAAATCGTGTTCATGCTGGCTGCTTCGATCCGAGATAGTCGAACCAAGTGCGGGTGGCGCGGGCGATCGATTCCGGATCCCAGAGCGGCGCGTCGCGCCATTTGTCGATCTCCGCCATCATCCGCCGCACGCCCTCGTCGAAGGGGATGCGCGGCTGCCAGCCGAGCTCGCTCGTGATCTTGGTGATGTCCGCCCAGGTGACGTCCGGCTCGCCCGGACGTTTCGGGATGTAGGTGACGGTGCCGCCGATCAGCTCGACGAGGCGGTTCACCGATTGCGGGTTGCCGGCGCCGAGATTCCAGACGCGGCCGGTGAGGGGGGTCTCGGCGGCCCGCAGGAACGCCTCGGCCACGTCGCTGGCATAAAGGAAATCGCGGCGCTGCGTGCCGTCGCCGACCACGGTGAAAGGCTTGCCGGCGAGCTTCTGCTTGAAGAACACGCCAAAGACCGCGCCATAGGCGCCCGTGGTGCGCACCCGCGTGCCATAGGCGTTGAAGATGCGGATGGCGTTCACCGGCAGCCGGTACACCTGATGCCAGTGAAAGGCCGCCTGCTCGCCTTGATATTTCGACAGCGCATAGGGGTATTGCGGGGCGATCGGATGATCCTCCCGCGTCGGCGTCGCCGCCAGCCCGTAACATGAGGAGGAGGCGGCATAGACCAGTTTCTGCACGCCTGCCGCACGTGCCGCCTCAAGCACGCGGACCGTGCCCTGGACGTTGGTCGACATGTAGTCGGTGGGCCGCTCGATCGACGGCACGATGTCGCCGATGCCGGCAAAGTGGAACACGTAGGTCGCGCCGGCGAAGATCCGCGAGTCCGGCTCGATGTCGCGGATGTCGACGCGTTCCAAGGTGAGATCGGCGTTGCCGCCATGATGCGCCAGATTGCTCTCGCGGCCGCCCACGAGGTTGTCGACCACGCGGACGCGGCAGCCGCGCGCCAGCAGGCAGTCGACCATGTGGCTGCCGATGAAGCCGGCGCCGCCGGTGACGACCGCGACGGCGGGCGCCGCCGTCATTTCGCCCCGATCTTCTTCATGGTGCGGACGTTGTAGTACCAGTCGTTGTCGAAGCCGTCGTCGAGCAGGTGGTTGCGAAAGGCGCGGGCGATGTCGCGCACCGCATCCTCGATCGTCCGCCGCGGCCGGAACCCGAGCACCCGCAGGATCTTGTCCGAGTTCACATGATAGGAGCGATTGTCGTTGGACGGCGTCGTGACGATGTCGATCTTGCTCTTCTCCGGGAATTCCTCGGCGACGATCTTCTGCACCATGAGCGCGATATTGGCGATCGAATGGTTCTCGAAGCCGATATTGAAGACCTCGCCATGGATCTTCTCGTGCGGCGCCTTCAGCATCAACTCGTAGGCGTCCACCATGTCTTCGATATGCAGATTGGGACGCATCTGAGTGCCGCCGAAGACGGTGATCACGCCCTTGTTGACCGCGTGGTTGGTCAGGATGTTGACCGACAGGTCGAGGCGGGTGCGCGGGCTGTAGCCGCAGACGGTCGCCGGCCGGATGGTGACGGCGGTGAAGTCGTCGGCTTTGTGCTTCCACAGCAGCGGCTCGCACATGCCCTTGAACTTGTTGTAGAGCGTGAGCGGCACCAGCGGATGCTCCTCGGTCACTTCCGGCGAGTTGCTGACGCCATAGACCGAGCTCGAGGAGCAGTAGACGAAGCGCTTCACGCCGGCCTTCTTGGCGGCGACGACCATCGGCTCGAAGCAATCGTAATTGATCGTCTTGGACAGGTTCTCGTCGAGCTCGAAGCTGGCATCGTTGGAGATGCAGGCCAGATGCAGCACTGCGTCCTGGCCCTTGAACGCCTCGGTGAGCTTCGCCGTGTCGCGGATGTCGCCCTTGATCACCCGCAGCTTCGGGTCGTTCGGCAGGCGGCAGCCGAAGAACAGCGTGTCATAGACCGTGACGTCATAGCCCGCGGCGAGCAGGCGCGGCGTCAGCACGTGGCCGACATAGCCGGCCCCCCCCGTAACCAGTACCTTCTGCATAGCGGTGTCAGTTCTCCAGAGTTCGGCGAGGCGGCGGCTTCAGGCGGCGCCGCGCCGCGCGGTCTGCCGGGCGGTCTCGATCGAGAAGCCGGCGGCTTTGGCATCGCGATAGAACATCTCGACCGTTTCCAGCGAATAGGCATCGAGATCCTTGCCGACCAGCGCCAGCTTCGCCAGCACGTCATTGGTGACGGTGATGATGTGGCAGCCGATGGCATCGGCCTGGAAGATGTTGAGCAGCTCGCGCGGACTGGCCCAGATGAGCTCGGCGCGCGGGCGCTGCTCCAGCAGCTTCACCGCCGCGGTCATGAGCGGGACGGGGTCGCGTCCGGTGTCGGCGATGCGGCCGGCGAATACCGAGACGATGGCGGGTGTCTCGGGCGCGAGGCGATCGGCGACGCGGCGCACCTGCTCCAGCGTCATGACGGCGGTCACATTGACCGCCACCCCGGCGCGCGACAGGCTCTCGATGACGGGCCCGGTGAACTCGCCGCGGGTATTGGTCACCGGAATCTTGACGTTGACGTTCTTTCCCCAGGAGGCGATGACTTTCGCCTGCACCGCCATCTCTGGCAGATCGTCCGCGAATACTTCAAAAGAGATCGGACGATCAGGGATCGCCGCAAGCACTTTTCGCGCGAAGGCCTCGTAATCGGTCACGCCGGCTTTGCGCATCAGCGTCGGATTGGTGGTGAATCCCTTGATCAAGGGGTTGGCATACATGCGCAAGATGCCGTCGTAATCGGCACCGTCGGCGAAAATCTTGACGCGAAGCTGATCCGCCATACCCATAATCGCTTCCCCCAAACCCCCACGAATAGATCGTATACCAGTCAAGGTTAACGGACTGTATACCAGTCAAGCCTTGTCCAAGCAACAAGCCAGGGTGCTGCAAGTTCAGTCCGCACCAAGGATGATCGCGGTTGCCTCGGTCAGGGAACGGACGGTGTGGTTCGCGTCCTCCGGACGGCCCTCGCGATAGCCGAGGTCGATGAAGATGGTCGTGCATCCCATCGCCCGGCCGGCCGCCACGTCGCTGTCGCGGTCGCCGATCATGATGCTGCGCGTGCAGTCGATCCCCAGCCGCGCGGCAGCGCGCCGGAGCATGCCCGGCAGGGGCTTGCGGCAGTCGCAGCCATCCGCTTGCCGGTGGTAGCAGACCTCGATCGCGTCGATCGGCAGCGCCGCGGCGAGCCGGCGGTGCATCTCCTCGACCACCTCGCGATCGACGAGCCCGTTGCCGACATCCGGCTGGTTGGTGACGACGATCAGGCGGAAGCCGGCGGCCTTGAGGCGCGCCAGGCATGCCGCGGCGTCGTCGTAGAGGCGGAAATCATCGAGGCGCCGAGGCGCAAAGGATCTTCCGTCGCGAAATTCCGGAATGCTCAGGACACCGTCTCGATCGAGGAAAACGGCGCGAGTGCCGGTCGCCCCAGCTACCATTTCGTGCTGCGCGACTGCAGTACCGGATGCGACACCAGGCAATGCCACACCACGCCCTGCATGCCCTCGGAAAGCGGCGTGATCCGGTCGGGATTGACCGCCGGAATGACGACCACGGCATCGCCTTGCTGCGCGGTGTAGCCGGTGCTGCGCCCGACAATGCCGAACACCTTGGCGCCGCGCTCCTTCGCCAGGTCGATGGCGCGCACGAGGTTGACGCTGATGTTGCGCTCGGCGTCGCCGCCGCCGACGGAAAAGATCAGCAGCGCGTCCTTGTCGTTGAGCCGGCTCACCTCGAGCCAGCCGGTGAACACCGTCTCCCAGCCCTCGTCATTGGTCCGCGCGGTGAGTTCCGACACATTGTCGATCGGCGTATAGGCCTCGATACCGCACAGCTTGCGGAAGTCATTGACGGCGTGGCTGCAATTTCCCGCACTGCCGCCGACGCCGAGCAGGAAGAGCCGTCCGCGGCGCTCGCGCAACTCGGCGAGGCTCTGCGCGATCCGCTCGATCGCGGCGATGTCGATCGCCGCGACAATCGCCTGGATCTCCGAAAAAAACTGCCTTGCGTGATCACTCATGCCGACGCCCGTTGTGGAGCCGCGACGAGCAAGCTGAATACCGTATGCATGACAGATTTGCAACGCTGCGGGCAGCGCCGGCCGGTCGGCAAAGCGACTCCATCGCGATGCCGCAGGGCGGCGGCGCCGATCGAACTCGGTCTACCGCCGATGCCCAAGCGGCTGGTATCGGGTGCCGACGAGCATTCCCAAGGGCAGCAAAGCCGCGATGAAGGCGACATAGACCATGCAGGCTGCGGCCAGGACGAGGCGCCGCAATCGCCGCCCCCAGCTCCGGCGCGGTGGCGATTGCGCTACGTCCGCGGCGCCAGGCCGGCGGGTCTTCGGAAGCGCCGACGACCGACGTGAAGTCGACGAGTTCGAGCCGCGTTCCGGGAAAAGCGGTGGCGGCTTCGACAGCCGGCGCCCGCTTGATCGACGGTCAGGTCGGCATGACACACCGGGCACACCGGCAACGGCGCTTGCGCGCTGGCGGCAGGCTTGGCGCCCGGCTTGCGCAAGCGGAATTTGACCCGGTCGCACAGCAGGAGGCCGATGACGGGGATCACTCGCAACGGCTCGAGCGCGCGGCTGCAAACCGGCATCCATGAGGCCGGCGCGACATAGGCGAGAAACTCGAGCGCCGCGCCGTCGTAAAGCTGGCGCTCGACGACAAAGTCGGTGCGGGCAAATTCGCGCCGCCAGAACGAGACCGGACGCGTGTGGTCGGCGCCGATCGGCGCCCCGCGCCTGCCGAACAGGCGCATGAGACGCTGGCGCAGATGCTCGACCCACAGGCTCGTGCCGTTGGGCGTGGCGATGAGGCAAAAGCCGCCGGGTTTCAGCACGCGAAAGAACTCGCGCAGAACGATCGCGGGGTCCTCGACATGCTCGATGACTTCATGGGAGGTGATCGCGTCGAAGGCATCGGCGGTGAAAGGGAGGGTCTCGAGCGCCGCTTGGTAGAAGTTGACGCGTTGCGCTTCGCGATCCGCCACCGCCCCGGCAAGAACGACCGAGGAAATGTCGATGCCGTGCAGCCGTATCCCCGGCGCGAGCCGCGCGAGATTGCGCGTTTCGATGCCGGTGCCACAGCCGGCATCGAGAAGATCGCCCGCCATCTGCGCGGGATCGTCAAGCAGCGCATAGAAATCAGCGCGAATGAGGTCGGCCAGGCCGCACTCCCACAAGATGCGCAGATTGTCCGCATGGGCGTCGTGCTGGTCGCGGTGCAGTGCCTCGCTGGCCGCGCGATAGGCGGAGGTCTTGCCCGTGACGATGTGATCCGACATCAGCCTTCAGCCAATTCAGTTGCCGCGGCTCGCAGCGGAGCGCCCGAGGACGCCGCGAACTATAGCATCTTTCAGTCCGTCCCGTATAATCCGCCGGCGCACAGGGCCGGAATGGTGATGGGCACAGTCATAGGCATCGCCGGGATGACGCATCTCGGGATCAACACCGCGGTGGCCACCGCCGCGCGCGGATTTTCCGTGCTCGGCTACGATGCTGATGCGGCCCTCGTCGAGCAGTTGCGCGCGCATCAGATGCCGGTGATCGAGCCGCAGCTTGACGAGCTGCTTGCCGCCCATGCGGAGCGCGTCGACTTCACCGCCGAGGCCGGCGAGCTGCGCCGCTGCGACATCGTCTACATCGCTGCCGATGTGCCGACCGACGATCACGGCACCAGCGATCTCACCTCGATCAGGGCCTTGATCGACCGGGTGAGCCGGGCGCTGCGCCAGGATGCGCTGCTGGTGATCCTTTGCCAGGTCCCGCCGGGATTCACGCGCGGTATCGGCACGGTCCCGCCGGAGAGATTGTTCTATCAGGTCGAGACGCTGATCTTCGGGCGCGCGGTCGAGCGTGCGTTGCATCCCGAGCGTTTCATCATCGGCTGCGCGGAACCGGCGCGGCCGCTGCCGGTTCCCTATCGCGCGCTGCTCGAGGCTTTCGGCTGCCCGGTGCTGCCGATGCGCTATGAAAGCGCCGAGCTCGCCAAGATCAGCATCAATTTTTTCCTGGTGTCGTCGGTGACGACGGCCAACGTCCTTGCCGAGGTAAGCGAGACGATCGGGGCTGATTGGAGCGAGATCGTCCCGGCGCTGCGGCTCGACAAGCGCATCGGGCCGCACGCTTATCTCAGCCCCGGCCTTGGCATCAGCGGCGGCAATCTGGAGCGCGACCTGCGCACGGTGCTGCGGATCGCCGAGGGGAAGCCGGTCGACGTCGGGGTGGTGCAGGCCTGGATCGCGAATTCCCAGTATCGCAAGGAATGGTGCTGGCGCGTGCTGCGCGATCGCGTGCTGTCGAAGCAGCCCTCGGCGCGTATCGCCGTGCTCGGCCTGGCCTATAAGGAGAACACCCATTCGACCAAGAATTCGCCGGCGCTGGCGCTGCTGAGCCATCTCGAAGGTCATGATGTCAGGGTCCACGACCCCGTGGTGCCGGCCTCGATCGTCGCCTTCGCCACCGGCTGCTCCGATCCGCTCTCTTGCGCCACGGGCGCCGACGCGCTGGTGCTCGCGACGCCATGGCCGGAATACCGGGATATCGGGCTTGGGGATTTGGCGCGGGTCATGGCCGGCCGCGTCCTAATCGATCCCTACCGGCTGATTGACGGCCGGAAGGCCTCGGCCGCGGGCTTCGAGTATCACGCGCTCGGCGCGCCTGCCTTGTCCTCCGGGAGGGAATGACCACCGTGTTGCAGCATCTGAATGACGCGCCGTTGCCGCCCAAGCGGGTGGTTGTGATGGGGGCGCATGGCTTTGTCGGCAATGCCATCGCGGCGCGGCTGGAAAGGGATGGCGTGCCGGTCTTGCGCCTCGGGCGCGGCGACGTCGATCTCCTGGCCGCCGATGCGGCCGACCGGCTTGGCGGGCGGCTGCGCGACGGTGACGTGCTGGTCGCGGTCTCGGCGCTGGCGCCCTGCAAGAACGCCAAGATGCTGCGCGACAACATGATCATGGCGGCAGCGCTCGTCGCGGCCGCCGGCGCCGTGCCGCTGGCGCAGGTGATCAATGTCAGCTCGGACGCCGTCTACGCCGATGCCGACGCGCCGTTGACGGAAGCGTCGGCCATGGCGCCGCAATCGCTTCACGGCGTCATGCATCTGGCGCGCGAGCTCATGTTCAAGGCGGAGGTGACCGTTCCCTTGGTGATGTTGCGGCCGAGCCTGATCTATGGCTTCGCCGACCCGCATAATGGATACGGCCCCAACCGCTTCCGCCGCCTGGCGAACAAGGGCGAGCCGATCGTGCTCTTCGGCCATGGCGAGGAGCGCCGTGACCACGTGCTGATCGACGATGTCGCGGAGCTGGCCGCGCGCGTGATCTACCGCCGCTCGACGGGCGCGCTCAACATCGCCACCGGCGCGGTGGCAAGCTTCTCGGCGATTGCCGAGACGGTGCTGCAGCTCGCGGGCAAGACGGTTGAGGTGAAGCAGCTGCCGCGTGTCGGCCCGATGCCGCATGGCGGGTATCGGCCCTTCGACGTGACCGCCTGCACGCTCGCCTTCCCGGATTTCTCGTTCGTGCCGCTCGCCGAGGGGCTGGCCAAGGCGCAGCGGGAAGAGGCGGCGCGCCTCTCCGCGCGAGGATGCGCGTGTGCAATCGCGCATCGGTGTTGAACGATGATGACTCAAGATTTCTCCGAAGCAGCCCGTGTGGTCGATGCCACTCCTGTTGCGATTGCTTCTCTGCCTGCTGGTGCTGCCGGTAAGTTCCTGCGACGCCGCCTCGGTGTGGTTGTCGGGCGTCGATCGCGAGACCTACGTGTGGCAGCCGATTTCGAGGGGTGCGGCCAAGGAAGTTGAGGCCAACGGAGCGAAGACCAGGGGAGCGAAGTCCAAGGAAGCCAAGGCCAACGATAAGACCGTCCAGGAAATCAGCGCCGAAGAGATGAGTGAGGCGAAGGCTGAAGAGACCAAGGCGGAGAACACCATGGCAGAGCACCTCAACGAGTGCGAAGCGCCGGGCAGCCAACCTGCGCAAGCCATGATGGACGGCCCGAAGATAACCATCGCCAGGTCGGAGGACTCCGCCGTGGTCGCCGCCTGCATGGCCGCCAAGGGATATGAGAAGGTCTATTCCTCGCGCAACAGCTGGCTCTAGGGCGCGGGGTTGCGGCACACTCCCCGATGGTGGCGCGGCTCGATCGGACGTTGCTCGGCGGCCTCGAGCGTGACTACCGGCGGCCGGCGCGGCAGGCCATAGTCGCAGCATGACCGCGCCTGTCTCGTGGCTTTGGGCGGTGCCGTTTCTCGGCCTGCTGCTCACCATCGCCTGCGCGCCGCTGCTGGCGCCGCCGCTGTGGCATCGTCATTATCCCTGGTGGGCGGCGTTGTGGTCGCTGGCCTATATCGTGCCGGCGGCGGGCGTCGATGGGCCGGGAGTGGTGCTGGAGGCGGTGCTGGAGACGGTGCTGCTGCACTATCTCCCCTTCCTGCTGCTGCTGGGCGCGCTCTTCGTCGTCGCCGGCGGCCTGCGCGTCACCGGCACGCCGCGCGGCGGGCCGCTCGTCAACACGACGCTGCTGGCGCTCGGCGCGGTGCTGGCAAGCTTCATCGGCACCACCGGCGCCGCCTTGCTGACGCTGCGGCCGCTGGTGCGCGCCAACCGGCACCGCCGACTCAACCGGCACGTCTTCGTCTTCCTCATCCTGCTGGTCGCCAATGTCGCCGGCGCGCTGACGCCGCTCGGCGATCCCCCGATCTTCCTGGGATTTCTCGTCGGCGTGCCGTTCTTCTGGCCGCTCACCCACCTCTGGGGCCCCACATTGCTCGTGGCCGGGGGGCTGCTGGCGAGCTTCTATGCGCTCGACCGCTACCTCTTTCGGCGGCACCGCGGCAGCGACCCGGCGCTGCTGCCGGAGATCGAGAAGCTCGGCCTCGAAGGCGGCGTCAACCTGGCGCTGCTGGGGTTGATCATCGTCGCAGTGCTGTTGCGCGCCTTCTGGCATCCGGCGGCGGCGCTGCCGCTGCCCGGCTCGCGCTGGGATGCCGCCGACCTCGCCGCCGATGCGCTGCTGCTCGCCGCAGCCTTGCTGTCGCTGTTGCTGACGCCGCGGCAGACCCGGCGGCGCAACGATTTCGCCTGGGCGCCGATGAACGAGGTGGCGATCCTGTTTGCCGCCATCTTCATCACCATCCTGCCTGTGATGGCGATGATCGCGGCGGGGCCTACCGGTCCGGCGGCGGCGCTGTTCGACCGGCTCCTCAGCGACGGCGCGCCGGTCGACAGCCGGTTCTACTGGGCGACCGGCCTGCTCTCCGCCATGCTCGACAATGCGCCGACATACCTCGTCTTCTTCGGCTTCGCCGGCGATGATGCGGCGCGTCTCACCGCGGCGCTGCCGCGCACGCTGGCTTCGATCTCTACGGCGGCGACGTTCTTCGGCGCGCTCACCTATCTCGGCAACGCCCCCAACCTGCTGGTGAAGCGCCTGGCCGAGCAGCAGGGCGTCGCGATGCCGAATTTCTTCGGCTATATCGGCTGGGCGGTGCTCTGCCTTCTGCCCTGGCTGCTGCTCGTCCAGGTGATCTTTTTCGCCTGATCACCAGAGGCCGGGGATGAGGCGGGCGGTGCGGCGCGCGTAATCGGCGTAATCGGCGAAGGCCGTGCGCAGCACCCGCTCCTCATTGCCGAGGCGCACCAGCTGCACGGCGAGATGGGTGAGGAACAGCAGCGCCGCCTGCCAGCTCCAATACGGCAGGAAGATGCCGATGATGGCGATCTCCTCGGCGAGATAGAGCGGATGGCGGACGAAGCGGTAGGGGCCGGCGGTGACCAGCCGGCGCGCCTCGGACATGATGCTGAAGGAGCGGCCGAGGCGGTTGAGCACGAACAGCGCGAGGCCGTTGCCGATGAAGGCGAGGCCGGCCGAGAGGAGCAGCAGCCCGGTCGGCGCGGGATCGAGCCGCGGCAGGAACGGCAGGGCGAAGAGCAGGGTCGCGGCGAGAAAGGCGATGAGCCGCGGCGTCAGCCCCCGCGCCTTCGCCACCGGCCGCGAGCGGACAAGGGTGAGCCAGGCGGCGATGACGAAGAACGCCAGGGTCAAGAGCCGCGACAGCATGTCGGCGGTCTCGGCGAGCGTGAGCGAGCCGGGCGCTCCCAGATCGAACTTGCCGGCGCTTTTGAAGAGGCCGATGGCAAGGCTTGCCGAGAGCAGCAGGAACCACAGCGTGACCGCCCGGTGCGCCACCCATTCGGCGATGGGCATGCCCTGGAGTGCGCGCCGCAGCCGGTCGTCGATCACCGGCGCGGCCTCGTCCAGGATGGCGGGCGGTCTCTCCGACATGCCTCGATCTCCTCCGGCAGGCAGCGCGTGATTGGGAACGCGCACCATGCTTCAGTAACGCCGCAGCATTGTCAAAAGACATCGCAGCAAACCCGCGAAGTATTTTACCAATTACTGAAGAATTGATTGACGAACACTTAAGCTTCTCGGGCGCCGCCGAGCGCCTGCTCGAGGTCGGCGATGAGGTCGTCGACCGCCTCGATGCCGACGGAAAGCCGCAGCAGGTCGGGTGGCGCCGGGCTGCCCGGCCCCTCGACCGAGGCGCGGTGCTCGATCAGGCTTTCGACCCCGCCGAGCGAGGTGGCGCGCTGCCAGAGGCGGACCCGCGCCGCTGCCGCGATCGCCGCCGCCTCGCCGCCGGCGACGCAAAGGCTCAGCATGCCGCCGAAGCCGGTCTGCATCTGGCGCCGGGCGACGGCGTGTCCCGGCGAAGCGGCAAGGCCGGGATAGAGCACCGTGCGGATGCGCGGGTCCCGGGCGAAATGCTCGGCGATCGCCTGTGCCGAGCGGCAGGATTGGGCGACGCGCAGATAGAGCGTGCGCATGCCGCGCAGCAGCAGCCAGGCCTCGACCGGGCCGAGGATGGCGCCGTTGCCGGCACGCAGCGCGACGATGCGCTCCCAGAACGCATCCCGCCGCGCGGTCACCAGCGCGCCGGCGATGACATCGCTATGCCCGTTGAGGTATTTCGTCGCCGAGTGCATGACGATATCAGCCCCCAGCGCGAGCGGCTGCGTCAGCACCGGCGTCGCCGCGGTGCTGTCGACCGCCAGCAGCGCGCCGGCGCCATGCGCGACCGCCACGGCGGTGGCGATGTCGGTGATCTCCCAGGTGGGATTGGCCGGCGTCTCGATCCACACGAGGCGGGTGGCGCCCGGCCGCATCGCCGCCTGCAGCGCCGCGAGATCGGTCATGTCGACGAGATCGACGACGAGGCCCCAGTCGCGCGCCGTGGCGAGCAGCCAGCGCCGCAGCGCCCAATACATCACCTTGGGCGCCACCACATGGTCGCCGGGCCTCAGCGCGAGAAACACCGCCGTCGCCGCCGCCATGCCCGAGGCGAAGGTGAGGGCGGCCGCGCCCTGCTCGAGCCGCGCCAGCAGCGCTTCCGGCTGGTCGTAGCCGGGGTTGTCGGCGCGGCCATAGACGCGGCCGCTGCGGTATTGGTTGTCGGGGTCGCGCTGATAGGTCGCGGCGAGATGGATCGGCGGCACTACCGCCCGGGTGGTCGCGTCGATCCAGCCCAGCGCCTGCGCCGCCACGCTCGCCGGATGCAACACCCCGCCGTCATCGCTCATGTCGTCCTCCCGCCCGCATCTTGCCGCGCCCCCGGCGGTCGGGCTAAACCATCGCCGCTCCGCCGCCACTATGTCCGTCGCATGCCCCGCCTCCGTCCGCTTCTCGCCCTGCTGCTGCTCGTCCCGGTGCTCGGCGCCGCGGCGCCGCTCGCCGTGTTCAAGAAATCCGCGCTCACCATCGACACCGAAGCGGGGCCGCGGCGCTTCGTCATCGAGCTGGCGCTGACGCCGCAGGAGCAGGAGCAGGGGCTGATGTTCCGCCGCGAGATGGCGGCCGATGCCGGGATGCTATTCGATCTCGGCACGGAACGACAGGCGCTGTTCTGGATGCACAACACGCTCATTCCGCTCGACATGCTGTTCATCGCCGGCGATGGCCGCATCGCCGACATCCGTGAGCGGGCGGTGCCGATGTCGGATGCGACGATCCCGTCGAAGGTGCCGGTGCGCGCCGTGCTCGAGCTCAATGGCGGCACCGTCGCGCGCCTCGGCATCAAGCTCGGCGACGTCGTTCACTACGCGATCTTCGACAATGGCGGCCCCGGTTAACGCTTGCGCGCCAGCGTAATGCCGTCGGCGAGCGGCAGCAGCGACAGGTCGATGCGCTCGTCCGCGTGCAGCTTCTGATTGAGCGCGCGCAGCGCCGCGGTGTCGGGGTCGCGGCGGCGGAGATCGGCGACCCAGCCGCCCCACAGCACATTGTCGATGACGATGAGCCCGCCCGGCCGCAGCAGGCGGAGCGCGCGCTCGTAATAGCCGTCGTAATTCTCCTTGTCGGCATCGATGAAGACGAAGTCGAATGTGCCTTCCTGTCCGTCGCCGAGCAGCGCGTCCAGCGTCGTCAGCGCCGGGCCGAGGCGCAGCTCGATCTTGTCGGCGACGCCGGCCGCCGCCCAGTAGCGCCGCGCGACCGCCGTGGTCGCGGGATTGACGTCGCAGGCGATGATGCGGCCCTCCGGCGGCAGCGCCAGCGCCACGGCGAGCGCGCTGTAGCCGGTGAAGGTGCCGATCTCGAGGCAGCGCCGGGCGCCCGCCAGCCGGGCGAGCAGCGCCATGAGCTGCCCCTGATCCGGCGCGATCTGCATGCCGCCGCCGGGCAGCCGCGCCGTCTCCTGGCGCAGCTTCCGCAGCACCGACGCCTCGCGCAGCGAGACATCGCGGATATAGGCGTCGAGCTTGTCCGAAAGCTGGATATGGCGCTTGGTCATCTGGGTCCTCGTCCCGCCGGCGGCGCCGATCCTGGCGGGCGCCGGCGGGCGAGGGAAGGGCCGCCCGCGCCGGCCCTTGCGCTTTTGCCGGCGGGCGGATAGAAAATCCTCGGAATTCCAGGATTTCCCAGGATTTGCGGGGCGTAGCTCAGCCTGGTAGAGCGCCAGCTTTGGGAGCTGGATGCCGGAGGTTCGAATCCTCTCGCCCCGACCATCCGAGAGGTGAGGAGTGCCATGGCGCTTGCCCGCATCTACCAGCCGGCCAAGACGGCGATGCAGTCCGGCCGGGCCAAGACGCATCATTGGGTGATCGACTACGAGGCGCCGACGGCGCGCGTGCCCGATCCGCTGATGGGCTGGAGCAGCGCCGGCGACACGCTGAACCAGGTGCGGCTGCGCTTCGACACCCAGGCGGAGGCCATCGCCTTCGCCCAGAAGCATGGTTTCGACTACGTCGTCATCTCGACGCATCAGCGCAGCTTCAAGCCGAAATCCTACGCCGAGAACTTCCGCTACGACCGGCCGAGATAGCCGCTCGCCGCGCCGCGCCGCGCTTGCTAGAGTCCCGGGATCGGGGCGCCCTTAGCTCAGAGGATAGAGCAGCCGCCTTCTAAGCGGCAGGTCACTGGTTCGAGTCCAGTAGGGCGCGCCACTTGAATCAAGGAGTTACGGAATAGACTGGGCGCGCGCAAGGGCGGCGAGCTGCCGCGAGGCTCAATACGTTGTCGCGCACGATAGGTGCCGCGATAAATGAAGTCGGCGCGTTTCCGGGGAACTTTCGCCGCCGGGCAGCGATAACAGACGCCTCGCGCGAAGGGCGCATCAGCCGTGCCCAATGCGCCCGTTCCGCGAGAGCCGCGGGGAGCAGGACGCCCATGCCCACAGCGGGTGATATCTACGAATCAGCGAAGGTGTTGGCCTTGCTGCAGGCCAGCTGGCTTGCCCCGATCAATCAATTGGCGCCGGTCGCCCGGGCCATTCGTCGCTTGAAGGCGCGCCGCCGCGACTGCCCCGGCGCGACCGAGCTCGCCATGGCGCACCTGCTGTCCGATCAGGTGACACCGGAGGAGGCCTTCGAGCTTTACCGGAGGTGGCAGGACCGCCAACTGGAGCTGGCGATGCATATCCTCGCTCTCCGGCGTCCCGGTCGGACCTGGCGCCCCTCGATTCGCCTGACCGGGCGACAGTACCTCGACGCTGCCCTGAGCCGGGGGTCCGGCGCCATCCTGTGGATGAGCGACTTCATCTATGCACCGATCATCCTCCAACGCACGCTCCGGCAGGCCGGCTTCGCACAGATCCTGCTCTCGCGACCCGAGCATGGCTTCTCGGTGTCGCCGTTTGGCGTACGCTTCCTCAACCCATTGTGGCAGGCTGCTGAGAACCGGTTCCTGGCCGAGCGCGTGGTGATCGGGAACAACGATGCGGCGCCGGCGCTCAGGGTCCTGCGCGAGCGGCTGGCGCGCAACGGCGTCGTCGAGATCGCCGTCGCTGAGACCGGCCGGCGCACGATCGACCCCAAATTCCTTCAGGGGAGGCTCCGGGTGGCGAGCGGCCCCCTTCATCTCGCACGCACCTCCGGCGCCCCGATCCTGCCGATCACCGCGCTGCGCAGAGAGGATCGCAGCTACGAGGTATGCATCGGGCGGGCGCTCGATACCGGTGACGGCGCCGAGCCGCTCTATGAGGCGGCAGCGGATGCCTATGCCGCGTGGCTCGAGCCCGTCGTGCGGCGGTATCCAGACCAATGGAATGGCTGGATCGCGCTTGGCCGCCTCGTTGAGAATGTTCCAGGCTTCGCGGCAAGTTTCGATTGCGCGGAGGCGCTGTGCCGCGACCTCAAGGCCTCTGGCGGGCGCTTGTCTGACGGGCAAGGTGCCCGTTTCCCTGCAACACTTGTCACCGGCCGGGGTTGAATCGAGAGCGCCAGCCGCCCCGCAGGTATTCATGGCAAGCGATCGCAGCAAGGCCGGCCGGACTCGCGTCACTGGCGAGTCCGCGGGGCTCCAGGTCTAGGCTGGCGATTGGTCACACCGCCGAGGGCGTCGGAAATGTAGCGGCCGGCGCGACCGCGTGCCTCGCCCGCGAGACGTCCCCGGGGCCATTGTGCCCCTGATCGGCCGAGCCTCGCCCGCTTGATCGCCGGGCGACCGGGCACTTCGCAGGGAACTGGATGAATTCGTTGTTTGAGCTGGCGACCGCCGCGACGGCGGCTGCCGCTTGCCTCAATCCCAGCGATGTCGCCGGCGGTAGGAGATATAGGCGCGCAGGCCATAGCCCGCGGCGAACGCCAGGGCGATGATGGCCAGCAATGTGATCTGATCGAGGGCCAAGGCTTGTCCTCGCCGATGGCACGCTCCGCCCGAGCCGCCTCTGTCGCTTCCGTAACCCATTGCTGCACTGCAGCGCAAGAGCCCGTTGCTCCGCATCATGGCGATTTCGCAGGCAGCGGCGGAAGACACGAGAAAGTCGCAGGATTGTCATCTCGCGTTCGTTCTTCGTCCGCGAGATCGGTTAGGAGGGACTACCGATCCAGGGCTCGGCTCGAACGCTGGCGAACACGCGCCGCGGCGGCAACGGATGGGCCGGTTGGGCCGTTCATCCGGCGGGAGGAAGGGCCAACCATGCGCAATCGCCGAGGATGGCGCACGGCGGCGCCGGCGCTGCTGCTGGCGCTGGCCGGCTGCGCCGGCCGCGTCTGGGTCGATCAGGCGAGCGCCGATGGCATCACGCTGCATTGGTATACGCGCGAGGCCACGATCGATACCGCCCATGGCGAAGCGCTCGAGCACTGCCGTGGCTATGGCAAGGGCGTGGTGCTGCTCGACGAGTTCGCGGACCAGGACATCACCCGGGCAAGCTTCGCGTGCCGCTGATTTAACTCGCCTCATCGTCGCTGAAGGCGGCTGAGGCGGGGTCGTAGCGGCCAAGGCTGCTGCGGTCGAGCGCCACGGTCTTGAGCAGCGCGAAGACCTCGCTGCCGACGGCGAGGTTGAGCTCGCGGGCGGCGCGCTGGGTGATGCGCGCCCAGAGCGCCACCGGCTGCTCCGGCCGGCCGATATCGAGGCGGATATCGACCAGTGCACCCTCATCGGGCGCGATCTCGACGATGCGCGCCGCAACGATGTTGCGGATCGAGATGCCGGTGGGCCGCGCCGTCGCCAGCGCCACGTCGCGCGCGCGGATGCGCACGCGCACCGGCGTGCCGAGCGGCAGCGCCAGGCGCGAGACGCGCAGCCTGCCGCCGGCGAAGGCGAGCTCGCTCAGCCCATAGGTGACATCGTGGCCGGCCACCGTGGCGCGGATCACCGCGCCGGCCTCGTGACGGCCGGTGAGCGGGCGCAGATCGAGCCGGCTGGTGAGCTCCTCGACCGTGCCCACCGCCGCCACCTTGCCCGCCGATAGCAGCACCAGCGTATCCGCCAGCCGCACGATCTCTTCCATGGCGTGGCTGACATAGATGATGGGCAGCCGCAGCTCGTCGCGCAGCCGCTCGATGAAGGGCAGGATCTCCGCCTTGCGCGGCGCGTCGAGCGCGGCCAGCGGCTCGTCCATCAGCAGCAGGCGGGGCGATGCTAGCAAGGCGCGGCCGATGGCGACGCGCTGCTTCTCGCCGCCGGAGAGGTCGCCGGGCCGCCGCTCCAGCAGCGGTGCCAGACCGAGCAGCGCCACCACCGCGTCGAAGCCGACGGTGCGATCACGCCGGCCGGCGCCATAGGTGAGGTTGCCGCGCACCGAGTAATGCGGGAAGAGGCGGCCCTCCTGGAAGATATAGCCGAGACGGCGCCGCTCGGGCGGCAGGTCGATACGCTCCGCGCTCGAGAACAAGGTCTCGCCGCCGACCGCGATGCGGCCGCGATCGGGCCGCAGCAGCCCCGCCAGCATGTTGACGATGCTGGTCTTGCCGGCGCCGGAGCGGCCGAACAGCGCGGTGATGCCGGCATCGGGCGCGGTGAAGCGCGCCTCGATCTGAAACGTGCCGAGGCGCTTCTCGACCTCGACTTCGATCACGCCAACCCCTGCAGGCGCCGGCCGAGGCGGCGCGCCATGAGCTCGGAGACCACCAGCGCCGCCATGGCGATCACCACCGAGATCACCGCCAGCCGCCACGCCGCCGCGTCGCCGCCCGGCACCTGCGTCAACGCATAGAGCGCCAGCGGCAAGGTGCGCGTCTCGCCGGGGATGTTGGAGACGAAGGTGATGGTGGCGCCGAATTCGCTGATGCTGCGGGCGAAAGCCAGGATGATCCCGGTCAGGATGCCCGGCGCCATCAGCGGCAGGGTGATGGTGAGGAAGACGCGCGGCCGGCCCGCGCCCAGGGTGCGCGCCGCCTGCTCGAGGCGGCGGTCGACCAGCTCGAGCGAGAGGCGCATGGCGCGCACCATCAGCGGGAAGCCCATCACCGCCGAGGCGAGCGCCGCACCCTTCCAATTGAAGGCGAAGCTGATGCCCAATCGCTCGAAGAGAAAGCCGCCGATCGGGCCGTGATGCCCCAACAGCACCAGCAGCGCGAAGCCCACCACGACCGGCGGCAGCACCAGCGGCAGATGGACGATGCCGTCGAGGATCAGCTTGCCGGGAAAGCGGCCGCGCGCCAGCAGGAAGGCTGCCGCCAGCCCGAGCGGCAGGCTGGCGATGACGCTGCAGGCGCCGACGCGCAGGCTGAGGCGCAGCGCCTCGATCTCGAGGGGCGTGAGCTCAAGCAAGATGCTGGGCGAGGCGGGCGAAGCCGCGCTCGAGATCGGCGAGGAGATCGCCCTGATCCTCGAGCCCGGCATGGAGCCGCAGCAGCGCGCCGTCCTGCCAGGGTTTGACCGTGCGCAGCCGCTCGGGATGGCCGGGCAGGATCAGGCTCTCGAAGCCGCCCCAGCTCGCTCCCATGCCGAAGAGCTCCATGCCGTCGAGCATGGCGTCGATCGCCGGCTTCGCGATGTCGGGGCGCAGCACGATGCTGAAAAGGCCGCTCGACCCCGTGAAATCGCGCTGCCACAGCGCATGGCCGGGGCAGCTCTCCAGCGCCGGATGCAGCACGCGCGCCACTTCCGGCCGCTCGGCGAGCCAGCGCGCCAGCGCCAGCGCCTGCGCCTGATGCTGGCGCATCCGCACGCCGGCAGTGCGCAGGCCGCGCAGCGCCAGGTAGCAATCGTCCGGCGCCGCGTGGGTCCCGAGCAGGCTCGCCATCTCGCGCACGCGCGGGAAGCTCGCCTCGGTGCAGACCGCGACCCCCATCATCGCGTCGGAATGGCCGACGATGTATTTGGTGGCGGCGATGATCTCGACATCGACGCCGAGTGCCAGCGGCTTGAAGAACAGCGGCGCCGCCCAGGTATTGTCGAGCATCGTCGCGAGGCCGCGCGCCTGGGCGACCGCGACGATCGCCGGCACGTCCTGCACCTCGAAGGTATGGGAGCCCGGGCTCTCGAGATAGATCGCCTTCGTCTCCGGGCGCACCAGCGCCGCGATCCCCGCGCCGATGAGCGGGTCGTAGAAGGTGGCGGCGACGCCGAAGCGCTGCAGGAAGGCATTGGCGAAGCCGCGCACCGGCCCGTAGACCGAATCCGGCAGCAATACATGGTCGCCCTTCGCAAGATAAGCGAGCAGCACGGCATAGCAGGCGGCGGCGCCGGAGGCGAAGGCGATGGCGCGATAGCCGCCCTCGACCGCCGCCACCGCCTCCTCGAAGGCGAAGGTGGTGGGCGTGCCGAAGCGCCCGTAGGTGACCTGGTTGTAGCGGTTCTTCTGCGCCGCCTCGAGCGCCGCCACGGTCGGATGGATGATGGTGGAGGCGTGATAGACCGGCGGGTTGACCGCGCCATGATTGGCCTCGGGCGCGCGTCCGGCATGGGTGAGAAGCGTGTCGGGCTTGGTCGATTTGCTGCGCATCGCCTGCGATCGGCATGGTTGCGGAAGGGGCGAGGCATCTTGCATCGCCGCGCCGGCTTGCGAAAGGCCCTCGGGCGCCGGCACCGTCCCGGACCCAGCGCGCGATTGCGAGCCGGCGCGGCGCTGTGATAGCGTCCGCTGCCGGCTGGGGCGTCGTCGCGATCATCCTATCGGGCTGAAAATGTTGCAAAATCAACTCGCTCAGAGGGGATTTCCATGCGCATTCTGAAATTCCTGGGCGCGGCGCTGGCGGGTTGTGCGGTCGTCGTCGCGGGCGGTCCCGCGGCCTTTGCCGGGGCGACGCTCGATGCCGCCAGGAGCCGGGGTGCGGTGATCTGCGCGGTCAATACCGGCCTTGCCGGCTTCGCCTTGCCCGACCGCGAGGGCAACTACCAGGGCCTCGACGCCGACATCTGCCGCGCCATCGGCGCCGCCGTGCTGGGCGACGCGCACAAGGTGAAATTCGTGCCGGCAACGGCGCAGCAGCGCTTCACCCTGCTGCAGACCGGCGAGGTCGATGTGCTCGTGCGCAACACGACCTGGACCCTGTTGCGCGACACCGAGAACGGCCTCACCTTCGCGCCGGTGACCTATTACGACGGGCAGGGCTTCATGGTGGCGAAGAAGCTCGGCGTCAAAAGCGCCAAGGAGCTCGACGGCGCCACCATCTGCGTCCAGCCGGGCACCACCACCGAGCTCAATCTCGCGGATTATTTCCGCACCAACCATCTCAGCTTCAAGCCGCTGGTGATCGAGAAGCTCGACGAGGTCGAGAACGCCTTCTTCTCCGGCCGCTGCGACGCCTATACCACCGACCGCTCGGGCCTTGCCGCGACGCGCGCCGCCAAGGCGCCCAATCCCGACGACTACGTCATCCTGCCCGAGATCATTTCCAAGGAGCCGTTGGCGCCGGCGGTGCGGCATGGCGACGACGAGTGGTTCGACGTCGTCAAATGGACGGTCTTCGCCATGATCGCCGCGGAAGAGAAGGGCATCACCGCGGCCAATGTCGATGAGATGATGAAGAGCGACGACCCCGAGGTGAAGCGCATGCTGGGCGTGAGCCCGGGCATGGGCAAGGCGCTGCATCTCGACGAGCGCTGGGCCTATAACGTCGTCAAGCAGGTCGGCAATTACGGCGAGGCGTTCGAGCGCAATGTCGGCGCCCGGTCGCCGCTGAAGCTCGCGCGCGGGCTGAACGCGCTGTGGACCGAGGGCGGGCTGATGTACGCCATGCCGTTCCGCTGAGGCGCGCGGCGCGGCGCCGGCGATGATCCCCGGCGAGCAGCATGCTGCCGCTGCGCCGGCCGGGCGGCGGGTCGCGCCGTGGAACGACGAGCGGCTGCGTGCGATCGGATTGCAGGCCATCACGCTCGTCCTTGTCCTGGCGCTGCTCGCCTATCTCGCGGTCAACGCCGTCGACAACCTGCGCCGCCAGGGCATCGCCACCGGCTTCGATTTTCTCGGACGCGAGGCTTCCTTCGCCATCACCACGGCGCTGATCCCCTACAGCCCCGCCGACACCTACGCCCGCGCGCTGCTGGTGGGCCTGCTCAACACCCTCCTGGTCGCAGCGCTCGGCATCCTCTTCGCCACGCTGCTCGGCGTCGCCCTTGGCCTCGCCCGGCTCTCCACCAACTGGCTGCTCAACCGGCTCGCGCTCGTCTATGTCGAGATCATGCGCAACACGCCGCTGATCCTGCAGCTCTTCCTGTGGTGGGATCTGCTGCGGCTGTCGACGCCGCCGCCGCACCAGGCCTGGGAGCCGCTGCCCGGCCTCTATATCTCGCTCCGCGGCGTCTTCTTCCCGGTGCCGGTCTACGACCCGCTCTATGCCTGGATGGCGGCGGCGCTCGTGCTCGGTATCGCCGCCGCCCTGTGGCTGCGCTCCTGGGCGCGGCGACGCCAGGCCCGCACCGGATATCCCGTGCCGGCGGGCTGGCTCGGTCTCGCTCTCCTGCTGCTGTTGCCGGCGATCGTCTTCCTGGCCGGCGGCGCGCCGCATCTCCTCGACATCCCACATCCCACGCGCTTCGATTTCAGCGGCGGCCGCAGCATCACGCCGGAATTCGCGGCGCTGCTGGTCGCGCTCGTCGCTTATACCGCGGCCTTCATCGGCGAGATCGTGCGCGGCGGCGTTCTCGCGGTGAAAAGCGGCCAGAGCGAAGCGGCGGCGGCGCTGGGTCTGACGCGCGGCCAGGCGCTGCGCCTCGTCGTGCTGCCGCAAGCGGTCCGCGTCATCATCCCGCCGCTGACCAGCGAGTATCTCAATCTCGCCAAGAACAGCTCGCTCGCCGTCGCGATCGGCTTTCCCGAGCTGTTCTCGGTCACCAACACCATCGCCAACCAGACCGGCCAGGCGATCGAAACGATGGCGATCGTCTCCGCGACCTATCTCGCCATCAGCCTGTCGATCTCGCTGCTGATGAACCTCTACAACCGCTCGATGGCGCTGGTGGAGCGATGAGCACGGGAGCGGCGCGGGCGCTGCGCTGGGGGCGCGCCAATCTCTTCAACACGCCGCTCAATGCCGCGCTGACCCTGCTCATCGCCTATCTCGCCGCGCGGTTGCTGCCGGGCGCTCTCGACTGGGCGGTGCTGCGCGCGTCGCTGACCGCGCCTGACGGTCGCGCCTGCGCCGCCGCGGGCGGCGCCTGCTGGGCGTTCATCGTCGACTGGTTCCGCTTCATCCTCTTCGGCCGCTTTCCCTATGCGCAGCAATGGCGCCCGGCGATCGTGCTGGTCATCTTCGCGGCGCTGCTGCTGGTGAGCTTCAGCCGGACGCTGCCCGGGCGCTGGCTGGCGCTTGCCTGGGCCGCCGGGCTCGGCGCGGTGGCGCTGCTGATGTGGGGGGGCGTCCTCGGCATGCCCTTTGTCGAGACCGCGCTGTGGAACGGACTGCCGCTGACCTTGATCCTGGCCGCCGGCGGGCTCGGCGTCAGCTTTCCGCTGGCCCTGCTGCTGGCGCTCGGCCGACGGTCGTCGCTGCCGGCGGTGCGCAGCTTGTGCATCGTCTATATCGAGGGGGCGCGCGGCGTGCCGTTCATCGCCTGGCTGTTCCTCATGCTGGTGCTGCTGCCGCTGTTCCTGCCGCCCGGCGTGGTGATCGCCAAGCTGTGGCGGGCCGAGATCGCCTTCGCGCTGTTCATCGCGGCCTATCTCGCCGAGGTCGTGCGCGGCGGGCTGCAGGCGATCCCGCGCGGCCAGTACGAGGCGGCCGACGCGCTCGGCCTCGGCTATCTGCACAAGACGGCGCTCATCATCCTGCCGCAGGCGCTCGCCATCACCATCCCGGCCCAGGTCAATACCTTCATCGGCGCCTTCAAGGACACGGCGCTGATCTCGATCATCGGCCTTTTCGACCTGCTGCAGGACACCAACACCGCGCTCAACGATCCCGCCTGGCGCATGGCCTATGTCGAAGGCTATGTCTTCGTCGGCGCGGTCTATTTCGTGTTCTGCTATTCCATGTCGCTGTACAGCCGGCGGCTCGAGCGGCGCTTGGGACAGGGGCGGCGATAAAGCATGACCAGCGAGACGCAGGATCGACCAATGATCGAGCTGCGCCATGTGCACAAATGGTTCGGCGCCCATCCCGTGCTGAAGGACGTCAGCCTCACCGTGGCGCGCGGCGAGCGGGTCGTGGTCTGCGGCCCCTCTGGCGCCGGCAAGTCGACGATGATCCGCTGCATCAACCGGCTCGAGGAGCACCAGCAGGGGCAGATCTTCGTCGACGGCATCGAGCTTACCGGCGACGTCAAGCAGATCGAGGCGATCCGCCGCGAGGTCGGCATGGTGTTCCAGCAGTTCAATCTGTTTCCGCATTTGACCGTGCTGGAGAATTTGACGCTGGCGCCGATCTGGGTGCGCCGCCTGCCGCGGCGCGAGGCCGAGGAGGTCGCCATGCTCTATCTCGAGCGCGTGCGCATCCCCGAGCAGGCCGGCAAATATCCGAGCCAGCTCTCCGGCGGCCAGCAGCAGCGCGTCGCCATCGCGCGCGCGCTGTGCATGAAGCCGCAGGTCATGCTGTTCGACGAGCCGACCTCGGCGCTCGATCCCGAGATGATCAAGGAAGTGCTCGACGTCATGGTCGAGCTGGCGCAGTCGGGCATGACCATGGTTTGCGTCACGCACGAGATGGGCTTCGCGCGCCAGGTGGCGGACCAGATGGTGTTCATGGACCGCGGCGAGGTGGTCGAGATCGCGCCGCCGGAAAGGTTCTTCACCGCGCCGCAGAGCGAGCGGACGCGGCTCTTCCTGAGCCAGATCCTGCGGCAATAAGCCGATCAGTTGCCGTTCTTCGTCTTCTCGGCCGAGTTGGTCACGGCGCTGCCCGCCGCCGACACGTCCTCGCCGAAACCGGCGGTGGTGTTGCAGGCGCTGAGCATCACCGCGGCGCCCGACAGCAGAACCAGCACCAGCAAGCCCGACGCGAAAGCCTTGCGCATCTCGCTTTCCTCCATGGACAGGTCAATCAGTCCCGCCGGTGGAACAGTTGGAAAGCATCGCGGGTTCCGCGCCGGCGCCGCTCAGGAGGCGAGCGGCGGCAACAGCGGATGGACGAGATCGCGTGGCATCGCGCCGGTCAGGCGGGGGTCGTCGAACCTTACATCCTCGCGGCGATAGACCTGGAATCCGGCGCGCTGGTAAAGCCCCAGCGCGCGCGGATGGTCATAGGTCGAGGTGTGCACCCACAGACGCTGCGTCGCGCCCTGCCAGCCTGATTCCACCGCCGCGCGCAGGAAATAGGCGCCGAGGCTGCGGCCGATGAATTCCGGCAGCAGCCCGAAATAGCACAGCTCGGTCTCGCCCGAGGCCAGGCGCTCCAGCTCGAAATACCCGGCCGGGACGCCGCCGACATAGAGCACCGACACCTCGATCTCGGCACGCTCGAGCCAGAGCGAAAGCTGCTCGTCGCTCCAGCCGCGCCGGACATACCACAGCCAGGACTCGCCCACGCTGTTGTAGAGGTAGCGGTAGAACGAAGCGGTGCACGGTTCGGCGCGCATCAGCGCCAGCTTGCCCTGCGGCACCGGCAGCGGCGGCCGCAGCGGCCGCGCCCGCATCTCGAGATAGGTCAGGGTGTCGGAGAGCTCGGCGATGACCCGCCTCAGCGCTCGCCGGTCTCGACCGGCGTGTCGCCGGGCAAGCCCCATTCCGACCAGGAGCCGTCATAGACGGCGGCGTCGGGCCAGCCGAGGAGATGGAGGCCGAAGGCGAGGGCGCAGGCGGTGACGCCGGAGCCGCAGCTCGTCACCACCGGCTTGCCGGGCTCGAGCCCCGACGCGGCGAAGCGTTTTGCCAACTCCGCCGCCGGCAGCAGGGTGCGGGCCTTGGGGTCGATCAACTCGTCATAGGGCAGGTTGAGGCTGCCGGGGATATGGCCGCTGCGCAGTCCCGCGCGCGGCTCCTTCGTCGTGCCGGCGAAGCGGCCGCGCGCGCGCGCATCGAGCACCTGCTCGCGCTTCGACGCGAGATTGTCGAGGAGCTGCGCCTTGTCGCGCACCAGCAGGGTGTTGAGCCGCGCGGTGAAATGACGCTCGCGCGGCGCCGGAATGTCGTCGGTGACCGTGCGGCCTTCGGCCTGCCATTTCGGCAGCCCGCCATCGAGGATCGCCACATCACGATGGCCGAAGACGCGCAGCATCCACCATGGCCGCGCCGCCGAGGTCAGGCCATTGCTGTCATAGACGACGATCTTGTGCCCGTCGCCGAGGCCGAGACGGCGCATGCGCTGGGCGAATTTCTCGGCGCTGGGCAGCATGTGCGGCAGCGGGCTGTGCTCGTCGGCGATGTCGTCGATGTCGAAGAAGACGGCGCCGGGGAGGTGGCGCTGGGCATAGAGCTCCGGCGCCGTCGGCGTCACCCCCGGCAGCGTGAAGGAGCCGTCGACGACGCGCACATCCGGAGCGTCGAGATGGCTCGCCAGCCACTCGGTCGAGACCAGCGCGTCGGGATTGGCATAAGGCATGGCGCTCTCCCCTGGACGGGCTATGGGGCGAAGCCGATGATGACCCGCCGGTTCTGCCGTCCTTTGTTCTCGATCTTGATCACCTCGACCGCGCCGATCTCGCCGGTGCGCCGGATATGCGTGCCGCCGCAAGGCTGCAAATCGACGCCGGCGATGTCGATGAGCCGCACGCGGCCCTGGCCGACCGGCGGCTTCACCGACATGGTCCGCACCAGCTCGGGCCGCGCCGCGAGCTCCGCGTCGCTGATCCAGCGCGGCACCGCCGGATGATCGGCGGCGATGAGCGCGTTGAGCTGCTCGGCCAGCGCCGCCTTGTCGAGCGCGTCGCCAGGCACGTCGAAATCGAGCCGCCCCTTGCCATCGGCGATCTGGCCGCCGGTCACCGCGCCGGCGACCACGGCAGAGAGCAGGTGCAGGCAGGTGTGCATGCGCATCAGCCGGTAGCGCCGCGGCCAGTCGATCTCCGCGGTGACGGCATCGCCCGGCGCGGGAAGATCGGCGCCCGGCGCCGGGATATGCAGCACCTCGTCGCCGCTCTCGCCCTTGCGCGTATCGGCGATCGCCACGCTGCGCCCGTCGGCGAGACGCAGTACGCCGCAATCGCCGGGCTGGCCGCCGCCTTGCGGGTAGAAGACGGTGCGGTCGAGCTGAATGCCGCGCGCGTCGACGGCGACGATCTCGGCCGCGCAGCTCCCGAGATAGGCGTCCTCGCGGAACAGCAGCTCGGTCATGGCTCGAGCCAGGCCGGGACCGGCAGCTTGCGCTCGCGCAGGAAGGCCGGGTTGAACAGCTTCGACTGGTAGCGCGTGCCGTAATCCGCCAGCACCGTGACGATGGTGTGGCCCGGTCCCAGCTCCTTGGCCGCCTTGATCGCGCCGCAGATGTTTATGCCGGTCGAGCCGCCCAGGATCAGCCCCTCCTCGAGCACGAGGTCGAACAGCACCGGCAGCATCTCCTCGTCGGTCACCTGGAACCAGCCGTCGAGCGGCGCGCCCTCGAGGTTGCGCGTGATGCGGCCCTGGCCGATCCCCTCGGTGATCGAGCTGCCTTCGGCCTTGAGCTCGCCGCGCGCATAATGGCTGTAGATCGCCGAGCCCAGGGGGTCGGCGAGATAGATCCGGATCTTGGGATTGCGCTCCTTCAGCGCCAGCGCGACGCCGGCCAGCGTGCCGCCGGTGCCGACGGCGGAGACGAAGGCGTCGACGGTGCCGTCGGTCTGCGCCCAGATCTCCGGGCCGGTGGTCTCGTAATGGCCGCTGGCGGTTGGCGAGGTTGTCGAACTGGTTGGCCCAGATCGCGCCGTTCGGCTCCTGCTGCGCGATCTCCTGCGCCAGATGCTCGGAATAGCGGACATAGTTCATCGGATTGGCGTAGGGCACGGCCGGCACCAGGCGCAGATCGGCGCCGCACAGCCGCAGCATGTCCTTCTTTTCCTGGCTCTGCGTCTCCGGCATGACGATGACGCTGCGATAGCCCAGCGCATTGCCGACCAGCGCCAGCCCGATGCCGGTATTGCCCGCCGTGCCCTCGACGATGACGCCGCCGGGCCGCAACTGTCCGCGCGCCTCGGCATCCCTGATGATGGCGAGCGCGGCGCGGTCCTTGACCGAGCCGCCGGGATTGAGGAACTCCGCCTTGCCGAGGATCGTGCAGCCGGTCATCTCCGACGCCCGGCGCAGGCGGATCAGCGGTGTATTGCCGATGGTTTCGAGAAAGCCGTCGCGAATCTGCATCTTCCGGGCCATTCTTGGGCTTGAGCCGACACTATAGGCGGCGCGACGCGGACGATCAAGCGCGGCCCCGCCCTACGCCACTGGTGTACTCCAATGACAAAAAAATCGCTGTGCGCCGGTGACGCAGGGGGCAAAGACCGACGCGCGAAGCGATGGTAAGCCTGCACCCCTCCGCCGCCAAGGCTGGGGCTCCGCGGCTTGGTTGCTGCGCGCCAAGACGCTCGTTGACACCCGGGAAAGCCGGCCGCCACAATTCGCGCCGTGACCGCTCCCTGCCGGGCGCCGGCGGCGCTCCTGACCGCCCTGCTGCTGAGCGGCGCCGCTCTCGCCGCGCCGCCGCGCGACACCATCGTCATGGGCAAGGGGATCGACGACATCGTGTCGCTCGATCCCGCCGAGGTCTACGAGACCTCGGGCGGCGAGGTCGTGGGCAATCTCTATGACCGGCTGATCGACACCGATCCTGGGGCGCCGGGCCAGCTCAAGCCGGCGCTGGCGCTCTCCTGGGAGGTGGGTGCGGACGGGCTCACCTACACGCTGACCTTGCGCCCCGACGCGCATTTTGCCGACGGCACGCCGGTGACGGCGGCGGATGCGGCATTCTCGCTGCAGCGCGCGCTGCTGCTCGACAAGGCGCCGGCGCTGGTGCTGCAGCAGCTCGGCCTCACCCGCGACAATGCCGAGGAGCGCGTGCGCGCCGTGGACGAGCACACGCTGGTCATCCTGACGCCGCGCCCCGTGGCGCCCGGGCTGGTCTTCGCCTGCCTCACCGCCACCGTCGCCAGCGTCGTCGAGCGCAGCGTGGTCATGGCGCATGCGGAGGAGGGGGATCTCGGCAATTTCTGGCTCGCCGCCCATGCCGCCGGCTCCGGCCCCTATCGGCTGGCGGCGTGGCACCCGGCAGAGCGCTATACCCTCGACGCCAATCCCGACTATTGGGGTGGCGCCCCCGCCAACCGGCGGATCATCGTCCGCCACATCAAGGAGGCGGCGACGCAACGGCTGATGCTGCTGCGCGGCGACATCGACTATGCCCGCGACCTCGGCGCCGACCAACTCGCGGCGCTGGCCCGCGACCCGCATTTCCGCCTCGACCGCGGCGTGCAGACCATGATCACCTATCTCGCGCTCAACCAGCGCAATCCCTATCTGCGCCGCCCCGAGGTGATCGAGGCGATCAAATATCTCGTCGACTACGCCGGCATGGCGCGCGCCATCCTCGGCCCGACGCGCATCCCGCATCAGGCCTTCGAGCCGCAAGGCTTCCTCGGCGCCGTCGACGAGCAGCCCTTCCGCTATGATCCCGACCGCGCCAAGGCGCTGCTGGAGAAGGCCGGGCTCGGCGCGGGCTTCGACGCCACCATCGATGTGCGCAACGCCTCGCCGTCGCTGGACATGGCCGAGGCGCTGCAGGCGAGCTTTGCCGAGGCCGGCATCCGCCTCGCCCTCATCCCCGGCGACGGCAAGCAGGTGCTGACCAAGTACCGCGCGCGCCACCACGACATCTTTCTCGGCGATTGGGGCCCCGACTATCCCGACCCGCATAGCAACGCCGAAGCCTTCATCGTCAACACCGACAATTCCGACAGCGGCGGCGCGGAAGACACCGGCCTGGCGCAATTCCTGGTCCGATCCGGCGCTCGCCGCGCGCGTCGCGGCAGCCCGCGAGGAGCGCGACCCGGCGATCCGCGCCCAGCTCTATCGCGATCTCCAGCGCGATCACCAGCAGCGCGCGCCCTTCGTCTTCATGTATGAGTATGTCGAAGTGGCGGCGCATGCCGCCGATGTCGACGGCTTCGTCATCGGCCGTGGGCCCGCGAGGAACCGATATGCCGCGATCAAGCGACGCTGAGGAACGGGGCGACCTGGCGTGACGCGCACGACCGCGACCGCCATCCTGCGTCTCGGCGCGCAAATTCTCCTCACCCTCTTCGGCCTGCTGCTCGCCACCTTTCTCATCGCCCGGGTGGTGCCGATCGATCCCGTGCTGGCGGTGGTGGGCGACCGCGCTTCGGCGGAGGTCTATCAACGCGTTCGCCTCGAGCTCGGCCTCGACCAGCCGCTCTGGGTCCAGTTCTACCGCTACGTGTCGCTGGTGCTGCACGGCGATTTCGGCCGCTCGGTGCTGACCCGCCACCTCGTCACCGCCGATATTGCGCGCTTCCTGCCGGCGACGCTGGAGCTCGCCACCTCGGCAACCGCGCTCGGCGTGGCGCTCGGCATTCCGCTCGGCGTGCTCGCGGCGTCGCGCCAGGATTCCTGGCTCGATCACCTCATCCGCATCATCGGCCTGCTGGGCTACTCGGTGCCGGTGTTCTGGCTCGGCCTCATGGCGCTGCTGCTGTTCTATGCCGAGCTCGGCTGGGCGGCGGGGCCGGGGCGGCTCGACATCTTCTACGAGGATACGCTGGCGCCGGTGACCGGGCTGCTGCTGGTCGACAGCGCGCTCGCCGGCGACTGGACGATCTTCCGCAGCGCGCTGGCGCATCTGGTGCTGCCGGCGGGCGTGCTGGGATACTTCTCGCTCGCCTATATCAGCCGCATGACGCGCAGCTTCATGCTCGACCAGCTCGGCCAGGAATACATCGTCACCGCCCGGGCCAAGGGTTTGAGTGAGGCGCGCGTGCTGTGGCGCCACGCGCTCGGCAACGTGCTGGTGCCGCTGGTCACCGTGGTCGCGCTCTCCTATGCCAGCCTGCTCGAGGGCTCGGTGCTGACCGAGACCGTCTTCGCCTGGCCGGGGATCGGCTCCTACCTCACCAACTCGCTGCTCAACATCGACATGAACGCCGTGCTCGGCGGCACCTTGGTTGTCGGCATCATCTTCATCGCGCTCAACCTGCTCGCCGACCTGCTCTACCGGCTGCTCGATCCGAGGCTGCGATGATCGAACGAGCGCGCGCCTGGCAGGGCTGGCTCGCCAGCGACGCGCCGGCGTCCCGCGGCCAGGCCCGGCTCGGCGAGGCCTGGCGCCTGTTGCGCGCTTTCCTGCGCCATCGGCTCGCCGTCGCCGGCGCGCTCATCCTCGGCGTGCTGCTGCTGGCGGCGCTGCTGGCACCGATCGTGGCGCCCTATCCCCCGGCGGCGCAGCATCTGGCCGAGCGCCTGCAGCCGCCGGGCGCGCGGCATTGGCTCGGCACCGACGAGTTCGGCCGCGACATCCTCTCGCGCCTGCTCTATGGCGCGCGCATCACGCTCGGCATCGTCGCATTGGTGACCGCGATTGCCGCGCCCATCGGCCTCGTCGTCGGCTGCACCGCGGGATATCTCGGCGGCTTCGCGGACGCGGCGCTGATGCGGCTCACCGACGTGTTCCTGGCGCTGCCGCGCCTCATCCTGGCCTTGGCCTTCGTCGCGGCGCTGGGAGCGGGCATCGAGAATGCCGTCCTCGCCATCGCGCTGGTGGCCTGGCCGCCTTACGCGCGCATCGCGCGTGCCGAGACCCTGGCAGTGCGGCGCAGCGACTTCATCGCCGCGGCGCGACTGATGGGCGCTTCGCCGGCGCGCATCGTGCTGCGTCATATCATGCCGCTCTGCCTCGCCTCGGTGATCGTGCGCGTCAGCCTCGACATGGCCGGCGTCATCCTGATCGCCGCCGGGCTGGGCTTTCTCGGGCTCGGCGCGCAGCCGCCCTCGCCGGAATGGGGCGCGATGATCGCCGCCGGCCGCGCCTCTATGCTCGACCAATGGTGGGTCGGCGCCATGCCGGGCATCGCCGTCGCCGTGGTCAGCCTCGGCTTCAACCTGCTGGGCGACGGGCTGCGCGACGTGCTCGACCCGAAGCAGCGATGACCGGGCCGCTGCTCGAGGTCGCGGATCTCAGCATCCGCTTCGCCGGCGCCGGCGAGGTGGTGCGCGGCGTCAGTTTCGCGCTCGGCCGCGAACGCCTCGGCATCGTCGGCGAGACCGGCTCGGGCAAATCGCTGACCGGCCGCGCCATCCTGAAGCTGCTGCCGCGGGGCGCGGCGATGTCGGCGGCGCGGCTCGCCTTCGACGGCATTGACCTGCTGGCGGCGGGCGAGGGCGCCATGCGCCGCCTGCGCGGCCGCCGCCTCGGCCTCGTCCTGCAGGACCCGCGCTTCTCGCTCAACCCGGCGATGAGCATCGGCCGGCAGATCGAGGAGGCCTGCCGCGCGCATCGCAATGCCTCGCGGCGCGAGGCCCGCGACAAGGCGCTGGCGCTGCTCGAAGCCGTGCGCATCCGCGAGCCGCAGCGCGTCCACGGCCTTTATCCCCACCAGGTCTCCGGCGGCATGGGGCAGCGCGCGATGATCGCAATGATGCTGGCGCCGGACCCCGACCTGCTGATCGCCGACGAGCCGACCTCCGCGCTCGACGTCACCGTCCAGGGACAAGTGCTGTCGGTGCTCGATGACGAGGTCAGCCGGCGCGGCATGGGGCTGATCCTGATCAGCCACGATCTCGCGCTGGTGCGCTCGTTCTGCGACCGCGTGCTGGTGATGCGCCACGGCGAGATCGTCGAGAGCTGTAGCGCCGCCGCGCTTGCCTCGGCGCGCCATCCCTATACGCGCCGCTTGCTCGCGGCGCAGGCGAGCTTCGCGCCGTGATCGCCGCCGACGGCCTCTCGGCGCGCTTCGGCGTGACGCTCGCCGTCGACAACATTTCCTTTGCCGTCGCCGCGGGCGAAGCCTTCGGCATTGTCGGCGAGAGCGGCTCGGGCAAATCGACCGTGCTGCGCGTGCTTGCCGGGCTCCATGCCGATTGGTCGGGACGGCTGGAACTCGCCGGCGCGCCGCAATCGCCGCGTCGCCACAGGCCGGCCGGCGCGGCGCAGATGGTGTTCCAGGATCCCTATGGCTCGCTCCATCCGCGCCATACCGTCGATCGCGCGCTGTCAGAGCCGCTGGCGGTGCACGGCGTCACAGCGGCGGCGGGCCGGATCACCGCCGCGCTGGGCGAGGTCGGGCTCGCGCCGGAGCATCGCTTCCGCTACCCGCACCAGCTCTCCGGGGGGCAGCGCCAGCGCGTCGCCATCGCCCGGGCCCTCATCCTGGCGCCGCGCCTGCTGCTGCTGGACGAGCCGACCTCCGCGCTCGACGCGCCGGTGCAGGCGGAGATCCTGGCGCTGCTGCAGCGGCTGCGGCGCGAGCAGCGCCTCGCCTATGTGCTGGTCAGCCACAACCTTGGCGTCATCGCCGCCTTGTGCGAGCGCGTCGCGGTTATGCGCGCGGGCCGCTTCATCGAGCAGCTTGCGGTTGCCGATCTCCGCGCCGGCCGCGCGCAAAAGGATTACACGCGCGAGCTGGTCGCGGCGAGCGGGCCCTATCGGCGGCGCTGACGGGGTCCGAGAGCGGGTTTCGAGCAGATCGCATCATCATCCTCGCTCTCCCCGCTTTAGCGCTACGGCATGCACACATCTTGCAGCAACGCGCTCCTCAACAATCGCCTTGCCCGCGAAAAGCGGGCATCCAGGGCCCGCAAATGCAGTGAGCGGGGCGCTTCCTCTGGGTCCCCGCTTTCGCGGGGACGGCGGAACAAGTAACGGAAGGTGCAGCGCTTTTCCGGACGTGTGCATGCCGTAGCGCTTTAGCGGGGGCGGCAGTGATGGTTCCATCTTCGCGGGACATGCGCTAGCGCCAGCGCTTGCGCAGCCTGGCGCGATGGGCGGCAAGCCAATAGAGCGCGATCAGGGTGGAAGCATTCTCGATCCCGCCCGCGCGCAGCAGCCGCGCCACCTCGGCGTAGCTCTTCACCACCACCTTGATGTCCTCATGCTCCGCGGCAAGGCCGTGAACGCCGCCGGCACGGCTGGCATCGACCCGGCCGCAAAACAGCGTGACCGCCTCGGTCGAGCCGCCGGGGCTGGTGAGCAGGCGATGGATCGGCACCAGCTCGCCCTCGATGACGAGCCCGGCCTCCTCCAGCGCCTCGCGCCGCGCCACGTCACCCTCCGCCTCCGCGCCATGGTCGACCAGGCCGGCGACGATCTCGAGCTGCCAGGAGGTGAAGCCGGCGAGGTGCGCGGGCAGGCGGAACTGCTCGACCAGCACCACCGCGTCGCGCATGGGATCGTAGAGCAGCAGCCCCACGGCGCGCCCGCGCTCGACCACCTCGCGGCTGAGCTCGGGGCTCCAGCCGCCGTCATAGCGCCGGTGGCGCAGCGCGATAGCGCCCCACCCGGAAGAACCCCTGATAGGCCGTATCGTGGTCGATGATCTCGAGCGCGTCTTCGCTCATGAGGGCGCGCAAAGGGAAACACCCGTGGCCGGCACGGAGCCAGCTTAGGGCGAACCTCCGGACCGGACAATCCGCCGGATGCTCAGGCGCCGAGGCGCTCTCTGCGGTCGCCGTCAAGCTCGACCGGCACCGTTCGTGCCTCCTCGGCCAGTTGCTCGGCCAGCCTGAGGCGCATGGCGGCGATGCACAGCGCCAGGGGCGCCGTCGCCGCAGGTGACGAGGAGGGGTAGGGGATCATGGCGTCGCTGGCCCGGTAGATCTCGCCGATCCAGCCGCTGAAGCCGCCACGGCAGTCGCTGAGCTGGCTCAGGCGATGAATAGTCCAGCCTTCGGGCAGCAGGCGCAGCGCCGCGTCGATGGAGCGGGTATAGAGCGGCACCGGCTTTGCCGTGCCGAACAGGCGCTGGATCGCGTAGTCGAGGTACTCGCTTCCCTCTTTGGCGCTCTGCAGCGTCGGTACGAGCTTTGCCAAATCCATCGCAGAACGACCTCATAGCGTTTCGGAGAGAGCGAAATGCTACCGGCGATGAGGGTCGGCCACGGGGGTCAAAAAAGTGTCAGCCCCGAGGTCTGGTTGGGTTGCTGCCGAGGCGCACTACCTCGGCGAGAGGCAGGCGGACGCGCATCAGCAGCCCGTTGGGCCGCTGGTTCTCGGCGCTGATGACGCCGCCGAGCGCCTCGACATTGCGCCGCGCGATCCACAGGCCGATGCCGAAATGCGTGTCGTGGCCGTCGCTGCGCGGCGGCATGCGCTGCGAGAAATAGCGGTCGAAGATGCGCGAAAGGTTCTCCGGCGCGACGCCCGGGCCGCTGTCGCCGATCAGCAGCTCGGCGACACCGTCACGCGCCTCGAGGCGCACGCCGACGCTCTCGTTCGCGGGCGAGAAGGAGACGGCGTTGTCGAGCAGGTTCTCGATCACCGTCTCCACCATTTCCTCATTGGCGTGGATCAGCACGCACGCCGCGATATGGCCCTTGAGCGACAGCTTGCGCTCGACCAGCGCTTCTGCATGCGCCTGCAACAGCCGGTCGAGCAGGCTCGACAGGTCGACATCGGTGCGCGGCATGTCCATGACATCGGCGGTCGCCTCGTCGAGTCGCCGCGCCGAAGCAACCAGGCCGTCGAGCTTGTCGAGCGAGGTCTCGATCAGCCCGACCGCGCGCAAGCCGCGCCGGTTGTCGGCGGCGATGGCGCGCTTCAGCGGCTCGAGCGACTGGCGGATCACGGCGATCGGCGTCTTGAAGGCGTGCGCGTTGTCTTCCGCCGCGCGGCGGATGTCGCTTGCCGAGGCATCGAGCACTTCGACCATGTGGTCGAACTCCTCGGCGACGTCGGCGAGCTCCGGGATATCGTTTTGCGCGCGGAAGGAGCCGCCGCCGCCGCGCCGCTCGCGGATGGTGCGCGCGCGTTCGGCAAAGCGCCGCAAGCCGCGCCTGACGCTCCAGAAGGTGGTGATGGTGAGCAGGACCATGGCGAGGTAGATCGCGGCGGCAATTCGCACCTCCGAGCTCGCCCAATAGGGACGCCCGAGATTCGAGCCCGGCAAGGTGCCGGCAGCCGAGGAGGTGACCACCACCCAGCAGCCGGCCGGCGCCTTCAGCGGCGTCACCGAGGTGACGACCTCGTCGGCACCGCCGGGGGTGCGATAGCGCAGCGCAAAGGGGAACTCGCCGTCGCAGCTCGCGGACAGGCGGTCGAGCACGCCTTGCTGGCTGAGGGTCTCGCGCTCGGCATCGAGCTGCGCCGCCGAGACCGTGGGCCAGGAAGCGACGTAGAAGAACCCGGCGGTGCCGCTCGGCGCGAACAGCAGCTTCACGCTGGAGAAATCATCGGCAAACCGCGCAAGCTCGCGGCCGAGCAGCGGCAGCGCCGGCCGCTCGCCCGCCGACAGCACCGGCGCCAGCGCCGCGGTTATGACATGGCCGTGCTCGCGCACGCTGCGCAAGAGCACCGCCTGTTCCGCCTCGTCGGCAGCTCGGAACTGGTCATAGACGATGATCGGCACGGCCAGGAAGATGATCGCCAGCACCGCCGCCTTCGCCGTCAGCGAGCGATAGAAGCGCGGCCGCGGCGCGCCCGGCGGCGGCGGCGGCGCGGGGGTCAGTTCCTGCCGGCTAGATGCCGGCAATCCAGCGATAGCCGAATCCAGCATAGTTGTGGATCTGATCGAAATCGGGATCGATGTCGCGGAATTTCTTGCGGATGCGCTTGATGAAGGTGCGCACATTGGCGCGATAGCCCTCGGCGCCATAGCCGGCGACGAAATCCTTGCCGTGGACGAGATCGTAGATCTCGCGATAGCCCACATCCTCGCCGACGCGCGAGGCGAGCAGCGCCACGATCTTGAACTCGGTGAGCGTCAGGTCGAGCGTCTGGCTGCCCCAGGCGGCGCGGTTGATGTCGAAGCGCAGCTCGAGGCGGGCGAGCGTGACGACGTCGCCGGTCGGGCGCTTGGCCGCGCCGACCGGCTCGGCGATCACGCGCATGCCTTCGGTGATGAGATGGAGCCGCTTCAACAGGATCGACAGGCGGCGCGACTTGTCGATGAAGTCGACCGCGCCGCCTTCGAGCGCCGCCTCCTCGTAGATGTCGTCGCTGAGCGCGGTGAGAAAGATCACCGGCGTCGTCGTGCCGGTGCGGCGCAGGTTGCGCAACACTTCGAGCCCGTTCATGCCGGGCATGCGCCAGTCGAGCAGGATGACATCGGCGCCGCCGCCTTGCTGGAAATAATCCAGCGCCGGCTCGCCGCTGGCAAAGCTCTGCACGTCAAAGCCCTCGTCAACCAGGTTCAGGCCGAGCAATTCCCGGAAGGAGTCATCGTCATCAACGAGGACGATCCGAACCGGCATTAGACTCGTCAGGTGGGCGGCGCTCGCTGGTGAGGGTGTCGTAGCATCGCTGGACGGATCGCTCGGGTAGGTCATGGCTCCTGACTTCATAATGTAAGACTTCGCATCATTTGACTCTGCAGATCGAGATAGAAATAGACATCCACCTCGCAATCGGTGCCGGCATACTGCCAGATCGTTGCCGGCGGCGACTCCGCGCGGCTGTGGGGATCGCCGAGAAGATCGGCGACATGCGGCTGATCGAGGCCGATCAGCCGGTCGAATCCCGCCGACCCCGCGGGCTCGGTGGGCTCGGCTTCCGGCGCCGCCGAGGCCGGCGGCAGCCGCGCCAGGCTCTGGCCCGGCGGAGTCGGCTTGCGCGGCGGCGGCGGCGGCAACGCGGTGACCGCCGCCGGTGCCGCGGTCTGGACCGGCGGCGCCGGCGCCGCTTGCGGCTGAAGCAGATCGCATGCCGCCAGCGTTAGCGCCAGACACGACGCCAGGATGGCCGGCGCGCTGCCCCTTCGGTTGCCACCTGTCATATGACCTGTCAATGCCCTGCTCATGCCCACCACGCCATCAATATGGTCAATTTAGCGTTAACGCGACGAGCAATAGGTGATAGATCGTTGTCTGACAAAGACTTGCCTATGGTTTCACACTGCGCGGTTTTGTGGCAAGGTCGGCGTTGGGGAAATAAGGGGCAAGGCGTGACGGCGGCAGCGGCAACCGCGACGGCAGGACTGCAGTTTATCGATCTGGCGGCGCTGGCGCGCGCGCCGCTGGCGCGTGATCCATTCCCATGGCTGGTGGTGCCGGGCTTCATTCCGGGTCCGGCGCGCGCGGCGCTGGCGCGCGATTATCCCGACATCGCCGAGCCCGGCAGCTTCCCGCTCGGCGATCTCCGCTACGGCCCGGCCTTCGCGAACTTCATCGCCGAGCTCGAAGGCCCGGCGTTGCGCGCGGCTTTTGCCGAGAAATTCGCCATCGACCTGGCCGATCGACCAACCATGATCACCGTGCGCGGCCAGGCGCGCGCCGGCGACGGGCGGATCCATACCGACACCAGCTCGAAGCTCATCACCGTGCTGGTCTATATGAACAAATCCTGGGAGGCGGCGGGCGGCAGGCTGCGCCTGTTGCGTTCGCCCGACAATCTCGAGGATATCATCACCGAGGTGCCGCCGGCCGCCGGCACGCTGCTCGCCTTCCGCGTCACGCCGCAGTCATGGCACGGCCACGCGCCGGTCAGCGGTCCCCGTCGAGTCGTCCAGCTCAACTGGGTGGAAAGCGCGCAAGTGGTGCGGCGCGAGCGGCTGCGCCACGGGCTGTCGGCGCGAATGAAGCGCCTCTTCTCGCGCCGGCGCTGAAGGGACGCCGCCACCGAGACGCAGGGCAATCGCATCCGACCGCTCAGTGAGAGGGATTACCACGGAGGTCGAGCCGCGAAGCGGATCGACGAGGTCACGGAGAAGCGAAGAATGGCGCGCTTCGCGCGCCCGATGAGGGCGGCTTACTCGTCGCTTTCGAGCAGGGTCTTGAGCGCGGCGAGGCCGGGCGCCGGTAAGCCATTCGCCATGCTGTCCCACGCCCGTGCTTGCGGCCGTGCCGCAGCAGAAATCCCTGAAGATGTTGACGCGTTCGGGTCACGATTTGTCGGACGACGCCGCGCAAACGGATCAAATCGCGCATGGCTCGTGATCGGCGTCAGGCACCCAGACGGGCGTCAACTCGCCGGCTCGGTGGAGCCGCGCAAGCATGGTGGCGTCACGACAATTCGTTTTCACCCGGTCACCGGGCTTGGTCGGAATTAACGACGGCGCTACTACATCGCAGCGATGGCCGATGCCGGAGAGTTGACGATGAACGCCATAGCCGCACGGGCCGGCCTCGTAGCAAAATGCCAACTTCTTGCCCGAACGCACGAGGCGCTCACACAGCTTACCGATCGCAACGGGATCGTTGGAAATCTCACCGAGGTATTCCACCGCCCCAGAGCGTCCGCTCTCCGCCACTGCGATCGAGATCCGTTCTTTGTGAATATCCAAGCCAACAAATCGGGTATGTTCCATAAGGCCCGTCTCCTATGCATGAGGCGCTGTGCCGGCTAGCCGGCTTAACCCTCGTACCGTTGCATATCGGATGACGGGCCACCCTCAGGCCCAGCAATCATAGGGACTAGTGTCCTTCAATTCCGAAGTTTGCAAACGAGGGTGCCGCACAATAATGCGAACTTCGGAATCGGGACACTAGGAGCATGATCCGGAAAAGTGGAAACCGGTTTTCCGAAAAAGATCATGCTCAATCAAAAAGCCCGGGATCTAATTCAATCAGGACCGAAGAGGCTCTAGCCGCATGACATGGGATGCGCGGCCAATCGGCCAATTGTTCGGGCCGTTGCAATGGCGGTTTCTACACCGTC
>CAWBKF010000033.1:0-358916 GCA_963789275.1 uncultured Alphaproteobacteria bacterium
CTCACCGCCCCACCGCATATCCCTGCATGCCGCGCGGGTTGGCGCCGGCCTTGAGCACGGTGCCTTCGGGCGTCTGCTCGGCGGCGCAGGCGGAGAGCCTTCCTTCGGACCAGTCCTCGCCGAGCTGAACCTGATGCCCGCGCTTGCGCAGCGCCTTCACCGTTTCGGGCGGGAAGCGGCCTTCCAGCGCGACCAGGCCCGGCTTTGCCGCGCGCGGCCAGAACGAGCTCGGCATGTGCTCGGTGTGGAAGGCGGGGCAGTCGATCGCCTCCTGCAGGTTCATGCCGTGGTGGACGTGATGCAGGAAGAGCAGCAGCGACCACTGCTCCTGCTGGTCGCCGCCGGGCGTGCCGAAGGCCATGTAGGGCTCGCCCGCCTTCAAGGCGAAGGACGGCGTCAAAGTGCTGCGCGGCCGCCGCCCCGGCGCCAGGCTGAGCGGCAGCCCCTCCTCGAGCCAGAAGATCTGGAGGCGCGTGCCGAGCGCAAAGCCCAGCTCCGGGATCGCCGGCGAGCTGTGCAGCCAGCCGCCGCTCGGCGTCGCCGCGATCATGTTGCCCCAGCGGTCGATGATGTCGAGGTGGCAGGTGTCGCCCACACTCATGCCGCGGGGATCGATGCGCAAATCGGCGGTGGTGGGCTCGCCCGCCCCCGCCACGGTCGGCTCGCCGCTGCCCGGCGCGCTGCCGCCGCCGGTCGGCCCGTCATAAAGGCGCGGCTCGCGGCCGCCGGGCGCGCCCGGGCGCAGCTCGAGCGAGGCGCGGGCGCCGATGAGGCGGCGGCGCTCGGCGGCATAGGCCGGGCTCAGCAGCGCCGCCATGGGCACGTCGACGAAATCGGGATCGCCATACCAGGCCTCGCGATCGGCAAAGGCGAGCTTGGCGCTCTCGACCACGGTATGGACGAAATCCGGCCCGGTCGGATCCATCGCGTCGAGATCGAAGCCCTCCAGCAGCGCCAGCATCTGCAGCAGCACCGGCCCCTGCGTCCACGGCCCGCATTTGCACAGCGTGTAGCCGTAATAATCGTAAGTGAGCGGCGCCTCGACCGTGGCGCGCCAGCGCGCCATGTCGTCGCCGGTGAGGAGCCCATGATGGCGCCGTCCTGAGCTGTCCATCACCGCCTCGGCGCGGCAGAAGCGGTCGATCGCGGCGGCGATGAAGCCCTCCGCCCAGATGCGCCGCGCCGCCTCGATCTGCCCGTCGCGGTCGGGGCTTGCCGCCTCCGCCTCGCGCAGCAGCCGCTGGTATGTGGCGGCCAGCGCCGGGTTGCGGAAGAGCCGCCCCGGCGGCGGCACCACGCCGCCCGGCAGATAGATCGCCGCCGAGCTCGGCCATTCCGTCTCGAAGAGGCTCCGCACCGTCGCGATGGCGGCGCTGATGCGCGGCACCACGGGATAGCCCTGGCTGGCATAGCCCAGCGCCGGCGCCAGGACATCGGCAAGGCGCAGCGTGCCATGCTCCAGCAGCAGGCGCATCCAGGCATCGAAGGCGCCGGGCACGCAGGCCGCCAGCAGCCCGGTGCCGGGGATGAGGTCGAGGCCCTGGCGCTTGAACGCCGCGATGGTGGCACCAGCCGGGCTCACCCCCTGGCCGCAGATCACCTCGACGGCGCCGCGTCGGCGGTCCCACAGGATCATCGGCGCCTCGCCGGCGGGGCCGTTCAAATGCGGCTCGACCACCTGCAGCACGAAGCCCGCCGCCGCCGCCGCGTCGAAGGCGTTGCCGCCGCGCTCGAGCACGCCCATGCGCCGCCGCCGAGGCGAGCCAATGGGTCGAGGCGACGACGCCGAAGGTGCCGCGGATCTCCGGACGGGTGGTGAAAGCGGTCAAGAAAGGCTCCTCGACAGGCCCTCTGAGGCGGCTCTGGCACATCGCTTGCATCGACTGGCGATGGCGACGGTGCGCTGGCCAGGGCCGGCGGAGCGCGCTTATGCTGGGGTCACTGTCGCCAGCAGGAACCGGCAAGTCAATCAGGGAGCTGAAGCATGTCCGTGACCGCGGCATCGGTCGGCGAAACCGCCGGAAAGCGCTGGTGGCAATTGCTCTTCGGCGTCATCGCCATGATGTCGATCTCGAGCCCGCAATATACCTGGACCCTCTTCACCGGCCCGCTCAACCAGAAGCTCGGCACGACGCTCGCCCAGATCCAATGGACCTTCTCGCTGCTGATCATCCTGCAGACCTTCCTGTCGCCGCTGCAGGCCTATCTCGTCGACCGCTTCGGCCCGCGCAACCTGATCGCCGCCGGCGCCATCCTGTCCGGCGGCAGCTGGGTGCTGGCGTCCTTTGTCAGCGACCTGCAGATGCTCTACCTCACCTATGGCATCATCGGCGGCTTCGGCACCGGCATCATCTATGTCGGCATCATCGGGCTGATGGTGCGCTGGTTTCCCGACCGGCGCGGCCTCGCCACCGGGCTTGCCGCCGCCGGCTACGGCTTCGGCGCCTTCTTCACCAGCTTCCCGATCGACAGCATGATCAAGAGCTCGGGCTATCAGCACACGCTGGTGGTCTGGGGCGTGATCCAGGGGGTGGTCGGCGTGCTCGCGGCGCTGGGATTGCGCGTGCCGCCGGAAGGCTACCAGCCCGCCGGCTACAACCCCGAGATCTCGCGGCTCGAGCTGCAGTCCCGCCGCAGCTACAGCCCGGCCGAGATGCTGCGGAGCCCGGTCTTCTGGCTGCTCTTCGTGATGATGTCGATGATGTCGACCAGCGGGCTGATGGTGACCTCGAACGTCGCCCCCTTCGCCCGCGAGTTCAAGGTCGCCGACGTCATGGTGCTGGGGCTGATGGCGGCGCTGCCGCTGTCGCTGACCTTGTCGCGCCTCACCAACGGCCTGACGCGGCCGTTCTTCGGCTGGGTCTCCGACCATATCGGCCGCGAGGCGACGATGGCGCTGGCCTTCTCGCTGGAGGCGGTGGCGATCCTCGTGCTCTTCGCCTTCCTCGACAACCCCGTGCTCTTCGTCGTGCTGACCGGCCTCGTCTTCTTCGGCTGGGGCGAGATCTTCTCGCTCTTCCCCTCGACGCTCACCGACACCTTCGGCCCGAAATTCGCCGCGACCAATTACGGCTTTCTCTATATCGCCCAAGGCATCGGCTCGATCCTGGGCGGCCCGGCGGCGGCCTATCTGAAGCAGGCGACGGGGAGCTGGCTTGCCGTCTTCACCATCGTCGCCTGCCTCGACGCGCTCACCGCGGTGCTGGCGATCACCGTGCTGAAGGGCATGCGGCAGCGGCATCTGCGCCGAGCCTGAGCCTTGGTCGCGGAGGGGGGCAGGATTACCATCTCCCTCAGCCGGTTCTGGGCGAAGGCTACGTCAGCGGCGGATGCGGATTTTTTTCTCAATGGAGTACACCACTGGCGTAGTCCCTCCCCCCGCTTGAAGGGAAACGCCCTGCCGGCCTATGCTGATCGGGCGCGGGCTGACCTCCGATCGGCGACCAAAAAGACCGATCCCGGGTGCAGGGAGGACGGAATGCGGGCTGCCTGCCTGTCGCCGATCATCGCCGCGCTATCGGCCTTCATTCTCTGTCATGCAACCGGCGCGGCCGGTCAAAGCCGCGACGCCGCCGCGCTTTCCGGCCAGGTGAGCTCGGCCGAGGAAGGGCCGATGGAAGGCGTCGTCGTCAGCGCCAGGCGCGCCGGCGCCGCGGTGACGATCAGCGTCGTGAGCGACGCCGAAGGCCGCTACCGCTTTCCCGCCGGCCGGCTCGAGGCCGGGCAGTACACGCTGCGCATCCGCGCCGCGGGATACGATCTCGATGGCCGCCCCACCGCCGAGGTGGCGCCGCCGCGACCCGCCAAGCTCGACCTCAGGCTGCGCAAAGCGCGGAACCTGATCGACCAGCTCACCAACGCCGAATGGATCGCCAGCGTGCCCGGAAGCGAGGAGCAGAAGGCCTCGCTGCTCAACTGCGTCGGCTGTCATACGCTGGAGCGGCCGCTCACCGCGCGCCACGATGCCGACGCGTTCATCGCGGTGCTGCAGCGCATGGCGGGCTATGCGCAGGTGAGCACGCCGCTGGTGCCGCAGCGCAAGGTGTCGGCGCCCGAAGCCGAGGCCGATCCCGAGACCTTCCGCAAAGCAGGCCGAATATCTCGCCAGCATCGATCTCAGCAGCGGTCCCGAATGGGAATTTCCGCTGAAGACACTGCCGCGTCCCAGCGGCCGGGCGACGCGCGTCATCATCACCGAATACGATCTGCCGCGGCCGACGGTGCAGCCGCATGATGTCGTGCTCGATGGCCAGGGGCAGGTCTGGTACACCGATTTCGGCGAGGAGTTCCTGGGGAAGCTCGATCCCGCCACCGGCAAGGTCACGGAATACGCGCTCCCCGAGCAGAAGCCGGGATTTCCGGTGGGCTCGCTCGACCTCGAGGCCGACAAGGACGGGAATTTCTGGCTCGGCATGATGTTCCAGGGCGCCGTCGCGCGCTTCGACCGCCGCGCCGGCAAGGCGCAGATCTACCGCCTGCCGGCCGCCCAGAACAACGACGCGGCGCAGGTCAACATGGTGAAGCCGCAGCATGCCGGCGTCGACGGCAAGGTGTGGATGGACGATATCGGGCTCGAAGGCGTGCACCGCGTCGAGCTCGCCACCGGCAAGGTCGAGAGCTTCGCGGTCTACAAGAACCTGCCCAAGGATTCGCCGCTCGCCGGGGGCCCGCACGCCATCTACGACATCGCGACGGACCAGCGGAACAACGTCTATTTCTCGGTATTCGACGACCGCTATATCGGCCGGCTCGACGCCGAGACCGGCGAGCGCAGCTTCTATGCGACGCCGACCGATCATTCGCGGCCGCGCCGCCTGCGCATGGACGCGCAGGACCGGCTGTGGTTCGCCGAGTATCGCGGCAACCATATCGGCATGCTCGACACCAAGAGCGGCACGATCCGGGAATGGGCGATGCCGACGCCCTGGACCGGGCCTTACGACGTCGCCATCGACAAGAACGGCGAGGTCTGGACCGGCGGCATGACCAGCGACCGCGTCGTGCGGCTCGATCCCAAGAGCGGCGCCACGGTCGAGTACCTGCTGCCGCGCGAGACCAACATCCGCCGCGTCTTCGTCGACAACACCGCCTCGCCGGTCGCCTTCTGGGCCGGCAGCAACCACGGCGCCTCGATCGTCAAGCTCGAGCCGCTCGATTAAGCCGCGCGGTCGACCGCACCTGCGCCGGTGATCCCCGCGGCGTCGAGCGCCGCCTGGAGGCGCGCGATCTCGCTTGCCGGCAGCTTGACCAGCGGCGGCCGCACCACCGCGCGCTGCAAGCGGCCGAGCAGCACCAGCGCCTCCTTCATGCGGTTGTGCATGTCGAGGAAGGGCGGCGCGTAGAAGGCCTGGACGACGGGATAAAGCCGGTCGTTCACCGCCTGCGCCCGGGCGAGGTCCTTGGCCTCGACCGCCTGCCACAGCGCCACCTGCAGGTCGGCGACCACGCTGCCGGCACCCGAGAGCAGGCCGCGGCAGCCCAGCACCAGCGAGCTCATCAGCCAGGCGCTGTGCGTGCTCAGCACGTTGACCGGTCGCGGCAGGCTCTGCAGCGTGCGGATGTGGCGCTCATGCAGCATGCCATCATTGCACCAATCCTTGACCGCGCGGATGCTCGGCACCGCCTCGACCAGGCGCAGCAGCGTCTCGAGCGGGTAACCGAGGCCGCTCGCCAGCGAATACTGGAAGAGGATGATCGGCAGGTCCGTGGCATCGGCGATGCGCCGGAAATGCGTGAGCGCCATCTCGGGCCGGAGCTGCCCGCCCATGCTCATGCTGTTGGGCGGGAACACCAGCAGCGCCGAGGCGCCGGCGCCGGCGGCGATCCGCGCGATCTCGGCGGCGGCAAGGCTGCCATCCGCATAGACCCCGGCCACCACCGGCAGCCGGTCGCCGATCTCGTCCAGCGTGAGCTCGAGCACGTGGCGCTGCTCCGCGAGGCTGCAGGCATGGACCTCCGAGGCATGCGCGTTGGTGGTGAGCGCGGCGAGGCCGGGCACCGCCGCGACCTCGCGCAGGTGCTTGCGGTATTCGGCAGCATCGATCGCCAGATCCTCGTCGAAGGGCAGCAGGCAGGCGGGAATGACGCCGGCCGGGACGAAATCGCCAAAGCGGCTCATGCGGCTCCTCCTCTCCTCAGTGCGGCGCCGCCAGCGCCGCCCCGCGGATCTCGGACAGCGACTGGCGGATGGTGATCGCCTCGGGATCGATGCGCAGCTCCAGGATCGCCGGCACGCCGGCGGCGCGGGCGCGCTCGAAGGCGGCGGCGAACTCCTCGGTGCGCTCGACCACCTCGCCATGGGCGCCGTAGGCGCGCGCCAGCGCCGCGAAATCGGGGTTGTGGAGGTCGGTGCCGATGACGCGGCCGGGATAGTGGCGCTCCTGATGCACGCGGATGGTGCCGTACATGCCGTTATTGACCAGCAGCACGACGATGCCGAGGCGCCGCTGCACCGCGGTCGCCAGCTCCTGCCCGGTCATGAGGAAATCGCCGTCGCCGGCCACGCAGATCACGGCCCGGTCGGGATGGACGATCTTCGCCGCCACCGCGGCCGGGAAGCCATAGCCCATGGAGCCGCTGGTCGGCGCGAGCTGCGAGCCGAAGCGGCGGTATTGGTGGAAGCGATGGACCCAGGTGGCGAAATTGCCGGCGCCGTTGGCGAAGATGGCGTCGGCCGGCAGGTGCGCGTCGAGCCACAGCATGATCTCGCCCATCTGCAGCGCGCCGGGCGAGCGCGGCGGCTTGCGGAAGGCGAGGTAGTCCTGATGCGCCGCTTCGGTCGCCGCCGCCCAGACCGGGTGCTCGACCGGCGGCAGCGCCGCCGCCTGGCGCGCGAAGGCGCGCGGCGTCGCGTTGATCGGCAGCGTCGGCTGATAGACCCGGCCGAGCTCCTCGGGATCGGCATGGACATGCACCAGCGGCTGCTTCGGCGTCGGTATGTCGAGGAGCGTGTAGCCGCCGGTGGTCATTTCGCCGAGCCGCGGGCCGACGGCGATCAGCAGGTCGGACTCGCGGATGCGCTGGGCGAGCTTGGGGTTGATGCCGATGCCGACATCGCCGGCATAGCAGGGGTGGCTGTTGTCGAAGCGGTCCTGGCGGCGGAAGCCGCAGCCGACCGGGAGGCGGTTGGCGGCGGCGAAGCGCTCGATCGCGGCGACCCCGTCGGCGTCCCAGGCGCTGCCGCCGAGCAGCAGGAAGGGCCGCTTGGCGGCGCCCAGCATCTGCCTGAGCCGCGCCATCGGCGCCTCGCCGGGCCAGGTCTCGACCGGGACATAGGGCTGCGCGTCGGCGACCTCCGCGAGCTCGGTCAGCATGTCCTCCGGCAGCGCCAGCACCACCGGGCCGGGCCGGCCGCTGGTGGCGGTATGGAAGGCGCGGCTGATGAACTCGGGAATGCGGCGGGGATCGTCGATCTCGGCCACCCATTTGGCGAGCTGGCCGAACATGCGGCGGTAATCGATCTCCTGGAAGGCCTCGCGCTCCACCGTGCCGCGCGCCACCTGGCCGATGAACAGGATGAGCGGCGTCGAATCCTGCATCGCCACATGGAGGCCGGCGCTGGCGTTGGTGGCGCCGGGACCGCGCGTCACCATCGCGAGGCCGGGCCGGCCGGTGAGCTTGCCATAGGCATCGGCCATCATCGTCGCGCCGCCTTCCTGGCGGCAGGTGACGAGGCCGATCGAGTTGGCGTCGTAGAGCGCGTCCAGCACGGCGAGATAGCTCTCGCCCGGCACGCAGAAGACCGTGTCGGCGCCGTGGATCCTAAGCTGATCGACCAGGATCTGTGCGCCGGTGCGGCGGTTCATGAGCATCGTCTCCCGCTTTTGTTGGCAAGAGACCTATTGGAGTTTGCCGCCGCCGGCAATCCCCTTTGATCAGCCTTGGATTACAGGGAGTTAAGTTGCCGTCACCGACCGGACCGGCGATGCTGGACGAGCGCTTCGCCGCGCGGGGGGTGGTGATGGGACGGATCAGGACGGCAGGTCTCGCAGCATGCGTCTGCCTCTATGCGCTGGCGCTATCCGGCTGCGGCGTCGGCGACATACCGATGGCGGCGCCGGTGCCGGTGGGCGCGAACGGCCCTGACCCGGCGGTCGCGGAGAGCCCGGTCGAAGCCGATGCGGTCATGACCTGCGCCACCATCGATACCGAGCGCGCCGGCATTGCCCAGAGCCTGGAGCGCCTGGGCTCGTCGAACGGCGCCGACGAGCTCAGGAAGCGCGACGCCGCGCTCGCCCAGCTCGCCGCGTCGAAGCGTTGCGCCGCCGCCCCACTCTAAGCGCTGGCATCTCGAGGCGCAGCTATTCCATCATCGCGCGACGACACCCCGGGGAGGAGTGCCGCTGCGATGACTGAGAGTGACGCGGTGCTTGCCGCAAACCTCGAATTCTACCGCGCCTTCACGATGCGCGATTTCGAAGCGATGGATCAGCTCTGGGCGCGCAAGGCGACGGTGCTCTGCACCCATCCCGGCTGGATACCGATCGCCGGCCGCGGCGCGGTGATGGCGAGCTGGCACGGCATCCTTGCCAATCCGGAGGCGCCGCTGGTGATGTGCCACGAGGATGCCGCCTATCTCTATGGCGACATCGCCGTGGTGCTGTGCGAAGAGGAGCTCTCGGGCGGCCATCTCGCGGCCACCAACGTCTTCGTCAAAGAGGATGGCGAGTGGCGGCTGGTGCACCACCATTCCAGCCCGATCCTGATGCGCGAGACGCCGCGGGCGAATTGAATTAGGTAGCGGCTAGCCCGCCCTGAGCGGCTCCTGCGCTTGCTGCGCAAGCGCTGACGCCGCCAGCGACGAGCGCTACGCGCTCGCGCTAGGGACAGATCTCGGGCGCGGTGAAGAAGAAGGCGATTTCGGTCGCGGCGTTCTCCGCCGAATCCGAGCCATGCACCGAGTTGGCCTCGATCGATTCGGCGAAATCCTTGCGGATCGTGCCGGGCGCGGCGTTGGCGGGGTTGGTGGCGCCCATGATCTCGCGGTTGAGCGCGACGGCGCTCTCGCCCTCGAGCACCTGCACCACCACCGGTCCCGAGGTCATGAAGCTGACGAGATCGCGGAAGAACGGCCGCTCGCGATGGACGCCATAGAACTGTTCGGCCTTGTCGCGCGACAGCCGCAGACGCTTCTGCGCGATGATGCGCAGGCCGCGCTCCTCGAAGCGGGCGTTGATCTTGCCGGTCAGGTTCCGACGCGTCGCGTCGGGCTTGATGATCGACAAGGTGCGTTCGACGGCCATGAGCGTATCAACTCCTGGAGAGGGCGGAATTCCGCGGCCTTATAGCGGCGGCGCGGCCGGCGATCAACCCGCCTCGGCGCTGCGTTTCTGCCACTTGCCGTCGCTCTGCTCCCAGTAGATCAGCTGGTGGCCGGCGGCCTTGGCCGCCTTCCAGCGCTGCCGCGCCGCGGCCACGGCGGCCTCGTCATTGCCATCGAAGATGTCGCAGCAGCGGGCGAAAGCGTCGAGCCGGGCCGAGTCGGCGCCGTCGACCAGCACCAGCATCGAGGCGCCGTTGGGGTTCTCTTCGCCTGTGGTGAGCCAGACCGGCTGGCGGTCGGCATTGCCGTCGCGCGCGCTGCCATGCGGCAGGAAGCTTGCGTCGTTGTATGTCCAGAGCAGGTCGCTCAGATGCTCGACCCGCTCCGGCGACCCCGCGACGACGACCACGCGGTGGCCGGCGGCAAGCGCGCGCTCGAGGATGCTGGGCAGCGCGCGCTCCAGCGGCATGGTGCGCAGATGGTAGAAGCCGATCTCGGTCATCCCCGCTCGTAATGCTCGGCGACAAGCTGATCGAGCAGGCGCACGCCGAAGGCGGTGGCGCCTTTGGGCACGGTGGCGGCGTCCTTCTTCGACCAGGTCGTCCCGGCGATGTCGAGATGCGCCCAGGGCACGCCGTTGACGAAGCGCTGCAGGAACTGCGCCGCGGTGATGCTGCCGGCGTCGCGGCCGCCGCTGATGTTCTTGATGTCGGCGGCGTCGCTGTCCATCAGCCGGTCGTAGGCGTCCGCGAGCGGCAGGCGCCACAGCTTCTCGCCGACCGCGGTGCCGGCCTCGGCGAGACGCGTCGCCAGCTCGTCATTGTTGCTGAAGAGCCCGGCATGCTCGCTGCCCAGCGCGATGATGATGGCGCCGGTGAGCGTCGCCAGATCGACCATGAATTTCGGCTTGAAGCGATCCTGGCAGTACCACAGCGCATCGGCCAGCACCAGCCGGCCCTCGGCATCGGTGTTCAGCACCTCGATGGTCTGGCCGGACATCGACGTCACGATGTCGCCCGGGCGCTGCGCGGTGCCCGAGGGCATGTTCTCGACCAGGCCGATGACCCCCACCGCGTTGACCTTGGCCTTGCGTCCGGCGAGCGCGCGCATCAGGCCGATGACCACGCCGGCGCCGCCCATATCCCATTTCATGTCCCACATGCCGTCGGCGGGCTTGATCGAGATGCCGCCGGTGTCGAAGGTCACGCCCTTGCCGATGAAGGCCACCGGCTGCGCGCTCTTGGCCTTGGAGCCGCCCTTCCACTGCATGACGACGAGACGCGGCGGCCGCGCGCTGCCCTGTCCCACGCCCAGCAGCGCCCCCATGCCGAGCTTCTTCATCTGCCGCTCGTCGAGCACCTCGACCACGACGCCGAGCTTGGTGAGCGAGCGCGCCGCGGCGGCCAGCGTCTCGGGATAGATGATATTGGCGGGCTCGGAGACCAGGTCGCGGGTGAAGAACACGCCTTCGGCGATCTTCTCCAGCGGCGCAAAGGCGCGCCGCGCGCCGGCGGCATCGCGGCTCATGATGGTGAAGGTCTTGAGGCTCGGCTTCTGCTCCGGCTTCTCCTTGGTGCGGTATTTGTCGAAACGATAGTCGCGCAGCCGCGCGCCGTAGCCGAGATTGGCCGCCGCCTCGGCCGGCTTCAGCTTCATGCCGTCGATCTTGTCGAGCGCCACCGCGGCGGTGCTCTCGCCGACGCTGTTGAGCTGCGCCACGAGGGTGCCGCCGAAGCCCTGCAGCGCCGCGGCATCGAGCGACGCCGCCTTGCCGAGGCCCAGCAGCAGCACACGCCCCACCGTCAACCGCGGCGGCGCCAGCACGCCCAGCACCTCGTCCTTCCGGCCGGTGAAGCGGCTCGCCGCGATCGCCCGCGTCAGCGCGCCGCCGGACTCCTTGTCGAGCGCCGCGGCGGCTGGCGTGAGCTTGCGATCCTCGAGCACGCCGACGACGATGGTGCCGGATTTGGCGCGGCCGGGCTCGGCGAACACGATATTCATGCGGGACTCCCCTGGGCGTTCCTTGCCGCCGATAGAGAGCGCAGGGCGCCGTGTCAACCGGCGGGCGGCAGTGGCGCGAGACAGACCGGCGCCGCCGCCACCACGCGCGAGCGGCGCACCGGCAGCTGCGCTGCCGGATAGGACCAGACCGAGCGCGGCTGCCAGCGCCCGTCGACGCGCTCGAGCAGCGCCGCCTGCGCCGGCGGCACGCCGGCGATCCCCCGGCGGCGCGCAGGACAGCAACGCGAAGCGATAGCCCGCGGCGGCGAGCGTCTCCAGTGTCGCGGGCGCGAGACGCGTGACGGCGTGGAGCTCGGCATCGACGTGGCGCGGCGGGGCGAAGCGGATCAGGGCGTCGAGCATGGTCGCGAGGCTGTCATTGTCGCCGGGCAGCACCAGCGCCAGGCGCTGCTCCTGGTCGAGCGCCGGGCTGGCCCAGGCCGCGAGCAGCCAGGCGCGCTGCTGCGAGGCCTCGAGATCGAAGCGCAGGAACGGGAAGAAGATGACCGGGCTCGCCGCCACCGCGGCGAGCGCCGCCGCGCGCCCGGCGCGGCTGAAAATCCAGCCGCGCGCCACCGCCAGGTCGCGCGCCAGCAGCACCAGGGTCAGCATCAGCAGCGGCGCCAGATGCGTGTTGTAGCGGAAGTAGGAATGCGCCGAGGCGGCGATCTCGCCGTCGAAATGCGCGATGTAGGTGAAGAAAAGCGCGGCGTTGTAGAAAGCCGCGACGCCGGCGAAGAGGGCGGCGAGCGCGGTGGTGCGGTCGAGGCCGCGCCGCCGCCAGCGCCAGGCGAGCCCTGCCAGAGCCGCGGCGACGGCGAGAAAGAAACCCGCCTTCTCCGCCACCGTGCCGGCCATGCTGCGCAGGATGAGCGGGACGAGGTTGAATTGCCACTGAGCGACGGGCAGCAACTTCAGCTCGCCGACGGCGAAGTGGCCGAGCACATACCAGCGCCAGGCAAGGTAGAGCGCTGCCGCCGGCGCGGCCGCGAGCAGCAGCGATGTGATCGCGCGGGCGCGGATCTGACGCCCGTGCAGCAGCGCCAGCGCCAGTGCCGCGGCAACGACGCCCGCGGCGAGCGCCACGCTGTCCTGCTTGATGTTGACGAGCGCGGCGAGCGTCAGCGCCAGCAGCGTGAGCTCGCGCCCCGCGCCGCGCCCGGCGGCGAGCCGCGCCAGCGCGTCGACCGCGAGCCATCCGGCAAAGGCGGTGGCGACGCTGACCGAGGCCTCGCTATAGGCGGAGAGATCGTAGCGCGCGACGAAGCCGAGATTGAGCAGCGTCGCGAGCAGCAGCCCCAGCGCCGCCGCGCTCCAGGACGGGACCGCCGACGCGTCATCTTCACTGCCCGCGACCAGCCGCGCCAGCAGCAGCGCCACGGCGAGCTGCAGCATGATGTTGAAGCCGATCATCCCATTCAGCGCCAGGCGCCGGGCGGCCTCCGAGACGATGAGGGATGCCAGCTGCATGTTGTAGGGCGCACCGGGCAGCAGCGAATGGCTCGGCGCGCGGTCATCGGCGGGGAAGACGCCGTGATCCCAGAGATAGGCGGCATTGGGCAGCAGGTTGAGAAATGTGTCGGGCAGGCTCGGCCGCGCACTGGCCATGACCGCGAGCAGCGGCAGGCCGACGGCGAGGATGCGCCCCATGCCGCGCCACTCCGGCGCGCGCGGCGCCAGGCCCGGCAGCAGGCAGCCGGCAAGCCCGAGCAGCATGACGAGTGCCGCCGGAAACAGCAGCGAGGCGGAGGTCGCGACGCCCCACAAGGTCAGCAGCAGGCAGGCGCCGCCCCAGCCGGCAAGGAGCGCCGTCTCGGGAGCGGCGCGTCCCACCGTGACCAGCCGGCCGAGGCCGATGAAGAGCAGCGTCGCGACGAGCACGCCGCCCCATCCGGCGAGCTCGCCCCAGCTGGGGATCAGCAATTCCATCGCCCGAATATGACGTGATGCCGCGAGAGCGCGGGTCTATCGGGCGCCGCCGGGCACGTCAAGGCCGCCGTCAGCGACCGCGAAGAGCGCAAAGCGCGGCGCGGCGAAGACCGGCACGAGCGGCGGCGCCACGGGAGGCGTGAAGGTCGCGCGATCGACAAAGACAACATCGTCGTATTGCGCCAGCGCGGCGCGCTCATCGGCGTCGAGCGGCGGCCCGCCGGCGATGAAGGCGGACCACAGCCGCTCCGGCCGCAGGCGGTCGCGCAGCGCCCGCCAGGCCGGCGCCAGCGCCACCGGCTGCTGCGTCGGGAAGGCAAAGAGCGTCGGCACGAAGGCGTCGCGGCGAACGACGGCGAGCAGGGGGAAGTGGATGAGCGGCGTCGGCTGCGAGTTGAGCGCGTCCGGCGGATAGGCCACGGCGAGGCGGCCGCCTTCCGGCAACGCGTCGAGCGCCGGCAGCAGCTGGGCATAGACGCGGTCGCTCGCCTGCCAATGGAACGCAACGACGTCGAGGCGCAGCAGGAACAGCAACAGGGCGGCGCCGAGGAAGAGGCGCTCGCCGCGCAACGCCGGCATCGCCCACCGGCTCGACGCCACCAGCACCAGCCCCAGCATCACCGGGATGCGATGATCGGCACCGGAGGCCGTGGCGAGCTGGCTCGGCATGGCGAGATAGACCAGGGTCAGCAGGCCCAATGGCACGGCCATGGACGGTTCCAGCCGCGCCCAGCGTCGCCAGAAGGCGAGCAGCAGCGCCAACGCCGCGAGCACGAAGCAGGCGACGTCGAACGGCCGGTTGTAATTGTCGAAGACGCTGAACAGCAGGTCGAGCTTGCGCAGCACGTTGCCATAGACGACGGCGCCGCCGGCGCTGCCCGGCGTCAGCACCACCAGGATCGCGAGCACCGGCAGGAAGGGCAGAGCCGCGACGAGCAGCTCGCCCAGCGCCTGCCGCGGCGATGCGCGGCGGTGCCAGGCGATGCCCGCCGCATGGCCCGCCACCAGCACGCCGTAGAGCGCGCAGGCGAGAAGATGGGCGAAGAACAAAGCCAGCGCAAAGACCGCGCCGACGGCGATGCGCAGCGCAGCGGGCCGGCGCGCCAGCGCGATCCACGCCGCCAGCGCGAAGAGGCCGAGCCCGACCCCGAAGAGATAATTGAGGAAGCCCCAGAGCAGGATCCGGCTGTAGAGCAGCAGGAAGGCGAGGCTCGACCAAGCCGACCAGCGGCCGAGGAGAACGCGATTGAGCGTCGCCGCGCCGCCGGCAAGCAGGAAGAGGGTCAGCAGCACAAAGACCTTGGCCGCCCAGGCCAGCGGCAGCAGTCGGGCGAGCGCCGGCACGAGGAGATCCATCGCCAGGTTCGGCAGCGGCTGCCAGTCGATCTCGTAATAGCGTCGCAGCGGCGCCGATCGGGCGAAAGCGGCGAGAACGTGCATGCGCGCGAGATGATTGGGATAGTCGAACAGCGGCAAGGTGTCGCAGAGCAGCACCGGTACCGCCGCCAGGGCGAACAGTGCTGCGAACAGCGGCGCGAACTCGGCGCAATCCGGGCCGCATCAGCGCCGCAGCGTCACCCATCTCCGTCCCCCTTTATCCGTCCGCCCTCGGGCGCCGCAGAGTTCCACGCCGCGCCGGACGCGGCAAGCACCGATCGGGCGCATACGCTCCGGCGGTTCGAGCGAGAAATCCGGGCTATGCTCGGCCGGCGCGCCGCTCCTATAATCGGCCGCCATGAACGGGATAACCCGTTACATATTGCGCCAGGCTCTGGCGATCATGCTGTTCGTCGCGGTGAGCTTCACCGCGGCGGTCTGGCTCGTGCAATCGTTGCGGCTCATCGACCTCATCGTCAACCGCGGGCTGTCGCTCGGCCTCTTTCTCTATCTCGCCATCCTGATCCTGCCGCGTTTCATCGACGTGGTGCTGCCGATCGCAGTCTTCATCGCCATCCTCTTCACCTACAACCGCCTGATGTCGGAGAGCGAGCTCATCGTCATGCGCGCCACCGGCATGAGCCAGGCCGCGCTTGCCCGTCCCGCGCTCATCGCCGGCGCCCTGGGCTTCATCGTGCTGATGTCGTTCTCGCTCTATTTCCTTCCGGCGGCGAATCGGGCGTTCAAGGACCTGCAATTCGAGATCCGCAACCGCTTCGCCTCGGTGCTACTGCAAGAGGGCATCTTCAATACGCTGTCCGAGAGCCTCACCATCTACGTGCGCGGGCGCAATACCAACGGCGAGCTGACCGGCCTGCTGATCCATGAGACGCGCGATCCGGACAAGCCGATCACCATCGTCGCCGAGCGTGGCACCTTCGTTGACACCGACAGCGGGCCGCGGGTGCTGATGGTGAACGGCAGCCGCCAGCAATACGATCGTACCACCGGCAAGCTGTCGGTGCTCACCTTCGAGAAATACAGCCTCGACCTCGCCGCCTACCGCGACGCCGACGACTTCCGCGACCGTCAGCCCGACGAGCTCTTCATGAACGAGCTGCTGTTCCGCCGCGCGCCGCCGGGCGACACCAGCCGCCTCATCGAAGCGAATATACGCCTGATCAATCCGCTCACCGGGCTCGCCTTCTGCGCCATACCGCTGGCCTGCCTTCTCACCGGCGAGTTCAACCGGCGCGGACAGACCAAACGCGTTCTGCTGGCGATCCTGCTCGCCTTTCTGTTCGAGACGCTCGACATCGGCTTCAAGAACCTTGCCGGCCGCAGCACGGCGGCGGTGCCGCTGCTCTATCTCAACGTGCTGGCGCCGATCATCGTCACCGCGTGGCTGCTCTGGCGCGACAGCCGCGATAGAGCGCCGCGCTATCTCGCGCCCTCGCCCAGCCCCGCGGAATAGATCATGTCGCCCTGGAAAACGCTCTTCCGCTACATCGTGGGGCAGTTCTTCGTCTGGTGCTCGAGCGTGTTCCTGGCGATGCTGTTGATCGTCTTCCTGCTCGACTACATCGAGCTCATCCGGCGCGGCGGCAGCCGCCCCGAGGCGACGCTTCTCGTGCTGTTGGAGATGGCGGCGCTGAAGCAGCCGCATATGGCGCAGCAGATCATGCCCTTCGCCATCCTGTTCGGCACGATGATGGCGTTCTGGCGCATGACCCGGATGAACGAGCTGGTCGTCGCGCGCGCCGCCGGCGTCTCGGTGTGGCAGTTCCTGACGCCGCCGCTCGCCGGCTCGATCTTCGTCGGCGTCGTCACGGTGACGATCTTCAACCCGATCGCCTCGATCCTGCAATCGCGCTACGAGGCGCTGGAAAGCCGGATTCTGCGCGGCTCCGGCGACCAGCTCAGCTTGTCGCGCTCCGGACTTTGGCTGCGCCAGAGCGAGAATGACGGCAACAACTCCGTGGTGCATGCCGAACGGCTGCTGCCGAAGCACCCCGAGCTCGAGGACGTGATGATCCTGTCCTTCGACGACATGCAGCTCGTCGGCCGGATCGACGCCAAGCGGGCGGTGCTGCGATCCGGCAGCTGGGAGGTAACCGACGGCATCCGCTGGACGCCGGGCAAGCCGCCGGAGCCGTTTCAGCACGTCGTGGTGCCGACCAATCTGACGGCGACCAAGATCCAGGAGAGCTTTGCCTCGCCCGAGACCATGTCGTTCTGGGAGCTGCCCGGCTTCATCCAGCTGCTGGAGAGCTCGGGATTCGGCGCGCAGCGTCACCGGCTCTATTTCAACCGGCTGCTGTCCCTGCCCTTCCTCTTTTCCGCCATGGTCCTGATCGCCGCCACCTTCAGCCTGCGCATGCAGCGCCGCGGCGGCGTGACGCTGATGATCGCCGGCGGCATCATCAGCGGCTTCCTGCTTTACCTGCTGTCGAACGTCATCTTCGCCCTCGGCCTGGCAGCGACCATCCCCGTCGCGCTCGCCGCCTGGACACCGACCGGGGTGAGTTGGCTGCTGGGCGCGAGCCTGCTGCTGCATCTCGAGGACGGCTAAGGCGGATGCGCCAGCGCAGGGCCCTCTGGTTGGGCGCGCTGCTGGCCGCGGCGCCGTTGCCGTTGGCCGCCGCCGAACGCGATCCGACCGCCGGGCAGCCGCCGCTCGCGCCCGCCGCGCAGTCGCCCGCCGCACAGTCGCCCGCCGCGCAGTCGCCCGCCGCCCCCTCGCCCGCCGCGCAGCTGCCGGCCGGACAAGCGCCGCCGGTGCTGTTCAGCGCCGACGAGGTGCAGTACGACGCCGATCTCGGCCTCATCGTCGCCAAGGGCAATGTCGAGCTGACCCAGCGTGATCAGATCCTGCTCGCCGATACCGTCACCTACAATCAGCGCACCGATACCGCCACCGCCTCGGGCCATGTCAGCATCCTGCAGCCGACCGGCGACATTGTCTTCGCCGATTATGTCGAGCTGCACGACAACATGCGCGAGGGGTTCCTGCAGAACGTCCGAATGCTGCTGGCCGACCGCTCGCGCATGGCCGGGAACACGGCGCGGCGCGTCAACGGCAACCGCACCGAGATCCGCCGCGGCGTCTATTCGCCCTGCGATCCCTGCCGCGATGATCCGACGAAAGCACCGGTCTGGCAGATCAAGGCCGAGGACATCGTCCAGGACAAAGAGCTGCAGATCGTCGAATATCGCGACGCGGTGCTGGAGATCGACGGCGTGCCGATCCTGTGGACGCCCTATCTGTCGCATCCCGACCCTTCGGTGAAGCGCGCCAGCGGCCTCCTTGCGCCGACCTTCGGGAATTCGGCAGCCAACGGCTTCCACCTCGGCATCCCATATTTTTGGGTGATCAGCCCCGATGCGGACGCGACCTTCACGCCGATCTACTACAGCACGGGCGGCACATTCCTCGGCGGCCAATATCGCCAGCGCTGGGGCAACGCGAAGCTGACCACTGACGCCAGCGTCACCCTCAACAGCATCGCCTACACCGATATCGACACGGAGCGCGTCAACAGCACGCGCTGGAACATCAATACCCAAGGCGAGTTCGATCTCGACGAGGACACGCGCGCCGGTATCGATGTCGACCGCGCGTCGGATCAGACCTATCTCTTGCGCTATCAACTGCCATCGCCTTACGACTTCCTGACGAGCCATATTTACGCCGAGAATTTCGGGGCGCGCAGCTACGGCAATATCAGCGCGTGGAGCTTCCAAAGCCTGGAAACCGGCGTCGGCGACAGCACCGAGCCGATCGTGGCCCCGGTGGCCGACTACCAGTGGGTCAGTCAGCCCGACGCCCTCGGCGGCCGCCTCGCGCTCGAAGGCAATGTGATGAACCTGATGCGCCTCTCCGGCATCGACACGCGGCGCACTTCGGCCGGCGGCGAGTGGCGCGCGCCCTTCACAGATGGCATCGGCGGTCAATACGGGCTCACCGTCGGACTCAGAACCGATGGCTACCAGTCGGACAACCTGCCGCTCGCCACGGGCGCCACCGAAAGCGCGCTCGCGGGCAGAGTGTTTCCGCAGGTCGCGCTCAGCTGGCATTACCCTTGGGTAAGGCGCGCCGACGGCTACAGCCAGGTCATCGAGCCGGTCGCCATGGTCGCCGCCGCGCCCAATGGCGGCAATCCCGGGACGATCCCGAACGAGGACAGCCAGGGCTTCGAGTTCGACGAGACCAGCCTCTTCCTGCGCAATCGCTTTCCGGGCTTCGATCGCGTCGACAGCGGTCAGCGGGTTGATTACGGTCTGCGCACCGGCGTCTACGGCGATGGCGGCGGCAGCACGCGGCTGATCGTCGGCCAGAGCTACGCACTGCAGACCGACAACAATTTCCTGCCGGGCTCCGGCCTCGAGCATCACTTTTCCGATGTGGTCGGTAAAGTGACGGTCTCGCCGGCGCCGCTGCTCGATTTCACGTACCGGTTCCGGCTCGGCTACGACGATCTCGCCATGCGCCGCCAGGAGGTCGCCGCCGCCTTTGGCCCGAGCAATTTTCGGATGAGCGTCAGCTATATCCAGGTCGCGCAGATCGCCAACGCCGTCGACCTGGAGAAGGTGAAGCAGATCTCATCCTCGTTGCAATTGGGGCTGACCCGTACCTGGTCGCTGTCCGCTCTATGGGACTTACGACATCTCGGGGACGCCGACCACGACGCTGGGACAGATCGTCGGCCAGACGGAAGCGCTCAGTCAAGGCGTCGCGCTCACCTATCGCGACGAATGCCTCGCGGTGGTCACCTCGCTCACCCAGTCCGGCATCCGCAGCGGCGACGCCATCCCGGGCTCGACGCTGCTGGTGTCGCTGGTGTTCAAAAACATCGGCGATCTCGGCGGCACTCTCGGCAACTTCTCGGCGTTCCAGCCGGGGGAGGACAGAGGCGCCCGGCCGGTGTATGGTGGGCGGGTCGCGGGGCGCGGGGCCCCGCCGGAGCGGTGGTCCGCCTTTGCCGACGAGATCGATCCCAGCCCTTTGCCTTTGCCTGCTTCTCCTGTGCGCCACCGGCGCCGCGGCGCAGGAAACCCGCATTGCCGCCCTGGTCAATGACGATGTCGTATCGCTCAATGATCTGACGGCGCGCGTGACCCTGGTCATGCGGTCCTCCGGCATGCAGGACAACGATCAAACGCGCGAACGGGTCTCCTCCCAGGTGCTGCGCAGCCTGATCGACGAGCGGCTGCAGATGCAGGAGGCCGCCCGCCTCAAGATCACCGTGTCCCAGGAGGAGATCGGCCAGGCCCTGGCGCGCCTCGAGCAGCAGAACAACATGGCGAAGGGCGCGCTCGACGAGTTCCTGGCCAAATCGGGCATCTCCAAAGCCTCGCTGGTCGACCAGATCACTGCCTCGCTCTCCTGGCAGAAGCTGGTGCGCAATCGGTTGATGCAGGACGTGACCATTTCCGATGAAGAGGTCGACGAGGCGCTGGCGCGTCTCAAGGGGCAAGCCGACGTGCCGCAGGACCGGGTGGCGGAAATCTTCCTCGCCATCGACAATCCGACCCAGGATGCCGAGGTCAAAAAGCTGGCCGATCGGCTGATCGAGCAGATCCGCGGCGGCGTCAAGTTCGACGCCGTCGCGCGCCAGTTCTCGCAGTCGCCGACCGCCGCGGTCGGCGGCGACCTCGGCTACCTCACCGAGAGTCAGCTTCAGCCGGAGCTCGCTGACGCGCTCAAGAAGATGAACCCCGGCGAGATGTCCTACCCGCTGCACACTGGCGGCGGCTACTACATCCTCTATCTGCTCGATCGCAAGACGCTGGGCGCGCCCAATCCGGCCGACACCGAGCTGTCGCTGGTCGAGGTGGTGCTGCCGGTGCAGGCCACGGCGCCGCTGGACGAGCAACAGCGCGTGGAGCTGCGCGCGCAACAGATCAGCGCGGAGGTGAAGAGCTGCGGCGAGCTGGCTAAGATCGGCCGCGACGAGGCGCCGCAGACCTCGCGCGAGATCCCTGAGATCAAGGCGGGCGAGTTGCCGGCAAATGTGCGGCAGGCGGTGCTCGGCCTCGGCGTCGCCACGGCGAGCAAGCCGCTGCCGGTGTCGGGCGGGCTTGGCGTCGTCATGATATGCCAACGCAAAGACCCGCCCGGTGGTCTGCCGACACGCGACGAAATCTCCGATTCGCTGGCGCGCGAGCGGCTCGACGCGCTGGCGCGGCGCTACCTGCGCGACCTGCGCCGCGGCGCTTATGTGGATATCCGCGGATGAGCCTGCCGCTTGCGCTCACTATGGGTGAGCCGGCGGGAAATCGGCGGCGAGGTCGCCCTGCTGGCGTGGTTGCGGCGGGCCGCGGCCGACATTCCACCCTTCTTCGTCATCGACGATCCCGCTCGGCTCGAGCGCTTGGCCGCGAGCCTCGGCTGGCACGTCACGCTGCGCCGCCTCGACTCGCCGGGGCAGGCGGCCGCCGCCTTTGCCGACGCACTGCCGGTGTTGCCGCTCGCGCTCAAGCAGCCGGTGACGCCCGGCCGGCCCGATCCCGCCCATGCACCTGCCGTGATCGAGGCGATCGCCACCGGCGCCGCGCTGGCTAGCGACGGCCGTGCCGGCGCGCTCGTCACCAATCCGATCCAGAAGGAAGCGCTCTACGCGGCAGGGTTCCGTCATCCCGGCCACACCGAGTTCCTCGCCGAACTCGCCGGCGGCGCCATGCCGGCAATGATGCTGGCCTGCCCGGAGCTGCGCGTCGTGCTCGTCACCATCCACCAGCCGCTGCGCGCGGCCCTGGCGGCGCTCAGTGTCGAGCGCATCGTCGCCACCGGACGCATCGCCGCCGCCGGGCTGACGCGCGATTTCGGCATCGCGCGCCCGCGTCTTGCCGTCGCCGGGCTGAACCCGCATGCCGGCGAGCAGGGCACGCTGGGCCGCGAGGAGATCGACATCATCGCGCCGGCGGTCGCGGAGCTGCGCGCACTCGGCATCGATGCGGTCGGCCCCGCGCCCGCCGATACGCTGTTTCATGCCGCCGCGCGGCGGCGCTACGACGCCGCCCTGTGCATGTATCACGACCAGGCGCTGATCCCGCTCAAGACCATCGATTTCGCCGGCGGCGTCAATGTGACGCTCGGCCTTCCCTTCATCCGCACCTCGCCCGACCACGGCACGGCGCTCGACATCGCCGGGACCGGCACCGCGGATCCGACAAGCCTGATCGCGGCCCTGAGGCTCGCCGGCGAGATGGCGGTGCGGCGCGCCGCCGCCTGAGCGCCGGCATGGCCGCGCCGACGCTGCCGCCGTTGCGCGAGGTGATCGCGCGGCACGGCCTAGCGGCGCGCAAATCGCTCGGTCAGAATTTCCTGCTCGACCTCAACCTCACCGCGCGCATCGCCCGCACCGCAGCACCGCTCGAGCAGGTCAATGTCATCGAGATCGGCCCCGGGCCGGGCGGTCTCACCCGCGCGCTGCTGCTGGCCGGGGCTGGCCACGTCACCGCCATAGAGCGCGACGCGCGCTGCGTCGCGGCGCTGGCCGAGCTCGCCGAGGCGTTTCCCGGCCGGCTCAGCATCGTCGCTGGCGACGCCCTCGAGCTCGATCCGGCGACGCTGGTGCCGGCGCCGCGCAAGATCGTCGCCAATCTGCCCTACAACATCGCGACGCCGCTGCTGCTCTCCTGGCTGGGCAACGCCGCCGCCTATCAGAGCCTGACGCTCATGTTCCAGAAGGAGGTGGCGCAGCGGCTCGCCGCCGCGCCGCGGTCCAAGGCCTATGGCCGGCTCTCCGTCATGACGCAGTGGCTCTGCGAGGTGCGCGCGCTGTTCGACATCCCGGCGAAGGCGTTCGTGCCGCCGCCCAAGGTGACGTCGAGCGTGCTGCGCCTGACGCCGCGTGCCGCGCCGCTCGCCCCCTGCCGGCGCGACGATCTCGAGCGCGTGCTGGCGGCGGGCTTTGGCCAGCGCCGCAAGATGCTGCGCCAGAGCCTGAAATCGCTCGGCACGGATGCGGAGGCGCTGCTCGCGGCGGCCGGAGCCGCGCCTACGGCGCGCGCCGAGGAGCTCGGCATCGAAGAGTTCTGCGCGCTGGCCCGCGCCTACCGCGCTCTCAGGCCCCACTCCGCAGCCGGTTGACGAAATCCGCCAGTCCGATCTGGCGGTCCCGCTTGACGCGCTCGGCGGCGAGGATCGCCTGCACGCGCCGGACGCTCGCCTCGAGGTCGTTGTTGTGGTTGACCACGACATAGTCGTATTCCGGCCAATGGCTCATCTCGTCGGTGGATTTGGCCATGCGCGCACGCACCACGTCGGCGCTGTCCTGGGCGCGCGTCCGCAGCCGCTCCTCGAGCGCGGCCATGCTCGGCGGCAGGATGAAGACGGAGACGAGATCGCCGCGCACGCTCGCCTTGAGCTGCTGCGTTCCTTGCCAGTCGATGTCGCTGACGATATCGCCCCCGGCGCTCAGCACCGCCTCGACCGGCGCACGCGGCGTGCCGTAGCAATTGCCGAAGACGGTGGCGTGCTCGAGCAGCTCGCCTCTGGCCACCATCTCGTCGAAGCGCTCGCGGCTGATGAAATGGTAGTGCTGGCCGTCGATCTCGCTGGCGCGCTGCGGCCGCGTCGTGACCGAGACCGAGATGTGCAGATTGGTGTCGCGCGCGACGAGCTCGCGGGTGATGGTCGTCTTGCCCGCGCCCGAAGGCGAGGACAGGACCAGCAGGATGCCGCGTCGCTCGATCGCCGCCTCGCTCATCGCCCGCGCCTATTCAATGTTCTGCACCTGCTCGCGCAGCTGCTCGATCGCCGCCTTCAAGGCGAGCCCGATGCGCGTCAGGGCGACATCGGCCGATTTCGAGCACAGGGTATTGGCCTCGCGATTGAATTCCTGGCACAGGAAATCGAAGCGCCGGCCGACCGCGCCGCCCTCGGCGAGCAGCTCCTGCGCCGCGACGATATGGGCGGAGAGCCGGTCGAGCTCTTCGCGGATGTCGCCCTTGGCGACGAGCAGCGCCGCCTCTTGCGCTAGCCGCTCCGGCGCCAGCGCCGGCGAGGCGCCGAGGAGCTCCGCCAGCATCTCGGCGAGCCGCGCGCGAAGCACCTGCGGCTGGGCGGCGGCGCTGTTCTCGGCCGCCGCGACGTGCTGGGCGATCTCGGCGAGCCGGGCCTCGAGCGCCGGGATCAGCCGCTCGCCCTCATCGGCCCGCGCCGTGGCGAGCGCCCGGAGCGCCACGTCGAAGCTCTGCAGCAAGGCGCCTTGCCGGCGCTCGCGACGCGCCTCGTCCTCGACCTCTTCGCCGCTTTCGAGCACGCCGCGCAGGCCGAGCAGGCCGTCGGCCCTGGGCGGCGCCGCCTTGCCCTGGGCGACAAGCTCTTGCGCCAGCGCCACCACCTGCGCCAACGCCTCGCGGTTGACGCGCAAGCCGCCGCCGGACGCCGCCCTGGTCAAGCTCAGCATGACCGATACGGCGCCGCGCTTCAGACGCTGGGCGATGCCGGTGCGCAACGGCAGCTCCAGCGCCTCGAAGCCCGGCGGCAGACGGAACCGCAGGTCGAGCGACTTGCTGTTGACGCTCTTGACCTCCCAGATCCACGCGACTCCGTCCTCGTGCCCATCGGCACGGGCAAATCCGGTCATGCTGGAAACGGTCACGCGCTCACACCCCCTCGACGAACTGGTCAGGGGTTTTATAGCCTCGGCGGCATCGCGCAACAACAAAGCGCACGGGATGCCATGGCTCCGATACCGCACCGCTTGCTGATCACCGGCGCCTCGAGCGGCATCGGCGAAGCGCTGGCCCGGCACTACGCTGCGCCCGGCATGGCGCTGGCGCTCACCGGGCGCGACCCGGAGCGCTTGGCGGCGGTCGCCGCCGCCTGCGGTGCCGGCGGCGCCGCGGTCGAGTGGGCGGCGATCGACGTCACCGACCGCGAGCGGCTGCGTGGCTGGATCGAAGACATCGACGACCGGATGCCGCTGGAGCTGGTGGTCGCCAATGCCGGCATCTCCGCCGCGACGGGCCGCCGGCGCGAAGACGAGGCGGCGGCGCGGCGCGTGCTGGCGACGAACATCGATGGCGTGCTCAACACCGTCTTTCCCGTGCTGCCGCGCATGATGGCGCGCCGCGCGGGGCAGATCGCGCTGATGAGCTCGCTCGCCGCCTTCCGCGGCCTGCCGAGCGCGGCCGCCTATTCGGCCTCCAAGGCCGCCGTGAAGTCGCTCGGCGAAGCCTGGCGCCTGCAGCTTGCGCCCGACGGCATCCGCGTCTCGGTGATCTGCCCGGGCTTCATCACCACGCGCATGACCGCGCGCAACCGCTTCCCGATGCCGTTCCTGATGTCGGCAGAGCGCGCGGCGGCGGTCATCGCCCGCGGCCTGGCGCGGGATGCGGGCCGCATCGCCTTCCCTTGGCCGATGGCGGCGACAAGCTGGCTGCTTGGCGCGTTGCCGTCACGGCTCAGCGACGGGCTGACCCGGCGGGTGGCGGGCGGTTTCTCCTGATGCTCCCGGTCACGGCGTGCTGCTGTCGCCGCGCTGGCGGCGCAGCTGGGCGACGTTGCGGTTGTGCTCGGCCAGCGTGCGCGCAAAGGCGTGGCCACCGCTGCCATCGGCAACGAAATAGAGCTCCTCGCCGGAATCGGGATGCAGCACGGCGCGCAGCGCGGCGAGGCCGGGGCTGTCGATCGGCGTCGGCGGCAGGCCCGCATGGAGATAGGTGTTGTAGGGCGAGTCCACCGCCAGATCCTCGTGGTCAAGCGGATGATCGAGCGGCTTGGCGCCGCCTTGGGTGAGCGCATAGGCGACGGTGGGATCGGCCTGCAGCTTCATGCCGAGCTTCAGCCGGTTCAAGAAGACGGCGGCGACGCGCGGCCGCTCGTCCTCGCGCGCCGTCTCCTTCTCGACGATCGAAGCCAGCACCAGCGCCTCCTCCGGCGTCGCCAAGGAGAGCTCGGGGCTGCGCTTCGCCCAGGCGCTCGCCACCGCCCGGTCCATGGCGTGGTGCATCCGCGCGAGCATCTCCTCGCGATGGTCGCCGAGCACGTAAAAGTAGGTATCGGGCAGCAGGCTGCCTTCCGGCGGCGCGCTGTCGACGGCACCGTCGAGCGCCTCCTGCTGGCGCAGCAGCGCCACCACCTCGAAGCTGGTAAAGCCCTCCGGCACGGTGAGGCGATGCTGCACGACGTGGCCGCTGGCGATCAGCGCGGCGGCCGCGCGCGGGCTTGTTGCGGCGGCGAACTCGTATTCACCGGCCTTGAGCGCGCCGAGCTCGCGGTCGACGAGAGTGCCGGCGATGAAGGACCAGGGACGAGCGAGGACACCTTGTTCGGCCAACAGTCCGGCGACCACGCTCACGCCGGCGCCGCGCGGAATGACGACAATCTTGTTGTCGGCGAGCGGCCCCGGCGCCGTGTAGTCGCGCCATGTCCAGAAGGCGGCGAGGCCCGCCAGAGCCAGGGCGGCGAGCAGCGCCGCGCCAATCCAGCGCCGGCGCGCCCGCGCTGGCACTCAGGGCACCTGCGCGAAGATCAGCGAAGCGTTGGTGCCGCCGAACCCGAAGGAGTTGGAGAGGGCGTAGCGGACCGGACGCTCCTTCGCCTGGAGCGGCACGAGATCGATGTCGCAGCCCGGCGACGGGTTCTCCAGATTGAGTGTCGGCGGCACCACGCTGTCGCGCATGGCGAGGATCGAGAAGATGGCCTCGACGCTGCCCGCGGCGCCGAGGAGATGGCCGATCGCGGATTTCGTGGACGACATCGACAGCTTGTAGACGTGATCGCCGAACAGGCGCTTCACCGCGCCCAGCTCGATCTCGTCGCCGAGCGGCGTCGAGGTGCCGTGCGCGTTGATGTAATCGATCTTGTCGGGATCGAGCTGGGCCCGCTTCAGCGCGTTGCGCATGGCACGGAACGCGCCATTGCCGTCAGCCGCCGGCGCGGTGATGTGATGCGCGTCGCCGGACATGCCGTAGCCGATCACCTCGGCATAGATCTTGGCGCCGCGCTTCTGAGCATGCTCGAGCTCCTCGAGCACGAGCACGCCGGCGCCTTCGCCCATGACGAAGCCGTCGCGCGCCTGATCCCAGGGGCGCGACGCCCTGCTCGGCTGGTCGTTGAAGGCGGTCGACAAGGCGCGCGCCGCGGCGAAGCCGGCGAGGCCGAGCCGGCAGATCGCCGCCTCGGCACCGCCGCAAACCATGACATCGGCGTCGTCCCACATGATCAGCCGCGCGGCATCGCCGATGGCATGCGCGCCGGTCGAGCAGGCGGTGACCACGGCGTGGTTCGGGCCGGTGAAGCCGTAGCGGATCGAGACGTGGCCCGAGGCGAGGTTGATCAGGTTCGACGGGATGAAGAATGGCGAGAGCCGGCGCGGCCCACGCTCATGGAGCGTGATCGCGCCCTCGGTGATGCCGGGAAGGCCGCCGATGCCGGAGCCGATCATGACTCCGGTGCGCTCGCGATCCTCCTCGCCCTGCGGCTTCCAGCCGGCATCGGTCACCGCCTGATCGGCCGCCGCCAGCGCAAAGACGATGAACTCGTCCATCTTGCGCTGCTCTTTGGGTGGCACCCAATCATCGGCGTTGAACGCGCCCGACGCCGTTTCGCCGCGCGGCACCTGTCCCGCGACCTTGGCCGGCAGGTCGGAGACATCGAAGCTCTGGATCGCCCGGATGCCCGATCGACCTTCGATCAATTGCTTCCAGACGGATTCCGCCCCTACCCCGAGCGGGGTGACGAGACCGATGCCGGTGACGACAACTCGTCTCATGCTGTCTCTTGCTGCATCCCTCTGCCGAGAACGCCGGCAGTGGCCCTATTTGTTATGCGCTTCGATGAAGCTGACCGCGTCCTTCACGGTCACGATCTTCTCGGCCGCGTCGTCCGGGATCTCGCAGCCGAACTCCTCTTCGAACGCCATCACCAGCTCGACCGTGTCGAGGCTGTCGGCTCCGAGATCGTCAATGAAGCTGGCGTTGTCCGTCACCTTGGACTCATCAACGCCAAGATGCTCCACCACAATCTTTTTTACTCGATCGGCGACATCGCTCATAGGTTATACCTCGACAGATGGAACGGGCTTGTGGACTGGGCTTTCGGCGCCGCTTTGGCCACCGGGCGCCTGGGACCGATCGTTGCCACGCTCGGGACCGGGCCGAAAGCGCGCGTCACATAACACAGTTCATGGCGGTTTGCCAGTAGTGCCCCCCTGTGCCGCGAGCGCACCCTAAATCATGGCCATCCCGCCATTGACGTGCAAGGTATGGCCGGTGACGTAACGCAACTCGTCGCTTGCCAGGAATACCACGCAGGCGGCAACCTCCTCGGCGGTGCCGACGCGGCCCATCGGAATGACGCCGGCGAGACGCTGGTGCTGCTCCTCGCTCAGGCTCTCGGTCATGGCGGTGGCAATGAAGCCCGGCGCGACGCAGTTGACGGTGATGCCGCGCGTCGCCACTTCCGCCGCCAGCGCCTTCGACATGCCGATCATGCCGGCCTTGGCGGCGGCGTAGTTCGCCTGGCCGGGATTGCCGGTGACGCCCACCACCGAGGTGATGCCGATGATGCGGCCCCAGCGGCGGCGCATCATGCCGCGCAGCGCCGCGCGCGCCAGGCGAAAGCCGGCGGTGAGATCGACGTCGATGACCTTTTGCCAATCCTCATCCTTCATGCGCAGCGCCAGTTGATCACGGGTCAGGCCGGCATTGTTGACGAGGATGTCGATCTGTCCCGCCGCCGCCTCGCCGGCCTTGATCAACGTGTCGCCGGCGCCAGCCTCGGCGAGGTCGGCGACCGCCACGAACGCGCGCTCGCCCAGCTCGGCGGCCAGCGCGTCGAGCGCGGAACGGCGCGTTCCCGCCAGCACGACGGTGGCGCCCGCGCCATGGAGCGCGCGCGCGATCGCGCCGCCGATGCCACCCGAGGCGCCGGTGACGAGCGCGCTCTTGCCGCCGAGATCGAACATGATTTGCGTCCTCAGAGCGTCTTGACGAAGGCCTCGATCTCGACCGGTCCGCCGATCGAGGCGGTGGCGAGGTCGCGGTCGATGCGCTTGGCGAGCCCGCTCAGCACGCGGCCGGCGCCGAGCTCGACCAGCTCGTGCACGCCCGCCGCCTTCATCGCCAGCACGCTCTCGCGCCAGCGCACGAGGCCGGTGACCTGGGCGACGAGCAGCCGCTTGATCTCGTCGGGGTCGCTGACCGGCGCGGCGGTGACATTGGCGACGAGCGGCACATAGGGTTCGCGCAGCCGCACTTCGGCCAGCGCCTCCTCCATCTCGCGCGCCGCCGGCGCCATCAGCGGGCAATGGAAGGGCGCGCTCACCGGCAGCATGATCGAGCGCTTGGCGCCCTTTGTCGCGGCGATGGCAACGGCACGCTCCACCGCCGCCTTGTCGCCGCTGACGACCACCTGGCCGGCGCCGTTGTCATTGGCGACGGCGCAAATCTCGCCTTGCGCCGCCGCCTCGGCGACGCCGCGCGCCGCCTCGAGATCAAGCCCCAGCAGCGCTGCCATGGCGCCGGCGCCCACCGGGACCGCGCGCTGCATCGCAAGGCCCCGGCGCTTCAGCAGCCGCGCCGCCTCGGCGAGCGAGAACGAGCGGGCGGCGGCCAGCGCCGAATACTCGCCAAGCGAATGGCCGGCGACGAATCCCACATGGCGGGCCACGTCGAGCCCGCCGTCCCGCTCGAGCACCCGCATCACCGCGAGGCTCATCGCCATCAGCGCCGGCTGCGCATTCTCGGTCAGCGTCAGCTCTTCCTCCGGCCCCTCGAACATCAGCCGCGACAGCTTCTGACGCAGCGCCTCGTCGACCTCCTCGAAAACCTCGCGCGCGGCCGTGAAGGCGCCCGCAAGCTCGCGTCCCATGCCGACGGCTTGAGAGCCCTGTCCGGGGAAGACCAGCGCGCGCGTCATCGCCGCGCCGCCCTCAGAAGAGATCGGAGAACTGGAAACTGTAGTCCTTGCACCGCGCCTCCTCATCGACGATCTGCATGTTCGCCTCGGCGGCCAGCGTCTCGACCTTCACCGTGTCATAGCCGAGGGTGCAGATTTGATTGAGCTTCCAATCGAGGAACTGCCGCATCTCGTCATCCGCCTGGGCGGAGGACGCGCCGGCGGCGCGGTCGCCGGAGACGCCGAAGACGAGGCGGTCGGGCGGATGCGGCGTGGAGCAGGCGCTCGCGACGAAGGCAATCGCGGCGATCGGGAGCCAACGGTGCATGGCGCTTCCTCGGCGGCAATGGCGCTCGGGGATAGCATCGCCCCGCCACACTGTCCAGCACGCTCGGCCGGGCCGGCTGCGACCGCTACTCTTCCTCCGTCTCGAGCACGCCGAAGCTCGTCGATTTGCGCGCGCTCACCGCCACGTCGAAGCCCTCCGCCGTCAGGCCGCGCCGCAACAGCTCGCGGATGGCGGAAGCCCGGCTCGGCATCCGCCGCCGGAATCGCCAATCATCGAGCGCCGCCAGCTCCTCCGGGCTCAGCATGATCTGCAAGCGCTGGGATCGTGAGAGGTCCTGTGTCATGGGCGTTCCGCATCGACAACGTCTTTTAGCTATTTTCGTATTAAGCGTCAATTACTCATTTTACACTATGAGCATGTTAGTCTCATGGGGCGCGGGGCGCGCGCGCCGGGGCGGGCTTGCAGCCCGGCGCGCTTCCTGTATAGTCCGCGGCCTCCTTGCCGGCCGGTGCCGGCTAGGTCCGGGCGGCTGACTGTCGGATCCTCCGACCAGCGCCGGGCCGCGAACAGCCATAGGGAGCTCTTCTGCATGCCTTTCTATGAAAACGTCTTCATTGCGCGCCAGGACATCTCGGCCACGCAGGTCGAGGCGCTGGCCGACGCGCTCACCACCGTGGTGACCGAGCAAGGCGGCCAGATCACCAAGCGCGAATATTGGGGCCTGCGCAACCTCTCCTACCGCGTGAAAAAGAACCGCAAGGGCCATTACGTGCTGTTCAATCTCGACGCGCCGCCCAAGGCGGTGAACGAGCTCGAACGCACCATGCGCATCAACGAGGATGTCATCCGCTACCTCACGGTGCGGGTCGAGGCGCTCGAGGAAGGCCCGTCGGTGGTGATGCAGAACCGCGGGCGTGGCGAGGAGCGCGACCGCGACCGTGAGCGCGGCGGCCGGCGCGGCGGCTATGGTGATCGCGACCGCGACGAGGCACCGCCGCCCCGCGTCATTGAAGGAGTCGAGGAATGAGCGACAGTCAGACTTCCGGCGGCGGCGGCCGCCCGGCGGCGCGGCGTCCGTTCTTCCGCCGGCGCAAATCCTGCCCGTTCTCCGGGCCGCATGCGCCCAAGATCGACTACAAGGACGTGAAGCTGCTGCAACGCTTCGTCTCCGAGCGCGGCAAGATCGTGCCGAGCCGCATCACGGCAGTGTCGACCAAGAAGCAGCGCGAGCTCGCCCAGGCGATCAAGCGCGCGCGCTTCCTTGGCCTCCTGCCCTACAGCGTGCAATAGGAGCAGCTCATGGTCGAAGTGATCCTGCTCGAGCGCGTCGAGAAGCTGGGCCAGATGGGCCAGGTCGTCAAAGTGCGGCCCGGCTTTGCACGCAACTACCTGCTGCCGCAGAAAAAGGCGCTGCGCGCAACCAAAGAGAACATGGCCTATTTCGAAAAGCAGCGCGCCCAGCTCGAGACCCAGAACCTCGCCCGCCGCAGCGACGCAGAGCACGTGGCGAAGAAACTCGACGGCCTCTCCGTCGTGATCATCCGCCAGGCCGGCGAAAGCGGCCAGCTTTACGGCTCCGTCACCGCCCGCGACATCGCCGATGCCGTCACCGCGGCGGGTTTCACCGTCGGCCGCAGCCAGGTCGTGCTCGACAAGGCGATCAAGACCCTCGGCCTCTATCCGCAGCGCGTCGTGCTCCACCCGGAAGTCGCGGTGTCCGTCACTGTCAATGTGGCGCAATCCGCCGAGGAGGCGGAGATGCAAGCCAAGGGCGTCGATCCCGTGCGGTTGGCGCAGGAAGCCGCCGCGCGCGACGTCTTCACCGCCGCGGACGCGGTCGCCGCGTCGGCGCCCGGAAGCCGGCGTGCCTGCCGCCGAGACAGAATAGGCCTCTCCTCTCGTAGCGTCTCCTCCGCCGACCTTCCGCCGCCAGGCGGGGGGTCGCGTCGTCTCTAGCCCTCGGCAAGCCGCGTCTTGATGCTGATCTCCGACGTCAGGGTGCGGTGGACCGGGCATTTCTCGGCGATGCTCAGCAGCTGAGCGCGCTGCGCCGCATCGAGCGGTCCCTCGAGCTCGATCTCGCGCTCGATGCGGTCGATGAGGCCAAGCTTGGTCTCGCATTCCGCACAATCCTCGGCGTGGATCCGGCCGTGGCGCAACGTGACGGTGATGCGCGACAGCGGCCATTGCTTGCGCCGCGCATAGAGCCTGAGCGTCATCGAGGTGCAGGCGCCGAGGCTCATCAGCAACAGCTCGTAGGGATTGGGCCCGGCATCGTCGCCGCCCTGGCCGGCAGGCTCATCGGCCAGCAGTTCGTGGCGGCCGTCGAGCAGGCGCTGCTGCAGCAGCCCCTCGCCGCTCTCCGTCACCACCACCGTGCCGGGCGCAACCGCCGGCTCGTCCCTCGCAGCAGCGTCCTTGCCCATTGCCATCTCCCATCGGTGCCGTCCGATCGGCGGAGCTTGCCGCGGCCGGCGCGTTAAGCCAAATGAACTTGGCGGGATCACGATGGAGGCTCTCATGCGACGGCTGCGCCTGCCCGGCGGCGACGATATCCCGGTGCTGGGTCTTGGCACCTGGGGGATGGGCGAGGCGCGCACGCGCGGCGCCGACATGGTGGCGGCGCTGGCGCTCGGCCTCGATCTCGGCATGACGCTGATCGATACCGCCGAAATGTATGGCGAAGGCGGCGCCGAAGAGGTGGTGGGCAAGGCGATCGCCGGCCGGCGCGACGAGGTCTTCCTGGTCAGCAAGGTCTATCCGCACAATGCCACCCGCCGAGGCACCGTCGCCGCCTGCGAGCGCAGCCTGAAGCGACTGGCCACCGACCGGATCGACCTCTATCTGCTGCATTGGCGCGGCGAGGTGCCGCTGGCCGAGACCCTCGAGGGCTTCGAGACGCTGCGGCGCAGCGGCAAGATCCGGCATTTCGGCGTCAGCAATTTCGACATCGACGACATGCGGGAGCTGTGGCGGCTCGTCGGCGGCGACCGCGTGGAGACCAACCAGCTGCTCTACAATCTCGGCCGTCGCGGCATCGAATGGGAGCTGCTGCCGCAGCTTCGCCGTCACCATGTGCCGGTCATGGCCTATTCGCCGATCGAGCAAGGCAGGCTGCTCGGCAAGCGCGGGCTTGCCGCCATCGCCAAGCGCCGTGGCGCCACCCCTGCGCAGGTAGCGCTCGCATGGCTGCTGCACCAGGAAGGTGTTATTGCGATCCCCAAAGCCGCGCGCCCGCAGCATATCCGCGAGAATCGGGGTGCCCTCGACCTGACACTCTCGCCCGAGGATATGGCCGAGCTCGACGCGGCTTTCCCGCCGCCGACCGGTCCCGAGCCGCTGGCCATGCTGTAAGCGCGCAGCTCTCATCTCGGCTCTTGTCTTGGGGCGGCGAATTGCGGGATAGTTTAAGGAATACAATGAGTTGCGGTCGCGGCAGTTCGGAAGGAAGGTACCCGATGCTGTTGTCCCACCTGCTCCGTCACCTCGTGCGCCGCGGCACGCTCCGCATCATCGACGCCCACGGCACGGTCCACAGCTTCACCGGCGAGCCCGGCCCGGTCATCACCGTGCGGCTGCGCGATGCCGCGCTCGGCCGCAAGCTGTTCCTCAACCCGCGCCTCCATCTCGGCGAGGCCTTCATGGACGGCACGCTGACGGTCGAGGATGCCGGCCTTTACGATTTCCTCGACTTCATCGCCGTCAACATGAACCTGGCGCCGCGCACGCTGCTGACGCCGCTCTATGACGGATTCGGCCGCGCCTTCCGCGTCTTCCAGCAATACAATCCCCTGCACCGCGCGCGCGAGAACGTGGCGCATCACTACGATCTCTCGGACGTGCTCTACGATCTCTTCCTCGACAGCGACCGGCAATACTCCTGCGCTTATTTCCTGGCGCCCGACCAGACGATCGAGGAAGCGCAGGCCAACAAGAAGCGCCATATCGCGGCGAAGCTGCTGCTCCAGCCAGGGCAGCGCGTGCTCGATATCGGCAGCGGCTGGGGCGGCCTCGCGCTCTATCTCGCGCGCGAATGCGGCGTCTCCGTCACCGGCCTCACCCTTTCGACCGAACAGCTCAAAGTGGCGCAGCGCCGCGCCGCCGATGCCGGCCTTGCCGACCGCGTGCGCTTCGAGCTGCTCGACTACCGCGAGGCCACCGGGCAATACGATCGCATCGTCTCGGTCGGCATGTTCGAGCATGTCGGCGTCGTGCATTACTCGGCCTTTTTTGCCAAGGTGAAGCAGCTGCTCGCCGAAGACGGGGTCGCGCTGCTGCATTCGATCGGCCGGCAAGACGGCCCGGGCATCACCAACCCCTGGATCCGCAAATACATCTTCCCCGGCGGCTACTCGCCGGCGGTGTCGGAGGTCGTGCCGGTGGTGGAGCGCACCGGCCTCTGGATCACCGACATCGAGATCCTGCGGCTGCACTATGCCGAGACGCTGCGCGCCTGGCGCCAGCGCTTCAACGCCAACCGCGAGCGCGTGCGCGTGCTCTATGACGAGCGCTTCTGCCGCATGTGGGAGTTCTATCTGGCCGGCTCCGAGATCGCCTTCCGCCACCAGGGGCACATGAATTTCCAGATGCAGCTCGCCAAGCGCGTCGACACCGTGCCGCTGACGCGCGACTACGTGACCGATTGGGAGCGCGACCATCGCCCGGCGGCAGCGGAGCGTGCCGCCTAAGCGAACTCGCGAAGCGAATTCGTCCGCGGCGCGGGGTTGACCGGGCCGCGCACGACGCGCAGAGTTTGCATTGTCACGAAGAGATCGGGTGAGACGCCGGCAAGGGCCGGCACGGGCTCCGCCAGGGGACCGCGGGTGACGGTGCGTTCGGGAACAACACTGAAGGTGACGGCGGGCATGATCCCGCAAGGCCGATGATGTCTCGCCGCAACGCGATCGCCCGGGAGCAATTGCCGCAATCGCTAACGACTCGTTAACGCGCGCGGCAGTCCACGACAGGACCCAACCCTCGGGCGTCCCCGCCTTCCACAGCCTGTGCATGGAATTGCCATGTCTTCTGGCGACCCGAATTGGTAACATTAAGCATAAATTTGGATAATCTACATTGATGGAAAACGTTGTCCCTGCCGCCGTTCCCTCGAATGTAACGCCGTTGCGCGAGGGTGGTGGTCTCTACCGCACACCGCCGCACAACAGCGAGGCCGAGCAGGCGCTGCTCGGCGCCATCCTGCTGAACAACGCGGCCTTCCACCGAGTGGCCGAGTTCCTGCTGCCGGAGCATTTCGCCGAAGGCGTCCACGGCCGCATCTACACCGCCATCGCCAAGCTGCTCGAACGCGGACAGCTCGCGAGCCCGGTGACGCTGAAGAACCTGTTCGACCAGGACGGCGCGCTGGCCGAGATCGGCGGCGCGCAATATCTGGCGCGCCTCGCCACCTCGGCGGGGGTCATCATCAACGCCGCGGATTACGGCCGCACCATCCACGACCTCTATCTGCGCCGCCAGCTCATCAATATCGGCGAGGACACCGTCAACGACGCCTATAACCACGATCTCGACCGGGCGGCGGCGGCGCAGATCGAGCAGGCGGAGAAAAAGCTCTTCGATCTCGCCGAAAGCGGCCAATACGAGGGCGGGTTCCGCGCCTTCAGCCAGGCGCTCACCGAGGCCATCGCCATGGCCGAGACCGCGTTCAAGCGCGGCGGCCGCACCACCGGCGTCTCCACCGGCTTCACCGATCTCGACAAGCTGCTGGGCGGGCTGCACCCGTCGGACCTCGTCGTGCTCGCCGGCCGGCCGTCGATGGGCAAGACGGCGCTCGCGACCAATATCGCCTTCAACGCCGCCAAGGCCTATCGCCCGACCCGAGCCGCCGACGGCAGGCTCATGGCCGAGGACGGCGCGGTCGCGGGCTTCTTCTCGCTGGAGATGTCGGCCGAGCAGCTGGCAACGCGCGTGCTGTCGGAGGAGTCGGGGGTCGCCTCCGACCGGATCCGCCGCGGCGAGGTCTCGCATGATGATTTCGGCAGGTTCGTCCAGGCGAGCCAGAAGCTCGCCTCGGTGCCGCTGTTCATCGACGACACGCCGGCGCTCAGCATCGCGGGCCTGCGCATCCGCGCCCGCCGCCTGATGCGGCAGCAAGGGCTGGGCCTCATCATCGTCGACTACCTGCAGCTGCTGCGCGGCAGCGGCGACAGCGCCGAGAACCGCGTGCAGGAGATCTCCGAGATCACGCGCGGCCTCAAGGCGCTGGCCAAGGAGCTGAACGTGCCGGTGCTGGCGCTGTCGCAGCTGTCGCGCGCCGTCGAGCAGCGCGAGGACAAGCGGCCGATGCTCTCCGATCTGCGCGAATCCGGCTCGATCGAGCAGGACGCGGACGTCGTCATGTTCGTCTTCCGCGAGGAGTACTATCTCAGCCGCGGCGAGCCGATGCGGCGGCCCGAGGAGAACGACGAGAAATTCAACGAGCGCTACTCCCGCTGGCAACAGCGGCTCGAGGAAGTGCACGGCACCGGCGAGGTGATCATCGCCAAGCAGCGCCACGGCCCCATCGGCAAGGTGACGCTGCGCTTCGACGGCGAGACCACCAAGTTCGACAATTTCGTGCGCGGCGACCACATCCCCGATGAGCGCTACTGAGCGGCCGTCGCGTGCGCTCGCCCGTGCCGGCGCCGTCCTGGAGATCGACCTCGCCGGCATCGCCGAGAACTGGCGGCGTCTGGCCGGCGCGCTGAAGCCCGGCAGCACCTGCGCCGCGGTCGTCAAGGCGGACGCCTATGGCCTCGGCATGGCACGCGTCGCGCCGTTTCTAGGCGCCGCCGGCTGCAGGCTGTTCTTCGTCGCGACGCTCGACGAGGGCATCGCGCTGCGGCACCTGCTGCCGACCGTCGAGATCGCCGTGCTGAGCGGGCTGCTGCCCGGCACCGGCGGCGAGTTCAGCCGCGCCCGCCTCATCCCCGTGCTCAACGACCTCGCCGAGATCGCCGCCTGGCGCGGGCGGGCGACCACGCGCGCGCTGCCGGCGATGATCCATGTCGATACCGGCATGACGCGGCTGGGGCTCGGCGCCGCGGCATTGGCCGAGATCGCGCGCGACCCGGCGCTGCTCGCGGGACTCGAGCTGCGCGCCATCATCAGCCACCTCGCCTGCGACGAGGATGCGACGCATCCGCTCAACGCCCGCCAGCTCGCCGATTTCCGCGCCGCGCTGGCCATCCTGCCGCCGGCGCCGGCGAGCCTCGCCGCCTCCTCCGGCATCTTTCTCGGCACCGCTTTCCACTTCGATTTCGTCCGCCCCGGCGCCGCGCTCTACGGCGTGAATCCGACCCCGGGACACCCCAATCCGATGGCGCAAGTCGTTCGGGTCAAAGGCAGAATCCTGCAGGTGCGCGACGTTGACAGTGGCGTTAGCGTTGGATATGGTGCGGCGCACCGCATGGAGCGCGCCGGCCGCATCGCCACCGTCGCCGTCGGCTACGCCGATGGCTGGCTGAGATCGGCGAGCCACCGCGGCACCGCCGGCATCGCCGGTCAGCGAGTTCCCGTCATCGGCCGCATTTCGATGGACCTCATGACCCTTGACGTGACGGCCATCGATCCCTCGCTGACACGTGCCGGCGCCTTCGTCGATCTCATCGACGAGACTCACGGCGTCGACGAGGCCGCGGCCAATGCCGGCACGATCGGCTACGAGATTCTGACCGCGCTCGGCCGGCGCTATCATCGCATCTACCGCGGCGCGGCCGTCTGACATGCTCGACTTCCTCGCCCGCGTCGGCCGCGTCTTCCTCTCCTTCCTGGCCGCCGCCGGGCGGCTGGCGCTCTTTGCGCTCAACGCGCTCAGCCATTGCCTGCGCCCGCCCTTCTACCCGCGCCTCATCGCGCGGCAGATGATCGACATCGGCTATTACTCGCTGCCGGTGGTGGGCTTGACCGCGCTCTTCACCGGCGTCGTGCTGGCGCTGCAGACGCATACCGGCTTCGCCCGCTTCTCCGCCGAAGGCGCCGTCGCGACCGTCGTCGTGCTGTCGGTGACGCGCGAGCTCGGGCCGGTGATCGCCTCGCTGATGGTGGCCGGCCGCATCGGCGCCGCCATGGCCGCCGAGATCGGCACCATGCGCGTCACCGACCAGATCGACGCGCTCTCGACGCTGTCGACCAACCCGTTCAAATACCTCGTGGTGCCGCGCCTCCTCGCCGGCACCCTCGCCCTGCCGGCGCTGGTCCTGGTGGCCGATGTCATCGGCGTGTTCGGCGGCTTTCTCGTCGCGACATACAAGCTCGATTTCAACCCGGCGGGATATCTCGGGCAGACCGCCGACTACCTGCATTCCGACGACGTCATCTCGGGCTTGATCAAGGCGGCGGTCTTCGGCTTCATCATCGCGCTGATGGGCTGCTATCACGGCTATCACTCGCGCGGCGGCGCCGAGGGCGTCGGCGCCGCCACCACCAATGCCGTGGTCTCGGCCTCGATCCTGATCCTGCTGTTCGACAGCGCCCTCACCAGCGTGCTCTTCTAGGAAGCCTGGCCATGAGCGACCCCAAGATCGTCGTCCGCGGCCTCAAGAAATCCTTCGGATCGAAGCTCGTGCTCGACGGCATCGACCTCGATGTCGGCGAGAGCGAGAGCGTCGTCGTCATCGGCGGCTCGGGCTCGGGCAAGTCGGTGCTGGTGAAATGCATCCTCGGCCTGATGCAGCCGGACGCCGGCTCGATCAAGATCGACGGCGAGGAGGCCGTGGGCATCTCGGGGCGCGAGCGCGAGAAGCTCATGCCGAAATTCGGCATGTTGTTCCAGGGCTCCGCCCTCTTCGACTCGCTGGCCGTCTGGGAGAACGTCGCTTTCGGCCTGATCCAGGGCCGCGGCATGCCGCGCGAGCGCGCCAAGGAAGTCGCGCTGCAGAAGCTGGGCGCCGTCGGCCTCGGCCCCGAGGTCGGCGACCTGCGCCCGTCGGAGCTGTCCGGCGGCATGCAGAAGCGCGTCGCGCTGGCGCGCGCCATCGCCGCCGAGCCCGAGATCATCATCTTCGACGAGCCGACCACCGGCCTCGATCCGATCATGGGCGATGTGATCAACGACCTCATCGTCAAATGCGTGCGCGACCTCGGCGCGACCGCCGTCTCGATCACCCACGACATGGCGAGCGCGCACAAGATCGCCGACCGTATCGCCATGATCTATAAAGGGCGTATCATCTGGGCGGGGTCCAAGGACGAGATCGACCGGTCCGGCAACCCCTATGTCGACCAATTCATCCACGGCCGCGCCGAAGGCCCGATCAAGATGGAGGTGCGCGCGCTGTGACCGGTCGGGGAGACTGATTTGGCGCGCGCGCAAGCCCGCTTCGTCTGCCAGGAATGCGGCGCCGTCCACCCGAAATGGACGGGGCGGTGCGATGGCTGCGGCGGCTGGAACAGCCTCGTCGAGGAGGCGCAGCGCGACAGCGCGCCCAAGGGGCTGGGCGGCGGCAAAGGCCGCAAGCTCGCCTTCTCCGGCCTCGAAGGCACCGCGCGCCGCGACGCCGCGGCGAGTCTCGGGCATTGCCGAGTTCGACCGCGTCTGCGGCGGCGGCATGGTGCCGGGCTCGGCGCTGCTGGTCGGCGGCGATCCCGGCATCGGCAAATCCACGGTGCTGCTGCAGGTGGTGGCGGCGCTGGCCGCGGGCAAAGGCGGCGCGCCCATCCGCTGCGCCTATGTCTCGGGCGAGGAGTCGCTGGACCAGGTGCGGCTGCGCGCCGCCCGCCTCGCCGTGGCCGGCGCGCCGGTGCTGCTCGCCGCCGCCACCAACATCCGCGATATCGTCGCTTCGCTCGACGAGGCGGGCGCGCCCGATGTCGTCGTCATCGACTCGATCCAGACCATGTATCTCGACACGCTCGACAGCGCCCCCGGGACGGTGAGCCAGGTGCGCGCCTCGGCGCAGGAGCTCATCCGCCTCGCCAAGCTGCGGGGATTCTCGGTGATCCTGGTCGGCCATGTCACCAAGGAGGGGCTCATCGCGGGCCCGCGCGTGCTCGAGCACATGGTCGACACCGTGCTCTATTTCGAGGGCGAGCGCGGCCATCAGTTCCGCATCCTGCGCGCGGTCAAGAACCGCTTCGGTCCCGACCGACGAGATCGGCGTCTTCGAGATGACCGATGCCGGCCTCGCCGAGGTGCCGAACCCCTCCGCCCTCTTCCTCGCCGAGCGCCAGGGCGAGACCTCGGGTGCGGCGGTCTTCGCCGGCATGGAGGGCACGCGCCCGGTGCTGGTCGAGATCCAGGCGCTGGTGGCGCCTTCGAGCCTGGGAACGCCGCGGCGCGCCGTGGTCGGTTGGGACGGCAACCGGCTCGCCATGGTGCTGGCGGTGCTCGAGGCGCGCTGCGGCGTGCAGATCGGGCTCAACGACATCTACCTCAACGTCGCCGGCGGGCTGCGCATCGCCGAGCCCGCCGCCGACCTCGCCGTGGCCGCGGCGCTGATCTCGGCATTGAGCCTGCAGCCGGTGCCGCCGGAGACCGTCGTCTTCGGCGAGATCGGCCTCTCCGGCGAGGTGCGGCCGGTCGGCCAGGCCGAGGCGCGGCTCAAGGAGGCCGCGAAGCTCGGCTTCACCGCGGCGCTGGCGCCGGCCTATCGCGGTCGCGGCAAGGAGCGCTCGCCGCCTTCCGGCATCACGCTGCGCGAGCTGCGCCATCTGCGCCATCTCGTGGATCTCTTCGAGGATCAGCCGCGCCGCGCCCAGCGCAGCCTGGCGACGCCGGCAGCGCGGCGATGAACCTGCTCGACATCATCGTCATCGGCGTGATCCTGCTCTCCGGCCTCTTCGCCTTCGCCCGCGGCTTCGTCAAGGAAGCGCTCTCGGTGGCCGCCTGGGTGGGCGCCGCCTTCGCCGCGCTCTACGGCCTGCGCTACGCGGCACCCGTCGCCGAGCGCTTCCTGCCCAAGGGGCCGGTGGCCGATGCGGCGGCGGCGCTCGCGCTCTTCCTGGTCGCGCTGATCGTGCTGTCGCTGCTGACCTCGGCCGTGGCCGGCCGGGTCAAGGAGAGCTCGCTCTCCGCCGTCGACCGCACCCTCGGCCTGGTCTTCGGCCTGGTGCGCGGGCTGGTGCTGGTCTGCCTCCTCTATATCGCCCTCTCCTGGGCGCTGCCGGCAGGAAAACAGCAGCAGCCGGGATGGATCGCCGACGCCAAGACATTGCCGCTGCTCGCCAACGGCGCCGAGCGGCTGCGCGCGCTCGTTCCGGCTGCGTACCGAGCCAAGGCGGAAGCCACCGCCGAGGACACGCGCCGCGCCGCCGAGCAGATGAACGAGGCGGCAAGCGCCATGCGCGCGCTGAGCTCGCCGCGTCAGCCCGCGGCCGCGACACACGACCGCGCCGGCGCCTATTCGCCCGACGACCAGCGCGATCTCAACCGGCTGATCCAGCAACAACAGGACGTGAAGTAGATGACGGCGCCCCCTGGCGGCAAGCCGCGGTTGTGTGTAGAAGGCACTGCTGGGTCCTCGACATCCCGCCGGGCGATCCCCACCTTAGGCGCAGGCGCGGGGCTCTTAACCAAGGCAGCGTCATGCTGACGACCCATCCTCTGGACGACGACCATCTGCACGAGGAATGCGGCGTCTTCGGCATCTGGGGCCACGTCGAATCGGCGGCGCTGGCGGCGCTGGGGCTCCACGCGCTGCAGCATCGCGGCCAAGAGGCGACGGGCATCGTCGCCTATGACGGCGAGCAGTTCCACGTCCATCGCGGCATGGGCCATGTCGGCGAGAATTTCAGCTCCAAGGAAGTGATCGGCCGCCTCAGGGGCCATTCCGCCATCGGCCATGTGCGCTACGCCACAACCGGCGAGGTGGCGATGCGCAACGTGCAGCCGCTCTTCGCCGATTTCGAGTTCGGCGGCCTCGCCATCTGCCACAACGGCAACCTCACCAACTCCTATCACCTGCGGCGCAAGCTGGTGGCCCGCGGCAGCCTGTTCCAATCGACCAGCGACACCGAGGTCATCGTCCATCTGATCGCCACCAGCCTGAAGCGCACCGTCGAGGAGCGCATGATCGACGCGCTGCGCCAGGTCGAGGGCGCCTACTCGCTGGTGGCGCTGACCCAGGACGGGGTGATCGGCGTGCGCGATCCGCTGGGGGTCCGGCCGCTGGTGCTGGGCAAGCTCGGCGACGCCTTCATCCTCGCCTCGGAGAGCTGCGCGCTCGACATCATCGGCGCCGATTTCGTCCGCGACATCGAGGCCGGCGAGCTCATCACCATCAACGCCCTGGGCGTGCACAGCAGCAAGCCCTTCGAGCGCGCCAAGCAGCGCTTCTGCGTCTTCGAGTACATCTATTTCGCGCGGCCCGACAGCGTCGTCGACGGCGTCAGCGTCTACGAGGCGCGAAAGCGCATCGGCGCCGAGCTCGCGCGCGAGAGCCACGTCGCCGCCGACGTCGTCATCCCGGTCCCGGATTCCGGGGTGCCGGCGGCGCTGGGCTATGCGCAGGAGAGCGGGCTGCCCTTCGAGCTCGGCATCATCCGCAACCATTACGTCGGCCGCACCTTCATCGAGCCGACCGACCAGATCCGCCATCTCGGCGTCCGGCTCAAGCACAACGCCAACCGCGTCAAGCTCGAGGGCCAGCGCGTCATCCTGGTCGATGATTCCATCGTGCGCGGCACCACCTCGACCAAGATCGTCGAGATGGTGCGCCAGGCCGGCGCGCGCGAGGTGCATATGCGCATCTCGAGCCCGCCCACCAATCATTCCTGCTTCTACGGCATCGCCACGCCCGAGCGCGACAAGCTGCTGGGCGCGCGCATGGGCGTGCCGGAGATGGCGCGCTTCATCGGCGCCGACACCCTCGCCTTCGTCTCGATCGACGGCCTCTACCGCGCCATGGGCGAGAAGCGGCGCGATCCCGCGGCGCCGCGTTTCTGCGACGCCTGTTTCACCGGCGAGTATCCCATCGCGCTGGTCGATCACAACGCCGGCAAGGTCTCGACCCAGCTCTCGCTGCTCGCCGAAACGGCGTAGGCTCCGTGACGGCCGCTCCGATGAAGCGCCTCGACGGGCGGCTCGCGCTCGTCACCGGCGCGTCCCGCGGCATCGGCGCCGCGGTGGCGCGGCGGTTTGCCGCCGAAGGCGCGCACGTCATCCTGGTGGCGCGCACCGTGGGCGGGCTCGAAGAGCGCGACGACGAGATCCGCGCGGCCGGCGGCAGCGCCACGCTGGTGCCGATGGATCTGCGCCAGTTCGATCAGATCGACCAGCTCGGCGCCGCGCTCCACCAGCGCTTCGGGCGGCTCGACGTGCTCGTCGGCAATGCCGGCGTGCTGGGCGCGCTGTCGCCGATGGGGCACATCACGCCCGCCACCTGGGACGAGGTGATCGCCACCAACCTCACCGCCAATTGGCGCCTCATCCGCTCGCTCGACCCGCTGCTGCGGCAGTCGGAATCGGGACGCGCGCTCTTCGCCACCTGCGCCGCCGGGCGCGATGCCTTGCCCTATTGGGGCGCCTACGCCGCGAGCAAGGCGGCGCTCGAGACCATGGTCCGCATCTATGCCGGCGAGGTGGCCAAGACCAGGCTCAAGGTGAACCTCGTCGATCCCGGCATCGTCGCGACCAAGCTGCGCGCCCAGGGCTTTCCCGGCGAGGACCGCGCGGCGCTCGCGCTGCCGGACGCGGCGACGGAGCCGTTCGTCGCGCTGGCGGCGGCGGAGTGCGCGTCAATGGGGAAATTGTCCGCGCGTAAGGCGGTCGAGAGGCGCGGGGCGGTCTCATCCGTACCGAAAAATGACGCTGAGATTGTTGGCCGGCATGGGGACGGTCTCGGCCAAGGCGAACCCGTGACGGGCTGCCAAATCGGTCACATCGGCCAGGTCGCGAATCCCCCATAGAGGATTTTGTGTTCGCAGCCGGTGGTCAAAATCCTGGTTGCTCTCCGCGGTATGACGGCCGCCGATCTGGTAGGGGCCATAGAGATAGACGACACCGGCGGCTCCGAGCGTGCGCCGGGCGCCCGCCATCAGGCCTTCGCACATCGTCCACGGCGTAATATGGATCATGTTGATGCACACCACCGCGTCGGCGCGCTCGACCGGCCACCGCTCCGACATCGCGTCAAGATAGAGCGGCGACAGCAAATTTGGCGCGTCGGCGGCGGCCCGGTGAGCGGCAATGCTGGCCAGCGCACGCGGATCGACGTCGGTCGGTTGCCAGAGAAGAGACGGCAGTCTTTGTGCGAAGTAGGCGGCCTGCTCGCCGCTGCCGCTGGCCACTTCGAGGACAAGCCCGGCCGCGGGCAGATCGCGCCTGAGCACCTCGAGTATCGGCTCGCGGTTGCGCGCGACGTGCGGATGATAGAGACGCGGATCGGCGTCCTCGGGCGAGCGAGCGCTCGGCATGACGGCCTCCTGAGCAATGTCGGGGAACGCCCCGCCGCCTCACTTTTCCGCGTAAGGGTTCTCCCCTTTGCGCAGCATCATGCGGATGGGGACACCCGGCAGGTCGAACTCCTCGCGCAGGAGATTGACGAGATAGCGCCGATAGGCGTCCGGCAACTCCCCCGGCTTCGAGGCGAAGAGCGCGAAGGTCGGCGGGCGGATATTCGCCTGCGCCATGTAGCGCAGCTTGAGGCGGCGGCCGGAGACGAGCGGCGGCGGATGGCGCTCCTGGACGCGGGCGAGCCAGCGGTTGAGGCGCGGCGTGCCGATGCGGCGGTTCCACGCCTCGTGGGTCTCGATCACCGCCGGCATGAGCTTCGCAACACCGGTGCCGCTCAGCGCCGAGAGCGTCAGCGGGCGCAGCCCCGCGAGCTGAGGCAGCGAGGTCTCGAGCCGGTCCTTGACGCGCCGGAGCGCCGCCGACTTGTCCTCGACCACATCCCATTTGTTGACGGCGAGGACGAGCGCGCGTCCTTCGTTCTCGACCATCTCGGCGATGGCGAGATCCTGCTTCTCGAGGCCCTGGATCCCATCCACCACCAGCACCACCACCTCGGCAAAGCGGATGGCGCGCAGCGTGTCGGCCACTGAGAGCTTCTCGAGCTTGCCCTCGACCTTGGGCCGCCGCCGCAGCCCGGCAGTATCGATGAGCTTCACCGCGCGGCCGCGATAGTGCCAGAGCGTGGCGATGGCGTCGCGGGTGGTGCCAGCCTCGGGGCTGGTGAGCACGCGATCCTCGCCGAGCAGTCGGTTGACCAGGGTCGACTTGCCGACATTGGGCCGGCCGATGATCGCCAGCTGCAGCGGCCGCTCGCGCTGGCTCTCGCCTTCCGGCGCGGGCGCCGGCGCCGGCGCGCTTGCTGCCTGCTCGTCGGCGAAAGGCGCAAGCACGGCAAAAAGATCGGCCATGCCGTCGCCATGCTCGGCCGAGATCGCCACGGGCTCGCCGAGCCCCAGCGCGAAGGCCTCGAAGACGCCGCTGGTGCCGGCGCGCCCCTCGGCCTTGTTCGCCACCAGCACCACCGGCGTCTTGCCGCGGCGCAGCCAATCGGCGAAATGGCGGTCGACCGGCGTGACGCCGGCGCGCGCGTCGATGACAAGCAGAGCGACGTCGGCCTCCTCCAGCGCACGCGCCGTCTGCTCCTGCATGCGCGCGCCGAGGCTGCCGGGCTCGGCCTCGTCGAGCCCGGCGGTATCGATGACGCGGAAGCGCAGATCGCCCAGCGCGGCCTCGCCCTCGCGCCGGTCGCGCGTCACGCCGGGCGTGTCGTCGACCAGCGCCAGGCGGTGGCCCACCAGGCGGTTGAACAGCGTCGATTTGCCGGTGTTGGGCCGGCCGATGATGGCGACGGTCAGTGCCATCGTGCCTCCGGCGCGGTCACTTGAGCGCGATCAGATCGGCTTCGTCGGTCAGCACGAAGAGCATGTCGTCGGCGACGATGGGATCGAGAAAGACGCCGTCGGGAAAGTCGCTGCGCCCCAGCGCCTGGCCGGTATAGGGCGAGAGCGAGATCGCATCGCCGGTCGACGCGACGACGATGAGCCGGTCGCCCGCCAGCACCGGGCCGGCCCAGCTGATCGGATCCTTCTTCTTCTCCGGCTTCTCGTAGCGCGGCAGCTCGGCCGCCCAGCGCACGCGGCCGTCCTGGCGCGTCAGGCACATGAGGTCGACGTCGTTGGACAGCACATAGATGTAGTCGCCGGCGATCCACGGCCCATGCGTGCCGCCGATATCCTGCTCCCAGACGCGGTCGCCGGTGCGCAGATCGATCGCCACCATGCGGCCGCTATGGCTCACGGCATAGACGCGGCCGCGGTCGATGACCGGGCGGCCGCGGATATCGGCGATCGTCGACAAGGCGCCGAGCGGGCGCGCGGTGGCGAGGTTGTCGGTCCAGAGCGGTCGCCCGTTCTCGACCCGGAGGGCGAAGATCTCGCCGGAGCTGTAAGGCACGACAACGATGTCGCCATCGACCGCCGGGCTCGCCGCGCCGAGCAGGCCGGCGGTCTCGGGAATGCCGTTATGCGTCCACAGGCGATGACCGTCATCGGCGGAGAGGACTTCGAGCTCGTTGTCGACGGTCACGGCGAAGACGCGGCCATCGGCCACGGTCGGCGCGCCGCGCACCGGCGCGGCCACCTGCTGGCGCCATACTTCCTTGCCGGTGGCGGCATCGAGCGCCAGCACCTGGCCGTAACCGGTGGTGACGAACACCCGGCCGCTGGCCGCGGCGACGCCGCCGCCATAGGCATGGCTTAGTTCCGTCGTTGGCTTCACATCGTTGCGCCATTCCTCGCGCCCGCTCTTGACGTCGAGCGCGATCACCACGTCGCGGCCATCGAGCGCGATGACCCGCCCGCCATCCACCACCGGCTGGGACAGCACCGCGCCATAGCGCGACTCGCCTTCGCCGATGCTGCTGGACCACGCCTCCCTCAAGGTGCCGTCGAGCGCCAGATGCTGCATCGCATGCGAGGGAGCGCCGCCCGATTGCGGCCAATCGGCATTCACCACCGGGCGCGGCAGGCGCACCTCGGTTTGCGCCAAGGCCGGATCGGGCTCGAGGTTGCGATCCAGCGCCAGCACCGAGACGCGCGTCCCTTTGAGCTTCTGCTTGGACGAATCCGAGAATATCGAATGCGACCAGTCGTCGAGCGTGTCGCAGGCCCCGAGGCTCAGCGCCAACGCCAGCAGCCCTGCCCGGGCCAAGACGCGCTCTACCATCACGGCGCTTCCCCGCTCAATCCGCCAGCGCCGTCAGCATCTCGGCGGCGCGCGCCCGCAGGCCTTGCGGCGCCGCGAGATCGTCGGCGATGCGCTGATAGGTGGCTCGCGCCGCCGCCTTGTCGCCGGACTTGAGATCGGCGAGCGCGGTAAGCTCCAGCGCCGAGGGATGCCAGGGATTGTCGGCCGAGGTCAACGGCGCCAGCTTGGCGATGATCGCCTTGGGATCGCCGGCGGCGAGGCCGTATTGCGCCGCCAGCAGCGTCGCCACGTCGCGGTAGACGGGATCGACCGAGCCGTCGGCGGCAAGCGCGGTATAGGCGGCAACGGCGCCCGCGACGTCGCCCGCGTGCGCCTTGAGCGCGGCTTCCTCGAGCCGCGCCAGCGTGGCATGGCCGCCGCCCGCCTGGCGCGCGATCGCGGCAAAGGCGGTGGCGGCGTCCTGGTCCTTGCCTTGCCGCGCGAGGGTCAGCGCCGCGACATAGCGCGCGCCTTCCGCCTGGCGCTGATGCAGCTGGTACTGGCGCCATTGGGTGACGCCGGCGGTTGCGACCACCAGGAGCACGGCCAGCGCGATGACGTATTTGCCAAACCGCGCCCACAGCTTGGCGAAGTTCTCGCGCCTTAGCTCCTCGTCGACTTCCTGGAAGATATCGCTCACACACCCACTCCAAAAAACCTCGCGCCGGGCGGGCGTCACCATAGCCCCTCACCCGGAATGAGGCAAACCGCGGCGCCGGGTTTGGCCCTGGACCTCGGCGCGGAAATGAGGAAAACTGCTGTTTGTGGCGACCCGATGACGATGCTTCCCAGCGGCGACCGATGGCGACATTCTTCCGTCTGAGCGATTTCCGGCGCAGACAGAGGACGGTCTTCTTCACCCGCTCCGAGCTGAACCAGCTCCTCTCGCTCTATAGCCGCCAGGTCGCACATGGCGCGTGGCGCGACTATGCCATCGACCACCGCGAGGGCGCGGCGGCGTTCTCCGTCTTCCGCCGCACCCAGGAGAGCGCGCTCTACACCGTGATCAAGACCGCGCCCGGCGCCGGCCGGCAGGGCGATTATGCCCTGCTCAGCGGCCGCCAGAGGCTGACCGCCGGCAAGACGCTGGCCGAGGTGCTGGCAAGCCTGCAGCGCAAGCTGCGGGGCAAGACGGCCCGGCTCGACGGCGAAAGCGCCGGATAGGCCCGTCCCCGGCCTCGGCTCCCCGGCGGCATCCCAGTGTTAGCCCCAAATGGGGTAGCCCTGACCTGAAAGGGGCTATGCTGCCGGCGCCTCAGCGCCAGCGGTCGCGCTCGATCACCGCCTCGATGCCCAGCGCCAGCGACAACAGGCGGCGATCCTCGCCATGGCGGCCGACCAGCATCAGCCCGACCGGCGCCGTCCCCGGCGGGTGGACGGGCAGCGTCAGCGCGCAGCGATCGAGAAAATTGATCAGCGAGGGATTGCGCAGGATGCGGCTGTTGAGCCGCCAGAAATCCTCGTCCTTGGCGAAGGCGGCGATCTCCGGCGCGACCAGCGCCACGGTCGGCATGATGAGCGCGTCGAACTCGGCGGTGCGCGCGTCGATGCGAGCGATGAGATCGGCCCGCTGCCAGCCGAGCGTGACATAGTCGGCGGCGCTCATCTCGCGGCCGCGCTCGATGCGCTGGCGCACGCGCTGGTCGTAATCGGCGCCGCGCCGGGCGATCAGTCCGGCATGCCAGGCATAGGCCTCGGGCGGGGAAAAGCCGCCCTTGGCGTTGATTCCGGAATACTCACCAAGCTCGGCCAGCGGCAGATCGACGAGCCGCGCCCCGGCCCGTGACAGGACGGAGGCGGCGTGCTCGAAGGCGGCGGCCACCTCGGCGTCGAGACCGTCGAGCACCAGGGTGCGCGGCACGCCGAGCCGCAGCCCCGCTACCGCGGCTTCCGGCGGCAGCACCGGCGGCTCGCCCGCCAGGATCGCGTCGGCGATGGCGCAGCAGCCGACGCTAAGGCCGAGCGGGCCGATCGAATCGAGGGTGGTCGAGAGCGGCGTCGCGCCGTCGCGCGGAACGCGCTTTTGCGTCGGCTTGAAGCCGACGGTGCCGCATAGGGCGGCCGGGATGCGCACGGAGCCGCCGGTATCCGTGCCAAGCGCCACCGCCGCCATGCCGTCGGTCAGCGAGACCGGCGCGCCGGCGGAAGAGCCGCCGGGGATGCGCTTCCGGTCATAGGGATTGCCGGGCGTGCCGTAATGCGGGTTGATGCCGACGCCGGAAAAGGCGAATTCGGTCATGTTGGTGCGACCGATGAGCACCGCCCCGGCAGCGCGCAGCCGAGCGACGACCGGCGCGTCGCGCGCGGCGGGCGGCGCGTCGTCGAGCGCCCGGGAGCCGGCCAGCGTACGCTCGCCGGCGACGTCGAAGAGATCCTTTATCGACACCGGCAGCCCTGCCAGCGGCGAGGCGACATAGCCGGCCTGGCGCAGCCGATCCTGCGCGTCTGCGGCGAGCCGGGCGCTGTCGGCATAAACCCTGAGGAAGATACGGCTGCCCTCCCCGGCGGGATCGGCGATACGCGCCAGCGCCGCCTCCACCAGCTCGCGGCTGGTGGCGCGGCCGGCGGCGAGCGCCGCAGCTAGGCTGGCCACGGTGGGCTGGGTGGCCGGGCTCGAAGCGGGCATCGGGGGTCCTCGTGAAGCGGTCGCAGGGCCACCCGAAGAGACTACGGCCGGCCACCCCAGGCAACGAAAATCCTATTCCCGCAGGCGGTGAAATTTCCCTGGGGGCGGAACAATCAATGGACAAGGGCGTTCCCCTGCCGCAACGCCTCGGCGGCTACCGGAGCCCTTCTGGAAAGGAAAAGCATGGCGCTTGATCTTCCGCTCGTCCCGCCTCGGGCAACCGACGAGTATCTCAGCACCGAACGGGCGGAATCCCCGACCGCCGCCGCCGGCACTCATGCCCCCGCCGCGCCGGTCACCGCGCCGGGCGCTCCTGCGGGTTGCCGCTTCTGCGGCGGAACGCTGCACGATTTCGTCGATCTCGGCATGTCGCCGCTTTGCGAGAGCTTTCTCGCCGCCAACCAGCTCGACGCGATGGAGCCGTTCTATCCGCTCAAGGTGATGGTCTGCGGCGACTGCTTCCTGGCGCAGGTCAAGGAATATGTCGCGCCGGAGCATATCTTCCGCGAATACGCCTATTTCTCCTCCTATTCGCAGGCTTGGCTCGATCACGCCCGCCGCTACGCCGAGACCGCGGCGCAGCGGTTCCACCTGCCGCGCGGCGGCCGCGTCGTCGAGCTCGCCAGCAACGATGGCTATCTGCTGCAGTTCTTCCTCGGCAAGGGCTTCGAGGTGCTGGGCATCGATCCCGCCGAGAACGTCGCCAAGGCGGCGGCGGCAAAGGGCGTGCGGACGCTGACGCGGTTCTTCGATCGCGACACGGCGCGCGAGCTCGCCGATGCCGGGACGCTCGCCGACCTCATCATCGGCAACAACGTGCTGGCGCAGGTGCCGGACATCAACGGCTTCCTCGCCGGGGTGCCGTCGATCCTGAAGTCGCGCGGCGTCGCCAGCTTCGAGTTTCCGCATCTGCTGCGGCTCATCGAGGAGAACCAGTTCGACACCATCTATCACGAGCACTTCTCCTATTTCTCGCTGATGACCGCCGAGCGCATCCTGGCGGCTCAGGGATTGCGCGTGTTCGATGTCGAGGAGCTGTGGACGCATGGCGGCTCTTTGCGGCTCTGGGCCTGCCACGCCGACAATGCCGCCCAGCCGACCCTGCCGTCGGTCGCGGCGCTGGTCGAGCGCGAGCAGCGCGCGGGCTTGCGCGAGCTGCGCACCTACGCCGCCTTCGAGGAACGCGCGCGGGAAACCAAGCGCGGACTGCTCGAGTTCCTGATCGACGCCAAGCGCGCCGGCAAGACCGTCGTCGGTTACGGCGCGCCGGGCAAGGGCAACACGCTGCTCAACTACTGCGGCATCCGCACCGATTTCCTCGACTACACGGTCGACCGCAACCCCTACAAGCACGGCAAATTCCTGCCGGGCACGCACATCCCCATCCTGCCGCCGGAACAGATCTCGGTTACCCGGCCCGATTACCTGCTGATCCTGCCATGGAACCTCAAGGACGAGATCATGGCGCAGATGGCTCATATCCGCGACTGGGGCGGCCAGTTCGTCGTGCCGATCCCGGTGGTGGCGGTGCATTCGTGACCGCGTCGACGCCGACGCCAGGAAAGAGGTAAGCGATGCGTGTAGTGCTGTTCTGCGGCGGTCTCGGCATGCGCCTGCGCGACTATTCCGAAACCATCCCCAAGCCGATGGTGCAGATCGGTTATCGCCCGCTGATCTGGTGGGTGATGAAATACTACGCGCATTTCGGCTATCGCGATTTCATCCTCTGCCTCGGCTACAAGGGCGACGTCATCAAGGAGTATTTCCTCAACTACGACGAATGTCGCTCCAACGACTTCGTGCTGTCGCAGGGCGGCAGGCGGGTCGAGCCGCTGCAGAAGGACATCGAGGATTGGCGCATCACCTTCGTCGACACCGGCATCAACGCCAACATCGGCGAGCGGTTGATGGCGGTTGAGCCCTTCCTGCGCGACGAGGAGATCTTCCTCGCCAATTACAGCGACGGACTGACCGACTTCCAGCTGCCGATGATGGTCGACGAGTTTGCCAAGAGCGGCAATGTCGCGACCTTTCTCAGCGTCCGGCCCAACAGCAGCTTCCATTTCGTGACGCGCCGCGAGGACGGCCTCGTCACCGCCATCGACGACGTCCTCAGCGCCAATGCCTGGATCAATGGCGGCTTCTTCGTGCTTCGCCGCGAGATCTTCGAGTACATGCGGCCGGGCGACGAACTGGTGGTCGAGCCCTTCCAGCGCCTGATCGCCGCCGGCCGGCTGGCCACCCACGCCTATTCCGGCTTCTGGCGCTGCGTCGACACCTTCAAGGACCTGCAAGCGCTCGACACGCTCTACACCAAGGGCCGCGCGCCGTGGGAGCTGTGGCGCCGCGAGCCGGCCGGCATCGCAGCGCGCGCCACCGCCGCCACGCCGATGGCGGGACGCGAGCCCGCCGCCTGGCAGGTTCGCGCCGGCGGCTAGGCGCGGACGATGCTCGGCCTCGCCTTTGCCGGCCCGCCCCGGCCGTTGCGGCTGCTCTGCCTCGGCGCCCATCCCGACGACATCGAGATCGGCTGCGGCGGCAGCGTCCTGCGGCTCATCGCCGAGCAGCCGGGAATGAGCGTGCGCTGGGTGGTGTTCAGCGGCAGCGAGCGCCGGCGCGTCGAGGCACAGAGCGCCGCCCGGCATTTCCTCGCCGGCTCGCCCGATGCCGAGATCAGCGTGCTCGACTTTCGCGACGGCTTCTTTCCCAGCCAGCATGCCGAGATCAAGGACGCGTTCGAGCAGATGAAGCGCGATTACCACCCCTCGCTCGTGCTGACGCATTATCGCGAGGATCTGCATCAGGATCACCGGCTCGTCGCCGAGCTCACCTACAACACCTTCAGGGATCACCTCGTCTGGGAATACGAGATTCCGAAATTCGACGGCGACCTCGGCAATCCGAACCTGTTCTTTCCCTTGAGCCGCGAGCATTGCCGGCGCAAGGTCACGACGCTGCTCGAGCATTTCCCAAGCCAGAGCGAGCGCGCATCCTGGTTCACCGAGGAGACCTTCTTCGCCATGCTGCGGCTGCGCGGCATCGGCTGCAACGCGCCGAGCGGCCTTGCCGAGGCGTTCTATTGCCGCAAAGCGGTGGCGTGACGGCCGCCGCGCACGAGGCTTAGACCGCGTCCGAATCTTCCCCTCTGCGCTCCTACTGGCGTAACGGCCAGGGACATGGTTGACAGATGTCCGGAGACATACAGGACCGGTGCGGCCCATCCCGCGGGAACCCGCGCTAGCGCGGCATCGCATGCCGTGCCGGGCGGCGCGGCGCGGCGCGGCGGCTCGGCACCGGCGGCGGCGCCTCGGTGATGGCGGCGACGCTGCTGTCGAGGGCCTCTTGCAGATCGATCATCACCGCCGGTGGCGCCGGGCGCGATACCACCGGCTTCTCGCCGCGGCGCTTGGCCTGGGCGTAATGGAACAACGCTTCCTGATAGCGATCGCGGAAGTCACGGCGGGGGTCGAAGGCGCCGGTGAGCCGGGCGACGATCCGCTCCGCCTGCTCGACCATCGCCTCGTCGGGCGGCGTATTGTCGATCTCGTTGAAATAGGCGTCGGCGCCCCGCACCTCATGGGCGGCGCGCAGCGTGGTGAGCAGCATGCCGCGGCCGCGGGGCTCGACCAGGGCGGCGCGCTCGCGGCCGCCAAGGACCAGGCGGCTCACCCCGACAAGGCCGCGCCGCCGCATCGCCTCGCGCAGCACAGCGAAGGTGGCATCGGCGCCACGCCCGTCGGGCATGAGGAAATAGGGCGTATCCATATAGGCGGGGTCGACGGTGCGGCGCTCGATGAAGCGCTCGAGGACGAGGTGGCGCGACGAGCTGATCTCGATCTCGGCCAGCTCGCGCTCCTCGACCAGCACGATCTGCCCGGCCTCGAGCTCATAGCCCCGGACCACGGCCTCGCGCGCCACTTCCTTGCCGGTCTGAGGGTCGTGCGGGCGCATTTGCAGGCGGTTCAGCGTGGCGCGGTTGAGCGCCTGCAGACCCAACCGGTCAGCCCGAACGACCGCAGCGTGAAGCCGCACCGGACATCCGACCCGGGCGAGGACGAGAAACCCTTTCCAACTCGCGCGTGGCGCCATGCATTGCCTTGCTCTTACCCCCACAACCCGGCGACCCTGGCGTCAACGCTATGCCGAACCAAAGGTTGCATGCCCGGATCGATAGCGGGATCGGCAATCGCCATGCGTTCGTGTTAACCTCGTTGCAAGCGCTGAGGGCGTATAAAGCCTCGCCATGCCGGCGAGACCGTCCCTTGTCGAGATCCAATGCCATGCGCCGCGCCCGGAGCGGGCGCCGTCACGGCGCTTTGCCATGCCGGCGCCGAGCCGCCAGGAGGTCCGCGCCGGTATTTTCTATATGCTGGCAAGCGTCTTTGTTTTCGCCGTCATGAACGCCCTGGTGAAATGGCAGGGAGAGCGCTTCCCGCTGGGGGAGGTGGTGTTCTTTCGCTCCGCTTTCTCGCTGCTGCCCTGCCTCGCGCTCCTGGCCGGCAGCGGCAAGCCGTGGCGGCGGCTGCGCACCGAGCGCCTCAAGCAGAATATCGGCCTCGGCATCCTGCAATTCGTCTCGATGCTGCTCATCTTCGCCGCCTTCGGCATGATGCCGCTCGCCGATGCCATCGCGATCACCTTCTCCACCCCCCTGTTCCTGACCCTGCTGTCGATCCCGCTGCTCGGCGAGCACGTCGGGCCGCACCGCTGGGCCGCAGTGCTGGTGGGCTTTGCCGGGGTCCTGCTGATGATCGGCTCCGGCGGCGGCCTCGGCGGCGGGCTCGCCTCGACCGGGGCGCTGCTGGCGCTGGCGAACGCGGCGATCGGTGCCCTTGGCGCCATCGCGCTTCGGCGCATGACGCTCACCGAACCGAGCCTGGTTCTGGTCGCCTATCCCGCTTTGGTCACCACGCTGCTGAGCCTGGCGCTGCTGCCCTTCGGCTGGACGACGCCGGGCTGGTGGGACGGGTTGCTTCTGGCCGGGATCGGGCTCGGCTCGGGGATCGGCCAGTTCTGGGCGACCCAGGCTTTCCGCTTCGCCCCGGCAGCGGTGGCGGCGCCGTTCGGCTACCTCACCATGATCTGGTCGATGGGGCTCGGCTACCTCTTCTGGGGCGACGTGCCGACGGCGATGCTGATCGGCGGCGCGGCCGTGGTGGCGGCCAGCGGCCTCTATATACTCTACCGCGAGACGCTGCGGCGCACGCCGCCGGACGCGGCCGAACCGTCTTTCCCAGCCCCGCCCGCCAGCGCATAATCCGCGCCGCGGGGTGCGATGTGACGGGCTTCTTTTCCAGCCGGCGGCGGCTCGGCGCGGTTTTCGGCCTGCTCGGCTTTTTCCTGGCCCCGGCGCCAACGCTCGCAGCGGGCTGCCTTGCGCCGGTGGCGGCTGCCGCGCCGGCGGTCGTGCCGGCGGCCTTCCGCAGCGCCGCCGCAGGCGAGGCCGGGCTCACCTTCCTCGGCCATGCCAGCTTCCTTATCGAGAGCCCCGGCGGGGTCAGCATCGTCACCGACTACAACGGCATCAATCGAGCCCCTTTCGTTCCCGATATCGTGACGATGAACCACGCCCATGCCACGCATTACACCGACTTCCCCGATCCCGGCATCAAATTGGTGCTGCGCGGCTGGGACACCGGCACCGGCGTTCCGCATTACGACCTCGCCTATGGCGATGTCCGTATCCGCAACGTGCCGACCAACATCCGCGACGGCGACGGCACCGAGTTCGGCGGCAACTCGATCTTCGTCTTCGAGCTCGCCGATCTCTGCATCGCGCATCTGAGCCATCTGCACCATACGCTCGCACCCGAGCATCTCGCCGCGCTCGGCCAGGTCGACGTGCTGCTGGCGCCGGTCGACGGCGCCTACACGCTGAGCCAGGCCGACATGATCGAGGTCATCGAGCAGATCAAGCCGCCGCTGGTCGTGCCGATGCATTACTTCGCGACCAGCGTGCTGGAGCGCTTCCTGGCACGCACCGGCGGCCGCTACCCCATCCATGTCAGCCCGACGGCGCAGGTGGCGCTGTCGCGCGCCATGCTGCCGAAGACGACGGAGATCCTGGTGCTGCCGGGGGATTAGCCCGGATTTCTCCCACAGGCACGTGCTGCGTTGCACAGTGTTGGCGCGCTGTTAGGAGCCAGGGCGCTGGCGATGCGGCGCATCGTCAAGCCCGCAGCGACGCGGCAGCGCGCCAACACTGTGCAACCCGGAGGGACGGCGCTCTTTGGCGCCAGGGGGCGTCGCCGGGACGCCCACGATGCGGTGCATCGCCGCGCGTCCCGGCTCCTGCCCTGACGTCAAAGATCGTCGTCGCAGCGCGTACCTGTGGGAGAAATCCGGGCTAGCCCCGCGTCGCCCGCATCCGGGTGAGGGCGCCGATCGCCTCCAGCATCGGCATCGCCACGCCCACGTCCCTGCCAAGCTCGATCACCGCGCCGACCAGCGGCTCGATCTCGACCGGGCGGCCCGCCTCGAAATCCTGCAGCATCGAGGTCTTGAAGTCGCCGACATGGCGTGCGTCGGCGATGCGTGCCTCGACGTCGCGGTCGAAGCGCGCGCCGAGCCGCTCGGCGACCGCCTGGCATTCCAGCATCGCCGCGCGCAGCACCGCCAGCACGCCGGGATCATCCGCCATCCGCGTCATCTTGGCGCCGGTGAGCACGCTCACCGGGTTGAAGGCGACATTGCCCCAGAGCTTCATCCAGACCGCATCGCGAATCCGCTGCGTCGTCTCGATCTTGATGCCGGCGGCGGTGAAGAGCGCGGCCAGCCGCGTCAGCCGCGGCGAGGTCGAGCCGTCGGGCTCGCCCAGGATCAGCAGATTGCCGCCGAAGCGGCGGACGCGGCCGGGCTCCGGCACGGCAGCTGCCATATAGACGACGCAGCCGATGACCCGGGCAGGGTCGAGGCGGGTCGTCAGGGTGCCATCGGGATCGGCGGCGGCGATGCGCCTGCCCTCGAGATGCCCGCCAGCGCGATAGGGGAACCACCAGGGAATGCCGTTCTGCGCCGGCAGCAGCACGGTCTCGGCGCCGATGAGCGAGGCGATCGCCGGGGCCGCTGCAGAAAGCGCATGCGCTTTGGCCGCGATGACGACCAGCTCCTGGGGCCCGAGCTCCTCGGCGCGGTCGGTAGCCTTGAGCCGCAGCGTCTCCAGCGTGCCGCAATCATCGAGCAGCAGCCCACGCTCGCGCATCGCTTGCAGGTGGGCGCCGCGCGCCACGACCGACACCTCGTGGCCGGCGGCGGCGAGCTTTGCCGCGATATAGCCGCCGATCGCGCCGGCGCCGAAGATGGCGATCTTCATCGCTGCCGCCGGGCCTTGGCCGCGGCGACGATGCGCCGCGGCCTCTGGATAATCGCCCCTGCGCCGCTCCCAGCCATGGTCTTCCCGCTTTTTCGGCGATGGATCAGGTGAGGCTATAGGGCGGTCCCGGCAGCGTCAATCCGCCGCTCCGCGGCGACCGTGGCTGCTGTTTTGCAGCGAACAGGGCATCCACAGATACATATATATAGTATATAGCACCTAACCAGCGCAGACCGAGATGGGCCCGCGGCTCGGGGCGCCCACGGCCGGCGACAACGCCGCCGCCGCCGCGCTGCCGGGATCGGCGAATTCGGCTTGCGCCCGACCGGGCCGTCCTTAATAAAGGGCGCCCATGCAGGTCCCCGCTTCGCCGCGGCTCGCCGCTGCCCTGCCGCTGGCAAGGCCGGCGCCGCAACCATCGGCCACGCCCCGCCATCCGGACCCGAGGCGTCGTCCCGCCACCCCGTCGGGCGGCGCGGGAGCGTCATGCTCGCACTGATCACCAATCTGGTCGAGCTCAGCAGGCGCAACGCCGCCGCGGTAACGGTGGTGGTGCTGCTGCTGGCGATTCTCGGCGGCAATTACGCCGCCGGGCATTTCAGCATCGATACCGACATCAACAAGCTGATCAATCCCGAGCTGCCCTGGCGCCAGCAGGAGAAGGCGCTGGAGACCGCCTTTCCGCAGAATGTCGACCTGCTGCTTGTCGTTGTCGATGCCAGGACCCCCGACGAGGCGGCGGACGGCACCGCCGCGCTGGCGGAGAAGCTCGCCGGCGAGACGGCTCTCTTCAACACCGTGCGGCGTCCCGACGGCGGCGATTTCTTCCGCAAGAACGGCTTGCTGTTCCTGTCGAAGCAGGAGGTGCAGGACACCGCCGACCAGCTGATCTCGGCGCAGCCGTTGATCGGCACGCTCGCCGCCGATCCGAGCCTGCGCGGCGTCTTCGACGCGCTCGACCTCGCCGCGCAGGGCGTGATCCATGGCGATATCGAGCCCAAGGAAATCGACGACCCGCTCGCGACGGTGGCGCGCGCCAGCGCCGCGGCGCTCGAGCGCAAACACCAGCCGATCTCCTGGCAGGGGATGATGACCGGACGCGCGCCCGAGCCGCTCGAGCTGCGGCGTTTCATACTGACCCAGCCCAAGCTCGACTACAACGACGTCGAGCCCGGCGCTCCCGCCACCGCGGCAATCCACGACGCGGCGCGCCAGCTCGGCCTCACGCCGGAGAACGGCATGCGCGTACGCGTTACCGGCCCGGTAGCGCTCTCGGACGCCGAATTTTCGACACTCACCAACGGCGCCGGCTTCTCGACCGCGCTGTCGGTCGGGCTGTTGTGTCTCTGGCTGATGCTGGCGCTGCGCTCGCTGCGCCTCTTCATCGCCATCATCACCACGCTCATCGTCGGCCTCGTCGCCTGCGGCGTGTTCGCCATCGGGGTGGTCGGGCCGCTCAACCCGATCTCGATCGCGTTCGCCGTGCTGTTCGTCGGTATCGCCGTCGATTTCGGCATCCAGTTCAGCGTGCGCTACCGCGACGAGCGCTTCCGCGCCGACAATTTCCCCGCCGCGCTGCGCAGCACCGCCACCAGCATCGGCGGGCCGTTGGCGGTCGCGGCGCTCGCCGCCGCGGTGGGCTTCTTCTCCTTCGTGCCGACCGACTATACCGGCGTCTCCGAGCTTGGCCTGATCGCCGGCGTCGGCATGCTGCTGGCGCTGCTGCTGAACCTGACCCTGCTGCCGGCGCTGCTTACGATCCTGCGGCCGCGTGGCGAGCGGCGGCCGGTCGGCTTCGCCCGCGCCGCGCCGCTCGACCGCTTCCTGGTCGCGCATCGTCGGCCGGTCATCGCCGGCGCCGCGGTGCTGGCGCTGGCCTGCGTGGCGGTGCTGCCGCATCTGCGCTTCGACTTCAACCCGCTGCATCTGCAGAATCCCCATGAGGAAGCGGTGTCGACACTGTTCGACCTGATGTCGGACCCGACCACCACGCCCTATACCATCGACATCCTTACGCCGTCGGTCGCGCAGGGGGCCGCGATCGGCGAGCGACTCGACGCGCTGCCGGAGGTAGCGCAGGCGATGACCGCGGAGAGCTATGTGCCCGGTGACCAGAAGGCGAAGCTCGCCATTATCGCGGATGCGGCGCAGCTGCTGGGGCCCACTCTGACCCCGGCACAGGTGAAGCCCGCCCCCAGCGATCAGGAAGTGCTGGCCGCGATCGCGAGTTGCGCCGCCGATATGAAGGAGGTGGCGTCACGCGGCAGCCAGCCGGCGGCGGCGCTCGCCCAGGCGCTCGACGGCGTCCTGGCCCAGGGCGCGGCAACGCTGCCCGCGCTTAGGGCCAATGTGGCGCCCGGCATCGAGCGCCGGCTCGACGATCTCCGCCTGTCGCTGCAGGCCGGGCCGGTGACGCCCAACAGCCTGCCGTCCTCGCTCAGGAGCGAATGGATCGCCGCCGATGGTCGGGCGCGCGTCGAAGTCTTCCCCAAGGGCGACGCGCGCGACAACGAGGTGCTGCGCCGCTTCGCGGCCGCGGTCGCGGCCATCGCCCCCGATGCCACCGGCACGCCGGTCACGATCCAGGAATCCGCACGCACGGTGACGCACGCCTTCATCGTCGCCGGAATCATCGCGCTCGCCACCATCTCCGTGCTGCTGGCGCTGGTGCTGCGGCGGCTGCGGGACGTGCTGCTGGTGCTGGCGCCGCTGCTGCTGGCGGGCGTGCTGACCCTGGCGACGAGCGTGCTGGCGGGGCTGCCGCTCAATTTCGCCAACATCATCGCGCTGCCGCTGCTGCTCGGCGTCGGCGTCGCCTTCGATATCTATTTCGTCATGCGCTGGCGCGCCGGCCACAGCGATCTGCTGCAATCGAGCACCGCGCGGGCGATCCTGTTCAGCGCGCTCACCACCGGCACCGCCTTCGGCAGCCTGGCGTTGTCGAACCATCCCGGGACCTCCGCGATGGGCACGCTGCTGATGCTGTCGCTGTTCTACACCTTGCTCTGCACCTTCTTCGTCCTGCCGGCGCTGCTCGGTCCGGTGAAGCAGCGCTGACCCGTCAGGAGACGGGCGACAGATCGGCGTAGCTGACGAGGTCGATGTCGTTCGCCTCGACCAGGGCGCGCAGCCTCGGGCTGACCAGCGCCGCCAGCTCCTCGGCCGGGCGATAGTGCGGCATCGAGCGCCGCAGCGCCGCCGTCTGCGCCACGGCGGGATGGCAATAAAGCTCGGTGGCCCCCGCCGGCAGCGCCGCGACGAGGCGGAGCATCCGCTCCTCGGTCATGCCGCCGCTCCAGGCGATGCCGAAAAGCTGATCATTGAGCGCGAGCCCCTCGCGCCGCATCCGGCGGCGCAGCAAGGCGAGCCAGGGCGCGTAAAGCGGGCGCCGCACGCGGCCGCCTTCGGCGGCAGCGGCGGCGCGCAGCGGCGCGAAGGGCTCCTCGGGGATCCGCATCGCGCGCAGCCCGAACTCGCGACCGATGCGCAGCATCAGCCCCGCGACGGTCGGATGGACATGCATATGGCAATGCGCGTTGACGTGATCGAGCGCGAGGCCGGTGTCGCGGAAGGCGGCGAATTGCGCGCGAATCTCGGCGGCGAGCTGGCGGCGCGCCGGCGGGCTGAAGAAGAAGCGGCAGCCGGCGCGAACCATGTTGTCGTCGAATCTGCCGGAGGGATCGACGAGATCGGGCACGGTCTCCGGCGGCAGCACCGGCACCCCGTCCACCAGCGTCACATGAAGCCCGACGCGCAGCCGCGGCAGTCGCTGCGCCAGCGCCACCGCCGCGGCGGCGGCGGGTGCGCCGACCATCAGGCTGGCGCAGGTAAGAATTCCGTCCCGGCTCGCTTGCTCGACCGCGGCATTGACGGCGTCATCGAGCCCGAAATCGTCGGCGCAGACGATCAGCCGCCGCCTCAGTGCGCCAGCTCCCGCTCGCGCAGGAACTGGAAGAACTCGACGCCCTCGCGCAGCCGGCGCACCATCATCTCGGGGCTCAGCACCATCTCGCCGACGATCGAAGCGATCTTGCCGGCGCGGAAATAGAAGCGCTTGTAGAAGACCTCGACCGACTCGAAGATCTCCTCGTGCGAGAGATGCGGATAGTGCAGCGGGGCGATCTGGATGCCGTGCTCGTCCACGAGGTCGGCGTGATCGGCGTCGAACCAGCCGTTCTCCACCGCCTGCTTGTGCAGGAATGTCCCGGGATAGGGCGCGGCGAGCGAGACCTGGATGGTGTGCGGATTGATCTCGGTGGCAAAGCGGATGGTCTCCTGGATCGTCGCCTTGGTCTCGCCGGGCAGGCCGAGGATGAACGTGCCGTGGATGGTGATGCCGAGCTCGTGGCAATCCTTGGTGAAGCGGCGCGCCACATCGATCAGCATGCCCTTCTTGATGTTGTGCAGGATCTGCTGGTTGCCGCTCTCGTAGCCGACCAGCAGCAGCCGCAGGCCGTTGTCGCGCAGCACCTTGAGGGTGTCGCGCGGCACGTTGGCCTTGGCGTTGCACGACCAGGTGACGCCGAGCTTGCCGAGCTCGCGCGCGATCGCCTCGGCGCGCGGCAGGTTGTCGGTGAAGGTGTCGTCGTCGAAGAAGAACTCCTTCACCTGGGGGAAGTAGTGCTTGGCGAGCCGGATCTCCTCGATGACATGCGCGACGCTGCGCACGCGATAGCGGTGTCCGCCCACCGTCTGCGGCCAGAGGCAGAAGGTGCAGCGCGACTTGCAGCCCCGGCCGGTATAGAGCGAGAGATAGGGATGCTTGAGATAGCCGATGAAATAGTCCTCGATCTTGAGGTTCTGCTTGTAGACCTCGGTCACGAAGGGCAGCTGGTCCATGTCCTCGAGGATGGCGCGCTCGCGGTTGTGCACGATCCCGCCCGCCGCGTTGCGATAGCTGAGCCCGTCGATCTCGCCGAAGGGCTTGCCCTCCGCGACCTCCTTGACAGTGAAATCGAACTCGTTGCGGGCGACGAAGTCGACGGCGGCCGAGGCCTTGAGGCTCTCGTCGGGCTGGACGGCGACGCGCGCGCCGACGAAACCCACCTTGAGGTTCGGGTTCACGTCGCGCAACGCTTCGGCCACCTTGACGTCGGAGGCGAAGGAGGGGGTCGAGGTGTGCAGCACGACGAGGTCGTACTCGCGGGCGAGCGGCAGCACCTGATTGAGCGATATCCGCGCCGGCGGCGCATCGATGAGACGGCTGCCCGGAACCAGGGCGGCAGGCTGGGCGAGCCAGGTCGGGTACCAGAACGAGCGGATCTCACGCCGCGCCTGGTAGCGTGATCCGGCACCGCCGTCGAATCCCTCGTATGACGGCGGATGCAGGAACAGGGTCTTCATCATGCCGGCCTATCTCCGTCTAGGATCAACCGGCCATTGCGGCCGATGCGGAAGGTTCGGTCGCGCCAGGCAACCGTACGGGTGAAGAAACTAGCGACAAACACCGCAAACGACAACAGATCGCGCCCCGGGATCAGCCAGAGCGGGGTCGGCGCCAGCGCCAGCGCGCGGTCGACCATCCGCACCATCACGCCCCGGCAAGCGAGCGCCGCGAGCAGCATTGCCGGCGCCGCCACGGGCTGGCCGCCCAGCGCCACCGCCGCCAAGGCCAGCACCATGGGCTGCGTCACGACCGAACCAAGGAATCCCGCGGGCGAGATCGCCCGGATGGTGCGTGCCCAGCGCAGCTCGTGGCGGAACAGCGCGGCGAGGCTGGGTTCCACGATGATGTCGTCGACCACATGGGGCGACAGGACGACCTCGCGGCCGAGGCGGCGGACCGCCGCGCCGAGCGCATGATCATCGGCGAGCGTATCGGCGACGGCGGCGAAGCCGCCAATCGCCGCCAGCGTGTCGCTCCTGAGGGCGATGGTCGCGCCGAAGCAGCCGCCGCTCGGCCCCAGCGTTTCCGCCACCAGCACCTGCGGCAGGAAGCCGTGGTTGATGTGGAGGGCGGCGAGCCGCGACCAGACGCCGGCAGCCGGCACTCCGCGATAGAGACAAGTGACCAGGCCGATGGCGGGATCGTGCAGCGGCGCCGTCACCGCGGCGAGATAGCCCGGCGAGACCCGCATGTCACTGTCGGCAATGACGATGAGCTCGTGCCGCGCCGCCGGCAGCATGTTCTGCAGGTTGGCGACCTTGAGATTGCCGCTCCCTCGCCCGCTCTCGACCACCAGTTTCAGATCGGCGTCGGGGAACTCGGCAATGACGCGCCGCACCACGGCGATGGCGGGATCGGCGGGATCCTGCACGCCGAAGACGATTTGCCATGACGGATAGTCCTGCCGGCAGAACGAGGCCAGGTTGGCATGGAGCTCGGGATCCTCGCCGCACAGCGGCTTCAGCACGCTTACCGGCAAGGACTCCGCAGGATGCGCCGGCATGCGGGCGGCAAAGCGGCGCGCGGCAACCCCGGCATAGAGCAGATAGCCGCAGCCCGAAGCGCTTCCGACAAGCAGCAACCATCCAAGAAATGTTAACGAATTGAGGTACATACTGAGATCTCGAAAGTGACTTTGCTCACACCATGACACGAAGGGCCGAGCGCAATGTTAAAATTGCTGTTGCATTCGGCCACCGCATTGTCAACGATGCCGCGGTTTGGGGGCGCGCGCCCGACGCTCGGGAAAACAATAACATGAAGCCTGTCCAATCCCTTCTCACCAGCTATCGCGCCGCGGCGCTGCTCCTCGCGAGCGGCATGCTCGCGCTCGCCGGCTGCGCAACGCCGCCCAGCGACCCCGCCGCCCGGGCCGAGTTCGACAAGACGAACGACCCGTTCGAGCCGGTCAACCGCGAGATCTTCGACTTCAATCTGTTCATCGATCGCGTCGCGCTGAAACCGATCGCGCAGGGCTACGTCGCGGTTATCCCCGAAGTGGGCCGCGACGCGATCCGCCATTTCCTCGACAATCTCGGCGAGCCCATCGTCTTCGCCAACAATCTCCTCCAGGGCCAATTCAAGCGGGCGCACGATACCTTCGCTCGTTTCCTGATGAATACCACATTCGGCCTCGGCGGCGTGATGGATCTCGCGAGCAAGAACGGCCTGGAGAAGCAGAGCGGCGATTTCGGCCAGACCCTCTACAGCTGGGGCGTGCCGGACGGCCCCTATCTCGTATTGCCCATCCTGGGCCCCTCCAACCCGCGAGACGGCATCGGCATGGGGGTCGACGGCTATGCCGATCCCTGGGACCGCATCGCCTGCGAACTACCACTATTGGTATTTGGGGCTGGTGCGCGCCGGTATCGACGGCATCGACCAGCGGGCGCGCAACCTCGACACCTTCGACGAGCTGCAGCGCAATGCCATCGACTTCTACGCCGAACTCAGGAGCCTGTGGCGCCAGCATCGCGCATCCGAGCTGCGCCACGGCGAGCCGGCGCCGATCCCCGATCTCGATTCGCTCTACCGCGATCCGGCGCCGGCGGCGCAAGTGTCGCAGACGGTGAAGAAATAGCCGCTCAGCCGCGGAGCTGCGCGGCTTTTTTCTGCAGCACATCGACCAATGCGTCGGCGCCGCCGCGGCGCAGTACGGCGGAGAACTCCGAGCGGCGGGTCGCGAGCTCGCTCACGGTGCCGCTGAGATAGACATCCATGATCTGCCAGCCGGCATCGGCCTCGCGCATGAGATAGTCGATTTCCACGGCATCGCCATCCGTCTTGATCAGCCTGGTGTGGACGATGACCCCGTTGCCGGTCGGTGACGATTCGGGATCGACTTCGAAGCGCTCGCCGGAATAGTCGTCGAAGCGGTTGGCGTAGGTGGCGATGCTGAAGTCGCTGAAGGCGGCGACGAGCTGTTGCTGCTGCTCGGCGGTAAGGCTCAGCCATTGCGGACCGACCATCAGGCGGGTCATCAGCGGCAGATCGAAAGCGCGGCGAATTGCCGGCGCCAGCTTTGCGCTGCGGCCGGTAAAGCCGATGGCGGCTCCGGCCTTCATCGTCGCCAGCAGCGCGTCGTAAAACGTCGCGATAGTCGCGTTCGGCGGCGCGGTACCGATGGCCGCGCGGACCGCCCGCAACGGCGCCAAGCACGCGGCAAGTGCCGCAGCCACGACCAGAGCCCGGCGCGAGGTCATGCGCGCGCCGACAGCGTCAGAAGCTCGCGCCCGAGGGCCTTCAGCGCGGCGTCGGCGATGTGGCGAGCGCTGAGGCCGGCCTGCTCGTATTGCTTGGCCGGGGTGTCGTGGTCGATGAAGCGGTCGGGCAAGGTCAGCGGCCGCAGCTTCAAGCCGTGATCGAGCAAGCCCTTCAGCGCCAGATGCTGCAGCACCTGGCTGGCGAAGCCGCCCGCCGCGCCCTCCTCCACCGTCACCAGCACCTCGTGCTCGCGCGCCAGCCGCTCGATCAATTGCGTGTCCAGCGGCTTCGCGAAGCGCGCATCCGCCACCGTCGTCGCCAGGCCCATCGCCTGCAGCTCGTCCGCCGCCTTCAGGCATTCCTGGAGCCGCGTCCCGAAGCTCAGCAGCGCGATCGTCGTCCCCTCGCGCAGCACCCGGCCCCGGCCCAGCGCCAGCACCTCGCCGCGCTCCGGCAGCGCCAGGCCCAGCCCCTCGCCCCGGGGGTAGCGCACCGCCGACGGACGATCGTCGATCGCCGCGCAGGTCGCCACCATATGCATCAGCTCGACCTCGTCCGCCGCCGCCATGATCACGAAATCCGGCAGGCAGCCGAGATAGGCCACGTCGAACGAGCCGGCATGCGTCGCCCCGTCCGCCCCCACCAGACCCGCCCGGTCCAGCGCGAAGCGCACCGGCAGGCGCTGGATCGCCACGTCATGCACCACCTGGTCATAGGCCCGCTGCAGGAAGGTCGAGTAGATCGCCGCGAACGGCTTCAGCCCCTCGCACGCCATCCCCGCCGCAAACGTCACCGCATGCTGCTCGGCAATGCCGACATCGAAGCAGCGCCGCGGGAACCGCTCGGCGAATTTGTCCAGCCCCGTCCCCGACGGCATCGCCGCCGTCACCGCCACGATCCGCTCATCCGCCGCCGCTTCCGCGATCAGCGCCTTGGCGAACACGCTGGTGTAGCTCGGCGGACCCGCCTTCCCCTTCACCTGCGCACCGGTCGCAACGTCGAACTTCACCACCCCGTGATACTTGTCCGCCGCCGCTTCCGCCGGCGCATAGCCCCGCCCTTTCTGCGTCACCACATGCACCAGCACCGGGCCCGGCTCGGCGCTGTCGCGCACATTGCGCAGCACCGGCAGCAGATGGTCGAGATTGTGCCCGTCGATCGGGCCCACATAATAGAACCCCAGCTCCTCGAACAGCGTGCCACCGGTCACGAAGCCCCGCGCATACTCCTCCGCCCGCGCCGCCGCCCGCTCCAGCGATTTCGGGAAACGCTTCGCCATCTCCCGCGCCAGATGGCGCAGCGACTGATAGGATTTCGACGACAGCAGCCGCGACAGATAGGCGCTCATCGCCCCTACCGGCGGCGCGATCGACATGTCGTTGTCGTTCAGGATCACGATCAGACGCGAATCCATCGACCCCGCATTGTTCATCGCCTCATACGCCATCCCGGCGCTCATCGCGCCGTCGCCGATCACCGCGATGACCTGGTTCTTCCCCCCCTTCAGGTCGCGCGCCACCGCCATCCCCAGACCCGCCGAGATCGAGGTCGAGCTGTGCGCCGCGCCAAACGGGTCGTATTCGCTCTCCACCCGCCGCGTGAACCCAGACAGCCCGCCGCCTTGCCGCAGGCTGCGCATCCGGTCGCGCCGGCCGGTCAGGATCTTGTGCGGATAGGCCTGGTGACCGACATCCCAGATCAGCCGGTCCCGCGGCGTGTCGAAGACGTAATGCAGCGCCACCGTCAGCTCGACAACCCCCAACCCAGCCCCGAGGTGTCCCCCGGTCACCGACACCGCGTCCACGAGCTCGCGACGCAGCTCCTCCGCCAGCTGCCCGAGATCGCTCTCCGGCAGGCGGCGGACATCCTCGGGCAAATGCACCCCATCCAGCAGCGGAGTGTAATTGCCGCGCTGCGACGATTTGTCCTTCCCGTCACGACGCTCTGCTGCGGGAGTCTTGGCCACGGCTGCGATCCTCTTTTAAGGGCGGCGACGCCCCGCTTATTTAAGGAGAACTAAACACAGATGAATAGGATTGGCAAATTACGCGTCGAAGCCCCCTCCCCGGGGCCCCATTCCATCAACGCCCGCGGCGGCACGAGCATCCCGTTGAAAGCACTAGCACCAACATCCCTTCAAAAGCGTTACCTGATGTGACAGGCCAGGGTCGGAGTGTTACCGGCCGACGGACCCGTAGCCGGGGCAAGCTCTAGTCGATAAACGTTTTCCGCGTATAATGCGGTCGCTATAAGGCATTAGCGGTGCGAGCTGCTTCTGATCCGAAAGGAATGCGTATGCGGGTGGTCCTGGCCCAACCCAGGGGCTTCTGTGCCGGTGTCGAGCGGGCGATCGAGATCGTCGAACGGGCGATCGAGAAATACGGCCCGCCGATCTATGTCCGGCACGAGATCGTGCACAACCGCCATGTGGTGGAGCGGCTGCGCGCCAAAGGCGCGCATTTCGTCGACGAACTCGACGAGATCCCCCCGGGCAGCGTCACCATCTTCAGCGCCCATGGCGTCTCCAGCGCGGTCGAGGACGCCGCCGCCGGGCGCGATCTGCCGGTGATCGACGCCACCTGCCCGCTGGTCTCCAAGGTGCACAGCGAGGGGCAGCGCTATGCCAATCAGGGGCGCGAGATCATCCTCATCGGCCATGCCGGGCATCCCGAGATCGAAGGCACCATGGGGCGGATCAACGGCAAGGTCCATCTCATCTCCCGCGCCGAGGAAGTCGCCAACCTCACCGTGAGCAACCCGGCCAAGCTCGCCTTCATCACCCAGACCACGCTCAGCGTCGACGACACCCGCGCGGTCATCGATGCGCTGCGCGAGCGCTTCCCAACCATCGTCGGCCCCGATACCAAGGACATCTGCTACGCGACGCAGAACCGCCAGCACGCCGCGCGCGAGCTGGCGCTCGATGTCGACGTCGTGCTCGTCGTCGGCGCCGCCAACAGCTCGAACTCCAACCGCCTGCGCGAGATCGCCGCCGAGCAGGGCGTGCCCGCCTATCTCATTGCCGATGCCGACGCGCTCGACCCGCGCTGGCTCGAGGGCATCGAATCCGTCGGCATCACCGCCGGCGCCTCGGCGCCCGCCGAGCTCGTGCAGCAACTCATCGACCGGCTGCGCGAGCTTGCGAAGGTCGAGCTCTCCACCTTGCCAGGCATCACCGAGAACGTCCGCTTCCGCATGCCGCCCGAGCTTGCCGACACCGTCGCCTGATCCCAGATCAAGCGCGAACAAGAGAGGACTGTCCGTTGGCCGTTCCCCTGCACCAGAAAATCCGCATCGGCGCCTATCTTGCCGCTCAGCGCCTCAAGCGTGTCGAGCGTTACCCGCTCGTGCTCATGCTGGAGCCGCTGTTCCGCTGCAACCTCGCCTGCGCCGGCTGCGGCAAGATCGACTATCCCGACGCCATTCTCAACCAACGGCTGTCGGTCGAGGAATGCCTGCAGGCGGTGGATGAGTGCGGCGCCCCGGTCGTATCGATCGCCGGCGGCGAGCCGCTGCTCCACCGCGAGATCGACGAGGTCGTGCGCGGCATCATCGCGCGCAAGAAATTCGTCTATCTTTGCACCAACGCCCTGCTGATGGAGAAGAAGCTCCATCTCTTCCAGCCCAGCCCGTTCTTCGTCTGGTCGGTGCATCTCGACGGCGACAAGGAGATGCACGACCATTCGGTTTGCGAGGATGGCATCTACGAGCGAGCGGTGGCGGCGATCGCGCTGGCGAAATCCAAGGGATTCCGCGTCAACATCAACTGCACGCTGTTCGACGGCGCCAAGCCCGAGCGGGTCGCCGACTTCTTCGACCACGTCATGGCGATCGGCGTCGACGGCATCACCGTGTCGCCGGGCTATGCCTATGAGCGCGCCCCCGATCAGGCGCATTTCCTCAACCGGCGCAAGACCAAGGAGCTGTTTCGCGACATCTTCCGCCGCGGCCGCGGCCATAAATGGTCATTCAGCCAGTCGGAAATGTTCCTCGATTTCCTCGCTGGCAATCAGAGCTACCATTGCACCCCCTGGGGCAATCCGACGCGCAACTATTTCGGCTGGCAGCGTCCCTGCTATCTGCTCGGGGAAGGCTACGCCAAGACCTTCAGGGAGCTGATGGAGGAGACCGATTGGGACGCCTACGGCACCGGCAATTATGAGAAATGCGCCGACTGCATGGTGCATAGCGGCTATGAGGCGAGCGCGGTCGTCGATATGGTGAAACACCCGCTGAAGGCGCTCGGCGTGGCGCTCAAGGGCATCACCACCGAGGGCGCCTGGGCGCCGGAGATTCCGCTCGATCGCCAACGTCCGGCCGAATTCGTCTTCTCGCGCCATGTCGAGGACGCGATGGCGCGCATCCATGCCGAGCGCGAGGCAGCGAAGAGCCGGCCGAGCGCCGCGGAATAGCGCAACTGCCGCTACCGAAAAGGCCGGGCATAGCCCGGCCTTTTTGCTGCCTGCGGCAAAATGCCTCCGGCCGCGAGGCTGCCCGACGCTCTCCATCCCAATGCCACAATCGCCGCCTTCACTCGCGGCGTTTCGTGGGCATGGCTGGTGACGGCAATGCACGGCATGTTCGAATATGAAGACGCGACCCGGCTTTACCGCCAGAAGATGACCGAGAGCGACCGCCTGTTCCACCTTGCGCCGCCCAGGCCGAGCGCGGCGCTGTCACACTGCGACGACGAGACCTGGTATCTGTGCGACGATGCCGGCCGGCTCATCGCCCGCGTCAGCCGCGCCGGCGTACGGCTCGCCTGACCGCTACCGCACGCCATCATTCTTGATCCGCGCCGCCTCGGCGCCGAAGACGCCAGCGAGATAGTGCAGTTCGTCGGCCCGCCCCTTGTCGGTGACGCCGCGCGCCTCCATCAGAAGCTGGCTCGCCCGCGACTGCAGATGGTGGATCAGGCCGCTTTTGGGGTCCGCCTCGCCGAAGGTCTTGAGCCCGGGCAGGGTTTGGCCTTCCATGAGCGTCTCATAGAGCGCTGCGAGTTCCTCGAACTCCTTGGCGATGCCGGGCGTGCGCGCCGACGCGGCGGTCTTGCGCGCATAATCCGCGCGCCGCTGCAGCAGCGACATCCAGCCGAAATTGATCCCGGCTTCCATCCGACCGCTCCTGTCAGATCAGACCCGACGCATTGATTTACTGCGAAGTCCTTTGGATTTCGCTAACGGCCCGGGAGGCCCTCGGCCGCGATGCGGCCGAGCACCGGCGCGGCGCGGCGCAAGCTGCGGAGCGCAACGCCGGTTTCGCGGGCGATTCGCAACAAATAAGGGAATTGTTGAGGGTGTCATAACAATCGAGAGGAGTACCGCGCCGAGCCTGGCATGTCCCACGGAATCGAGCGCCAGCAGCGCTGCCGGCGGCACCCGGCGCTGCGCCGGATCGGCGACGGCGCGCAGCATCAGGAAAGGCAGGCCGGCCGCGAGCGCGGCCCGCGCCACGACATGGCTCTCGAGATCGGCCGCGACGGCGCCAAGCACATGGAGCGCCCGCTTTTGCTCGGGCGTGCCGACGATGGCATCGGTCCCGACCAGATCGCCGGTCGCCGCATCGATGCCGGCCCGCGCCAGCGCCGCCGCCATCGCCCGATGCCAGGCGGGATCGACGGCAAAACGCCCGCCGGCCACGTCGCGCACCGTCAGCGGCAGCAGCAGGCTGCCCGAGACGAGCGCGGGATCGAGGCCGCCGCAGATGCCGAAGCTGACGAGGCCGCTCGCGCCCTCGGCGACAAGCTGCGCGATGGCCGCTGACTATGCGCGCACCGTCGCCGCCCGTCGCCGCGGCACGCAACCCGGCGCCGCGGGCGATAACCGCCTCCGCGGCAAGGCCGGTGACCGCGGCGACCGACATTAGATGCCGTAGGCGAGCGACGTGTTATCACCGCGGCGCAGATTGCGATAGCGCGCCAGCGCCCAGAGCGGGAAGAAGGCGCGGTAGCCGTGATAGCGGAGATAAAAGACGCGCGGGAAACCCACCGCGGTGTACCAGGCCTCGTCCCAGAGCCCGTGTGGCCGCTGCGTCGAGACGAGATAGTCGACGCCGCGCGCCACGGCAGGGTGGTCGACCTCGCCCGCCGCCATCAGTCCGAGCAGTGCCCAGGCGGTCTGCGAGGCTGTGCTGTCCTTGCCCTCGCCGCGTGGCTGATCCCGCCAGTAAGAGGCGCCGTCCTCGCCCCAACCGCCATCCGCTCGCTGCCGCGCCAGCAGCCAATCGACGGCCCGGCGCATTGGCTGGGGAATCTTTGTCCAGCCCCGCCTTGTTGAGCGCCACCAGCGCCGACCAGGTGCCATAGATGTAGTTGGTGCCCCAGCGGCCGAACCAGCTGCCGTCGCCCTCCTGCTCGCGCAGCAGATAAGCCGTGCCGCGCGCCACTACCGAATCCTCCGCAGCCTCGCGCCCGATCTGCCGCAGGAAGCCGATGCAGCGTGCCGAGACATCCGCGGTCGGCGGATCGAGGAGCGCGCCATGATCGGCGAAGGGGATGTAGTTCAGATAGTAATAGGCGTTGTCGGCATCGAAGGCGCCCCACCCGCCGTTGCGGCTCTGCATGCCCACGATCCATTCCGCGGCTCGGTCGATGGCGCCGCGATAGCGCGCGCGGTCGAAGCGGTCGAGCGCCATAGCCACCACGGCGGTGTCGTCGACGTCCGGATAATGCGGGTTGGCGTATTGGAAGGCCCAGCCGCCGGGCCGCACACCCGGCCGCCAGGTGGCCCAGTCACCCACGACATCGAGCACCTGGCGCTCGACCAGCCAGTCGAGCCCGCACCGCACCGCCGCCTCGGCCGCCGCACCGCCCACCTCCATCAGCGCGTGCGCGGCAAGTCCGGTATCCCACACCGGCGAGACGCAAGGCTGGCAATAGGAACGGTCGGGCTCGAGCACGAGCAGCTTGCGCAGCCCGGCTTTGGCGGTGACGAGAGCGGGCGCATCCTTGGCGAAGCCTAGGCACTCCATCATCATCACGCTGTTCGCCATGGCAGGATAGATCGCACCCAGCCCGTCCTCGCCATTGAGCCGCTCGAGCACGAAGGCCAGTGCCCGGTCGACAGCGCGACGACGCACGCGCCGCGGCAGCAGCGGCTCGGCGACGCGCAACACGCCATCGAGCCCGTTGAACAGGGTCGCCCAGACCGAGCCCTTGGCCTTGGGCGGCCGCGTTTGCGTGCCCGGGGCGAACAACTCCCGGACGGTGATGCCGCGCGGGTTGCGGGCGCGCGGCTTCAGCGCCATCAGCACCAGCAGCGGCACGATCACGGTGCGCGACCAATAGCTGACCTTGCTCAGATGGAACGGGAACCAGCGCGGCAGCAGCATGATCTCGACGGGCATCACCGGCACCGCGCGCCACGACAGCTCGCCGAACAGCGCCAGCTGGATGCGGGTGAAGACGTTGCAATGCCCGGCGCCGCCACGCTCGAGGATCGCCGCACGGGCGCGGCTCATATGCGGCGCCTGCGGCAGGTCGCCCACCGCCTTCAGCGCGAAATACGCCTTGACCGTGGCGGAGAGATCGAACGCGCCGCCATGGAACAGCGGCCAGCCGCCATGCGCGCCCTGGATCGAACGCAGATAGCGCGCCAGCGCCTGCTGCAGCCCGTCATCGATCTCGTCGAGATAGTGCTGCAGCAGTATGTACTCGGCCGGGATGGTGGCATCCGCCTCGAGCTCGAACACCCAATGCCCGTCCGGACGCTGCCGCTCGAGCAACGCCGCCGCGGCGCGGTCGATAGCCGCCGCCAGCGCCGCCTGTTGCTGTGGCGCGGCATCGCCTGCGATCGAGAGCGCTTGTCCCATGGCCGCCTTGCTTTGCCCCGCGTGTGGAAAAGCCGCGTCACCATGGTCTGGCATAAGCCGGCGCTCAAGCCCTTTTCGTTCTGCCGTTGGCGCCATTCTACTCCTCCTGCGACCGCCCGCAATAATTCAGCTGATTTACGCATTGCGATATTGAATTATCGTAATACATAAACTAAATTGAACGCTACGACAAGGATTTTCGGAGACCGACATGCGCTCGCCCGCTCCTCCCCGTGAACCGACCGCCACGCTTGCCCGCCTCGGCCGGCGCATCCGCTGGCTCGTGCTGCTCTATCTTCTTGTGCTGGTGCTGGGGATTGGCGCGACGACTCTGGTCTGGCCGCGGCTCCTGGCCTACCAGCCGGCCCTGGCCGCGACCGGCATCGATCCCGGTCTGCTCGGCCTCAGCGGGCGGCTCGCCGCCGGCTTCGCGCTTACGCTTGCAGCGTTGCCGCTGCTCGCCGCGGTGCGGGAGGCGCTGCTGCTCTGCCGGCTGATGAGCGGCGGCCGGGTGTTCACCGCTGCAGTGCCGCGGCACCTGCGCCGGATGGGGGTGGCGCTCGTCGCGTCGGCGGTGCTGCAGCCGGCAGGCGGCGCGCTGCTATCGCTGACGGTCAGCGCCTTCGTCGGCAGCCAGCGTCATATCGCCGTCCCGCTCTCGGCCGATTACGTCGGCGTCGCCGTCATCGGCGCGGTGCTGATCGCGGTCGCCGCCGCGGCGCGCGAGGCGGTGCGCCTCGCCGACGAGAACGCACATTTCGTTTAGGACGACCCCGCAATGGCCATCATCGTGCATCTCGATCTCATGCTGGCGCGGCGCAAGATGCGCTCGAAGGAGCTGGCGCAAAAGGTCGGGCTCAGCGAAGCCAATTTGTCGCTGCTGAAGAACGGCCACGTCAAGGGCGTGCGCTTCGCCACGCTGGAGCGGCTGTGCGCCGCCCTGGGCTGCCAGCCCGGCGATCTCCTTTCCTATCTCCCGGGCAATGCCTTAGACGACGAAGCTGCGGCCGAAGTTTAGCTCGACCGTTGGTGAACCGGCGTCAGCACTCGCGCCGCCGCGGCATCGCCGGAGCGGATGGCGCCCTCGATGGTGGCGGGCAGGCCGGTGGCGGTGAAATCGCCGGCGAGCATCAGGTTCGTCCAACGGGTCGTCGCTTCCGGCCGGCGGCGCTGCTGCGCCGGCGTGGCGGCGAAGGTGGCGCGCTTCTCCTTGACGATCTGCCACGGCGGCAGCGCCGCGTCGGCAAGCCCATAGGCGCGCCGCACCTCGGGCCAGAGGCGCGCAGCGAGCGCCTCGGCCGGGATGTCGACCAGCCGGTCGGCGGCGCTGATGGTGACCGAGAGCACGTCCGGCTTGCGGAAGACCCATTCCGCGGTGCCGCCGATAAGGCCGATGAAGAGTGGCCCGCCGGACGGCGCCGCGATCCGGTAATGCGCATTGACGATGGCGCGGAACTCGTCGGGCACGATGAGATCCGGCACCAGCCGCGCCGCGACCGGCGCGGTGACGGCGAGGATGACAGCCTCGTCCGCGGCCAGCGACTCACTGCCGCCGTCGAAGGCGAGCGCGGCAGCGCGCGTGCCGGCGAACTCGATTGCCTTGAGCCGCGAGCCCAGGCGCAGCTCGACGCCGATCCCGCGGAGCCGGGCGAGCGCCGGGTCGACCAGGCTCTCCGACAGCCCCACCGCCGGCACCAATGGCCGGCAGGCGGCGCCGCCGGCGCCGAAGCTCTCGTGCAACAGCCGCGCCAGCACCATTGCCGAGCCCTGCTCCGCCTCGGTGTTGAGCGCGGCCACCGCCAGCGGCTGCCACAGGCGGCGGAACATGAGCGAGCGCGGGTCGAGCCGGTCGGTGACGACGTCGCCCGGCCGCGCCGCCGCGAGGCGAAAGCCTCCGCTGAGATAATCCAGGGCGTGCGTGCCGGCGACGCGGCGTGACGGCTGGAAGAGCCACCAGGGCAGCCTTCCGGCATTGGGCCTCAGCGTCCAGCGCTCATCCGCCGCGAGATCGAGAAAGGCGTAGGCGGCCTGGTCCGGGCCGATCAGCGTGCCGGCGGCGCCGATGCGGCGCAGATAGTCCATGGCGGCGTGATTGCCGGCGATGAGCAGGTGATTACCATTGTCGATGCGGCAGCCGAGCGTCGCGTCGAGATAGGAGCGGCAGCGCCCGCCCGCTTGCGGCGCCGCCTCGTGCAGCACCACGCCAACGCCGCTCTCGGCCAGGCGCAGGGCCGCCGCCAGCCCGGCGAGCCCGGCGCCGACGACATGAACGCGGCGCGGCCGGCTCACAACAGGCCGTGGCGCAGCGCGAGCCAGAGCTTGAGCCGGGTGGGCAGCTTCACCTCGCGCTCGATGTCGCGCCAGCCGCGCTGCCGGAGCCGCAGCAGGATCGCATGATAGACCGCGGACATCGCCGCGGCCGGACGCATGGCACGGCGCGGGCAGTCGCGCATCGCCGCGCGCGCCTCGGCGAAATGCCGTTCGGCGAGATCGGCCAGCCGGTCGCAGGCGGCGCCGAGCCCGGCATGGCGCAGCACGGCCTGCGGTTCGGTCTCGCTGATCCCGGCGTCGCGCAGATATTCGCGCGGCAAATAGAGGCGGCCGCGCGCGGCATCCTCGGCGAGGTCGCGCAGGATGTTGGTGAGCTGGAGCGCGCGCCCGAGCGCTGCCGCGACACGGTCGGCGGCCGGGAGATCGCTGCCGAAGATGCGCACCGAGAGCCGTCCCACCGCGCTCGCCACGCGATCGCAATAGAGATCGAGCTCGGCAAGCGCCGGCGCGCGGATGTCGGCGGCGGCATCCATCTCCATGCCGTCGATGACGGCGAGGAAATCCTCGCGCCGGAGCCGGAAGGCGCCCGCGACCTCGGCAAGCACGCGCGAGAGCGCGGTCTGCGGCTTGCCGGCATAGATGGCATCGATCTCGCGCCGCCAGGCGGCGAGCCCGGCGCGCTTCGCCGCCGGCGGGTCATCGCTGTCGGCAATGTCGTCGACCTCGCGGCAATAGGCGTAGACCGCGAACATGGCCTCGCGCCGCGCTTCCGGCAGCAACCGCATCGCCCAATAGAACGAGGTGCCCGCCGCCGCCACGCGGGCGCGGATGGCATCGCGCGGATCGGCCTCCGGCTCGTGCTGCAGCGCCGCGCTCATCCCTGCCCCCAGCGCCGGCCGCGCCAGAGCCCGAGCAGCAGCGACGCGGCGAAATCGCCGCGGGTGAGCTTGACGCGCATCGCCACGGGGTCGCCGCGGCGCAGCCGGCGCGCCAGCCGCTCGGCGAGCGTGACGATGATGGCGGTCTCGCGCCGCAAGCCCGGGCTCTGGACGGCGCGCGGCAGGCGGCGCGCCTGCTCGATGAGCCCGTCGGTGCCATCCAGCAGCCGGTCAAGGACGCGGCGCAGCCCCGGGCTCGCGCTGGGGCGGTCAAGGTCGACGACGGCGCTGCCGCATTCCGCGAGATCGCGCTGAGGCAGGTAGACGCGATCGAGCGCGTGGTAGTCGGCGACGCAATCCTGCAGGTGGTTCAGCACCTGGAGCGCGGCGCAGAGCGGGTCCGATGCGGCCCAGCTATCGTGCGACTCCCCGTGAAGGTCGAGCACCTGGCGTCCGACCGGCGCGGCGGAATAGCGGCAATACTCCATGAGGTCGTCCCAGTCGCGATAGCGCAACTTGGTCGCGTCGAGCGTGAAGGCGCGCAGCACGTCGTGGCAATGCTGCGCCGACAGGCCGGTCTCCGCCAGGCTGCGGCGCATCGCCAGCGCCGCGGGCGAGTCCTCGCCCGGCGCGCCGTCGAGGACGGCGCCCATGCGGGCAAGGCGGCGGACCTTCTCCTCGGCGGCAAGCGCCGGATTGTCGGCGATGTCGTCGCCCTCGCGGGCGAAGCGGTAGAAGGCATGAACATGCGGCCTGAGCGCGCGCCGGATGAGGAAGGAGCCGACGGGGAAGTTTTCATCCTCGCGCCCCTTGCCTGACGGCGTCTCCAGACCGCTCATCAGCTCCGTCTGCGCCACTCGACCCGTCCCTTCCATTCGCCGCCGGCGCCCTGCCAATAGCGGCGCGCCGAATCGACCGTCGCCGCCAGATAAACCGACGCCGCGGCCGGCAGCAAGAGGGCCCAGAGCGGCGACAGCGCATAAAACCGCACCATGGGCAGATAGGCGAGCGTCATCGCCGCCCAGGCCGCAGCGGCGAGCCAGGCCGCCCGCCCGCCGGCAAAGACCAGCACCACCGGCGCCAGATAGGTCACGACGAGGCCGAGGACGGTGCCGGCCAGCAGCAGCGGCGAATAGCCGAGCTGCGCATAGGCGGTGCGCGCCACCATGCGCCAGACATCGCCGATGCCGGGATAGGGCCTGACGCTCCGCGTCGTGCGGGTAAGGCCGAGCCAGATCGAGCCGCCGCTCGCCTTCACCGCCTTCGCCAGCGCGCAATCGTCGATCAGCGCGCCGTGGATCGACGCCAGCCCGCCGATGCGGCGATAGGCGCTGCGCCGCAGCAGCACGCAGCCGCCCGCCGCCGCCGCGGTGGCGCGGCCGGGGTCATTCGACCAGCGGAAGGGATAGAGCATGGCGAAGAAGAAGACGAAAGCCGGGATCAGCAGCCGCTCGGCGGCGCTGCAGCAGCGCAGCAGCACCATCTCGGAGACGAGATCGCGCCCCTCGGTCTCGGCGCGCGCGACCAGCCCGGCGAGGTCGTCAGGCGAATGCACGATGTCGGCGTCGGTGAACAGATAGAGCTCCGGCGGGTCGCCCCCGGCCTCGACCGCCTCGACGCCGGCGCTCAGCGCCCAGAGCTTGCCGGTCCAGCCCGGCGCCAGCGGCGGCGCGCTCAGCAGCGCGAGCTGTCCGTCCTTCCCGAGCGAGGACGCGGCGGCGCGCGCAACCACAGCCGTCCCATCGCTGCTGTGATCATCGACCAGCACGATGCGGAAGCTTCCGGCATAGCGCTGCGCCAGCAGCGACGCGACCGCGTCGCCTACCGCCGCCGCCTCGTTGCGCGCGGGAACGACGGCGGCGACGCTCGGCCAGCGCCGGGGTGGCGGGGCGGGAGCGCCGCCATAGGGACGCCAGAACCAGCCGCGGCCGAGCAGCAGGTAGAGCCACGCCGCCAGCGACAGGGCGGCGAGCGCCAGCGCCAGGCTCACGGGCACATCCCGGCCTGGCGGAACCAGGCGACGGCGTCGGCGAGGCCGGCATCGGCCGGGCGCGGCGCATATCCCAGCTCGCGCATCGCCTTGGCCGACGTGAAGAACATCTTGTGCCGTGCCATGCGCAGCCCGTCGCGGGTGACGAAGGGCTCGCGGCCGGTGAGCTGTGCCGCCGCCTCGGCCAGCAGCGCCACCGGCCAGATCGCCGGGATCGGCACGGATATGCGCGGCGGCCGGCGGCCGGCGAGCACGGCGATACGGCGGAGAATCTCCTTCAGCGCCAGATTCTCGCCGCCCAGGATATAGCGCTCGCCGAGGCGGCCGCGCTCTTCGGCGAGGAGGTGGCCTGCGGCGACATCGTCGACATGGACGAGGTTGAGGCCGGTATCGACGAAGGCCGGCATCCGGCCCGACGCCGCCTCGACGATCATGCGGCCGGTCGGCGTCGGCTTCACGTCGCGCGGGCCGATCGGCGTCGACGGGTTGACGATGACCGCCGGCAGGCCCTTTTGCCGCACCAGATCCCGCACCGCCTGCTCGGCCAGGAATTTCGAGCGCTTGTAAGGGCCGATCATGTCATCGAGCGTCGACGGCGTGGTCTCGTCCGCGTCGCCGCCGTCGGCTTTGAGGCCGAGCACGGCGACGCTGCTGGTATAGACGATGCGCTCGACCCCGCCGGCCAGCGCCGCCTCCATCAGCGCCCGCGTGCCATCGACATTGGCGCGGTACATCGCGTCGGCGTCGCGCACCCAGAGCCGATAATCGGCGGCGACATGAAAGAGCGCGCCGCAGCCGGCGAGCGCCGCGGCAAGCGAGGCGGGATCCTCGAGCGCGCCGATGCGGATGTCGACGGCGAGGTCGGAGACGTTGTCGCGCGCGCTGCCCGGCCGCAGCAGCACGCGCACCGGCCGTCCCCGGGCGAGCAGCGCGCGCGCCACCGCCGAGCCGACAAAGCCCGAAGCGCCGGTGACCAGGACAGGCCGCGAACTCGCCGTCATCCGCCGTCAGCTCTCGGCGACATCCGCGCCGCTCCCACGCGATGGCGGCGCGCCGGCAGCTTCCTCACTCGCCCGCGGCGCGGCGTGCGCCATTGCCGGCGAGGCGGGTGGCGACGGCGCGCGCCGCGCGGTCGCACTCATAGACGTCGTCGAGGCTGTCGATGCGACGGTCGGGCAGCGCCTCCAGCGTATCCTCGACGATGGCGGCGATGTCGAGGAAGCCGACGCGGCTGTCGAGGAAGGCGGCGACCGCGATCTCGTTAGCGGCGTTGAGCACGGTCGGCGCACCGCCGCCGGCGAGCAGCGCCGCGCGCGCCAGACGCAGCGCCGGGAAGCGCTGGGGATCGGGCGGCTCGAAGGTGAGGCTGCCGAGCTGCGCGAGATCGAGGCGGGCGCTCGGCGCGGCGATGCGCCGGGGCCAGCCCAGCGCATTGGCGATCGGCGTGCGCATGTCGGGCGAGCCGAGCTGCGCCAGCACCGAGCCGTCCTTGTAGTAGACGAGGCCATGCACGACCGATTGCGGGTGGACGACGATGTCGATGCGCTCGCTCTCGAGCGCGAAGAGATGATGCGCCTCGATGACCTCGAGGCCCTTGTTCATCATGGTGGCGCTGTCGACGGAGATCTTGGCGCCCATCGACCAGTTGGGATGCTTCACCGCCTCGGCCGGCGTCACCGCCGCCATGGCATGGATCGGCCGCTCGCGGAACGGGCCGCCGCTGGCGGTCAGCACGATGCGCTCGACCGCATCCGCCTGGTCGGCGTCGAACACCTGGAAGATCGCGTTGTGCTCGCTGTCGACGGGGAGGAAGCGCGCGCCGTGGCGCTTGGCCTCGGCCGTGACCAATGCCCCGGCGCAGACGAGCGCCTCCTTGTTGGCGAGCGCCACCAGGGCGCCGCGGCGTATGGCGGCAAGCGTAGGGGCCAGGCCGGCGGCGCCGACGATCGCCGCCATGACCCAATCCGCCGGCCGCATCGCCGCCTCGACGACGGCGTCGGCCCCGGCGCCGACCTCGATGCCGCTGCCGTCGAGCAGCGCTTTCAAGGCGCGGTAGCGGCTTTCATCGGCGACGACGGCGAGCTTCGCATGGAGCTGGCGCGCCTGCGCCGCCAGCCGCTCGACGTTGCGCTGCGCCACCAGCGCTTCCACCTCATAAGCGTCGGGTTGCGCCGCCACCAGCTCGACCGTGTTGCAGCCCACCGAGCCGGTCGAGCCCAGGATGGCGACGCGCCGCTTGCCCTCGGTCATCGAATCCCCTTCAATCCCGCCCATATTAATAGAACGCACGCCGTCCCGGTGCAAACGGCGAGGACAGCAGCGCCATTCCGGCTAACCCTCGGCCTCAGCCATTTTGGCCGCCACCCGGTCGCGCAGACGCTTGAGCTGGCGATCGCTGATACCGAGCTCCTCGAGATGCGCCACGGTGTTGAAGAGGTAGGTGGCACAGGCGCCGAGCGGCCCATGCGCCTCGGCGATCGCGGCGATGATCTTCTCCTCGGGCAAGCGCCCGGCATAGCGGCAATGGCCGCGGTTGATCAGGAAGGCGATGGCGTGGAGCGCGCTTCCGGCAGATTCGAGCTTGAGCCAGCGCGGCGCATAGGCGCCGGTCAGCATCTCGCGCCGCCAGATGATCCCGAGCTCGTGCGCCGCCTGCGCCTCGGCGATGCGATAGGCGACGCCGCGGCAACAGCCGCCATTCTCCAGCCCCAGCGTCAGCCCCGGCTTCGCCACGGTGCCGCGGCCGGTGCGCGACCACAGGCAGAAGCAGCGGTGGTAGCCCCGCGCCGTGGCGACGCGCTTCTCGACGAAATGGATGAGCGGGTTCCAGATGAGCGAGCCATAGGCGAAAAGCCAGACGTCGCCGCTGTCCGGGCGCTGGCGCAGCAGCCCATCGATCGAGGCGCGGTGCTCTTCCGGCGTGAGCATGACGAGCTCGGGATCCGCCGCCTGCATCAGGGCGCGGATGCTATCGCCGAGGATGGCTTCGCGGGTGAGCTCGAACGGCGGTGGGGAACGCGACATGAGTGACGAGAGAATAGCGGAGCGGCGGCGCGAACGAAACGCCGAAGCGACAGGCGGCGCGCGGCGTTGACACCCCCGGGGAGCCGCGTCTAAGGTCGCCGCGCCAGAACAAATCCTAAACAAGGGACGCGCCTGATGATCCGCCACACGCTGCTCGCCGCGCTGTCGAGCCTCGCCCTCGTCGCTCCGGCCGCCGCCGCGGACGCCCCCGCCGAGATCAAGCTCGGCACGCTCTACGCCTCCTCCGGCCGCTACGCCAGCATCTCGATGCCGGTCCACGATGGTCTGAAGCTGTGGCTCGAGCAGGCGAACGCGCAGGGCGGCGTCTTCGTCAAGGCGTTCAACAAGAAGATCCCGCTGAAGCTGGTGGCCTATGACGACCAGAGCAACCCCGGCACCGCGGCAACGCTCTACAACCAGCTCATCACCCAGGACAAGGTCGACATCCTGGTCTCCGATTCCGGCTCGGTGCTGACTTCGGTGGCGGTGCCGATCGCGCGCGACAACAAGATGTTGCTGATCGACCAGACCGGTACGGGGGCCACCTTCTTCACGCCGGACAATCCCTATATCGCGCTGATGGCCGATCCGGTCTCGACCATCTGGCCGAAGCCGGTGGCCGATTTCCTCACCCAGGCAGGGCCGAAGCTCGGCATCAAGAAGGTGGCGCTGATCTACGCCACCAACGACTTCACCGGCACGCAGGCCAATGCCGTGCGCGACTTCATCAAGCAGGCGAACAGCGGCATCGAGCTGGTCTATGACCAGGGCGTGCCGACCGAGACCTCAAACTACACCGTCCTCATCAACAATATCCGCGCCACCAAGCCCGATGCGGTGATCGAACTCGGCTACGCCCCCAACGACATCGCTTTCCTGCGCAATCTCGCCGACAGCGGCGTCAAATTCAATTTCCTGTTCTGCATCTATGCCGGGCTCGAAACCGAGCTGCTGGAAAAGAATGTCGGCGCCGCCGGGCTTAACGGCGTCTACACCTATGTGCCATCCTCGGAGATCACCTATCAGAGCGAGTTCGGCATGACTCTGGAGCAGTACAAGGCCGCCTGGACGAAGGCCTATGGCGACAGCAAGGTCGAGTTCGGCTTCAATTCGGTGGCGGGCTACACCACCGGCCTGGTGCTGGAGAAGACGCTCGCCACCGCGGACAGCCTCGACCAGCTGGCGCTGCGCAAGGCGATCTCCGACATCTCGGGCAAGCTCAAGACGCTCGACGGCACCTTCGAGGTCGACGCACAGGGCGCGCAGATCGGCGAGCTCACGCCACTGGGCCAGCTCATGGCCGAGGGCGAGCACGTCAAATTCGTCACCGTCTGGCCGCCTTCTGTCGCCACCGGCAAGCCGGTCTATCCCGCGCCGTGATCGCCGCGCGGGCGGCCGCTGCGCGCCGCCATCGGCCATGCTGATCTACACGCTCCTCGCGGGGTTGCTGTTCGGCCTCTATTTCAGCCTGGTCGGGCTCGGCCTCAACCTGGTGTTCGGCGTCATGCGCATCGTCAATCTCGCGCATGGTGATTTCCTCATGCTCGGCGCCTTTCTCGCCTTCTGGCTGTTCAATCTGTTCGCGCTCAATCCGATCCCCGGCGTCGCCGTCGCGTTTGCGCTGTTCCTGCTGGCGGGGCTGCCGCTCTATTACCTGCTGGTGCCGCGGCTGCTGGCGGCGCGCGACCCGGAGATGCTGTCCTTCATCCTGTTCTTCGGCTTCTCGCAGGTGATCGAATCGCTTGCCACCATCGCCTTCGGCACCAGCGAGCGGTCGATCCCGGGCGCCACCATGGCGCGCGCCGTGGCGGCGGTCGCGGCGCTGCTGGGCATCCCCTACCAGCCTGGGCCGGTCGAGATTTTCGGCCAGTCCTTTCCCATCGCCTGGGTGGCGAGCGGCATCGCCAGCGCGCTCGCGGTGCTGCTGATCTACATCTATCTCTATCGCACGCGGCTCGGATACCTCACCCGCGCGGTGATGGTGAGCCGCGAGGAGGCGATCAGCACCGGCATCAATGTCCACCGCGTCTCCGCCATCGCCTTCGGCATCGGCATAGCGCTCGCCGCCGTCGCCGGCGTCTTCGCGCCGTTCATGCTGGGCTCGATCACGCCGGCGATGGGGGTCGAGGTCACCATCACCTCTTTCGCGGTGATCGTCATCGGTTCGCTCGGCAACCCCTTGGGCACGGTGCTGGGCGGCGCCGTCTACGGCATCTCCTACATGTTCATGCAGAGCTATTTCAGCTCCTGGGCCAATCTTCTGCCCTATCTCCTGCTCATCGGCGTGCTGCTGCTGCGGCCGAGCGGGCTGCTGGGCCGGCAGGTGCGGCGTGCCTAGGCTCTGGCGCCACACTCTGCTCATCCTCGTGCCGCTGATCGCCGTGCTGGCGATCGCGCCCGCGGTCTATGGCAACCACCTGCTGCTGTTCAACGTCATCGTGTTCATGACGCTGGCGCAGGGCATCAACATCATCTACGGCTTCACCGGATATCTGCCCTTCGGCTATGTGGGATTCTTCGGCGCCGGTGCCTACGGCTTCTCGCTGGCGGTGATGCATCTGCACGCCCCGCCCCTCGCTGCGCTGGCGGCGGGCGGGCTCGCGGCGCTGCTGCTGGGGCTGCTGCTGACGCCGCTCTTCCGTCTCTCCGGCGCCTATTTCTCGATCGCCAGCCTCGCCGCGGCGCTGGCGGTGCTGCAGATCGTCTCCAACCCGGCGCTGGAGGACATCACCAAGGGCCCCTATGGCGTGAGCCTCAGCGGCGTCTTCAACCCGGCACTCGCTTATGCCGCGGCCCTCGCCATCCTCGCCGGCACGCTGCTGCTGGTGATCTGGCTGCGCAGCTCGCGCTTCGGCATGGCGCTGCAGGCGATCCGCGAGGATTCGATCAGCGCCGGCATGGCCGGCATCGACGTGGTGCGCGGACGGGTCATCGCCTGGCTGCTCGCGGCGCTCATCGCCGGGCTCACCGGCGGCGTCTACGCCTGGTACATCTCGGTGTTCTATCCCGAGACCGTGTTCAGCGGCGAGATCACCATCTTCGCCATCGTCTTCGCGTTGTTCGGCGGCACGGCGACGATCCTCGGGCCGATCCTCGGCGTGCTCATCCTCTATGGCATCTACAACGCCATCGGCATCTCGACGCCGCAATATTTCCAGCTCATCTACGGGCTGCTGATCATGGGGCTGGTGCTGTTCCTGCCGAACGGCCTCGCCTCGCTGCTGCGCCGCCGAGGCATCGATGTCCCCTGAGGGCTCTGAAGCGCCGCTCCTCGCGGTCGACGGGCTGGTGAAGCGCTTCGGCGGCTTCCGCGCTCTGGACGGTCTGAGCTTCCACCTGAATAAGGGCGAGATCCTGGGGCTCGTCGGCCCCAACGGCTCGGGCAAGACCACCTGCATCAACGTCATCTCCGGTCTCTATGCGCCCGACGGCGGCGGAATGAGCTTTGCCGGCCGCGCCATCGGCGGGCTCAAATCGCATCGGCTGGTCCATCTCGGCATCAACCGCACTTTCCAGGTGCCGAAACCGTTCATGGGCCTGACCGTGCACGAGAATGTGGCGGTCGCCGACGGCTATGGCCGCAACCCGAAGGGACGCATCGACATCGGCGCGCTGCTCGATCAGCTCGACCTCGGGCCGCTCGCCCGGCGCCGCGCCGAGGAGCTCAACTCGGCGCAGCAGAAGATGCTCGATCTCGCCCGCGCGCTCGCCACCGGGCCGCGCCTGCTGCTGATCGACGAGCTCGCCGCCGGGCTCAACCCGGCCGAGCTCGAGCGCGTCGCCGAGCGGCTCAAGGAGATCGCGCGCTCCGGCATCGCGCTGCTCGTGGTCGAGCATCTCATGGGCTTCATCCAGGAGATCACCGACCGCGTCATCGTCATGAACGCGGGCAAGGAGATCTTCGAGGGCGTGATGGAGGACGCCGTCCGCGACAAGCGCGTCGTCGAGGTGTTTCTCGGAGGCGAGGATGAAGGCTGAGACGCTGCTCGCCGCCGAGGGGATCGAGGCCGGGTATGGCCGCGTGCAGGTGCTGTGGGGCGTCGATCTCGCCGTGCTGGAGCGCGAGACGGTGGTGCTGCTGGGCGCCAACGGCGCCGGCAAGACCACGCTGCTCAAGACGCTGCTCGGCCTGCTGCCGGCCTGGCGCGGCGTTGTCCGCTTCCTTGATGAGGAGGTGACGCAGTGGCGCACCGATCATCGCGTGCGCCGTGGCATGGTCTACATGTCGGAGACCGCGGTCTTTCCCGGCATGACCATCGAGGAGAACATCCGGATCGGTGGCCAATTCCTCTCCGGCAGCGCGCTGCGCCAGCGCGCCGGCGAGCTCTATGCGATCTTCCCGACGCTGGGCGAGCGCAAGCGCGCGCTCGCCTCCTCGCTGTCCGGCGGCCAGCGCAAGATGCTCGGCATCGCCAAGGCGCTCGCCGGCAACCCGCGCCTCCTGGTCATGGACGAGCCATCGGCCGGCCTCTCGCCGCTTTTCGTCAAGGAGGTCATCCGCGTGCTCGCCCAGTTCCGCGGCCGCGGCCTGACGCTGCTCATTGCCGAGCAGAACATCAAATTCCTCGAGCTCGCCGACCGCGTCTACACGCTCGATGGCGGCCGCATCGGCTTCACCGGCACGGTGGCGGCGATGCACGAGAACGACGCGCTGCGGCGGGCATATTTCGGCCTCAAATAGCGGCCTGGCCTCTGCCCGTGCTTCACCGGATGCAAGGCGCCGAGGACCGCGGCGCGCAGGCCATACTCCTACGAAGTCGTGATGGAGCGACTGAGCTTTCCGGCATTAGCAGACACGCCACGCGTCGGAAGGCGGGAGCCACATGGATCAAACGCGATGCCCGCGGGGTCGCGCGGGGAAATCGCCCACCTCGTGCTCCCGTTAGCCGATCCATGGACGACCAAGGCCTCAAAGAGTGGCCGGAGCGGGCGCGTCAGTTCCGCAGACGCGTCCAAGAGCTGCGCGCCATCGCCGAGACGATTACCGATCCCGACACCAGGTCGGGCGTGCTGGCCGCGGCGGAAAACTATGCGCGGTTAGCGGATGAGATCGGGAAAAATTAGGCCGGCAGGCGCCTCGGAGCGGAAAAACGGCTGGAAGTTTACCGAAGAGCATGGAATGCTGCGCCCGTCTCGCAGTGCCGGCCGATCGCCCAATGCGTTCATTTTACTCGAGGCTATACGCTTGCTGGTTCCCGTATCCCCGGGCCGGTTAGCCACTTAGTTCTGTCGGTCGTCTTGAATGCGCGTTGCCTGCGTTAGCCCTTTCGGCAAGACTTCAAGAGCACCGATGGCACAGGTCAATCGCTCTGGTTCAGTGCCGGCTCGACGCAGTGGTGCGGCCATGAACGGCCGCCTGCTGGCGATCGTGCTCGCCATCGCGCTCGACGTGGCCATCGCCATAGGAGCGTGGTGGGCGCTGTCGAACTGGTGACGGGGAACCGGCGCCGCGGCTGCGCAGGCGGCCGCGATTCAGGATTGCGGCAGCGGCCGGATGTCGCATTTCTCGAGCATCATCACCTGCTCGTAGAGGCCGGCGTAGTTCACGAACTTGCCGCTGAACCGGACCTGCCGTCCTGTTCTCGATCGCCGCCGCGGCGGGAACGTCCGCCTTGGCGCAGACCAGCGTGTCGGCGCCGCGGTGCAGCTCGACGAAGCGGTAGCCGCTGCCGGCAAAGACCGCCGTTCCCTGGACCAGGTCAGCCGCCGGACCCGCCTGCGCCGCCGCGGCCCCCAAGCCCAGCACGATCCCGGAAGCGATGAGAAGCCCCTTCATATGCCGTCTCCCAAACCTGAAGATTGTCGAATATGCCAAGGATAACCGGCACTTATTAAAAAGATCGTAAACCGGCGGGGCGGGATTTTCGGCGCCGGATCCCCGGTCGTTTCTTGGGCGGAACTGCCTTAGCCGCGCGGCCATTGACGCGGCCTGACCCGCCCCCGGGCTGACGCGGCGGCGGTGGCGCTGTAAGCTGCCGCGGTCACGCATCATCGCGATGCAGGAGAGCCGGTCCATGACAGTCAGCGAAGCGAGCGGCCCGGCGATCGAGAGGAACCCGAAAGCACCGGCGGTCACGCCCTCGGGCGACGATCTCTTTGTCTTCGTCCAGGAGTATCGCGGCGAGGGCAAGCCGATCGCCGGCGGCAATCTCGTCGACTGGATTCTGAGCGAGCAGAGCCGCACGCTCGAGGGTGTCGCGCTGTTCGACGCGCTGTGCTGGCGCATGGTCGGCCACGACATTCCGCTGTGGCGGGCCAATCTCAGCATCGCCACGCTCCACCCGCAGATCGTGGGACTGGGCTATCGCTGGTGGCGCGATGCCGGCATGACCCAGGAGTTCCGCGTCAAGCACGGCATGCAGAAGCGCACCGAGTATCTGGAAAGCCCGATGCGGCCGGCGATGGAGCACGGCATCACGGTGCGTCACCGGCTCGAGGCGGGAAGTCCTGCGCTCGAGCAATATCCGCTGCTGCGGGCCTTCCACGCGGCCGGCGCCACCGATTATCTCGCCGTTCCCTTGCGCGCCTTCATCGGCCGCCAGGATGTCGTCACCTTGGCGACCGACCATCCCGGCGGCTTCACCGAAACGCATGTGGCGGCGATCCAGGCGATCCTGCCGGCCATCGCCGTGGTGCTCGAGGCCAAGGCGCTGAAACGCACCAGCGCCATCCTGCTCGACACTTATCTGGGCCGCACCATCGGCCGCCACATCCTCGGCGGCGAGATCTTCCGCGGCCAGGGGCGGCGCCTGCGCGCGGCCTTGATGGCGGTCGATTTGCGCGGCTTCACCAGCCTCTCCGACCGGATGCCGGGCGAAGAGCTGATCCAGCTGCTCGACGATTATTTCGACGCCGTCGCCGCCGCGGTGCATGGCCAGGGCGGCGAGATTCTTAAATTCGTCGGCGACGGCGTGCTCGCCATCTTCGAGCCGGACGGGCGCTCCGAGCAGGAGGCGGTCAAGGCGGCACTCGCCGCCGGCCAGGAGCTGCTGCGCCGCATCGACACCACCAACGACAACCGCGCGGCGGTCGGCCAGGAGCTCATCGCCATCGGCATCGGGCTGCATCTCGGCGAGGTCATCTACGGCAATGTCGGCGCGGTCGATCGGCTCGACTACACCGCTATCGGCCCGGCGGTGAATCTGGTCTGCCGCCTGGAAGGGCTGACCAAGCGGCTGGGGCGGCCGCTGCTGCTCTCCGAAGGCTTCGCCGAGGCCTATGGCGGCAGGCTGCTGTCGCTGGGCTTCCAGCCGGTGCGCGGGCTGAGCGAGCCGCAGGAGATCTTCGCGCCGCCCGAGCTCTGACGCGCTGCCGGGCTATGCGCCGCCCACGCGGCTTGGCGCGAGCGGGCCTCTAGACTGGGCCGCCGCAGAGGAGGAAACCGTGGCCGCCCAACCCGACCGCAGGCAGCAAATCTGGTCCGTGATCCGCGTCTCCAGCGGCAATTTCCTGGAGATGTACGACTTCTTCCTCTTCGCCTATTACGCCAGCACCATCGGACATATCTACTTCCCAGGCGACAGCGAATTTTTCTCGTTGATGAAGGCGCTGTTGACCTTCGGCGTCGGATTTCTCATGCGCCCGCTGGGAGCGATCGTGCTCGGCGCCTATCTCGACCGGTACGGCCGCCGCGCCGGGCTGCTGCTGACGCTGGCGCTGATGGCGGTTGGCACCGTGACCATCGCCCTTGCGCCCGGCTACAAGACGATCGGCTTCCTCGCGCCGCTCATCATCGTCATCGGCCGCCTCGTCCAGGGCTTCTCCGCTGGCGTCGAGCTCGGCGGCGTCTCGGTCTACCTGTCCGAGATCGCCACCCCCGGCCACAAGGGCTTCTATGTCAGCTGGCAGTCCGGCAGCCAGCAAATCGCGGTCATCTTTGTGGCGCTGCTCGGCGTGGCGCTGAGCAGCGCGCTGCCGCCCGAGGTGATGGGCGATTGGGGCTGGCGCATTCCCTTCCTGATCGGCTGCCTTATCCTGCCGCTGCTGTTCCTGCTGCGCACCTCGCTCAAGGAGACCGACGAGTTCTTGGCGCGCACGCAAGGACGCCGCCATCCCAGGCCGAGCGAGATCTTCCGCTCGGTCGCGCTCAACTGGCCGATCGTCGTCATCGGCATCCTGATGGTGACGATGACGACGGTGTCGTTCTATTTCATCACCGCCTATACGCCCACATTCGGTCACGAGGTGCTGAAGCTCTCCAACCTCGACAGCCTGCTGGTGACGCTCTGCGTCGGCATCTCCAACCTGATCTGGCTGCCGGTGATGGGGGCGGTCTCCGATCGCCTGGGACGCCAGCCGCTGCTGATCCTGTTCACCGTGCTGGCGCTGGTCACCGCCTATCCCACGCTGTCCTGGCTGGTGAGCGCGCCGAGCTTCACGCGGCTGCTGATCGTCGAGCTCTGGCTCTCCTTCATCTATGGCAGCTACAACGGCGCGATGGTGGTGGCGCTGACCGAGATCATGCCGGTCGCGGTGCGCACCTCCGGCTTCGCGGTCGCCTACAGCCTCGCCACCGCGCTGTTCGGCGGCTTCACCCCAGCGATCAGCCAATTTCTTATCGACCTCACCGGTAATCGCGCCGTCGCCGGGCTGTGGCTGATGTTCGCCGCCGCCTGCGGGCTGGTGGCCGCGCTGCTGGCCTGGCGTACGCCCTTCGCCGCACGCGAGCTGACGGCGGTGGAGTAGCCGACGGCCGCCACTCTCACGCCTCGGGCAGCACACCCGTTCGGCGCTTCCGCCTTGCCGGCCTCCTTGGGGACAACTTATTATTGCCGTCATGGCAGTCTGGACGCTGGCGATCTGGACACCGGAGGGAGGGTGCTATGCGGCTCACACGGCGAGAATTTGCGGGTGTTGCGTCCTGCGCGATCTGCGCGGCCACGGGACTCGTTGCGACCGCGGCGGCGGCGCAAGGCACCGCGCCGTCGGCGGCGGCCGGACTCACGCGAAAAATTCTGTCGCAGACCGACGGCCCGATGCCGGGCTATGTCACCATCATCGCGGAAGTGGAAATCGAACCGGGCGTGATGGTTGCGCGACACACGCATCCGGGAATCGAATCCGGCTATGTCATCGAAGGCAGCATCGACCTCCCCGTAGAAGGTCAACCGACGCGGGCGTTGAAGGCGGGCGACGGTTTCCAGATTCCTCCGGAAACGCCGCATGCCGGCGGCAGGAACGGCGACCGGAAAACCAAGATCACGAGCACCTACGTCGTGGAGAAGGGCAAGCCGCTCGCTTCTCCGGCGTGATCTCGCGCCGACGCATTGGGGTTTAGCGGACGCGACCGGCGCGAGCCGCGGTTTCGCGCCGTCAGCCGCGGCCAAGCGGCTGTGCCAGCACGGCCGCCAGGTGATCGACCAGAGCGCGCAGCTTGGCCGAAGGATGGGGACCGCCGGGAAAGACGGCATGGACATCGATCGGCTCGAGGGTGTAGTCGCGCAGCACTTGGATCAGTGCGCCCATGTCGAGTTCTGCCCGGCACATCCAGGCCGAGGCGACGGCGAGGCCAAGCCCGGCCTTGGCGCAGGCGGTTACACCCTCGCCCGATGCCACCTGAATCCGACCCTCGACATCGACGGAGAACATCGCGCCATCGCGCCGGAAGGCCCAGCTTCGCGGTGAAGAGCCGCCGGGTCCGACGATGCAGTCGTGGGACGCGAGCTCCGCCGGGATCACGGGAACGCCGCGCGCCTCGAGATAGGCAGGCGACGCCACCACGACCCGCGGCGCGCTCGCAAGCCGCCGGGCGCCGAAGCCGGAATCCGACAATTGGCCGAAGCGGATGGCCATGTCCACGCCCTCGGCCACGAGATCCTGCCGCTCATCGGACATCATCAGCTCGAGCCGGAGCAAGGGATGGGCGGCGAGGAAGGGCGGCAAATGCGGAATCACCTCGCGAACGCCGAAGGTCACCGGCATGGCGAGGCGAATGACGCCGCGCAGGCTGTCAGTGCCGCGGGCGGCGTCCTCGGCCTCACCGAGCTCATGCAGCACCTGCCGCGCCCGCCGCAAGAAGACCGACCCGGCCTCGGTGGGGACAACCCGCCGTGTGGTTCGCAGCAGGAGCCTCACGCCGAGCCGGGCTTCGAGCTCGCCGACGATGCGCGACACCGAGGGCTGCGACAGGCCGAGCTCCCGCCCCGCGCGGGAAAAGCTGCCGCTTTCGGCGGTGCGCACGAAAACCGTCAGCTCCTGCAGACGATCACTCATTTGCCAGATAGATAAATGATCTCCATCCCCGCTGTATACCCCCAATGACCCGAATGGCGCACGTTATCGCCGGCGCCGATGTGCAGCCGCCGCAGCCATCGCGCCATCACCAGGAGGAATTCTCATGACCCTGCAAGACCGTCTTGACGCCTTCAAGGCTGATTTCGAGGGTGGCAAGCCGCCCTACAACGCGCCGGCCGAGGTCATCGCCGTCATGCACCGCGCGACCGCCGAGCTGGTCGCCTCCGGGCAAGCCGCCCGGGCCAAGCGCGCCGGCGACAAGGCGCCCGCTTTCGTGCTCGAAGATCCCGACGGGAAGCCGGTAGGCTCGAGCGAGTTGCTGGCGCAGGGACCGCTGGTGCTGAGCTTCTATCGCGGCGTCTGGTGCCCCTATTGCAACATGGAGCTGCAGGCGCTGCAGGAGGCGCTGCCGGCAATCAAGGCGCGCGGCGCCAGCCTCGTGGCAATCTCGCCCCAGATGCCGGTCAACAGCCGCAAATCGATGCGGCAGAACAAGCTCGATTTCCCCATCCTCAGCGATGCCGGCGGCAAACTGGCCGAGGCGTTCGGCATCCGCTTCGCGCTGCCGGATTACCTGATCGAGCTCTACAAGGGTTTCAAGAACGATCTGCCGACCATCAACAACGATCCGTCCTGGACCCTGCCGATGCCGGCGCGCTACGTGATCGGCACCGATCGCATCATCGCCTATGCCGAGGTCAATCCCGATTACACCAAGCGCCCGGAGCCCTCGGACCTGCTTCCAGTCCTCGATCGCCTGCGCGGCAGCGCCGCCGCCTGACCCCTGCCCCTCCCGGCGCTCCGAGTGCGCGCCGGGAGAAGCGGGCGCGCTTTCGCTCAGTCGCCATCGGGCGCGCCGGTTGCTTGCTGATCGGCCGGCGCCCGGAGCTGGTCATAGGCCAGCGAGAGGAAGGCCACCGCCACGGCGAATTCGAGGAACTCCAGCACCATCAAGGCGAGCGCCAGCACCAGCTGCAGCGCCAGGCTGTCGGCGGCGATGCGCTCGACGAGTGCCAAATAGAGAAACGCGACCGGCACGAACGGCGCCAGGCAGAGGAGCGAGCCGGCGGCAAGGCGCAGCGCATTGCCGCGCCCGCGCTCCCAGGCGCGCCGCAGCGACGCGCCGGGCTCGTCGACGGCGATCGCCGGAAGAATGAGCGCGAGGCGGGCGGCGCAGACCGCGCCGATCACCAGCGCCGCGAGCCGCACCGCCGGCTCGAGCAGGTCGAGCGCGAGGCCGGCGAGCCCGGCCAGCCTGCCGGCGGCCAGGACGACAACGGTCGCGAGCGAGGCGGCGATCCCCAGCGGCAATCCCACGAGCAGGGGAAGGAGGAGGCTGTAGCCAAGGAAGCGCCACTCGCGCTTCCCGATCCGCAATCCGTCCAGCGCCACGCGCTGTGCGCCCAGCAGGATGGTGCGATGCCAGGCGACGGCGAAGGACGCGAAGGCCAGCAGCACCACGACCCAGGTCGCGGCGAGCACCAGCACCAGGCTCGGCCCCGGCAGCATTCCCAGGATCTCGCCGGCAACCAGCGTCAGGCCGGTGACGATCAGCCGCGGCTCCAGCACATGCAGCAACCGGGAGCGGTCGCCGAAGGTGAACCGCAGCGCCGCGCCGATGGTCGGCCAGAACGCGATCTTCCGCATCAGAGCAGGTCGGCGCCGGGCGCGCCAGCGATCGGGATGGTGCCGGCCATGGCTCGCCCCTCGCGACGTCGCCTCAGCTGCCGGTGAAATTCGGCTTGCGCTTTTCGAGATAGGCCTGCACCGCCTCTTTGTGGTCGGAAGATGAAGAGACGACGGCGTAATGCGAGGAGATCAGATCGAGGCTGGTGCGCAGGTCGATGCTTCTGCCTTGATAGACCGCGCGCTTGATGAAGCGCACCGAGAGCTGCGGCCCGCGCGCGATCTTCTCGGCGATCTCCAGGACATGGCCCATGAGCTTGTCGTCCGGCAGCACCTTGTTGATCATGCCGATGCGCTCGGCCTCGGCGGCGGAGATCAGCTCGCCGGTCCAGAACAGCTCCAGCGCCTTTGCCGTGCCGACGAGGCGCGGCAGGAACCAGGTGCCCCCGGCCCCGGGCACCAAGCCCACGCGCACATAGGTCTCGCCCAGCCGCGCGCTCTCGGCGGCGTAGCGCAAATCGCATTGCAGCGCGAGGTCGAGCCCGGCGCCGGCGGCGGCGCCGTTGATGGCGGCGATCACCGGCTTGTCGATGCTCTCGAGCGCCAGCGGGATGCGATGGACGTGCCCCGCCAGCTCGTTCTTGCGCTGCAGCGGCGTGCGCTCCTGGCGCTCGCCCATGCCCTGGATGTCGCCGCCGCTGCAGAACGCCTTGCCGGCGCCGGTGACGATGATGACCGCGACGCCATCGTCGCGCTGCGCCTCGGTCAGCGCCGCCGCCCACGCATCCACCATCTCCCAGGTGAAGGCGTTCATCCGGTCGGGCCGGTTCAAGGTGATGGTGGCGATGCGGTCGGCGGTCTCGTAGCGGAGATGCTCGTGCATGGATCCTCACCAGGCGGTCAGAAGCGGCCACACCCCGTCGGCGCCGCGCGATGCCGCAAGCCGGCCCAATTCCTGCTGCCACTCGCTCTCGACGCCGAATTCGTCGCGCCACGACCACAGCCGCCGCGTCAGGTGATGGAGCCGATGCTCGTGGGTGAAGCCGATGGCGCCGTGCACCTGGTGCGCGATCTCGGCGACCTTGCCCGCGGCCTCGCCGACCCGCGCCTTGGCCGCCGCCACGGCGAAGGCGAAGTCGCCTGCGCCGGCGCCGGCCTCGACCGCGGCCTCGGCGATGACGCCGGCGGCGGCGACGTTCTCGGCAAGCAGCGCGAGCTGCTGCTGGATCGCCTGGAACTTGCCGATCGGCCGGCCGAACTGCACGCGGTCATTGGCGTATTGCACGGTGAGCGTCAGCACCTCGTCGAGCGCGCCGGCCATCATCACCGCGCGGCTCAGCGCGCCGAGGCGATAGACCAGCGCGGCATCGACGCCGGCCGCGGCCGGCTTCACCTCGACCTCGGCATCGACCGAGAGATCGTCGCGCGGCTCGCCGGCAAGGCTCTTGCCGGGCCTGAGATCGGCGGCCTTGGATTTGAGCAGTGCCACGCGCCCCTCGACGATGGCGACGATGCCGACGGCCTGCCGGCCCCAGGGCAATGCCGCGGCCCGGCCGGCGAGACGCCAGCCCTTGCCGGCGCGGTGCAGCAGCAGCGCGCCGACGCGCTCCACCGGCGCGATGGCGAGCGGCGCCTCCGGCGCCTTGATGCCGGCGCCGGCCAGCACCCAGCGCGCGATCATGGTCTCGGCCAGCGGCAGCGGCGCCGCGTGGCGTCCGGCCTCGCGCAGGATCGCCGCGGCGGCGGGCAGGCCGGCGAGATCGCCGGGCTTCTCGGCAGCGGCGGCGAGCGCATCGGGAAATCCCGCATCGCTCACCGCCTGCCACAATGCGGCGGGAAACTCCCCGGCCTCGGCGTCGTTCACCAGCTTCGCCGGCACCATATCCGCGAAGAGCTTGCCCGCGACCTCGCGGACGAGGGTGTCGCTCATCTGAGGCCCAGCCCGCGCGCGACGATGCCGCGCAGGATCTCGCGCGTGCCGCCGCGGATGGTGAAGGACGGCGCGTAGAGCACGCTGTAGGAAAGCGCCTCTTCCATCAGATCCGCCTGGTTGGGCGAGCGGCCGCGGCGCGCGACGAGGCGCACGATTTCGGGGATCTCCTTCTCGAGATTGGTGCCGAGATCCTTCACCACCGCCGCTTCGAGATTGACCATCTCGCCCTTCTGCAGCATGCCCGCGACCGAGAGCGACATGCGCCGCAGCGTCGCGAGATGGGCGATCATACGGCCGATCGCCTCGGCCTCGCGCGGATCGGGGCTGGGGCCGGCGCGGCGGACGAATTCGGCGACCAGGCGGAAGCTGCTGAGGAAGCGCTCGGGGCCGCTGCGCTCATAGCCGAGCTCGCTCGTCACCTGCTTCCAGCCGTCGCCGGGCTGGCCGATCATGCGGTCGCCGGGGACGAAGACATCCTCGAACAGCACCTCGTTGAAATGCTCGGCGCCGGCGAGGTTCTTGATCGGCCGGATCGAGATCCCAGGCGACTTCAGATCGACGATGAGCTGCGACAGCCCCTTGTGCCGGTCGCCGGCCTCGGCCGGCGCGGTGCGGCAGAGGCAGATCATGAAATGCGCCTTGTGCGCGTTCGACGTCCAGATCTTGCGGCCGCTGAGCTCCCAGCCGCCTTCGACCGGCACCGCCTTGGTGCGGATCGAAGCGAGGTCGGAGCCGCTGTCGGGCTCGCTCATGCCGATGCAGAAGAAGCATTCGCCGCGGGTGATGCGCGGCAGGATCTCCTGGCGCTGCGTCTCATTGCCGAAGCGCAGGATGAGCGGTCCGCTCTGGCGGTCGGCGACCCAATGCGCGCCCACCGGCGCGCCGGCGGCGAGCAGCTCCTCGGTGACGACGTAGCGCTCGAGGAAGCTGCGGTCCTGGCCGCCATAGTGCTTGGGCCAGGTCATCCCGATCCAGCCGCGCGCGCCCAGCCGTTTGCTGAAATCCGGCGAATGGCTCGAGGCGAAATCGCTCTCCGCGCGCCAGCGCCCGGCCGCCCGCTCCTCGGCGACGAAGCCCCGCACCTCGCGGCGCAGCGCCTCGCATTCCGGCGGCAAGGTCAGCGGATCGAAGCGGAAAACATCGGCCATGGGCCGCCCTCCCTCGTCGTTCTTGGGGCGCCGCGCCGGGCACCGATCGGGTTCATGCGATCGTAGTGAGCGCGCCGAGGCCGGTCAAACCCGCGCTCACGCGGCTTCACCGCCGCGCGAGAAGCGCTGGCGGTAGTGCTGCGGCGCCACGCCCAGGCTGCGCAGGAAGGCGCGGCGCATGCGCTCCTCGTCGCCGAAGCCGCAGACCTGCGCCACCCGCGCGATCGACGACGCCGCTCTCCTCAAGCGCGCGCCGCGCCGCTTCGAGCCGCAGCCGCTCCACCGCCTTGGCCGGCGTCGTGCCGAGGCGGCGGACGTAGAGCCGGGCGAAATTCCGCGGGCTCATCCCGGCGCGCGCGGCCAGCGCCTCGACCCGCAGATCCTCGCCGAGATGCTCGGCCATCCAGTCATGGAGCCGGGCGAAGCTGCCATCATCGCTGGTCTGGCTCTGCAGCAGCGCGCTGAACTGCGACTGGCCGCCGGGGCGCTTCAGGAAGACGACGAGCTGGCGGGCGACGCGGAGCGCGAGCTCGCGGCCGAGATCCTCCTCCACCAGCGCCAGCGCCAGATCGATGCCCGCGGTGACGCCGGCCGAGGTCCAGATCGGGCCGTCGCGCAGGAAGATCGGATCGGCTTCGACCGTCACCCGGGGAAAGCGCTGCTGCAGCCGCGCGCAATGCGACCAGTGGGTCACTGCGCGCCGGCCCTCCAGCAGCCCCGCCGCCGCCAGCAGGAAGGCGCCGGTGCAGACCGAGCAGGTGCGGCGCGCCCGCCGCGAGCGCGTCGCGAGCCAGGCGATCAGGGCGGGCTCCGCAGGGTCCTGCCGCGCCCCCCTGCCCCCCGGCACGATCAGCGTGTCGATCGCCTTGCCGCGCACGGCATCGAGCGTCTCGCTGAGGAGGGGCAACCCGGAGGTGGTCGCGACCGCGCCGCCGCGGAGCGACACCACGCTCAGGTGATAGGGCTCTGCCTGCCCGGCCTCGGCGGAGAGATCGCAGGCCGTGGCGAACACCTGCAACGGGCCCGCGATGTCGAGCAGCAGCACCTGGTCGAAAGCGACGAAGACGATGTGACGCATGACGGGCTCCTGGCAGGAAAGGAGGTTAGTATGTCATTTGAGCCAAGCCTTGTCGCCGGGCAGAATGACGCCATCCGTCCGGAGGTTCCGCCCATGCCGCCCACGCCCTTCCCTATCGGCTTCCTGCTCTTTCCCCGCCTGACCCAGCTCGACCTCACCGGCCCCTTCGAGGTCCTGGCGCGCATGCCCGGCGCGGAAATGCACCTCGTCGCCAAGACGCTCGACCCTGTGGCCGCCGAGCATGGGCTTCGCCTGCAGCCGACGACGACGCTCGACACTTGCCCGGCGCTGGACCTGATCTGCGTGCCGGGCGGCGCCGGGGTGAACGACGTGCTGACCGACGCGGCGATGCTGGGCTTCCTGCGCCGCATGGCGGGGCCGGCGCGCTACGTCACCTCGGTCTGCACCGGCTCGCTCGCGCTGGGCGCGGCTGGACTGCTGAACGGGCGCCGCGCCGCCTGCCATTGGATGTCGCGGGACCTGCTGCGGAACTTCGGCGCCGAGCCGGTGGCGCAACGCGTCGTCGTCGACGGCAAGATCATCACCGGCGGCGGCGTCACGGCCGGAATCGACTTCGCGCTGGCGGTGGTCGACGAGATCTGCGGCCGCGAGGCGGCGTCGGCGATTCAGCTTCTGGTGGAATACGACCCGCGGCCGCCCTTCGACGGCGGCGCGCCCGAACGCGCGACGCCGGCGGTGCTGGCGCGCGTCCGGCGGCTTGCCGAGCCGGTGATGCGCGAGCGCGAAGCCGCGGTGCGGCAGGCCGTGGCGGCGCTGGCGTTGGCGGACTGATACGCAGCAGGCGCTTGAAACCGCCGACCCTATCCCCATTTCCACGTGAGCACGCGGCGCCGGCTCGGCCGGCGCCAGCGGTTTTACAGGGGTGGATGGGGCGATGACGGGGCGGGCTCTCGACAGCTGGATGTGGGCGGAGGCATGCGAGGCGCTGGCGCGCGCCGAGCAGCTGCACCGGCAGTTCTTCCGCCTCGGCGAGCCCGGCCAGCGTCCGGTCTGGGAGCCGCCGGTCGACATCTTCGAGAACGGGCCCGAGCTCTGGATCATCGCCGCGCTGCCCGGCGTCGAGGCCGCGCGCCTCGAGGTCGTCGTCGATAACGGCGTGCTGGTGATCGCCGGCGAGCGTCCGGCGCCGGCGCTGCAACGCGCCGCGGTCATCCATCGCCTGGAACTGCCGCAAGGCCGCTTCGAGCGGCGCATCGCGCTGCCGCCGGAGCGCTTCGAGCTGCTGAAGCGCGATCTCGCCAATGGCTGCCTCACGCTGGTCCTGCGCAAGCTCCGCTAGGAAAAAAAATGGCACCGAATGAAACCCTCTCCCCCGGCGCGCCGCAAGCCGAGCTGCCGCCGCTGCCGCAAGACGCGCTGGTGATCATCCCGGTGCGCGGCGCGGTGCTGTTCCCGGGCGCGGTGATGCCGATCACCGTCGGCCGCCCGCGCTCGATCGCGGCGGCGCAGGCGGCGGTGCAGCGCGAGCTGCCGGTCGGCCTGCTGCTGCAGCGCGACCCCGCGATCGAGGATCCCGCCGGGGCCGATCTCCATGAGATCGGCACCGTCGCCGGCGTGATGCGCTACCTCACCGCGCCCGACGGCGCGCATCACCTGGTCTGCCAGGGGCAGTACCGCTTCCGCGTCGTCAAGTATCTGCCGGGCTTCCCCTTCCTGGTGGCAGAGGTCGAGCGCATCGGCGAGAGCGAGGTGCGCACCGCCGAGCTCGAGGCGCGCATCCTGCATCTGAAGCGCCAGGCGAAAGAAGCGCTGGAGCTGCTGCCGCAGGCACCGCCGGAGATTGCGGCGGCCATTCAGGGGATCAATGGCGGCGGGCAGCTCGCCGATCTCATCGCCAATGTCATGGACCTCGAGCCGACCGAGAAGCAGGCGGTGCTCGAGACCATCGACGTGGTGCTGCGCATGAAGCGCGTCTCGGAGCTACTCGGCCACCGCATCGAGGTGCTGCGGCTGACGCGCCAGATCAGCCAGCAGACCAAGGAGACGGTCGACACCCGCCAGCGCGAGTTCCTGCTGCGCGAGCAGCTCAAGACCATCCAGAAGGAGCTCGGCGAGGAGGACGCCAAGAGCGAGGAGATCGCCGAGCTCAGGAAGCGCATCGCCGAGGCCGGGATGCCGCCCGAGGTCGAGAGCCAGGCGAAGAAGGAGCTGGCGCGGCTCGAGCGCATGCCGGAGGGCGCCGCCGAATACGGCATGGCGCGCGCATATCTCGACTGGCTCATCGAGCTGCCGTGGTCGGTGACCACCGAGCGGGCGATCGACATCGCCGAAGCGCGGCGCGTGCTCGACGAGGACCATTTCGGCCTCGCCAAGGTGAAGCGCCGCATCCTCGAATACCTTGCGGTGCAAAAGCTGAAGCCCGGGGGCAAGAGCCCGATCCTGTGCTTCGTCGGTCCGCCCGGCGTCGGCAAGACCTCGCTCGGCCAGAGCATCGCACGCGCCACCGGCCGCAAATTCGTGCGCGTCAGTCTCGGCGGCGTCCATGACGAAGCCGAGATCCGCGGCCATCGCCGGACATATATCGGTGCGCTGCCCGGCAACATCGTCCAGAGCATCCGCAAAGCCGGGGCGCGCGACTGCGTCATGATGCTGGACGAGATCGACAAGCTCGGCGCCGGCATCCAGGGCGACCCGTCGGCGGCGCTGCTCGAGGTGCTCGATCCCGAGCAGAACTCGACGTTCCGCGACGCCTATCTCGGCGTGCCGTTCGACCTTTCCTCGGTGCTGTTCATCGCCACGGCCAATGTCCTCGACAATGTGCCGGGGCCGCTGCGCGACCGCATGGAGGTGATCGAGCTGCCCGGCTATACCGAGGACGAGAAGCTGCAGATCGCGCGGCGCTATCTCGTGCCGCGCCAGCTCGAGGCGAACGGGCTCGACGCTTCGCGAGTCAGCATCACCGACGCGGCACTCGCCACCATCATCCACGACTACACGCGCGAGGCCGGCGTGCGCAATCTCGAGCGCGCGATCGGCGGCGTCTTCCGCCGCGCGGCGATGCGCTTTGCCGAGGGCGCGACGGACGCCGTCCGCATCGACGCCGAGGACGTCGTCGAGAGCCTGGGGCCGCGGCGCTTCGAGAACGAGGTGGCGATGCGCACCAGCATCCCCGGCGTCGCGACCGGGCTTGCCTGGACACCGGCGGGCGGCGACATCCTGTTCATCGAGGCGGCCCGCACGCCCGGCACCGGCCGGCTCATCCTCACCGGCCAACTCGGCGATGTCATGAAGGAGAGCGCGCAGGCGGCGCTGAGCCTGGTCAAGTCGCGCGCCCGGCCGCTCGGCATCGACGAAGAGATCTTCGCCAAGAGCGACATCCATGTGCATGTGCCGGCCGGCGCCATCCCCAAGGACGGGCCGAGCGCCGGCGTGGCGATGACGGTGGCGCTGATCTCGCTGCTCACCAACCGGCCGACGCGCAGCGACACCGCGATGACCGGCGAGATCAGCCTGCGCGGCCTGGTGCTGCCGGTGGGCGGCATCAAGGAGAAGGTGACGGCGGCGGTGCGCGCCGGCATCACCACGCTGCTGCTGCCGGCGCGCAACAAGCGCGATTTCGAGGACATCCCGGAAGAGGCGCGGCGCAAGGCGCGCTTCGTCTGGTGCGAGCGCATCGACGACGCCGTCGCCGAGGCGATCGAGACGCGACAGATGGCGGCGCAGTAGGCGTAAGCGGCGTTCCTCCCGGAGCTACCGACGCGGGGCGCCGCCGCCCTGCGCGCTGTCGCTGACAAGTCAAGTTGGCCGGTTTTCGTAACAAGTCAGTTGTCCGCTTCGTTCTTGCTTTGAGCCGGGGCATGCCCCGGCTCAAAGCGGCCGGCGTTGAAGCGTGTCACGCGGCCTGTGGTCGGCTGTGGCGGGCGTTGCCGTCTGGGTCGTAGCGACCGATGCAGCGCGGTCCGTAGAAGATAGCGATGGTGTGGTCGGCGTAGCGTCGGACCTGGACGGTCGCCTTGACGAAGTGTGCGCGCAGCGGACTGGGTTCGATCTGGAGGCGCAGCCGACCGAAGACGACGGTATTGTCGTTGCCGACGATACGGTCCTCCTGATGGCATAGGATTTCGGCGAGGTCGCTGCCGGTCCATGGCACGAAAGCGGTCCCCGGCTCGGCCGGCGCTGCGGCGAAGCGACGATTATGTGCCGGCAGGTAGACGTCGCTGAGGAACCGGTTCGCCGCCGCGATGGTGTCGATCCCGGCATCGGCGAGTTCCTTTACCAGGCGATCCTGCAGCGTCCCGAACATGCGCTCCGAGCGGCCCCTGGCTTCTGGCGAGTAAGCGGCGATATGGCGTATGCCGAGCTGGGCGAGCGCACGGCCGACCTGGGTTGGCGTGTCCTTGTCGACCTTGCCGCCGGCCTTGGGCGTGTAGAAGTAATGGCCGCCACGGTCGGTGTAGAAGGCACAGAACAAGCCGTGCCGGGCGATCACTTCATGTAGGCCGCGCAAACTCGAGGCCGTGCCCTCCTCCTCGACCAGAAAGCCCGAATAGATCTCGCTCGTCGCATCGTCCATCGTCACGATCAGATCGATCTGACGGCCAAGCGCCGGCAGCCACAGATGCCTCGAGCCATCCTGGTGCAGCATCATGCCCGTCATCGGCCGGCGTGGCCGCTTCTTGCGGTGCGCCGACCGTTTCATCGCCGGCCGCACCAGGCCCGAGGCGTGCAGCACGCTCTTCGTCCAACCGTAGCTCGCCACCAGCCCGTGCCGCTCCTGCACGCGCTCGTGGAAGTGCTTTACCGTCCAGCCCGCATAACGATCCCGGTACAACGATACGATCCGCTCAACCTCATCCGCCGCGATCCGGTGCGGGCTCACCTTGCCAAGACGACGGTCCAACAGACCGGCCTCGCCCTCTGCTGCGTAGCGGCCACGAAGCCGCCGAAACGATCGCTCGCTCATCCCCAATGTCTCCGCCGCCTCAGAATAACTCAGCCGCCCCGAGCGGCTCCGATCGTAAACCTCTAAAAACCGCATCTCCCTTATCCCTTGCAGCACCTCCGCCCGGTTCATCAATCGCCCCCACTTTGGAGCGCTTCTTAAACCGGACAGATCACCTGCTACAAAGACCGGACAGATAACGTGTTAGCGACACCGCCGCCCTGCGCGCTTGACCCCTGCCTGGGTTGGGCGCACGCTGCCATGTCACGGCAGCGTCATAATCATTGCGCGCGGAATACCCGCTCAATTCAACCGCTGAGAAATGGTCATGCCGAGCGGTGAAGACGAGAGCCCTCGCAAACTCGCGACGATTCTGGCGGCCGACATCGTCGGCTACTCCAAGCATGTCGGGGTGGACGAGGAAGGAACATTGGCACGCGTAAGACGGCAACGGCGCGAGATCATGGAGCCGACCGTCAAGGAGCATCGCGGCCGGGTCGTAAAGTGGACCGGCGACGGCTTTTTTGCCGAATTCGACAGCCCCGTCGAGGCGGTGCGTTGCGCCATCGTCATTCAACAGGCGATGTCGTCGCGCAATGCCGCACTGCCCAAGCCGCGCTGGATTCAATACCGAATTGGCGTCCATGTGGGCGACATCGTCATCGAAGGTGACGACATTTTTGGTGACAGTGTGAATGTGGCGGCGCGTCTCGAAAGTCTTGCCGATCCCGGCGGCATCTACATTTCGGAGAGCCTCTACGGGCTGATCAAGAACCGGCTGGTGGTGGGCTATCAGTCGCTCGGCGATCACAGGGTCAAGAACATAACCGAGCCGATAACCGTCTACCGCGTCCTGCCCGATCCCGAGGCCGTCAGGAAGTTGCGACGGAGAGCGCGTCTCGGGGTCGTGGCGATGATCGCCGTGATCGTCTGCGCCATGGGCGCGGGATCCCTCTGGCTCTTGTCGGTGACGAACCGACGCCCCGTGAGCGCCAGCGCGCCGGCGGCAGCGGCAACGGCGGCGGAAGAGCCTGCGAACGGGTCCTCATCGCGCAGAGATCAGCCTGTCGCCCTCGCCGTTCCGCCGAAGCCCGCCGAAATCCGGCCGACGCCGGTGCCCGCCAAGCCCTATCTTGAACCTGCCATGGTCGCGCTGCCCGGCGGCTCCTTCATGATGGGCAGCAACGAAGACACGTCGGAAAAACCGCCCCATAAGGTGACGGTCGCACCGTTCTCGATCGGCAAGTATCCTGTCACTGTCGGTGAATGGAGCAAATGCGTGGCGGCGCAAGCCTGCGCCGATGTTTCCCCGCCGAGCGTCGACGAGAAGGCGCCGATCTCGAACGTCAGTTGGAACGACGCCGCACAGTTCACGTCGTGGCTGTCGCGCGTCAGCGGAAACAGCTATCGCTTGCCCACGGAAGCCGAATGGGAATATGCCGCCCGCGCCGGCACCTCGACGAAATTCTGGTGGGGCAACGACTACGTGACCGGCATGGCCTACTGTAGAGGCTGCGGCGCGCCGAATTACGATCCTCACCATGCAATCGAGGTCGGCAGCTTTCGCGCCAATCCCTTTGGTCTCCACGACATGGGCGGGGAGGCGTCGGAATGGGTGTCGGATTGCTGGCACAAGGACTACCGCGGCGCCCCGACTAACGGCTCGTCCTGGACCGCCGACGATTGCTCCGGACACGTGCTGCGCGGCGGCTCATGGCAAAATGATCCGAGCTATTTGAGCGTCTCCAGCCGCGACCACTATGACACGGCGGTCCGATACGTCACGCACGGCCTGCGGCTTGCGCAAGGAGGGGAGAAATGATCAGCCGTCGACTGATGCTCGCGGCGGCTTCCCTTTGGCCGGTCCGCGCGCTCGCCGGGCCGACGCCCGCGCCGAAGGACGCCTATCTCTACATCATCTGGCCGACCAACGGCGCGCACATCAAAGGCGCCTTCTGGTGCCGTTTCGGGCTGCGCGGCATGGGCGTGACGCAGGCGCATTCCACCGCGCCCAATGCCGGCCACCATCACCTCTACATCGATGACGACGCGCCGATCGATCCAAACGAGCCGATCCCCCAGGACAAGAAGCATCTGCATTTCGGCGCCGGCGAGACCGAGGCGCGCATCGAGCTGCCGCCCGGGCCGCACACCCTGCAACTCGTGCTGGGCGACGCAAACCATATCCCGTTCAATCCGCCCCTCGTGTCGAAGAAAGTCCATATCATCGTGACGAGCGCCGACTGACGCCGCCGGACATCGGCCGGGCGGCGCCCTATTTCTTGCCCGTCGGGTGGTCCGCCTTGGGCCGCGTCAGCTTTTCCGGATGGACGATCGTCTTGTTCACTGCCGCGCGCGCCGCGCTGAGATGCGCGAATTCGGTATCCGTGCCCTCGCGGCGAAGCATGTAGACGGCCGATATCGGCCTCGCGGAAATCCTGTCCGCCACCACCCGCTTGACGATCGTCCAGTCGACACGGCGCGTCGTGGCGGAATTGGCGGCGTCGGGCACTTCCTCGAAGCCGCGATCGACCACCAATTCCACGGAATAAAGGCTCTGGGCGGGCTTCCGGCTGAAGCGGTCGCGGTCCTTGTCATGGCCATGAGGCCGCGCGCCGCGTGGGCCCTTGTCCTGCCGGCCGTCGCGGCGCGCACCGGCATCGCGGTCGCGCGGAGCGTCGCCGCCGCGGCGCTCACTGCGTTCTTCGCGCTGGCGCGGCGCCTGCGGCCGCGGGGCGGCGTCGGGCGCGGCGACGGCGCCAACGGCCTCGACGGGTTGGGGGCCGGCGGCGGACGCGGCCGCCGGTGGGCCTCCCGCTGCGCGCCGCCGACGGCGGCGCTTGCGACGCCGTTCTCCCGCCGGCCGAGGCTCGCCCGGCGGCAGCGCCTGCTGTCCCGACGCCGCGTTCGGCTCTGGCGCCACCGCGGGTAGCGCGGCTTCCGGCGCAGGGGATGGCGTCGCGCCTTCCGGTGCAGCGTCTGGCGGTCGCTTGCCCCGCCGTCGCCGCCGGCGGCGGCGCTTGCGCGGCTGATCATCCGCCGGTGCCGGAAGGGGAGACGCCGCGGCGGTTGCGGCGCCGGCCTCCCCCTGCGGCGCTTCGCTCTGCGCCGCAGCTTCCGGCGCCGCAGTGCCGGACTCGCCAGGCGGCGACGCTGCCGTCGCCTCTTCCTGCGGTCGGCCGCCGTCACCCTGCGGCATTGTTCCTGATCCCCTGCAATCGCGAAGCCCGGACGTTACCATGCCGGCGAGCCTGTTCAAACGCCGTCGCGCAGGCCGTCCGTCGCTCATCCTTCTTTTGCCGCTGGGCCAGCAAGGGCGAGCCGGTCCATCCTGAGCGGATCTCGCACCGCCGCCGGGGTCGATTTGCTCTCAGATGAGCCTTACCATTGGCAAAACCGGCGCGGCCCCCCATCTCTAGTGCCACGGCCGTCTGAGCGTCTTCTCATTTCCTTCGATTTTGAGCAGCATGCCACGGGGCAACGAACTCACGGCTCGGCGCCACCGGTGCGGGGCAGCGAGCCTTCCGCCGGAATTCCGCGAGCGGCTCGATCCCCAGCACCGCGCTTGACCGGATCAGCGCCAGCTCATCATTTGGTGGAACGACAGCAGCCATGAAAGCGAAAATCGGCATTGCCCTCGGCAGCGGCGTGGCGCGGGGCTGGGGCCATATCGGCGTATTGCGGGTGCTCGAGAACGAGGGCATCGTGCCCGACATCGTCTGCGGCACGTCGATCGGCGCGCTGATCGGTGCCGTCCATCTCGGCGGCGGCGCGGCCGAGCTCGAGCGCTGGGCGCTGCGGCTCACCAAGGCGGGCATGAGCCGGCTTTTCGATTTCGATTTCGGCCAAGGCGGCATCATTGCCGGCCGCCGCATTCTGCGCATCTTTCATCCCGCGCTGATCGATGCCTCGATCGACCAGCTCGCCAAGCCCTTCGTCGCCGTCGCCACCGATCTCAACAGCGGCCACGAGGTCTGGCTGAGCGAGGGCAGCGTGATCGATGCCGTCCGCGCCTCCTATGCCATCCCCGGCCTCTTCCCTCCCGTGGTGCGGGGCGAGCGCTGGCTGGTCGACGGCGCGCTGGTCAATCCGGTGCCGGTCTCGGTCTGCCGCGCCATGGGCGCCGAGCTCACCATCGCGGTCAATTTGAACGCCGATGTCTTCGGCCCGGCGCCGGAGGGCGAGGATGCGCTCGACCTCGAGCAGCGCGAGCTCGGCGGGGTCAGCGCCGCGAGCGCGTTCGTCCGGGGATATTTTCGCCGCAAGAACGGCGCTCCCAGCACCTTCGGCGTGCTGGCGCGCTCGCTCCATATCGTTCAGGACCGCATCAGCCGCGCGCGCCTCGCCGGCGATCCCCCCGATGTGCTGATCGCACCGCGCCTCGGCCATGTGGGTTATCTCGAATTCCACCGCGCCGCCGAATGCATCGCCGCGGGGGAGGAGGCGGCGCGTCTGGCGCTGCCCCGCATTCGCGAGGCGATGAGCCAGCTCAACAATGGCGCCGCCGCTTGGAACCGCAACGCGCGGCGGCGCAGCGGCGACGCGCCGGCGACATCATCCGTCCACCCGCTGCCCGCCAAGGGATGACGCGGGAGGAGCGACCGCCTCAGCTGGCGTCGCCTTCCGCCGCCACCCCGAGATAGGCTCGAACCAAAAAAAGCACCGGTCAGCACGCCGGAGCCATGCCATCCGGCGCCGCTTGCATTCCATATAACTGACTGGTAAGTTATTTATATGGCAGTTGCCAGGACACGCCCTCCCCGGCGCGGTGGCGCCGACGCAAGGCGTCGCGGCCGTCGGAAATCCTCGCCGCCGCGCTGACCACCTTTGCCGAGCGCGGCTTCGCGGCCACCCGGCTCGAGGATGTCGCGGCGCGCGCGGGCGTCACCAAGGGCACGCTCTATCTCTACTTCCGCAGCAAGGAAGAGCTGTTCAAGGCGGTCGTGCGGCAGTCGCTGGTGCCGAACATCGCCCGCGCCGAGGCGATGGTGGCGCAATCGGCCGAGCCCTGCGCGGCGCTTCTCGAGAAGCTGATCCTGCAATGGGCCGAGCTCGACGCGACGCCGCTCAGCGCCATCCCCAAGCTCATGCTGACCGAAGCCGGCAATTTCCCCGACCTCGCTCGCTTCTATCTTGACGAGGTGGTCCATCGCGGGATCGCGCTCTTCCAACTCGTGTTGCGGCGCGGCATCGAGCGCGGCGAATTCCGTCCGCATGACACCGAGCTTGCAGCGCGCTGCGTGGTGGCGCCGCTGCTGATGGCGATGCTGTGGCGTCATTCCTTCGCCGCGCATGAAGAGCGCCCGCTCGATATCACGACGCTGTGCCGCACTCAGATCGACCTGCTGAAGCACGGCGTGACGGCGGCGAAGCCCGCAGCCCGCCTGAGAGAGCGAGGGTCGCGATGAGCCTGCGAGATAGTGGCGCCGCGGCGCCGATCGTGGCGGAGCATCCCTCGGCATCGGTACAGCCGCGCGGGCGCGCCGGGCAGCAGACGCGGCCGAGCCGGCGGCGGGCGGTGCTGCTGGGCTTTCTGGCGGTGATCGCCGCGGCGATCATCGGCGGCGCCACCGCTTGGTGGCTGGAGGCGCGCGGGTGGGAGAGCACCGACGACGCCTTCATCGATGTGCACATGGTGCACATCTCGCCGCGCGTCTCGGGACGCGTCGCGCGCGTTCTGGTCGATGACAACCGGCTGGTCGACGCGGGCCAGCCGATCGTCGAGCTCGATCCCGCCGATTTCCAGGCAAAGCTCGATCAGGCGCTGGCCGCCCAGGCCGGAGCGGCGGGGAGCCTGGCCCAGGCCAAGGCGCAGCAGACGGTGGTTTACGCCAATTCGGAGCAGGCGCGCGCCGAGGTCGGCGTCGCCGATGCCAACGCAACCAATGCGGCGAACCAGCTCAAGCGCGATCAGCCGCTCGCCGAGCAGCATGTGGTCTCGCGCCAAACCCTCGACAACGACATCGCGGCGGCGCGCAGCACCGCGGCCAATCTCGTGGCCGCCCAGAAGAAGCTGGCTTCGGCCGAGGCGCAGCAGGGCGTGGCGGAAAGCCAACTGGCGACCGCCGAAGCCAACCTGCAGAGCGCTGCGGCGCAGGTGGAGCAGGCGCGGCTCAACCTCTCCTACACGCGGATCGTCGCCCCCCAGGCCGGGCGCGTCGCGCGCAAGAACGTCGCGGTCGGCGACTATCTGCAGACGGGGCAGGATGTCATGGCGCTGATTCCGGCGCCGGTCTGGATCACCGCCAATTTCAAGGAGACCCAGCTCGCCCGCATGCGGGTCGGCCAGCCCGTCGATATCGAGATCGACGCCTATCCCGGCGTCACGTTTCACGGTCACGTCGACAGCATCCAATCGGGCAGCGGCGCGGCCTTCAGCCTGCTGCCGCCGGAGAATGCGACCGGCAACTACGTCAAGGTGGTGCAGCGCGTTCCCGTCAAGATCATGTTCGACGATCCCCCCGATCCCGACCGGCCGCTCGGGCCCGGCATGTCGGTCGTGCCGAGCGTCAGGGTCAGGTGAGCCGCCGGCCGTGAGCCAGGACGCAACCCAGGGCCGAGCGGGCGCCGGCGCAAGCCGGTGGCTGGTCGCGCCGACGGTCGGGCTCGCGGCCTTCATGGAAGTGCTCGATATCTCGATCGCCAACGTCGCGCTGCAGCACATCGCCGGCAGCCTGTCGGCGAGCACCGACGAATCGACCTGGGTGCTTACCTCCTATCTCGTCACCAACGCCATCATCCTGCCGGTCAGCGGCTGGCTCGCGACGACGATCGGCCGCAAGCGCTATTTTCTCGGCTGCATCATCGGCTTCAGCATCACCTCGCTGCTCTGCGGCATCGCGCCCAATCTGGGCCTGCTGATCGTTGCGCGCGGCTTGCAGGGCATCACCGGCGGCGGGCTGCAGCCCAATGCGCAGGCGATCCTGGCCGACGCCTTCCCGCCGGAGAAGCGCGGCCTCGCCTTCGCCGCCTACGGCATCGCGGTGGTCTTCGCGCCGGCGATCGGCCCGACGCTCGGCGGCTGGATCACCGACAATTTCAGCTGGCGCTGGGTGTTCCTGCTCAACGTTCCCGTCGGCCTGCTGCTGTCGCTGCTGGCGATGCAGATCCTCAGCGATCCCCCGGAATTCATCCAGCGACGGAAGCTGCGGCTGCGCGAGGGCATCCGCTTCGACTATGTCGGGTTCGCGCTCCTCGCCATCGGCATGTGCGCGCTGCAAGTGGTGCTCGACAAGGGCCAGGAAGATGATTGGTTCGCCTCGACGCTTCATCACCGACCTCGCGATCGCCGCCGCCGTCGGGCTCGGCGGTTTCATCGTCTGGGAGCTGCGCCGGGCCGATCCGATCGTCGATCTCCGCATCCTCGCCAATCGCAATTTCGCGGTCGGCAATCTCCTGATGTTCATGCTCGGCTTCATCCTGCTGGGCAGCACGGTGCTGCTGCCGCTCTTCGTCCAGACGCAGCTCGGCTATACCGCGACCGATGCCGGGCTGGTGATCTCGCCGGGCGGCTTCGCCATCATGCTGCTGATGCCGGTGGTCGGCGCGCTGGTATCGCGCGTCGACGCGCGGCTTCTCATCGGCATCGGGCTCGTCGCCACCGGCTTGTCGCTGCTCTGGATGACGCGCTTCGATGCCGAGATCGACTACGCGACCGTGGCCTGGGCGCGCGCCTACCAGGCGCTGGGGCTCGCCTTCCTCTTCATCCCCATCAATACGGTGGCGTTTCTCGGCCTGCCGCCGGAAAAGAACAACACCGCCTCGGCCATCATCAACATGATGCGCAACATCGGCAGCAGCGTCGGCATCTCCTTCGCCACCACCCTCGTCGCCCGCCGCGAGCAATATCACCAGAGCGTGCTCATCGAGCACGTGTCGCCCTACAGCAGCTCCTACCAGGCGACGATCCAGGCGCTGCAGCAGAGCTATCTCGCGCGCTCGGCCAGCGCGGCCGACGCCCTCCACCAGGCGCAGGCGAATCTCTATGCCCTGGTCCAACAACAGGCGGCAACACTGTCCTATATCGACAGCTTCTGGCTGTTCGGCGTCATCTTCCTGGCACTGGTGCCGCTGGTGTTCCTCATGCGCACGCCCGAACGCGGCGCCGGCCCGGCAGGAGGGCACTGACGTCGGCGGCGCAGCTCAGCCGGTTTCGGCCACGCCGAGATAGGCGCGCCGCACCTCGGGATCGCTCGCGAGCTCGCCTACCTTGCCCTCGCGCACGATGCGGCCGGTCTCCATGACATAGCCGCGATCGGCGACGCTGAAGGCGGCGAAGACGTCCTGCTCGACCAGCAGCACGGTGACGCCCTCGCCGCGGATCTCGGCGAGCACGCCGAGGAGCTGGTCGACCACCACCGGCGCGAGGCCGAGGCTCATCTCGTCGACCACCAGCAGGCGCGGCGCCGCCATCAGCGCACGGCCCATGGCGCACATCTGCTGCTCACCGCCGGAGAGGCTTCCCGCCTTCTGCCGGCGGCGCTCGAAGAGCACTGGGAAAAGCCGATAGACCCGCGCGGCGCTCGCGGCGACGCCGGCGGCGTCGCGCCGGCGATAGGCCCCCATGAGCAGATTCTCTTCCACCGTCATGCGGCCGAAGAGCTGGCGGCCTTCCGGCACCTGCACCAGGCCGAGCGCGAACACCGCCTCCGGCGACAGTGCCGAGAGATCATGCCCGTCGAAGCGCAGCGTTCCCCGCGAGGCCAGCGTGCGCGAGATGGCGCGCAGCAAGGTGGTCTTGCCGGCGCCGTTGCTGCCGACGAGCGTCACGATCTCGCCGGCGGCGACGCTGAGCGCGATGCCGCCCAGCACCGGCACCGCGCCGTAGCCGGCGCTCAGCCCCTCGATCTCGAGCAGCGCGCTCATGCCCGCCGCTTGCCGAGATAGGCCTCGACCACGCGCGGGTCGCGGAACACGGCGGCGGGATCGCCCTCGGCGATCTTCTGGCCGTGATGCAGCACCAGCACGCGGTCGCTGAGGCTGCGGATCGCCTTGATGACGTGCTCGATGACCAGGATGGTGACGCCCTGATCGCGGATCCGCTTGATCAGCTCCACGACCTCGTCGACCTCGACGGCGTTGAGGCCGGCCATCACCTCGTCGAGCAGCAGCAGCTTCGGCTGCATGGCGAGCGCCTTGGCGAGCTCGAGCCGCTTGCGATCGGGGCCGCCAAGCGCATCGGCGCGCTGCGCAAGGCGCGGTGCGAGGCCGGTGAAGTCGAGCATCGCCCGCGCCCGCTCGCGCGCACGCGCCCGGTGGCGCTCGCCGCCGTCGCGGCCGAAGAGCGCGCCGACGGTGACGTTCTCGAGCACGGAGAGGCCAGGAAAGGGCTTCATCACCTGGAAGGTGCGGCCGATGCCGAGATGGGCGCGGCGGAAGGGCGCCAGGCTCTCGATGCTCCGGCCGGCGAAGGCGAGCGCGCCGGCATCGGGGAGCAGCGTGCCGCTGATCAGGCTGACCAGCGTCGTCTTGCCGGCGCCGTTGGGGCCGATGAGGCCGAGGATCTCGCCTTCTCTCAGGCTGAAGCTGACATCGTTGACGGCGATGAGGCCCTGGAAGCGCTTCGTCAGGCCACGCGCCTCCAGCAGCGGGGCCGGCTCGGCGCTCATAGCCGGTACTGCCGCACGGTCTGCAGCAGATAGCGCGGGCCCATCCGCCTGAGGCCGCCGCCGAGATCGACCAGGCCCTTCGGCATGAAGATCACCGCGAGGATGATGACCACGCCGTAGAACAGCGCGGCGGCGGTGGAGATGCTGCTCGCCAGGGTCTGGTAGACGGTATAGAGGAGGAAGGCGCCGATCACCGGCCCCAGCACCGTGCCGGGCCCGCCGAACACCGCCATGATCACCATCTGCACGTTGAGCTTGGGATCGAACGCGCTGCCGGGATCGATGAAGGTCACGTAATAGGCGTAGATGCCGCCGGCCAGCGCGCTGAAGAGGGCCGACAGCACCAGCGCCGCGATCTTGTAGAGCGTGGTGTTGACCCCCATCACCGCCGCCGCGTCCTCGTCCTCGCGGATGGCGATCAGGCCCATGCCGAAGCGGCTCGACGAGATCCAGGCGACGGTGAGCGTCGCCGCCAGCAGCAGCGCTACCATGCCCTCATAGAACAGCCGGTCGTTGCGGGTCAGCGGCAGGATAAGCCCGATATTGCGGCCGGCGATGTCGAGATTGGCGACCAGCGCCGCGAGCGCGGCGTTGAGCCCGAGCGTGGCGATGGCGAAATAGGGGCCACGCAAGCGCAGGATCGGCAATCCCACCAGCAGCGCGCAGAGCATGGCGAGGATGGCGCCGAGGATCAGCCCGACCCAGAAGGGCAGGCCGAACTGCGCCATGGCGATGGCGGTGCCATAGACGCCGAGGCCGTAGAAGGTGGAGTTGCCGAAGCTGGCATAGCCGGTGAAGCCGCCCAGGATGTTCCAGGCCTGCGCCAGCACGGCGACGAGCAGCAGGTAGATCCCGAACTGCATCAGCGTCTCGTCGCCGAGCCAGGGCACGGCGCCGAGCAGGGCGGCGCCGAGCAGCGGGACCCACCAGCGCGCGCTCATGCCATTCTCAACGAGCGCGCCGGCCGCGCCACCAGGATCAGCACCAGCAGGCCGAAGCTGATGACATCGGTATAGGTCGGGCCGAGATAGAGCGAGCCCGCGCTCTCGGCGATGCCGATGACCACCCCGCCCAGCACCACCGCCAGCGGGTTGTCGAGGCCGCCGATGATGGCGATGACGAAGGATTTGGCGGTCAGGCTGGTGCCGATATAGGGCGTGATCTGCGCCACCACGCCATAGAGCCCGCCGGCCGCGCCCGCCAGCGCCGCGCCGATGCCGAAGGTGACGGCATAGAGCTGGCGCGGATCGACGCCATAGAGCCGCGCCGCCACCAGATTCTGCGCCGTGGCGCGGATGGCGCGGCCAAGCCGGGTGCGGTTGAGCAGCAGCCAGACCAGCGCGGCAAGCAGCAGCGCCACGGCAAAGGCGGCGAGCCGCGCCAGCGGCACGGTGATGCCGCCCAGCGTGACATTGGCGCCGGCATAGCTCGGGTTGATGGCGCGGAAATCGGCGCTGAAGAGCAATTGCGCCATGTAGGTCAGCACGACATCGAGGCCGAAGGTGATGAGCAGCGTGTTGAGCAGCGCCGAGCGCACGATGAGATTGAGCAGGTAGCGCTGCAGCAGATATCCGAAGCAGAACATCCCGGCCATGGCGATCGGCAGCGCCGCGAAGGGGTCGATGCCGGCGCCGGTGAAAAGGAAATAGACGGCATAGCCGCCGAGCATGATGAGCGCGCCATGGGCGAGGTTGACGATGTTGAGCACGCCCCAGACCAGCGCCATGCCGAGCGCCATCAGCCCGTAAAGCCCGCCCAGCAGCACGCCATTGACCAGGATCTGCGCGAAAAGCACCAGGCCCCCCTGCCGCGCGGCCTTGCCCTGCGCCGCGCCCGTTATGCTCCGGCATTACTACTCGATCACGGCGCCGAGCGAAACCCTCGGTGGCGGCCGAGGCCGCTCCAATCACACCCGCGTAGGTGAGGCTCCGCCGCTGCGACCCGGCCTAGCCGCGCTTGTCCCAAGGCGGGATCGGGTAGAGCGGCTTGGTGATGAAGGTCTCGGTGTAGATCTCCATCAGCTTGCCGTCCTGGACCTGGATCACCGTCTGCGGCAAGTCGATCTGGCCATTGGCAGCGTATTTCACATGGGCGTAGACGCTGGGGAAATCGACCTTGGCGATGGCGTCGCGCACCTTCTTGGGATCGAGCGAGCCCGCGGCCTCGATCGCCTTGACGAAGGTCTCGACGTCGGCAACCGCGGACGCGGCGTGATAATCGGGATCGTAGCCGTATTTCTGCTTGTAGAGCCTGGCGAAATCGGCGGCATTGCCGAACCAGGCGTCGGTCAGATGCTCCGACGGCAGCCACGGCGTCATGCCGAAGGCATAATTCGCATCCTTGCCCAGTGCGGCGCGGAAATCCGCCGTCGGCACGCCGACCGTGAAGGAATAGAAGTCATTCGCATTGGCGTCGAGGCTCTTCGCCTGGCGGATGAAATTGAGCGCCTCCGGCTCGTGGCCGCTCCACAGGATGGCGTCGGGCTGGCGCGACTTGATCAGCGACAGGATCGAGGAGAAATCGCCGCTGTTCTCGCGATAGGTCTCGTCGACGACCAGCTTGAGCCCAGCCGCCGCGAGCAGTTTGCGCGTGCCCTTGGCGACCGAGACGTCGAAGCTGTCATCGGCCGCGACCAGCGCCACGGTCTGTACCTTGGGATCGAGCTTGGCCAGCATCTCGATGGTGCTGCGGTAATAGTCATCGGCCGGCGGCAGCGTGCCGAAGATGTATTTATAGCCGCGGGCAAAGATCTGGCTGGAGGCGCCGCCGCCCTGCACCATCGGCACTTCGTATTTCTCGGCCACGGAACTGTCGTCGAGCGCGTCGTTGCTGGAGAACGGACCCAGCAGGAAGTTCACCTTGTCGCGGGTGACGAGCTGGACGTATTGGCGCACGCCGAGATTGACGTCGGACTGGTTGTCGAGCAGGTCGAGCGCCAGCTTGTAGCTCTCGCCGTTGAGCGTGACGCCGCCCTTCTCGTTGATCGCGTCGACCGCGAGCTGATAGGCGTCGCGGTAATAGCGCCCGGTATTGGCGAGGCTGCCGGTGAGCTGCACCGCCGCCCCCAAGGTGATCGTCTTGGTCTGCGCCGACGCCGCGCCGGGGAGGCCGAGCAGCAGCGAAGCGGCGGCCGTCAGCGCGAGAAATTGCTTCATCGTTCCCTCATCCGTAACCGCCGGGCACTTTCGCCCGACTTGCTGGTTACGGCCACCTAAGAGGATTTTTCCGGCACGGGCAAGCCGGCCGCGTCGAGCGCCTTCCGCCTCGGGGCGAATTCTGGTTAGATGCGGCAAAAGCTGCGCGCGACAACGCTGGCGGCACTGGTTGAGGGAGTCCGGATGGGCGGGATCAAGGTCAGCGACATCGCTTTCGGACGCATGCGCGCCCCCGATCTCGACCGGGCGGAGCAGTTCCTCACCGATTTCGGCCTGGTCCGGTCCGACCGCACGCGCACCGCGCTCTATATGCGCGGCACCGACCCCGCGCATCACCTCTATGTCGCGGAACTCGGCGAGCCTGCTCTCGTCGGCTGCGGCTTTTATGCCCGCAGCGAGGCGGACCTGCACGAGATCGCGCGCGCCGACGGCGCCTCCGCGGTCGAGAGCATCGACGAGCCCGGCGGCGGCAAGCGCGTCCGACTGCGCGATCCCCTGGGCTACCAGATCGAGATCGTGCACGGCATCGAGCAGCCCGCGGCGCTGCCGCTGAAGCGCCAGAAGCTCAATTACGGCAGCGAGCGCTTGCGCCGCGCCGGCGAGCTGATGCGGCTCGACAAAGGGCCGGCGCATGTCCGGCGCATCGGGCACATGGTGCTGATGTCGACCGACTTGCCCAAGACCGTGCGGTGGTATCGCAGCATGCTGGGCTTTCTCTGCTCGGACGATGTCTATGCCGAGCGCGAGGACAATCTCGTGGGATCGTTCAACCGTTGCGACCGCGGCGACGAGTATGTCGATCACCACGTCTTCTTCTGCATCCAGGGCAAGAAGGTCGGGCTCAACCATCTCTCCTTCGAGGTCGAGGACATCGACGACGTCATGCTCGGCCACGAGCATCTGAAGCAGAAGGGCTATCGCCACGCCTGGGGCATCGGCCGGCACCGGCTCGGCAGCCAGGTCTACGACTATTGGTACGACCCCTGGGGGCGCGGCCATGAGCATTGGACCGATACCGACCTGCTCAACGCCGCGGCGCCGCCGCAGCTGGCGCGCGCCATGATCGACACCGCGTCCCAATGGGGCGAAGGGGCGCCGCAAGAGTTCCGCGAGCACGCGACGCCCTGAGGCGGGAGCGACGGCGGGCGCCACCTACCCTTTCGCCGCGGACGCGTACTTGCCCCCGAGCTGCGGCGTTGCCACGCCCTCGGCCTGCTTCTGCTTGTGCTCAAGCCTGGTGTCGCGCGACCAGCTGCGCTTCAGCTCGTCGCGCACATGAAAGCGCAGCCGCCCCAGCCCCTCGGTCTCGAGCTCGACGAGATCGCCATCCTGGAAGGCGCTCAAGCCGCGATGGTTGGTGCCGGTGGCCACGACATCGCCCGCCTCCAGCGTGTGGATCGAGGTCAGCCACTCGATGCAGCGCAGGATCTTGTGCGCCATGTCGGAGGTGTTGAAGTTCTGCTTGAGCGTGCCGTTGACCCAGAGGCGGATCTGGAGCTGCTGCGGATCGGCGATCTCGTCGGCGGTGACGAGACAGGGGCCCATCGGCGCGAAAGTGTCGCGCGACTTCATCTGAAAGAAGGTGTTGCCGCTGGGCGGCAGGCCGCGCGCCGAGCCGTCGATGAAATTGACGTAGCCGAAGACATAGCTCATGGCATCGGCGGCCTTGACGCGGCTCGCGCGCTTGCCGATGACCACCGCCATCTCGGCTTCGCCCTCGAAGATGGTAGCAGGCACGTCCGGCAGCACCATGGTGTCGTCATGCCCGATCACCGCGCCCGGCGATTTGTGGAAGGCGTTGATCGGCGCCGGCTCCTTCAGCGTCCCATCTTCCATGTAGTTGACCGCCATGCAGTCGATATTGACCGGCTTGGGCAAAGGCGGCCGGATCCTCACCTTGGCAACGGGGATGCCGGGACCGCGCGCCGCCGCCGCCTCGAGCGGCTGGCGGTAATCGGCAAAGCGCTCGATCAGGCCGCTGATGAGATTGTGCGGGCCGGTATGCGGAATGTCCTGCACCACCGCGGAGACATCGACCACGGTATCGCCCTTGAGGACGCCCAACCGGAAATCATCGAAATACATCAGCTTCATGCTTTGCTCTCCTTTTAGCATTCAGGCGCCACGCGCACGCGCGGTCGCCTCGACATCGAGAGTGAGATCATCGCGCAGGACGACGCCGTAGGCCGCCGCGGCCGCTTCGCGCGACACCAGGCCCAGCCGGACATCCTCGAGCACGCGCGCGGGATCGCGCCGGCGCGGATCGCCCAATCCGCCGCCGCCCGGCATCTCGATGAACAAGGTGCCCCCTTTGGGCACGGTCTGCTGGCCCTTCCCGCGCAGGCGCTCGCCCGAGGCGAGCCGCAGGATGCCGGCCATGCCGTCCCGGCCGCCGTCGCGGCCGCGCGGCGGGAAATCGACACGATCGTAACCGGCGCTGATGGCGAAAGGCGCGTCATCGAGGCTGACGACCTCCATCACCTGCCCCAGCCCGCCGCGGAACTCGCCGGCGCCGCCGGAATCGACGCGGTACTCCTTCTGCCGGATCAGGATCGGCGACAGGGCCTCGGTGACCTCGACCGGCACATTGCGCACGCCGCTGGGGAAGGCCGTGGCGGAGAGGCCGTCCTTGCCAGGGCGGGCCCCGGTGCCGCCGGAATGGAACGACATCACATTGAACGGCACCGCGTCGGCGAGCTCTGCCGGATCGCCGTCGACCCGGCCCAGGCCGCCCATGGCGAAGAGATTCCACAGGCAGGACGTGCCTTCCGCCGGCACGCGGCCGCTCAGCGCGCCATGCAGGCAACCGATCATGAGATCCGGCAGCATCTGGCCGGTGATGTGCCGCGTCGCCACCGGCAGCGGATGGCGCGCATCGAGGATGCAGTTCTCCGGCGCCGTGAAGCGTCATCACCGACAGCGAGCCCTCGTTGTTGGGCACCTTCGGCGCCACGATGCATTTGATGCCGAAGGCGGAATAGGCCTCGGTGTAGCACAACGGCACGTTGATGCCGAAGGAAGAGGGCGCCGAGGTGCCGGTGAAATCGACATGGATGCCGCTCGCGCCGATGGTCATGGCGGCGACGAGGTCGATCGGCTTGTCGTAGCCGTCGACGCGCATGCGGTTGCGATAGGTCCCGGGCGGCAGCGTGCGCACGGCCTCCAGCATCGCGGATTTCGAGCGCTCGAGGATGTGGTCGCCGAGCCGGTCGAGGTTGTCGATCTCGAACTCGTCCATCATCTGCAGCAGCCGGCGGCTGCCGACATCGTTGCAGGCGGCGAGCGAATAGAGATCGCCGATCACCTGGACCGGCTCGCGCACATTGCCGCGCACGATCTCGATCAGCGTCTGATCGACGCCGGCGGCGGTGGCAAAACGCATCAGCGGGATGTAGATCCCCTCCTCGTAGACTTGGCGCGCATCGGGGCCCATGCCGCGGCCGCCGATATCGACGACATGGCTGGTGCAGGCGAAGAGCGCGGCGAGCCGGTCGCGGCGGAACACCGGCGTCACGACGGTGAAATCGTGAAGATGCCCGGTGCCCTTCCAGGGATCGTTGGTGATGAAGACATCGCCGGGCCGCATCGTCCGGGTGGGAAACTTGTCGATGAAGTGATAGACCGACCGCGCCATGGAATTGACATGACCCGGCGTGCCGGTGACCGCCTGGGCCAGCATCCGCCCGTTGACGTCGAAGGCGCCGGCCGAGACGTCGCCGGCCTCGCGGGTCGAGGTGCTGAATCCGGTACGAACCAGGGTTTGCGCCTGCTCCTCTACCACCGCAATCAGCCGATCCCACATGACCTGCTGGTGAATGAGCGACATCGGTTGATTGCCGGTCATCATCATCTCCGCGTCAGCACGATATAGCCGAGGCCGTTGATGCGGCCGGTGAAGCCGCTCAGCACCAGTGTCGTCGTCTCATCCTCGACGATCAAGGCCGGACCGGCGACGACGTCGCCCGGGGCGAGATCGGCACGGCGGTAGAACGGCACCTCGACGAAGCCGCCGGTGCCGGGATCGGCCACCCTCCCCGCCCCGGCCGCCGCCGCCGGCCGGTCGGGCGGCGCGGGCGGACAAGGCGCCACGGGCGGCTCGACGGTGGCGAGCCGCAGCGCCAGGCTCAGCACTTCCGCTTCGAGGCCGGGAATGCTGCGGCCGAACTGGGCCGCGTAATGCGCTTCGAACAGGCGGGCGAGCTCGGCGCGGGCGGCCTCGGTCAGCGCGCCCGCCGGGAGCGCCACGGTGACCTCGTGGCCCTGGCCGCGATAGCGCATATCGGCGGTCCAGATCTCGGTGAGCGGCGCCTCGGGCGCGCCGCGCCGGACCACCGCCTCGGCCTCCGCGCGCATCTCGCGGCGCAGCGCGTTGACGCCGGCGGCATCGAAACTGTCATCGAGGCGGAGATAGCGGCTGCGCACGACCTCATAGGCGACCGGCGCCAGGAGAAAGCCCAGCGCCGAGCCGACGCCGGCGCCGGTCGGCACCACCACCGTATCGATGCCGAGCTTCTCGGCAAGCCGCGCCGCATGCAGCGGCGCGGCGCCGCCGAAGGCGATGAGCGCGCGGTTGCCGAGTTCCTTGCCGCGCTCCACGGCATGGACGCGCGCGGCGTTCGCCATGTTCTCTTCGACGATCTCCAAGATGCCGAGCGCGGCGCGCGGCGCGTCGAGCCCGAGCGGCGTGCCGATGGCGGCGGTGATGGCGATGCGCGACGCCTCGGGGTCAAGGCGCAACCGGCCGCCGGCAAAGCGCTCGGGACGGATGCGGCCGAGCAGGACATCGGCATCGGTCACCGTGGCGCCGGTGCCGCCGCGCCCATAGCAGGCGGGCCCAGGCTCGGAGCCGGCGCTTTCGGGTCCGACCTGGATGCGGCCGAGCTGATCCACCGTGGCGATCGAGCCGCCGCCGGCGCCGATCTCGACCATCTCGATCACCGGGATGCGCAGCGGAATGCCGCTGCCTTTGAGGAAGCGGTATTGGCGCGCCACTTCGAAGCTGCGCGAGAAGTGCGGCGTGCCATCGTCGATGAGGCAGAGCTTGGCGGTGGTGCCGCCCATGTCGAAGGAAACGACGCGCGCGAGGTCGCATTGGCCGGCGATGCGCGCCGCCAGGATCGCGCCGCCGGCCGGGCCGGATTCGACCAGGCGGATCGGGAAGCGGCACGCCGTCTCGACGGTGGTGAGGCCGCCGGCCGAGGTGACGAGGAAGATCGGGCACTGGAAGCCGCGCTCGCGCAGGGCCTCTTCGAGACGCTTCAAATAACCCGCCATCAGCGGCTGCACATAGGCGTTGGCGCAGGCCGAAGACCAGCGCTCGTATTCGCGCATCTCCGGGCAGACGTCGCTCGAGAGCGTGATGGCGAGATCGGGCAGCAGCGTCGCCAGCACGTCGCGGGCGCGGCGCTCATGCGCCGGGTTGATATAGGAATGGAGGAAGCCGATGGCGACGCTGCGGACATCTTCCTCATCGAGGCGCCGGGCGAGCGCCGCCAGCGCGTCCTCGTCGAGCGGCTCGACCACCAGGCCCCGCGCCTCGATCCGCTCGGGCACCGGCAGGCGGAGATGACGCGGCACCAGCGGCGTCGGCTTCTCCATATAGATGTCGTATTGCTCGAAGCGGTTCTCATAGGCCATCTCGATCGAATCGCGGAAGCCCTTGGTCACGATCAGCGCCGTCTTCGCTCCCTTGCGCTCGATGATCGCGTTGGTGGCGAGCGTCGTGCCGTGGATGATCAAACCCAGCTCCGCCGGCGCGACGCCGAGATCGGCGAGCAGCAGGTCGATGCCGGCCAGCACACCCTCCTCCGGCGCGGCGGCGGTCGTCAGCACCTTGCGGCTGTGCCGCTCGCCACCGCGCTCGAGCACGAAATCGGTGAAGGTGCCCCCGATATCAACGGCCAGACGCGCCGGTGTCATCCTGCTGCGAGCTCCTTGATCTGCGCCATCAGCGAGAGAAGGACCGGCGCGCTTGAGATCGCCGGGCGCCCGGGGCCGACGGAGCGGCGCCGCGCCATTCCGCGAGATCATCGGGGCTATCGATGTCGAAGGCGAGATCGGGATCGGCATAGGCGGCAAAGCTGAGACCGGCGCTCTCGGCTGCGGCGCGGTGAGCGGCGAAACTGCCGCCGCCGAAGCGGAAACCGACGATGCCCGCGGCTGCCGGCGAGAGGTGGAGCGCGTTAGTGCCGATGCCCAGCCGATCGGGCGCCGCGACCACCGCGGCAGGCGTGGCCGACAGGGCGCGGAGCGAAGCGGCCGAGGCGCGCGGCAGGTCGATCGGCAGAATCAGCAGCGCCGCATCGGCTGAAGCCCCGAGGATGACGGCGCGCGCTTCGGCCAGCGCTTCGTTCAACCCGCCGCCGCGATCGCCGATGATGCCGGCGCCAGCGGCGCGCGCCAGCGCCGCCGCCGCGCCGTCGGCGGAAACCACATGGCAGGCGGCGGCCGGGACCAGCGCCAGAGCGCAATCCAAGGTCTGCCGCAACAGGCGCGCGCAGAGCGCGGCGCGCTCGCGGTCGCTCAGCACCGGCGCGAGGCGCGACTTGCCGGCGGCGAAGGGCTTGCATGGGATCAGCAGATGGAGCGGCACGGCTATCGCCGCCCGACCGCCACGGCGCCGGCCAGCGCCAGCGCGTGCCGCGCCACGGCGCGGCGATCCTCGGCGGTCTTCATCAGCGTGGGCGCGATGCCTACCGCCAGCCCCAGCGCTTCGAGGCGCGGCGCCAGCGCCGCATCGGCAGTGTCGATGAGCATGCCGTCGATGAACCCGGCGTAATGCTCGGCCACGGCCAGCGCCGAGGGATCGAGGCGCAGCTCGCGCATCATCTTGGCCGCCGGCCCCTTTACCGCGGCGCCGCCGATGATCGGCGATACCGCGACGATCGGCACGCCGCGCCCACGCAGCGCCGGCTTCAGCGTCGGCACCGCCAGGATCGGATCGACGCTGACGAAGGGGTTGGAGGGGCAGATGACAATCGCGGCGAGATCGGCGGCGGCCAGCGCGGCGGCAATCTCCGGCGTCGGCCGCGCCGCGGCGGCGCCGACGAAGGTGAAACCGGTCACCGCCACCTCGCAGCGGCGGCCGACGAAATACTCCTGGAAGGGCAGCGGACCCTCGGCCGTCTCGACCAATGTGCGCACGGGCGCGTCGCTCATCGGCAGGAGACGCGCGCCGATGCCGAGGCGGCGGCAGAGATCGGCGGTGATCTCGCTCAGCCGCTCGCCGCGCCGGAGCCGCTCGGAGCGCAGCACATGGGTGGCGAGATCGCGGTCGCCGAGCCGGAACCAGCCGGGCCCGCCGAGCCGGACCACCTGGTCGAGAAACGCCCAGCTCTCGCCGGCAATGCCCCAGCCGGTCTCGGGATTGGCGATGCCGGCAAGCGTGTACATGACGGTGTCGAGATCGGGCGAGATGCAGAGGCCCATATGCTCGAAATCATCGCCGGTATTGCCGATGATGCCGAGCCGGTCGCCGAAGAGCGCGGCCAGCCCGTCGGCGAGCTTGGCGCCGCCGACGCCGCCGGCCAGCGCCAGGACTGTGCCCGCGGTCATCGGCGGAACAGGTCGAGCTGCGGCGGCCGCAGCAGCTCGCGCGCGCGACCGGCACGCGCCGCGTAGGGAAATCCGCGTGCATGGATGACCGGGCGGCCCTCATCGCCCTGTCCCATCAGCAAGGAGGCGGCCGCGGCCAGCTCGTCGGCGGCGCCGAGCTCGCTCACCCGCAAGGCACGGCCGTTGCGGTCGGGCCGCCCGCGCAGATCGACCAGCCCGGGCAACCCGGCAAGCCCGATGGCGGTGCCGACCGTGCCGAGCCGCCAGGCACGGCCGAAACTGTCATTGATGACGACGCCGAGCGCGACGCATGCTGCGGCGCTGAGGCTGGCGCGCAGGCGCTCGGCGCTGGCATCGGGATCGACGGGCAAGAGCAGCACGCTCGCGTCATCCTCGACATTCGAGGCATCGATCCCGGCATTGGCCAGCACAAAGCCCAGCCGATGGACGACGACGAGCACGCCGGGCTTCGCCCGCAGCACCTCCTGCGATTCCTGCAGGATGAGCTCGACCAGGCGCGGGTCCTTGTCGACGGTACCCGCGAGATCGCGGGCCCGCGCCGAGGGCGAGACATCGGCAAGGCGCACGCGGCGGCCTTCCGCCTTGGAGACGATCTTCTGCGCCAGGACCAGGATGTCGCCGTCCGCGAGCGCGAGCGCCGCTCGCCCGGCCGCATCGAGGACGAGGCGCGCGAGATCGTCGCCGGCGGCGACGGTGGGAATGCCGGGAAGCGCCGTCAAGCATAGCGTCGCGGGGCTCGCCACGGCTCACTCCTCCGGCAGGCCGGTGAAGCGGATGCCGGAGGTCTTCAGCCCGTAGCGCCGGTTGATGAAGATGAGCACCGAGGTCAGCGCCTCGGCGGCCGCCGAATTCGCCAGCGCGCCGCCATGGATGCCGCGCATCCCGGCCGCCCGCGCGAGATCGACGACGACGGCGCGCGCCTCCTTGTCGTCGCCGCAGACCAGCACGTCGCAATCGACCGCCGCCGCCAGCGTCTCGAGCAGATGCGAGGAGACGTTCTGGAAGGCCGAGACCACCTTGACCTCGGGCCCGAGCAGACGCTGCGCCGCGACCGCCGCCGAGCCCTCCGGCGGCAGCTGGACGCGCGCCACATGCGGCGGCATCAGCGGCACGGTGACATCGACCAGGATCTTGCCGCGGAGCGCATCGCCGAGGCCCTCCAGCGTTGCGCGATGCGCCACATAAGGCACGGTGAGGACGACGAGCGCGCCTTGCTCGGCGGCGGCGCGATTGTCCATGCCGCTCGCCATCGCGCCCGCTATGCGCTCGCGCAGCAAAGCGGCGGTCGCCTCGGCGCGGGCGGGATCGCGCGATCCGATGAGGATCGGGTGGCCCGACGCGGCCCAGCGCAACGCCAGGCCGCGCCCCTCCTGGCCGGTGCCGCCAAGGATGGCGATGGTCGGCTTCATCTCTTCAACCTTTTCATGCGGTCTTCGCGGTAAGCCGCGACAGAGCCTGCGGATCTCCCACCGGCGTCTCGACAACCGGCGTCAATGGCAGCGCCGCCTCCGCCGCCGCCCGGCGCTCCGCCGGCACCGGGCGGTAGAGCGTGTCGCGCTGCTCGGCGCGGCGACCGAGCCCGGCGATGATCTGTCGCATCTGCGCGGGCGGCAGCTCCTGGCCGTGCTGCGTGCCGGCGGCGCGCGAGATGCTCTCGTTCATCAAGGTGCCGCCGAGATCGTTGGCGCCGCCGGCGAGGCAGAGCCTGACCCCGTCCACCCCCATCTTGACCCAGGAGGTTTGGATGTTGGGCAGCACGGGGTGCAGCGCGAGCCGCGCCACCGCATGCATCAGCACCGCCTCGCGCAAGGTCGGGCCGCGCCGCGCCCGGCCTTTGAGATAAAGCGGCGCCTCCAGCGGCACGAAAGGCAGCGGCACGAATTCGGTGAAGCCGCCGGTCTCGTCCTGGAGCTCGCGCAGGCGCAGCAGGTGGCGTGCCCAGGAGAGCGCCTCCTCGACATGGCCGAACATGATCGTCGCGGTCGTGCGCAAGCCGACGCGATGCGCGGCGCCGACGACCTCCAGCCATTGCGCCGTGTTGAGCTTGTCCGGACAGATGACGGCGCGGACGGGATCGTCGAGCACCTCGGCCGCGGTGCCGGGCAGGCTGCCGAGCCCGGCGGATTTGAGCTCGGCCAGGAACTCGGCGAGGCCGATGCCCAAGGTCGCCGCGCCTTGGCGGATCTCGAGCGGCGAGAAGGCATGGATGTGCATCGCCGGCACCGCCGCCTTGATGGCGCGGCAAAGCGCCAGATAAGTCGCGCCGGTATAGTCGGGATGGATGCCGCCCTGCAGGCAGACTTCGGTCGCGCCGCGCGCCCAGGCCTCGCGCGTGCGCCGCACCACCTCGTCGAGGGCGAGGTCGTAGGGCGTGCCGCGGAGATCGTGGCTGGTCTTGCCCTTGGAGAAGGCGCAGAAGCGGCAGCGGAAATAGCAGATGTTGGTGTAGTTGATGTTGCGGTTGACGACATAGCGCACGGTGTCGCCGCTGACCGCGCGGCGCAACTCGTCGGCGGCGGCGATCACATGGCGGAAATCGCGGTCGCGCACGGCAAAGAGCGCTAGCGACCTCGCCCTCGGCCAAGCGCTGTCCGGCGCCGGCGCGTGCCACCAGCCGCTGCACCGTGCCGTCGACCTGCGCGGCGAGCGGCGCGGGAAACGGGCCGGCCGCCACCGCAAGCCCCGGCGACCAGCGGTCGAGCCGCGCATAACCCGCCGTGTCCGCGGCGTCGAGGAGGCGCGGCCGCAGATCCTGGTCGACCCAGCGCTCGGCATCCGCGACATAAGATGGGTAAAGCGCGAGGCGCTCGACCAGGATCTTGCCCTCGCCGGCGGTCGCCGCGGCCAGCGCCGCGGTCGGGGGCCAGGGCGCCTCGGGATTGACGTGATCCGGCGTCACCGGCGAGACGCCGCCCCAATCATTGAGCCCGGCGCCGATCAGCGCGGGAAAGGTTGCGGGCGAGAGGTTGGGCGGCGCCTGGATGTTCATCGCGGGGCCGAAGATCAGCCGTGCCACGGCGATGGTCCAGAGCAGCTCCTCGAATCCTGGCTCCGGCGCCGCGGCGGCGCGGGTGCCGGGCTTGGCGCGGAAGTTCTGGATGATGATTTCCTGGATGTGGCCGTAGCGGCGATGCAGCTCCAGGAGCCGCAGCAGCGCCTCGATGCGCTCGGCGCGGGTCTCGCCGATGCCGATGAGGATGCCGGTGGTGAAGGGAATGCGCCGCTCGCCGGCGAGCCGGATGGTCTCGAGCCGCGCCGCCGGATGCTTGTCGGGCGAGCCGTGATGCACCTCCCCCGGCGCCATCAGCCGCTCGGCAGCGCTCTCCAGCATCAGCCCCATCGACACCGACACCGGCCGCAGCAGCGCCAGATCGTCGTCGCTCATGACCCCGGGATTGACATGCGGCAGCAGCCCGGTCTCGGCCACCACCGCACGGCACATCTGGGCGAGGTAGGCGATGGTGCTGGGGAATCCCAGCGCGGCCAGCGCCTCGGCGGCGGCGCGGTAGCGCAGCTCCGGCTTGTCGCCGAGCGTGAAGAGGGCCTCCTGGCAGCCGGCGGCCGCGCCGGCACGGGCAATGGCGAGGACCTCGTCCTGCATGAGGTAGGGCGCGCTGCCCGGACGCGGCCGCTCGGCAAAGGTGCAGTAATGGCAGACGTCGCGGCAGAGCTTGGTGAGCGGGATGAAGACCTTGCGCGAATAGGAGACGAGCCGCGGATGGGCGGCATCGCGCAGCGACGCCGCCTCCGCCATCAGCGCCGCCAGCGGCAAGGACAAGGCGCGCTCAGGGATCGCCGCGGCGAGTGTCATGCCGCGCCTAGGGCTCGCCGAAGGTGGCGATGCGATCGATGCGGCAGATGAACAGCACGCGCTTCTCCTCGATCGCGGGGTCGCGCAAGCCGTACGGACCGGGCTGGCCGGTATATTTCGTCCAGATGCGATCGAGCTGCCGCGTCACATAGTCGCCGCCTTCCTCCCATTCGCGCATTTCCTTTTCGACCGTGCATTTGATCTGCACCCAATGGTAGGGGTTCTTCGGATTGACGAGCAGCAGCGTCAGGCGCGGGCTGCGCCGGATCCATTCGCATTTCTTGCGGTGGGACGCGGTGTTGACCAGCACCTTGTCGCCTTCGTAATCGAACCACATCGGCGTCAGGTTGACCCGGCCATCCGGGCCGATCAGCCCTAAGGTCATGGTGACGGGCTGATCGAGGAGCTGCTTGTATTTCGGGTCGAGATCGCTCAGCCCCGACGCTTTGCGGCGCTCGCCGACGGCGAACTGGCCTTCCTGCAAACCCTTCGCGACACTGCGGAAATTGGCAATGGTGAACCCCTCGGTCATGGTCTCCTCCCGGAAGCGGCGGGCACCGCGCGTTCTGCCCTGCTGCGTGATCGGCGCGGCATGCCAGCATAATCCGGAACCGGCGACGCGATAAGCCGCAAGCTCTGCCCGGAACGCAGCCCTGGCCGTCGCTCCCGCTACGCCAGCCCCAGCTCCTGCTCCAGCGCACCGCACAGCATCTGCCCCAAGAGAATATGCATCTCCTGGATGCGCGCCGTGGTGTGCGAGGGGACGACGAGCAAGCGGATCGGCGAGGCCGGTCAGCGCGCCGCCATCCTTGCCGCCGAGCGCGGCGGCGGTGAGGCCCATCTCGCGCGCCGCTTCGAGCGCGAGAATGACGTTGCGGCTGCGGCCCGAGGTGCTGATGCCCAAAGCGAGATCGCCCTTGCGCCCCAGCGCGCGCAGCTGGCGGGCGAAGAGCTGGTCGAAGCCGATATCGTTGCCGATGGCGGTGAGCGCCGAGCTGTCGGTGGTGAGCGCCAGCGCGGCGATCGGCGCGCGGTCGCCGATATAGCGCACGGTGAGCTCGGTCGCGAGGTGCTGCGCATCGCCGGCGCTGCCGCCATTGCCGAAGAGCAGCAGCTTGCCGCCGCCGCGGATCGCCGCCACCGCCGCCGCGACCAGCCGGCGGAACGGCGCCTCGCAGGCGGCAAGCGTCGCTTTCGCTACCGCCTCGTGCTCGGCGAACTCCGCCTGATAGAACTTTGTAAGATCCATTCTCCGCTCCCAACCGCCGGCCCTACGCCACTGGTGTACTCCAATGACTCGAAAATCTGCGTACGCCGATGACGCAGCTGCCGCCGAAAACCTGCCGCGGGGTCATGGTAGGCCGGCCCCCCTCCGCCGCCAAGGCTCGGGGGGTCCCACGGTCCGGCGGCCCAGAGATCGAGATCCCGGCAAGGACATCTTGCAAGTAGCACAACCGTGCATGCGCGCCGGGGAGCTTTACGGACGGCGGTGTGATCTCCTTCACGCCAAATTGGCTAGCTTGCGACGAAACTGATCTCGTGCTAAATGTTGCGGTGCAGCGATAAACAACTCTCCTGACATTTGAGGGCCGTATGGCAAGGACATTGGTCGGCGTCTGCGTAGCCCTTCTGGCGCTGGCGAGCAGCACCTGCGCCGCGCCGGCGCGCGATGCCAGCCCTCCCCAGCTGGCGCAGAACCAGAACATCGCCGTCCCCGCGCTCCCTGCCGCGCTTCAGGCGCAGGTCGACCAGGCGGTGCAGCAGGCATTGGCTGCCAATGCCGGCGCCAGCCCCGCCACGATCGCCACTGCCGTCGCAGCCGCCGTGAACCAGATCCTCGTCGCGAATGCGGCGGGCATCGCCGCCGACCCGACGCTGGCGGCGTCGATCGCGCAGGAGGCGGTGAGCTACGCCGCGTCGAGCGCCGGAATAGACCCGGCGACGCTCGTTCAGATTTCTTCAAATGTGGCGTCCGCTGCGGCGAGCGCCGCGCCGACAGCCTCGGCCAGCGTCTTCGCCGCCGTGATCGAAGCTCTGCCTGCGTCGCTGCAGAACCAGCAGAATGAGACGCAGATCGCCCAGGCGATCGATCAGGCCGTTCCTGGCCAGCAGATCACGGCGTCCATAACGCCGCCGGCAACCGGGAAATTCGGCAAATCCGCCGCCCTACAATCCGAGCAACACGCCGGGCAGCCCGACAGGTCCGCAAGTGCCGCAAGTACCTCCGCAGACACCGGGGTGTACAAACGGCGCCACCGGCCCGAACTGCACGGTGGCGAATTCCGGCTCCGGCCCCAGCTCCGGCTCGGGCGGTGGTAGCGGTGGCGGTGGTGGCGGCTCGAATACGCACCCCGGCGGGTCGCCGAGCACCAGTCCGAGCTGATCCGCCGATCTCGTGATCTGATAACGTATCAGAGAAGATGAAGTGACACGGAGCCAGGGGGAGGTTCCGGAACGATGGCGCTCTGGAGAACAACTGCAGCGATTGGATTCGCGGTCGCACAGGCTGTCCTCGGCTTTGCCCATGCGGCCGTAGCGCAATCGAACGAGCTCGACATCGAGCGGCAAAGCGTCCTGCAGAGATCGCGCCCGGATTACGACCCCCTGGGCGCGCCGTTGGGGTCGTTCCTGCTGTATCCGAGCATCGATGTCAGCGAGACGTACAACAGCAACGTCTTCGTGACGCCGACCAACACCAAGGCCGACGTTCTCACGACGGTCTCTCCGGGCGTGCAGCTGCGATCGAACTGGAACAATGACGCGCTGGATTTCATCACATCCGGTCAGATGAAGCGCTACGCGACGCAGGTCGGCGAGAATTACACCAACGCGCTGGTCGGCACCGACGGCAAGCTGGACATCGAGCGCGACGTCTATCTTACCGGACACCTCACCTATCAGCTGGGGCACGAAGATCGAGCCTCGCCCAATACCCTCGTCAACCAGAAAAATCCCACCGAATACCAACAGGCGAGCGCCGGGGCGCAATACGTTCATGCGACTGGCCGCCTGGCGCTTCAGGCCGACGGCTCCGTTGACTATTACACCTACAACAACGAGCAGACGCTCACCGGCACGATCATTCCGGAGACCGGCCGCGACCGCATAGAATACGGCTTCGGGCCGCGGGTCAGCTATGAGCTCGTCCCCGGCTACGAGGCCTTTGTCCAGGCGCGGGGCAATTACCGGCAATACATGTCCCAGTTCAATACGTCGGGCCTCGATACGACCTCGCGCGGCTTCTCGGCCGATGTCGGGACCGCGGTACGTCTGGGCGCGACCGTGAATGGCGAGGTGTTCGCCGGATGGTTCGCGCAGGATTACAGTGACGTCCGCCTGACGCCGGTGTCAGGTCCGCATTTCGGCGGCAGCCTGCTGTGGAACGTCACGCAGCAGACATCAATCCGCGGCAGCGTGGCGCGCACCGTCGAAGAGACAATCGTCGTCGGGGCCTCGAGTTATCTGCAGACCCTCTCCAGCATAACGGTCGAACACGAATTGTGGCGAAACCTCCTCCTTAACGGAAGCGCCGCCTATATGATCCAGGATTTCCAGGGCTTCGTCCGCACCGATACCAGCTATCTCGCCAGTATCGGCGCGCGCTATCTCATCACGCGCAACCTGAATAGTGGCGTCAACTTCGGCTGGTCTCAGCGCGACTCCACCGTCCCGGGCAATAACTACGATCAATACCTTATTTCCGCCGATATTCGGGTCCAATTCTGAGCATTACCCTCGGAGGTGATGGTTGCGGCACTCACCGGTGCAGGAATCTCCTTGTGATTCCATGGGGATGGTTAATCCCTCGGATGAGGCGGGTATTGATCGCGGGCAGCGGATTTATTACCATGCGGCGCGGCCGACCGATGCATTCCGACCGCCCCGGATGAAGGCGTGATGCCATATGCTACCTGCGCGTGCAGTGTCGCGAGCGCTTTGGCTCGCAATCCTGGTTTTTGTCGCCTGCGTCAGCGTGGCGCGGGCCGCCGATGACGCCGATTACAAGCTCGGCCCCGGCGACAAACTGCGCGTAACCGTCTTCAATGAGCCGGACCTCTCCGGCGAGTTCGACGTCGGTGGCCAGGGCACCATCGCCCTGCCGCTGATCGGTCAAGTGGCGGTGGTGGGGTTGACGCTCAGCGAAGTGGACGCCCTGATCACGCAGAAATACGGGGCAAATTATCTTGTTGCCCCCCGAGTGAGCGTCGAAGTACTCAACTATCGCCCGTTCTTCATCATTGGCGAAGTCAAGAATGCCGGCAGCTATCCTTATGTTAACGGCATGACCGTCTTGAACGCAGTGGCGCTGGCGGGCGGATACACCCCGCGCGCCGACAGGGGCGATATCCTCCTCAAACGGGCGAATAGCGGCTCGACGGGGGAACAGCGGGTCACCGAGGACACGGCGGTTCTGCCCGGCGACGTCATCCGTGTAAAAGAGCGGTTCTTCTAGGGGAGTATTCCTATTATTAATTAACCTCATCGATGAGGGCGCTCATCCACCGCTGCAACACTGGTTAAGCATGATCCGAGCTTGCGACATCGAACATTGCTTGGGCTTTTAGGCGGGAGATTTCTTTGGACGCATCGGACATTCCATCGCCGCCCCCGCCCAACGCGCCCCTGCCGCCGCCCGGGGCACCGCGCTCGGGCAATCTCAAGAGCCTCTTCCGCGGCGGCTCCGACCAAGGCATGGACACGGTCGAGATACTGAACGTCCTGCGGCGGCGGCACCGCGTCATCTTGGCCTGCATCGCCATCATAACCGCGATCGCCGCGGCCGTGGTGCTGCAGCTGACCCCTCGCTACACCGCGGAAGCTTCAATCCTCCTCGACGCCCGCAAGACCCAGGTCACCGACTTGACGGCGGTATTGTCCGGCCTGCCGGCCGACACGACCGTGCTCCACGGCGAGATCGAAGTCATTCGCTCGCCGCCGATCGCCGAGGCGGTGGTCAAGAAGCTCAACCTGACCACCGTCGCTGAATTCAATGGGCGCCTGCGCCCGCCATCGATGTTCGCGCCGCTGCGGGAGGCGGTGGACGGGCTGCTGGCGCAGATCGAGCCGCTGCTCGGCGTCACGCCAGCGAAGCCGGAAGTCGATCCCGATCCGGCGCAAACGGCACTGTTGGGGGCGACCCGTACGCTGCAAGGCAAAATCGACGTCACGAACGACGGAAGATCCTATGTCTTGAAGCTACGCATCGAATCGGAAAACCCGAAACTCGCTGCGACGATCGCCAATGCCTATGTCGACGCCTATCTGCAGGCGCAGCTCGGGGCGAAGTTCGATGCCATACGCCGCGCGAATGATTGGCTCAACGACCAACTCACCGATCTGCGCAAGCAGGTCCAGGCGGCAGACCAGGCCGTCCAGACTTTCAGAGCCGCGCACAACCTCACCGAGGCCAAGGGCGAAACAGTTACGACGCAGCAGCTCTCCGAGCTCAACTCCCAGCTCATCCTCGCCGCCGCCGACCGGGCGCAGAAGGAATCGAGCCTTCGCCAGATCCAGGACCAGCTCAAGGCCGGCGGCGTCGACGCGGCGGTGCAGGTGCTCGCTTCGCCCTTGATCCAGCAGCTGCGCAAGCAACAGACCGACCTGCTGCAGCAAGATGCGCAGCTCGCCACCAAATACAAGCCGGCGCATCCGGCGATGATCAACATCAAGGCTCAGGAGCACGACCTCGATCAGAAGATCCAGGACGAAATCAACAAGGTCGTGCGCAGCCTGGCGGGAGAAGTGGCGGTAGCGCGCGCGCGGGAAACCTCGCTGCGCGACAGCCTGCAGCAGCTCGAGAAATCGTCGTCGGTCCAGGGCGATGCCGGGGTTCAGCTGCGCGAGCTGGAGCGACAGTCCAATTCGAACAAGATGCTCTATGAGAATTTCCTCAACCGCTTCAAGCAGACTTCCACGCAGCAGGACATGCAGGAGCCCGATGCCCGTATTGTCTCCGCCGCGATGGTCCCGACCGGGCCGTCCTATCCGCGGACCAAGATACTGATCGGCGTCGCCTTTCTCGGCTCCGTGCTCATCGGCATCCTCGCCGCCTTTGGCGTTGAGCGCCTGGATAACGGCTTCCGCACCGCGCATCAGGTCGAGAAGATCGCCCAAGTGACCTCGCTGGGGATGGCGCCAGCCCTGAAATCCAGGGACTTGCCTTATGAGATCGTGGTCAAGAGCCCGCTTGCCCCCTATTCGGAAGCCATTCGCACGATCCGCACGGCGTTGAGATATTCGGATATCGACAACCCGCCAAAGGTCGTGCTCGTGACCTCGTCGCTGCCGCAGGAGGGAAAATCCGTCACCTCATTGTCGCTGGCGCGCAGCGTCGCCTCTGCCGGCGGCCGATCGCTGCTGATCGATTGCGATTTGCGCCGGCCGGCGATCGCCAAGGCGCTGAAATCCGAAGGCACGACCGGACTGCTCTCCCTCTTCGAGCCCGGGATGGACATTCGCAAGGTGATCCAGATCGACCCGTCGTCGGGTATGCATTTCATAACCACGACGACAGGCACGACGAATCCGCAAGACCTTCTGGGATCCCAACACCTGCGCAAGATCATCGACGGCTTGCGCCCGCAGTATGACCTGATCGTGCTCGACACGCCGCCGATCCTCGGTGTTTCCGACGCGTTCATTCTGTCTCACATTGCCGATACGACGGTGTTCCTGATCCGCTGGGGGTTCACGCCACGCACGGTCGTGCTCGGCGCGCTCAACTCGTTCCGCCTGACCGGCGGCCACCTGGCCGGAATCGTCCTGACGCGCGTCGATTTCCGGCAGCACGCAACCTATGGCCACGGCGACGCCGGATATTTCTACGGGCATTACGGCAGCTATTACGGCGGCTACGATGCGCCCTACAGCGAGCGTTGAGCGGGTGGGAGGGAAGTCGGATTCGCTTTCCTACAAGCTTGTCGCGGGGAGTGTCGCCCTGGCGCTGCTCGCGCTTGGCGGGCATCAGATCGGCGATACGGCGTTGCGGGCTTACGCCGAGAGGGGCTTTGACCTGCAGCAGGCGGTGGCGCCGCAGGATGTGGAGCCGATCCAGTCGCGGGTGAAGCTGCTCGAGCTGACCGATGACTGGCTCGGCGATCCCCTGGCGCGCATCAATGCCGGCATCTACGAGCTTCGGCATCGCCTTCGGCAGCGACGCCGATCGGAAACTCGATCCCGCACGGCTGAAGACCGCCATCGACGATCTCTCGGACGGGCTGAGGCGGGCCCCGGCCAACCCGCTCGCCTGGGCGTCGCTCGGTCATGCGCGGCTCGCGGCCGGCGATAGAAGCGGCGCCGCATCGGCGCTCAACACCTCTCTCCTGCTCGGTCCCTACGAGCGCGGTCTTGTCCTCTATCGCAGCGAGCTCGGCCTGAAGCTGTGGCCGGATCTCGATGCAAGCATGCGCCGGGCGGTGGCGTTGCAGGTGAGACTCGCCTGGGACAGTCAGCCCTATGAGCTGGTGGCGGTGGCCAAGAGCACCGGCCGCACGCTGCCGGTCATGATCTCTCTGGCGCAGGATCCCAGGAGTGCTTCAAACTTCATGAAGGTGCTCGCGGAGCGCCGCTGACGCAGCTCCACTCCCGGAACGCGCTCTCGGCCGCGTCGAGAACGACTGCGCAACGCCCGCGCCGAGAAGAAAGAGATAGGTCGCGGTCACGGCCGGGATCTGCAGGCTGAAATCGACGGTCGAGTGCACCGCCACGAGCACCGACGCGGCGGCAGCGACACAAGGGAATACCGCATCGCGCTGACGGACTCGAGCGCCGCGCACGCAGAGGGCGATGAGCCAGGCGAGCGCGAGGAAGAGACAGCTCGCCGCGGGAAAGCCGAGCTCCAGCAGATTCTGCAGATAGTCATTATGGCCCCGATCGACAAACCCCCAGATCTCCGGCGTACGGTAGATCGGATATACCGAGGCAAAGGAGCCGAGCCCCGTGCCAAAGATCGGGTAATCGGCGATCGCACGCCACGTGCTTCCATAGATCGCGAGGCGCGCCTGAGCATCCTCGCCGATGCCCACCATGCGCTCGACAAGCCGATCCGCGCTGAGCAGGAACGCGACGACGACCAGCACCAGCGGCAATGCGACGACACGCAACCGCCGCAACCGCCGCAGGCTGGGTGCTTGAGACGTCGCCAGCGCGAAGACCAGGCTGCCCGCGAGCGTCGCGATGAAGCCGCCCCGCGAATGAGTGAGAAACAAGGCCGTCGGCAAAAAGAAAATGCAGACGACAATCGCGGGGTGGCGGCCCAGAAGCTCGATGGCGGTGGCGAGCCTATCCCGCCACGTCCCGACGAACCGCACGCGCTCGAGCAAGATCACCAGATAAGCCAGACTCGCCAGAAAACACAGTCCGAGATATGTCGCGAAGGAGTTGTGGTTGACGAAGGTGCCCGTGAGATTTCCGAGATAAGCCCATTTCGGCAGCCACAGTATCGTGCCGTTGCCGAAGCCGTACACCACGAGGCCGTAAGCGGCGTAGCATCCGCCTGAAAAGGCGACGAGCCTGACGGCGGCGAGCGCCCGTTCGCGCGACCGGCATAGCAGCACCGACAAAAGGAATATGCCGCCATAGCACAGAAGGCGAAGAATGCCGACGAGCGCCGCGGCGTGATCGACGGCAATGCTGCCGCGGACATTCTTCCCGGCCAGCACCTCTCCGGCCATCTGCCAGACCGGATTCTGCCAATCGGGCGGCACGAATGTCACGATCTGAACCACGACGAAACCGATGACCAGCAAAAAGAGCAGGATCGGCACGGCAAGTGCCGCCGTGAGCGGCCGCATCTCGGCGGCAGAGACCCTGAGACTCGCGAACAACAGAATCGCGACGGCCAGCGCCATCGCGTCCCAGATGATCGGCCGTGCCGCGCCCAGCGGCAGCGGCGCCAGCGCGATGATGCTGGACAAGGCGATGAAAACGACCGACATGCGCCGCGCTTGCCGGCCCGCCTCGCCTGCGGCTGGGTCGCCGGGCGACGCGCCCTGCCCGATCCCGGAAGGGCGGACCATCATTCGCAAACCTTTCGAGGCGCCGGCCGACGGCACATCGAGCGTAGCCAGCCGCAGGTCCCGGCACCGAGAGAGGCGTTGCGGGCGTCGCGAGCGTCAAGCACGCGTTTCAATGGTACGAGCGTTGCACGCCCTTTGATAGACCGCATCATAGTCATCAACCACCCTCTCGATACTGAAAAATTCGGCGCCACGTCTCGCGGCCAGGCGAAAGGCCGACCGCTCCGCCTCGTCCGTCATCAATTGGCGCAGCTCGGAGGCCAGCCGCTCGGGATCGCCAGGCCCAACCAGCTTGCCGGCGCGCCCGAATTCCAGCAGCTCGGGGGTTCCCCCCACATTCGTGGCGATGATGGCGCAGCCTGCCGCCCGAGCTTCGGCAACCGCAAGGCTGAACGGATCGGCATAGGATGCGAGAACGAATATATCGGAACGCTCGAGGACCGGCTGTGCCGACGGGACCGATCCCAAGAAGATAACCCGGTCCTGCATGCCCGAAGTCGCGTGTGAAGGCCTCCAGCGCCGCGCGATCCGGGCCCTCGCCCGCGACGTAAAGGCGCCACTGGGGCAGGTCCCGGCTCGCGGCGGCGAAGGCCGAAATCAGGTCAAAGACCCCTTTGCGCCGGTGCAGGCCGCAGACCGTCGTGACACACGGGCGCTGCAGCTCCGGAGCGTAGCCTGCAGACGCAAAGTCATCTCTCGCCGATCCGTTGGGGCCGTTGAGGACCACGTCGACACGCGCGGGCTTGTAGCCGCGGCCGACGAGCAGATCTCTCTCCGCCGCGCTGACGGCCACGACACGATCCCCAAGACGCATCAATGCCGAATGCCGATCAAAGGAGTTGTGGACGGTCGTGACGAGAGGAATGCCGGCGATCCTCGACGCGACGTAACCGACCAGTGCGCCGGACATCATGTGAGCGTGAAGCAGGTCCATCTGGCGCCGCCGGCTGACCTGGGCTACCTCCCAGATGGCGCGCAGAAACGCCACCGGCTTCTTCTGGTTCTGCACGATACGCAGGTGGTCCACCCCACATGCCCGCAACAGCGGCTCGTAAGAGCCGCCGGCACTCGCGAACACGACCTGGTGGCCTCGCCTCGCTTGCAGCGCAGGCGAGATCGACCGCGACATGCACATTGCCATGGCTGTGCTCGCAGTGCTTCAGCAGATGCATTATGTGCATGACATGCGTTCCGTGCTCAGCAGGCGATGTCAGTCGCCGGATGGTCTCGACGCACCACGCCCGTCAATATGATGTCCTCGGCGAGAAGCGGCCATCGCGACGTTATCATGTTCTTCAGCTTCGACTGTCTGGTGAAACTGGCCATTTGAATGGTCACGGGCATTATACCGGCGTCGTAGGCAATCTTGGCTATCGTATAGGGCGTGAAGAAAAAGCGATGGTCAGAATTTATGATCTCACGATTGAGAAACACGCCCTTGATATTGCCTGCCCGCAGGGCATTGGGCACCGTCATCACGATGCGGTCGACGTTGCGGCTGTAGCGCTGAACAAATTTCTGCAGAAACAGAACCGGATTGCCGATGTGTTCGACCACCTCGCCGAACAGGACGATGTCAAAAAAAACATTTGCTATCTGGGGAATTTCGACCGCGCCGGTGATATCGGCTGCGACGATGTTCGTCAGCCCCGATATGCGGGACACTTCCGCGGCGGCGTCACCGTCGATATCGACTCCGACGACTTTCTCTGCGACCAAGGAGAGCTGGCCGTGAAGCCATTCACCGCTCTCGATCTTGCCACGGACAAGCGGCGCATGGTCGCAACAGCCGATGTGCAGTACCTTCTTGCCGCGGCAGAGTTCCGTCACGACATCGTTTCGGTAAGGGATCCGCCCGCCGCGCCGGTATCGCGCCTGGAAGTCGGAATGAAATTTTGCACCGCTGAGATATGGTTGAAAATCCGCGAAGCTAGCAACGATCAATGCCATCGCCTGTCTCCCAAACCGCTTCACGCGCCTCGTTGCAACCCGTCAGGCGCTGTCAATACTTCTATCCCTTGCTTGTTCGCGCAAGCGAGATCGACGGCCACATGCACGTTGCCATGGCTGTGCTCGCAGTGCTTCAGCAAATGCATTATGTGCATGACACGCGCTCCGCCGGATCACGCCGCATCTCGTATACCTGCCCGTTGACGGGAAAAGCAGCCAGGAAAAGATCCTTGCTGAGGCGACGCCGGCCCTCAAGCATTGGTTGCAGCCCCTTCACGCCGCCAGCACTTGTTTCATCTTTCGCTTGATCCGATTAAGCTGGGATTCGGGCAGCCACTACCGCCGTCTCACGACGGTTTTGCCACCAGTTTGCCAAGCCGGTCGGGTACCCGTTCACACGCCGGCACAGCTACATCCTGTCAAAAGATGGTATAGCGGACGATAGCTTCGGATAGCAACAATGACAAAAGGGCCCGCATCGATTGCCGCTAAGATGATAGACTTATATTGATCTGCCCGCTTGCTGCATTGGCGGCCGGACCATTTATTGTTCTGGACGGAATGCGCCGCATCGCTAGGCGCCCTTTTTTAATGACCGAGTATGAGGGCTGCGAGTGGAAAGATGAACACCCTACCGTCGCCACTCGGCTATCTCGGACGTGTCTTTGGGCGAAGTGCGCGAGACGCGCTCGCGAATAGCAGCCCGCTTGCTATGATGCTTGTGCTCTGAGATCAATATTCTCCCTAAATCGTCATTTCCGGGTCGCCTTGTCGAAGGCGCGAAGCTGGGGTCGAGAATGAACTTCAATACTGCAGCACGTTACCTGCGCGCCACGCGGAAAGCTGTTGAGATTTTGACGTCCTCCGTTCCCGGAAGATCCAAGTCGAGGGAACTGCTTTGGCCGCTCTTCCGACATGTCTATTCCAACGTCGAATGCCTCGGCATCAAGAACGAAAGCGGTGCCATCGTTCTTGCTCATACCCAGGACCGGCACCTCACATTGGAATTGCTAACGTATGGTCGATACAAGACGTCCAACCTTCCGAAGGCGCTGGAGCTTTTGAAGAAACTCGGACGACCATCGGGCGACTACTTCATCGATGTTGGCGCAAACATTGGAACAGAAACGATCTCCGCTCTTCTTTCTGGCCAATTTGACTACGCACTCGCCATAGAGCCAGAGATCAGAAATTACAATCTCCTACGCGCCAATCTGATCATCAACGATTTGGCGGATCGCGCTCGGGTATATCAGGTGGCTATTTCAAATCGCGAGGGCACCGCGCTTATTGCTCTGTCGGCAAAAAACCGCGGCGATCATAGAGTTTCCGTGTCTGGCGCAGGCTCGGCAACTCACACCGTTGGCCATCAAATTGCGATGGCGCCGCTCGATCAAATGGTCAGATCGGCCGGAATATCTCCGTCCGCCGTCTCGCTCGTGTGGGTCGATACGCAAGGATATGACGGGTTTGTACTGGACGGGGCACAATCGTTGATCGATGCAAACGCGCAATTCGTGGTCGAATTGTGGCCGGCGCAGATGCAGCGTGCGGGCAGCCTTGATGTCGGCGTTGGGCTCATAGAGAGCAAATTCGACGGCTATTACAATCTGTCGAACGATCGCTGGGACGAGCTTCACCAAGCATCAACGATTCGCGACCTTGTCCGCAACCTACAGGCAACAGAGCGGGACGACGCTGCAGCCGACCTCCTGCTGATCAATGGGCCTTAGGAGTCCTTGAAAGCGCAAGCGGCGTCGTGTCGTGTCGTGAAAAGCGCGGGGGATGGTCGACCATGAAAATCATCACAACGATCGATTAGCGTCTCGACGTCAAGCCAAGCTTTTTCTGGCGAAAAGAAGCAGGCCGAGGTAAATAGAACGCCGTTGGAACGCGCGATCGGCGGATACGAGGCAGCTTGAAATGTGTCGGAGCGTCGAAGTCGCCTATATTTCGTAGCAGTGAAAGCAGGGCAATGGCGGATGCTGAGACGATAAGACCGGCCGGTTTCCCAGTCGGCTTACAGCAAGCATATTGGGTGCTCCGACGCAAAAGACGCTGGCACCGTCAAGCTTCAAGCCATTTTGAACCTCAGTCCTGATCTCCTGCTTGTCTCGACACCGACCGGATAAATTCGGCATGTTTCAGGAACGCACTATCGGGACTTTTCGCTCGAGCATTCGCAAAAGCCCGCTTTTTCGTCATGTCCTCGCCCTCAAGCGCGCACGTCATGAGGGGTTCATCCGTGCGGCGACACGTCACAGATTGTGGTCCCGGATCCTGAAATCGGCACCGGTCCATACCGAATCGACCAACGAGTTCACCGAGATCGAACTGCACACCCTCTGCTACTGGCGGGATTACCTCTGCGCGATGTGGGCTTTGAAGAGCTTTTATCACTTTTCACGGGCACGCTACCCTCTATTCATTCACATTCAGGGCTTTACCACACCCCTGATGCTGCGCCGGTTGCGCAAGCATTTTCCCGACGCGCGCATCGTCACCGAGGCCGAGACGGATCCACTGATCGAGCGTTGGCTTGCCGACCGCGATCTGCATCAGCTTCTCGCGCGCCGCAAGCAGAATCCCTTCATTCTCAGGCTTTGCGACTTTTTTATTACCTGCCGCTCGCCTTACTTGATGATGTTCGATAGCGACATTCTCTTCTTCGATCGCCCCGCCGAATTGCTTGCGCCGCCGCAAAGTCATGCCGCTTTCGTGTTCATGCGGGATTGCAGCAGCGGATATACGATATCTCCCGAGACCGCGCGCGAGATTTTCGGCATCGACATGGCGCCTCTCCTCAATGCCGGCATCGCCGTCATCCGACGCGACGCGATCGATCTGAGGCGCTGCAACGAGCTCCTTGCCACGGACGCGATCGGAAACGGCGAACCCAGTTATCAGGACCAGACGATCTATGCGCTCATTGCCAGCGAGGGCAGGCAATTGCAGTACCTTCCCTCGACCTATTTGCTGTCACTGGAGGCCGGCCGTTCGTTCGACGGCATCACCGCGCGCCATTACGCGGGCGATAGCCGTCCCCTGATGACCAGCGAAGGCATGCCTCGTCTTATCGAGAAAGGCCTCCTGGAGTTTCCAACCCGCTAGCCGCGCCATGAAAGCGGCGTCGATCGAAGCGCCTATGATCTTCCCCTCTCCGCCCCGCGGGGCGGAGAGGCCGGGAGAGGTGGGGGAGCTTCGAGATCCCGGTAGATCGTCGCGAGCACGTTCGCGAGCCTCATTGTTCCAAAGCCGAATAACGCGCGCTCGCAAAGCTCGCCAGACGAGTTTTTCGACATCGGTCGCCTTTCGGCGCAGGCGGTGCGCGATATACGTTCTCGCTCTCAACGGCGTTGCCAGCCCCACCTCTCCCAGCCTCTCCGCCCCAATGGGGCGGAGAGGGGAGGATCACGGCGCTTCCCAGGTGACGGGCACATCCTGTTCGAGATGTGTGCTCACGGTGGCCGCCGCGCGCCGAGCAACGCAATCGTCGCCTGCGCGACCTCTTCGGGAGGCTGGGTATAGGTGCAGATCGGCTCAGGGAAATTCCGCGGGCAACGCCCCATCCAGTCGTCGGTGATCCACCAGCACCCGCCGCAAACCTTCGGCCGCATGTTGCTGTTGCCCGCATAGCCGAAGAAATCGGCGGGGGTGGGGCCGAACACCACGCAACAGGGAACGCCGAAGCAGCTCGCGATGTGGACCATGCCGCTCTCATTGTCGAGATGGCAGACGGCTCCTTTGATGAGAGCGCTTGCCTGCGGCAAATCGGTCTTTCCGATGAGATCGAGGTCCGCCTCGGGAAGCGGCACGCTGGTTCTCGCGCCGATCTGCACGAACACGACGCCCGCGAGCTCCCTCCTCAGGAGATCGATCACCTTGCCGAAATGGGGATAGCATTTCGTCGCCATCGCGCCGGAAATGATCTCGCTGGCGTCGAACCCGTTATGGACGGTGATGTAGGGTCTTCCGGCAAGGCCGCTCGCCGCGACAATATCGCTTTCGGTCTGCAGGGGGAAACGGTCGCCGCCATAGGTGATGCCGGACATGCTGTGGAGCGAGGTCGCCCTGGTGATGTTGGCGAATTGGAGCTTTTGCGCGAGAAAGCCGTCCATCCTCGGATGGCGCTCGATCATCACGCTCGCTTCGCTGTTGAACGCTTCGATACGGGCGACGCACTCGCGAAGCCCCCGCCCCGGCTTCCCCTCGCCGGTTCCGTCGTGCCGGCTCTTCACGCGCAGGAAAGACGAGATGTGCAGCAGCAGGTCGTGGTTCTCTCCGGCGCCGTCGAACAGCGTATCGTAATAGCAACGCCCGAAGCCGGGCACGCTCGCGAAGATCCATCGCGCAACCGCCACGCTGGGCGAGAACATGTCGAACTCGAACGGCTCGGTCGATGCCCTGAGATCGCGCAGATAGCGCGCGGCGACAATGTGATCTCCGATGCCTCCGCCCAGGCCGATTGCGAGTACGACGCTTTCCCGGTTGTGTCGCTGCGCTCTCATCTCGACCGCGCTTTTTCGCGCCGACACGGAGCGACGCAGAACCGAAGGCGCGCGCAAGGCCAGGTACCGCGCGACATACGTCACCGTCCGGCCGACGCTTTTCTGTTGCCGGTAGACCTGCGCCGCTTTCCGCGCGATTTTTCCCGCTTTCCGCTGGATGACACTCAACAAGGCTTACTCTCCAGATGCCATAGGTGCGCGCACCGCGCAGACCGCGCCGGCGCTAGCGCTCGAACAGGTCGCGGTTCCAACGCTGCGAAAACGCCGCCATCGATTGATGCGCCGCGCGCGCGACGCGGTCGTAATGATCCCGATCGGCGGCGAGGCGTCTCAATTCCGCGGCCGCGGCGTCGACATCCGGCTCCGCCCACACGCAACTCCCGGAATATCGATCATAGACGCCGGTGTCTTGCAGCGGCACCAGCCGGTACGGTACCAGGAGGCTGTTGCGCTCGCTCATGAATTCGAGATTACCGGACCAGCCGGTCGCGACCACGGGCACGCCATGCGCCATCGCCTCCGCCATCGGGATGCCGAACCCTTCGGCGCGATGCAGCGACACCAGCACGTCCGCCGATGCATAGAGCTGCTGCAGCTCCTCTTCCGACAGATAGCGGTTGATCACCTCGATGTTGGCCGCGCCGAAGGCGTCACCGCAGACCTCCCTTAGATCCGTGGCAGGACCGTTCAATTTCAACATCGAGACGAACGGAAGGGTCGGCGCCGAAGGCGCGATGGAACGCCGCGACGGCACCCGCCGGGTTCTTGCGCGCGAAGCTCGAACGGCTGTCCGCCAAGGTCAGAACCGTGAACGGCCGATCCGGCGCGCGCCGCCTCATCGCCTGCTGCGGCACAAAATGCGGAACGACGCGAATCGGCTGACGAAACCGCTGCATCAGGCTTTGTTGCGCGAAAACGCTGGGCGTCCAGATTTCGGATACGGTGCCGTCGCATCTCGGCCATTGAGCCGGCGGTTGCGGCAGCTCCCAGGCCCAATAGGCGATGCGATACGCGCGTGCCGCGTGGGGCAGAACGCTGCACAGCATGGCTGGCATTCTGCGGACCGCCGCTGTGAAAGATGTAGGCCGATCCGGGCTCGTGCTCGATACGGCGAAACGGATTGTTGATGGCATCGCTGGCATCCAGCAGCTCGACATCCAGTCCGAGCCGCCGCATCGCCTGGTACTGGAGGGCGGCCCCGGCCGAGATGCCGTGGTGCCACTTCATCGCGCCCACGATCCGGACGCGGGAAAAATCCCGCGCTCCCTGACGCTGGCCGACTTTCCAGCGTGCATAGATCAGCCGTGCGCCAAGGTAAAATTCCTGCGCCGCGCGCTTCAACTTTAACCTTTTGATAACAGCCACTGACGGGCCTCGCCTTGTTGACTTCAACCGTACTGGGCAGCTCGATCGCCGGCCGACCTGAAGCGGCCGCGCGCCCCATTTTGCTTGGCTGTTTCGCGATTATCCAGTATATAACTCGCACGATCTATTTGGCCACGACGCGCGCTTGTCATCGACAACAACGGCTCTGGTCCGTGTGTAGCGCGCTACATTAGGGGTTCCTCTCCAATATGCAATCGGTCGTCATCGAGCCGGGCAAGAGCGAGCGGCACTATTGGCTCGACCTCTGGCGATACCGGGAGCTGTTCCGGGTGCTCGCCTGGCGCGATCTGGCGGTTCGGTACAAACAGACCGCGATCGGGACGATTTGGGCGGTGATCCGGCCGTTGCTGACGATGCTGGTGTTCACCATCGTCTTCGGCCGCATCGCCAAGCTTCCGTCCGATGGCTCGGCGCCCTACCCGCTTCTCGTGCTCGCCGGCATGTTGCCGTGGACGTTCTTTTCGACCAGCCTGGCCGACGCGTCCAACAGCTTGATCACCAACTCCAACCTCATCAGCAAAGTCTACTTTCCCAGGATGATCATTCCGACGGCGACGGTCGTCGTCGCCATTGTCGATTTTCTCGTAAGTCTGTCCATCGTCGCGCTATTGATGGTCTGGTATCGGTTCCCGCCGAGCTGGCAGCTCTTGTTCCTGCCGGCCTTTATCGTCCTGGCATTTTTGGCGAGCATGGGCCCGGCCCTGTGGATCGCCGCACTCAACGTCAAATATCGCGATTTTCGCTACATCGTTCCCTTCATCGTGCAATTCGGTTTATACATTTCTCCCGTTGGATACAGCACCAACATCGTTCCCGAGCGATGGCGGCTGGCCTATTCGCTGAACCCCATGGTCGGAATCATCGATGGATTTCGCTGGTGTTTGCTGAGCGGGCAAAGCCCGCTCAGCCTGCCCAGCTTGGCGGTCAGCATCGCGATCGCGGCGGGCTTTCTCTGGTTCGGCGTTCACCAGTTCCGGAAGTTCGAAAAGAGCTTTGCTGATCTCATTTGATGCCCTCTATCGGAATCGCGATGTCGGACACTGTCATCAGCGTGCAGAACCTCTCGAAGCGCTATCTCATCGGGCATCAATCCGTCCGGCGGGAACGCTACATCGCCTTGCGCGACGTGATCACGCGCGAGGCGCGCAATTTCACCCGCAAGGCGGTCGATCTGCTCCGCGGCAAGCAGGTGATCGAGGGCGACGAGGTCGAGGAGTTTTGGGCGCTCAAGGAGGTGAGCTTCGAGATAAAGCAGGGCGAGGTGGTCGGCATCATCGGCCGGAACGGCGCCGGCAAGAGCACGCTGCTGAAGATCCTCAGCCGCATCACCGAGCCAACCGAGGGGCGGATTGCTCTGCGGGGCCGCGTCGCCAGCCTCCTCGAAGTCGGCACCGGCTTTCACCCGGAGCTCACCGGCCGCGAAAACATATTCCTCAACGGCGCCATCCTGGGGATGACCCAGCGGGAAATTCGCAGAAAGTTCGACGAGATCGTCGCCTTTGCAGAGGTGGAGAAATTCCTCGATACGCCGGCCAAGCGCTACTCCTCGGGAATGTATGTGCGGCTCGCCTTCGCCGTCGCCGCCCATCTGGAACCCGAGATTCTCATGGTGGACGAAGTTCTGGCCGTCGGCGACGCCGAGTTTCAGAAAAAGTGTTTGGGAAAAATGGGCGAGGTCGCGCAGGGCGGTCGAACCGTATTGTTCGTCTCCCACAATATGCGCTCCATCCAGCAGCTTTGCAGGAGCGCGCTCCTTTTGGCCAATGGCAGAGTGGCCGCCAATGGCCCCGTTGACGAATGCGTCGCGGCTTATCTCGGTAGCGTTAGCTCGGAAAGTTCGGGATACGCTGACTTGTCTAATTCGCGTGTATCGCGGCGGGGCTCGGGCGAATGCCGCTTTGATAGTTTCCAATTGCTCAACGTTGCGGGTGAACAAGCCTCGCGCTTCCGCTTTGGGGAGCCCTTCCTGGTCAAAATCACGGTGAGCGCAAGCCAAAATATCGGATCGGTCGCGTTGGGCTTTTCCTTCGTCGGCCGAACAGGCTACGAAATCATGGGCACCGCCGCGCACGATGGCAACAGCGCGTCCGCGATCAGACAAGGTGGCAATGAGTTTTTGTGCAAAATAGAGCCGATGATCCTGAATCCCGGCCTCTATACCATACGAGCAGCGATATTCATCGCCGGGCAGCTCTTCGATCATGTCGATGAAGTCATGCAATTCGAAGTCGAAGCCGCTGCTAAGGACGTCAGCCTTGCGCCGCGGGATCATTACGTAGGCGATGTGTATGTACCTTACAAATGGTCTGACATCAATTAGCGCGAGGCCTGCGCCTGAATAACAAGAAATTCACTCAGAATTGGAGAGGCATTTATGAAGGACAAGATCTTGCAGATGTTCGATCGGCTTGCACATCGAGCCTTCTTGTCATCTCCACTACTTCAAAAAACCCGCGGCGATAGCTTCGACGTTCTAGAGATCGCTTTCCTGAAAGCTGCTTACGAAAGCGCGGCATATTACGAAGCGCATCTAATCACGGCGTCGACGTTTTCCACTGATCTCGAGCTGCTGTCAGAGGCAATGGCACGTTCCGATCCAAACGGGCTATTCTTGGAATTTGGTGTCGCTCAGGGCCGCACGATCCGACACCTCGCGTCGCACAGAACGTCCCCCATCTACGGTTTTGACTTTTTCGAGGGTCTGCCGGAGGACTGGCGAAGCGGATTCGGGAGAGGAACATTTGCCATGAATGCGCCGTCGGTACCAAGCAATGTGACCTTGATCAAGGGGCTGTTCGGCGACACTCTTCCCGAATTTCTTTCATCACACACGGGTTTTGTTTCCTTTCTTCATGTAGATTGCGACCTTTATTCGTCTACAAAATGCATTTTTGACAGTCTAGGTGATCGGATTATGAAAGGAACGGTAATTGTGTTTGACGAATACTGGAATTTTCCGGGATGGCAGCAGCATGAGCACAAAGCCTTTGAAGAGTTCAAAGCTTCACGACACATGACATGTGTTCCGCTCGGCTTCGTGCCAAGCCACCAGCAGGTCGGCTTTGTGGTCGAATGAGAGCTTGGATCAAGGAATCGAGGCGACGGATCGCCGGCTCTAACGACCTAGCGCGAGAAGAGGTCGATGTTGGCGATAGAGTGCCGAGCGTCGGCTCTGGCGAAGTATTTGGCGAGACGACATGCGCGAGGTCATTGTCGCGCTCAACGCCATGCGCATGGATGGTCGATGTTCGACTCATTTGACGTCATCGTCGTTGGCGCGGGCTTTTTTGGCGCCACTGTCGCCGAGCGGATCGCAACGGTCCTGAAGCGTCCCGTTGCCGTTCTAGATAGGCGGTCGCACATCGGCGGAAACGCATATTCGGAGATCGAACCGACGACGGGCGTGGAAATTCACAAATATGGATCTCATTTGTTTCACACGAGCAGCGAAGACGTCTGGAACTACATAAGGCTGTTCAGCGAATTTAATGACTACCGCCATCGTGTCCTCACCATTCACAAGCAGCGGGTGTACACGATGCCGATCAACTTGATGACAATGTGCGACTTCTTCGGCAGAGCTTTCAGCCCGAGTGAGGCGCGCGATTTGATCGACGCGCAGATCAGCAAGGCCGGCATCGAACAGCCCTCCAATCTGGAAGAAAAGGCGATCTCGTTGATCGGTCGGGATCTTTACGACGCCTTCATCCGCGGGTACACCGCCAAGCAGTGGCAAACCGACCCGCGATCTCTTCCGAGTGAGATCATTACGCGCTTGCCGGTGCGCTACAGCTTCAACGATCGGTACTTTTCCGACAAGTACGAGGGGTTACCCTTAAAAGGTTACACAGAAATATTCGATCGCATGCTGGACCAGCCGTTGATCAAAACTTTTCTGAATACAGATTATTTTGCCGTGAAAAATTCGTTGAGCGCTAACAAACTAACAGTCTATACCGGTCCCATCGACGAATATTTTGAATATCGCTATGGGCCGTTGTCCTGGAGGACACTGGATTTCGAACAAGAAATTCTCCGGACCGCAGATTTTCAAGGCACGAGTGTGATGAATTATGCCGATATCGATATTCCGTACACGAGAATACACGAGTTCAAGCATCTACATCCGGAACGTCGGTATGCGCCAGAAGCAGGAACCGTTATCTACCGGGAATATTCGCGCTTTGCGTCGGCGGAGGATGAGCCGTATTACCCAATCGGCACCGCTAGCGACAAAAAGATTTATAGTGAATACAGCGCAGCCGCAGCGCAGAGAACGAACGTAATTTTCGGAGGACGTCTGGGGACCTATCGTTACCTCGATATGCACCAAGCCATCGGGGCGGCGCTGAAGACATTCGAGCGTGAGATCGTGCCGCGGCTCGCCGGGCAACCGCATCAGCCAGCTTCCCAAACAACGGATCAGCAATGACGCATGGTCATGCCACCGATGCAAACAATGTCCTGGGCCTCCGCGAAGGGTGAGGCGCCACACGACATGAATTGTCTCCACGCTATCGCCGCGGAGGTCCGCACGCGCTTGCCGAGCACACCCGGACAGTCCGGAGCGACATGATGACGGCGACCTTTCGCGAAAGCGGACGAGACTCCGACATTCCGCGCATCGCGCCCGTTGCTGTCGGCGTGGAACGTCCGCTCTGGTCGGTGATGATACCCACCTTCAATTGCGCGCAATATCTTCGGCATACGCTCAAAAGCGTGCTGGCGCAGGATCCCGGGCCGAAGCACATGCAGATCGAGGTCGTGGACGACGCCTCAACGAAGGATGATCCCGAAGCGGTCGTCAAGGAAATCGCGGGCGACAGGGTCCTGTTCTACAGGAAGGAAAAGAACGGCGGGGCGATTGCAAATTTCAACACCTGTGTCGAGCGGAGTGTCGGCCGTCTCGTGCATCTCCTGCATGGCGACGATACCGTCGAACCCGGCTTCTATGCCGCATTCGCTGCAGCGTTCGAAAACTCGCCCGGATGTGCCGCCGTCTACTCGCGCGTATTTGTGATCGACGAAGAGAACGACCTGCTCGGACTCTCGGACTATATGCCATCGCTGAAGCGGGAATCCACGGATGCGCGGGAACTGATGCTGACGAATCCGATACGCACGCCTGGCGTTGTCATCCGCCGCCAGTTCTACGAGGAGAATGGGGGCTTTCAGCCAGCTCTCGTCCACACCGCCGATTGGGAAATGTGGGCGCGCTCGGTGTTGCACGGCGGCGCCAGAATGCTCAACCGCCCGCTCGCGTCGTATCGTTCGTTCGGCGCGAATGATTTAAGTCGACTGATGCAGACGGCCGAGAACGTCCGCGACCATCTGCGATTGGGGGCGATATGGGAAGCGCGCGGCATGCCGGGCTTTGATCGCGCCGCCTTTGACCGGATGGTCTATCGCCTGGCATTCGCGCAATGGAGAAGGTTCTCCGACGCCGGCAACGCGGACGCTGCCGCGACGAACTACGCGTTCTTGCGCGAGCACTGTCCGACCGGTCGCCGAATTTGGATGCGGCTCAGGTCGCAGTTGGTTGCGATCAAACGATTCGTAAATCACAAGGTCGAGTGACCTGGACGATGCGTCGGCTGGTGAAACTTCAGAGAAATCCGACAAACATCCGCTTCTCGAGATAAGTGTCTTGATGAGGTATTTTCCACAAGAGGTTCAGCGGGATATCCATGACACCATCCTGTCGGGCCCGCCGCCAAGATGACCTGTCGCAAAGGGTGCGACCGGCAGCCAAATTCCTAGTATCTACTGCGAAGTCAGTATAATATCTGCAATGATTAATCGTCGGTTAATGCTTGGATCTTGTTGCGTCAACCATAGCGATGTCGAGTACCGTGCACGTTTCTGCAACATATCGGACATTGTGTCTTCCGGCCATCGCGGTCTCCTGTCGTCACGCGAACAAGATCTGTCTCGTCTCTCGCCTTGGCTTGGCGACGCGGCAACCTCCGGGACTGACTTGTCCCTGGGGCGGCGTTCACGCGGAACCGCCTCATGGAGATAACCGCCGCCGGTTTCCTTGTCCTGCCGCTGACGGTGATCTTCCTCTTTCGTCCCGGCTCGCTGCTTCGGCTCACCTTGCTTTCCGCGGCACTGGGCGGCGCCAGCCCCGCGATCGTCAATCTCGGCGGCTCGCCTTTCGGTCTGGCCGTCGGCTTTGCCCCGGGGTTGGCTTTCATTGGCATGTTCGCCTACCAGCGCCTCTTCCGAAATTCCACGGCGGAAGAGCGGCTGGCAGCGTCCGCAGTGGTCGCCGATGTTGCTTTTCGTCTCTGCCGCCGTCCTCGGAGCCTTCGTGCTGCCCCGCCTCTTCGCCGGCATGTTCGAGGTGTGGCCGCAGAAGCCCGACGCGTTCAATATGGCCGAGCCGCTCCGGCCCAATTCCGGCAATGTGACCCAGACGCTCTATATCGTCGTCAACATCGCCATGCTGTTCACCGCCGCGCTGTGCGCCAGTGACGGCCGCACGCGCCCGATGCTCTTCGTCCGCGCCTACCTCGCCAGCGGCTTCGTGGTGGCGGCGCTGTGCTACTGGCAGTTCGCCAGCTCCCTGACGGGGATTTACTACCCGGAAGAGTTTCTTCATTCCAATCCGCGCTGGACCACGCTCAGCAGTCAGGCGCTGGGCGCGGCAACTCGGATCAACGGCCCGTTCACCGAGCCCGCCGCGCTTGCCACCTATCTCTCCGGCATCATATTCGCCTGCTTCTGGATGCTGCTGCGCGGGAGCGCCGGCGCCGGGGTCCGCCTGCTGCTGCTCATGTCCGCCGTCGCCATGCTGTTGTCGACCTCGACGACCGGGATCGTCATCCTGGCCGTGTTCGTCCCAGCCGCTCTGCTGCGGTCGGCAACGACACGCGAGCTGCGCGTGATCGGACTGGGCGTTATCGGCTTGCTGGCCGGGCTGCTGACACTCTTCTTCGTGGCCTCGATCACGATGCCGGCGGTTGTGGAGCGGATCGAAGCGCAAGCCGACGCGATCATCGAATTCGACCCTCAACAAGAGCGAAAGCGATTCGGGCATGGATCGAACAGCCAAGGATCTGTCCGCGGTCGCGACGCTGGGCCCGAGCTTTGGTTTCGGCGCCGGCTGGGGCAGCGTGCGCAGCTCCAGCCTCATCCCCGGCATTCTGGGCAACGCCGGGCTTCCCGGTCTGGTGCTCATCCTTTGGTGCGGCGCGCGCGTCACCCGGCTGGTCGGCCGCGCGCGCCGTCTTGCCCCCGCCGGTGAGGATCGCGAGGCCATGGATGCGATGACAGGCTCCGTCCTCGGCACGCTCTGCGCCGGGATCCTGTCGTCCCCGACGATCGACCAGATCGACTTCTTCGTTCGCGTCGCCGTCGTGGTCGGCTGCGCCGCCCGCATCTGCGTCGCGGCGCATGCTCAAAGCGCGTCCGCGGCAAATCCTTCCCGCTTCCCTCTCGCCGCGGCCGCGCCACAGAGGTCGTCATGAGACGATTGTGGGCCCGTTCGATGCTGCCGGCCGCCGGCATCGCGTGGGCGATCTGCCTCGCGCTCGCCCTTGCTGCCGCCGCGCCACCGCTCCGGGCGCAGCAGCGCGATGAGAGCTTCATCACCGGCTCGGGCGCGCGCCACTGGCGAGCGCCCTCCGCGGTTGAAGAAACACTGCAGCTCGCCGCGCATGCCGGCCTTCTCGCGGCCCGCGAGGAGGTCAATTGGGCGGAGACCGAGCAGGAGCGCGGCAAGCTCGCGGTCACTGCCGAAACGGACTTCTACCTGCCCGAGGAAATGCGCCACGGGATCGCCCCGCTCGTCATCCTGACCTACGGCAACAAGTTCTATGATGGCGGCGACAAGCCCCGCTCCGCCGAAGCCATCGCCGCCTTCACGCGCTACGCCGAGTTCCTGGCCCGGCACTTTCTGGGGAGGGTGCATTCGTACGAGCTGTGGAATGAGTGGAGCAACACTGTCGGCGGGGGGACCCCGGGTTCGACCGACGACTATGTGCGCCTGTTGAAATCGGTCTCGCCGGCGCTCAAGGCCATCGATTCCCATCTCACGCTGCTGATGGACGAAGTCGTCATGGGACATCACCAAGAGGGTGATTTCCAGAAGCTGGCGCAGCTCGGATTATTGCGCCTCGCCGACGGGATCGCGGTTCATCCCTATGCAGCTCTACCCGAAGACTCCCTCAATTGGCTGCAGGACACGGAAGCAGCACTGCGGCGGAGCAATGATGGCGCGCTCGTCCCGCTTTACGTCACCGAGATCGGATGGCACACCGACGGCAGGCCCGACGGCGTGAGCTTGGAACGGCAAGCCGGATTGGCGTCACGGATATTGCTGCTGGCGCGTACGGCGCCCTTCATCAAGGGTGTCTGGCTGTACAATTTCCGCAACAATGGCTGGGACATGAAAGACAACGAGCAGAATTACGGGCTCCTCTGGCCCGATGATACGCCCAAACCCGCCTATTACGCGGTGGCCGATGTCACCGCAGCGCTTGCCGATGCGACCTTCGTCGACCGGTTGTCGACCGTCGATGATCAAGACTGGGTGCTGCGCTTCCGCACAGGCGCAGGCCAAGACCTCTGGGCGTTGTGGACGGCCAAGGACGGCGTGTTGAGCCGGTTCGCACTGGAGACATTGGCGACATCGCCCGGCCCCGTCGAGCTGCATGAGGCAGGCCGTCCGCCGGTGACGCGCGCGTGGATCGCCGATCCGCAGGGACATGGCATCTCGCGGCTGGATGTGATCGCCGGAGAGACGCCGATCCTGTTGCGTGGCAATTTGTCGGACGTCGTCATCCACCAGGTGGGCCATCCCGCCTTGCCGAGCGACCGGCGCTGATGCCGCCGCTTTATCTGAACGGGCGCTTCGCGACGCAAACCGTGACCGGCGTGCAGCGCTTCGCCGGCGAGATCGTCGCCGCTCTCGACCGCCGCTGGGATGCGGCCGAGCCTGATCGCACCGACCTTGCTGACGCCGCGCTCGGCCTCGCAGCCGCCGGCCTATCGCAGCATCCGCGTGCGCCAGGTCGGACGGCGCAGCGGCCACGCCTGGGAGCAGCTCGACCTGCCATGGCACGCGCGCGGCGGCATCCTCGTCAACCTCGCCAATGCCGCGCCGGTCCTCGGCGGGCGGCAGCTCCTTCTGCTCCATGACGCCGGCATCTTCGCCCATCCCGAGGCGTATTCGACGGCCTACCGGCTGGTGCACCGCACGTTGGAGCGGATCCTGGCCTGGAAGCGCGTGCGATTTGCCACCGTCTCGCGCTTTTCGCGCGACGAGATCGCGACATACCTCCGCCTCCCCGCTGCCGAGATCGCCGTGATCTCGGAAGGGGCGGACCATATCCTGCGCGCCCCTCCCGACCACGCCATCCTGCAACAGCACGGCCTCGCGCGGCGCGGTTACGTCCTCGCCGTGGGCAACCTGGTCGCGCACAAGAACCTGTCCGCGCTTCAGCCCCTGGCGCAGATGCTGAGCCGGCGCGACCTCGATCTCGCCATTGTCGGCGGCATCACCTCGGCGGTGTACGACACCGCCGGCGTATCGCTGCCCCAGCCCGCCAAATATCTCGGTCGGGCGAGCGACGCCGCGTTGCGCGCCCTCTACGAAGGGGCACTCTGTCTGGCCTTTCCCTCGCGCTACGAGGGTTTCGGCATTCCGCCGATCGAGGCCATGGCCTGCTCCTGTCCGGTTGTCGCTGCCACCGCTGGCGCGGTGATGGAAGTCGGCGGCGACGCGGCGCTCTATTGCGATCCCGACGAGCCGCAGCAGATCGCCGCCGCCGTCGGGCGTGTCCTTGACGAACCCGGTCTCGCCGACGCGCTGCGCGAGCGAGGGCTTCGGCGGGTGCAGCCGCTCACCTGGGACAATGCCGCCGGCATGCTCCGCCGGCTGATCGACGAGCTTCGACAAGAAAACGGACAAAAACGTCCGATAAGCTGCGCGCGAGGACCAGCATGAAAGCGAGCATCATCATCGTCGATTACAATTACGGGCGGTTCGTCGGCGCCGCGATCGAGAGCGCCTTGGCCCAGACCTGGCCGGATACCGAGGTGATCGTGGTCGATGACGGATCGATCGACAATTCCCCGGCCGTCATCGCGCGTTATGCCGGGCGGGTCACGGCGTTGCGCAAGGAGAACGGCGGTCAGGCCTCGGCCTTCAATCTCGGCTTCCAGCACAGTACCGGCGAGCTCGTCTTCCTGCTCGATGCCGATGACCTACTCTATCCGACCTGCGTCGAGCGCGTCGCCGCGCGCTACCGGCCGGGGGTCTCCAAGATCCAGTATCGTCTCGATACGATCGACGCCGACGGCCGCAATTTGAACATGCCCTTTCCCTATTACGTGCAGGAGCTGACGCCGGCGGAGATCCGGCGGCGCGCCCTCGCCTTCGGCGTCTACACCTGGCCGGTGGCGAGCGGCAACATGTTCGATCGCGACTTCCTTCGCCGCATGCTGCCGGTCCCCGACGTCTTCAGGAACATCGCCGACGGCTATCTGAGCAAACTGGCCCCGCTTTACGGCGACGTCGAGACGATCCCGGAGATCCTGGCGGCCTATCGCGTCCACGGCGGCAATTTCTGGGCCCAGGCGACCGTCGCGGGCAGCAAATACGCCCAGGCCACCCGCTACGAGCTTGACATGGCGAAGGCCTTCATCGCCCGCGCGGCGGAGATGGGGCACGCTGTGGACGAGCGCCGGCTGACGCTGAACAAGGCGCATCTCGAGAGCCGGCTGTTGTCGCGGCGGTTGGCGCCGGGCCGGCATCCCATTCCCGGCGAGCCGGTCTTGACGCTGGTGTGGCTTGGGATGTGCAGCGCCTGGGTCTCGCCCGATGTCAGCCTGGTCGGTCGCCTGCTTTGGAGTTTCTGGTTTCTTGCCATGGGTCTCCTGCCGGCCCGAACTCTTGACCTATCTCGTCGGGCAGTTCCGCCGGCAGGACTTTCGGGCAGGTATCGCCCGGCTGCTGGTGTCGTGGAGTCGAAAGCGGACATAGCCGGCAGCTCGAAAGCACATCATATGCGACGCTCACCACCGTAGTATCGACTATAATGGATGGTACGAAAGCACATTCAATGCTAGCCAGCATAGTGATCACCAACCATAATTACGGCCGCTTTCTGCCGATAGCGATCGACAGCGCGCTCTCCCAGAGCTGGAAGGCGCTCGAGGTGATCGTGGTCGACGACGGATCGACCGACGGGTCGAGGGCGATCATCGAAGCCTATGGCGGCAAGGTCCGCGCCATCTTCCAGGCGAATGGCGGTCAGGCCGCCGCGTTCAACGCCGGCTTCGCCGCCAGCGCCGGCGAGGTGGTGATATTCCTCGACGCCGACGATCGCCTGCATCCCGATTGCGTCGCGACGGTGATACGCGCCTGGGAGCCCGGCATCTCGAAGGTGCAGTACCGCCTGAACACGATCGACGCGGAGGGGCGCGACCTGCAGATGCCCTTCCCGCATTACACGAGAACTCTGCTGCGCGACAGCACGGAAGCGCGCCGACAGGTGCTCGCGGTGGGAGCCTATGCCTGGCCGGTCAGCAGCGGCAATGCCTTCGCCCGCGAGTTCCTGCTCAAGACCATGCCCTTGCCGCGGGAATTCCGTCGCGCCCCCGACGGGCTGCTCAACCGCCTGGCGCCGCTCTACGGCGCCGTGACCGCCTTGCCGAACATCCTCGCCGATTACCGCGTGCATGGCGGGAACGTGCTGGCACAGCAGGCTCTGGCGCCGGAAAAATATGCCGCCAATGTGAAATACGAAGTCGAGCGCGAAAGCTTCATTCGTGACCGCGTCCGGACGCTCGGCTACGAGCTGTCGGACACCATCCTGCTCCACAACAAGAAGCATCTGGAGACGCGGCTCCTGTCGCTGCGGCTCGGCCCGGCGCTGCATCCGCTGGCGGCGGATCGGGTGGGCCCGCTCGTCTGGCTCGGAACCAAGAGCGCCTTCCGCGCCGTCGACATTCGGCTGTTCGGACGCCTGGCCTGGGCGCTGTGGTTCGTGGCGCTGGGCCTGCTTCCGGCTCGCGCGCTCGCCTTCCTGGTGCAGCATATGCGCTTGCAAAACGAGCGGAGCACCCTGGCGCGACTCATTGTTCGGCTGTCGCGGCGCAGCTGATGGAACCGGGGCCCGACATCGCGTTGTGCGCTGCGCCCGGCTCAGGGGATGTGAGATGAAGGTCGCGATCGTCCATGAATGGCTTGAGACCTATGCCGGATCGGAGCGGGTGCTGGAGCAGCTGATCCGCTGCTTTCCGACAGCGGACATTTTCGCTGTCGTCGATTTCCTGCCGGCCGATGGCCGCGGATTTCTCGGCGGCCGGCCGGTTCGCACCTCGTTCATCCAGAAGCTGCCCTTCGCCCGGCGGATGTTCCGCCACTATCTCGCGCTGATGCCGCTTGCCGTCGAGCAATTCGATCTCTCGGGATATGATCTCGTGATATCGAGCAGCCACGCGGTGGCGAAGGGCGTGCTCACCGGCCCGGACCAGCTCCATGTCAGCTATGTCCATTCACCCATGCGCTATGCCTGGGACCTGCAGCACCAATATCTCCGCCAGAGCGGTCTCGATCGCGGGATCAAGAGCCTGCTCGCGCGCGTCCTCCTGCACCGGCTGCGCCAATGGGACAGGCGGACGGGCAACGGCGTCGATGTCTTTGTCGCCAACTCCAGCTATATCGCGCGGCGCATCCGCAAGGCCTATCGGCGCGACGCGATCGTCGTGCCGCCACCTGTCGATGTCGAGCAGTTCGCGCTCGAGACCGAGAAGGAAGAATTCTTCCTCATCGCTTCCCGCTTTGTCGCGTATAAGCGCGTCGATCTCGTTGTCGAGGCCTTCGCCGGCATGCCCGGCTATCGACTCCTGGTCGTCGGCGACGGTCCCGAGCGCGCGCGCGTCCATGCCGCCGCCCGGGGCGCGGCGAACATCGAGTTCCGCGAGCCGGTGCCGCAAGCGGAGCTGGTGCGCCTGGTTCAACGCGCCCAGGCGTTCCTCTGCGCCGCGGAGGAGGATTTCGGCATCGGCATGGTCGAGGCCCAGGCCTGCGGCACGCCGGTGATCGCCTATGGCCGCGGCGGCGCGCGCGACATCGTCGTGGATCTCGACGGCGACCAGCCGACCGGCGTGCTGTTCGAGCCGCAGACCGCCGAGGCCCTGGCGCTTGCCGTCCGTCGCTTCGATGTGGTGAAAGGCCGGATCCCGGCGGAAGCCTGCCACGACAATGCGGCGCGCTTTGGCATCGCGGCGTTTCGCGCGCGGATCGTCGCGCTGGTCGAAGAGGCGATGTCCGCCAGCGCCGCGACCGCTGACCGCGCTCAGAACCTGGCCGCGCACGCCCGCGAGCAGCCGCGTGCCAAGAGCCGTCGCTAGCCCCGCACAGGAGACCGCCCTCCGCCAGAGAAAGCACTCTCCCGGGGTACCCAAGACCACTATCACCCGGGCACGATGGATATTGCCGAATCGGTAACCCGCAGGCGGTAATGTGCCGCGTTGCCTCACCTCGTATCGCCAGGGTGAGGAACCACCATTCGACAGCAACAAGCAGGTTTCGGGACCCAAGAACATGCCGCCATCCCAAAAGGAGCCGATGGTTCCCGACCGGCGCGACGTCGCATGGGCGGCTCGCCGATCTCGACGCGATCCGCGGCATCGCGATCGGCCAGGTCATGCTGTGGCACCTCTGGGTTCCCGCGCTCCAGAAGCAGGCGCCGTTGCTTGGTCGGCTGCTGAGCCTCAGCTGGACGGGGGTCGACCTGTTCTTTGTCCTCTCGGGATATCTCATCGGCGGCATTCTGCTGGCCAATCGGACGGCAGGAAACTTCTACGCCATCTTCTATGGCAGGCGCGTCCTTCGGATTATCCCGCTCTACATCGTCCTCATTGCGTCCTACGTGATCTTTTTCAAGCCGGACATGATCCTGCCCTATCTCACCTTCACCCAGAATTTTGTCTGGGCCTCCGACCAGCAGATGGCGTTCGAGTGGGGCGGATGGACCGGCCCGACCTGGTCTCTTGCCGTCGAGGAGCAGTTCTACCTTGTTCTGCCGCTGCTGATCCGGATGACATCGACGCGGCTTCTGCCCTGGACCCTTCTGGTGCTATGCGTCGCAGCGCCGCTCATGCGATGTGTCACGGTTCTGTGGCTCGGACAGCCCTTCGCCGCCTACCTCTTGATGCCGTGCCGGATGGATGCATTGTTTGGCGGCGTCCTCCTGGCATGGGCGACGGGACAGCCGCTTTTCATCGACTGGATCGCCCGACGCCGGCGGTTGGTCTACCTCGTCATCGGCATGCTTGGCGTGGGCGTCCTGCTGATGATGGCCACGGAGCAGGAAGCTTTTTCGCCGCTGATGTGGAGCTTCGGCTTTTCTTGGATCGCCGCGTTCTACGCAGGTATTCTGCTGCTCACGGTCACGCGGCGACGCCGGAGCGACCTGCCGCGCGCCCTTCGGCCGCTGTGCTGGCTCGGCATCGGTGCCTACTCCCTCTACCTGTTTCATCGGCCGATCGAAATCATGAGCAGGACGGTGCTGTCGCAGGTACCGGCCGTACCCTTCGTCGCGACCGCCCTGTCGTTTGTGGTGGCTCTGCTCTGCTGGAAGGTGATCGAACGGCCATGCATTGCGGCGGGCCGCCGCTATTGGCGCTATCAACCGCGAACCGTCTCGGGCGGAATGTCTGCCGCAATCGACTTCAAGCCCGGTAGTCCCCTGAGTTCTTGACGCCATTTCAGCCGCAGCAGACGGGCGGCTCAGGATGCGCTGACAACACGAGCGCCAACCGGCATGCACTTTTCGCCGCTTGCCGCCACGTCATCATCTGAATGAAGAAAGCAAAAGAGATTCTCTGATCGGAAGACATAGTCGCGCTTGCGGCGTGACACGGCCGAAAAGAAACTCGCGCCGGTCGCTTCCCAAGGCATTTTCCAATCGTGGAGCTCGATGATCACCAGCGGCGCATGATCGAGCCAGGCCGTGTTGCTGCGGAAGAGCTGACGTTCGCCGCCTTCGATGTCGATCTTGACAATGAAACAAGCGCCGTTGGGCACTGATGCCAGAATCTCGGGAATGGTAATGGCGGTGACGCCGTCGACGGTCTCTTCGCGATCATGCTCCTGGAGCTCGAAGCTCCAGGACTCGGCTGCCGGGTCGGTTATGGCGAGCACCGCCTTGCGGTCCCACACGCCCGAGCGACTGGCGAAAACGCTCGAAAGCGGCGCGAGATTGCGTTCCAGCATGGAAAAATTATCGCGATCGGGCTCGACCGCATAAATCACCGCCTCGGGAAAAGCGCGCCTGAACCAAATCGTCGCGAGGCCGATGTTGGCGCCGCAATCGATAATCACCGGCGTCTTGCCGTCGGCGAGCAGCTTGGCGTAACCGGCCATGAGCCGGGACGATTGCGGGAATCCATCCAGCTCGTAGTCCCTGCGAATGAATATCTGCTCGTAGACATGCCAGTCCGTCGTACCGGGACGCATCCAGACGTCCATCGGGCTGTCAGGCACGGGAAATAACCTCGGTCCGGGCCTGCGGCCACGCAGCAACCGATGACGATAGAAGCTCCAGAACGCGCCCAGCCCGGATACCGGGCCGAGCCGGCTAATCACCGCCGAGATGCGCGACAGTTGGCGAAGAAGAACGCCATCGGACATTCGCTACTCCGCGCTCGAGAAACGGCGGATCTGACACTAGCATTCAACGCACAGGATTCGCGTGTGAATGATAAAGAAAAGCTACACCGCCCCCCGCCGCCGCATCACCGCCGGCACGGTCTTGAGCAGGATGGCGATGTCATGCCAGAGCGTCCAGTTCTTCACGTACCACACATCGAGCTCGACGCGACGCGCATAGGAAGTCTCGCTGCGGCCGCTGACCTGCCATAGCCCGGTGAGGCCCGGCCGCGCCTCGTTATAGAAGGAGATGTTGTCGCCATACTTGACCGCCTCCGAGGCGACGATCGGCCGCGGCCCGACCAGGCTCATCTCGCCGCGAAGCACGTTCAGCAGCTGCGGCAGCTCGTCGAGGCTGGTCGCCCGCAGCAGCCGGCCGACCGCGGTCACGCGCGGATCGTTCTGCAGCTTCTGTGTCGCCTCCCACTCCGCCGCCGCCGCCGGGTCGCGCTCGAACAACCAGCGCAGGACTTCGTCGGCATTGGGGGTCATGGACCTGAATTTGAAGCAGTTGAACGGGCGGCCATAGGGGCCCACACGCTCATGGCGATAGAACACCGGCCCGCCATCGCGCCTGATCATCAGCGCGATCAGCAGGAACAGCGGCGCCACCACGACCATGACCAGCAGCGCCACGACGTAGTCGAAGGCCAGCTTGAGCAGCCGATTGAAGGGCCGCATCAGGTTGTTGCGGTTGACCAGCAGCATCACGTCGTGGCTGAAGAAGTACTGGGCGTCGAAGCCGAAGACCGGCAAGCCCCCCACGGTCGGGATAACGGCGAAAGGCACCCGCGCCAGCGCGAGCGAGGCGAGCACGCCCTGCGCCTCCCTGGTCTCGCCGCCGCCGAGCGCCACGACGACGAAATCGGCTTCGTAAGTCTCCATCAATTTGAGCCAGGGGCGCCCGCCGCCGGCAACCGAGACGCCGGGGAACCCGACATCCGCGACCACGTCGTAGCCGAGCGACTTGTCGGAAGAGAGCGCCGCCCGCGCGACCCGGGCGGCGTCACCCTCGCCGACGATGATGGTGCGCAGCGAGCCAAGGCCCGCCCGGGTGAGGATGCGGCGCCCGAATGCGCGGAACAGCAGGACGAGCGGCACGAACAGCATCCAGCGGAGCATGGGCTCGGTGGAGAAGGTGACCGCATAGATCTTGGTCGCGAGCACGAAGTCGAACAGAAAGGCGATGCCGGTCGAGCGCAGGAGGTCGCCGAACTCGGTCCAGAAGGGCACGCGCTGGGTGTAATGGCCGCGCCCGGCCAGATGCGACAGCAGCACCGCCAGCACCAGCAGGGTCTCCCATCCGTGCCAGGCGACGCCCAGTTGCTGTACGCGATCGTATGTATCCGGCAGGACGGCGGTGCCGCCGACCGTCATGAGGGCCGCGGCAAGGACGAAAGAGAAGAAAAATGCCGAGAGATCGCCGCCCAGCAGAACGAAGGCCCGGAGGCCTGAAAATCGACTGTACCGCCGAGTAAATCCGCGGGACCGGACGGAAGGCGCATAGGCAATCGCCGATCCGTCGCCAATTACCGGGCCGGAGGCCGCGGTTTCAGTCTCGAATGCAGCTTCGCTCAGCATAACAATGTGCCTCTCGTCCCTGGCTCGACGACGTTCCCAGCGTTTAGTCGCGTTTTTGATTGGTTTTCTAGGCTTGTTCGCTGCTTCGCAGCATAAAGGATTCGCTAACCAGCATCAACCGCATTTAGCGAAAAACTCCTTACTCTGCGCGACTTTTTGGTTAACAACACATGTCGACTCGGAGTCGGCCGCGCAATCACCGGTCCTGGATTTGTTGCATTGCAATACGATCTTGAGGGACATGTCCATTAGTGCCCGCCGGTCCCAAGGTCTCTCCAACCTGTAGAGTCGCCAGGCCGATTCGGCCGCCACCGTCGCTGCGGCGAGACGGTGCCCGAAAGATACCCATCCCAGGGTTGAGATAATGGGCGCCTCCCAGGGACCGGCTCGGCGCACCCGCGCCAGGATCAGGCGGCGCGGGACGGCCGGGGGGTCGCGGCAGCCCCTAAAAGGCGCGCAAAATATCCGGGGAATTTTCGACAAATATAATAACAATACAAATCAAATATAGATCTGACTTTAGAATGTAATATCCGAGATTTGATCTGCGATTAACTCGATACCTCCAAGATCTCTTGCAGGAGATGGAGGTATCTATGCTCCAAAAATACTTCAAATTGTCGGCGTTCCTGGGGGCCATTCTTTGCCTGTCCGCGCTGTCCGGCGCGCCGGCGATGGCTGCCGCGGCGGCGCCGATGGCGACCGGCGCGCCGGCGGTGCCGCCGGCCGGCTTTATCGGCTTCTGCGTCAGGCATTTCCAGGAATGCACCGGCGCCTCGCCTGCCCCGGCCGTGGTGGAGCTGACCGCCGAGCGGCGGCGCGAGCTTGACGACGTGCAGGCCGCGGCCAACCGCTCGATCCGGCCGCGCGAGGACCCCGCGCATGTCTGGGACTATCCGGTCGACGGCACCGGCGATTGCAACAAATTCGCGCTCGCCAAGCGGCGCGCGCTGGTCGAGCTGGGCTGGCCGCGGGACGCGCTGCTGCTGACGGCGGCGCTCACCGAGCAGGGCGAAGGGCATCTCGTGCTGGTGGCCCGGACCAGTGCCGGCGACCTGGTGCTCGACAACCGACAGGCGCCGGTGGTCGAGTGGAGCCGCCTCCCCTATCACTGGCTGTCGCGCCAAAGCGAGCGCAGCCCGACGCAATGGCTGAGTATCCTCGCCCAGCCGGCACAAATGGCCGACGCGCGCTAAATCACGGCGGCGACCGCCAGGAGCGGCGCGGCGTCATCGAAACGCTATTCTTGGTTAACGGAGTCAAGGCTTAAAGCGCCAGGGGCCCAAATCCCAGCGATTCAGCCGAGGGCGGCGACCGCCAGCCGGACGGCGCCTATGACGATACCCCAGGACATTGCCCCGGCGACCATCCAGATGGCCAGCTTCTTCGCGTCGATGGCTCCGACGGGCAGGCCGGTGACGGCTGCCCGCCGCGGCGCATGGAGCGCATCTTCGAATTGCACGATGGCCATAGCGGCACCCCCGTAAGCAATCTCGAGCGCGATCTAAGCACCAGCGGCGTTTAGGACCGATTAAGCCCGCGTGCGCGCTGCGGGCGGCTTGCGCATGCTTAAAAGCCGGCCCGAACCGGTCCCCTTGACAGGCATTTCGCCAGGCCTCAAGCCTTGCCGCCTACGCGCAAAGCGCCAGAAACAGCGGGAGGAACCCCATGTCCGAGCCAGGCCCAATCGTCAGCAGCGAGCGCGTCGGCGCGGTCGCCGTGATCACGGTCGACAACCCGCCGGTGAACGCGCTGAGCCATGCGGTGCGCTCGGGCATCAAATCGCGCCTGGAAGCGGCGATCGCCGAGCCCGGCGTGGCGGCGGCGGTGCTGATCTGTGCCGGCCGCACCTTCATCGCCGGCGCCGACATCACCGAGTTCGGCAAGCCGATGAAGGAGCCCGGGCTCGCCGCGCTGATCGAGATAATCGAGGGCAGCCCCAAGCCGGTGATCGCGGCGATCCACGGCACCGCGCTCGGCGGCGGTCTCGAGCTGGCGCTTGCCTGCCATTACCGCATCGCCACGGCCGATGCGCGCCTCGGCCTGCCGGAAGTAAAGCTCGGCATCCTGCCCGGCGCCGGCGGCACGCAGCGCCTGCCCCGCATCCTCGGCGTCGCGCTGGCGCTCGACATGATCACCAGCGGCGACCCGATCGGCGCCACGCAGGCGCGCGAGACCGGCCTGGTCGATGAGATCGCCGCCGGCGAGCTGCGCGCGGCAGCCGTGGCATTCGCCGAGAAGGCGGTGCGCGAGCACCTGCCGCTGAAACGCATCCGCGACATGAGCGACAAGCTCGCCGTCGCCGACGCCGATTTCTTCAGGAACTACCGCAGCGCGTTGGCGCGGCGCAAGCGCGGCCTCGAGGCGCCGCAGGCCTGCGTCGACGCGGTCGAGGCGGCGGTGACCCTGCGCTTCGACCAGGGGCTGCTGCGCGAGCGCGAGCTCTTCGTCAAGCTGCTGGGCGGCGAGCAGTCGAAGGCGCAGCGCCATGTCTTCTTCGCCGAGCGCGAAGCCAACAAGATCCCGGATGTTCCCGCCGGCACCGCGGTGACGCCGATCCGCAAGGCGGCGGTGATCGGCGCCGGCACCATGGGCGGCGGCATCGCCATGAACTTCGCCAATGTCGGCATTCCCGTCGCCGTGATCGAGGCGAACCCGGCGGCGCTGGAGCGCGGCCTCGGCGTCGTGCGCAAGAACTACGAGATCAGCGCCAGCCGCGGCGGCATGGCGAAGGAGGATATCGAGAAGCGCATGGCGCTCATCAAGGGCTCGGTGTCCTATGACGACCTCGCCGATGCCGATCTCGTCATCGAGGCCGTATTCGAGGACATGGCGCTCAAGAAGGAGATTTTCGCCACGCTCGACCGCCTCGCCAAGCCCGGCGCCATCCTCGCCACCAACACCTCGACGCTGGACGTCAACGCCATCGCCCGCGCCACCCAGCGGCCGCAGAGCGTCATCGGCCTGCATTTCTTCAGCCCGGCCAATGTCATGCGGCTGCTGGAGATCGTCCGCGGCAGCGCCACCGCCAAGCCGGTGATCGCCTCGGCCATGGCGCTCGCCAAGGCCATCCGCAAGGTGCCGGTGCTGGTCGGCGTCTGCGACGGCTTCGTCGGCAACCGCATGCTGGCGCAGCGCGGCCGCGAGGCCGAGCGGCTGCTGATCCAGGGCGCACTGCCGCATCAGGTCGACAAGGTACTGACCGATTTCGGCTTCCCGATGGGCCCCTTCGCCATGGGCGATCTCGCCGGCCTCGATGTCGGCTGGCGGGTGCGCCAGGCGCGCGGCACCAAGGCGCCGATCGCCGACGCGCTCTATGAGGCGGGACGCCTCGGCCAGAAGACCAGCGCAGGTTACTACCATTATGAGCCGGGCAGCCGCGCGCCGCTGCCCGATCCCGAGGTCGAGCGCATCATCGTCGAGGTCTCGAAGGCGCTCGGCGTCGAGCGCAAGCCGATCTCCGAGGCGGAGATGCTGGAGCGGCTGGTCTATCCCATGATCAATGAGGGGGCCAAGATCCTCGACGAGGGCGTCGCGCTGAGGCCGGGCGACATCAACGTCATCTGGATCTACGGCTATGGCTGGCCGGTCTATCGCGGCGGCCCCATGCATTACGCCGACGGCATCGGTCTCGACAAGATCGCGGCCCGCCTCGCCGAGTTCGCCCGTCGCTTCAACGAGCCCGCGCTCGAGCCGGCGCCGCTGCTGCGCCGCCTTGGCGAAGCCGGACGCGGCTTTGCCGAGGAGCGCCAGCCGGCGAAAGCCGCGTCCTGAGCCGCAGCGCCGAGAGCTGACGCCCGCCGCGCTGCGACAAGGCGCGCTCCGCCCGCGCACTTGAAACGCTGCGCCGCCCTATCACATGGGGCGGAACAAGGGAGCGTGCACCATGCGGCGACTTGTCGGCTTTTGTCTTGCGTGTTGCGTAATTGCGGCGCTGCTCCCGTCTCACGCGCGTGCCGCGTCGGGGCCGGAGGACACGGTCGGGAGCTTCTACATCACGCTTCTCGCCACCATGCGCCGCGGACCCGAGCTCCGACAGGACGGCCGCTACGAGGCGCTCGCGCCGGCCATCCGCCGGAGCTTCGATCTCACCGCGATGGCACGCCTCGCCGTGGGCCCCGCCTGGAGCGGGCTTTCCCCGGCGCAGCAGCGCAGCGTGACGGAGGCCTTTGCCCGTTACACCATCGCGACATATGCCGACCGCTTCGACGCCTATTCGGGCGAAAAGCTCGAGGTCACGGGAACGCAAACGACACCCTTCGGCACCATCGTCGACAGCCGCATCGTGGCGTCGGACGGGACGCCGGTCAGCATCAACTACCTGATGCGCCGCAACGGGGACGATTGGCAGGTGGCCGACGTTTACCTCGCCGGGACGGTTAGCCAGGTGGCAACGCTGCGCGCGCAATTCTCCACAGTCCTCGCGCGCGACGGTGTCGACGGGCTGGTGGCCACGCTCAACCGCAAGGCGCAGACGCTGGTCGCACGGGCGACCGACTTCTAGCGCCGCACATCTTGACAGGGGTCCAAACCATGCGCGTTCTTCGCCTTCTTCCCGCCCTCGGGCTGATGATCGCGCTGACGACGGCGCCGGCGGTGGCGGCAGACGACGCCGGCAGCTTCATCTCCGCCACCGCCGCCTCCGTGCTGAGCCTTGCGCGCGACAAGAACGTTTCGCAGGAGGAGTTCAAGCAGCGCCTGCGCGCGGTCGCCGACCACGATTTCGACACGCCGCGCATCGCCCAGTTCGTCCTCGGCCGCTATTGGCGCAGCGCCAACGACGGCGAGCGGCAGCAATTCGTGCAGGCCTTCGAGAGCTACATGGTGCAGGTCTATGCCACGCGTTTCCGCCAGTACAGCGGCGCGGAATTCAAGGTCACGGGCCAGCGGCAGGAGGGCAACTCGATCATGGTGACGACCGAGATCGATCGGCCGAACGGCGAGGCGCCGGCCAAGGTCATATGGCAGGTGGCCAAGGCCGGCGACGGCTTCAAGATCACCGATGTCAGCATCGAGGGGATCAGCCAGGCGGTGACCTATCGCCAGGAATTCAGCTCGGTGATCGAGCAGCATAACGGCCAGATCTCGGCGCTGACCGAGCAGCTGCTGCAGAAGGCAAACGGCTAGGCGCTAGCGGCGGCGCTGCAGCATCGCCAGCAGCCGGCCGAAGGCGAGATCGACCACGATCGCCAACAGCGCCACCGGCACCGCACCCTGCAGGATATAAGCGATATTGCCGCCGTTGAGACCGATGATGATGGGCAGGCCCAGCGTCCGGGCGCCGACGGTGGACGCCACCGTCGCGGTGCCGATGTTGATGATCACCGAGGTGCGGATGCCGGCGATGACCACCGGCGCGGCCAGCGGCAGATCCAGCTTCAGCAGGATCGCGCCCTCGCCCATCCCCATGCCGCGCGCCGCCTCGCGCAGCGGCGCCGGCACGCCGCCGAGGCCGGCGATGGTGGTATCGACGACCGGCAGCAAGCCGTAGAGCAGCAGCGCGATGAAGGCGGGATCGAAACCGAAGCCGATCACCGGCACCGCCACCGCCAGCACCGCCACCGGCGGAAAGGTCTGGCCGATGGTGACGATGGTCTCCACCAGGCTGCGGAACTCCGCGCCCACGGGGCGGGTGACGAAAATCCCGGCGCCGAGGCCGAGCAGGATGGCGGCGCCGCTCGAGGCGCCGACCAACAGAAGATGCCCGAGCAGGAGATCAGCGACGCTGTCGAGCTGGAACAGCGGCCGCTCGAGGGTCGGGAAAAGCGCGGCAAAGAACGGCTTCGACCGCGGCATCAGCAGCACCAGCCCGAGCAGCGCCAGGCTCGACCACAGCAGCGGATCGCGCCACCGCGCGCTCATCGCCGCAGCAGGTCGGCGAGATGGATCGCGCCGAGCGGGCGGCCTTCGGCATCGACCACCGCGAGCCGGTCACTGCCTTCCGCCACCATGCGCGACAATGCCCGGCGCAGGCTGGCCTCGGCGCCGATGGGCTCGCCCGGCGCCGGCGCGCCGGCCCGCAGCCGGCTTGCCACCGTCGCGAGGCCGAGCAGCCTGATGCCGAGATCGTCGCGGCCGATGAGGTCGCGCACGAAGTCGCTCGCCGGCGCGGTCAGGAGCTCGAGCGGCGTTCCCGCCTGCACCAGCCGGCCGCGATCCATAACGGCAATGCGCGAGGCCAGCCGGAGCGCCTCCTCCATGTCATGCGTGACGAAGACGACGGTCTTGCGGCTCGCCCGCTGGATCTCGGCGATCTCGTCCTGCAGCGCCTCGCGCGTGATCGGATCGAGCGCGCCGAACGGCTCGTCCATCAGCAGGATGTCCTGGTCGGCGGCCAACGCGCGCGCGATGCCGACGCGCTGCTGCTGGCCGATCGACAGCTCATGCGGGTAGCGGTCGAGAAAGGCGTCCGGCGCGAGCTTCAGGAGCGTCAGAAGCTCGGCGGCGCGGGCGCGAATCCGCGCCTTGGACCAGCCCAACAGCTCCGGCACGGCGCCGATGTTGCGCGCCACCGTCCAATGCGGAAAGAGGCCGATCGACTGGATGACGTAGCCGATGCGGCGGCGCAGCGCCGCTGGCGGCAGGCGGCTCACCTCCTCGCCGTCGACGCGCACATATCCTTCCGACGGGGACAGCAGCCGGTTGATCATCTTGAGCGCCGTCGATTTGCCGGCGCCGGAGGTGCCGATGATGACGCAGAACTCGCCGGCGGCGACGGCGAGCGACAGGTCCTCGACGATGACCGTCGCGCCATAGCGCTTGGTCACATGCTCGAGCTCGATCATCGCCGCACCCGGCGGAGATGGCCGAGGCCGAGATCGAACAGCGCATTGGCGGCCAAGGCCAGCAGGATGATCGGCAGCACGCCGAGCAGGACGAGATCGAGCGCGTCGGCGAACAGGCCCTGGAACATGATGGCGCCCAGCCCGCCCGCGCCGATCAGCGCCGCCACCGCGGCAAGGCCGATCGTCTGCAGCGTGGCGATGCGCAGGCCCGAGAGGATCACCGGCAGCGCCAGCGGCAGCTCGACGCGCCACAGCAGCTGGCGCGGCGTCATGCCGAGGCCAAGCCCCGCCTCGAGCGCCGCCGCCGAGATGCCGGCGAGCCCCTCGGTGGTGTTGCGCGTCACCGGCAGCAGCGCGTAGAGCACGAGCGCGATCACCGCCGGCAGGATGCCGACGCCGCCGATGCCGAGCTGCGCCAGCGCCGGAAAGAACCCCGCCAGCGCCGAGAGCGGCGCCAGCAGCAGGCCGAAGAGGGCGATCGAGGGAATCGTCTGCACGATGTTGAGCAGCGGGAAGAGCCATGCCGCCAGCGCCGCCCGCCGCCGTGCCAGCACCCCCAGCGGCACGCCCAGCAGGACCGTCGGCAGCAGGGCGAGGCCGACCATCGCGACATGCCGGAGAATGGCGGCGGCGAAGACCGCGCGCCGCGCCGCGTATTCCCTAGGGATCGCCAGCCAGTCGAGCGCGCCGGAGAGCAGCAGCAGCCCTATCGCGCCGACCATCGCGGCGCCGAGCAGGATTCGCGCCGGCACGGGCAAAGCGAGGCGGTCCAAGGCGTCGTTCAGCGCCAAGGCGGCGGCGATCAGCAGCACCCAGAAAGCGCCGCCGAGCGAGATGCGGGCGACCGGCGGCGCCGCCTGCGCCAACATCGCCGCCTCGCCGCCGGCCAGCCGGATCAGCAGCAGCAGAAAGCACGCCGCCGCGGCCGCGGTCACGCCATAGGGCAGCGGCCGCTGCGGCAGAACGACGCCAAGCGCCAGCACCACGCCCGGCACGAGGAGGAGCAGCGCCCTGCCCTGCAGCGCCGCGTCGAGGCCGATCGCGGTGCCGGAGAGCAGGCGGTTCTGGGCGAGCGTCAGAAAGGCGAGGCTCGGCACGGCGAGCAGCCCCGCCAGCACCAGCACGAGGAGGACGCGGTTGCGCACCATCGCGGGGCTTAGCGCAGCAGGTCGCGGGCGCTGAGATAGTCCGCAGCGACCGCGCGCGCCACCTCGCCATCGACCGCGATCCTGGCGTTGAGCCGGCGCAGGCTCGCGGCATCGAGCGCCCCGAACACCGCCGCGAGGCGGTCGCGCAGGGCGGGATAGCGCGCGAGCACCGCGGCGCGCACCACCGGCGCCGGCGCATAGATGACCTGCGCCCGCTGGGGATCGCTCAGCACCACGAGATCGAGCACGGCCAGCGCGCCATCGGTGCCGTAGGCCATGGCGGCATTGACGCCGGAGATCCCTTCGGCCGCCGCGCGCAAGGTGACCGCGGTGTCGCCGCCGGCCAAGACGAGCAGCGCGGACGGGCTGAGGGTGAAGTCGTAGCTCCTCTCGAAGGCGGGCAGCGCCGCCGGGCTCTCGACGAACTCGGCCGAGGCGGCGAGCTTGACCGCGCCGCCGCGACGCACCCAGGCGGCGAAATCCGCCATCGTCGCGAGATGGTTGGCGGCGGCGAGGGCGCGCGGCACGGCGACGACCCAACTGTTGTCGGCCGGCGCCGGCGCCAGCCAGACGAGCCGGTGGCGCGCCAGATCGAGCGCGCGCACCCTGTCGTAACCGGCGCGGGCGTCCTTCCAGACGGGATCCTGGTCATCGCCATAGAACAGCGCGCCGTTGCCGGTGTATTCGGGATAGATGTCGATCTCGCCGGCGAGAATGGCGTGGCGCAGGATGTTGGTCGGGCCGAGCTGCAGCTTGTTGACGGTCTTGATGCTGCTCGCCTCGAGCACCAGCAGGATCATCGCGCCGAGCAGCGAGCTCTCGGTGTCGAGCTTGGAGGCGACGCGCACCGCCTCCTGCGCCGAGGATGGACCCGAGGAAAGGACGAGAGCGAGGAAAACGCCGGCAACGAGGTGAGCGATGGCCGCCCGGTGCCGTCGCATTCTCTAAGGCGTCCCCGTCCCGCGCGGAACCCAGGCCCGCGCCGCGAGGTTGGCCGGCATCTCGGTGATGCCGTAGCCGGCAGCCGCGGGGATGCGCAGCACCTTGCCCTCGGGCGATTCGATGAGCTCCGGGCAGACGGTGACGATGGTGTCGGCGCGCGCCGCGGCGAGCGCATCGGCCACGGTGCGGCCGCGGCCGAGCTTCACCAAATTCATCCGCGTGGCGAACACCAGGGTGACGCGCCGCGCCTCGGACTCGGCGATCGCCCGCTGCGGCGAGATCCAGACCGTGTCAACCGCTTCGCGCCCGTCATGCGCCGCCACCTGGTCCGCCGGCGCCGGGGCCAGGAAGAACTGCGTGTCGAAGCGCTTGGGCGGCCCGATCGGCGTGATCCAATGGGCAAAGGGGACCAGCAGGTCGGTGGCAAGCTCGATGCCGCCGGCGGCAAGAATATCGGCGAATTGCGGCGTCCGCCCGAGACGCGCCGTGAGCGCGGCTTCGATCATGTCGACCTCCCCGGCGGCGAGCAGCCGGTCGGCGCCCTCGCGGCGCGCCAGCAACAGATGCGCCTCCTCGAAGGTCTCGCGCACCGCGGCGACGCGGAACGCCATCGCCGCGGCATCGGCGCCGGCGACCGCGCGGCAGCGCGACAGCACCGCCGGCTCGGCATCGGCCGCATCGACCCGCCCGCCGGGAAACACCAGCGCGCCCGAGGCGAAATCGGAGGCGACGTTGCGCGTCACCATCAGTACCTCGATCCCGCCGGCACCGTCGCGCAGCAACAGCACGGTCGAGGCCGGCCGCGGCGTGATCGGCGCGGCATCGCTCATGGCATTCTCCTTGTCACACAGCGACCATAGTGGGTAGGCAGCGGCGATGCCAGCCTCAGCGCGCGCCGGTATAGGAGACGCGCCAGACCGTGCCGCTGGCATCCTCGCTGACCAGCAGCGCGCCGTCGGCCGCGACCGCGACGCCGACCGGCCGCCCCCAGACCTTGCCGTCAGCCGCGACAAAGCCGGTGAGAAAATCCTGGTAAGCCCCCGTGGGCTTGCCGTCGCGCAGCGCGATGCGCACCACCTTGTAGCCGGTGCGCCGCGAGCGGTTCCACGAGCCGTGCAGCGCCACGAAGAGGTCGCCGCGATACTCGGCGGGGAATTGCGTGCCGGTATAGACGGCGAGCTGCAGCGGCGCCGAATGCGGCTGGATCAGCACGTCGGGCACGGCGATGTCGTGGGCGAGCTCAGGATGGGCGCCCTGATGCCGGGGGTCCCAATGCTCGCCGATATAGTACCAGGGCCAGCCGTAGAAGCCGCCCTCGCGCACGCGCGTGACATAGTCGGGCGGCAGATTGTCGCCGAGGCCGTCGCGCTCGTTGACAGCGGTCCAGAGATCGCCCGTCGCGGGATGGATCGCCAACCCCACGGGATTGCGGATGCCGCCGGCGAACACGCGCATGGCGGTGCCATCGGGGTTGAATTCGAGGATGTCGGCGCGTCCGGTCTCGTCGCTGCCACCCTCCTGGTCGTTGGAGCCGGAGCCCACCGACACGAGGAGCTTGCGCCCGTCGGGCGAGAACACGACATCGCGCGTGCTATGGCCGCCCGTAGGCAGGCGCGGCACGATGGTCTCGGGCGCGCCGGCCGCCGCAGCGTCGCCGGTGTGATAGGGAAAGCGCAGCACCGCGGCGGTGGTGCCGACATAAAGATAGTGCGGGTCGGGTCCGGGAGGATAGAAGGCAAGGCCGAAGGGCGCATCGAGACCGTCGGCATAGGTCCTGACCGCGGCCGGCTTGCCGCGGCCGTTGTCGTGCAGCACCAGGATCGCGCCCTGCTCCGTCGCGGCGAGGAAAATCTCGCCACCGGGCGCGGTGCGCAGCAGCCGTGGCGCCGTGAGGCCGGTCGCGAAGGCCTCGACGGTGAAGCCCGGCGGCGCCTTCGGCAACGCCCCCTCCGGCCGTCCAATGAGCCGCGCGCTGCTCGCAGCGCTGCGCGTCGCATAGGGCGGCGGCAGGTCGGCCGGCGTGATGCGGCGCGTGACGCCGGGCGCGTCCGCAGTCCAGTCGCCATAGGCCGCCTCGCCGCTCAGCACCGGCTCGGCGCCCCGCGCCGGGGTGCCCAGGGCCGAGACGGCGAAGAGAAGCGTGGGCAGCAATCGCAGGGAACGGCGGCGCGACAGGCGGGGGGACGAGCGCATGGCTTCTCCGGCGCGCTTCGAGCGCGGCTGTGATGATATCAACGGCGCAGCCGCCACCTCCCCCACCGGCCGGCGCCTCGCCCAGCGCGATCTCAGAGCTCGATCTCGAGGCCGTCGCGCGCGACCTCCCAGCCCGCCGCCTCGACCGCCTGCCGCTCGATCGAGCCCAGGCAGAGGATGGGGTTGGTGTTGTTGATGTGGATGAAGAGTTTGCGTTGGACGCCGAGCGCGGCCAGCGCGGCCATCGAGCCGGCGGGTCCGGAAACGCTGAGATGGCCCATGCGCCGCCCGGTCTTGGCGCCAAGCCCGGCGCGGATCATCTCATCGTCCTGCCACAAGGTGCCGTCGAAGAACAGCAGCGGCGCATCGGCGAGCCGCGCGGCAAGCTCGCCATCGAGCGTGGCGCAGGCCGGGACATAGTAGAAACGCTTGCCCGTCGCCGGAGCGGAGATCATCAGGCCGATGGTATCTTCCGAGCGCTGCGCCAGGCGCTGCTCGATCGCGGCATCCTCGAGATAGAGCGCCACCTTGCCCGGCACGATGAAGGCCTCGACCCTGAGGCCGAGCGGCGTGCCGTCCTTGGCGGCAAGGTCGATCGCGGCCCCCGGCAGCATCGGCCGGCGCGCGACATGCTCGGCGGCGAGCACATTGAAGATGCTGTTGGCGCGAAGCACTTCCAGCACGCGCGGCGTCGCGTAGAGCGCCAGCGGCCAGCTTTCACGCAAGGTCAGGAGCCCCGCGACGGCGTCGACATCGCCATTGGTCAGCACCGCGCCGGCGATCGGGCTGTCGCGGCCGGGCCGGCGCGGCTGCAACGCCGGGGTCGCCAGGATCTGCGCGCGCAGATCGGGCGAGGCGTTGAGCAGCACCCAGCGCTCGCCATCGCCGCTCACCGCCACCGAGGCCTGGCTCTGGGCCGGTGTCGCAGCGCCCCAGGCGCGCCGGCAGGTCTCGCAATTGCAGTTCCACTGCGGGAAGCCGCCGCCCGCGGCGGCGCCGAGCACGATCAATCGCATGTCGATCCCTTGGCTGGCGCCGCCGCCGGGCGGCGCTGGATGGCGCGCTGCGGATCATAGCCCCAGGCGGCCACGAGAAAGAAGACCAGCGCCGTGCCCGTCACCACCGCCGCGACCGGTCCTCGCGCGTCGCTCATGCCGCGCTCTCGGCCGCGGAACTGGCGGTGAGGCCGCGCAGCAGATCGGGATAGTTCTCCAGCAAACGCTTGCGCACGGCCTCTACCGCGGCGCCATCCGGCAGCCGCGGCCGCGGCAGGTCAAGCGGCAGGTCGAGCACCACCCGCCCCGGCCCGGCGGAGAGAAACAGCACGCGATCGCCGAGGCTCAGCGCCTCGCGCAAATCGTGGGTGACGAAAAGAATGGTCGGCCGGTGCCGCGCCCAAAGCGCCAGCAGCAGCTCGCGCAGATGCTGCGCCGTCGGCGCGTCGAGCGATTGGAACGGCTCGTCCAGCAACAGCAGGCCGGGATCGTTGACGAAGGCACGCGCCAGCGCCACCCGGCGCTGCTGGCCACCCGAGAGCTGGCGCGGGTAGGCGTCGAGGAGCGCGCCAAGCTGCATTTCGCGCAGCAGCTCCTCGGCTCGTCCTTCGCCAACCGGCGGCGGCTCGAGGGCGAGCCGGACATTCTCGCGCACGCTGAGCCAAGGCATGAGCCGCGGCGTCTGGAACACCATGCCGAGACGCCGCTCGTCCGGGGCGCGGCGCACGCTGCCCTCATAGGCGCGGTCGAGACCGGCAATGATCGACAGCAAGGTGGTCTTGCCGCAGCCCGAGGGGCCGAGGATGCAGGCGAGCTGACCGGCCGGCACGGCGAAATCGAGCCCGGACAAGGCGACGGCGTCGGCGCCATCGCGGCGATAGGCCTTGCGCCGGATCGATACCTCGAGCGCGCTCATCCCCGCCACCGCGTCAGGCGCCGCTCCAGCGGGCGGATGACCCAGGCTTCGGCCGCCAGCACCACGGCGACGAAGCTCGCGCTATAGGCAAGGATGTTCGTGATGTCGAAGAACTGGAAATAGAGGTTGAGGCGGAAACCCACGCCATTGCTGCGGCCGACGAACTCGGCGACGAGCACGATCTTCCAGATCAACGACAGGCCCGACCGCGTCGCCGCCATGAGATAGGGATAGAGCTGCGGCAGATAGACTTGCCGCAGCCGCCGCAAAGCGGGCAGATGCAGCACATCGGCGACTTGCAGCAGCTCGCGGTCGACGCTGCGCGCGCCCTCACGCAGGATCGTCGCCGTGTTCGGCACCTTGTTGAGCGCCACCGCGATGATGGCCGCGGCCTCGGTCAGCCCGCCCCAGAGGTAGCACAGATAAATGATCACCAGGGCCGGGATGTTGAGGCCGAGCACCAGCCAGAGATCGAAGAGGGCGTCAACGCGGCGGCTGCGACCCATGACGATGCCGATCGCCGTGCCCGCCGCCATAGCAAGCGCGAAGCTCGCCGCGACGCGCAGCAGGGTGAAGCCAAGATCGAGCGGCAGCTGGCCGCCGGCGACCAGCCGCACCAGCGCTGCGGCGACCGCAGCGGGGCCAGGCAGCAATTGCGGCGCCGAAGCGAGTCCCGCCGCTGCCTGCCACACGACCAGCAGGCTCGCCGCCGAAAGCCAGCGCAGCCAGGCATCGCCACGGCGCAACGAATGCATCGGCATCGGCGTCAGGAGCCGCCGCCGGCGAAGAACGTGCCCGCCGGCACGCGGCCGTCGGGCGGTGCCTCTTCGATATCGCCGAAGGCGATGAGCAGGTCGAGCAGGCGCTGCGCCGGAACCACGAGATCTCCGCCCTCGCCGCCGGCGATGCCGCGCCGATAAGCCTGGCGCAACCGCTCGAGCATGGCGGGGTCATCAGCCTGGACCAGCGGCGCGATCGCCTGCCATTCCTCGGGCGACCCCGCGAGCAGGTCACGCGCCTCTTTCGCCGCGGCCAGGAATCCCCGCACCACCGCCGGCTGGCGGGCGGCCCAGCGCTCGCTGAACACCCAGCCAAGCAGCGGCGTATCGGCGGGAAGGCCGAGCGCGGGGAGCATGTCCTCGACCCGGGCCAGCTCGACAAATCCCTGCTGCGGCAAGCGCGCATTATAAGGCCAGAAATTGATCGCGGCGGGAATGCCGCCCTGCTTCAGCGTCTCCTGCAGCAGGGGCGGCGCGGCAAAGACGGGATCGGCGTCGCGCGCGAGGTCGAGGCCCGCCATCTTCCGGGCATAGGCGCGCAGCACCAGCCAGCTCTTGTCGACCGGGCCGCCGGCCACGCCGATCTTGCGCCCTTTGAGGTCGGCAAGCCGCGTGATCCCGGCGTCAGCGCGGACAAAGAGCCCGCCGCTGGCATGCGAATGCGGCACGAAGGTGACATCGCCGCCGAGCGCCCGCCGCCGGGCGACCCAGAGCCAGTCCGTCAGGATCACATCGACCGAGCCGCCCTGCAGCGCCACCGCCGCGCCGTCCTTGCCGGCGAGCTCCAGCGGCGCCACGGCGATGCCGTGGGCACGATCAAGCCCGTGCCGGCGCATCACGTCGAGCTCCCAATTGACCGTGCCGAATTTAAGGACGCCGAGGCGCACCACCGGCAGCTCGTCGCCGCGGGCGACGCCGGCGCCGGCGCAGGCAAGCACCAGCAGCAGCAGCGCCACCCGCCGCAGCGCCGCTCTCGGCCATCGCGTCGTTTCGCCGCCCTCACCCATGACGCTGATGCTCCCGCCGACGGCCGGCGCCGTCAACCCGGCATGACGGGAACGGCGCAATACCCACTATTCTTCGCGCAGCTCGCGCAAGGTCAGATGCTCGAGTATCTCCGGTTGGCGCGGCGGCAGATAGGTCATGCCGACCGCCGCGGCGAGCGGCGCGACGGCATTCTGCGCCAGCAGCTCCTCGAGCGCGCGATCCACCTCGGCGATCAGCCCGGCTTCGGTGTCGAGACCAACGAACCCCATATTGAAGCCGACCCGATAGTAATAGCCGGTGGGCTTGATCCGGGTGTCGGGATGCTCGGCGCGATAGGCGTCGAAGCGGCGCAGATCGACCAGAGTGGCCTCGAACTCGCCCTTCTCGAGCCGCGGCAGCAGCTCGTTGCGTCCGGGGACGAGATGGGTGATCCGGTCGACCAGAACTCCGTCATCATAAAGCATCAGGATGCCATCGGCGAGGGTCGCCGCTTCGGTGCCCAGCTTGAGGCCCTTGAGATCGGCGAGGCCGGTGACCGGCTTCGTCGCCGATGGGACCCGTCACCAGGGTAATCGGCGCATAGTTGAAGGCGCGCGTCGGCACCAGGCTGCCGAGCGCAATGCGGCGGCGGCGGTCGGCGAGCGTGGCGCCGTCGAAATCCGGGAGCCGCGCCGTGCCGATCCCGGGCCGGCCCAGCGCGTCGCGCACCAGCGGATAGCCGCCGACGAGCTGGCAGCGCCCGTCGGAGAGCAGCGCATTGGCGCCGAGCACCGAGCTGTCATCGGGATCGACCTTGGTCTCGAACCACTGCACCTTGAGCGGGCGCTCGAGGTGCTTCGCCACCGCCTCGGAGACCGCGAGCACGAAGCCGCTGCTCTGCCCGCCGTGATGCTCGGAATAGATCGGGATGTCCTCATCGAGGCAGACGGTCAAGGTCTCTTCCGCCCGCGCCGGGGCGGGCGGCAGGCAGGCGAGCGCCAGCGCCCCCGCCGCGAGCGCCGCCGGCCATCCCGCCCGCATCATTGGCCACCGGTGCGGATATAGGCCCAGATGTCGGCGATATCGTCCTGGCTCAGGACATCGCCCCAGGGCGGCATGCGGTTGTTCCTGCCATTGGTGACGGATTCGAAAAACCGCTGCTGCTGGTCGCGCGGGAAGGTGCGGAGGTCGAAGGTGACGTTGCCCGCGCTCACCATGTTGAAGCCGTGGCAATGCGAGCAATGATTGGCATAGAGCATCTTGCCGTGCTGCGCCTGCGCCGTATCGGGGCGCTCGCCATGCCCTTGCGCCAATTCGTCGGCCATGGCCGACGACGCTATCGCTGCCAGCACTGCAGCAAGGCCCAGCGCCGTCCATCCTCGATAACGCGTCATCGCTTGATTTCCGAAAGGGACGGGGCCGCCCGGCCAGGGCGGCCCCGTGCTGCGCATGAGGAGGCTATTTCTGGACCGCGAACACCCAGAGCGAGCCGCCGGGGGGAATGTTCTTCAGCCGCTCATCGCCCGAGAACAGCGAATAGACGCCGCCGATGCCGGTCGACACGGCGACGTATTGTACGCCGCCCTCATCCCAGGTGATCGGCTGCCCCTCGATGCCGGAGCCGGTCTGGAAATGCCAGAGCTTGTGGCCGTTATCGGCATCGAAGGCCTCGAACTCGCCGGTGAGCTGGCCGGAGAAGACGACGCCGCCTGCCGTGGCGAGCACGCCGGAGAAGCGCGGGAGATCGCTCGGCGCCTCCCATTTGGCCTTGCCGGTGAGCGGATCGATCGCCTTGAGATAGCCGCGCGGCCCGTCCTTGCCGTCGGCCGTCTTCGGCCAGATCCAGCCTTGCGTCAGATCCATGCCGAGATACCAGTCGCCAGCCTTGTAATCGACCGGGATCGCCTTGTAAGGCATTCCCATGTTGAGCGTGTTGGCATAGGCCATGCCGCGCTTGGGATCGAAGGCGATCGGCTCCCAGTTCTTGCCGCCAAGGATCGACGGCCAGAGCTCGACCTTCTCGCCCGCCCGCGCCTTGGCAATCACATCGGTCTCGATCGGCCGGCCGGTCTTCGGGTCGATGCCCTTGGCCCAGTTGACCTTGACGTAGTTGTTGCCGGCCAGGAACTTCCCGTTGGTGCGGTCGAGCACGTAGAAGAAGCCGTTGCGGTTGGCGTCCATCACCACCTTGGTCATCTTGCCGTTCACTTTGATGTCGGCAAGCACCATCTCGGCGACGCTGTCATAATCGAAAGGATCGTTCGGCGAGAACTGGAAGTGCCACTTGATCTTGCCGGTCTGGGGATCGAGCGCCAGGACCGAGTCGGTGTAGAGGTTGTCGCCCTTGCGGACGGCCGCGTTGAACGGGCCGGGATTGCCGATGCCCCAATAGACCGTGTGCAGTTCCGGATCGAACGAGCCGGTGATCCAGGTCGAGCCGCCGCCATGCTGCGCGGTATCGCCCGGCCAGGTATCGCCGCCCGGCTCGCCCGGCGCCGCAACGGTATAGGTGCGCCAGAGATGCTTGCCGGTATCGGCGGCCCAGCCATCGATGAAGAGGCGGGTGCCGAATTCGGCGCCGGAGACGCCGGTGATGACCACGCCGTCGGCGACGAGCGGCGCCACCGTCATGGAATAGCCGGTCTTGAAGTCGATCGCATTCTGCTTCCACACTTCCTTGCCGGTCTTGGCATCGAGCGCCAGGACATTGGCATCGAGCGTGGTGCGGAACACCTTGCCTTCATAGAGCGCAGCGCCGCGGTTGATGATGCCGCAGCAGACGATGCGCGGCGTCTCCGGCGGGTAATCGACCTTGGTCTTCCACACCTGATGCCCGGTCTTGGCGTCGATCGCCATCGTCGCGCTGTTGGTGGTGACGTAGATCACGCCGTTATAGACGAGCGGCTGCGATTCCTCCGAGCGGCTGTCGTCGTAGCTGTAGTTCCAGACCGGGACCAGGTGCTTGACGCTGTCCTTGTTGATCTGGGTGAGCGTGCTGTAACGCTGCAGGTTGTAGCCCATGCCGTAATTCAGCACGTTCTTGGTATCGCTGGCGCCTTTCGCCAGATCCTGCGCCGTCTGCGCCTGCGCGCCGAGCGGCAGGAGCGCCGCCAGCGCGGCCGCAATGAGTAATCGCTTCATGATCCCTCCCGGTAAGCTCTCTCGTTGCATCGTCCCTCTTGTCGGCTGCGGGCCCCCCGCGTCGTTGCGCGGGGAGCCCGTCGCCCTCACGTCTTCACGCCTTCATCGCCGCCTTCACCCGATCGGGCGTCAACGGCAAGGTGCGAACCCGCGCGCCGACGGCGTTGTAGACGGCGTTGGCGATGGCCGGAGCCACCACCGTCACCGCCGGCTCGCCGACGCCGGCGGGGTAGTTGCCGGTGCTGAGCACATGGATGTCGAGCTCCGGCACCTGCGCCATGCGCAGCGGCGTATAGGTGTCGAAATTGGTCTGCTTGATCTCGCCGTCCTTCATCGTTGCCTGCTCGTAGAGCGCGAGGCTGATGCCCCACAGCGTCGCGCCTTCCATCTGGGCGCGCACGCCGTCGGGATTGACGACGGTGCCGACGTCGATGACCACCGTCATCTTGTGCAGCTTGACCTCGCCGTTCTCGTTGACGGAGACCTCCGCCACGCCGGCCGTCCAGGTCGGCGTGTTGCGCTCCTGCGAGGAGACGACGGCGATGCCTTGGCCATGGCCTTTGGGCAGCTGCTTCTTGCCATAGCCAGACTTCTCCACCGCCACCTTGAGCACCTCGACGATGCGCTTGGCGCCGCCTACCGAGTTGGGCGCGGAGCCGGCGTTGAGACCGGTCGCGTCCAGCATGGCCATGCGGAACTCGACCGGATCCTTCTTGGCCATATGCGCCAATTCGTCGACGAAACTCTCGACCGCCCAGAAGGTCCAGGCCGGCGCCACCGAGCGGAACTGGCCCGACGGCGTCGCCGCCTGGGCCACGTCGTTCTCGATGGCGCGGACATGGTGGTTGGGGATCGTGTACCAGCTGTCCGAGCCGTTCACCGAGAAGGAATCGAGCTTGCCCTTCTTGTCGGTGCTGTCGGAGAGGAACGCCGGAATGCCCCACCGCTTGGTCGCCCAGGCCGAGCAGACGTCCTGGGTCAAGGCGATGAGCTTGCCGTTGGCATCGACGCCGCCTTCCATGCGCTGATAGGTGATCGTGCGGAAGAAATCATTCTGCACGTCCTCCGGGCGGTCGTAGATCAGCTTCACCGGCTTGCCGACGGCCTTGGCCGCCAGCGCGGCCGGAACCATCGCATCCGCCTCGAGCCGCCGGCCGAAGCCGCCGCCGAGATAGACCTGGTGGATCAGCACCTGCTCGGGCTTGGCGCCGACCGCGGCCGCGACGAGCGGCCCCGACCGGGTTTGGAATTGCGAGCCCGAATAGATATGCCACGTGCCCTCCCGCTCGAAGGCGACGCAGTTCATCGGTTCCAGCGGCGCGTGCACCGCCAGCGGCGTGATGTAGACCGCCTCATGCTTGATCGGCGCCGTCGGCAGCACCTGCGCGGCATTGCCGATGTCCCAGAACGAGAGCCCCTTGCTGGGGTCGGCCACCAGCTCCTTGGCGTGGGCGATGATGCTATCGCTGCTTACGTCCTTATTGGGCCCGAGATCCCAGTTGATCTTCAGCTCCCGTGCGGCGGCCATCGCCGCGGGATAGTTGCTGGCAATGGCGATGACATAGGCCGTCGCCGTGCCGGTCGGATCGGGCACCGAGACGAACTGCTCGTATCCCGCGACCTTCTTGGCCTCGCTGTCATCGACGGCGATCGGCTTGGCGCCGTAGCGCACCGGCGGACGGGCGATCTTGGCGTAGACCATGCCGGGCACGAACATGTCCATGCCGTATTTCGCCGTGCCGTTGGTCTTCGCCGGGAGGTCGAGCGCCGGCACCGGCTTGCCGACGATCTTGTACTCGCTCGCCTTTTTGAGCTGAATCGCCTTGAGATCGTCGGGCGAATAGGTCTTGTCGAGCTTTCCGGTCGAGACCAGCTGGGCATAGCTCATCGACTTGCCCGAGGAGGCGATCACGCGGCTGTTGGCGGCGTGCAGCTGGGCGGCCGGCACGCCCATGATCGCGGCAGCGGCCTCGATGAGCGCCTGGCGCCCCGCGGCGCCGCAGCGCGACGAGCAGTCGAAGGTGTTGTTCACGCTCCAGCTGCCGCCGGTGACCATCAGGCCCCAGCGCTCGGCCGGGTCGGGATAGTCGATGCGGATATCGCGCCAATCCGCCTCGAGCTCCTCGGCCACCGCCTGCGCCAACGCAGTGCCGACATGCTGACCCATCTCGGATTTGGTGATGTGGACGGTGACGATGCCGCCGCGGTCGATCGTGTACCAGACTGTCGGCGAGAAATTGCCGGCGGCGAGCGCCTCTCCGGCATTGCCTTCGAGCACCGGCAGGAGAGCGAAGCCGCAGGTAAGTCCGGCGCCGGCGGCGATGCTGCCGACGAGGAACTGGCGACGGCTCGGCTTGCGCGCGGCCGCCGCTGTGCGAGCGAGTGTCTCACCCATCTCAGATCTCCTTCGTCTTGCGCATGTCGGCGGCGGCGCGCTTGATCGCTTTCTTGATGCGGACGTAGGTCATGCAGCGGCAGAGATTGCCGTTCATGGCGTGGACGATCTCCGCGTCGCTGGGGTTCGGATTCTTTTGCAGCAGCGAGGCCGCTTGCATGAGCTGACCCGACTGGCACCAGCCGCATTGCGGTGCCTGCTCGGCGATCCAGGCCTTCTGCAGCGGATGCTCGCCTTGCGGGTCGAGCCCCTCGATGGTCGTCACTTCGGCCGTCGAGGCATCGGCCAGGCTGATCTGGCAGGAGCGCACCGCCTCGCCGTTGAGATGCACCGTACACGCGCCGCAGAGCCCGGCGCCGCAGCCGAATTTCGTGCCGGTCATCTGCAGATGCTCGCGGATGACCCAGAGAAGCGGCGTATCGTCGGGCATGTCGACGACGCGCCTGAAGCCGTTGATGGTGAGAATGGTCATGGTGTCCCCTTTGTCCCCTTCCGTCGTTGTTCGCCCCGCGCCGGTGTCTTCCTATGGGCAATGCGGCGCGCTAGGTGGCAAGATCGCGGCTCAGCCGACGGCGCATAGCGGCCGTCGACCCCTGCACTCGGATTTCGCCTGTGATTGTCTTGAGCACCGTCCCTCCCCGGGATCGTGATTATATTTCTTTTGGTCACGGCTACCGTGACACAACCAGGCATGCTTGCAGTGTCCCATCGATCCTGTCAATGCCGACAAGATGGGCACGCCTGGGGAATCTTTGGGCATTCTGTATCTGGTGTACCAGCCCACTTCGGCCGCCCACCCGGCCTGGCAATGGGCTCCGAAACGTGGTCGGCGGGTTTGAACGATGATTGACAGCCGATCGCCTTGCCCCTAGCGTTAACAATTGGCTAGGGTCGATAATGTTTCATCGACCGGTCCAGGAGGAGGAAACTACAATGAAGTGGACGACCCCCCGTATCGTCGAGATCGCCGTCGGCTTGGAAATCAATTCCTACGCCTGCGCCGAGCTGAAATAAGCAGCAGACCAGACCGGCCCTTTGCCGAGCTTAGGCTCGGCGGGGGTGCGGTTGGATCAACCGCCCGGGCCCCGTTGGCGCCCGAGGCGATGTTCTATTGCCCCAAGCGCACGGAAGACGGGGCGCTATGACACAAAAGCTATTGACGCCGGATGAGCTGGAGGCGGCGCTGCGCGCGATCGGCGCCGAGCGCTACCACAACCGTCATCCCTTCCATCAGCTGCTGCATGGCGGCCGGCTCGAGCGCGGCCAGATCCAGGCCTGGGCGCTCAACCGCTATTACTATCAGCGTCAGATCCCGATCAAGGATGCCACCCTGATCGCCCGGCTGCAGAGCGCCGAGCTGCGCCGCGCCTGGCGCTCCCGGCTCGTCGATCATGACGGCGACGGCACCACGCCGGGCGGGATCGAGCGCTGGCTCAAGCTCGCCGAGGGCGTCGGGCTCGACCGCGCCTATGTCGAATCGACCGACGGCATCCTGCCGACGACGCGCTTTGCCGTCGACGCCTACGTCAATTTCGTCCGCGAGCGCCCGGTGCTCGAGGCGATCGCCTCCTCGCTCACCGAGATGTTCTCGCCTGGCATAATCGCCGAGCGCGTCGAGGGCATGCTCCGGGGATATCCCTTCATCACCATGGACACCCTCGCCTATTTCAAGCCGCGCCTCTCCCAGGCGCCGCGCGACGCCGATTTCGCGCTCGCCTATGTCAAGGCCGAGGCGCGCACGCGCGAGCAGCAGGAGGCGGTGCTGGCGGCGCTGCGCTTCAAATGCGGCGTGCTCTGGGCGCAGCTCGACGGGCTTCATCTCGCTTATGTCGAGCCGCGCCTGGTGCCACCCGGCGCCTTCGTGCCGGGGCGCGACGGGATAAGCCAGTGAGCGGCGTGCCCCAGCGCCTGCTCATCACCGGCGAGAGCCGGCTGCGCTTTGCGCCGCATATCAAGTTCCGCCACGACGAGACGCGCGGCCGCTGGGTGGTGCTGGCGCCCGAGCGGCTGCTGCTGCCCGATGAGCAGGCAGTGGAGATCCTGAAGCTGGTCGACGGCGTGCAAAGCGTCGATAGCGTCATTGACACCCTCGCCCGGCGCTTCGAGGCGCCGCGCGAGGTCATCGCCGCCGATGTCGTCGCCATGCTGCAGGATCTCGCCGACAAGGGCGTGCTCGCGCCATGAGCGGCGAGATCACCCCGCCGCTGGCGCTGCTCGCCGAGCTCACCCATCGCTGTCCGCTGCGGTGTCCCTATTGCTCGAACCCGCTCGAGCTCGAGCGCGCCGGCGCCGAGCTCGACCAGGCGAGCTGGCAACGCGTGCTGAGCGAGGCGGCGGCGCTCGGTGTGCTGCAGGTGCATTTCTCCGGCGGCGAGCCGCTGGTGCGGCGCGACCTCGCCGCGCTGGTCCGCCACGCCGGCGCCATCGGCCTCTACAGCAATCTCATCACCTCGGGCGTGCTGCTCGACCGCGCGCGGCTCGCCGAGCTGGTCGAGGCCGGGCTCGAGCACGTGCAGCTGAGTTTCCAGGATGCGCAAGCGGCGGGCGCCGACCGCATCGCCGGCCTCGCCGAGGCACATGCGAAGAAGCTCGCCGCCGCCGCGCTGGTGCGCGAGGCCGGGCTGCCGCTCACCGTCAATGCGGTGATGCACCGCCAGAACCTCGAGCGGCTGCCGGAGATGATCGAGCTCGCGCTAAAGCTCGGCGCCGGCCGGCTAGAAGTGGCGCATGTGCAGTATTACGGCTGGGCGCTCGCCAACCGCCGCGCGCTGCTGCCGACCGAGGCGCAGCTCGAGCGCGCGACCGCCATCGTCGCCGCGGCGCGCGACCGGCTCAAAGGCGTCCTCACCATCGACTATGTGGTGCCGGATTATTACGCGCGGCGGCCGAAGGCCTGCATGGGCGGGTGGGGCCGGCAGTTCCTCAACATCTCGCCCGCCGGCAAGGTTCTGCCCTGCCACGCGGCCGAGAGCCTGCCGGGCTTCGAGTTTCCCTCGGTCAAGACGGCGAGCCTTGCCGATATCTGGCACCGCTCCGAGGCCTTCAACCGCTTCCGCGGCACCGCCTGGATGCCCGAGCCCTGCCGCTCCTGCGAGCGGCGCGAGATCGACTGGGGCGGCTGCCGCTGCCAAGCCTTCGCGCTCACCGGCGATGCCGCGCGCACCGATCCCGCCTGCGCGCTGGCCCCCGACCGCGCGCTGCTCGATCGCCTGCGCGAGGCCGACGCCGCGGCGCCCGCGGGCGAGTTCATCTATCGCCAGATCGGCGCCGCGCCGACTGCCGGGCGCCCCTCCCTCGCGCGCGCGCCTTAGGCGATAGTGGCCTCGACCCCGCTCCGCCCTCGCCCCAACAGCGCATCACGCCGGGATGATACACCTTAAAGGCGAGCGCCCCCTCCGCAGATATTTACCGAAAATCAAGGCGCAAGGCGGACTCTCTCGGCCATGGGCAAGCACCGGGCATGTTCCGCTTTGCCGGCGAGAAGAGCCGGGGTTCGGCCTCGCCGCGCCGCCAAGGCGGGCCGATGAAAAGGCATGTGGGCAAAGTTGCCGGGAGAATCGCCGGCAGGCTCAGCCTCAGCATCAGCCGCAAGATGCTGCTCACCGCCGTCGTGTCGCTCGGCGCTGTGAGCCTGCTGTCGCTGCTGCATCTGCAGCTCGGCTGGGTGGTTAGCGAGAAAATGGGCGAAAGCGACCATTACCGCCAGATCAGCGACAGCCTGGTGGTGATGCGCACCGCCGTGCTGCAATCGGAGCTCGTCGTCAAGGACGCCGTCGGCCGCCGCGCCGATTTCAGCAAGGCGAACCTCTCGGACCTTGCCATCGCGCGCAAGGATTTCGAGCGGGAATCGCGCAAGGCGGCCGATTTCATGCGCGACTCCAGCAAGGCGCTGGGCGACCGCGACGCCGGGCGCGAATTCGCCGAGCTCAACCGGCTGATCGAGGAAGCCATCAGGCCGGCGATCAAAAGCGACGATTTCGCCGCGCTGGCCAGCGCGGCCGGCGAGTACGACACCAAGGCCGGCGCGCTCGACGAGATGCTCGAGACCGTGGCCGACATGTCGACGGCCGAGATGCGGCGCCACTTCACCGGCACCGCGACCGAGATCGCCAAGGCCGACCTCGTCAATCTCGTGACCTTCGCCGGCGCGCTGATCATCCTCGTCCCGCTGCTGTTCTTCAGCACGCGCAGCATTCTGCGGCCGCTGAAGCAGCTCACGCAGGCGATGCAGCGCCTGGCCGAGGGCGCCACCGCCATCGAGATCCCCGCCCGCGCGCGCCGCGACGAGATCGGTGCCATGGCGGCGACCGTCGAGGTCTTCCGCGCCAATACCGAGAAGATGCACGCGCTCGAGCGCGAGCGTCAGGAGGCCGAGCAGCGCGCCGCGTCGGAGCGCAGCGCACTGATGGACGATCTCGCCGGCCGCTTCGACCAGCGCATGCGCGGGCTTATCGACGCCATCACCAGCGAAAGCGGCAAGCTGCGCGGCCTGGCCGAGGCGCTGACCACCGTCGCCGCCGCGACCGAGCGCCATGGCGGCGAGGCCGGCGACGCTTCCAAGCACGCGGCCGACAACGTCAAGGCCGTCGCAACGGCGGCGGAGGAGCTCTCCGCCAGCCTGCAGGACGTCGCGCGGCAGATCGAGCGCTCGGCCGAGATCGCCAAACGGGCGGTGGGCGACGTCGAAGCGACGAGCAAGGATGTCGAGAGCGTGGCGGCGACGGCGGCGCGGATCAACGACGTCGTGCAGCTGATCGGCCAGATCGCCAGCCAGACCAATCTGCTCGCCCTCAACGCGACGATCGAAGCGGCGCGCGCCGGCGCCGCCGGCAAGGGCTTTGCCGTCGTCGCCAGCGAGGTCAAGAGCCTCGCCACTCAGGCGGCGAAGGCGACAGAGGACATCGGCGCGCAGATCGGCGAGCTGCACACCGTCGTCTCGCGCTCGGTGAAGTCGATGGCCGACGTGCGCCGCGTCATCGCCGAGGCCGACACCATCGCCGCCTCCGTGGCGGGCGCCATTGCCCAGCAGAGCGCGGCGACGCACGAGATCGCCGCCAACGTCTCGCGGGCCGCCGCCGGCAACGAGCAGATCGTCGGCACCATCGAGTTGCTCGCCGGCAGCGCGCACGAGGGGCAGCAGACCGCCGCGGCGGTGAGTGCGGCTTCCCAGGTGCTGGCCGACGCCTCCGAGCGGCTCGACCGCGACGTGCATGACTTCGTCGATCAGGTGCGAGCGGCTTGATCCGGCGCCTGCGGACAAGTAAATCAGGCGCGCGGCGCGCGCCGATGGAAAGAAGGAGAGCATAATGAGAACCCTGGCACTGTTCGGCCTCGCCGCGATCGTCGCGCTGTCGCCGCCGGCGATGGCGGCCGATGCGGGCAAGGGCAAGGCGCTGTTCGATGCCTGCGCGAAATGCCACCCCATCACCGCCGCGGGCGACGATACGCTGGTCGGCCCGACGCTCAAGGGCATCGTCGGGCGCAAATCCGCCTCGATCGAGGACTTCCGCTATTCCAGCGCCATGCGCGCCATCGGCCTCACCTGGACCGAGGAGAACCTCAAGGAGTACATCACCGATCCGCAGGCCAAGGTGAAGGGCAACCGCATGGCGCTGAAGAGCAGCTTCGAGCCGGCCGAGATCGACGACATCATCGCCTATCTCAAGACGCTGAACTAGCTAGGAGGCAAGACCGCGAGCGCCGTCCGCGGCGCATGCGATCGACTCGGCGCAGGCCGCGACCGGCGGCCTGCGGCGGTCGCGCGTGCGCGCCGGCCGGCAATCCGCGCGGCGCAACAATTCTGCGCGCCGGGTTGTGCTTCCTTCATCAGTCCAGGCGCAGCATGCCGCGGTGAATGACCTGCCCTAACCGGGAGGCGATCATGAGCGCTCTGCGCGGCGATTTCGAGATCGTCCAATCCTTCGTCGATTTCAGCCTGGCGTGGCTGGAAGATCGCGGCTACGCGCTCGCCATCGATACTGACATGTCGAACTGGACCGCCGTCACGGCGGCGACCTCGGCCGACGCCTTCATCAATCCGACCTTCGACCCGCGCTACGGCAACCTGTCCCCGGCAAACAGCTTCTGGCTCGATATTCGCGCGGGATCGCGCACCATCGCGACGTCCGCTGCGCGTCTTTTCGCCACTGACGACTTCCTGGCTCTCATGCGCTCGCAGCGCCTGTGGCAGGATCGGCCGCCGCCCGAGCTCGGCACGCTGGCCGTCACCGCGCCGCCCGGAATGCCGCTCATCGCCGGCCGTATCGGGCATGAGGGCGGCCTCTGGGTCCATCCGGAGCATCGCAAGCGCGGCCTCTCGGTGATCCTGCCGCACCTCAATCGCGCGCTGTGCCAGCGCGAATGGGATATCGACTGGCAAACCGGACTGACGCGGCAGGCGATCGGCCAATCGGGCATCGCCACATGGGCATACGGGTTCCCGCATGTCGAGCCGTGCTTCGAGGGCTATTTCCCGCCGACGCGAAGCCGCGAGCGGCTTTATCTCGTCTATCTCGACCGCGAAGAACTAATCGCGGGGCTCGACTGTGACACCGTCGCCCGCCTCCTGCCGGATCGTCACGAGCAGGCGCGTCACCCGCGAGCGCTGATTAACGAAGGGTAGGATGAGCCGCGTATAGTGATAGGCGACACCATCGAGCTGGCAGCGCACGCGATGGAGGCGCGGCGCGGCGGTCAGGCGGACCGTGTTGTAATCGCGCATGACACTGTCAGCCAAAATGGCGATGGGATAGGCTCGCGGTGATTCGTAACGCCCGATCGGCACGTCGTAGCCGAACAGCTCGAAACGAAAATCCTCGGGATCGCTGCTGCTGACATCGACGACGTGCAGCTTGCCGATGATCCCGGCGCGACTGAGCTGCACTGTATCGATGTTGGAGAACAGGCTGGCGCCAGCGGCACGCAGATCGCGCCAATACTGATAGAGGCTGCCGAGCGAGTCGCCGCGCGCCGGCAAGGTGCCGAGTTTGAGTCCGCGCCGCTCGACATAGTTGCCGTCGCGATCGGAAATGACGTCGATCAGGTTCGAGCGGATGAAGGGAACGGGCTCGGCGTCCCGCCCGAGCGCCGTGACTCGCGGCGACGCCCGACGAGACACCGGCAGCAGTATCGGCTGCGCCGCCGCGGACGGCGGGGCGGCGCCCGCCTTCGCTGCTGCCCAGCACCCCCGCTCGCGGCAGCGCGACGCCGAGGCGGCATAATTGCGCGCGGTATGCTCGAAGCCGGCGATGTGCTCGATCGTTGACAGTGCCCTGAGGTAGCTGCAGCCCTCCGCAGCAACACAAGCGATTTCCGGCGGCGTTTCAGCGACGCTGATGGGCGCGTCGACCGCCATCAGACGCCGTCATCCACCGACCGCTCCGCCATCCGCGCCATGATCAGGAGGCAGGCCGAGCGCAGCCGCGCATCCTTGATGCCGTAATAGGCCCCCAGCACCATCGACGCTTCCTTGCGCGTCAGATCGGACGCGTCCACCGCTTCCTCGGTCCGGCCGCTCTCGTCGAGGCCGTCGAAGAAATACGCCAGCGACACGTCGAGAATGCGCGCCATCTGGTAGAGGCGGCTGGCGCTGATGCGGTTCTCGCCGGTCTCGTATTTCTGCACCGCCTGAAAGGAGAGCCCGACCTTGGCGCCAAGCTCGGTTTGCGTCAGCCCGGCTTGCGCGCGGCGCAGCCGCAACTGGCCACCGACATGCTGGTCGATCGGGTCCGGACCGTCGACGATCACCGTGCGACGCTTGAAGGACAGGCCAGCGCCGTCGGCCTCGGGTACGGACGTCAGCTTTCGCAAGGTCTTCTCCTATCGCAGGAACCCTGAACGGTAGCGCGTAGAAAAAAATTTAGCAATTTTTAAGAGAATATGGTTAATCGCCACCCCTTTTGGCGCAATTCCGCCAAAGTATAGGGCTGTGGCGGGCGGGGCGCGACCCTGTTGTGGCGGCTCAGCGGACGATATAGCCCTCGGGTTCGATCCGCGGCGGCCCGTCGGCCGCCGCCCGCAGGCTGCGCGCGAGCCAGCTCGATATGCGCATGCGGTAATGCAGCGGGTCCCAGTAATTGTCGTCCGCGCGCGTCACCGCGCTCGGGATCATGAAGTCGACGAGCCGCGTGCCCGGCACCGTGGCGGCAAGCGCCGCGAGCCTGGTCTTGCATTCGCCCCAGATGATCGCTTCGCGGCTGCCGGGGCGCGGCTGCGCCGCAAGATGGTAGGGCACGAGGAAAAGCATCTTCTCCGCCTTGGGCGCGGCCCCCAGCAGGTCGCGTAGCAAAGCGAGGGCGGGAAAGCGCAGCGCCTGTCTCTCCTCGGCGCTCATCTGCGCCGGCGGCACGAGCGGCGTGATCGCCGCGACGCCGCCGGGATAGAGATGCGCCCGCGCGCGCGCGATGTCGTAGGCGCTGTCATCGGGCAGGAAATTGGTATAGCCGTCGCGGCCGTAGCGCCGCGGCCGCAGCCCCGTCAGCACGCCGAACGCGATGCCGGCCTGTTCCACCGCATAGAGATTGAACTGCTCGAGATAATCGTTCCAGGGATTGTCGTCGTACATCCATTCCGGAAAGGAGCGCTCGGTGTATTTGGCGATCCTGTCGTCGGTCTCGCACCAGACGATATCGATGCCGACCAGCAGCACCTTGGCGTCCGGGTGGTGGCGGGCGAACAGCATGCCGAGGCGCCATTGCTCATAGGCGGTGGCGCTGTTCATCGCGAGATTGGCGAAGCGCGCCCCGAACAGCGGATCGAGCTCGGCAGGACGCAGCAGCCGGCTGGTCGAGGTGCCGAGGATGACACTGTCGAATGCGCTCGTCCGCGCCAATGCCGGGAAGGCGTAGCGCGCATTGGTGGTGACGGGACTGCGGTCGAAAGGCGGCGAGAGCGCGAGCGTGTCGAAGGGATCGAGGATGAAGACGAAGGCATAGATCGCCGCGCCCAGCGCCAGCGCAAGGCCGAGCAGCCGGCGGCAGAAGCGGCGCCAGGGGTCAGAACTGGAAATAGATGAAATCATTCTGCAGCCGGCCTCCGATCGCCAGCAGGACCCAGACCAGCGCCACCGCCGCCGCCCCCGCCGCCCAGCCGCTCGGCCGCAGCCGCACCAGCATCGCCTGCTGGCTGGTCGGCCCGAGCAGCGCCACGGCGAGAGCGATGAACAGCACGGCGCGGTTGTCGAGGCGCACCTTGCCGAAGCCGTCGAGCCCGGCCATCGCCTGCAGGACATGCCAGGCGGCGGCGAAATCGCCAGCGCGGAACAGCACCCAGCCGACCAGCACGAACAGCATGGTGAGCACCCAGCCGGCGAGCCACGGCAAGCGCAGCCCGCGCCGCGCCCAGGCGCCGTTGACCGCCAGCGCCAGGCCATGCAGCCCGCCCCAGGCAACGAAGGTCCAACTCGCGCCGTGCCAGAGCCCGCCGAGCAGCATGGTGACTATGACATTGACCGCCTGGCGCAGCTCGCCCTGGCGGTTGCCGCCCAAGGGGATGTAGAGATAGTCGCGCAGGAAGCGCGACAAGGTCATGTGCCAGCGCCGCCAGAACTCGCGGATCGAAGCGGCGCGATAGGGCGCGTTGAAATTGAACGGCAGGCGGAAGCCGAACATCAGGGCGATCCCGATCGCCATGTCGGAATAGCCGGAAAAGTCGAAATAGATCTGCAGCGCGAAGCTGACCGCCGCCGCCCAGCCCTCGGCGAAGTTGAGCGCGGTGCCGCCGGCCGCCTTGGCGAAGAGCAGGTTGACATTGGGCGCGAGCGTATCGGCAAGCGCCACTTTCTTCACCAGCCCGAGGATGAACAGCATCGCGCCGCGCGCCAGATTCTCCCACATTTCCGGCCGGCGCGGCGGCAGGTCGAATTGCGCGATGATCTCGTTGTGGCGGACGATCGGCCCGGCGATGAGCTGCGGGAAGAAGAAGACGAAGAGGCAGTAATCCGCCAACGGATAGACATGGCGGTCGCCGCGGCGGAGATCGACGAGGTAGGAGATCTTCTGAAAGATGAAGAAGCTGATGCCGAGCGGCAGGATGATGTCGAGGCTGGGCGCGGCGCGGCCGGTGAGCGCCAGCAGGTTCGCGAGAAAGAAATTGGCGTATTTGAAGAAGCCCAACGCGCCCAGGTTGAGCACGATGCCGAGATCGAGCCAGACACGGCGGCCGCCGGCGACGAACAGCCGCGCCAGCAGCCAGTTGGCCAGCGCGAGCCCCACCAGCAGCGGCACGAAGCGCACATCCCAATAGCCGTAATAGACCAGCGACGCCGCGATCAGCAGCCCGATCCGCAAGCCGCGTCGTTCGGCGGCGGCATAATAGAGCCCGAGCGTGACCGGCAGGAAGACGAGGATGAAGACGCTTGAGCTGAACAACATGCGGCGCTCTTCTACCCGATCGGCGCCGCCAATTGCAGGGGTATTTTGTGATGCGCCGGCAACCCGGCGCCGCAGCCGGCCGGCGACAGTTTCTGCTTCGGCCGCCGCGGCCGCGATGGCATGATCGGGCTCGGTCTCACCCCGCCAGGAGAAGACATGGACGAGCCTGCCGCCACAGCGGCGCTATCGTGAGCGAGGACGCCGTCCTCACCGCGCTGGAGGGCGCCACCGCCTGGATCACCCTCAACCGGCCGCAGGCGCTGAACGCCATGTCGCCGGCGCTGACCGACGGGCTGATGGCGGCGCTCGGCACGGTGGAGCGCGCAGGCGGCGTGCGCGTCGTCGTGATCACCGGCGCCGGCCGCGCCTTCAGCGCCGGCGGCGATCTCAAATCCTTCCGCGAGACCATCGGCGCCGGCGGCTACGAACTCTTCGTCGAGCGGCTGCGGCGCAGCCAGGCGATGTTCCGTCGCGTCGAGCAGCTCGCCTGCCCGGTGATCGCCGCGGTCAATGGCTACGCGGTGGCCGGCGGGCTCGAGCTGCTGCTGTGCTGCGACCTCGTCATCGCCGCCGAGAGCGCCCGGATCGGCGATGGCCATGCCAAATACGGTATCATCCCCGGCGGCGGCTCGACCGCCCGCCTGCCGCGCAAGCTGCCGGTCACGATCGCAAAGCGCCTGCTGCTGAGCGGCGAGCTTTGGCCGGCGCGCGATTTCCTCGCCTGGGGCCTGGTCAACGAGGTCGTGCCCGATGCCGAGCTGAGGCCGAGGGCGGCGGCGCTCGCGGAACTGCTGGCGCGCAACAGCCCGCTCGGCCTCACATGGATCAAGCGCCTCGTCAATGACGGCATCGACCAGCCGGTCGAGACCGCGGCGCGCGCCGAGCTCGCGGCCTTCGAGAGCTATGCGCGCAGCGCCGATTTCCGCGAGGGCCTCGACGCTTTCGAGGAGAAGCGGCCGCCGCGCTTCACCGGCCGCTGACGCCCAGCGCATTGGTCCAGCCTTCCGGCACCGGCACGGGGAAGGCGAGCAGCAGCTGCGCATAGGTCTTGGCCTGGGTGTCGAGGCGCAGCGACGAGGTGCCGCCGCCGCCCAAACTGTCATGCAGCACGAAATTGACGGCGTGCGTGCCCGGCAGGTCGAAGCGCTCGACCACGCCCTCGACGAGATGCGCGAGGTAGCTCTTCACCGCTTCGGGGGTCAGCGCCGCGCGGATCGCCGGCAGATAGTCCGCGCGCCGCGCCATGACGCCGATATTGGCGTCATTGCCCTTGTCGCCGCTGCGCGCCACCGCCAGCCGCAGCAGCGGCACCTCGACGCGCCGGCCCGGCGGCAGCGCCTCCGCGACCGCGGCCGGCGGCGGCACGGCATCGGCGCCGCCGATGGTGACGGCGTGCGGCAGCGCCACCTTGTCGCCGGCGACGCGCACGGTGATGTCGAGCAGGCGCTTGTCGATGAGGAAGGAATGAAGCCGCACCGCGGGCGAGACGGTAGGGCGGCCGGCGACCAGGCCGCAGCGGCCGGTCGACATGCTGAGGCCGGAGCCGACATATTCCTTGGAGAAGAGCTCGGCGCCCTCGGGCTTGGCATGGCGGATGGCAAGGCGCAGCACCACTTCGCGGCTCGCCAGTGCGGCAGCTCCGGCATGGGCGCCGTAGAGCGATTCCGCGCCGACGACCTGCATCGCCGCTTGGCTGAAATCGCCGAGCCCGGCTTCGGCGAGCATGCGCCGGGTCTTCTTCAAGATCGCCTCGCCATTGCGCCGGGCGCGCTCCGCCGCGTCGAACCCCGCCACCACCATGGCGCCGATGCAGCCGAAGCCGCCGGGATATGTGGCGCTCACCTTGTATGTCGCGCTTGGCGCCCGGCCGCGCGCGCCGGCGACCGACACGCGATCCTTGCCGGCCTCGGTCAGGCGCACCTCGGTGAAATCGCAGATCACGTCGGGCAGCACATAGGCGCGGGGATCGCCGATCTCGTACAGCATCTGCTCGCCCACGCTGAGCGGCGAGACCAGGCCGCCGGTGCCGTCGGGCTTGGTCACCACGAAGCTGCCGTCCTCGCGCACCTCGGCGATGGGGAAGCCCATATCGTCCCAGCCTTCGGCCACGTCCTGCCAATCGGTGAAGTTGCCGCCGGTCGCTTGCGCACCGCATTCCAGCAGGTGGCCGGCGAGGCTGCCGGCGGCGAGCCGGTCGTAATCCTCGGGCGCCCAGCCGAATTCATGGATGAGCGGCCCCAGCACCAGCGCGCTGTCGACGCAGCGGCCGGTGACGACGATATCGGCGCCGGCGGCGAGCGCCGCGGCGATGGGAAAGCCGCCGAGATAGGCGTTGGCGCTGAGCAGGTGCTCGGGCAAGGGCGCGCCGGTCGCGAGGTCCGGGAGATCCATCCGGCGCAGCTCCGGGAGCCGCGGCAGCAAATCGTCGCCTTCGACCGTACCGATCCTAAGTGCGAGGCCCGCCTCGGCGGCGATCTGCTCCAGCGCCGCGCGGCAGGCCGCGAGATTGACGCCGCCGGCATTGGCGACGACCTTGATCTTCTTGGCCGCGATCTCGCGCAGCAGCGGCTTCATCGCCAGCGTAATGAAATCGGTGGCGTATCCCGCCGCGGCCGAGCGCGCGCGCATCTTGGCGAGGATCGACATGGTGACTTCGGCGAGATAGTCGAAGACGAGATAATGGATGCCGCCCTTCTCGACGAGCTGGCGCGGCGCCGAGGCGGTATCGCCCCAATAGCCCGAAGCGCCGCCGATGCGTACGATCTTTTCGCTCATGATCTCCGACCCCTCAGCCTGCCGTTGGCACCAGCTCGACCAGGAGCTTGCGCGTCGCCACCTGCTCTCCCGGGACGACCAGCACGGCGGCGACGGTGCCGTCATGCGATGCCACGATCTCATGCTCCATCTTCATCGCCTCGAGGATGACGAGGCATTGCCCTTTGCGCACCGCGTCTCCCGGCTTCACCCGCACCGCCGCGATGGTGCCGGTCATCGGCGCCAACGCCGCCCCGCTTCCGGCCGCCGTGGCACCGCTCGACGTCAGCAGCACATCCGCGAAAGCAGCGGTCGCGCCGCCGAGGCTGAGATGGAGCGTATCGGCGTCCCAGGCGAACCGCGCCGTCTCAGCAAGACCGTTCGCGAGGAAGCGGATCCGCGTGCCGGCAACCTCCAGCAGCTCGATCTCGTGCGACCCGTCGCGCCCCTCGACGCGCCAGCCGCCCTCGCCGCTGCCGGTCACGTCCACGGCGATCCTGGCGTCGCCGCTGCGCAGCAGCAGCGGCACGCTCGCGGGTCCGCTGCTGCGCCAGGCGTTCGCGGGCGCGCCGCCAGAGCCGCCGCGCGCGACGGTGAGCGCCGCCGCCAGCGCCAGCAGCCGCCCGCCATCGGGCGCGTGCCGGGCGCGCGCGGCGGCGGGAAAATGCCGCTCGATGAAGCCGGTGCTGGTCTCGCCGGCAATGAAGGCGGGGTGGCTCAGGCAGTCGATCAGGAAGCGGCGGTTGGTCACGAGCCCCAGCGCCACCGTGTCCTCGAGGGCGGCGACCAGGCGGCGGCGTGCCTCCTCGCGGCTCGCGCCATGGGCGATGATCTTCGCCATCATCGGGTCGTAGTAAGGCGAGATGCCGACCCCCGCGGCAACCGCGTGGTCGCTGCGCACGCCCGGGCCGGAGGGCGGCTCCCAGGCGAGCACCGTGCCGGCCTGGGGCAGGAAGTCGCCTTGCGCATCCTCGGCGTAGAGCCGCGCCTCGATGGCGTGGCCGTCGAGCGCCACTTCGTCCTGGCGGAGCGGCAGCGCCTCGCCGGCGGCGATGCGGAGCTGCCAGGCGACGAGATCGAGGCCGGTGATCCCCTCGGTGACGGGATGCTCGACCTGGAGGCGCGTGTTCATCTCGAGGAAGAAGAAGCGCCCGTCCGGCGCCAGCAGGAACTCGACCGTGCCGGCGCCGACATAGCCGACGCTCTTGGCAGCGGTGACCGCCGCCTCGCCCATCGCCTGGCGCAGCGCCGGCGTCATCGCCGGCGACGGCGCCTCCTCGATCACCTTCTGATGGCGGCGCTGGATCGAGCAATCGCGCTCGAAGAGATGAATGGTGTTGCCGCTTCGGTCGGCGAAGATCTGGATCTCGACATGGCGTGGCTCCATCACCGCCTGCTCGAGGATGAGCTCGTCGGCGCCGAAGGCCTTCTGCGCCTCGGCGCGGGCCGCGCGCAGCGCATCGGCGAACCGCGCGGGCTCCGTCACCAGCCGCATGCCTTTGCCGCCGCCGCCGGAAGCCGCCTTGACCATGACGGGAAAGCCGATCGCGGCCGCCCGGCGGGTCAGCGCCGCGTCGCTCTGCTCGTCCCCCTCATAGCCCGGCACGCAAGGCACGCCGGCGGCGATCATGCGCCGCTTGGCGGCGGCCTTGTTGCCCATCAGGCGGATCGCCTCGGGCGGCGGCCCGATGAAAGTGATGCCGGCATCGGCGCAGGCTTGCGCGAATGCCGCATTCTCGGACAGGAAGCCGTAGCCGGGATGGATCGCATCGGCGCCGGCGCGGCGGGCGGCGGCGATGATCTTGTCGATGGCGAGATAGGATTGCGCCGCCGGCGGCGGGCCGATCGGCACCGCCTGGTCGGCCGCCGCGACATGCGGGGCCAGGCGATCGGCCTCGGAATAGACCGCGACGGTGCGATATCCCAGCGCGCGGGCGGTGCGCATCACCCGGCAGGCGATCTCGCCGCGATTGGCGACCAGGATCTTGGCGAAGCCGGTCACGGCTTCTTGTCCACCCAGGCGGCCGGCCGCTTCTCGAGAAAGGCGGTGACGCCTTCCCTGCCCTCGCCGCTGCGCAAGGCGGCGGCGAAGGCGGACGCGGCGTCGTCAAGCAGTGCCTCCAAGGGCGTGGTACCGCTCGCCAGCAGCAGGCGCTTCGTCGCGGCATTGGCGCCGGGAGCGCAGCGGTTGATGTCGGCCAGCACCTTGGCCAGCGTGGCGGCGAAGGCTTCCGCGCTGTCGCAGACGTGGTGGACGAGCCCGATGCGCCCGGCCTCGCGCCCGTCGAACCTCACCCCGGTCAGCGCCAGGCGGCGCGCCTCGGGCACGCCGATGCGCCGGGCGACGAAGGGCGCGATCTGCGCCGGCACCACGCCGAGCCCGGTCTCCGACAGGGCAAAGCGCGCATCCGCCATACAAACGGCGACGTCGCCGATGCAGGCGAGGCCCAGTCCGCCGCCGAACGCCGCTCCCTCGATCGCCACCACGATGGTCTGGGGCAGGCGGTCGAAGCGCTGCAGAAAGGCGCCGAAGCGGCGGTTCTGGACGGCGATGGGATCGGCCTCCCCGGGCGCGGGTGCGGCGGTTTTGACCTGCGCCAGGAAGCCCCTGATGTCGCCGCCGGCGCAGAAGGTGCCGCCGGCGCCGCGCAGCACCACCGCGCCGATATCCGCCGCGCCTTCGAGGAAGGCCGCCACCGCGGTCAGTTCCTGCACTACCTCGCCGTTGAGCGCGTTCCGGCTCTCCGGCCGATTCAAGGTGACATGAAGGCGGGAGCCGTCACGGCTCAGCAGCAGGGTGGTGCATGCCGGCAGCGCGGTCATCGGCCGGTGGCCCGGGCGCGCGTCACCGCGGGCATCAGTGGTTCGCCCCCGGCTTCTTGCCGGGCAGCGTTCCCATCAGCTTGCAGATGATCGCCAGCATGATCTCGTCGGCGCCGCCGCCGATCGAGGTCAGGCGGCCGTCGCGGAAGAAGCGGGTGATCTCGGTCTCGTTCATGAAGCCCATGCCGCCGTAATATTGCAGGCAGCTGTCGGCGACCTCGCGCTGCAGCCGGCCGACGGTGAGCTTTGCCATCGAGGCGAGCTTGGTGATGTCGGCGCCGCTGAGGTACTCCTCGACGGCGCGGTAGACGAGCGAGCGCAGCAGCTCGATCTTGGTCTGGAGCTCCGCCAGCTTGTAATGGACGACCTGGTTGTCGAGGATGCTCTGGCCGAAGGCGACGCGGTTTCTCGTATACTCGATGGTGTCGGTGATGGCGCGCTCCATCTTGACGAGCCCGCCGGCGGCGGCCCAGAGCCGCTCCTCTTGGAATTGCTGCATCTGGTAGATGAAGCCCATCCCCTCCTCGCCGACGCGATAGCGCTGCGGCACGCGCACGCCGTCGAAGAAGATCTGTGCGGTGTCGGAGGCGCGCATGCCGAGCTTGTCGAGCTTGCGCGCGATCTCCACGCCCTTGGTCTTCATCGGCAGGCAGATCAGCGTCTTGTTACGATGCACCGGGCCGTCGCCGGTATTGGCGAGCAGGCACATCCAATCCGCCTGGGTCCCGTTGGTGGTCCACATCTTGCCGCCGTCGATGACATAGTCGTCGCCGTCCTTGCGCGCGCGCGTCTTGATGCTGGCGACGTCGGAGCCGGCGCCGACCTCGGAGACGCCGAGGCAGGCGACGAACTCGCCGGTGATGCTGGGCCGCAGGAACTCCTCGCGCAGCGCGTCCGAGCCGTGCCGCGCCAGCGCCGGCGTCGCCATGTCGGTCTGGACGCCGATCGCCATGGTGATGGAGCCGCTGCGCGACGCCCCGAGCGCCTCGCAGAACGCGACCTCGTAGGAATAATCGAGGCCGAGCCCGCCGAATTTCTCCGGCTTGTGGATGCCGAGCAGGCCCTGATCGCCCATCTTCTTGAACACCTCATGCGCCGGGAAGATGCCGGCCTTCTCCCACTCGTCGACATGAGGGTTGATCTCGGCCTCGCAGAATTTGGCGACCGAGCGCATGAGTTCGCGATGCTGTTCCGTGTAGATCATGAGACGCGCCTCACATACGGGCGACACCGAAGCTGGTCGGGTTCAGCGGACGGATCTCCGCCTCGCGGCAGATGTCGAGACAGAAGGCGAGGACTCTGCGGCTGTCGCGGGGATCGATCAGCCCGTCGTCCCAGAGCCGCGCGGTAGCGAAGAGCGCGGTGGATTCGCGGCTGAACTGGTCGATGATCTTCCGCTCCATCGCGTCGAGCTGAGCGCGGTCGACCGGCTTGCCGAGGCGCTGGTAGCGCTCCTCGGTGATGATCGACAGCACCTTGGCCGCCTGCTCGCCGCCCATCACCGCGATGCGGTTGTTGGGCCAGGCGAAGATGAAGCGCGGATCGTAGGCGCGGCCGCACATGCCGTAATTGCCGGCGCCGAAGCTGGCGCCGATATGCAGCGTGAGCTGCGGCACCGTGGCATTGGCCACCGCCTGGATCATCTTCGAGCCATGCTTGACGATGCCGCGCCGCTCGGCCTCGGTGCCGACCATGTAGCCGGTGGTGTTCTGGAGATAGATGATGGGGCATCCGGCCTGGCACATGAGCTGGATGAACTGCGCTGCCTTGACCGCGCCATCGGCGTCGATCGGGCCGTTATTGCCGATGAAGCCCACGGCATGGCCCTCGATCTCCGCCTGGCCGCAGACGGTGTGGACGCCGTAGAGCGCCTTGAAGTCGAGGAAGTCGCTGTCATCGACGAGGCGGGCGATGACCTCGCGGACGTCGTAGGATTTGCGGTAGTCGACCGGGACGACGCCGCAGAGCTCGTCGGCGGCATAGCGCGGCGCGCGGAAGCTGCGCGGCGCGCGCGGCGGCAGGCGCTCGTTCCAGCCGAGCTTCGCCACGATCTCGCGGCAGAGGCGGATGCCGTCGGCATCGTCCTCGGCCATGTAGTCGCTGACGCCGGAGACGGTGGAATGCATCTCGGCGCCGCCGAGCTCCTCGTCGCCGGCACGCTCGCCGGTAGCGGCGCGCAGCAGCGGCGGGCCCGCGAGGAACACCTTGGCGCGCCGCTTCACCATGACGACATAGTCGGAAAGCCCCGGCAGATAGGCGCCGCCGGCGGTCGAGGAGCCGTGCACCACGGTGACCTGCGGCACGCCCATCGCCGAAAGCCGCGCCTGGTTGCGGAAGGTCTGCCCGCCCTCGACGAAGATCTGCGCCTGATAGTTCAGATTGGCGCCGCCGGATTCGACGAGCTGGATCAGCGGCAGCTTGTTCTCGCGCGCGATCTCCTGGCAGCGCAGCTTCTTCTTGAGCCCCATCGGCGCGGTGGTGCCGCCCTTGATGGCGGCGTCGGAGGCCGAGATCAGGCAGCGCACGCCCGCGACATAGCCGATGCCGTCGATGACGCCGCCGCCCAGCACGTTCTCCTTGCCGTCATCGTCATGCATGCCGAGCCCGGCCAGCGTCGACAGCTCGAGGAAGGGACTGCCCTTGTCCAGCAGCAGCGCCACGCGCTCGCGCGGCAGCAACTGGCCGCGCTTGGCGAATTGATCCTTCTTGGCGTTGGAGGTGCGGCGCACCTGCTCCTCGAGCGCGCGGAACCCCTCGATGAGCGCCAGCATGGCGGCGCGGTTGGCGCGGAAGCTTTCGCTCTGGGGGTCGATGCGGCTGTCGACGAGCGCCATGGCTCAGACCTTGCCGCCGTCGCGCCGCAGGAAGTCGGGCGGCAATTCCAGCGGGAAGCCGTAATAGGGCTGGGAGCGGTCGTGATCCGGCAGCGGCCAGTTGGTCCTGGCGTTGGGCACGGCGCCATCGACGCGCAGGCAGCTGCCGGAGATGAATCCCGCCGCTTCCGACAGCAGGAAGACGATCGCCGCCGAAACCTCGCTCTCGGTGCCGAGCCGCTTCAGCGGCACTTGATGCCACATCGCCTGGAGGCGCGGCCGCATCTCTGCCGGATATGTCGCCATCCCGGAAGAAGCGATCCAGCCCGGCGCCACCGCGTTGACGCGCACGCCGGCATAGGCCCATTCGAGCGCCGCGGTCATGGTGAAGTTGAGCATACCAGCGCGCGCCGCGCCGGAATGCCCCATGCCCGGCATCGACTGCCACATATCGGCGATAATGTTGACGATGGCGCCGCCGTGGGATTCCATCGAGCGCCGGAAACATTCGCGCGCCACCAGGAAGCCGCCGGTGAGATTGGTGCGGATCACGGTCTCCCAGCCCTTCTGCGAGATGTCCTTCAGCGGCGCCGAGAACTGGCCGCCGGCATTGTTGACGAGGGCGTCGATGCGGGGGTGCGCGACGAGGATTCCGGCGACCGTGCGTTCCACCTCCTCCTCGACGCGGATGTCGCAGGGATGGATAGTCGGCCGCGCCGCGCCGGCGGCGGCGGCGATCTCGTCGGCGACCGCAGCGAGCTTTTCCGGCTTGCGCCCGACCAGCGCCACCGCGGCGCCCAGCGCCGCCAGCTCATGCGCGGTGCAGCGGCCGATACCGCTGCCGCCGCCGGTAACGACGGCGTGACGCCCGGCAAAAAGCCCGTCGCGGAAGATCGAGCGATAGCTCATCGCGCCTCCCCGGCCTTGGTACTTATTGTTACCAAAAGGGTACTGGACAGTACCGGGCCTGTCAAGGCAGGATGGAGCGGCGCGAGAAGAGAGGGCAGCGACGGCATGGCGGTTTCCGCGATGAAGGCGGGCGTGAGCCGGTTCAAGCGCGGCCTGGTGCTGCAAGCCGCGGCCAAGCTGTTCTCCGAGCGCGGCTACGCCGCCACCACCATCGACGCCATCACCGACGAACTCTCGGCGTCAAAGCGAGCGATCTACGATCATTTCACCGGCAAGGCGGAGATCCTGGTCGAGATCTGCGAGCAGGCGGTCCGCTTCTCCGTCGACCTCGCCGAGCGGGTCGCGCGCGACCCGGGCGACCCTGCGGCGAGGCTGCGCCTGCTGGCGCACGACTTCACCGGCATCGTCATCGACAATCAGGACTACATCGCGATATCCAGCCGCGAGATGAAATTCCTGCCTGAGGAGTCCCACCGGCGCATCCTGCGCATGCAGGAGCGGTTCGACCGCATCCTGGGCTCGATCCTCGCCGAAGGCGTGGCGCGCGGCGGCTTCGAGCTTGCCGACCCCGCGATGACCGCGCTTGCCATCAGCGGCATGATCATCTGGGTGCATCGCTGGTACCGCGCCGGCGGCCGGCTGTCCCGGCAGGAGATCGCCGAGGCTATGGCCGAGACGGCGCTGCGCATGGCGGCGGCATCGGGCGTGAGACGAGCGGGGCGCTGAACGGCCCTCGCCTCTCGAATTGACGGGGCCGCGTCGGCGCAGCGACTATGTCCGGCCAAAGCCGGGAGAAACTATGAAACCGATTTCTGCCTTGCTCGTCGCCCTGCTCGCTCTCGCCGGCGCCGCGCCGGCCATCGCGCAAATCTCGGCGCTTCCGGTCGAGGTCCGCGCCAAGATTGCCGAGATGGGGCCGGTGCTTACCCCCGATCTCGTCCGCACGACGATGGAGATGTTCGCGCCGCTGGCCAAGGCGGCTTCGCTCGCCGGCATCCAGATCAGCCCGGACGTCGCCTACGGCCCGGACGAGCGCAACCGTCTCGACGTGTTTCGGCCGGAGGGCAGGCGACACGCGCCGGTTCTCGTCTTCATCCCCGGCGGCGGCTTCGTCGGCGGCGACAAGCACAGCAATGACGCGATTTATGCCAATGTCGGCGTCTATTTCGCGCGGCACGGCATGCTCGCCATCATCGCCAATTCCCGGCTGGCGCCGCAGCATCCGTGGCCTGCCGGCGCCGAGGATGTCGGCAAGGTGATCGCCTGGGTGCAGGCGAACGCCGCGGCTTATGGCGGCAACCCGCGACGCATCTTCCTGATGGGCCATTCGGCCGGCGCCACCCATGTCGCCTCCTACGTCTTCGACGCCGGCTTGCACCCGCAGGCCGGCGCCGGCATCGCCGGGGCCATCCTAGTCAGCGGCTTCTACGAGATGACGCGGGGGACTTTGGCGCCCAACCTCACCGCCTATTTCGGCACGGATCAGGCGCAGTTCGCGGCCCGCTCGCCGGTCACCCATGTCACGGAAAGCAAAGTGCCGCTTCTCATCGCCATGGCCGAGTTCGATCCGCCGTTTCTCGCGGCGCCGAGCCTCGATCTCGCCGCGCGGGTCTGCACGCGCGACGGCAAATGTCCACGGCTTGCCTGGCTCAAAGGCCACAACCACATCTCGGAGCTCGCCAGCGTCAACACCAAGGACGAGGCGTTGGCCCACCAGGTGCTCGACTTCGTCCGCACCACGCGTTGAGCCGCGGCGCGGCTGCGCGTGGCCCCGCCCGCCGCCTCAGCCATGCCCCGCGAAGAACGCCGCCAGGGCCTGGGCGCAGTCCTCGGGCGCTTCCTCGGCGAGGAAATGGCCGCAATCCAACGGCAGCTCGCGCACATCCGCCGCCCATCTCCGCCAAGCGGCGATGGGCGAGCCGGTCTTGCTCGAGAGATAGCGGCTGCCCCACAGCAGCAGCACCGGGCAGGTGATCTTCTTCCCCTCTTGCCGGTCGGCGGCATCCTCGGCGCGATCGATGCTGGCGCCGGCGCGGTAATCCTCGCAGGTGGCGGCGATGACGGCGGGATCGTGGAACTGCCGGAGATAGGCCTCGACCGCCTGCTCATGGAGCGCATCCGGCCGGCCGACCCAGCGGTCGAGCAGATGGCGGATGTAGAAATCGGGATCGGCGCCGATCAAGCGTCTCCGGCAGCGGCGCCGGCACGGCGAGGAACTGCCAGTGATAGCTCGAAAGCGCCTTGTCGGCGTCCATCTGCTCCCAGACGTCGAGCGTCGGGATGATGTCGAGCGGAGCGAAGCGCTCGACCCGGCCGGGCTGATCGAGACAGAGGCGGAATCCGACGCGGGCGCCGCGGTCGTGGCCGGCGAGCAGGAAGCGCTCATGGCCGAGCGCGGTCATGAGCGCGACCATGTCCGTGGCCATGGCGCGCTTGGAGTAGTTCTGATGCGCCGGATCCGGCCGCGGCCCGCGGCTCTGGCCATAGCCGCGCAAATCCGGCACCACCAGGCTGAACTGCCGCATCAGCCGCGGCGCCAGGCGGTGCCAGGCGACATGCGTCTGCGGATAGCCGTGCAGCAGCAGCAGCGGCGGGCCGGCGCCGCCCGTGAGACAGAAAATCTCCGCCTCGCCAACGGCGATGCGGCGCTCGGTGAAGCCCTCGAACATCGGCTCCCTCCGGCTCAGGAGCCGTGCTTGCCGATGATGGCGATCGAGCAGACGTTCTGGTGCGGCATGCCGCCGAGATTATGCACGAGGCCGCGCACCGGCTCCTGCTGGCGCTGGCGCGCGCCGGCGCGCCCCTGCATCTGCAGATAGATCTCATAAATCATGCGCAGGCCCGAGGCGCCGATGGGATGGCCGAAGCATTTGAGCCCGCCATCGATCTGGCACGGCATCGCGCCGTCGGCGTCGTAGAAGCCGTCGAGCACGTCCTTCACCGCGCCGCCCTCGGGCGAGATGTAGAGATCCTCGAGCGTGACGAGCTCGGTGATCGAGAAGCAGTCATGCGCCTCGATCAGCGATATCTGCTCACGCGGCTTGTCGATGCCGGCTTCCTGATATGCCCGCTTGGCGGCGGCGCGCGCGGTCGCGAAATAGCTGCCGTCCCAGGAATTGTACTGCGCTTCCTGACCGTTGGAGACCGCGAGCTGCAGCGCCTTCACCGTGACGAGGTCGCGCTTGCCGAGGCTGCGCGCGATCTCGGGCGTGGTGACGATGGCGCAGGCGGAACCGTCGCTCACGCCGCAGCAATCGAAGAGGCCGAGCGGCTCCGCCACCAGCGGCGCCTTGAGCACGGTCTCCTCGGTGATCTTGTTCTGCAGATGCGCCTTGGGGTTGCGGCTGCCATTGTCGTGGCTCTTCACCGAGATATGCGCCATCGCGTGCTTCAGCGTGTCGCGCGACACGCCGTGCTTGGCGCGATAGGCGGCGGCGAGCTGGGCGAAGCTGCCGGGCGCCGAGATGTTCGCCCAGTACATCGAATTGAGCGCGCCGCGGCCGCGCTGCGGCAGGCCGCCATAGCCGGTGTCCTTGAGCTTCTCGACGCCGAGCGCCAGCGCGATGTCGCAGGCGCCCGAGGCCACGGCATAAGTGGCCCCGCGGAAGGCCTCCGAGCCCGAGGCGCAGTAATTCTCGACGCGCGTCACCGGGATGTAGGGAAGTCGAAGCGCGGTGGCCAGCGGCACGCCGGACTTGCCGACATGCTGCTCCTCGATCGCGGTGGAGAACCAGGCGGCGTCGAGCTGGCTGGTCTCGATGCCGGCATCCTTCATCGCCTCCTCATAGGCCTCGACGATGAGGTCGTCGGCCTCGCGGTCCCAGCGCTCGCCGAATTTCGAGCAGCCCATGCCGAGGATCGCGACCTTGTCCCGGATTCCCTTCGCCATCGTCAGACCTCCCTCGCGTCGCCGGTCGGCGCCGCCTTCCAGAAATACTTGGTGAAGCCGCGCGCGGGATCGACCTCCTTGATACGGAAGACCATGCGCATCGGCATGCCGACCTCGACCTGGCCGGTGTCGACCTCGGTGAAGTCCACCATCATGCGCCCGCCTTCGGCGAATTGCACCATGCCGTAATGCGCCGGCGGGTCCGGGCAATAGGTGAGATTGTCAGCGGTGAACGACATGACCTTGCCGCCGAACTCCGAGAAGGGCTGGTCCACCTGCGTGTGCGCCGCCCGGCAGTTGGGATTGACGCAGATGTTGGATTTCGGGAATTGCACGGTGCCGCAGCGCTCGCATTTGCCGCCGACCAGCGACAGCAGCATGTCGCGCTTGCGGTAGAGCGTGGTGAGCGGCGTCTGTTTGTCGACCTCGGAGCGCAGGCCGCGCTCCATCTTGATGAGATCGTTGAAGGCGAGGTACCGGGCATAGTTGGTCTCCTCCTTGCGCCGCTCGAGCGAGCCGAGGATGCCACGCCGTGCCCGTTGCATCGCCGGGAGATCGGCCGTCGCCTCGAAGATCAGCGCGTCGGTGCCATTGCCAAAGCTCGCCACCAGGATGCGCTCGCCCGGCTTCGCCTCCTGCAGCGCGTGCACCAGCATGACCAGCGGATGCGCCGCGCCGGTATCGCCGCAGAGCCCGTCGAGATTGGGCCGGAGGCTGCTCTCGGCGAGGCCCGCCTGCTTGGCGATGGCCTGCGCCACCCGCGGCAGGGTGCAGGGCAGGCAGAAATGCGCGATGTCCTGGGGCTTCAGCCCGGCCTCGGCGAGCGCGCCGGCGATCACCGGCGGCACCAGCTTGAGATAGCCCTCGTCGCGGATCCAGCGCTCCTCCCAGCCGTAATCGAATTCGCGGCCCTTGCCCTTGTAGTGGTCGACGAAATCAACCGAGGCGGAGCGGCTGCCGAGGAATTTCGCGACACCGTCGCCGCGGTCGAGGATCAGCGCCGCGGCGCCGTCGCCATAAAGCAGCTCGGCCGGGCTTGCCGCCGGCGCGCGCCGCTTCTCGGCCGCGAGATAGAGCACCGGCCCGCCGCGCGCCGCCACCGCATCGAGCGCAGCGATGAGGCCGGTGGTGCCGGCGCGCTGCGAGGCGCCGACATCCATGGTGTTGAGCGCCTCGCCGAGCCGCAGCGCCTGGGCGAGGATGCCGGCATTCTGGCGATCCTCGAACGGCGCCGAGGTGGTGGCGAGATAGAGCGCGCGGAAATCCTCGCGCGAACGGTCGGCGAGCGCGTCGCGCGCCGCCTCCACCGCCAAGGTGAGGCTGTCCTCGTCCCAGGAGCAGATCGCCCGCTCCGCCTTGGCATAGGCGCGCAAGCTGCCGTTGAACCAGCCATTGGCGTCGACGATGGCTTTGCGCGCCAGCCGCAGGCGCGGGATGTAGCCGCCGAAGGATGCGATGCCGACCATTCCCCTCTCCTCAAGACTTCATGCGGCGATCTCCGCCAGTCCGTTGTTGATGGCGACGATGTCGCGCTCGACGATGCGGCAGCGGAAGCCGAAGCGTCCCGCGCCCTCGCGCCAGATCTCGGTGCGCACGGTCTCGCCGGGGAAGACCGGCGCGGAGAAGCGCACCTGCATGCTCTTCAGGCGCGCGGGATCGTAGCCGCAGAGCGACCGCAGCAGCGCGTGCCCGGCAACGCCAAAAGTGCAGAGCCCGTGCAGGATCGGGCGCGGGAAGCCCGCCGCCGCCGCGATCTCGGGATCGGCATGCAGCGGGTTGTAGTCGCCGCTGAGGCGATAGATCAGCGCCGCCTGCGGCAAGGTCGCGAGATCGCAGACGAGGTCCGGCGCGCGCTCCGGCAGCGGATGCACCGGCTTGGTCGGCCCGCGCGGACCCCCGAAGCCGCCATCGCCGCGCAGGAAGCTGGTGGAGGCGAGCGACGCCAGCAGCGCGCCGGTCTCCTTGTCGTGAATGTCGCGGCGGGAATAGACCAGCGCGCCCTTGCCCTGACCCTTGTCGATGATCTCCTCGATGACCGTGCGGCCCACCACCGTGCCGGCGGGCGGCAGCGGCCGGTGCAGCACCAGCCCTTGCTCGCCATGCAGCAGCAGCTTCCAATTGATGCCGGTCTCGGGGTTCTTCGACCATTGCCCCGGCAGCGCCAGCACCACCGCCATGGTGGGCAGCGCCTTCAGCCCCTCCTCATAGACGAAACGGAGCTGATTGACGTCCAAGGGATCGGCGCCGAAGCCCAGCCCCAGCGCATAGAGCATGGTGTCCTTGGCGCGGTAGCTGTGCTCGATCTCGGGGAACGGCCAGTTCTTCAGCCGCTGATAGTCGATCGCCATGGCCCAGAAGCCTCCTAGACCGGATCCCAGGTGAAGATGTCGCCGGAACGGTCGAGCGGGAAGAACGACGTCTTGAGCGCCGGGATCGCATGCTCGGCGATGGTCTGCGGCGTCCAGCCCTCGCCGCGATGGATCGAGCGCACCGGGCGCGGCTGGCTCATCAGGAAGATCTCGTTGCGCCGCACGGCGAAGATCTGGCCGGTGACGTCCTTGGAGAGGTCGCTGGCGAGGTAGATAGCGAGCGGCGCGATCTTCGCGGCGGTCGCGGTCTTGATGCGCTCGACCCGCGCCTTCTCCGCCGGTGTGTCGGTGGGGATGGTGCCGATGAGCCGGCTCCAGGCGAAAGGCGAGATGCAATTGGAGCGCACGTGATAGCGCGCCATGTCGAGGGCGATCGATTTGGAGAGGCCGACGATGCCGAGCTTGGCAGCGGCGTAATTGGCCTGCCCGAAATTGCCGATGAGCCCCGAGGTCGAGGTGAAGTGGATGTAGGAGCCGCTCTCCTGCTCGCGGAAATGCGCCGCCGCCGCGCGCGCGACATAGAAGCTCCCCATCAGATGGACCTTGATCACCAGGTCCCAGTCGACCGTCGACATGCGGTGGAAGATGCGGTCGCGCAGGATGCCGGCATTGTTGACCACGGCGTCGACGCGGCCGAAGGCCTCGAGCGCGGTACGGATGATGCGCTCGGCCCCGGCGGGCTCGGCGACGCTGTCGGTGTTCGCCACCGCCGTGCCGCCAGCCTGGCGGATCTCGTCGACGACGCTTTGCGCCGGGCCGGTGTCGGTGCCGCCTTCGCCATCGGCGCCGCCACCGAGATCATTGACGACGACCTTGCCGCCCTCCTGCCCCGCCAGCAGCGCGATGTCGCGGCCGATGCCGCGCCCCGCGCCGGTGACGACGATTACCTTGCCGTCGAGGCATGTTGCGCCCGTCATCGCCGCCTTCCTCCGCCTTGTTCTTGCCGCGGCTACGCGGCCGCTTGGTGCCTCACCCTAAGCCAGCTTCCCCGGGAATTGCAACGGCCCCGCCGCCGGTCGGGATCCGCCACCGTGCATGGCCGCTGCGCGCAGAAAACCGCTCGCTCGATCCCGCCCCGGCGCGATAAGGTCGCGGTTTCGGCAAGGAGGCGCGCGATGGGTCCGCTGGCGGGGGTGAAGATCGTCGAGATGGCCGGGATCGGGCCGGCGCCGATGTGCGCCATGCTGCTCGCCGATCTCGGCGCCACGGTGCTGCGCGTCGACCGGCAGCAGCCGAGCGAGCTCGGCCTGCCGGCCCAGACGCGCTTTTCGGTGATGAACCGCAGCCGGCACGCGATCGCCGTCGACCTCAAGAAGCCGGACGGCGTGGAGCTGGTGCTGCGGCTCGCCGGCGCGGCAGACGCGTTGATCGAAGGCTTCCGCCCCGGGGTGATGGAGCGGCTCGGCCTCGGCCCCGAGCCCTGCCTCGGACGCAACCCGCGGCTGGTCTATGGCCGCATGACCGGCTGGGGCCAGGAGGGGCCGCTGGCGCAAGCGGCGGGACACGACCTCAATTACATCGCGCTCGCCGGGGTGCTGCAGTCGATCGGCCGCGCCGGCGCGCCGCCGACGCCGCCCTTGAACCTGGTCGGCGATTTCGGCGGCGGCGCGATGTATCTCGCCCTCGGCGTCACCTGCGGCATCATCGAGGCGCAGCGCTCCGGCAAGGGTCAGGTGGTCGATGCCGCCATGGTCGACGGCGCCGCGTCGCTGGCGACCATGTTCTTCGGCATGCGCGCCGCCGGCCAGATGAGCCTCACGCGCGGCGAGAACGTGCTCGACAGCGGCGCCTTCTTCTATGACGTCTATGAATGCCAGGACGGCAGGTACATCTCGCTCGCCTGCATCGAGGACAAGTTCCTCGCCGAGTTCCTGCGGCGCATGGAGATCGATCCCCGGGAGATGCCGGCGAAAATGGACAAGAAGCGCTGGCCCGAGGCGAAGGCCAGGCTGGCGCAGCGCTTCAAGGCCCGGACGCGCGAGGAATGGTGCCGCCTGCTCGAAGGCAGCGATGCCTGCTTCGCGCCGGTGCTGAGCCTGGACGAGGCGCCCGAGCACCCGCACAACCTCGCCCGCGAGACTTTCATCGAGGTCGACGGCATCGTCCAGCCGGCGCCCGCGCCGCGCTTCAGCCGCACGCCCGCCGCCAAGCCGACGCCCCCCGAGGCGCCCGGCGAGCGCGGCAACGCCTCGCTGGCGCATTGGGGGTTGACCGCGGGCGAGATCGACGCCTTGAAGCGCTGCGGCGCCCTCGCCTGAACCCTCGGAGACACCATCACCATGGCCAATGTCAGCCTCGCCCAAGCCGCTGTTATCACCGACAAGGCGCTCGAGCACGCGCGCAGCCTCAAACTCAAGCCGCTCACCGTGGCGGTGCTCGATGCCGGGGGCCATCTCGTTGCGCTGAAGCGCGAGGACAATTCCAGCCTGCTGCGGCCGCAGATCGCCCAGGGCAAGGCCTGGGGCACGCTCGGCATGGGCTTCGGCGGCCGCGAATTCGCCCGCCGCGCCGCCGCCGCCCCGGCCTTCATGGCCGCCATCGGCATGGCGTCGGAAGGCCGCATCATCCCGGCGCCGGGCGGCGTGCTGATCCGCGCGAGTGACGGCGGCATCATCGGCGCGGTCGGCATCAGCGGCGACGTCTCGGAGCAGGACGAAGCCTGCGCCGTCCACGGCATCAAGGCGGCGGGATTGGTGGCGGATACCGGCGATCCCGGCTAAGAGGCTATTTCACGTCGAACAGCTTGCCATCACGGAAGATGCAACTGCCGGCGATGCGCCGTCCCTCGCCCGACGCGAGATCGAGGCGGATGACGACGCAGTCGGGCTGATGCTGGATATCCTGGGCAGTGATGAAGGCCTCGCCATGGGGGCCGTCGCCGAACAGCCGCGCCTCGAGCTCGCCGCGGCACTGCTTGACCATCTCGTCCTCGCTCTGCGCTGGTGCGGCGGCGCGCGCGGCGGCCGCCAGCGCGAGCACGAGCGCGAGCGTCAGGAGCGAACGGGAGATCATGAGCGTGCCGGGATTTGACTGCCGCCTTGTCGCGGACAAGAGTAGGCGCCGCTCGCAGGAAAGCCAACCGCCATGACCTTGATGCGTCTGATCCTGGTATCGCTCTGCCTCGGCTGTGCCTTGCCGGCCTTCGCCAAGGGGCCGCCGAAGCCGCTGTCGGATTGGCCCTGCGACACATCCTTCGCCGGGCCACTGGAGCCGGCCATGCTATGGCCTGGCGTCGGCGCGGCCGATGGCGACTGGCGCCAGGACGAGAAGACGCGCGCGCTGGTCGACTTCCTGACCGCCGGCGAGAACTCGCCGGCGATGGGCGAGCGCGAGATCGCCGATTACGCCGAGAAGAACGGGCCGGTGCCGCAGCACACGGCGCTGCTCGTCGTCGCCGGCATGGTCGAGCGCGGCAATACGCTGCGCCAGATCCTGCTCAAGGGCATCAAGGACCAGATCATCCGCTCCCATGTGCTGGCCGAGGCGGTGGCGGAGAACGCCGCGGGAATCGATGCGGCAGAGCAGCAAGGCAATGAGGAAGGCAAGCACCAGGCGGCAGCGCTCAGCGAAGCGCGGCGGCAGAACCTCAACGGGCTCGACGACACCGACGACATGGCAGAGCATCTCTGCCACCGGCTCGTCTATGACGAGACCAAGCTGCGCCGGCTTGCCGCCGCGCTCAAAGCGCACACGCAATAGTCGATCCGCCTGCGCAACGATCGCGCTGGACGCTGCCGGAGACGCAGTATAGGTTGGGTGCACAAGCGGCAAGGGCTCTATCTCTATTCGCCGCCGGCGGCGCCGAAACCATCCGCGCAGGAGCAGCGATCGGCGTTACCGGGAAGACGAAGCCGGGGATAAAATCCGCTATTCGGGGAGAGAAACATGGGCGTGACGATTCCAAACCGTTGGTGGCTGACGGCCGGCGCGGCGCTGGCTCTTATCGGGCTTTCCGGGGCGGCCCAGGCGGCCACCTGGGAGGAGTTGCAGAACGCCGGCGGCCAGTCGGCCAACTGGCTCAATTACGGCGGCGATCTCGGCGAGATGCGCTACTGGCCAGACAGCCGCATCAACGCCGGCAATGTCGGCAAGCTGCACGTCAAATGGATCTTCCAGACCGGTGTGATCGGCTCGTTCGAGACGACGCCCATCGTCGAGAACGGCGTCATGTATGTGACGACGCCCTATGACCATGTCTTCGCCGTCGATGCCAAGAACGGGCGGGAGCTCTGGCACTACCAGTACAAGCTCGGCAAGAACTACATCTGCTGCGGCCCCAACAATCGCGGCGTGGTCGTCGTCGGCGACAAGGTCCTGTTCGGGACACTCGATGCCCATCTCGTCGCGCTCGACAAGAAGACCGGCGACAAGGTCTGGGACACCGAGGTGGCGGATTTGGAGGTGGGTTACTCCCTGACCTCGGCGCCGACAGTCTACAAGAACACGGCGATCATCGGCATCGCCGGCGGCGAATACGGCATCCGCGGCTTCATCAGCGCCTACAACATCGAGGACGGCAAGCTGGTCTGGCGCTGGCACACTATCCCCAGCGCCGACGACGTCAATCCCGACGGCACCAAGGGCTGGGAAGGCACCTACGTCACCAAGGCCGACGGTATCAATGATCTGCATCGCGACATCGCGGCGGAAAAGGCGGCAGCCGCCAAGAACAAGGATAGCTGGATGCGTGGCGGCGCCGGCAACTGGACGACCAACGCTGTCGATGCCCGGCGCGGCCTGGTCTTCGCCTCGATCGGCAATCCCTCGCCCGACCTCGACGGCTTGGACCGGCCCGGAGACAACCGCTGGAGCGACAGCATCGTCGCCGTCGACGCCAATACCGGGAAGGTCAAATGGGCCTACCAGGCGGTGCCGCACGACGTCTGGGATCTGGATGAAGTCTCGCCGCCGCTCCTCGGCCAGGCCAAAGGGGCCGACGGCAAAATGGTCGATGCCGTCATCCAGGCGGGCAAAACCGGGTGGGTCTACGTTCTCGACCGCGACACCGGCAAGCTGATCCGCCGTTCCGATGCGATGGTGCCGCAAGAGAACCTGTTCGCGCTGCCGACCGAGCAGGGCACGCGCATGCTGCCCGGCGCCAATGGCGGCGTCGAATGGTCGCCCTGCGCCTTCAACCCGGGCACCCATCTCGACTACTGCGTCAACCTGCATCAGCCGATGAACTACATCGTCAAGCACGAGACCTGGGACGACTACCGCAAGCGCTACGCCCAGGCGCCGAACATGTGGCTCGGCGGCGCCTTCGTCGCCATTCCCACCGAGAAGCAGTCCGGCAACATCTCGGCGGTCAATGTCGATACCGGCAAGATCGACTGGCAGGTCAAGACCGACCAGCCGATGATCGGCGGCGCGCTCACCACCAAGGGCGGGCTGGTCTTCACCGGCCAGGGCGACGGTACCTTCAGCGCCTACGACGCCAAGACCGGCAAAGTGCTGTGGACCTTCGCCGCGGGCGCCGGCGTCAACGCCGCGCCGATGGCCTTCGAGATCGGCGGCAAGCCCTATATCGCCGTCGCTGCCGGCGGCAACTTCCAACTCAACTACAAGTACGGCACCTCGGTCATCGTCTTCGGCCTCGACTGATCCGCGCCGGGCGGCGCCGGAACGATCCGGCGCCGCCCCTCGTCTCCCTCCAGGTAATCCTCTTCATGTCTCGTCGCCTCACCGCCGTCGTGGCGGTTCTCGTGTCGTTTATGCCGCTCGCCGCGCCAGCGCGCGCGCAGGCGCAGTTGACCCCGAGCTGGATGAAGATCGACGCCCCGACCAAGCACGTTTCGCTCGACGTCGTCGCCGGCTTCAATGCCAATAATGGCGCTCTCAACTTCAACGGTTATTTCACCGGAGATATGACCGTAGTGGTTCCGGTCGGCTGGACGGTGACCATCCACTTCAAGAACAATGACGGGATGCTGCCGCACAGTCTGCTGCTGACCAAGCCCTACGCCAAAGACCGTTTCCCCGACCAGGCCGGCGTCAACGATGTCGCCATCCCACGCGCCTACACCGACAATCCGGATCAGGGAATTCCGTCGCCCAAGACGGACACGGTCGACTTCGTCACGCGCGATCCCGGCCCTTACGACGCCCTCTGCGGAGCACCCGGCCACGCCCAAGGCGGCATGTGGATAAAGTTCGTCATCGACGCCGCCGCCGCGGCGCCTTATGCGACCATCGCGCCCGGCGCCGAGTCCGGCCGCCCCTGAGGCGCCCGTCAATCGGCATCGCGGATTTCATTGAACAGGAACTTTTCAATCCTGTCGGTGTTCAGTCGCAGGCCAAACTCATCCCGCTCCTTATCTTTCAAGCCACAATTTTAGCGCAGAGAGGAGACCGCCTCTGCAGCGTTCGCACAATGGCCGGACCGTGTAGGCGGAGACGGCACGCGAAACAGCAGGAGCGATGGAACTGGATGGCGCAACTTTCACTATCGAAGCCTACGCCTTTCGGCACGCGCCGGCGAAAAAGCGACAAATCACGCATCGTCCGCCATGAAATCCTGTCCCTGTCCACGGGATTGCTCCGGGCGCTCGATATCGCCGTGGTCCCGATCGCCGGCCTCATCAGCTATATCGCCCGCTACCAATCGGTGGCGGTGGAATTGCGCCACGGCCTCATCCTGGCGCTGGGCATGGCGGTGGTCGCCAACGTCATGGTGGTCATCGACGCCTATGACATGGCCGATCTGCGGCTCTGGCGGCCACAAGCGATCAAGGTGATCGGCGGCTGGGGCATCAGCATCTGCATTCTTCTGGCCATCGCCTTTTTCGACAAAGTCTCGGACCAGTATTCGCGTCTTTGGATCGGCTCCTGGTTCCTGCTGGGTGCCACGATGTCGGGCGCGGCGCGCATCGGCATCGCCATGTATATCGGCCGCCGGCAGCGCAGCGGCAGCCTCACGATCAACGTCGCCATCGTCGGCTTCGAGCCCTTCGCCCAGCAGGTGATGCAGCAGATCACCTGGCCTGGCGACGCGGAGGTGCGGGTCGTCGGCATCTTCGCGCCGCGGCTCGCCGCGGCCGGCACCGGCGTCGCCTCGGACGCGACCGTGGCGGGGCTGCTGCGCCTGGCGCGCAAGATGCCGATCGACGAGATCATCGTCCATCTGCCGGAGAAGCGCGATGCCGAGTTCAATGCGGTGCTGCGCAAGCTCGGCGAGCTGCCGGTCAACGTCAACCTCTGCCCCGACCTCTCCGACCTCGAGATCGCGCCGCGCAAGCTCACGGTCCTGCAGCAGACCTTCATGATCAGCGTCTTCGAGCGGCCGCTCTCGGGCTGGGCGAAAGTGGTGAAGCGCACCGAGGACATCGTGCTGAGCGCGCTCCTGCTGCTGTTCTTCGGTCCGCTGATGCTGCTGATCGCGCTGCTGGTCAAGCTCGACAGCCGCGGTCCCGCGCTGTTCCGCCAGCAGCGCTTCGGGTTCAATAACAACCCGATCACCGTGCTCAAATTCCGCAGCATGCGGGTCGAGGCCGGCGGCGACAGGAACGTGCGACAGGCGACGCGCGACGATCCCCGCATCACCCGCATCGGTCGTTTCCTGCGCCGCACGAGCCTCGACGAATTGCCGCAGCTGATCAATGTGCTCAAGGGTGACATGTCGCTGATCGGCCCGCGGCCGCACGCCGTCGCCCATAACGAGTATTACGCCGAGATCATCGACGGCTATCTGCGCCGCCATCGGGTCAAGCCGGGGATCACCGGCTGGGCGCAGGTGAGCGGCTGGCGCGGCGAGACTGCCGATGTCGGGGCGATGCGCGAGCGCGTGAAATGCGACGTCTACTACATCGAGAACTGGTCGTTGCGCCTCGACATGCTCATCCTGCTGCGCACCGTCCTCTGCGGCTTCGTCCACCACAACGCCTATTGAGCCGGGCAGCGCTGATGGATGCTGCCCGGTTCTCGCCATCTGTGCTGTGGTAGAGCTGAGCTCGCGCGCCAGCGCGCCTGTCGAAGGACGCAACACGGCGCCAATGCAGCGGGACACGCGATAGCGGATCCCGACCGTCGCTTCGGCGGCGATCTCACCTGGTCATGGCTGAACTACGTTTTGCGGCGGGGACCGTTCGCGCCCTTCGCCTGCCGGGCGCGCCGGGCAATCGTGCCGACCGGACGGGGCAGCGCCGCTCTGGTGGCGGCGCTGCCCGTCGGTATCGGCGTTTATCTCGTCGAGGGTTCGCCGATCATGACCCCGGCGCTTGCTCGACGATAACGACGCGGCGGTTGCGCGGCTCGTTGACGCCGGCAGCCGTCGGCACGGCGAGATCGGATTCGCCTTTGCCGCTGGTCACGATCTCATCAGGCGGAACGCCGTCGGCGATCAGCTCGGCGCGCACCGACGCCGCGCGCTGCTCGGAGAGACGCTGGTTGTGGCGCTGCGACCCGGTGGTGTCGGTATATCCCGTGGCGTTGATGCGCGTGATCTGATCGTGCTTGGCGTTGCTCGCGGCTGCGCGCACCACGGCGCGCCCGGCCTCGGTGAGCGTCGCGCGATCGAGATCGAAATAGACGGTGAAGTCGTGCATGACCGGCGGCGGCGGCATCGCGGGCGCCGCGGGCGGTGCCGGCGGTGGCGCCATGGCGGCGGCAGGTTCCGGATGCGGCGCCGGGGCTGCGCCGAACTGGTAGCGGAAGGTCACCAGGATCGAGTGGTCGTTGAAGTCACCGCCCGTCACCGACGCGCCGGTGCCGGCGACATGGAAGGAGGTGTCATGCGCCAGGAAATAGCGGTAGTCGAGGCCGAGCTTGAGCGCCGGCGTCACCGGATAGTCGACGCCGGCGATGGCCTGGAAGGCCGGTTCGGTGTCGTTGCCATCGACCACCGGCGTGTCGGTCGAGGAGGTGTGGTTGTGGACGCGCGCGACGCCGACGCCGGCGCCGATATGCGGCTGCCAGCCATGCAGCATCGGCACGTTGAAGTCGTAGAGGCCATTGACCATCAGCGAGCCGGCATCGGTGCCGCCGCGGCCGCCGACGCCGCCGATGACGTCGGCGTCGTTATGCCGCCAGGCAGGCTCGAGCTCAAGGCGCACGCCATTGCCCAGCCCATAGCCGAAATTGAGCAGGCCGACAAAGCCGGGACCATAGGTGGTGTTGCTGTCGCCCCCACCGCCGCGGAAACGATTCTCTTCCTGGAAATTGGCGCCGGCGCCGCCGCCGATATAGAAGCCGGTGCTCGGCCCTGGTGCACTACCGTCCTGGGCCGCGGCGCCTGCCGCGAGCAGGGCGAGCGCCGCCGTCGTGGTGAACAGGCCGATGCCCGCTCGAATCGTCGACCGAATCATTATTTTTCTCCTGGGGTTGCGACGTATTCTTTAGATATCGAGTTAGGTATCGAGGCTGACGCCAGTTGTCCGGCTCCGCCCGGTCGGGTCAGTCGCGGGCGCAATCGCCGGTTCAGAGGCGGAAAATCGGACTGGACAGACCGGGCGCAACGCGGCTCTCCGGGGCGGCGCCTCTCTACCGGCGCCTCTCTACTTATCCTGATCGGCGGGAAGGAAGGCCTGTCGGATAGGGACCAGCGCGAGAAGACCGAAGCGAACCGTGTCATATTCGTCCACCAAGTATCGTCATACTTATCGAGCCGAACCCTATTGCATAGCAACGTGCCGCGTCAGGCTCGGAAACTACTCAACTCGTCCGCTTCTCCTGCGCCGACGGCCGGCCCCCTTCCAGCGCGGTCATCGGCCGCACGCAGAACGGCCTGCGCGAGCAAAAAACGGCGTCCTCCTCCACGCCGCCGAGAATCGCGCCCAAAAGGCCCAACCGGGGTCCTTCCTCGGCGCCAAGCCGTTAAATATACGCGGTCAAACGCGAAAGCGTTCCCACACCGGCCCGGGCGCGCCGGGAGGTTATTCGGCCGCCGGAGCGCGGCCCTTTAGCGGGTCCACCAGCGGCACTTGCGAACTCGCGGACCATTTCTCGCGATTCTGGCGCTGCTGCTCGGTCTCCTTGCCCTGCTCGGCGATCCGGCGCCCGAGCGCAACGAAGCTCGGAATCTCGTCCTCGGCGAGTTCCCTGAGGCGCTGCTTGCGCGCCATCGCCCGCGCGACATAGGGAGCGAGCGCTTCGGCCTTGCGCTGCTGGCGCACCGTTTCGCGCTCTTTGAACTCGGGCATCACCTCACGCGCGAAAAGCTCAAGCGCCTCACAGATATGCTCGTGCTGGTTGCGTCCGCCTTGCTGGATGAAGGCGACCTGGTCGACCCCCGAGGCCTCGAAGGCGGCGAGATGCTGGCGCAGATCCTCGGGCGTGCCGATGCCGCGATTGGCGCCCGCCGGCGGCAGCGCCGGCCGCGCCCTCTCGAAATTCGCCCAGATGTCGGTACGGCCGGGCTTGTGCTCGCCGAAGATGTAGTGATGCGCCAACGCGTAGCCGAAGAAGCGGAACCCGTCTTCGCCGCGCCGCGCCGCCTCCTCGCGGTCGGGATGCACCGAGAAGCCCGTGACCATGGCGATGTTGGGGTTGACGGCATGGCCGATCGGCACGCACTCCTCCTTGAAGATGCGGTAGTAGTCATCGACCCACTGCTTGGCCTCGACGGGATCGACGAAGGCGAAAGTGAGCGCGCCGATGCCGAGCCGCGCCGCCAGCTTGATCGTCTCGCGGTTGGAGCACGCCACCCACACCGGCGGATGCGGCTTCTGCATCGGCTTCGGCACGATGTTGCGGCACGGCATCGAGAAATATTTCCCGTCAAAACCGGGATAGGGATTCATCACCATCATGTTGAGGCATTGCTCGACCGCCTCGGTCCACATCGCCCGCTTCTCGTCGGGCGGCACGCCGAAGCCGCCGAGCTCCATGATCGAGGAGGATTCGCCAGTGCCGAACTCGACCCGGCCGTTGGAGACGAGGTCGAGCGCGGCGATGCGCTCGGCGACCCGCGCCGGATGGTTGTAGGCAGGCGGCATCAGCACGATGCCGTGGCCAAGCCGGATCTGCTTGGTGCGCTGCGAGCAGGCGGCGAGGAACACCTCGGGCGCCGAGGAATGCGAGTACTCCTCCAAGAAATGATGCTCGACCTCCCAGGCATGGTCGATGCCGATCCGATCGGCGAGTTCGACCTGGTCGAGCGCCTGCTGATAGATCCGATGCTCGTCGCCCTCGCGCCAGGGCCGCGGCAGCTGATGCTCGTAGAAGACGCCGAACTTCATCCTTGGCTCCTATCGCTTGAACGCCGTCGCCTTGTCATAGGCGGCGAGAATGCGGCGGAAGCGATCCTCGACCGCGCCGCGCATCCCGGGATGGGTGAAGATGTAGAGGTCGTTGTCGTGGATCGCGCGCAGCACGCGCTCGGCCACCTCGTCGGGGCTCATCCCGCCGCGCAGCAGCGCCGCCACCTGCGCCGCACGCTCGCGCGCCAGCGCGGAGGGCTCGCGCGCCGCCCCGAACCGCGCCGGCCGGTTGCGCGCGCTCTCGACGATGCGCGTGTCGACCCAGCCGGGACACAGCACGCTGACGCCGATATCGCCACCGGCGAGTTCGGCGGCGAGCGTCTCCGATAAGGTCACCACGGCGAATTTCGTCACATTGTAGGGCGCCATCAGCGGCGGGCTGACCATGCCCGCCATCGAGGCGGTGTTGACGATGTGGCCGCCCTCGCCATGCGCCTTGATGTGCGGCAGGAAAGCGGCGATGCCGTGGATGACGCCCATCAGGTTGACGCCGATGGTCCAGTCCCAATCGGCCGGCGGGATCTGCTCGACCGGGCCGCCGCCGACGCCGGCATTGTTGCAGACGACATGGACCTTGCCGAAGGCGGCGAATGTGGCTGCCGCCGCATGCTCGAGCGCGGCGCGGTCCGAGACGTCGCAGACCAGCCCCTTCACCTCGGCGTTGGTCCCGGCGAGCTGGCGCACCGCCGTCTCCAGCGGCGCCGCCTCGATATCGGCGAGCATCACCTTCATACCCGAGGCGGCGAAGGCGCGGCCGAGCGCGAGGCCGATGCCGCTGGCACCGCCGGTGACGAAGGCGGCCTTGCCCGCGAGCGCGCGCATCACGCCGCCTCCCGGGATGCCAGCGCGTCGAAAGCGGCCAGGCGCCGGGCGCCGTCGGGCACCGAAGCGAGCTGCGCCACGATCGCGTCGCGCGCCTGGGCGCGCGCGTGGTCGACGGTAGTGACGGAATGCCACTGCACCATGCCGTTCCAGACGGGATCGATGAAAGCCTTGCCCGGCACGTGGGCGCCGCTCTCGGCGCGGAAGGTGAAGCTGCGCAGCTCCGAGACCGCGGTCTGGAGATAGGCCACGTGGATCGCCTCGTCCTGGCGGATGCGCTCGACCAACACCGCCGCCTGCTCGGCATCGGCGCGGCGGTCGGAGAACAGCTCCGGCGCGCGCATGAGCCGCGTGCAGAAGCTGAAGAATGCCTCGGCGCGGATCTCGATCATCAGCACGTTCATCAATAGCAGGATTAGTTGCTCCTGCGGCACAGGGATCTGCGGCATCAGCCGGCCGAGCTCGGGCCGCGCCAGACTTTCCGGCACGACAGGCAGCGGATAGGCATCCTTGCCGAAGAGCAGGTCGCGCACGGCGAACCACATGGTGTCGTGGCCGCCCTCGCCGCTTTCCGGGCTGCCGCCTTCGTCGAAGCCATGCGCCTTCATCAAGCCACGGCCGAGATGGCCGGTCGCCGTGCCGGAGATATCCTCCGCGACGATGGCGGCGAAATCCGGCGGCGCGAATTCGGCGAGCCTGCGGCCGCGCGCCTCGACGAAGCCGGTGACGGTGAGCGAATTCCACAAGGTCTGGCCGAGGCCGAGATCGAGCAGCAGCCGCTGCTGCTCGAAACTCGGATAGTTGCCGCGACTGAGCAGCCGCGTCGACGCGTCGATCAATGGGAAGCCGCGGCCGACCAGCGCCGTCTGCCAGGCGCGCACCGCGGGCCAGCGGATCAGCGTGCGCGGCGAGAGATATGCCGCGGCTTCATCGAAACCGCCATGCAGGCGATAGCCCGCCTCGATCTGCGGCTTGGCGTAGCGATGCTCCGCCAGCAGCTCCGCTTCGCTATAGACCAGCTGTGTCATGACGCGGCCTTTCCTTCGAGGAGTTTGTGATGCTTCGCCGCCTCGGCGGCGCCATCCGGCACCAGCGCGCGCGTCAGGAAGCGCGCCACCGTGTCGACCAGCACCGCGCGGCGGCCGCGTTTGCAGCTCGCCGCGCCGCGGATCAGACCGACAATCGCATGGCCCACCACCTCGGCGTCGTAATCGGCGTGAATCGCGCCCACCCGCGCACCGGCGCGAATATGCGCCGCCCACTGCTCGGCCCAGCGCTCGACCAGCGATGCGCCGGCGGGCCCGTCGCAGGCGATCACGGAGACGTCGGTCATCGCCGCCCTGAGCACGCCCGGATTCTGTCCGGCATAGTCGAGCAGCGCCTCGAGCAGCGCACGCAGCTGCGCCTCGACCCCCTCGACGCCGGCCAGCCGCGCGCCGACAAAGGCTTCGAGTTCGGCGCGGGCCGCTTCGGCGAAGGCGAGGAAGCAGTCCTGCTTGTCGGTGAAATGGAGATAGAAGGTGCCGTAGCCGACATCGGCGGCGCGGGCGATGTCCTGGGGACGCGTCGCATCATAGCCGCGCTCGATAAAGAGCGCGCGCGCCGCCGCGAGCAGCTTCTGCCGGCTCTCGGCCTTGCGCCGGTCCGCCCGCGCCAACGGCGCGGCGTCTTGCTGCGCCGGGACCATCGCGTCACCTCCAGAAATGATTATTTGTCATTCCTGACAAAACGTCAATACCGTCGCCGCCGCAGCTTCGAGACGTCAGCGCCTGGGGGTCAGCGCCTCGAGGACACGCCCGACCACCCCATCGGCAGCGCGCAGCACGAGGACGGTCTCGCCCAGCGTCTCCGGCTCAAGCGGGATCAACCCGCCGAAATGGTTCTCCAGGCAGACAGCGCAATCGCGGACCGCCGCGCGTGCCTCTTCCAGCGCCGCCATCAGCTCGGCGACAGGTACCGGCGCGGAGCCCGTCCAGCCCTGCAGCGCCTGCTCGAACGCCGCCAACGCCGCCATCTTCTGCTCGAGATCGCCCTTGATCTCCTCTTCATAAAGCAAGCCCATGAGCCCCTCGCTGCCGTGGTCCAATCGACCAGCATATAGGTAGCGAGGCAGGAGGGCGGCGCGCTGATCTGGGTCAATCACCGGCGCCGCGCGCCCTCCGTCAGCGGATTGAGATACATCAATTCGCCGCCGGGAAATCGGCCTATGCTTTCAAACTATGCCGCCTGCTGCGGCGGCGAAGGGGCAGGACGATCATGCGACGGATGACGGAAATCCTCAGAGATCAGAAGCCGCTGACACTCTCGGCGAGGTCGACGGTGAAGCATGCGTGCCACTGCATGCGCGACCGCGGCGTCGGTGCCGTTCTGGTCACCGACCGGGATGGCCGGCTCGTCGGCATCTTCACCGGCCGCGACGCCGTCGGCCGGGTGCTCGCAGAGGGCAAGGATGCAGCGGAGACCATCTTGAGCGACGTCATGACCGCGAATCCCTGCACCATGTCGCCGACCGGCACCGCGATCGAGGCGCTGCGGCTGATGCAGGATGGCGGCTACCGCCATGTGCCGGTGGTTGCCGGCGGCAAGATCGTCGGCGTGGTTTCGCATGGCGATTTCCGCGGGTTGGAGACGGCACGGCTCGACGAGGAGAGCGGCTTGTGGGAGCGGATCTAGCGATGACGCGCGAGGCGTTCCTGCAGCTGCTGCGCTTCCGCCACGCCTGCAAGCTGTTCGACGAGAAGCGCCCGGTGGCACGCGCCGACCTCGACTACGTGCTGGAGGCGGGACGGCTCGCGCCCTCCTCGCTCGGCCTCGAGCCCTGGCGGTTCCTCGTCGTCGAGAGCCCGGCCTTGCGCCGGCATTTGCGGCCCGCTTGCTGGAACCAGTCGCAGATAACCAGCGCGAGCGCGGTCATCGTCATCCTCGCGCTCACGGCCGAGCTCAAGCCCGAGACCGGCTATGCAAGGCGCATGCTGGGCCGGCTCGTCGCCTCCGAAGGCGAGCTCGATGAGGCCATGGAGATCTATCACGGCATCACCCACGGCGACCTCGCCGCCTGGAGCGTCGCGCAGTGCCACATTGCCGCCGCCGCGATGATGCTGGCGGCCGCCGCCATCGGCGTCGACACGTGTCCGATGGGCGGCTTCGAGCAAGAGGCGGTCGCCGACGTGCTGGCGATCGATCGCGGCCGCTTCGAGGTGGCGCTGCTGCTCGCGGTGGGATACCGCGCGCAGCAGCAGCCGCCAAAGCACCGGTTGCCGCTTGCCGACCTCGTGGAATATCGCTGAGTCGGGCAGCGGCGACGCGCAGAGGAGCGACCATGAAAGCATCGGACATCATGACCCGCGGCGCCGTCACCGTGGCGGCGGACAGCATGATCGAGGCGGCGGCGCGGCTGATGCTGAGCCACCGCATCAGCGGCCTGCCGGTGGTGGATGCCGGCGGTGCCGTCATCGGCATGGTGACGGAAGGCGATCTGCTGCGGCGCGCCGAGATCGGCACCGAGCGCCAGCACGGGCGCTGGCTCGAGCTGCTGCTCGGGCCGGGCCGCCTGGCGCGGGACTATGTCCACAGTCACGCGCGCAAGGTCAACGAGGTGATGACGCGGGAGGTCGCCGCCATCGCCCCCGAGACGCCGCTCGCCGAGGCGGTGGCGTTGATGGAGCGGTGGCATGTGAAGCGCCTGCCGGTTATCGACCAGGGGCGGCTCGTCGGCATCGTCAGCCGGGCCAATCTGCTGAGCGCGCTGCTGGAGCTGCTGGCGGCACCGAGCCCAGGCGCGACTTCCGACCGCGAGATCCGCGCGCGCGTGCTGGCCGAAATCGACCGGCAGCACTGGGCGCCGCGGGCCTGCGTCGATGTCGCGGTAGCGGACGGCCTGGTCGAGCTTCGCGGCGTGATCACCGATGAGCGCGAGCGCGCGGCGCTGCGGGTGGCCGCCGAGACCGTGCCCGGCGTCAAGGGCATCACCGACCATTTGATCTGGGTCGAGCCGGTCTCGGGCATGGTAATCGACGGGTGAGAGCCGCCGCGAGGCGGGGCGTGGCGCGCCCGCCAAATAAGGGTATGTGCGTATGTCATATTCAGTTCCGGCCGGCATAATCTCGAAGATGGCGTGTGGCGGAGGAACCGGCGGAGCAATGTCAGTCACCATCTTCATCGTGGACGATGACGAGCCGGTGCGGGATTCGCTCAAGCTGCTGCTCGAATCCTACGGCATGGCGGTGGAAGACTACGGCACCACGGCGGAATTCACGCGGCATTATCGCCCGCGCAAGCGGCAGTGTCTCATCCTCGACCAGCACCTTCCCGGTGCGACCGGCCTCGATTTTCTCGCGTCACCCGAAGGGGCCGCGCTAGACTTGCCAGTGGTTCTTGTCACCGGCGGCGGCGATAATGCGCTGCGCGCCCGCGCGGCCGAACTCGGGGTGAGTGTCTATCTCGAGAAGCCGGTGGTGGATGATATGCTCATGGCCGCCATCCGCGCCGCCGTCGACGGCGGCGCCGGCTAGGCAGCCTCCGAAGGAGGAATCCGATCATGGCTCTGAAGGACATCCTGGTGCATCTCGACGCGTCGCCGCGCAGCAGCGTCCGCCTCGCCGCCGCCGCCGATCTCGCGCTCCGCCACGGCGCGCATCTCACCGCCCTCTTTGTCATCGAGCAGCCCTCGCCGGCGTTGTTCTACGGCGATCCCGCGGGCTTCGTCGACGCGCGGCTCATCGACGAGATGATGGACAAGATCCGCGAGCGCGCCATGGTCGACGCGCGCCGCGTCGAGCAGGGCTTTCGCGAGCGCCTGCGCCGCGACGGGATCGAAGGCGAGTGGCGGCTGGGCGAGGGCGTCGTCTCCGAGATGGTCGCGCTCCACGCCCGCTACGCCGATCTCGCCGTTCTCGGCCAGCATGACCCTGACGACACCCCGATCTCGAGCGCGGCGCAGGTCGCGGCGAGCACGCTGCTCTCCTCCGGCCGGCCGGTGCTGGTGGTGCCCTATGCCGGTGCCGTCACGACACTGGCGCAGACCGTACTCGTGGGCTGGAAGAGCGGCCGCGAATCCGCCCGTGCGGTCAACGACGCGCTGCCGCTGTTGCAGCAGGCGCAATCAGTCACCGTCCTCGCGATCAATCCCGAGCAGGGGATCGGCGACGACGGCGACGTTCCCGCCGCCGACATCGCGCTGCACCTCGCGCGCCACGGCGTCAAGGCCGTGGCCGCGCATACGGTGGCCAGCGAGATCTCCGAGGGCGACGTGCTGCTGAACCACGCCGACGAGACGGGCGCCGACCTCATCGTCGTCGGCGGCTACGGCCATTCGCGGTTGCGCGAGTTCGCCTTCGGCGGTGTCACCCGCACGCTGCTCACGACGATGACAGTGCCGTTGTTCCTGTCGCATTGAGCGCCGCGGCAATCGTCTCGGCGGCTCCCTGCGCGGCATCGAGCCGCCGCCAGGTAATCGCGCCGGTATCGACGCCGAGCTGCCAATCGAGCACGGCGCGATCGGCATCCGAGGCGTCGTCATGCCGGGCCGCCAGCCGCGCCGCCAGCACAGTCGGGGGCGCCTCCAGCCAAAGGCCGGTGAAGGGTACGCCGGCGCGCTCCGCCAGCGCCGCGATCGCGTCGCGCTCTTCAGACCGCAGGAAGGTCGCGTCGACGACCGCGCCGCAGCCGGCGGCAAGCGCGGCCGCGGCCTCGTCATGGAGCGCGGCGTAGACGCGCCGCGCGGCGGCGAGGCTGTAGCTCTCGCGCGGCAGGCGGGTCTCCGGCGGGACATCGGCGAGCCGCTTGCGCAGCACGTCGCTGCGCAGGAGCCGCGCTCCCGGCGCGGGCGCCAGCCGCGCGGCCAGCGCCTGCGCTACGGTCGACTTGCCGCTGCCGCTCAATCCGCCCACGGCGACGAGGCGCGGCGGCTGGCGCTGCAGCAGCGACAGCGCCAAGGCGAGATAGGTTGCGGCCGTTTGCGCCGCCGCCGTCGCCGCGTCGGGCTTCCCCGAGCGCACCAGCGCGCCCATCACATGCGCCCGCACCGCCGCGCGCGCCGAGAGAAAGAGCGGCAGCGCCGCCAGGCCGCCGCTCTCGCCGCTGCGGTCGAGATAGCGATTGAGCACGAGATTGGCGTGCTCGACGAGGCCGCGCTCGACCAGATCCATCAACAGGAAGGCCAGGTCGTAAAGCACGTCGACGCAAGCGAAATCGTCGTTGAACTCGATGCAGTCGAACAGTGTCGGCCGCTCCTCGAACAGGCAGATGTTGCGCAGATGCAGATCGCCATGACAGCGCCGCACCTTGCCGGCCGCGCGCCGCGCCTCGAGCAGCGCGCCGACGGCGGCGAGATGCGCGGTCGATGCGGCCTGGAGCCGGTCGATCAGCGCGCCGTCGAGCGGCGGCGAGGCAAGGCGGAGATTGTCGTGGTTGATGGCGATGGTGGCCGCCAGCCCGGCCCGCCCGCCATGCTCGGCGATGCGCTCGGCGCTCTCATGGAAGGCGGCGATGATGTCGGCGAGTTCGCGCATCAGCGCCGGCGTCAACCGCCCCGCCTCGGCCATGCGGTCGAAGAGATCGGCCTCGCGAAAGCGCCGCATCTCGAGCACCCAATCGACCGCCGGCCCCGCGCCGTCGAAGGCCAGCCCGCCACCGGCCTCGCGCGTGACCGCGCGCAGCCCGAGATAGATCGCCGGCGCGGTGCGGCGGTTGAGCGCCAGCTCGGCGCGGCAGAAGCGCTCGCGCAACGCCAGGGTGGAGTAGTCGAGATAGGAGAAGCGCACCGCGCGCTTCAGCTTGTAGACGCGCTCGCCGACGAGGAAGACGATCGAGCAATGGGTAACGATCTGCTCGACCGGTGACGCGGGGAGCCCGTAGCTGGCGCCCTGCGCGAGAAAGGCAACGACGTCGGTCTGGTCATCCACGACCGGCCCTCCGAGGCGCGTGGCTGCGGCGGTCACCCTTGCGCGGGGGGTGCGGGCTCTCGCGGCTGCAAGAGCAACCGCTGCCGCCCGCCGCCGACGAGCGCCAAGGCGCTCGCGGCGGGTTTATTTGCGCAGCAGCGTGGGATCGCGCAGGCTCGTATCCTGGCCGCGCGCGGGATCGGCGATCGCCTGCTCCAGCGAGTGCGCGCCTTTCCATTCGCTCTCCGGCCGCACGATGCCGTCGCTGCCGACCTGATCGAGCCCCCAATAGATCTCGAGCCGATGACCGTCGGGATCGCGGAACTCGACCGCGATCTGGCAGCCGGCACGCCGGCGGCCGTCGAAATCGATGGTGACGCCGTTGCGGCGCAGGTACTCGCGCGCGCGCAGCACCTCATCGAGGCTCGACACCTCAAACGCCATGTGATTGAGCTCGGCGCTGTCCGACCCGCCTTCGAGCGAGCCCACCAGCGCGACGCCATGGTGATCGGCATTGCAGCGCATGAACACCATGCCACCCGGCACCATCGCGTCGGGATAGACATCCGACACCTGGAAGCCCAGCAGCTCCGTATAGAACCGCACCGAGCGGTCGAGATCGCTGACGTTGAGCACGACATGCCCGATCTTGTTGATGCGGAACGGTAGGCCCTGCGGCCGCTTGTAGCTCTTCAGCTTGTCACCCGGGGACGCCATTGGCTCATCTCGCTGTGTTCGCTGCTGCGCGGCAGCCTCCTACACCCATTGGGCGGCCCCGTCCAGACGCGCCGGGAAAAGGCGGAATGAGGCGCCGCGAGCGCCCCGCGGCCATGCAATTGCCGAATATCAGACCGGATGGATATACAGTCCTTTGCCGGCTATAGTTAATATTCAATTACGAAAAACCTTACAACTCAATGTACTTAGACAGATGAACGGGATTCGTTTCGGTTCTTCAATAAAATTCTTACAATTTTTTACACAAAAAGCCTTGGCAACTTGGGCAAGTTAACGTTCTGTTAATGCCAAGAACAAGCCCGAAGGAGATTCTTGTCATGGAACTCACGATCCCCGCCTATGCGAAAGCGCTCAGCAAGACGCTGAAGGCGTCCCGCAGCCAGCATGTGGCGCCGACCCCGGAGCCGCGCGCGGTGCAACCGGAGCGGCGTTCCCTCGGGCGCCTCTTCCGCCGCGAGACGCCGAGCACGTTCCAGCGCTGCCTCGCGGTGCATATGCACTTCGCGCAGCGCGCCAGCGCCCTCGACTAGGCAGACAGGCTGCCGGGGGCCCGTCCGGGCAACAGGACAGGCTCCTCGCTGCGGCGAGCGAGGACGGCGTCCGGGAGCATCCCGGACGCCGTCCGCCTTTGCGCGGCTTGCTTAGGCCGGGTGCCGCGCGGCAGGATGCGCCGGCACGGCGGCTGAGGGATCGGGCTCGGACGGCATGGCGCAGGGTAATGACGCGGCGGGCACCGCCGCGCCACGGCGACGCTTCTTCCTGCTGTGGCTCGCCGGCATCGATCTGCGGCTGACCATCCTCGCGGTTCCGCCGGTGCTGCCGCTGATCCATCATGACCTCGCGCTCGACGAGAAGAGCGTCGCCGCGCTCACCGGCCTGCCGGTGCTGCTGTTCGGCCTCGTCGCCGTGCCGGGCTCGCTGCTGATCGCCCGCATCGGCGCACGCCGCGCCGTCATCGCGGGGCTGCTGGTGGTGGCGCTCGCCTCGGCGTTGCGCGGGCTCGGCCCGTCGGCGCCGATGCTCTTCGCCATGACCTTCGTGATGGGCGCGGGGGTGGCGGTCATCCAGCCGGCGTTGCCGGCGCTGGTTGGAAGCTGGTTCGCCGACCGCGTCGGGCGCGCCACCGCCGTCTATGCCAATGGACTGCTCATCGGCGAGGTGCTGGCGGCGAGCCTCACCCTGACGCTGGTGCTGCCGCTGGTCGGCGGCAGCTGGCAATGGAGCTTCGCCGTCTGGGCCGTGCCGGTACTGGCGACGGCGCTGCTGTTCCAGCTCGGCACGCCCGAGCTCGCGCCCGGCACGGCACGCATGCCGGCGCGCTGGTGGCCGGACTGGCGCGCCGCGCACACTTGGCAGCTCGGCCTGCTGCAAGGCGGCGCCTCGGCGCTCTATTTCGCCAGCAACGCCTTCCTGCCGGATTATCTCCATGCCATCGGTCGTCCCGGCCTGGTCAACGCCTGCCTGACCGCGCTCAATGCGGGGCAGCTGCCGGCGTCCTTTCTCATCCTCGCTTTCGCCTCCCGCCTTACCGGCCGCAAGCAGCCCTTCATCGCCGCGTCGCTGCTCGGCCTTCTCGGCCTTGCCGCGCTGCTGCTGCCGGTGCCAGCGGTGATGATCGCCGGCGCGGCGGTCATCGGCTTTGCCGCCGCCTTCGTCCTCATCCTGACGCTGGCCCTGCCGCCGCTGCTGGCGCCGCACGGCGACGTCCACCGGCTTTCCGCGGGCGTGCTGACGATCAGCTACACCGTCACCTTCATCGTGCCGTTTCTCGGCGGCGCGGTGTGGGACGCGACCGCGATCACCGCCACCGCCTTCCTGCCTGGCGCCGTCGGCGCGCTGCTGGTGCTGGTGCTGGCCGCGGCGCTGCGCCCGGTGCAGGCGCGCCGCACTCGCTAGCGCCGGGGCCTATGTCGCGAAAAGCGTGTCGGGAACATTGGGACGCCTGCGCGAGGCGCGAGCGCTCCCGGCGAGCACGTGCCTGGGCTGGAAATCCGGGCTAGGCTCCGGCGACAAAAGCGGCAACAGGAGAAACCCGCCATGGCGGAGCTAGCGCTCGAAGGGCTTCGGGTCATCGACCTCACCTCGCATCTCTCCGGGCCTTACTGCTCGATGCTGCTGGCCGATCACGGCGCCGATGTGATCAAGGTCGAGCGTCCCGAGGAGGGCGACGATGCCCGGCGCATGCCGCCCTTCGTCAACGGCCAGAGCTCGCCCTTCATGCTGTGGAACCGCAACAAGCGCAGCATCGCGCTCGACCTCAAGACCGAGCGCGACCGCGACATCTGCCGCGACCTCGCGCGCGGCGCCGATGTCTTCCTGGAGAACTTCAAGCCCGGCACGGCGGCGCGCCTCGGCCTCGGCTATGACGATCTCGCGGCGCTCAACCCGCGTCTCGTCTATTGCTCGATCTCGGGCTATGGCCAGACCGGGCCCTATAGCGAGCGTCCCGGCTTCGACCTGATGATGCAGGCGATGAGCGGCATCATGTCGGTCACCGGGCCCGAGGACGGCCCGCCGCACCGGCTGCCGCTCGCCATCTGCGACATCGGCGCCGGCATGTTCGCGGCGCTCGGCATCTTGACGGCGCTGCAGGCGCGCACGCGCAGCGGCCGCGGCCAGCAGGTCGATACCTCGCTCCACGAGGCCGGCATCGCCTTCGGGCTTTACGAGGCGGCGCATCTCTTCGCCACCGGCGAGCGGCCGGCGCGGCTCGGCCAGGCGCATCGCGGCGGCGCGCCCTATCAGGTGTTCCGCACCGCCGATGGCTGGGTGACGATCGGCCCCAACACGCAGCCGCTATGGCGCAAATTCTGCGCCACGATCGGCCGCGACGAGCTGGCGCAGGATGCGCGCTTCAAGGACAACCCGGCGCGCGTCGCCAACCGCAAGGCGCTGGTGGCGCTGCTGGAGGAGGTGCTGGCGCGGCACGGCACCACCTATTGGGTCGATCTCCTCACCGCGGCCGGCGTGCCGGTGGGACCGGTCATGACCTATGACGAAGTCTTCGCGGATCCGCAGGTCAAGGCGCGCGAGATGGTGGCGGAGATCGACCATCCCGCCGCCGGCCGCATGCGCACGCTCGGCATCCCGGTGAAGCTCTCGGCCACCCCCGGCACGCTCCGCCGCCCGGCGCCGCTTCTCGGCGAGCATGGCGCCGAGATCCTGGCGGAGCTGCAGGCGCGACGGGCGGGTGGTTAGACACCTGCGGCCTTTGCCAATCTCATGGATTGAGCCGAGCGAGTTGGTCTAAGCTTCGGCCAAAGGCCGTGACCGTAATCGCCTCGCAGGGTTGCATGCGGCGGGAAAAAACAATCAGACCGGACATCATCCGGCCGACAGCGCAGGGGAGGAGCGATGCTCGGGCCGTGGCTTGTCTCGATCACGGCGCTCGGTTATCTCGGGCTGCTTTTCGCCATCGCCTTTTATGGCGATCGCCATGCGGCGCACTGGCGGAGCGGCGCGAAGGAGCCGGTGATCTACGCGCTGTCGCTGGCGATCTATTGCACCTCCTGGACCTATTACGGCAGCGTCGGCCGCGCGGCGACGGTCGGCAGCGACTTCGTCCTCATCTATATCGGTCCGGTGCTGATGCTGCTGCTGGGCTACCCGCTCCTGCGCAAGGTCCTGCACATCGCGCGCGCCAACAACGTCACCTCGATCGCCGACTTCATCGGTGCCCGCTTCGGCAAGAGCCAGGCGGTGGCGGCGCTGGCCACGATCATCGCCGTCGTCGGCGTCCTGCCCTATATCGCGCTGCAATTGCAGGCCGTGACACTGAGCTTCGACGCTCTGGTCTTCGCGAACGACGGGTCGGTGCCCGTGCATGCGCCGCCGCTCTGGCGCGATACCGCGCTTTATGTCGCGCTGACCATGGCCGCGTTTTCGATTCTGTTCGGCGTCAGGCATGTGCATGCCAGCGAGCGCCATCACGGCATGATCATCGCGATCGCCTTTGAATCGCTGGTCAAGCTCGGGGCGTTTCTCGCGGTCGGGATCTTCGTCACCTTCGGCATGTTCGCCGGACCCGCCGATCTGACGCGGCGGCTGGCGGCCAATTCGACACTGGCCACCACCCTCTCCCACACCAACTTCCAGCCCGCCTGGCTGGCGATCACGCTGCTGGCCGCCTTCTCCTTCATCTGCCTGCCGCGTCAATTCCACGTCGCCGTCGTCGAGAGCGGCCGGCCGACGAATCTGCGCATGGCGGTCTGGCTGTTCCCGCTCTACCTCCTCGCCATCAACCTCTTCGTGCCGGCGATCGCAGCGGCCGGGCTCCTGAGCTTCAACGGCGGCACGCTTCCGGATCTTTTCGTGTTGCTGCTGCCGATGTCGGCGCATCAGTCGGCGCTGTCGCTGGCGGTATTCATCGGCGGCCTCTCCGCCTCCACCAGCATGGTCATCGTCGAGTGCGTGGCTCTCAGCACGATGATCTGCAACGAGCTCGTCGTCCCGGCCCTGCTCCGCGGCAGGGCGCTGCGCCCGGCGGGTAGCGCCGCGATGGGCGGCCTCATCCTGACCATCCGACGCATCGCCATCATCGTCACCCTGCTCGCGGCCTATCTCTATCATGCGGCCATCGGCGACCGCTATCCGCTCGCCTCGATCGGCTTGATCTCGTTCTGCGCCGTGGCGCAGTTCGCGCCCGCCCTCCTCGCCGGCATCTATTGGCGCGGAGCCCATCGCCTCGGCGCGCTTGCCGGCATGGGCGGCGGCGCGCTGGTCTGGGCCTACGCCGTGCTGCTGCCGTCGCTTTCCGAAGCCGGATGGCTCTCGCCCATCAGCGCAGGATCGCTGCCGCCGATGCTCGCCCGGCTCGACCCGCTGACGAACGGCGTGCTGTGGAGCCTGCTGGTCAATACCGGCCTGCTGATCGGCGTGTCACTGCTCGCCCGGCATCGCGACCGCGATCGCCAGCAGGCCGAGGCCTTCGTCGCGGGCGAGGAATGGCCCGATGCGGCGCCGCCGGAGAGTTTCGGCGGCACCGCCGCCTTCGACGATCTCAAAGGTCTCGCGGTGCGGATCCTTGGCAGCGAGCGGGCGGAGCGCGCCTTCGCCGGTGCGGTCGCCGCCTATCGCGGCAAGGAGCTTGCGGCGTTCGCCGAGCGGCTGATGAGCGGCGCCATCGGCGCGGCCTCGGCCCGCATCATGGTCGCCGCCGTCTTGCGGCGCCACCACGCTTCGTTCGGGACGAGGCGGCGGCTGCTGAACGAGGCATCGGAGGCCATCCTCTTCAACCGCGATCTGCTGCGCGCGACGCTCGAGAACACCAGCCAGGGCATCGGCATGTTCGATCCCGCGCTTCGGCTCGCCGCGTGGAATCGCCGCCTGCTCGAGCTGCTGGGCATTCCCGAGGATCTCGCGCAATTCGGCACGCCGCTCGCCGACATCGCCAGCAGCCCGCAGCGGCGCAACGCCGAGACCTGCCTCGACCTCGCGATGCTGCTGGGAGATCAGGATGATGTCGACCGCCGCGCGCGGCCGCACACCTATCAACGGCGCAGGGCCGATCGGCGGGTGCTCGAGCTCCAGACCAATCCGATGCCGGCCGGCGGCTTCGTGCTGGTTTGCACCGACATCACCGATTCGGTCCAGACGCTGGAGGCGTTGCGCGACAGCGAACGGCGCATGCGCGTCTACACCGACAACGTTCCCGTGCTGATCACCTATGTCGACCGGGAAGAGCGCTATCGCTTCACCAATGAGCCCTACCAGAAGGCCTTGGGGCAGCCCGGCGCCGTTGTCATCGGGCGGACGCTGAGGCAGGTATTGGGCGAAGACCGCTACCGTCGCTTGAAGGATCACATCGACGGCGCGCTGGCTGGGCAGCGCCGCAGCTTCGAGATCGAGTTTCCGCACAGCGCCATCGAGATCGCTCGCGGAACCTATATCCCCCATGTCGACGAAGCCGGCGCGGTCATCGGCTTCTTCACGCTCTATCAGGACATCACGGAGCAGCGCCACGCCGAGCGCGTGCTGCGAGAGGCCAACGAGATGCTGGAACTGCGTGTGGCCGAACGGACGCGCGAGCTCACCTTGTTGAACGAACAGCTCGCGCAAGCCAAGCTCACCGCCGATGCCGCGAGCGTCGGCAAGACGCGATTCCTGGCAGCCGCCAGCCACGACCTGCTGCAGCCGCTCCATGTCTCGAGGATCTTGACGGGCGCCCTGGCCGAACGCTGCCGCGGCCCGAAGACGCTCTCTCTGGTGCGGCAGGTCGACCAGGCGCTGGGCGCCATCGACGCGCTGCTGCAGACGCTGCTGGATATATCGAAGCTCGATGCCGGCGCGCTCCGGCCGCAACCGCGCGCGGTCAATATCGGCGAGATCCTTGCCAGCGTCGCGGCATCCTTTGAGCCGCTGGCACACCAGCGCGGCCTGCGGCTGCGCGTCGCCGCCTCGAGCGCGGTCGTCGTGACGGACCCGACCCTGCTGCATCGCATCCTGCAAAATTTCCTGTCGAATGCCGTGCGCTATACGCGCAGCGGCGGCGTGCTGCTCGGCTGCCGCCGCTGCCGGGGCCGCATCGCGGTGGAGGTCTGGGACACCGGCGTCGGCGTCGCTGAAGACGAGCTGGGCGTGATCTTCGAGGAATTCCGGCGCGGCACCGCGACCGATGCGGACACGCCGCCCGGACTGGGCTTGGGACTGGCGATCGTCGATCGGATCGCGCGGATGCTCGAGCATCCGGTCGCCGTTCGATCCTGGCCGGGCCGCGGCAGCATGTTTTCCGTCTCGCTCCCGGCCGGCAGCGCCGCCGTCCCGGTCCTGGCGCCCGCCGCCGAGACGCGCAGCCGCAATTCGCTGGCCGGCAAGATCGTGTTGTGCGTCGACAACGAGCCCTCCGTCCTGGTGGCGATGCGCACGCTGCTGGAAGGCTGGTCTTGCGAGGTCCTGACCGCGTTGGATGCGGAGTCCGCGCGGCGGGAAATGCGCGGCGGCACGATCGTGCCGGACGTCATCCTCATGGACTATCATCTCAAGGGCGATCTGACGGGGCTTTCGGCGCTCGATACGATATCGCTCGATATCGGCAGGCCGGTGGCAGCGATCCTGGTCACGGCGAACTATACCGATGCCGTGCGCGACGCGGCCCAGGCACGGGGATATCCGGTCCTGCACAAGCCGGTGAGACCCGGTGCGCTACGCGCGCTGATGGCACAATTGACGGCAAGCCGGCAACGCGGCCAACCGCGCGCCGACCTCGAGGTCAGCGGGTCGGCTTACGTGTAAGAGCCGGGCTCAACCGCCGCGCGACGATGACGGCCTGGGTGCGGCTGTGAACCCCGAGCTTGCGAAAGATCTGCGACAGATGCGCCTTGATCGTCGCCTCGGTCACGCTCAGCTCGAAGGCGATCTGCTTGTTGAACTTGCCATCCGACAACAGGTCGAGAACGCGGCGCTGCTGCGGCGTGAGCTCGGCGACGCGCGCCACGATCTCCGCATCCGCCGCCGGTTGCGGCTCCTGCGCGGAGGCGGGCAGCCAGAGATCGCCGGCGAGGACCGCCCTAACCGCCTCGCCGATGGCGCCGACGGGCGCCGATTTCGGGAGAAAGCCGGACGCACCGAACTCGATCACCTGGCGTATCGTCGACGGATCCTCGCTTGCCGACACGACCAGGATCGGCACCGCCGGGAAATCCGCCCTGAGCCCGGCAAGGCCGAGCGCGCCGTTCATTCCGGGCATGTTGAGGTCGAGCAGCAGCAGGTCGATGTCGGTCGCCGCCAGCGCCAGCCTCGCCGCTGACAGCGATCCCGCCTCGGTGACCCGGCAGCCGGCGCCGAGCACCTGGCCCAGCGCTTCGGCAAGGGCTCGCCTCACCATCGGATGATCGTCTGCAATCATGACGCTGGTGTGGTTCACAGGGCCTGCCGGCAGCGATCCGCGGGAGCGCCATTGTCTTCTTGCCGCGGCAGCAGAACAAGCCGTCCCGCTCAACTTAGACGAAAGTCGAAGATCATCTCACGGGCGCCTCTTGCTAAGGTATGAGGATATTGCCGCGTTTGTCGGCAAGTAGATGGGTTGGATCGACGCACAACAAATCAGGGGACGTCCATGTCTGTGGCAGCGGCGGCGGGTCGCGGGGCGGCCAGCAAGCAAAGTCTCAGTTTCATCATCGGGGCATCCTCGGTCGGCACGCTGATCGAGTGGTACGACTTTTACCTCTACGGCGTTCTGGCCCTGTTCTTCAGCAAGCACTTCTTCTCGCCCAGCATGGACCCGACGGTCGCCCTGATCGCCAGTCTCTTCGTGTTCTGGACGGGGTTCCTCGTGCGCCCCTTCGGCGCCATCGTCTTCGGCCATCTCGGCGATCTCATCGGCCGCAAATTCACCTTCATGCTGACCTTGCTGCTGATGGGGGCGTCGACCTTCGTCGTGGGATTGCTGCCGGGCTATGACGTCATCGGCACGCTGGCGCCGATCCTGCTGGTCGCCATGCGCGTGCTGCAAGGGCTGGCGCTGGGCGGCGAGTATGGCGGTGCCGCGACCTATGTCGCCGAGCACGCGCCCGACAGCCAGCGCGGCTTCTACACCTCCTGGATCCAGACCACGGCGACGATGGGCATCGTGCTGGCGCTGCTGGTGATCCTGGTCTGCCGGCTCGCCCTGGGCGACCAGGCGTTCGGCGATTGGGGCTGGCGCTTGCCGTTCCTGATCTCGGCGGTGCTGGTGCTGCTGTCGGTCTACATCCGCTTGAAGCTCGCGGAATCGCCGCTCTACGCCCGGCTCAAGCAACAGGGCAAGACCTCGAGCAATCCCGCGCTCGAGAGCTTCGGCAGCGGCAAGAACTGGGGCCTCATCCTGCTCGCGCTCTTCGGCGCCACCGCCCCCGAAGGCGTCGTCTGGTACACCGGCCAGTTCTACGCGCTCTTCTACATGACCGCCGTGCTCAAGATTAACTACGTCACGGTCTACATCATCTTCATGATCGCGCTCACCGCTGGGGCGCCTTTCTTCCTGGTCTTCGGCGCGCTCTCCGACAAGATCGGCCGGCGCAACATCATGACGCTCGGCTTCGCGCTCGCGGTGATCAGCTATTGGCCGGTCTTCAGCTGGTTCACCGCCTTCAAGGACAACCCGGTCGTCCTGACGATCATGGTCTTCTACTTGGTGATCCTGGTCACCATGGTGTACGGGCCGATCGCGGCGTTCCTGGTCGAGCTGTTCCCGGCGCGCATCCGCTACACCTCGATGTCGCTGCCCTATCACATCGGCAACGGCGTGTTCGGCGGCCTCGTTCCGGCGGCGGGCGCCTCGATCGCGGCGATGACCGGCGTGGCGCTGGGCGGGCTGCTCTATCCCATGGGAATTGCGGCGCTCGGCGTCGTCGTCAGCCTCGCCGGGATGCGCGAGCCGACGCATGGGGTCAAGATCTGGAATGAGGTCGGCGGCCAGCCGCTGGTGCCGGACCTGCCCTAGCCCAGGCGACATAACAGCGGCCCCGGCGGCGACGCCGGGGTCGCTCGCCTCCGGACGAGCGAAGCGCTTAACGGATTATTAGCCGCAATCCACGAGTTTCAACGATGCAGGTGGCGCCCTCCGCTCAAGGGCGTCACGGGAGTTTCGTGAGATGACGGGTTCCGGAGGGGACGCCGACAACATCCTGCGCGAGATCGCCGATCAGGCCGGCCGGCTCGGCATGGAGATCTGCGACATCGCCGGCGACATCGACGGCACGGCGGCAGGCGTCAAGCGCCAAGCCGAGCTATCGCAGGAGCTTCGCGATAAGGCGGCGGAGACCAGCGCCAGCAACGACCGCGTCACCGCCGCGGCGCAGCAGGCGCGCGACGTGGCCGCCCGCGCCGGCGGCGAGGTGGCGGCAGCGCGCGGCACCGTGGAAACCTCGGTCGCCGGCATTCACGGGCTCGTGGAAGGCGTCGCCGGCCTCGGCACGCAGATCGAAGCCTTGCGCCGCGCCCTGGGCGACGTCGGCAAGGTCGCCCAGCAGATCGCCGCCATCGCCGATCAGACCAATCTGCTCGCCTTGAACGCCACCATCGAAGCGGCACGCGCCGGCGATGCCGGCCGCGGCTTCGCGGTGGTCGCCGGCGAAGTGAAGGCGCTGGCCGCGCAAACGCGCCACGCGACCACGGAGATCGCGGCGACGCTGGCGGCGCTCACCAAGCAGGCCGATCGCCTTATCGTCGACGGCGCCGCCAATGTGGCGCAGGCTCAGACCGTGCGCTCCGGCACCACGGCGATCGGGGCGGTAATCGGCGCGACGGGGCGCGCCATCGCCGAGCTCGACGGTGAAGCCGGTCGCATCGCCGAGGCGGCGCAGGCGATCGGCGCAAGCTGCGCCGCGCTGACGGCGCATGTCGAGGAGATGGCGAGCGGCGGCGCCGAGTTCGAGCCGCCGCATCGAGGCGGCCAAAGGGCGCGTGCACAATCTGCTGTCGGTGAGCGAGACGCTGATCGGCCTTACGGCGTCCACCGGGGTGCCCATCGCCGACACGCCGTTCATCGACGCGGTGCGCGACGCCGCGCGGCGCATCAGCGCGCTGTTCGAGGCGGCGATCGCCAAGGGCGAGATCTCCGCCGCCGATCTCTTCGATCGCGACTATCGCCCCGTGCCGGGCACCGACCCGCAGCAGCTTCTGGCGCGCTTCACCGCCTTCACCGACCAGGTGCTGCCGCCGATCCAGGAGCCGCTGCTGGCGCTAGACGGGCGCGTCGCGTTCTGCGCCGCCGTCGACAATAACGGCTACCTGCCGACGCATAACCTCAAATTCTCCCGGCCGCCGGGCGCCGACCCCGTGTGGAACGCCGCCAATTGCCGCAACCGCCGCCTGTTCAGCGACCGCACCGGACTTGCCGCCGGCCGCAGCACCGCGCCCTTCCTGGTGCAGACCTATCGCCGCGACATGGGCGGCGGGCAGTACGTGCTGATGAAGGATGTCTCGGCCCCGATCCGCGTCGCAGGCCGCCATTGGGGCGGCTTCCGCATGGGGTACAGAGCCTGAGGCGACCGGCCGTTCCTAGCCCTGCTTCGCGCGGCGCTTTCCGGGAGCCCCTGTCTCGCGTTCGGCGCCCTGGACGAGCCCCGGCCGCGCACCCCACGCCTCCGCCCAGGCGTGAAGCGGCAGGATGAGCCGCAGCAGCGCGCTCCCCGCCTCGCTCAGGCCATAGCCGCCGGCGTCGTGGGCCACGAGGCCCGCGGCGCGCAATTCCCTGAGGCGCGTGTTGAGAACCGCCGGATTGGTCTCGGCCGCCGCCTGCAGCGCGCGGAAGGTCAAGGGATCCCCGGCCCGGGAAAGCTCCCACAGCACGCGCAGCGCCATGCGCCGCCCGAGGAGATCGAGCAGCGCCATGATCGGCCGGCCGGTCTGAGATCCCCGCACCGGCCGGCCGGGCTGCGGCAGTTTCATGCTATACTTTCCATAGCGGCGGGATTATTCGTATGCTATGAAAATCATAGCACGGAGGTACGCCGGATGACAGCCCGTATCGCAGCGGCCGAGCCGCCCTATGCCGCAGATGTGCAAGCCGCCTTCGACCGGATCATGCCGCCGGGCGTGCCGCCGCTGACGCTGTTCACGACGCTGGCGCGCGACACGCGCCTCTTCGAGCGCTTTCAGAAAGGCGGCCTGCTCGACAAGGGACATCTGACCTTGCGGCAGCGGGAGATCGTCATCGACCGCGTCACGGCGCTGTCGGGCTCGGAGTACGAATGGGGCGTGCATATCGCGTTTTTCGCCAAGCGTGCCGGCCTCGACGCGGCGCAGCAGCGCTCGCTCGTGCGCGGCAGCGCCGATGACCCCTGCTGGTCGGGGGAAGAGCGACTGCTGCTGCGGGCCTGCGACGCGCTGCACGCGCATTCCGATCTCGATGACGCGCTTTGGAATGATCTCCGCGGCGCTTTCAGCGAGGAAGCGCTGATGGAGATCTTGCTGTTGGCCGGGATTCTATCGGACCGTGAGCTATCTCACGAATGCGCTGCGCCTGCCGCTGGAGAGCTATTCGGTGCGGTTTCCCACATGACGTCCCCAGCTCCGGGGACAAAAGGTCAAACGCGCCAGCGCAGCGCCGGCGTGTGCACCGGCGCATCCCATAGACGCTTGGTCTCGTCGTCGAGCATGGAGACGGTAACCGAGCAGCCCGCCATCTCCAGCGAGGTCACGTAATTGCCGACAAGAGAGCGCGCCACCGCGACGCCGGCGGTCTCTAGGAGCCGGCGCACGACACCGTAGATCAGATAGAGCTCCATCATCGGCGTGCCGCCGAAGCCGTTGACGAGCAGGATCGCCTCGCCCCGCGCCTGCCCGCCGAGGTCGCCGAGGATCGCTTTCACGATCTCGGCAGCGACGGCGTCGGCGGGCATCAGCTTGACGCGACGGCGCCCCGGCTCGCCATGGATGCCGACGCCAAGCTCCATCTCGTCCTCGCCGAGCTCGAAGGTCGGCTTTCCCGCGGCCGGGACGGTGCAGCTCGACAGCGCCACGCCCATGGAGCGCGTGCGCGCGTTGACGCTGTCGCCGATCGCCTTCAGCGTCTTCAGGTCGCGCCCCTCCTCGGCGGCCGCGCCGACGATCTTTTCAACGATGAGCGTGCCCGCGACCCCGCGCCTTCCGGTCGAGTAGGACGAGGTCTCGACCGCGACATCGTCGTTCGTCACCACCGTCGCGATCACTTTGTCCGACATTTCGCGCGCCATGTCGAAGTTCATCACGTCGCCCTCGTAGTTCTTGACGATGAACAGCACGCCGGCGCCGGTATCGACCGCTGCCGCGGCGGCGATCATCTGATCGGGGGTGGGCGAGGTAAAGACCTGTCCGGGGCAGGCGGCGTCGAGCATGCCACGACCGACGAATCCCGCATGCAGCGGCTCGTGGCCGGAGCCGCCACCGGAGATCAGCGCCACCTTCCCTTGCGTCGCCTGTCGGCGCCGCACGAAGGCGCCGCCGTCCCCCAGCGCGACGATCTCGGCATGCGCCTCGCAAAAGCCCGCGAGGCTCTCGCGCCACCGCGGTGCGGGGGTCGTTGATGAGCTTCTTCATGGCTGGAATCCTCCCTCCTGCGCGCTTCAGGGTTCCTTCAGGAGCCCGGCGATCTTGTCGGCGAATTCGCTCACCAGCGCGTCGAGCCGGCGGTTCTTGCGGTCGCTGCCGAGGTCCGGCAGCATGATGGTGACCCGCCGGCTTTTCTCGCGCTCCTGCAGCATGAGCAGGCGGCGCGGATGCGCTTGATGGTAGGCGTGCAGGAATTGCTCCCTCTCCTGAGCGGAGAAGTGGCAGATCTCGACGATGCGGTGGAGATGCTGCGACCGGGATCGGCGTCTGGTACCCCGGATTCGAGATCTGCGTGATGAAGCTGCGGTTCTTGCCCAGCGCTTCCGCCAGGCGCTGGCGCATGCCGGAGGGCCGGCGGTTCAGCACATCCTGCAGGATGCGCTTGTAGGCGGCGATCCAGTCCGCCGCCGGTGCCGGGGCCTGCGTCGAGGTCACGACGCCACCCTCCGATAGCGGGCGACCGCCGCCTTGACCGCGCCCAGCGCCGGGCGCGCCACCGACAGCGTCCGCAGTCCCTGGTCGAGCAAGGCGGGGATGTGCGTGGGGTCGCTGGCGAGATCGCCGCAGAGGCTGACCTCACGCCCGGTGGAGCGGGCGCGATCGACGACCATGCTGATGAGGCGCAGCAGCGCGCGGGACGGCCGGGCAAGCTCTGCGAGCTCGGGATCGTCGCGGCTGGCGGCGGCCACGTATTGGAGGAGATCATTGCTGCCGATCGAGTAGAAATCGACGTCGAACGCCTCGATCTCCAGCGCCGCCGCCGGCACCTCCACCATCATGCCGAGAGGCGGCATGTCCGCCTTCAGCCCTTCGCTGCGCAGATTGGCGACGGCCTCGCTCAACAGCGTCTGGCAGCGGCGCATTTCCTCGGCCGTGGTCACCATCGGGATCATCACTTTAAGGTTTCCCGCCGTCGCGGCGCGGGCAAGCGCGCGCAGCTGCACGCGGAAGATCTCCGGCCGGCGCAGCGACAGCCGGACGCCGCGGATTCCGAGGAAGGGGTTGGCCTCTCCCGTCCGCGTCAGGCCCGGGATCGGCTTGTCGCCGCCGGCGTCCAGCGTGCGGATGGTCACCGGCCGGCCGCGGGCCCAATCGACGAGGCGTCGGTAGACCGCGACCTGCTCCTCCTCGTCCGGCAACCGCTCGCGGCCGTGGAACAGCAACTCCGTGCGCACCAGCCCGATGCCGTCGCATTCGGCGGGATCGAGACCATCGAGCTCGGCGGGATCGGCGACATTGATCATGACGTCCACGCGCTCGCCATCGCCGGTCGCCGCCGGCGCTCCCACGACGGCGGTCTCCTCGCGGCGGCGCTGGCTCTCGGCGGTGCGGCGCTCGTCGAAGGCGCGGCGTGTCGCGGCGTCGGGATCGAGAATGAGCAGGCCGCTATCGCCGTCGAGCAGCGCCGCCTGACCGGTCTGCAGCGCGGCGATGCTGACGCCGACCACCATCGGGATGCCGCGGCTCCGGGCGAGGATGGCGACATGGCTGGTGGGGCTGCCGCGCTCGAGCACCAGCCCGCCGCCGCGCCAATCGGTCGAGAGAAAGCGCGAGGGCGGCATGTCCTCGGCGGCGACCACGGCGCCGGCGGGCAGCGCTTCCTCCGCCTCGCCGGTGAGGTGGCGCCGCACACGATCACGAAGGTCGCGAAGATCCGCCGCCCGGCCACGAAAATAGGCGTCGCTCGAGGCCTCGTAGGAGGCGATTTCCGCGTCGAGCGCCACGGTCCATGCGTCTTGCGCCGGCCGCCCCGCCTCCACCATGGCGAGCGCGGGGGCGGTGAGCGCATCGTCTTCGAGCAGCGCCAGCTGGAAGGCGAGGATGGCCTCGGCCTGCGGATCGGCCGCGCCGGCCGAGAGGCCGCTCAGCGCGGCCCGCGCCAAGGCGAGCGCATCGAGCAGGGCCTGGCGCTCTTCGTCCGGCGTTCCCGCCGCGCGGTCAGCCGCCATTGGCTCGCTCAGGCGGACGAGCACGCCCGCGGCAAGTCCCGGCGCCGCCGCCCGGCCGCTGAGCGCCAGCATGCCGTTGGCGTGCTTCGCGCCTTCCCCGAACCCGTCCTCGACCAGCGTCGTCAGCGCCTTGACGGCGGCCTCGGCATCGGCGCCCTCGGCGCGAAAGTAGATGGTCGAATCCTTCGGCGCCTTGGTCGCCATGACCTTGACGATGCTCTTGGCATCGATCCACGGGCCTTCGGGCGAGAGGCCGAGGTCGATCTGCGCGGCGAACCCCTTGGCAAGCTTGGTCAGCTTGACCGACGGTCTCGCGTGAAGGCCGACGGCGTCCCGAATGACCACCGATGCGCGCGCCTGTGGAACCATCGCTGCCACCGCCTCAGCCCGGCGTCAGTTCTTCGGCGGTGCGGCGCACGGCCTCGAGCGAGGCGCCCGACGCCGCCTCGGTCGCTGCCATCACGGCTCCCTCGACGATCGGCGCGTTGCACACCACGACGCGGCCGCGGCGGATCTCCGGCAGCATCTCGATCGCCATCTCGCTGTTGGTCTCGGCGCCGCCGAGATCGACCAGGATGGCGACACCCTGCTCGGACCAGGCCGCTTGTATGGCGGCCAGGATGGCCTCGACATTGGTGCCGAGGCCGCCGCCGGGATCGCCGCCGCACCAACCGAGCGGCACCTCCCGGCCGACCATTTGCCGCACCATGTCTGCGGTGCCCCGCGCCACGTCCGGCGAATGCGACACGATGACGATGCCGACGTTCCCGCTCACCTGCTGCCCTCCATTACCTCTGCAACCGCCTCGACCATGAGCGCGGACGACCGTGCTCCGGGATCCATGTGACCGATGCTCCGCTCGCCCAGGAACGACGCCCTGCCGCGGATCGCCTTCATCGGCACGGTCGCCGACGCCGCGGCGGCGGCCGCCGCCCTCAGGCGTGCCGGCAGGTCTTGACCGCCCTCGCGCACCACCGCAAAGCACCGGCGCCAGCACATCGAGCATGGTCTTCTGGCCGATATCGGATTTGCCGCGCGCCTTCACCGCGTCGAGCGCCTGCGCCAGGGCATCGGCGACCTGCTCGCGCGTCGCGTCCTGCGGCAGGGCCTTTCCCAAGGCCATGAACAGCGTGCCATAGAGCGGCCCGGAAGCGCCGCCGACCTTCAGCACCAGGGTGGTGCCGACGGCCTTCAAGGCATCACCGAGCCCCTGGGCGGCAAGCTGGTCGAGCTGCGCCAGGACCGCCGCGAAGCCGCGCTCCATATTGATGCCGTGATCGCCGTCGCCGATCGCGCGGTCGAGCTCGGTCAGCTCCTCGGCCGAGGCGATGACGCGCCGCGCCACGGTCTCGATCAGCACGCGTGTGGTGTTGCCATCGACGGTCATGCGCGCTCCTCAGGGACCGCCGCTGCGCAAGCGGCGGCCGCTCGCGTCGAAGTAGAGCGGATCGTCGAGCTCGAGGGAAACGCGATCGCCGGTCCTGAGCGGCTGATGCGGGTCGGCGAGCGTCACCAGCGCATGCCCGTCAAGGCTCAGATGCACATGGTTCTGATCGCCGAGATGCTCGACCCGGCGAACCTCGGCCACGGAAGCGTGGCCGTTGGCGGCGGCGATCCGGATATGCTCGGTGCGCGCTCCCACCGTATGCGCGCCCGGCGGTGCCGCCGGCGGTCGCAGCAGGCCGGCCGGGATCAGATTGATCTGTGGCATGCCGAGCCGCGTCGCGACATAGAGGTCGTTGGGGCTCTCGTAGATTTCGCGCGGCGTCCCGAGCTGAAGCAGCCGCCCCTCGCGGACGACGCCGATCCGGCTCGCCATGGTCATCGCCTCGATCTGATCGTGCGTGACGTAAAGGATCGTCGCGCCAAGCTCCAACTGGATGCGTTTCAGCTCGAGACGCAGCTCGGCACGCAGCTTTGCGTCGAGCGAGGAGAGCGGCTCGTCCATCAGATAGATGGCGGGCTGGCGGACGAGAGCGCGGCCGATCGCGACGCGCTGCATCTCGCCGCCGGAGAGGCGGGTCGCGCGGTTGGCAAGCTTGTCCTCGATGTGCAGCAGGCCGGCGATGTCCTGGACGCGCTTGCGGATCTGTGCCTCGGGCAGTCGGCGCGCCGGCGAGCGCAGCGGAAAGGCAAGATTGTCGTACACCGTGAGGTGTGGATAGAGCGAATACTGCTGGAAGACGAAGGCGACGTCGCGCGCCGCCGGCGGCTCGCGCGTCACGTCATGACCGTCGATCCAGATCGCGCCCTCATCGGGATCTTCAAGCCCGGCGATAAGGCGCAGCGTCGTCGTCTTGCCGGCGCCGGTCGGCCCCAGCAGGACCACCAGCTCGCCATCGGCGATATCGAGCGAGAGATCGCGCACCGCCGCGACCTCGCCGAAGCGCTTGCCGACATGCCGCAGCACGACCTCAGCCATGGCCGTATCCCTCATAGAGCGCGCTGCGAGCCGCGCGGCCGGTCGTCGCATCGAACACCACGAGATGCTCGGACCGGAAAGCGAGGCCGACGGTTTCGTCGAGCCTGACCGACAGCCGCGCCGGCAAACGCGCCTTGATCTGGCCCTGCGCGATGTCGATGGTGACGATCTGGGTCGTGCCGAGATACTCGGTGCCAAAGACCCGGCCGCGGATCGGCCCGGCATCGGAAAGCGTGACGTGCTCGGGACGCACGCCGAGCGCAAGCGAACCGCCGCCGGCGTCCTCGTGGGCCTCCGGCACGGCAATGCTCGCGTCGGACAGGCGGACCGAACGATCGCCGCGCCGCACCCTGCCGTCGAAGCGGACGAAATTCATCGGCGGCGAGCCGATGAAGCCGGCGACAAACATGTTCGCGGGCCGGTCATAGATCTCCTGCGGCGTGCCGATCTGCTCGATCACGCCGCGGTTCATCACGGCGATCCGATCGGCCATCGACATTGCCTCGAGCTGATCATGCGTGACGTAGATCGTCGTCGCCGCGATCCGATCGTGCAGCTCGCGCAGCTCGCCGCACATGAGGTGGCGGAACTCCGCATCGAGCGCGCCGAGCGGCTCATCCATGAGAAACGCCTTCGGACGGCGCACGATGGCGCGGCCGAGCGCGACGCGCTGCCGGTCGCCGCCCGACAGCTTCGAGACCTTGCTGGCGAGCAGGTGCTCGATCCGCAGCAGCCGCGCGGTCTCGCGCACCTGCCGGCGGATCTCGTCGCGGGAGACACCCTGGCACTTCAGGGGGAAGCCGATGTTCCGGGCTACATCCATATGCGGATAGAGGGCAAAGAGCTGGAAGACGAAGGCGATGTCGCGCTCCGCCGCGCGGCGGAAGGTGACATCCTCGCCATCGAGCAGCATGCGCCCTTCGGTCGGAAGCTCCAGCCCGGCGATCATCCGCAAGGTCGTCGTCTTGCCGCAGCCCGATGGTCCCAGCATGACAAAGAAGGTGCCGTCCTCGATCGTGAAGTTCGAGGCGTCGACGGCGATGAAGTCCTGGAAGGCCTTGCGCAGGTTCTCGACGCGGATCTGTGCCATTCCCGCACCCTATTTCGGAAAATGGCTGACGACGACGAATCCCAGGGTCCCGGCCAGGATCGTGACGAAGGAATAGCTGAAGAGATCGAGCGAGAAGGGCTGCATCAGCATGACGATGCCGATGCCGATCACCACCGTCGCCCCGTTCTCCCAGGGGCCGCGCCGGAACCAGCGCGACCAGCCCTGCCGCCTGGCGAGGACCTGCTCGCTCATTTGCGCACCGCGCCGAAGGTGATGCCGCGCAGCAGATGCTTGCGCAGCACGACGGTGAAGAACGACGATCGGGATCAGGAACAGCGTCGTCGCCGCGGCGACGGCCGGCCAGTCCTGGCCGCCCTCGCCGATGATGAAGGGGATGAAGGGCGGCATGGTCTGCGCGTCGCCGCTCGTCAGCAGCAAGGCGAAGGCGTATTCGTTCCAGGAGAAGATGAGGCAGAAGATCGCCGTGGCGGCGATGCCGGTGACCGCCTGCGGCAGCACGACCTTGCGAAAGGCCTGCAGCCGCGTGTAGCCGTCGACGAGGGCGGCCTCCTCGTATTCGCGCGGGATCTCGTCCATGAAGCCCTTGAGCAGCCACACCGCGAGCGAGACGTTGACCGCCGTGTAGAGCAGGATCATGCCGATACGCGTGTCGGTGAGGTCGAGCGCGCGATACATGAGATAGATCGGGATCGCGACCGCGATCGGCGGAAACATCCGGGTCGACAGGATGAAGAAGAGGAGATCGTCGGCAAGCGGCACCCGGAAGCGCGAGAAGCCATAGGCGGCCAGCGTGCCGAGAAAGACCGCGAGGAACGTCGAGCCGAAGCCGATCACCAGCGAATTGACGAAGCGCGGCACGGCTTTGGACGGGCCCGCGATCACCATGTTTCGCGAGCGCACGAGCTTCTCGTACCAGGTCGTGGGCGGCGGCAGGCTGGCGATGAAATCCGGCGTCTGGCGCGAGTGCACCGTGAAGAGGTCGACATAGCCCTCGAGCGTCGGCGTGAACAGCACCTTGGGCGGATAGGCGATGGCGTCCGATTGCGACTTGAAGGCGGTGGCGCCGATCCACAGCAGCGGCAGGATCGTGATCACCGCATAGAGGACGACGATCGCGCCGGCGACGGCCTTCGCGCGCGGCGAGGATTCGACGATCGAATGGGCGGCGGCAGGGGCGCTCATCGCTGCTTCACCCGGTTTAGCGCCTTGACGTAGATGTTCGCCGCGCCAAAGACGGTGACGAACAGGATGATGGCGAAAGCCGAGGAATAGCCGGTGCGCCACTTCTCGAAGGCCTCGCGCTTCAAGGTGATCGAGGCGAGCTCGGTGGTCGAGCCGGGGCCGCCCGAGGTCAGCAGGTTCACCATGTCGAACATCTTGAACGCCTCGATCGCCCGGAACAGCACGGCAAGCATGAGAAAGGGCAGCACCATCGGCAGGGTGATCGACCAGAATTGCCGCCACGGCGAGGCGCGGTCGACCTCGGCTGCCTCATAGATGTAGCCGGGGATCGAGCGCAAGCCGGCAAGGCAGATCAGCATCACATAAGGCGTCCACATCCAGGTATCGACCAGCACGATCGTCCAGGGCGCCAGGCGGACATCGCCGATCATCTCGATCGAGCTCGGCGGGATCCCGGTGAAGAAGCTGATCACGTAGTTGAAGGGCCCGATCTGCGGCTGGAAGAGCAAGGTCCAGAAGTTCCCGACGACGGCGGGTGACAGCATCATCGGCAGCAGGATGATGGTGGTCCAGAAGCTGTGCGTGCGGAATTGGCGGTTGATCAACAGCGCCAAGCCGAAGCCGATGAGGACCTGCAGCGCGATCGCCCAGATGACGAAATGCGCCGTCACCCGCATGCCCTGCCAGATGTCCTCGTCGGTCAGAATGTCGACGTAGTTGGCAAGGCCGACGAAGCGGAGCGGCGCATTCGGCAGGTTCGACTTGTAATTCGTGAAGGACAGCCGGATCGCCCAGATCAGCGGAAAGATGTTGATCGCCAGCAGCAGCACGATCGAAGGCGCGATGAACAGCCAGGCGATGCTGCGGTCGGACAGGCCGCGGACGCGCTTGGCAAGGCGCGGCGGGGTCCGCGCGGCGACGCGATCGACGAGCGAGTCGGGATGATCGTTTGCGGTCATGGCGATCTCTCGGGGCTGGCTGGATCCCCGGCGCCAGGCGCCGGGGATCCCTAGCCAAAGCGCTAGTTCATCTCCTTGCCTTCATCCTTGAACACCTTCGTCCAATCCTTGACCAGCTGGTCGAGCGCCTCCTGGGCCGTGCCTTTGTCGGCGACGACATAGTCATGGACGCGCTTCTGCATGTCGAGCAGCAGGTCGACATAGAGAGGCTCGGCCCAGAAATCCTTGACAATTCCCATCGTCGTCAGGAAATCGGGCGCGAACGGCGCGCTCTTCGGGAAGCCCGGGGCGTCGACGACAGCCTTGAGCGCCGAGTAGCCGCCGATGTCCCACCATTTCTGCTGCACGGCGGGCTGCGCGAACCATTTGATGTATTTGAGCGCGTCGTCCTGATGCTCGGAATAGGAGACGACGGAGATGCCCTGGCCGCCGAGCTGACTGAACCTTCCCGCCGGGCCGGCCGGATTGACGAAGAACCCGATCTTGTCGCCGCCGACATTGGGATCCTTGTAGAGGCCGGGGAAGAACGCGAACCAGTTCATCTGCATCGCCACCTGGCCCGACTTGAAGGCGTCGAGGCCTTCCTGCATGTAGGCGTTGGTGAGGCCGGGCGGCTGGCAGCATTTGTAGAGCTCCTTGTAGATCTCGAGCCCTTTGACCGCGCCCGGCGAGTTGACGAAACCGTCCATGTGATAGGGCTTCTTCGGGTCGTCATACTGGAAGCCATAGACGTACATCGCGTTGGTGACGCCCATGGTAATGCCTTCCGAGCCGCGCTCGGTGTAGATGTAGGAGCCGTATACCTTCTTGCCGTCGATTTCACGGCCGGTGAAGAACTTCGAGACCTCGATCAGCTCATCCCACGTCTTGGGCGGCTCAAGCTCGCGGTTGTACTTCGCCTTGAAGGCGGTGCGGATCTCCGGCCGCGCGAACCAGTCCTTGCGATAGGTCCAGCCGACCGCGTCGGCCATTGCCGGCAGCGCCCAATAGTTCGGCGTGTTCTTCGGCCATTCCGAATATCCCACCACCGTCGCCGGCACGAAATCGTCCATCGAGATGTGCTCTTTGGCGAAGAAATCGTTGAGCTTGATGTAGTGATGGTTCTCCGCCGAGCCGCCGATCCACTGGCTGTCGCCGATGATGAGGTCGCACAGCTTGCCGTGTGAGTTGAGCTCGTTGACGAAGCGATCGGCGTAGCTCGTCCAGGGGACGAACTCGTATTTCATCTCGATGCCCGACTGCGCCGTGAAATCCTTCGACAGCTCCACCAGCGCGTTCGCCGGGTCCCAGGCCGCCCAGCACAAGGTGAGCTGCTTGCCCTGTGCGCCGGCCTCGCCGCTGGCGAGAGCCGCCAAGCCAAGCGCGCCCGCACCAATCATCAATCGCATGCACCTGTCCATCACGCCCTCCCTTCCTGGCGGTCGCCCGGACCGCCGCTCGGCCCACCCGGCGCCGCCATGGCCACCGGATGCGCAGATCCCGTCACCGCCGCTGATGTCGCCTGCCCGAGCCGTCCTGCCCGATGCGGGTGTCAGCGTTTTGTTTAGTGACCATGCTTAGTTAACAGGTTTTCACTAAACAAACCCGGTGTCAATAAATTCGTCCGTTTGTGTCGCGATGATAGGAGCGCTGAACATTATCCTGCGCTGGCGCGACGGAGATCGACCAATTCCGTCTAGCACCCGCAAGAAGGGGCTCGCGGCGTGTTTAGCGTTTTGTGGGGGAATGAGGCGCGACCGATCAGCCGGCCGCCCGCTGCGGCGCGATCAGGCGAGCGCCTCCAGCACCGCCTCCGCCACCGGCCCCGGCGCATCGAGATCGGCGAGATGGCCGGCGCCGGGGATCACCCGCACGCTGCTCTTGCCGCTGATGCCCGCGGAAAAGCGCTGGGCATAGGCGGGCGCCAGCACCTTGTCCTCGGCGCCCCACAGGATGAGCGTGGGACAGCGGATGCGGTGGAGCCGCCGCTCGAGCCGGGTATCGGCCAGCGGCCAGAGCAGGCGCGCGGCGGTCTCGTTCGCCCGCGTCGCGACGATCGACCATTCGGCCGCGGCCACGCCGTCGGGCGCCGCCATCAGGGCAGCATAGGCATCCGGCCGCGACGACAGCAGCGCCGGCAGCGTGCCCGGCTTCTGCGCCCAGAGATCGGCGGGCGGCGCGGCCTTGTCGTAAAGCCCGAAAGGCGCGATCAACACCAGCCGGCGCACCATTCCCGGGACCATTGCCGCCGCTTCCGCGGCGAGCGCGCCGCCGACCGAGGCGCCGATGAGGTCGCCGCCGGAGAGCCCCGCGCCGTCGAGGAGATCGAGCACCGCCGCCACCCAGTCGAGCGACTGGTCGAGGCGGTCATGGCCGGTGGCGCCGGGAAATCCCGGAAACGACGGTGCCACCACGCGATGGCGCTCGGCAAGCCGATCGAGGAACGGCGTCCAGCGCGGCAAGCCGCCGAGGCCGGCGAGGTAGAAGACCGGGCTGCCCTTGCCCTTCTCCCAGACGCGGCAGGCGGCGCCGTTGACGGCGACGCAGCGCTCGGACAGCCCGCTCATTCCGCGGCTTCCCGCGCCTGGGGCTGCGGGCCGACACGCGCGGGCTTCGGCAGCGGCGCCGGCCACCAGCGATCCTCCCAGGCATCGTCGAAGAGGCCGCTGAGCTGCGGCAGCACGCGCTCGGCGAAAAGCCGCGTGTTATGGCCGGCAAGCTCGCGGCTCATATTGCCGAATTGCAGCAGCAGCATGAGATGGCCGACATTGAGGTCGGTCGCCACCGTCTTGAGCTGATCGGCGACCTCGTCGGGCGAGCCGATGATGACGAAGCCCTTGGCGAGGATCTCGTCCCAGGTGGCGCCGCCGGTCATGGTCGCCGAGCGCTGCGCCGCGAGCGTCACCTGCGAGGTGATCTTGGCGCGCTGCGTCGCCTCGCTGTTATAGCCCGGCGGATTGGCATAGCGCGGATCAACATGGAGGCACCGGCCGTAGAAATACTCGGCCGGCTCCTTGTAGAGCCGCATCGCCTCCTCGCGGCTCTCGGCGACGCCGACGAATTGCAGGAAGCCGGCGCGGTAGGGATTGCGGTCCTTGCCGAGCCGCTCCATCTCGCGCCAGAAGCCCATCATCGTCTCGCGCCCGGCCTGGTAGCCGAAATAGGAGAGATAGCAGTAGACGTAGTCGCGCGCGGCGCACCATTGCCAGGTCTCGACCGAGCCGCCGCCGGGAATCCAGATCGGCGGATGCGGCTTCTGCACCGGCTGCGGCCAGACGTTGACGTAGCGCTGCTGGTTGAAGCGGCCGTTGAAGGCGAAGGGCTCGGGCCGGGTCCAGGCCTCGACGATGAGATCATGCGCCTCGAGATAGCGCGCGCGCAGCAGGCTCGGATTCTGGCCATAGGCGTAGCAGGTGTCCATCGGCGTGCCGACCGGAAATCCCGCGATGAGCCTGCCGCCGGAGATGCAGTCGATCATCGCCATCTCCTCGGCCACCCGGGTCGGCGGGTTGTAGAGGGCGAGCGAGTTGCCGAGCACGCAGATCGCCGTATCCGAGGTGCGCCGCGCCAGCGCCGCGGCGATGAGGTTGGGCGACGGCATCAGCCCGTAGCCATTGGCGTGATGCTCGTTGACGCAGATCGCGTCGAAGCCCAGCGCCGCGGCGTCCTCGAGCTCGTCCATGAACTCGTTGTAGAGCCGGTGGGCGAAGGCCGGGTCGAACAGGCTGCGGTCGATGTCCACCCAGACCGAGTTGTGGCGCTCGCGGAAATCTTCCGGCAAGCGTGTATATGGCATGAGGTGGAACCACATGAGCTTCATGGAGCAGTCCTTCCGTCGTTCGGTCCAAAAGAGCTAAGGATTTCTTGGCCGATCAGCGATTTTTTTCGATATCGTCGACGCAAACGAAAGCGGAAATCGGCGGACCGAAATCGGGCGAAATCGGGTCCCTTTGACACAGGTATGAGACGTCGTGCCGCCCATTGTGCTCCCGCTGTTCACGTGCCAATTATCAGGATATCGCGCGGTCCGTGCAAGACAACGATAGCTGCTGGAACTGATCGCCATCGGCCTTATCGCCGCCCCCCGCCTGTCTGGGCGGAGGAGGAAAGCAGGATGCCAGCGCCCTTGCGAATATGCTTGCGTGAGCCAGCGCGCCCGCTGGACTGGGGTCTCAGGTGGCGCGCAAGCGCAGGGGTGAGTAAAATTCTGGAGGCGGGCTCTGCCTTGCACGTCGCCTTTCCGGAAATGCATCGGCAGTAGTTGGAAGCGTTGATGGCTGTGGTATAAACACGTCTGTGGTGTACGGAGTTGGGCATGAGGACGGTGGTGATCTGACGAGCGATGGCAGTATGAACCTCTCGCGGGAGCGACCGAGGCATTGCCCGGTCTGCTGCTGTTGCAAGAGGAGGCCGCTCTTCGGATTCGCGATATCGCCGGAATCCGAAACCGGCTCGCAGTGACGGAAGAGGTCGATACAGACGGTGTTGGGCCGATTGGTCCAGCTAGTTACTTGGATCTTCGGCGACATGCCCGATAGAAACTGGCAATAGCAGTCGTCAGAGGGATGACGAAGGACCATGGCATCATTGACAGACCTTACGGTTGCGGAAGTGCGTGACGGAATCCGAGCGAGGCGATTCTCGGCGGAGGATATCGTCACAGCTTATTTGACGAGAATGGGCGAAATACGCGATCTCCACGCGTATATCACGGAGACGCCAGACATCGCTCTCGGCGCAGCTAGGAATGCCGACGTTCGGCTGCGGGCCGGCAATGCTCGTCCGCTCGAAGGAGTGCCGATAGGCGTCAAGGATAATTTTTGCACGCGGGGTGTCCTGACCACGGCTGGATCACGCATGCTTGGCAACTTTGTGCCACCGTACGAATCGACGATGACAGAGAGGTTATGGGATGCAGGGGCAGTGCTGCTCGGCAAGACGAATATGGACGAGTTCGCGATGGGGTCGACCAGTTGCACCGGCTACTATGGCAAAACGGTAAACCCCTTGCGGCGCCCCGCCGATGGCGCTTCTGTCATCCCCGGGGGGTCATCTGGAGGATCGGCCGCCGCGACAGCCGCGAGAGCATGCTGCGCCTCTATCGGCTCCGACACAGGGGGGTCTGTCAGGCAACCGGCGTCTATGTGCGGCGTCGTGGGAATGAAGCCGACATATGGGCGTTGCTCACGATGGGGTATGATCGCCTACGCCTCCTCTCTCGACCAAGCCGGCCCAATTACTCGCACGGTGCGTGATGCGGCCATCATGCTCAAGGTCATGTGCGGGCATGATCCCAAGGACTCGACGTCCGCACCCCAACCGGTTCCTGATTTCGAGGCCATGCTGGGCAGAGGCATCCGAGGCCTTCGTTTCGGCGTCCCAAAGGAATATCGGGTCGAGGGTGCGCCCGCTGATGTGGAACGTGTTTGGCAAGCCGGAATCAGGCGGCTCGAGGAGGCTGGCGCAACAGCGATTGAGATCAGTTTGCCTCACACCCGTTATGCGCTAGCAGCTTATTATATTGTTGCGCTGGCCGAGGCTTCATCGAACTTGGCGCGCTACGACGGAGTTCGCTTCGGATTGCGTGTCCCGGCCAGTAGCCTTGACGAAATGTACGAAGAGACCAGATCCGAAGGCTTCGGCACCGAGGTAAAGCGTCGCCTGCTTCTCGGTACGTTCGTACTGTCGGAGGGTTACTACGACGCCTACTATCTCAAGGCACAGAAAGTCCGCACGCTGATCCGCAATGACTTCGCAGAAGCGTTCAAATCGGTCGACGCCTTGATAGTGCCAACCTCGCCGGTCTCCGCCTTTCCTTATGGCGAGCACATGGAGGATCCGGTTGCGCTCTGGCTCGTCGACGTCTTCACAGTGACCGCGAACTTGGCGGGCTTGCCGGCAATTTCGGTGCCCGCGGGAATCGCCGATAACGGCCTGCCACTGGGTCTCCAGGTGATCGGAAGGCCGTTTGACGAGGCAACGGTACTTGAGCTAGGAAATCTATTAGGCGGTGAGACTTTCGAAGGCTGAAGTCCTCAGAGGTGCGCCAGCCCATTGTTGCCGTGGTTTCGACAGGGACCGGGTGGTGATCATGTCAGCGGCGAACGTCAATCCGGGACGGTCACTGGTCGTCGCGGGGGACGTAATGGTGGATTGGGCGCAGGTACTGCCGCATTCCGCTGGGCCGACTGGCCTCGCCCATCCGCAAAATTCAAAAGACAAAGCGATGAGGATGGTCTGCAGGCCCGGCGGCGCGTTGCTCCTTGCGAATCTCGTCAAGGCTCGATTTCCGAATCAAATTCATACCTATCGGTTAATGTCACTTGAAAAACTTCCCCCTTCCGAGGGCACGTGCTCGTTTCTGCGCATTGAAAATGATAAGGATCAACGCGGGCGCGTAATGGATTTCCTAGGCTTTTCCATAGGCAAACGGCGCAATCTCGCGGAGCCAACTGCCGCTGGCGACATAGTCTATCTATTTGACGCAAACCTTGAATTTCGCCAAACAGAAGAAGATAAGTTGCCTGACGCGATCGGGCGCGACAAAAAACCGCTTGTTATCTTCAGGACCGTTCCTCCATACCAAGACAACCCGTTGTTCGAGTACCTGTGTAGGCATCACAGTGATCGTCTGTTAGTTGTGATCAACATCGACGATTTGCGCCAGGGCGACGTACTAATTTCCTCGGGACTTTCCTGGGAAAGTACGCTCATCGATTTCAAGTCACAGATATTGAACGACCAGCTAAAATTCCTAGCGCAATCTCGTCATCTTCTCGTAAGACTTGGGCTTGACGCTATAATACATCACCAACCAGGGCATACCGGAAACAACACGCGAATTTTTTATCACTCTGACGCGATAGAGGGTCAGTATTCGCGAGATTTTGCAGGAACGATGTCAGGTTTTCGCTCAGTTTTCTGCGCATCTATTGCCGAAAGTCTAATATCCTCCGAGCCAGATAAACAAAGATTTGAAAATATCGACGATAACATTAAGAGAGCTCTTGCAGCAACGCGATTATTTCTGCGTTTTGGGTATGGAGAGGATTTTAATATTGACGAGAGCCAAACAATCTTTAGGCCAGAGGATTCAGACGTCAAGCCAATATCGGTCGCATCAATTCCCGACCGCGATGCGAATGAATTGAAGGCCGAGTTGTGGTCGTTCGCCAGTAAGATTGGCGGTGATGAGCCGTCTGTGACAAACGTGGCTATGACAATCGTCCGGCTTGGTGGGACGCCCAGTGGCGTTCCGATGGCAACCTATGGTGCGCTGACCAGCATCGACAGGTCAGAAATAGAAAGCTATCGAAAAATAAGAAATTCCATTTGTGAGTTTTTAGCAAAAAAAGAAACAACGCGACCCTTGTCGCTCGCTGTTTTTGGAAGGCCCGGAACTGGCAAATCATTTGGGATAACGGAAATTGCAAGAAGCTTGGAGTACTCTGCAAAGATTAAGCCCGTGACCTTCAACGTTGCGCAATTTACTTCATTCGACGATTTGGCGGTGTCATTCCATCGCATCAGGGATATCGTTCTTGAGGGAGATATTCCCCTAGCCTTTTTCGACGAATTCGATTCTGCTCGGCCGGCAGAACCTTTGGGTTGGCTGAAATATTTCCTGGCTCCCATGCAGGACGGAGTGTTTAAGGATAGAGAGACCATGCATCCGGTCGGGAAAGCCATTTTGATTTTCGCGGGTGGTACTTGCCAGGATTTCGAGGAATTTCAGAAGCAGCAAAGCAACCCAGAGACTAAAGCGGCAGATTTTATCAGCCGGCTAAGGGGTTATATTGACATTCTTGGCCCCAATGAGGTTGGCCAAAGTAAGTTAAATCATATACTCAGGCGTGCGGTGTTGATACGATCAATTATTGAGAGGAAATTCGAAGGGCTACTGGAGCCGGTCGCTGAACGCGAAGATAACGGGAAACGTCTAAAGGAAGCTAAAATAGACGAAGGCGTGTTGCGAGGTTTTCTTCTCACGTCGAAGTACTATCATGGCGCACGATCCGTCGAGGCGCTATTCGACATGAGTACCCTTGCGCGAAAACGTAGCTTCACGCGCTCCGATCTCCCCGCGGAAGAGCAAATGAGGATGCATGTGCATACTGAGAGCTTCATGAAGGAGGTTAGAAAGATCCGATAGGTACGGCTTGGACGCAGTGTGGTTTGACCGGCCACGTGGGTCCATGGTTTAGTTGGACGATCAGCATTCCCTCGGATGGGGATTTTTGCACCTGACAAGGAGCCTGCAGAGTCCGCTCGGACCCCCAGGATACGTCAACCTCCGGTCCGAGGAACCAAGGGATTGGGGGAGCTATGGCGGCAGACCGCGCTCGTATTGGCGCAACTAAAAGGCCCAAGCGTGCATCGATGCAGACGATTGTCTTCCACTCGTACAAAGGTGGCGTCGGGCGTTCGTTGGCGCTTTCCAACCTTGGTGTCGCCCTCGCAAGGCTCAAAATCAGAGTAGTGATGCTGGACTTAGATGTCGACGCACCGGGACTGCATCTGAAATTCAAGCTAGAGAAAATTGCCGGAGGTTATCTCGATTATCTGCGAGCGTGCTACGGAAAATCTTGGGCTGGCGAACGCACGAAGCATCTTCTTGAAGAACTCACGGAACCGACCCCCCAGGAGGAAAAGGCAAGCCGTCTAAAATCATTCGCAGTCGCTCCCCTCGACTTAAATTTGAGCCGCGATGTGAAGGAAAATCTGAAAATCATTCCAGCCGGTGACTCGGATGACGAGCAATACTGGCAGAATCTCAGCTCGGATTGGTTGCATCGCATCTTCTCGACGAGGAAGAGTGACGCCAAGGCCGCCCGCGCCTTGAAAGCAGAGAAGGAGGTGATCAGCAAGATATTCGGGAACAAGGAAACGCAATATTTGCTTATCGATTGTAAATCCGCGGGCGCGTACTCGCAAATGGTCGTATCGGACTGGGCTGACGTCGTTGTCGTGATGTTTCCCGCGAATGAAGAAGGAATCTATGGTGCCGCGCAGTCATATCGACTTGCTCTAGAGGGTCCTCGACGGAACAAAGTACGCATCGTCCCCGCGGTGTGCCGTGTGCCAGAGAATTTTTCACCCGGGCAGGAGAAGCAAATTCGTAACCGACTCAATCAGAAACTTCGCGAGCGAAGCATCCCGGCGACAATTGATAAACCAATTGTCGTCCTTCACGAGTACCGTACCCTTGAAGTTGGCGAGCGGCTTCTACTTGTCGGAGAAGAAAAAGATCCAGATGCTCCGCTCAACGTGATGCTCAGCCATGACTATGCAGAGCTGTTTCGGCGAATCTTGAAGGGCCAACGAAATTCGCAGGTCCTACGAAACACAAAGAGTCCAAAGCTATGGAAGGAAACGCTCAAATTGGCGGAGGACGCGCTGCTCTTTGAAAGGGTATTCGAGCGTCTTCACGACGGCAGCTTGCTGAATGTCGATCGGGAGAGAAACGTCGCCTTGCGAGCAAACACGATTCGTACCTTAATGACTTCGCTCGCCACAACGCAACGGGACGCCATGACTTTAGACGGCAAGAGCGCGCCACAAGAATTAGATGGACTGATCGATGCAACCTTTTCCGATGCCGGGTTGCGCATCGGCAGGGACTTCGGACAAGGACAGTGGGGTTCCCAAGCCCAAGGCCCGACAGGCCTTGCGCTGAAATCGCGCCTGGATGCTTGGTGTAGTTTCGACACGAATTGCGGCTTCGGGAGCCTCAAGAGCGAGTTCAATTCGGCAACGAATTAGGGATACGTAACGTGGACAAACAACTTTCTCTCGGCTGGGGAGGGATTTGGGCTGGCCCCCTACATGCGAAGTTTTGCGGGAGGCTATATTCAGGGGGTGTTCGAGCGGCTATTGGGAATAGGAGAGGGAGAAGCAGTTGAGGTGACGCCAAGCAGTCAAGACAAAGACCGGTTTGTTGTTCTTCGCAAGCTCTAACTGTATCGGGAAACGAAAATGCCCGCCAAAGCGACTAAAAGGCCCCACATCTGTCTGATCTACACCGGCGGCACGATCGGTATGGTGCGGCACCGCCGCGGAGAGGAATGGATCCTCACGCCCGTCGAGGATGCGAACCAGTTTATTCGACTGTTGAAGGCGGAGGATGAGGTTCGCGGCATCGCCGATATCGATTTCGTACCGCTGATGAACAAGGACAGCACGAATGTGGTGCCCGAGAATTGGACGGCGATGGCCAAAGCAATCTACCAGCGCCTTGAGAATGGGTATGATGGCTTCGTGGTTGCGCATGGCACCGACACTATGCACTTCTCGGCATCGGCATTGGCGTTCGCTTTCGGACGAAACCTAAACGTTCCCATTGTTTTTACCGGTGCCCAGGCCTCGCCGGACGTACCTCATGGTGATGCTAGGGTCAATTTGCTCAGAGCATTGAAGGTGGCCAGCCAGGACTTGGCGGAGGTGGTGGTCGCCTTCGGGGACTTCATCTTCCGAGGCTGCAGAGTTCAAAAGAAGGATGAACGCCGATTCGACGCCTTCGAGTCCCCAGCAGAATTTCCACTAGGGTACATCACCGAGGATATCATAATCAGCGAGGCGATAAATCACCGTACCGGCATTCGTAAACGCCCGGATAAGATAAAGTTCTTGCCGCGTTTCGCGGACGGCATAGTTCAATTCTCTCTTATTCCTGGCCTTCGACCCGAGATGCTCTTTCCTATTCTCGACGACGATCAATGCCGTGGGGTGGTCTTGCAATCCTTCGGGGCAGGCAATGTTCCGAATGAAGGGGCTTATTCCTTCAAGGAATTCATCCGCCGCGCGGTTAAGCAGCATATACCTGTCATCATCGCTAGCCAGTTTCCGGCAAACTCGACGATGGCATCTCATTACGAGCCGGGAGTGGAGGCGGTGGCCGCGGGTGCCATTCCGACCGGAAACATGACCAATGCCGCCGCAACCGTAAAGTTTCGGTGGGTATTGGAGCAGATGTACGAGAAGCACCGTAAGGGCATGATCAAGACGGACGAGAAGCTCACTTACGTCCGCGAAGAGATGAATAAGTCCTACGTTGGAGAGCTTACCGATTCGAAGCATCGGGAAGATTGGGAATGGAGGCCAAGGGCGAGGAGCCTGAGATGAGCAATCGCGTCTATGTACTCTATACAGGCGGGACGATCGGCATGGCTCCCGCCGATCCGCATAATCCGGCCAGTCCTCTTCGTCCTGTAAAGCAGGACACGCTGGAGTCCTACATTCCGCACCCCTTGGAAGGCATCGATTGGGAGATTCACGGCCTTGTTAATAACGACGGCGGCGCGGTTGGTCCGCTCGATTCCTCGAGCGTTGGGCCGAAGCACTGGGTGTACATGGCGGATGCAATCGAGAAGGCTTATGCCGACTATGACGGCTTCGTCGTCTTGCACGGCACCGATACTATGGCCTTCACTGCGTCGGCTCTATCTTTTCTGCTCCAGAACCTGGGTAAGCCCGTCATCCTGACTGGGTCTCAACTCCCCATCTTCCGGCCACGCACCGACGCCGTGATGAACTTCATAAATGCCCTGTTGATCGCCGGCTATCGAGCGAGCGGGGTGCCAAAATTGTCGGAGGTGGCGATCTGTTTCGGCGACGCTCTGCTCCGCGGCAATCGCACCACCAAGATCAGCACGTTCTCGATGGCAGGGTTTTGATACCCCCAACTATCGTCAATTGGGTCAGATCGGCGAGCATATCGTTATCGAGAAATCGCTGGTTCTCCCCCCACCAAGCGAAAACAGCCCATTCTTCGCCCATAAGCTGATGGAAGAAAGCGTCGCCACCATCCCTCTCTATCCTGGGATGGATGCAAACGTGCTCGACAAGATGCTCAGCCTGGACGTGAAGGGCTTTATTCTGCGCACCTTTGGAGCAGGTAATGCGCCGGAGGATGAAAGCTTCATGAGAGGCTCTGAAGACAGCGACGGGGGCAGGGAAGATCATCGTCAACACGACTCAATGCCTTGAGGGTACCGTCGAGATGGGGCTATATGCGGCAAGCTCTGGACTGCAAGAAGCGGGGGTGATCACGGGATTGGATCTTACTCCCGAGGCTGCACTGACCAAGTTGATGTGGTTGCTCGCTACGGAAGTCGGGCCTGACGAAGTATCCACTCAAATGCAAATCTCGCAGCGCGGCGAGCAATCGGGAAGCGTCTTCGACCTGCGATATGGCGCAGTACCGAAGCCGGTCAACCTCGTGAGGATGTCCCAACGCCCGTCTGGCCAGTTTCAGACGAGTACTCTGAAGCGCGCCGTGCTTCGTCTCAGCGGCGTGGGTATGGAGGGCATTGGAGAGGGCGACGAAATAAAAATTGGCGTGTTCGTCAACCTTCTCGGCGCCGACGCCAGAACGTCATCACAATCGCCACAATTTGCGGGTAATATTACAGGTAAGTATGAGGGGCCCGAGAAGACTGTGCTGGTGCGCGATATAACAGGAACCGTCGCGCGCGTTCACGAAACCGGGCGTCCCATCAATCTGACGCTTGTAGCCCCCGAAGGACAGAAGTTCTGGATCGATGGCGTCTATCTCACGTTGTTCAATGAATGACATAAAAATTATCGAATTGAATGGCCGCGACCCGTCGTGGTCTAAGCAGGATTCACTTGGCGGTGCCACATATCGTAGACTGTGGTTTTTGCGCTACGGCATGCGGGCTGGGTCATGGCGGGACATCCTCGGGTGGTATCGAGCGCGGCGCAACTTCTGGCGTTGCAGGAGCTGGCGCGATCGGAGCGGCGGGACGAGGCGGATCGGGCGCGGGCCATCGTGCTGTCAGTGAACGGCTGGACGAGCGGGCAGATTGCTCGGGCGTTCGGTGTGACGCCGGACAGCGTGCGGCGGTGGCGAAGCTGGTTCGCTGCCGAGGGGGTGGATGGGCTGCGGGCCGGCGAGCAGAGCGGACGGCAAGCGGTGAAGAGCCAGGCGGCGGCGAGTGTGGTCGAAGACTTGCTTGCCGCGCCGGTTGCGGATCGCACGAACTGGACGCTGCCGCGGCTGCAGGCGGAGATCACGCGGCAGACCGAGGTGTCGATCTCCAAGTCGCAGCTGAGCAAGGCGCTAAAAAAAACGGCTATCGCTGGCGCCGACCCCGGCACTGCCTGCACGGCCGACAAGACCCCGACGCCGTCGATCGCGCCGGGCTCCGGCTCAAATTGCTGAAGCAGCAGGCCGAAGCCGGCGACATCGTGCTCCTGTCGGCCGACGAGTCCGAGGCGCTGACCCACCCTTATCTGGCGCATGCTTGGGCCAAGCGCGGCACTGATCTGCGGGTGCCGGCGCCCGGGCAATCGCGTAAGCTGGCACTGATCGGTGCCCTCGACCATGCCGCCGGCAAGCTCATCGTCCATCGCAGCCCTACCAAGCGCAGCACCGACTTCATCGGCTTGCTGGAGTGCCTCGACCCGCTCTACGGGCCGCGGCCCGGACACCCCGCAAAGCCTGTGCTCCTGGTGCTCGACAACGGCCCGATTCACATCAGCAAGCTGAGCCGCGCCGCCCTCGAAAAGCGTCCCTGGCTGACCGTCGAGTGGCTGCCCAAATACGCCCCGGAACTGAACGACATCGAACGTTCCTGGCGCGATCTGAAACGCCACTTCCTCGCCCATCAGACTTTCCGCTCGATCGAGGAACTCGACGACGCCGTTGCCCGAGCCGTCGATAACCTCAATCATGAAAGACGACGCCATTTGTGTCACCAGCAACGAATCGCTGCTTAGGTCCTCGGGTATGCGTCCGATTGTACTGGGATCGTAATCACCTGACAGGTTGGGCCACGTCGGCCGGGTCGCGGGGACCGCAAGAGTCCGGGAGCGAGCCGGCCGGCGTCGCCAGGCAGTCGGCCGCGGCGATGAGGTCGCTGGCGATGCGCGAATAGCGAATAGCGGCCGAATAGGCCGGCGGAGAGCGGGCTGGTGCAGGCGATGGCGCCCTTGCCGCTCATGGTATGCGCCACCGGGATCGACGGCGTCTCAGCGAGGTGTCGGAGCGCCGTATGCGCGCCGGAGAGGTGGATGCCGCCGCCGGCGAGGATCAGCGGTCGCTTGGCAGAGGCGAGGAGTGCGGCGGCGCGCGACATCTTCGGCGCCCGGTCGGGTGCGCCGCGCCAGCGCCGCGGCGATGAGGTTGGGCGACGGCATCAGCCCGTAGCCATTGGCGTGATGCTCGTTGACGCAGATCGCGTCGAAGCCCAGCGCCGCGGCGTCCTCGAGCTCGTCCATGAACTCGTTGTAGAGCCGGTGGGCGAAGGCCGGGTCGAACAGGCTGCGGTCGATATCCACCCAGACCGAGTTGTGGCGCTCGCGGAAATCTTCCGGCAAGCGTGTATATGGCATGAGGTGGAACCACATGAGCTTCATGGACCGTTTCCTCCTGAGCGGCTTTTCCCTCATGTTCCAGGGAAATGCGGCTCGACGCAACCTCTTCCGGCGATAGTAACCGCGGCTCTTCTCGCGTCCGAGGACCCGACATGGCGCGCGACGCCGCTCCGTTCATCTGCTTGACGGCGCCGACCAGACCCGATCAACTCTTATCTTCGGGACGAGGGAAAGCACCGCAAAAAAGCAGCGAGGCCGCCAATGCAGTTCAGCATCTATTCCGAGCTTCAGAGCTGGCCGGGAAAGCCCGTGAAGCAGCTCTACGACGAGGCGCTGGAGCAGGTCGTGAACGCCGACCGCCTCGGTTACGACGCGTACGCCATCATCGAGCACTTCTTCTTTCCGAAGTTCGGCGCTTCCCCGAACCCCTTCGCGTTCTTCGCGAAATGCGCGGAGCGAACGAAGCGAGATAAAGTTCCGCACACTCGTGCACGTGCTGCCGTACCATAACCCCACCGTGCTTGCCTCGGAGATCGCGGCGTTCGATCTTCTCGTCAACGGCCGCTATGAGTTCGGGGTCGGCCGTGGACACGCTTGGCTGCCGCTCAAAGCCGGCGTGTCCGTGGAGGAGACGCGCGGGCGATACGATGAGTCCCTGCAGATCCTCCTCGACGCGCTCGACAACGCGCGTTTCTCGCACGACGGTACGTACTACAAGGTCAAGGATTCGCACATCGTCCCGCGGCCGGCGGCCGACAGGAAGTTCCGCATCTTTTTCGGCGGCACGAGCGACTCGACCTACGAGCTGGCTGGCGCGCGCGGCTACGCGATGGTGGTTCCCCCGTTGCTGCCGTATGAGGCGCTGCGCAGCCAGCTCGACATCTACCGTGCCTCCTGCGCGAAGCACGGCAACGAGCCCGACATCGTCTGGATCCACGCGTGTTACCTCGACGAAGATCGCGACACGGCGAAGCGCGAAGCCAAGCAGATGATGCGCGGCTTCTTGAAGGGCAACGCGTCGGTCCTGCTCGAGCACGCCGACGAGCTTGCATCGAAGGATCGGCTCGAAGCCTCAGGCTATGGGTTCTATGCGTCTGGGATCATGGAGCAGCTCTCCGACATGCCGTACGACGAGATGATCGAGAAAGATGTCGTGTGGGTCGGGACGCCGCAGGACATCATCGAGCGGATCGAGGCCGTGCGGGAGCTGTGCCGCGGGCTGACGGAAATCGCGATCACCGTCAATCCCGGCGGCGTCGAGCATTGGAAGTCGATCAAGACGCAGGAGCTGTTCGCCGAGTCAGGTGATGCCGCACTTCCGCGCGGGCGCGCGGCGGCGTTAGCGGGGGCCGGCCGCGATCACGGCGGCGACGAAATCGGGCACCGTCATGTCGAGGCGCGCGCCGATGCGCTCGGCACCGGGGTTGAGCGCGGAGAGACGGCCGCTCTGCCAGAGCGAGCGCGCCTCGCCGATCCGCGCGGTGGCGCCGGCGACGGTGGCGGCGATGATGTCGCGCGCCTCCAGCGCCGGCAGCCGCGAGATGCCGGCACAGTCGATGCCGATGCCGGCATCGTGATAGACCGCGGCGCGCACCGCGATGCGGATGGCGCTTTCCGGCCGCCCGCCGAGCAGCCCGCCATGCGATCCCGTGACGACGATCATTCCAGCATCCTCGGCGCGCACCAGCGAATTGGAATCGAGGCCCCAGACCTCCGGCTCGCCGGCCTCGCGACGCAGCAGGAAGCGTGCTTCCTCATAGGGCGGCGGATCGACGCGGCAGGGTGTCGCCTGAAGCAGTATCTCGGCACAGTCGCGGCAGGCATCGCCCGGCGCGCAGCCGAGCGCGGCGGCGGCGCGATTGACATGGCTCACCCGGCCGCGCGCCGCCATATCGGCGCCGTCGCCGATGCGAGCGGAGAGATGGGAGATCGCCGCCGCCGCCATCCCGACCCGGTCGAGATAATCGAGCCCCGCGATGCCCGCACGCTCGAGGCCGAGCCCGGCATCATGCAAGATGACGCCGCGAAGCTGCGCCTTGGCGGCGAGATAGGCTGGGTAGATCCCGCCATGCGAGGCAGCGAGCACGACCTGGCCGGCATCGCTCGCCTCGAGCTTGGTGATGCTGTCCACCACCCTCACCGCCCCCGCCATGGCGTTTCTCCTTGTCGCGCCGCCGCAACTCTCCGATAAAGGACGGGCGAGCGCGAAAAGCAAGCCACCCCGGCACGGAGAACAGCATGGCACAGACGCCGCGCGCCAATCTCGACGCCGAGCGTCTGCTCGCGCATTACCGCATGATGTGCCGCATCCGCGCCTTCGAGGAGACAGCCGAGGCGGCGCTCAAGGCGGGTGAGATCAAGGGCGCGATCCATCTCTCGATCGGCCAGGAAGCGATCGCCGCCGGGGTCTGCGCCAATCTGAGGCGCCGTGACCTCATCGCCAGCAACCATCGCGGGCATGGCCACACCATCGCCAAGGGCGCCTCCCCTGCGGCAATGATGGCGGAGCTGTTCGGCCGCGCGACCGGCACCAACCACGGCAAAGGCGGCTCGATGCACATCGCCGATTTCGACATCGGCATGCTCGGCGCCAATGGCGTCGTCGGCGCCGGCATCCTCATCGCCGTCGGCGCGGCGCAAGGCGTCAAGCTGAAGCGCGAGGATCGCATCGTCGCCTGCTTCTTCGGCGACGGCGCGATCAATCGCGGCCCGTTCCTCGAAGGCCTCAACTGGGCGAAGATCTATCATGCTGCCGGTGCTGTTCGTCTGCGAGGATAACGGCTTTGCCGCGATGACGCGCACCGCCGCGCTGTCCGCCGGCGGCGGCCCCGAGGCGCGCGCCGAGAGCCTCGGCATCCCCACCACCGTCGTCGACGGCAACGACGTCGGCGCCGTGGACGAGGCGGCGCGCGACCTCGGCGAGCGCATCAAGCGCGGTGGCGGGCCGCATTTCCTGCTGGCGCGCACCTATCGCCTCAAGGGGCACACCGCCGCCGACGCCGCGGGATATCGCAGCGCTGCCGAGGTCGAGGAGAAGCAGCTGGGCGAGCCGCTCGGCCGTTGCGCCGAGGCGCTGCGTCTTGCCGGTCGCGGCGCGGGCGAGCTTGCCGCCATCGCCGCCGAAGCGCAGCGCGAGATGGCGGATGCCGCCGCCGCGGCGCGCGCCGCACCCTGGCCGGAGCCGGCCCTCGCCTGGACCGATGTGCAGGATGTGGGATCGCCGCAGGAGGCTTGCGCGATGAGCACGCTCAGCTATCTCGAGGCCGGGCGGCTGGCGCTGGCGCAGGAGATGCGGCGCGATCCCCTGGTCTGGGCGCTGGGCGAGGATCTGGGGCGCGGCGGCGTCTTCGGCCAGTACAAGGGGCTGGCCGAGGAGTTCGGGGCCGAGCGCATTCTCGACACGCCGATATCCGAGGCGGCGATCATGGGCACGGCGGTCGGCGCGGCGCTGGTCGGGACGCGGCCGGTGGTCGAGATGCGCTTTTCCGATTTCGCGCTCTGCGCCGTCGACGAGCTGGTGAACCAGGCGGCGAAGGCGCGCTACATGTTCGGCGGCCAGGGCCGCGTGCCGCTGGTGGTGCGCCAGCCGAGCGGCATGTGGCGCTCGTCGGCGGCGCAGCATTCGCAATCGCTCGAGGCCTGGTACGCGCATATCCCGGGCCTGGTCGTGGTGGCGCCGGCGACGCCGGCGGACAATTTCGGCCTGCTCAAAGCCGCGATCCGCTGCGACGACCCCGTGGTCTATATGGAGCACAAGGACCTCTGGGGCATCGCCGGCGAGGTCGACGAGCAGGCCGCGCCGCCGACGCTGGGCGAGGCGCGCGCTGGTTCGCGAAGGTGGGGACGTCACCATCGTCACCTGGTCGGGCATGCTGCGCCAGGTCGAAGCGGCGGCCGCGCTGCTCGGCGACGGGCCCTCGGTCGAGGTGATCGACCTGCGCACGCTCTATCCCTGGGACCGCGAGGCGGTCCTCGCCTCGGTGCGCCGCACGCGGCGCCTCCTCGTCGTGCATGAGGCGGTGCGCACCGGCGGCTTCGGCGCCGAGATCGCCGCCAGCGTCGGCGAGGCCCTCTTCGGCGTGCTGCGCGCGCCGGTGCGCCGCCTCGGCGCGCCGCGCATCCCGGTGCCCTACGCGCCGCCGCTCGAGGCGGTCTGCAAGATCGGCCCGGCCGAGATCGCCGAGACGGTGCGCGCCATGGTCAAATGACGAGGCGAGGACAATCACCATGACCGCTACGGCTTTCCGCTCCGCCACCGAGCTTGCCGGCGATATCCGCGCCAGGCGCATCGGCTGCCGCGAGCTGCTCGAGCTTTATCTCGCGCGCGTCGAGCGTTTCAATCCCGGCCTCAACGCCGTCATCGCCACCGATCTCCCCAGCGCCCGCCGGCGCGCGGACGCCGCCGATGCGGCGCTGGCTACGGGGCGAGATCTGGGGCAAGCTGCACGGCGTGCCGATGACGGTGAAGGAATCCTTTGACGTCGCGGGGCTGCCGACCACCTGGGGCCTGCCGGCGCAGAAGGACAACATCGCCCGCGACCAACGCCCTCGCGGTGGACCGGCTCCTGGCCGCCGGCGCGGTGGTCTTCGGCAAGACCAACGTGCCGCTGCTGCTGGCGGATTGGCAGAGCTATAATGCGGTCTACGGCACCACCAACAATCCCTGGGATGTCTCGCGCGTGCCCGGCGGCTCCTCCGGCGGCTCGGCGGCGGCGCTCGCGGCCGGGCTCACCGGCCTCGAGGCCGGCAGCGACATCGGCGCCTCGATCCGCAACCCCGCGCATTACTGCGGCGTCTGGGGACACAAGCCGAGCTATGGCATCGTCTCGCCCAAGGGCCACGCGCTGGCCGCGCGCGTCGCGACCAGCGACATCTCGGTCTGCGGCCCGCTGGCGCGCAGCGCCGCCGATCTCGCCCTGGCGCTCGAGGTGATGGCCGGCCCCGACGAGATCGACGGCGCCGGCTGGCGGCTCGAGCTGCCGCTACCGAAGAAAGAGCGGCTCGGCGACTACAAGGTGGCGCTGATGCTCGAGGATCCCGCCTGTGCGGTCGATCGCTCAGTGCAGGACCAGTTGCAGCGTCTTGCGGATTTCCTCGGCAAGCGCGGCGCCACGGTGAGCGACCAGGCGCGGCCGTCGATCGATACGGCGCGCGCTCATGCGGTCTACATCCAGTTGCTGCGCGCCGCAACCTCCGGGCGGCTGAGCGACGCGCAATTCGCCGCGGCGCAGGCGACAGCGCGAGGACTGAGGCCGGAGGATGACGGCTATTACGCGCGCATGCAGCGCGCCAACACGATGCTACCATCGCGACTGGCTGCGCTTCAACGAGGAGCGCCACCGGATGCGCCTCGCCTGGGCGGCGTTCTTCGGCGACTACGATCTTTTCCTCTGCCCCGTGGCGGCATCACCGGCGCCGCCGCATGACCAGCAGGGCGAGCGCTGGGAGCGCATGATCACCGTCAACGGCCGGCGCGTGCCGACCACCGACCAGATGTTCTGGGCCGGCTATACCTGCGCCTTCTATCTCCCGGCCACCGCCGCGCCGATCGGGGCGAGCCCGGAGGGGCTGCCCATCGGCGTGCAGATCGCCGGCCCGCAATACGGCGATCTCGCGACTATCCGATTCGCCGAGCTGCTGGAGCGCGAGTATCGCGGCTTCGTCGCGCCGCCGGGATACGAATAGGCCGGGCTATCCAGCGCGGTGATTTGAAAGCCGGCAGATCGGCAGCCTCTTGCGGCCGCGTCGGCCGGTCAGGCGTCGAACGCCTTTCGCAGTGCGCGGGCGAGGTCATCCTTGCGATAGGGCTTGCTTAGAAGCTGCAGGCCGTTGACCGCATGGCCGTGGCCGTAAAGGTTCATCTCCGGGAAGCCGGATGTGAGCAGAACCTTCAATGATGACACCCACGCGATCGCGGTACGCGCCAGGTCAACCCCGTCCATCCCGCCCGGCATCACGACGTCGGTAAACAGCAGGTCGGCTTTCGTCGTCGCGAGCAAATCGAGCGCCGCAGCGGCGCTCTCGGCCGCGAGCACCCGGTAGCCGAGACTTTCGAGCTGAAGCTGGACGAGATTTCGCATCGCGGAATTATCCTCCACCACCAGGATCGTCTCATCGCCGCCGACTGCTGGCGGCGATGACAGAGCCGCCTCTGCCTCGGCGTTCCCGCTTGCATCGCGGCGCGGCAGGTAGAGGGTGAATGTCGTTCCCGCCCCCTCCTTGCTGTCGACGGTGATGTGGCCCCCCGACTGCTTCATGAAACCGAAGACCATGCTGAGGCCCAGCCCCGTACCGTTGCCGCGATCCTTGGTGGTGAAGAAGGGCTCGAAGATCCGGCCCAGTATTTCCGGCGGCATGCCGCTACCATTATCCCCGACCTCTATTGCCGCGTAATCACCCGCAACAACATCGGAATGGCGCGCTGCATAGTCGGCGTCGAGATGGCAATTCCGCGTGGTGATCGTCAACCGTCCGCCGCGCGACATCGCGTCGCGCGCGTTGGTGGCGAGATTGGCGAGGCTCGCCTCGAGTTGCGCCGCGTCGGCCATGACGGGCCACGTGTCGCTCTCCAGATTGAGCGAGATCTTGATGTCCTCGCCGAGCGTCCGCCGCAGCAGCTTCGCGATGCCGGAGACCACTGCATTCACCTCCACGCGCTCAGGCTGGAGCGGCTGGTGGCGGGCAAAGGCCAGCACGCGGCGCATCAGCTCGGCGCCGCTGACCGCCGCCGCGAGCGCTTCGCCGACAAGCTCATCCGCGCCGACCTGCGCGCCCAGCATGGGACACACCATATCGAGGTGGCCGATGATGATGCCGAGCATGTTGTTGATGTCGTGCGCCATGCCGCCGCTGAGGATGCCAAGGGCCTCCATCTTCTGCGCCTCAAACAGTTTCTTCTCGGTTGATTTGCGCACCGTGATGTCGCGGATGTTGCACTGAATTACATTCTGGTCGTGCTCGCGATAGACGTTGCTGACGAACTCGACGGCGACCATGCGCCCGTCCTTGGTTTGCAGCGGCAGGTCATCGTAGCGGATGTATCGCTGCAGCTGGAGTTCGGCAAAGGCGACTCTGTTCGCCGCCTCATGCTTGAACGCGCCGATCTGCCACAGGGATTTTCCCAGAAACTCCTCGTGGGTATATCCCAGCAACGTCGCCATGAACGGATTGGCGTCGGTAATCCGGCCGGTTTCCGCATCAAGGATCAAGATGCCGTCCTTAGCCGATTCGAAGAGGCGGCGGTACCGCATCTCCGACACCCGCATCGCCTGTTCCGTCTGCCCTCGCAGCCGGCGCCCGTCTTCCCATTGCAGCGCCGCGAGCACGGCCGGGCCGAGCCGAGCCAAGCGGTCCTTCGCGACATAATCGCGCGCGCCGAGCTTGAGCAATTCGACCGTCTCTTCCTCGCCGGGCCGATCGCTCATGATGATCACCGGAATTTCCGGATGCGCGCGGCGCGTGTGGGCAAGGGCCAGGCGGCCGCCATAGGCTGGCAGCGCGGTATCGGCGAGCACGACGCCGGGGGCGAAATCGTCGAGATCCCGTATGAACGCGTGCTCGCCATCGACGCGTCGCGAACTGAAATCGAGCCCCGCCTTATGGAGCGCGTCGGCGGCCAGCACCGCATCCGCCTTGTCCGCGAGAACGAGCAGCCGGATGTCCCGGTGGGGATCGGGCTGCGATGGGCCGATATCGGCTACCGGTGCTCCGAATGCCAAATTTACGGGCGTCATCGCCTTTCCTCTTGCCATTCTTCCCTCGCTCATCGAGACAAGTCCGGTATGTGCGTTTCGGGATGTGCATCGCGCTCGCGTTTCGGGCGCCCGCACAGATCACGGCGACATGCCGTTGTCGCGGCTGCTGCGGCGAGGGGCCGCCCCGTGCATAAATCTGCGTCAGGAACGCGGCCAGGGGGAGGCTCGGAAACTACCTATAGAATGCTATTGCATTCACGCTACTACTGGCAGTCTAGACTGCGCGGGCATGCCGCCCAGCGGAGCGGTCGAGATAGGTATCGAACACCGCCGCGACGACGCGAACCAGCATCCGGCAGTTCTTCGGCCACAGCGATACGGTCGCCCTCGAGCCGCACGATGCCCTGCCGCGCCAGATCCAGCAGTGCGCTCCGCTCCGGTGCAAAGGCCGCGGCATCGCTGCCATGCCGCGCGGCGATCTCGCCGAGATCGACGGCGAGATAGCACATCAAGTGATCGATGATGTCGCGGCGGAGCAGATCGTCGCTGGTAAGCCTCACGCCGCGGGCGGTGGCGAGCCGTCCCGCCGCCGCCGCATCGCCATAGGCGCCGATGAGCGGCGTGTTCTGGAGATAGCCCTGCGGCAAGGCGGAGATCGCCGAAGCGCCGAAGCCGATCAGCGCCGAAGCCGGGTCAGCGGTGTAGCCTTGGAAGTTCCGCCGCAGCCGCTGTTCCGCGAAGGCACGGGCGAGTTCGTCTGCCGGGCGGGCGAAATGATCGAGGCCTATGGCGACATAGCCGGCCTGCCGCAAGGCATCGGCGATCGCCTCGGCCTGGGCGTGGCGCTCGACGGCGCCGGGCAGCGCCGCCGCGTCGATGCGCTGCTGATGACGCTTCATCGCCGGCACATGGGCATAGCCGAAGACGGCGAGCCGGTCAGGCGCCAGCATCGCGGCGCGCACCGCCGTCTCGCGGCAGGAGGCGACAGTCTGATGCGGCAGCCCGTAGACGATGTCGAAATTGACGCCGGCAATGCCGGCACCGCGCAGCAGGTCGACGGCGCGTTCGGTCACGGCGATGCTCTGCACCCGGTTGATCGCCTGCTGCACGACGGGATCGAAGGACTGGACGCCGAGACTGGCACGAGTGATGCCCTCCGCCGCGATCGCCGACACCATCTCGGGAGTGAGCCGGCGCGGATCGATCTCGATGGCGAGCTCGGCCTCGCCGGCGACGGCAAAGCGTCGCCGGATCAACCGCATCACGCGGCGGAAGCGGTCGGGTCCGATGATGGTGGGGGTGCCGCCGCCCCAATGCAGATGGACGACGCGCCGCTGGTCGGCCAGGAGATCGGCGACTTGGCCGATCTCCCACTCCAAGCGCGTCGACATAGCGCGCGACCGGCTCGTCATGGCCTGGGCACCTTGGTGTGGCAGCCGCAATACCAGCAGAGCGCGCTGCAGAACGGCACATGCAGGTAGAGCGAGAGCGATGCCGCGGGATCAAGGGCGGCGAGCCAGGCCGCGCTCTCGCGCGGGTCCACATCCGCGCTGAAATGCGGTGCCGTCGGGTAGCTGGTATAGCGCGGGATGCGCTGATCGGCGAAGCGATCGAGGAGATCTCTGTCCATGGTCTCAGGCCACCGGCCGATCCGGATAGGAGAGCTCATGGCGCGCGCGCCATTCCGGCTTGACATAATTGACGATGAGCGAGCGTCGCACGCCATCGATCGCCCGCTTGCGGAAGCCGTGCCAGGTATCGCTGCCCGGCACGAAAATGACGCCGCTATTGCCGCGGTAGGGCACGGTGGCGACCACCGCTCCCGCGGGTGTCATCAGATCCGTGCCCCAGCTTTCCGAGCCCGGCTCCCTCGAGAGATAGACCAGCATCGTGAACAGCTTCGCGCCGATATCGGTATGCGGCTCGAGCCAGAAACCGTCGGTATCCTGGCAATACTCGATGCGCAGAAAGGCGCCGCCGAGAGTGGCGCCGCACACTTCCTCAAGCCGATGCACGACGCTGTCGCTTTGCAGCGCGGCCGCCACCGCCTCGCAGGCGGGAAACCGGGCGCGGGCGGCGGCGGAGAAGAAAATCCGCGTGCTGTTGTTGGTCTCGCGCTTGCCCAAGGTGTCGAGGATGGCAGGCGCCGCGAAGGGCAAGGCGGCGATGGCCGGCGGGATCTCCTCCGGCAGAACGGCATCGATGAGCCAGTGCCGGAACGGCACGGCACCTGGCCGTGCCTCGGCGAGCACGCGCAGGAAATGCCGCGTCACCTCCTCGGCGCCGGTCATGATGCGCTCCGGCGCCGGGGAACGAGCCGCTTCACCGCTGCCGAAACCGATGGCGCAGGGCTTCGCGCCGGGCCGCGGCCGGGCCCGTCATCCAATTGAACATGACGTACCGTCGGACGCCGACATAAGGCTTGTGCCCGTGGAAGGATCGGTCGGTGCGGCGAAATGCCACGAGCGTGCCGCCCCCCGGCGGCACCTCGGCGACCATGTCCTCGATGTCGTCGGGACCGCGCAGCAGCCGCAGCCTGCCCCCCTCCTCGGCCCAGCTCTCGTTGAGATAGAGCAGCGCCGTCACCTGCTTCGACCGGCTGTCGGTATGGATGCGGCCATCCCTGGCGTCGCACTTGCCGCGCACCGTCGTCATCATGTGCCGCGGCGACAGGGTCAGCCCGAATTTCTCCGAGAAGGCCTGGCTCAGCGCCTCGCCTTCGATCTCTTCGATGAGCCGGCCGAATACCGGCCCGCCTTCCGCCGCGGCGACCGGCAGCAGCCCGGTATCGCCGATGCGCGGAAAATCCCGCAGCACCGCGGGCAAGGCAGCGGGCGGGACGAAATCCGGCACCACCAGGTAATCGAAGGGGTCGGTGCAGAGCGGTGCATGGCGCAGCGCCGCAAGATCGAGCAGATCCATGAAGACGACATCTCCTTTGGCGTCGCTTCATAGACCCGCCGGCGGCGATCCCCTGTTGATCTAGATCAAGCCGCGCGGCCACCCCTACACGCCGAGCAGCGCCGCGGCCTCGGCCATCGGCACCGGCTTTCCCGCCAGCAGGATATCCGCTGCCGGAGTCTCCCAAGGTCGTTCCACCCGCGCCAGCGGATCGCGCGGCGCCAGACGATGCTCCAGCACGAGGCGGCTCACCAGGGCGCGGCGCGCGTCGGCGGGATCGCGCGTGCTCTCCCAGGCCAGCAGCACGGCGGTGACGGCGTTGTAAAGCGCGGTGGCGGCGCTGCGCGCATGCGCTTCGGCCTCGGGATGGCGCGCCACATCCTCGGCCAGCAGCAGCGCGCGGTCGAGCGCCTCGCCAAGGCGCCGGCGATGGTTATCCGGCAGGGACGCGGCGCCGAGCCGCTCGGTCAGGCGCTGCGCCAGGCCGCGATGCGCGCCGGCCTTGCCGATGGCGCGGGTGACGAGATCGAGCGCGATGATGTTGCTGGTGCCTTCCCAGAGAACGCCGATATGCGCGTCGCGCACCAGGCGGGCGGTGGCCCATTCCTCGATATAGCCATTGCCGCCGCGCGCCTCCATGGCGCCGGTGGCGACCGCGATGTTGTCGCGGCAGGCGCGGAACTTGATCAGCGGCGTCAGGATGCGCAGCAGGTCCTCGCGCCCGCTGCCGATCGCCTCGGCGGTGAAAAGCAGCATCGAGAGCGCCTGCTCGGTCGGCAGCAGCAGCTTCATCAGCTGCCGGCGCATCAGGGGATACTCCACCACTGCCCGGCCGAAGGCGCTGCGGCCGCGCGCGGCGGCGAGCGCCTCGTTGAGGCAGCGCCGCATCATTGCCGCGGCGCGCACGCCATGCGAGAGCCGCGACAGGTTGACCTGGTCGAGCATCTGCTTGAAGCCGGCATCGCGCTCGCCGAGGAGATAGGCTTCGGCGCCCTCGAGGCGGATCTCGCCGCTGGCCATGGAGCGGGTGCCGAGCTTGTCCTTGAGGCGCACGATGCGATAGGCGTTGCGCCGCCCGTCGGCGCGCCGGCGCGGCAGGGCGAAGAGCGCGAGGCCGCCCGTGCCGCGCTCCGCGCCCTCGGGCCGCGCCAGCAGCAGCGCCACATCGGCATCGGCATGGGAGCAGAACCATTTCTCGCCCTCGAGCCGCCAGACGCCGTTCTCGGGCCGCGCCACCGTCTCGATCGCGCCGACATCCGAGCCGCCGGCCTTCTCGGTCATGAATTGCGTGCCCTTCCACAGCAGCATGGGATCCGTGGCGAGCATGCGCGACAATAGATATTCCTTGGTCGCGGGGTCCGCGTATTTGCGGATGAGATGGATCGAGGTGTCGGTGACGCTGATCGGGCACATCAACCCGAACTCACCCTGCACGAAAAGATACTGGAAGACGTATTTGGCGACCGGCGGCAGAGGTCCGGCGCAGCCGAGCACGCCACCGCGATGGCTCATCGCCTGGAACTGGAAATCGGCAAAGGCGATCTGCTCCATCTCGCGATAGGCCGGGTGGTACTCGATCCAATCCTCGTCGCGCCCCATGCGGTCGCGCGCGTGCAGCAGCGGCGGGTGCTTGTCGGCGATCCCCGCGAGCTCGTCGAGCCTGCCGCCGGCGAGATCGCCGAGCCGGTCGAAATGCGACTCAAGCTGCGCCAGCGCCCCGCGGTCGAGATAGTGCGGCAGGAGCTGGCGCAACCCGTCATCGATGCGGTAGAAATTCTGCCCGCGGCAATCGCCGGGGATGTAGCTCGGCGCCGTCCCGCTCATTGCCGCCCTCCCCGTCCGCGCTCTCGCATCTCGGCCCATTGCTCGTCGCTGAGGCGCTCCAACGCCGAGAAGGTGCCGGCACCCTTGAGCCAGCGCCCGCCATCGATGATCACCGCCTCGCCGTTGATATAGGCGGCGTGATCGGAGACCAGGAAGGCGGCGAGGTCGCCGAGCTCCTCGGGCCGGCCAGGGCGGCCGAGAGGGTTGTTGGTGCCGTGCTCGCCAGGCCGGACATCGCCGGGGACGAGACGCTCGCTGGCCCCCGGGGTGGGGAAATTCCCCGGCGCGATCGCCACCAGCCGGATGCGCTTCGGACCCCATTCAACCGCGAGGCTGCGCGTCATGGCCAGCACCCCCGCCTTGGCCATGGCCGAGGGCACCGCATAGGGCGAACCGTGGAAGGCGGCGCCGGTAAGGATGCTCAGCACGGTGCCGGGCGCGTCCGCCGCGATCCAGCGCTTGCCGGCGGCCAGCGTCGCGTAAACCGTGCCGTGCAGCGTGATGTCCAGCACCGCGTCGATGGCGCGGCTCGACAGCGTCTCGGTGCGGGCGACGAAATTGGCAGCGGCGTTGTTGACCAGGATGTCGAGCGGCCGATCGCGGAAGGCGACGTCCATCAATTCCTCGACTGCCTCGGCGTGGCGCAGGTCGACGCGGTGGATACGCACGCTGCGGCCGAACGCGGTCTCGAATTCCTGGGCGGTCGCCGCCAGCACCGCCTCGCGCCGGCCGCAGATCATCAGATCGGCGCCGAGCTCGAGGAAGCTGCGGCCCATCACCTTGCCGAGGCCGGTGCCGCCGCCAGTGATCAGGACCGAGCGCGATTTGAGAAGATCCGGCGCGAACATGGGCTGGCCTTTCCCTGGGTGCGGCCGGCAGCCTATCATCCCCCGCGACCGGGAGGAAATCATGCAGCCCTTCGACCTCAGCGGACGCGTCGCTATCGTCACCGGCGGCAATGGCGGCATCGGCCTCGGCATGGCGCGCGGCCTCGGCGAAGCCGGCGCCACGGTGGTCATCGTCGGCCGCGACATCGAAAAGACCGAGCAGGCCGCCGCCTCGCTGCGGCTTGCCGGCGCCAAGGTCGCGGGCATCGTCGCCGACGTCACCCATGAGCAATCCTGCCGCTCGGTCGTGGCCGCCGCGGTGCAGGCCTTCGGCGGCATCGACATCCTGGTCAACAATGCCGGCATCAACATCAGGAAGCGTCCCGAGGACTACGCAATCGAGGAATGGAACACGGTGCTGGTGACCAACCTGTCCAGCGCCTTCGTCTTCGCCCAGGCGGCCTATCCCGAGATGGCGCGCGGCGGCGGCGGCAAGATCATCAATATCGGCTCGATGATGTCGCTCTTCGGCACTTCCTTCGCCGCACCCTATGCCGCGAGCAAGGGCGGCATCGTGCAGCTGACGAAAGCGCTGGCCTCTGCCTGGGCCAAGGACAACATCCAGGTCAACGCGGTTCTGCCCGGCTGGATCGACACCGACCTCACGCGCAACGCGCGGCGCGAGGTGGATGGGCTCAACGAGCGCGTGCTCGAGCGCACCCCGGCCGGGCGCTGGGGCATGCCCGAGGATCTCGCGGGGATCGCCGTGTTCCTGGCGAGCCGCGCTGCCGATTTCGTTACCGGCGCCGCCATCCCGGTCGATGGCGGTTATTCGGCGCAAGGGTAGCGGCCGTGGCGCGGCGGCGCCTGGCGCGGGCGGTGGCTGCCGCGGCGGCACTCGGTTGGAGCGCGCTGTCGCTCCCCGCCCCCGCCACGGCAGCTGATGCCGCGGGCTGCGCCCGGCTCGCGGGCTTGCCTATCCGCCCCGCCGAGATCGGCTTGCCGAGCCGGGGCGCGGTGATCGACGCCGCCGCGGTCGAGACCGCACCGGCGAACCCGCAGGTGCCCGACGCGACTATCGAATTCTGCAAGCTCACCGGCCGCATCGCGCCGGTCGATCCGCGAGCGCCCGACATTTCGGCCGAGATCAACCTGCCGCTCGTCTGGAACGGCAAGGCGGTGCAATATGGCGGCGGCGGCTTCAACGGTGTGCTCGTCACCGCGCTTGCGCCGCTGCGCGACGCGCCGCCGGACCTGCCGACGCCGCTGGCGCGCGGCTACGCCACCTTTGGCACGGATTCCGGTCATCAGGCGACGGCACTCCCGGAGATCCAGGCCTTCGCGCTGAACGAGGAGGCGCTGGTCAATTTCGCCTATGCCGCCTACAAGAAGACGCGCGACATGGCGGTGCAGGCGGCGATCGCCTTTTATGGCCACGCCCCGGCCCGCGTCTATTATGTCGGCGGCTCCGAGGGCGGCCGCGAAGGGCTGGCCATGGCGCAGCGCTTCCCGGCGGATTACGACGGCATCATCAGCGTCGTGCCGGTGATCAACTGGGTCGGCCTCATCGCCGCCAGCAACCGCAGCGGCATCGCTCAGCAGCACGGCGGCTGGCTCAGCCCGGCCAAGGTGAGCCTGCTGCGCAAGGCGGTGCTGGCGACCTGCGATGCGATGGACGGGATCGCCGATGGCGTCGTCAGCCGCTACGAGGCGTGCATTGGCGCCTTCGATCCGCGGAAGCTGCGTTGCGCCGATGGCCATGATGCCGGCGATGCCTGCCTCTCCGAGGCGCAGGTCGCGGCGGTCGAGACGCTGCATCGCCCCTACGATTTCGGATTTGCGGTGGCCAATGGCATCACCGCCTATCCCGGCTGGAACTACGGCTCGGAGGATCAGCCGGACGGCATGATCGCCTGGGTCACCGGCACCGCACCGGCCGAATTCCCGGTGCGGACGCCGCAGACACAAGGGCGCCAATGGTATTACGGCAATGGCGGCATTCGCTATTTCATTGCCGGCGATGCGCGCTTCGATCCCTTGACGTTCAGACCCGGCGCCTTCACCGAGCGCATCCGGCAGATCTCTGCGCTGATGGACGCGACCAGCCCCGATCTCGACGCCTTTCGGGCGCGCGGCGGCAAGCTGATCCTCAAAGAGAACGCCGCGGATTTCGCGCAGAGCCCGTTCGAAGGGATCGATTATTACAAATCGGTGGTGGCGCGGATGGGCACGGCGCAGGTCGAGCGCTTTCTGCGCTTCTATGTCACCCCGGGCGCCAGCCATAGCGGCGCCGGGATCAGCAGCATCGATGGCGCGCCGCTTGCCCAAGGCGTCGACCTGCTCGGCGCGCTCGACCAATGGGTAACCGAGGGCACCGCGCCCGAGACGCTGATTCAGACCGCCCAGGCGCCGGCCCCGCCCTTCACGCTGCGCGCGGCGCGCCCGCTCTGCCGCTACCCGCTCTATCCCCGCTATCGCGGCAGCGGCGATTCGCATGACGCCGCAAGCTTCGTCTGCAGCGGCGGTTGACAAGCCCCGCATGGGCGCTATCCCTTGTCATAGGGATCAAGGGAAGGAAGGCGGCGATGAGCGACTTCACCAAATTTTACATCAATGGCGAGTGGGTGGCGCCGCTGGAGTCCCGCCCGTTCGACGTCATCAACCCCGCCACCGAGGAGCCGGTGGCGCGGATCAGCCTGGGCAGCAAGCGCGATGTCGACCGCGCCGTCGCAGCCGCCAAGGCCGCCTTCCCGGCCTATGCCCGCACCAGCAAGGACGAGCGCGTGGCACTGCTGCAGAAGATCGTCGAGGCCTACAAGGCGCGCTATGACGAGCTGGCGCAGACCATCACCAAGGAGATGGGCGCCCCGGCCTGGCTCGCAAGCCGCGCCCAGGCCGCGGTCGGCATGGCGCATCTCAACCAGATGCTGACCGTGCTGAAGGACTTCGCCTTCGAGAGCCTGCGCGGCAAGACGCTGATCGCGCGCGAGCCGGTCGGCGTCTGCGGCTTCATCACGCCGTGGAACTGGCCGATGAACCAGATCGCCTGCAAGGTGGTGCCGGCGCTCGCGGCCGGCTGCACCATGGTGCTGAAGCCCTCAGAGTTCACGCCGCTCGATGCCGTCATCTTCGCCGAGATCCTCGATGCGGCCGGCGTGCCCAAGGGCGTCTTCAACCTGGTCAATGGCGACGGCCCGACGGTCGGCCAGGCGCTCGCCAGCCATCCCGACATCGACATGGTGTCATTCACCGGCTCTACCCGCGGCGGCATCGCCGTCGCCAAGGCCGCCGCCGACACGGTGAAGCGCGTGCATCAGGAGCTCGGCGGCAAATCCGCCAACATCATCCTGCCGGATGCCGATCTGCAGAAGGCGGTGGCGGGCGGCGTCCAGGCCTGCTTCCTCAACAGCGGCCAGTCCTGCGACGCGCCGACGCGCATGTTCGTCCAGGCCAAGCAGCACGATCAGGCAATGGCGATCGCCAAGGCCGCCGCCGAGGCGACTAAGGCCGGCGATCCCAACGTCAAGGGCGTCAGCATCGGGCCGGTGGTGAACGAGGCGCAGTTCCGCCGCATCCAGAAGCTGATCGAGACGGGCATCGCCGAAGGCGCCACGCTGGTCGCCGGCGGTCCCGGCCGGCCCGAAGGGCTCAACCGCGGCTATTACGTGCGTCCCACCGTCTTCGCCAATGTGAAGCCGGAGATGACGATTGCGCGCGAGGAGATCTTCGGTCCCGTCCTCTCGATCCTGCCTTATGACAGCGAGGAGCAAGCGATCGGCATGGCCAACGACACCGTCTACGGCCTCTCCGGCTATGTGCAGTCGGGCGATCTCGAGCATGCGCGCCGCGTCGCCGCGCAGCTGCGCACCGGCCAGGTGCGGCTGAACGGCGCCGGCCCGGACTTCGCCGCGCCGTTCGGCGGCTACAAGCAGTCGGGCAACGGCCGCGAGTGGGGCGAGTTCGGCCTCAATGACTTCCTCGAGACCAAGGCGGTGGTGGGCTACGCCGCCTGAGCGCGGCGGCGCCGGCGCGATCCGCCGGCGCCGCCCTCACTTCGCCAGCCGCTTGCGGATCGCGAGCAATTCCCGCCGGCGCTTGGCGTCGGTCTTGGGATAGGCCATGTCGAGGGCTTCGAGCGTGTCGAGCACGATCTGCGAGACGATCAGCCGCGCATTCTGCTTGTCATCGGCGGGCACGACGTACCAGGGCGCAGCGTGCGTGCTGGTCGCGCCGAGGCAGTCGCCATAGGCCTTCATGTAGGGCTTCCAGAATTTCCGTTCCTCGATATCGGCCATGCTGAACTTCCAGTTCTTTTCCGGCTCGTCGATGCGCGCGAGGAAGCGCTTGCGCTGCTCCTCCTCGGAGAGGTGGAGATAGAATTTGACGATGCGGGTGCCGTTGGCGTGGAGGTGCCGCTCCAGATTTTTGATCGACCGGTAGCGGTCGTGCCACACCGTCTTTGGGTGGCGCGGCGCGTCGGGCAGGCCTTCGCCGACCAGAATCTCCGGATGCACCCGGACAATCAGCACCTCTTCGTAATAGGACCGGTTGAAGATGCCGATCCGCCCGCGCTCGGGCAGGTCGCGGGTGGTGCGCCACAGGAAATCATGCTGCAATTCGAGCGCGCTCGGATGTTTGAAGCTGAAGACCTGGCAGCCCTGCGGGTTGACCCCGGACATGACATGCTTGATCGCGCCGTCCTTGCCCGCCGCATCCATGGCCTGGAAGATCAGCAGGATGGCGTGGCGGTCGGTGGCGTAGAGCAGCTCCTGCTGCGCGCTGAGCCGCGCCACGTGATCGGCGAGCAGCTCCTGATATTTTTCTTTCGAATTGTAGACGGGATCGACGAGGGTCGGCCATTTGCGCAAATCGACCGTATCTCCCTCCCGCACGCGAAAATCCCTGGAGTTGATTTTCATCTTCGTCCTTTCGGCGGCATTCCGGGCGGCGTCGCGACAGCGGAATACCGGTACCTCGCATGATGCCCAAGACCAGGACAAACACCGCCGCCGCGGCCGGCGTCCCGGCAAGCGCCGGCGTGCCGATTTCTAGGTCGGGATCGGCGGGATGGCCAGTCATGGCGAGGCGCGGCCTACGCGAGAAACGTGCGCACCATGATCCAGTAGCAGCCCAGCAGCGCGATGGCGCCCGATATGGGGTAGACGAGCGCCGCCGCACGCGACGGCCGCGCGCCGGGAGAGGCCGTGACGAAACGATCGAGCAATACCAGGGCCGGCACGACCAGCGAGACGATGGCGACCTGCCCCAGTTCGACCCCCAGATTGAACGCCGCAAGCGCCGGCACGAGGCTGTCCCGCGGCAAACCGAACTCCTGCAGCGCCGAGGCGAAGCCGAAGCCGTGGATCAGCCCGAAGCCGAAGGTGTCGCGCCACCGCCTGTCGACATTGCGCGAGAAGAAATTCTCGATGGCCACGAAGACGATCGAGGCGGCGATGGCGGGCTCGATGATCGCGCTGGGCACGACGACGATCTGCAAGGCGGCGAGCGACAAGGTGATCGAGTGCGCGACGGTGAATGCCGTCACGATCTTGATGACCGGCCATAGCCGACGCGCCCAGAGCACGACGGCGATCAGGAAGGCGATGTGGTCGTAGCCGAGAAATATGTGCTCGATGCCGGCTTCGACGTAGCGCCCGACGACGTAGAGGAGCGAGGGCGGCGGCGCGGTCAGCCTCACCTCCGTCCGGGTTGCGTCCAGCAAGGTCTGCGACGTCTCCCGCGCGTCGGTGATCAGGACCACCTGCTTGGCCGCCCGGTCGAGCGCGATGAGGACGGTCGATCGATAGACGAGATCGCCGCCCGCCTCGCCGCACGACCAGGTCACGTGTGCGACGACGCCGTCCTGATCCGGCGCCACCGCGACCGGGCCGGCACGGCACGGCGCGCCGTTACTGCCGGCAGACCACGGCATGCGCCGTGACATAGGCGGCGATCGCCGTCGCCGACCCGGCGAGGCGGGTTGCATCGACCAGGCCGGTACGGTCGTCGAACACCTTGGTTCCGGCAACCCGGTCGACGTCGCTTCCTTTCAGCGCTAGCTCGAGAGCGACGCTGCGGTCGGGCAGCACCTCGAGCCGGGCGCTCGAGAGGTTGATCTGATGGGCCGCCGCCGGGGAGATCGGAGCGGCAAGAAATAGGAGCGCGATGATAAGGATGCTGCGGGACCGAGCACGGCTCATGGCGCCGCCCCGACGGCGTGCAGCAGGTCGATGAGCCGCTGCGGGGCGTCCGCCGCGATCGTCATGACGTCGCCGTCCTGCGACAGCTGCGCGTAGCGGCTGAAGCCATCATCGGCGGGCTCGCCGATCTCGACGCGGGCGAGCGGCGTCGAGCTGTCCCGCGGATAAAGCAAGGCGACCAGAACCGGCCGCTCCAGCCCGAGCCGCGCCCGCTCATCGCCGCTCGGGCGGCGCGCGGCGATGGTCTCGATCTCGGTCGCTCCGAAGGCGGCGAGCGCCGCGTCGATCACCGGAGCCTTCGCCGGATCGGCCACGTGCTCCGGCGTGGCGGCGGAGTGGGTATGCTGGCCGACATGCAGAAACCAGCGGCCGGCGCCGTCGCGCTCGAAGCGGTGGAGCTTGCCGGCGAAGACGATCTCGACGGCCCAGACCTGATCGATCGAGGCCGGCAGCAAAGCCGGGGCGGCGCGACCGGCAACCGCCGGCTGGCTCCGTCTGGCGAGATCGGCCGCCAGCTGCCACTCGCCGCCGACATGGCGGGGCAGAAGGTAGAGCGCCGGCTGGCCGGCGAGCCGGACGTATTGCGAGGTCTGGGCGGGATTGAGCGCGCCGAATTCCGCTGCGGTCACGGATTTGTCGGCGGCGCCGAGCCATACGGCGAGCGCCGGAGGATCGAGGCCGAAATCGGCGATCTCGGAGTCCTGGTAGTCGCCGGGCCTGAGCGTGCGGGCGGGCCCCGACACATGCATGAAGCGCAGCGCGGCCTCGAGATGAGAGGCGAGCTCGCTCGAGGCTGGCGCGGCGGCCGGCCCGTCGAACGACCAGGATCCGGCCGCGGTTCGGCGCAGCGTGAGCCGTTCCTTGCCCAGCCGCATCTCGACCCGCAGGATGTCCGAGGGGAGCGCAGCGACGATGCCGCGGGGCTCGAAGGGTTCCAGCAATTGCCCGCCGGGAGGCTTGCCGGTCAAGGCGAGCGCGCCGAGGAGCAGCATCATCGTCGCGGCGGCAAATGCGAGCATCGCGGTCCCGCGCTGCGCCGCCGTCACCGCCTCCTCCACCAGACCACACCGCCGAACAGAATCACCGCCAGCGGCAGGGCGACCTCGACCAGGACGAAGATGTCACGCATCTGCCGGCTTGTCAGATCGATCTGCGCCAAGCTCAGGGATTGCGCCTTGACCGCGGGCCGAGCATCGTCGCCGGCAAGCCAGCGGATCATGCTGACGGCGAGATCGCCGTTCGAGACATAGGGGAAATAGGCGTTGGTCGCGAAGTTGCTGTTGCCGACCAGTACGACGCGGAACGGCGCGCGCGCTCCTCCTGCGGGCGCGTCCGGCCAGAGCCCCTCCACGGCGACCGCGAGCACGGCCGGGAAGCGCTTGGTCGTGCTCGAGCCAGCCGCATCGGTGCGGCGTGCGCCATCCTCCTCGGAGCCCTGCGGCAAGGCGCGCAGATAGCTGTCGGCGCTGCTGCTGGCCAGCACGGTCGCGCGCATGTCGGCGGGGGCGGCGCCAAGACGGATCGGCCGCGCTTCCGGGAAAATCGCCATGGCGACCCGATCGGTGATCGGATGCGGCGGATAATAGGGCACGGCAACCTTGGTGTCGTCGGTGCCGTAATGATTGAGCGGATCGATCACCATCGCCTGGTCGGAAGCGAGGCCCAGCCTGCCAAGGAAGGCGGCAAATTCCCCCTCCACCGGGAAGGCCGGGTCGACCAGCAGCAGCAGGCGCCCGCCGCGTATCAGGTAGCTCGAGAACAGGCTGGCCTCGCCCGGCGCATAGGGGCTCCGCGGCCCGATTTCGGCGACGACGGCGCACTCTGCCGGCACTGCCGTCGAGCTCGCCGGAGCGATCGCGCGCACCGTATAGCCCAGCGTCGTCAGCGCCAATTGCAGCCGGTCGAGGCCATCCGGCGGCCCCACCAGCACGTCTCCGGCGCCGGGGACGTCATGGCCTTGCAGCGTCTCGAGATGGCTGTAATGCACATGCGCCGGCGACCCGGAGAACCCCTCGCCATGGCCGGTGACGAAGCAGACCGTGTCGGCCTGCTGCTTCAGCGCGCGCAGCGTTGCGTAGGCCAATTGCGCCGGGTCCACGGTGTTTTCGACCATCACCCGGCGATCCCTCGCCTCCACCACCGCGCTGTTATAGGCGCGAATGCCGAAACGACGGGCGGTCGCCGGCTCCTTGTCGAGATCGACGGCGCGGAGGTGGAGATGCCCGTTCCGCCGGGACGCGATGGCGAGCAGATCCCTGGCCTTCAGCGCGTTCTCGTCCGCGCTGTTGTAAAAGTAGGTCAGGGACACGTCGGTGTTGAGGCCTTCGATCACGGCCTCGAGCTGCGGCGGGGGCGTGTTGAGGCCTTCGCGGGTGAGGTCGAAGTGAACGTCGTGGCGAAAGACGGCGACATTCGCCAGCCAGGTCACCACTAGGGCGGCACCCGCGAGCAGCAGGTTCCAGAGCGCGGCTCGGTAGCGCGCGCCGCCGAGGTGCCGCGGCAAGCGCAACGCCAGCGCGAACAGCAGCAGCACCGCCGCCGCCCAAGCAGCGAAGAACAGGATGTCCGAGCTTCGCGCGTCCGCGCGGGCGGCAAGGCCAAGCGCGCCCAGTACCACCGCCACCAGCGTCGTGAGCACGATCGGCCGCGGGCGAGACGGGAGGCGGGCCACGGGCCGAGCCGACCGTCAGCGCCACGCCAGCGCGCGGATGCTCAGGAACAAGGTGAGCAGAGCGGCGCTGACGTAGAAGGCGGCGTCGGAAAGATAGAGCGAGCCCGTCGCAAACGGCTTGAAATGGCCGGAGAGCGACAGATTGACCACGAGCGTGTCGAAGGGCTCCGGCAACAGATAACCGATATCATCGATGATCCAGAGCAGAAGAAAGACGCTGAGCGACAGCAGCGCGGCGATGATCTGGTTGACGGCGAGCGCGGAAGCGAGCAGCCCGGCCCCGACGAGCGCCGCTCCCAAGAGCACGAGCCCGAGATAGCCGCTGTAGATCGGTCCCCAATCGGGATCGCCATAGATCGCGAGAACCGCCGGATAGGCCGTCGACAACAGGAGCATCAGCACGAGCAAGGTCATGCTCGCCGCGAATTTCGACAGGACGATCTGGGTCTCGCTCACCGGCGCCGTCAGCAGCACCTCGAGCGTGCGAAGCTTGCGCTCTTCGGCGATGAGCCGCATGGTGATGATCGGCGCGGTCAGCAGGAAAAGCACGAACATCTGAAAGAACAGCGGAACCAGGGTCGTCGCATGCGCGACGAACAGCGTCAGGGTGAAGCTGTAGCCCATGATCAGGAGAAACGCCGCGATCACCGCATAAGCGATCGGCGAGGAGAACAGCGCCATCGTCTCCTTCCGCCACAGGATCGCGAACCCCCTCATGCCGCAGCCTCCTCGCGGCGCCGGGTCAGATCGAGGAACACCTGCTCGAGGTCTGCGGGGACGGCGACCAGCTCGGAAAGCGCGAGCCGCCGCCCGGCCAGGGCGGCGGCAATGTCTTGCGCCAAGGCGGGCCGCTGATCCGCCGTCACGACATAGCGGACCGGCCCCGGCTCGGCGCACGCCTCCGCCGAGATCGCGCGAACGCCGCTGATGCCGCCGAGACAAACCCGCACGTCTTCGTCCGATCCGGTGACGGCGATCTTCAGGCGCTGCTCCCGGCCGCCATGGTAAAGCGCATTCTCCGTCAAGAGGACGCCATCCAGCAGGATCATCACGCGGCTCGCCACCCGCTCGATCTCCGACAATACATGCGAGGCGATCAAGATGGTCTGGCCGCCGGCGAGCTCGCGGATGAGCTCGCGGAGTGCGATGATCTGGCTCGGATCGAGGCCGCTCGTCGGCTCGTCGAGCACGAGCAGCTTTGGCTCATGCAGCAGCGCCTGGGCGAGGGCGACGCGCTGCCGGAAGCCGCGCGACAGCTTCGCGATCAGCATTCCTACGACGCGCTGAAGCTGCAGCCGCGTGATCACCGCGTCGATGGACCGCCGCGCCGCCACGCCGCCGAGGCCCTTGATCCCGGCCATGAAGCGCAGGAACTCGGCCACCCGCATGTGATCATAGAGCGGCGCGTCCTCCGGCACGTAACCTATCTCGCGGCGCAGCGCAAGGCTGTCGGTTGCGACGTCGTGGCCGGCGACCCGCGCTTCGCCCGAGGAGGGCGGCAGAAAACCGGTCAAGATACGGAAGATGGTGCTCTTGCCGGACCCGTTGGGGCCGAGCAGGCCGACGACCTCGCCGGCGGCGATCGAGAAGGAAACGTCGCGAACCGCCAGGCGGGGACCGTAGCGCTTGACCAGCTTGTGAGCGACGACGATCGGTGAGCTCATCGTCCCCCTGGCGGCGGCACGGCCGGAGCGGGCCTCTTCGCTGGCGCTGGCGAGACGCGCTCCGGCCGGGTTCCTATTCGTAATACTCGGGGGAATGCTTGTGCGCCTTGAAGACGTCGGGGTCATGGGCGAAGATCACATCGGCCCCCTCGCTGTCCTGGATCCGCTTCACCCAGGCATAAGCGTCCAGCATCCCGGTCGGATCGTAGACGCTGCCGACGCTCGGCAGGATGTTCTTGTCGAGATTTTCCTTCAAATAGACGGCGTCGCTCGTCAGCACGACCGTGCCGGACTTCGGCAGGCGGACGACCAGGATCTGGCTGCCCGGCGTATGCGAGACGGCGCGGTGGATGTAGATGCTGTTGTCGCCGAACAGGTCCAGATCGCCGTCCAGCTCGATGACCTTGGTCTTGGACGGCATCGACCCGCCGACCGAATTACGCAGCATCCCGAAATCGCCGGTGATGAAGAACGTCGCATAGCCCGGCGCCGGCCAGAATGCGTTGCGGATCTCGTCACGCTGATAGACCAGCGTGGAGTCCAGGAATTTGCCGATATTGCCGGCATGATCGACATGGAAGTGGCCGAGGACGAGATATTTGATATCCGAGGGCTTCACGCCGATCTTCTCGAGCTGTGCGTCGATCGCGATGTCCGGCGACCGGCCGGGGTCGAGGGCGGCGACGAAGGGCCCCCAATAATCCGGCTCGGTAATAATCCTGTCATTGTTGCCGCAGTCGAACAGCACGTAGCCCTTGGGGTGCTTGATCAGGAAGAACCCGACCGGGATCTCGATCTTGCCGCTCGCGCCATTCTGGATGATGGATTTGTCGAGATGAAGCGCGCCCGAGGTGAAGGCGTAGAGGCGCATCTCTTTTGGTGGATCGGCGGCACCGGCGGCCGTAGAGATACCGGTCAGCGCGACCGCGCCGACCGCGCAGCCGAACGCGAAACGCCTGATGCTGGCCATCATGGCAGTCCCCTCCCCTTGAGCTAAATCTCCCCGGTTACCGGGCATTGCATACCAGCATGCGCCCATTCCCCCCTTTTTGGCAAGACTCCGCCGCGTGGCCGCTTTGGCTAAGGCGTCACACCCGGCCGCGGGCGCGCAAATTCCGGGGCCTTCGATCCCGAACAGACCATCGGCCGGAAACGGTAACTTATCCGCGAGGAAACTTGTTAAGTTGGACACGTCGCATTCACATGATGCCAAGGCTCCAGCCAAGCGCTGCTGCAACGCGACGAGCGGAGTTGGGAGTGCTGCCGTGCCGTCAAGGATCGAAGATTACGCCATAGTGGGCGATTGCGAGACGAGCGCCTTGGTCGCCCGCGACGGCTCCGTCGACTGGCTGTGCTGGCCTCGTTTCGACAGTGGCGCTTGCTTCGCGGCACTGCTTGGCGGGCCTGAGAACGGGCGCTGGCTTGTCGCACCGTGCGAGGCAGGGGCGCGCACGACGCGCCGGTACCGGGAGAGTACGCTTATCCTGGAGACAGACATAGAAACGACTGAAGGTGAGGTAACGCTCATCGAATTCATGCCGCCGCGCGGCAAGGCCTCGGATTTGATACGGATCGTCGTCGGCAGGCGCGGCAAGGTGGCGATGCGGACGGAACTGATTATCAGGTTCGATTATGGATCCCTTGTCCCTTGGGTGACGAGCCGAGAAGATCGAACGCTCTGCGCCGTATCCGGGCCGGATATGGTGGTCTTGCGCACGCCGGTTCCGCTTCGCGGTAAAGATCGGAAGACCGTCGGCGAGTTCACCGTATCTGCCGGCGATACGGTCCCCTTTGTCCTCACCTACGGCCCATCGCATGTCCACCTCCCGGCTCGAATCGATCCGATGACGGCGCTGGCCGACACAGAGGCATTTTGGCGAGACTGGTCCAGCCGGTTTGAAGGGGCCGATGAATGGTCGGAGCCGGTACTTCGATCCCTCATCACTCTGAAGGCTCTCACCTATCGACCGACCGGCGGGATCGTCGCCGCCCCGACAACCTCTCTCCCCGAGCAGCTCGGCGGGGCGCGGAATTGGGATTACCGGTTCTGTTGGCTTCGCGATGCAACCTTCACACTCCTGGCGCTCATGAACGGCGGCTACTACGAGGAGGCAAAGGCCTGGCAGGCGTGGCTGCTTCGTACCGTCGCGGGCGACCCGTCTCAGGTTCAGATCATGTATGGACTGGCCGGGGAACATCGGTTGACCGAGTGGGAGGTCCCGTGGCTTCCGGGCTATGAGGGAGCAAAGCCGGTCCGCATTGGAAATGCGGCGGCGGAGCAGGTGCAGCTTGATATCTACGGCGAGGTCATGGACGCGCTTCATCATGCGCGCAAACGCAAACTCGCGGCGGACGATGCGGGCTGGATGCTTCAGCAGGAACTCTTGAAGCATCTCGAAACGATTTGGGCCGAGCCCGACGAAGGCATTTGGGAGGTGCGTGGCGGCCCGAGGCAATTTACCTATTCCAAGGTCATGGCCTGGGTGGCCTTTGACCGCGCCATAAAGAGCGTTGAACAGTTCGGTCTCCCGGGTCCCGTAGATGGATGGCGGGCCATACGCAGGCAGATCCACGACGACGTCTGCCGAGAGGCGTTCAACGCGGAGGTCGGCGCCTTCGTACAGAGCTACGGCTCCAAGGACCTCGACGCCAGCGTTCTGCTCATTCCCCTCGTCGGGTTTCTGCCTCCCGATGATCCGCGGGTGCGCAGCACGGTCGAGGCCATCGAACGTCGCCTCATGGTCGACGGCTTCGTCCGACGCTATGATCCCGTCGCCAGCAGTGACGGTCTGGTTGGGAGCGAAGGTGCATTCCTGGCTTGCAGCTTCTGGCTTGCCGACAATCTCGTTCTTCTCGGCCGTCGGGACGATGCGCGGCGGCTCTTCCAGCGCCTGCTGGCGCTGCGAAACGATGTCGGGCTGCTCTCGGAAGAGTACGACCCACGCGCCAAACGGCTCGTCGGCAACTTCCCGCAGGCCTTCTCCCACGTCACCCTCGTCAATACCGCTTACAACTTGACCCGGATCGGCAAGCCGGCGGAACAACGGTCAGGGCACGCCGCGGTTTAGATTGGCCACACGAACGCACGGAACCGCGCGTTACGCGATCTCGAGACGGCGGAACACCGGCACTTTCATCTGGTCCAGCACGAAGGCAAAAGCCGCTGCCGCGGCGAGCGTGCCGGCAACCACCACCGCCGGCAAGGGCGCCATGGCGATGCCACCGATGGCCAGAATGGTGCCGATCAGCAGATCGGCGATGGAGGAGAGGACGAGCCAGAGGCTCGGGCGCGAGCTCCAGAGATGCCCGCGCGCGCGAATGGCATAGATCATCGCCTGACTGCCGAACACGAGGGTGGCGAAGGCGAGCGTCCTCAGCGCTTTAATGCCGAGATCGAGCTCGAATTTCCCCACCGCCACCACGCCGATGCAGAAGGCCAGCAGGCAGAGGCCCATGACGACGCCCGCCATCGTCAACCTGCCGATCCTCCAGACATTCGGCATCGGTGACGGCCGGACCTTGTCCGTGGTCAGCGACATCGCCAGGAAGTCGCCGGTGATCATGACGATCACCATCAGCAGCGGGGTCAGGATCGCCTGTCCGGTGATGATCAGGCCGAGCGCCAGGAAGAGCGCCGTGACGATCTTCTTGATGATGGAGTTGAGCGTATAGGTCAAGATGCGCTGGAACGTCACCCGGCCTTCCCTGACCGCGGCCACGATGCCGGCAAGGCCGGGCTCGGTCAGCACCATGCCGGCGGCCGATTTCGCGACATCGGTTGCGGTCGAGACCGCGATGCCGATCTGCGCCTGGCGCAGCGCCGGCGCGTCATTGGCGCCGTCGCCGCACATGCCGACGGTATGGCCGCTCTTCTGGAACGCCTTGACGAGCTTGTATTTGTCTTCCGGCAGCACCCCGGCAAAGACTGCGAAGGCCGCGGGGCGCACGCCCTCGGGGATCGGCCCGGGCGGACAAACGGCGCCATCGAGCCCCACCGCACGCGCCACGATGGCGGCGGTCGCCGGCGCGTCGCCGGTCACCATCACGGTGCGCACGCCGAGGCCGCGCAGTTCCGTGACCAGCGCTGCCGATTCTGCGCGCGGGGGATCGCTGAGGGCGATGAGCCCGGCCAAGCTGAGGGATGTCGGCGCTCCCGCCGCCACCGCCAGCAGCCTGAACCCCTGCTTTTCGAGATCCGCCGCGGCCGCGACCGCCTCCGGGGATGCCGCGGCAAGGCCGGCGACCGTGGCAAAGGCCCCCTTCACCACCCGCCGCGTCGCGCCGCCGGGATCTGTGACCGTCGCCTCGGACATCTTCGTCGCGGGATCGAAGGGCAGGAAGCTGGTCAGCGTCGGCGCATCGGCGACGGGCTCGCGCGCCGCGGCGGCGCGAATGGCCGCGTCGACCGGGTCCTGTCCGCCCTCGGAGCTCGCCAGCGCCGCCAGCGCCAGAACGTGCGCCTTGTCGACACCGGGCATCGGGTGAACCGTCGTCACCGTCAGCTCGTTGCGGGTCAGCGTGCCGGTCTTGTCGGCGCACAGCACATCCATCGTTGCCGCCTCGTCCACCGCGGAAAGGCGGGTCGGCAGCACGCCCTGTTTCGCGAGCGCGCGCGCCCCCAGCGCCGAGGCAAGCGTGAAGGTGGCCGGCAGCGCGACCGGGATCGAGGCGAGAATCGCCGTCAGCACGAGGGGGATGATCTCGGCTAGCGGCATGGCGAGAAAATGCGCGTAGCCCACCAGCAGCGCGATAACCATGGCGTTGAAGGCGGCGAGATTGCGCACCACGCGCAGCACCGCCTTCTGCTGCGAGCTTGCGACATGGGCGGTGCGCACGAGCTCGGCGGTGCGGCCGAACTTGGTGCGCGCGCCGGTCGCCGTGACCTCCGCCACCGCCTCGCCGCGGCGCACCAGCGCCCCGGCGAAGGTCTGCACGCCCGCGCCGGCTTCGATCGGCACGGATTCGCCGGTCAGCATGGATTGGTCGAGCAGGATCTCGCCCGCAACGAGGCGCACATCGGCGGCGACCACGCCGCCGAGCGACAGCTTCACCACATCCCCCGGCACCAGCTCGGCGGCGGGGACGGTCTTCCACGCGCCGTCGCGCCGGACCGAGGCGCTCAGCGCGAGACGCGAGCGCAACGCGGCGAGGGTCGCCTGGGCGCGCCCCTCCTGAAAGAGGCCGAGCGCGGCGTTGAACACCAGCAGGCCGGCGATGATCGCGGCCTCGGTATCGTCGCCCAGCACAAGCTGAAGCGCGATCGCCGCCTCGAGCATCCACGGCACCGGCGCCCAGAACTTGCTCAGCGCCCGGCGCAAGGGATGCATCGCCGTGTCGGGCATGGCGTTGGGCCCCACCCGTTGCAGACGCTGGCGCGCTTCCTCGCCGGTCAGACCGGCAGGGACCGCGCCGCCTGTCGAGGCGCCCGGCGGTGGTTCCGCGCGCGGCGCGGCGCTCGCCGAGGCCGTCGCTTGATGCCCGAGACCTGTTCTCACTGCATCAGACATACGCAACCCGCTCAATGACCTGCCAGTCGATCCGCCGGCAACCGCCTCCCCCTGTTTAGCGCGCCGATGCCGGATCGGTGAGCCTCGGAAACTACGCAGGGCGCCCCCGCCGGCTCAGACCCGGCCGAGGGCGCGCAGGATGCGCGCCGGCGTGATCGGCTGCTCGGCGACCCGCGCGCCGAACGGGGCCAGCGCGTCGTTGATCGCGTTCATCACCGCCGCCGGCGCGCCGGCGGTGCCGGCCTCGCCGGCGCCCTTGGCGCCGAGCTCTGTGCCGGCGAGCGGCGTCTCCAGATGCGCCACCTCGATATCGGGCATCTCGCCAGCCATCGGCACGAGGTAATCGGCGAGCGTGCCGTTGCGCAGCTGCCCGTCGGAATCATAGAGGCATTCCTCGAACAGCGCGCCGCCCAGCCCCTGGACGACGCCGCCGCGGATCTGCTCGTCGACCAGCAGCGGGCTCACCATCCGGCCGCAATCCTCCACCACCCAATGCCTCAGCAGCCGGACGAAGCCGGTCTCGACGTCGAGCTCGAGCCAGGAGGCCTGCACGCCATTGGTGAAGGCGAAGGGATAGTCGCGCGGCTGATGGTGACGCGTCGCCGTCAGCTCGGGCTGCACGCCGGGCGGCAGCGTGTCGCCGCGGAAATATCCGACGCGGCCGACGTCCTCGAGGCCGATGCGGCGCGCGCCGCCTTTGGCTTCGACGATCCAGCCCTCGGCGATGTCGAGATCGGCTGGCGCCGCCTGCAGCATGGCGCCGGCGAGCTCCAGGATGTTGGCGCGCAGCGCCTTCGCCGCCTGCAGCGCCGCCTCGCCGCCGATGCCGGTGCCGCGCGACGCCCAGGTGCCGCCGCCATAGGGCGTGCGCTCGGTATCGCCGGTGACGACCCGCACTCGCTCCAGCGCCACGCCCAGCACCGAGGCGACGATCTGCGCCACCATGGTCTCGGTGCCCTGGCCCTGCTCGGTGACACTGATCGCGCACGTGACGGAACCGCCGGGCTCGAGGCGGATGGAGCAGCCATCCTGCGCCGAGATCGGCGCGCCGCCGACCCCGTAGAAAGCAGCGCCGGGATTGGTGATCTCGACGAAGCTCGCAAGCCCGATGCCGCGATGGATGCCGCGGGCGCGGAGTTCCGCCTGCTCGCGGCGCAACCCCGCATAGTCCATCAGCGCCAGCATGCGCTCGAGCGCGCGCTGATGCGACAGCTGCTCGAACAGCAGTCCGGCCGGGCTCTGGCACGGATAGGCGTCGTCGGCGATGAGGTTCCGCCGGCGCAGCTCCGCCGGGTCCATCGCGATGGCGCGCGCCGCGAGATCGACCAGACCCTCGGTGACGGCGCAGGCGATGGGGTGGCCGACGGCGCGGTATTGCGACATCGGCGGCTTGTTCTGGAAGGCGACCCGCAGCCGCGCGCGGTAATTGGCGCAGCGATACCACGAGCCCGTGAGGTTGACGATCTGGTTGCCCTCGACCGCGCTGCTGCGCGGATATGTCGAATAGGGGCCGATGCCGGTGAGGTCGTCGATCTCGACAGCGAGGATCTCGCCGGACCGGCTCACCGCCAGGCGCGCGGCGACGCGGTGCTCGCGCGCATGGATGTCGGAAACGAAGGATTCGAGCCGGTCGGCGATGAACTTGACGGGACGCCCGAGCAGCAGCGCCAGCGCGATCACCGCCATCTCGTCGGGATAGACGTGGATCTTGATGCCGTAGGAGCCGCCGACATCGCGGCAGATCACGCGCACCTCGGTCTCCGCCAGGTGGAAATGGCGCAGCACGATCTCTTTCATCATATGCGGCGCTTGGGACGAGCAATGCAGCGTGAGCTGGCGGTCGGCCGGGTTGAAGTCGGCGAGGATCGAGCGCGCCTCCAGGCAGACGCCGGTGTGGCGGGCGAAGGTGAAGGTCTCCGCCACGACCGCATCGGCGCGGGCGAAGGCCTCGTCCACCGCGCCGGCATCGACGGTCCGGGCGAAAGCGAGGTTGTCGCCAAGCGCGGCGTGGATCGCCGGCGCGCCGGGCGCCAGCGCAGCCTCGGCGGACGCGAGCGGCGCCAGCTCCTCCCACTCGACGGCGATCGCCGCCACCGCATCCTCCGCCTCGGCGCGGCTCTCCGCCGCCACCGCCACCACCGGCTCGCCCTGCCAGCAGGCGCGATCGACGGCGAGCGGATGCTGCGGCGCCGATTTCATGCCCTTGAGGTGGGTCAGCACGCCGACCCAGGGGGTGTAGAGCCCGGCGAGATCGGCGGCGGTCACCACCCGCACGACGCCGGGGCAGCGCGCCGCCGCTTCGGTATCGATGCGCTTCACCCGCGCATGCGCATAGGGGCTGCGCAGGAAGGCGGCGTGCAGCAGGCGCGGCAGGCGGATGTCGTCGACATAGACGCCGCGCCCCTGCAGCAGGCGCTGGGCATTGGGACGCGGCACGCTCCGGCCGATATAGCTGTTGGGCCGATCCACAAAGGACAGCGGCCGCTCGCTCAAGGCGCGACCTTCCCCGCCCGCGCGCGACACGTCGTCTCGACCGCATCGATGATGGCGTGATAGCCGGTACAGCGACAGTAATTGCCCGAAAGGAAATCGCGGATCTCGTCGCGGCTCGGCACCTCGGCGCGGCGCAGCAGCTCGGCGGCCGTGACCAGCATGCCGGCGGTGCAGAAGCCGCATTGCAGCGCGTTGCGCTGGTGGAAAGCGGCCTGCAGATCCGCGATCTCGCCGCTGTCGGAGAGGCCCTCGATGGTCTCTATGCGCGCGCCGTCGAGCTGCGCCGCAAACATCAGGCACGAGCGCGCGATGACACCGTCGATGCGCACCGTGCAGGCGCCGCAGACGCCGTGCTCGCAGCCGGCGCGGGTACCGGTGAGGCCGAGCTCCTCGCGCAGGAAATCGACCAGGTTCTGCCGTGCGCCGACGCGGCGCGTCACGGCTGCACCATTGACCCGGAGGCTGATCTCGACGATCTCCCTCATGCCGCCGCCAAGGCGTGCGCCGCGCGGCCGAGCAGCACGCGCGCGAGATGAAGCTTGGTCGCGCCATCGGCCTGGAGATCGCCCGCGGGATCGAGATCCTGCGCCAGCGCTGCTTGCGCCGCGGCAATGCGCTCGGCCCCGAATCCTGCCGCCAGCACGCGCCGCCGCCGCGGGCGCCTCGACCGGCTTGCCGCCGACGCCGAAGAAGACCAGGCGCAACCCGCCCGGCCGCGCCTCGGCGGCGAGCCCGACCAGCGCGTAGTCGCCCCGTCGGCGCGCCAGCTCGAGGAAGACGCTGCGCGCGCCGGCGGGGGCTGCCGGAATGTCGACCGCGGTGAGGATCTCGTCCGGCGCCAGCGCCGTCTCATAGAGCCCGCGGAAGAACTCTCCGCGCCGCGACCCTGCGCTCGCCGCGGCGGCTTGCCAGATGCAGCACCGCGTCCAGCGCCACGACGCAGGCCGGCAGCTCGGCGGCGGGATCGGCCTGCGCCAGGCTGCCGCCGAAACTGCCGCGGTTGCGGATCGCGGGGTGCGCGATATGCGGGATCGCCTGATGGATGAGCGGCGCCAGCCGCGCCACCAGCGGCGAGGCGCCGACGGCGCTGTGCCGCGCCAGCGCGCCGATGCGCAGCATGGTGCCGCGCTGCTCGATGCCGGCAAGCGCGGCAATCGGATTGATGTCGATCAGCAGGCGCGGCTCGGAGAGGCGCATGTTGAGCGCCGGCACCAGGCTCTGGCCGCCGGCGAGGATGCGCGCCTCCTCGCCATGCTCGGCCAGGGCGTCGAACACCTGGGCGAGCGACGAGGCCCGGAGATAAGCGAGGCGTGGCGCCTTCAGGAAATCCTCCCAGTTTCTTCGTGGCCCCTGCCGGATGCCATCTTCGATCTTCCTGGCCGGGGAGGATCCTACGCCGCTGGTGTACTCCGGTGACACAAAATCATCGTGCGTCGATGACATAGGGGGCGCCGAAGCCAGGCTTCCGATCCATGATACGCATGCACCCCTCAGCCGCCAAGGCTCGGGGCAATTCACGCCGCCGATCATGCAGCATTGGCACTCCATCGCCTGTGGACAGCGCCTCGGGCGGATCCCACAATACGGTCGCGCCGGCGCTTGCCGCAGGGCGTTGACAGAGGCGATGGCGAGATTATTGTTTATCCAGAGATAAATTACCGGAAGGCCGGTCATGCCTCAGGCAATCAGCGCTAGTGCTCCGCCGCCCTCCTTCGAGGAGCTGCGCCAGCGCGCAGAGGCGCTGGTGCCGGTGCTGCGCGAGCGCGCCGCCAAGACCGAGGCGCTGCGCCGGCTGCCCGACGAGACCATCGCCGATCTGCACCGCTCCGGCCTCTTCCGCATGCTGCAGCCGGCGCGGGTCGGCGGCAGCGAGCTGCCCTATACCGCGATGGTCGAGCTTGCCGCCATCATCGGCCGCGGCTGCGGCTCGACCGGCTGGGTGCTCAACAATCTCGCGAGCCATCATTGGATGCTGGCCTATTGGCCCAAAGCCGCACAGGACGAGATCTGGGGCCCCTCCCCCGACACGCTGATCGGCTCGGCCTTCATCTTCCCGGGCGGCCGCGCGCGCAAGGTCAAGGACGGCTATCGCCTGAGCGGGCGCTGGCCGTTCTCGAGCGGCGTCGATCCCTCGGCCTGGAACATGATCGCCGGGGTGGTGCCGGACGAGCAGACCGGCGCCGGCGAGTATCGCGTCTTCCTCGTGCCGGCGAGCGATTACAGCGTCGTCGACACCTGGTATGTCAGCGGCCTCGCCGGCACCGGCAGCAAGGACGTGGTGGTGACCGACGCGCTGGTGCCGGAGCATCGCACGTTGTCCGTCGAGGCGGGCAAGGGCGGCCCGCATCCCGGCAGCGCCGTCAATCCCGGCGCGCTCTTCCGCCTGCCCTGGTTCGCCCTCTTCGGCTTCGTCATCGCCAGCGTCTCGCTCGGCATCGCGAAGGGCGCGATCGAGCAGTTCGTCGCCGCCACCCGCAGCAAGCTCGGGACCTATACCGGGCGCAGCCTCGCCGATTTCTCGACGATGCAAGTGCATGTGGCCGAAGCCGCGGCGCTGGCGGACGCCGCCGAGGCGGTGATGCTGCGCGACTGCGCCGAGGCGATGCGCTTTGCCGAGGCCGGCAAGGTGCCGCCGATGGAGGACAAGGTGCGCTGGCGGCGCGACGGCGCCTATGCCGCGCGTCTGTGCAGCAAGGCGGTCGATATCATCTTCGGCGCGGCGGGCGGCGGTGCCATCTATGAGAGCAACCCGCTGCAACGCGCCTTCCGCGACATCCATGCGGCCAACGGCCATTTCGGCGTCAATTGGGACGCCAACGCCATCAATTACGGCCGCGTCGCGCTCGGGCTGCCGCCGGACCAGGCCAATCTCTAGGAACACGCGATGCCGCACTCCAAAGACCCCGCCATGCCCGATCCCGCCGCCGAGCCGGCGCCTCCCGCTTTGGACACGCGCGACTTCCGCAACGCGCTCGGCACTTTCGCGACCGGGGTCACCATCATCACCGCGCGCGGCCGCGAGGGCGAGCCGGTAGGGCTGACCGTCAATTCCTTCTCCTCGGTCTCGCTCGATCCGCCGCTGGTGCTGTGGAGCCAGTCGCTTTACGCGCAGAGCCTCGCCGCCTTCCAGGAAGCCTCGCATTTCGTCGTCAACGTGCTGGCGGCCGACCAGGTCGATCTCTCGCGGCGCTTCGCCGGCGCCCACGACAACCGCTTCCTCGACGTCCAACACATCGTCCCCGAGCACGGCGCGCCGGTCATCGCCGGCTGCGCCGCGCATTTCGAGTGCCGCAACGAGGCACGCTACTACGGCGGCGACCACGTCATCTTCCTCGGCCGGGTCGAGCGCTACGCGCATACGCCCAAGCCGACTCTGATGTTCTGCCACGGCCGCTACATGCGCGGCCGCCCGCTCGAGGCGATTGCCGAAGAATGAGCCGGGCAGGCCCGCATCCGCGATCGCCAGACCAAATAGAGCGGGCGCCCGTGCGCACACCGGGATGCGGCGGAAATTCGGCGCGACGGAGGCGAGGGCGGGCTGGCAATGCGCGGCATCTTCGGCCATTCTAGCGCGCGTCAATAAGGAACTCCGGTCGAACAAGAAGCCGGGACCGATAGCGGGAGGACAGAATGGGGCTGCTTCTTCGTGCGGTGCGGGCGTGGCTGGCGGCGGCCTTCGTCGCGGCCAGCCTGATGCCCGTGGCGGCGGGCGCGGCAGAGCCGATCAAGATCGGGTTCGGCATGGCGCTCACCGGCGGGCTTGCCGGCAACGGCAAGGCGGCGCTGGTCGCCATGCAGATCTGGGCCGAGGAGGTGAATGCCAAAGGCGGGCTGCTGGGCCGGCCGGTGCAGCTCATCTATTACGACGACCAGACCAACCCGGCGCTGGTGCCGGGCATTTACACGAAGCTGCTCGATGTCGACAAGGTCGATCTCGTGGTCTCCGGCAACGGCACCAATCTGCAGGCGCCGGCGATGCCGGTCATCATGCCGCGCGGCATGACCTTCATGGGCCTGTTCGGCCTCGCGGTGAACGACCAGTTCCATTACGACCGCTTCTTTCAGATCCAGCCCAATGGGCAGAACGCCAAGATCTCGTCGATCGAGGGCTTCTTCCAGGCAGCGATGACGGTGAAGCCGACGCCGGCGACCGTGGCGATCGTCGGCGCCGATGCCGAATATCCCGAGGTGGCGACCGAGGGCGCGCGCGAGATTGCGCAGAAGCTCGGCCTCAAGATCGGCGAATGGGCCAAGGCACGCGTCATCTTCGTCCAGTATCACGGTATCGCCGGCAGCGAACTCGAGCAGTTCAAGAAGCCGGGCACGGAGGTCATCGTCGCGCCGGATGAATTCCGCACCGGCGACGTCGAGGCGCCTTACTCCGACATCAAGCATTGATGCGCTAGCAGCGCCGGGATCGGAATCGTCACAATGGAAGTCTCTCTCGATCTGCTGCTGGGCGCCGTCGTCGCCGGAATCCTGCTGGGCGGCTTCTACGCCGCCGTCTCGGTCGGCGTCGCGATCTCCTTCGGCATGCTCGACATCGTCAATATCGCGCATCCCGCCTTCATCATCCTCGGCTCCTATGCCGCTTACATCATCAACAGCAGCTTCGGCCTCGATCCCATCGTCACCGCGGTCATCATGCTGCCGGTCTTCTTCGTCCTGGGCGCGGGGGTCTATGAGGTCTATTACGCGGTCTTCGAGCGGCGCGGCGACGAGGCGCTACGCGGCCTCGCCTTCTTCTTCGGCCTGCTGTTCATCGTCGAGGTCGGGCTGATCCTGGTCTTCGGCGTCGACTACCGCTTCGTCGAGGCGCGCTATATCGGCCCGACGCTGCATTACGGGCCGATCGACCTGCCGCTGCGCATGCTGGTGCCGTTCGCGGTGTCGATCCTGCTGATGGTGGGGCTGCAGCTCTATCTCTCCCGCACCTTCACCGGCCGCGCGATCATGGCGGTGTCGCAGGATCGGCTCGCGCTGCAGCTCATGTCGGCCAATCCCGGCAAGATCAAGCGCATCGCCTTCGGCATCTCGATCGCCACCGCGTCGCTCGCCGGCGCCTTCCTCATCATCATCCAGCCGGTCGAGCCCTCGGTCGGGCGCGATTACATCGGCCGCGTTTTCGCCATCACCGTGCTGGGCGGCCTCGGCAGCTTTCCCGGGATGCTCACCGCGGCGATCCTGCTCGGCATCGTCGAGAGCATCACCGCGACCTTCTACGGCCCGTCCTGGTCGCCGGCGGTGGCCTTCGGCTTCCTGCTGCTGACCCTCGCCTTCCGGCCGACCGGCATCATGGGGCGGCGTTAGGCGATGCGCCCGAGCTTCTTCTGGCTCATCGCCATCGCCGTCGGCGCCGGGTTCTTCGGCCTCTCGCTGCTGGTGCCGAACCAGTACTATTTCCAGGCCGGCTATGTCGTGCTGCAATACATCGTGCTGGCGACCGCCTGGAACATCCTCGGCGGCTATACCGGCTACGTGAATTTCGGCGTCGCCGCCTTCTTCGCGCTGGGCGCCTATAGCAGCGTGGCCCTCTACAAGCTGGTGCCGCTGCCGCTCCCGGTGCTGGTGCTGGTCGGCGGCATCGTCTCCGGCATCGTCGGCTTCGGCATGGGCTATCTGACGCTGCGGCTGCGCGGCGCGTTCTTCTCGATCGCGACCTTGGCGTTGGCGGTGGTGATGCAGACGCTGATCACCAATTGGGATTTCGTCGGCGGCTCGCGCGGCGCCTATATCCTGCGCCCGGCGCAGGTGCCGCTGCTCGGCAACTACATCGTCTATCTCTTCCTGGTGATGCTGACGCTGTGCGTCATCGCCATCGGCATCGCCCGCAGCATCGAGCGCTCGCGCCTGGGATTCGGCTTCGCCGCGATCCGCGACGACGAGCAGGCGGCCGAGGCGGCGGGCGTGCCGACGCTCCGCTTGAAGCTGGTGGCGACGACCTTGTCGGGCGCGCTCATGGGCATGGCCGGGGCGCCGCTGCCCTATTACGTCACATATCTCGACCCCGCCTCGGGCTTCAACCTCGCCTATGCCGTCAACAGCATCGCCATGCCGCTGATCGGCGGCATGACCAGCTGGGTCGGGCCGCTCATCGGCGCGCTCTTCCTCGGCACCATCCAGCAGCTCGCCACCGTCACCATCTCCTCGGCGCTCAACCTGCTGATCGTGGGGCTGCTGCTCGTGGGGTTCGTGGTCATCGCGCCCAACGGCATCGTCGGGCTCTTCAATTCCTTCATCGCCTTGCTGAAGAAGCGCGGCAACCCGGCGCAGTGGGGGCGCGTCGACCGCGGCGTTGCGTCCCGGGAGAACTCGCGATGAGCGGGGCGCTCCTCGAGGTCGCGGATCTCGGCAAGCATTTCGGCGGCTTCACCGCGCTCGACACCATCAACCTCTCGGTCGGCGCCGGCGAGCGCGTCGGCCTCATCGGCCCCAACGGCTCCGGCAAGAGCACGCTGGTCAACTGCCTTTGCGGCACCTTGCGCAATGACAGCGGCAGCGTGCGCTTCGACGGCCGCGTCATGGACAACCTGCCCGCCCATCAGCGCACGCGCCTCGGCATGGCGCGCAGCTTCCAGCTGCCGAAGCCCTTCGGCAGCCTGTCGCTCGCCGACAACATCCGCATCCCGCTGCTCTACACCGTGAACGCGCGGCGGGGGCCGCGATTGTCGCCGGCCGAGCTCGACGACCGCTGCGGCGAGCTGCTTAAGCTGGTCGGGCTGGCCGAGAAGTCCGCGGGGCGGCCGCGCGACTTGACGCAGGTGGAGATGCGCAAGCTCGAGCTGGCGCGCGCCATGGCGGCCGAGCCCAAGCTGCTGATCGCCGACGAGGCGATGGCCGGTCTCTCGCATTCCGAGGTGGACGACATCCTCGTTCTCCTGCACACGCTCAACCAGCGCGGCATCACCGTCATCCTGATCGAGCACATCATGCGGGCGGTGATGAGCTTCTCGCAGCGCCTCGTCGTGCTGGTCGCCGGCCGCAAGATCGCCGACGGCCCGCCGCAGGAAGTCACGCGCAACCCCGAAGTCGTGAGGGCCTACATTGGCGAGTAGCCTCTCCCTTTCCGGCGTCGACGCCGCCTATGGCGCGGTGCGCGTGCTCGAGGACATCACGCTCGATGTACGGCCGGGCGAGACCGTGGCGCTGCTCGGCACCAACGGCAATGGCAAGAGCACGCTGATCAAATGCGTCATGGGCATCGTCCGCCCGACCGCCGGCACGATCATCGCCGAGATCGACGGCAAGCGCCACGAGCTCGTCGGCATGACCACCGAGGCGATCGTCGATCTCGGCATCGCGCTGGTGCCGGAAGGCCGCCGCCTCTTCCCCAAGCTCACGGTCGAGGAGAATCTGCTGCTCGGCGCCTTCCGGCCGGCGGCGCGGGCGGAACTCAAGAAGAACCTCGCCTATTGCCTCGAGGCCTTCCCGGTCTTGGCCGAGCGCAAGAAGCAGCTCGCCGGCAGCATGAGCGGCGGCGAGCAGCAGATGCTGGCGCTGGCGCGCGCGCTGATGTCGGCGCCGCGCATCCTGCTGGTCGACGAGCCCTCGGTGGGCCTGGCGCCGCTGCTGGTGCGGCGCACGATCGAGAAGATCAAGGAGCTGAAGGACAGCTATCAGCTCACGGTGCTGATGGCCGAGCAGAATTTCACCCAGGCGATCCGCATCGCCGATCGCGGCTACGTCATCGTCCACGGCAAGATCGCCTTCGCCGGCGGCTCCGCCGCCGAGCTCAACAACAACGAGCTGATCCGCAAGTTTTATCTGGGGATGTAGCCCCTCTCCCGCTTGCGGGAGAGGGAGGGGCCCGCCGCGCAGCGGCGGGAGGGTGAGGGTCAGCCCGACGGCAAGCCTCCTGCGAGCGCCTGGAGCACCGCCTCTTGCACTCCCTCGGGATTGGCGAGGATCTCGTTGTTCCAGAAACGCAGCACCCGCCATCCGCGCTTCTCCAGCCAAGCCGTCCGATCGGCATCGTACTGATTGTCTGCATGTTGCCCGCCATCGGCTTCGACCACGAGCCGATGCTCGATGCAGGCAAAATCCACGATGAAGGGGCCAACCGGACGCTGCCGGCGAAATTTGTAGCCCTGCAGACGTCGCCCGCGCAACGCCGCCCAGAGCCGACGTTCGGCGTCGGTCATGGTTATGCGAAGCGCGCGGGCTCTGAGATTCGGCATGGCGCTAAGAATACCATGCCGGCGAGGCGCCCTCACCCTCCCGGCGCTGCGCGCCGGGCCCCTCCCTCTCCCGCTTGCGGGAGAGGGGCTTGATCCCTCCGCTCTGTCTAATCCGCCGCCTCGGGTCGCTGCTGCAACAGGCGGTCGTCGACCATCACCTCGATGTCGCGCAACACCGGATCGGTCCTGACCGCGATCTCGTTCTCGATCAGGCTGCCGCAGCCGGGGCAGAAGAACTGGCGGAAGACCGGCTCGGCGTCGATGTAGCGGTGGGGATCGCCGACCAGCGGGCTCGATGCCTGGATCGGATTATCCTCGCGCAGGCAGTGATCCTTGTAATTGTCGGCGACCGGCCCGAGATCGCTGTCGCATTTGGCGCAGCAATGATGCTGCGCCGCGCCGTCGCGCCGCACCAGCAGGGCCTCGGTCACCCTGACCGAGGCGCCGGCGAGCTTGCGCGGCTTCACCGCGATGTCCCTCACGCGGGCGGCGCGGGTCGTCGCGCGCAAGCGCTTCGTCGCCTCGGGATCGAGCGTCGCCTTGCTCTCGTCGATGACCACGCCATAGATCGCGCGCGCGGCGGCGTTGGTCACCGCGCCGTTCAGCCAGTCATCGAGCACGTATTGGGGATCGCGGTCCATGGGATCGCCGAAGCCGCCCGCCGCGGTCCACACCACGGCATAGACGTCGGCCGGATGCTGCTGGAAATTCTCCTGGCGGAGCTGCAGCGTCACCTCCTCGCCCACGACATCGAGCGCGTCCTCGACCATTTCCCGGCGCTTCAGGCGCTCGAGGATGTCGCTGCCGGTGATGAAGCGGTAGCGGTTGGGGGTGCCGGGATATCCCCCCATCATGCCGGTCGAGGTCGGGATGGCGTTCCCCGAGGACAGCGTGTCCTGGATGATCACATCGGTGTTGTGCGGGATGAAGCAGCTCTCGGCCGAGAGCCCGCCGCGGAACTTGCCGGCGCCGCCGCTATCCGCCACCTCCTTGCGATAGAGGAAGAGCAGCGGGAAGCTCTGCTCGGTGTGCTCGATGTTGGGCAGCTTGCAGATCGGCGTGCGCGACTGGCCGCCGGTGGAGATGCCGTCCTGCGTCGAGAAGGCGCCGATGGCGCCGCCGATGGGATCGACCAGCAGATAGCCGTAGCGCTCGCCCCATTGGTCGATGCCGCGGAAGATGGTGGCGGGCCACTGGCTGGTGCCGCCGATGCACATCACGTCCTGACGCATCGCGGGGTCGCCATAGATCATCTTGGAGAGCACGTTGTAGGCCGGGTAGAGCGAGATCTCCATCGCCTGCACCGGTGCCGTCGACACCGAGGCGGGGAAGCTCGCGCAATTGAGCGTGCCGGCGGTGGGGTCGAAATCGACATGGCGCAGCGCGCCGCCGACCGAGAAATACTGGTCCCAGCACAGCAGCTGGTTGAGCGCCACCATGATGGCGCCACGCCAGCCGGAATATGTGGCGTTCATCGCGCCCTGCTGCGCCGCCGTGCCCTCATTCTCGAAGAGCAGCCGGTCGCCGCGCTTGGTCAGCGTCACCATGACGCGATAGGTGCCACGGTCGCCGGGACGGCAGCATTCGACATAGGTGCGGTCGCGCCAGATGCCGTCGGGCAGCCGCGCCAGCTTCTGCAGGAAGGCCTTTTCGCCATTGGTCAGGATGCGCTTCATCACGCCCTTGACGGTGCGCGCGCCGTAGCGGCGGATGAGCTGCGCGATGCGCTCGCGCGCCGCGATGTTGCCCGCCATCTGGGCGCGGAAATCGAGCGCCACCAGCTCGGGCTTGCGCGATGAGCGCAGATAGATCTCCTCGATGTCGCGGCGGATCTCGTTGCCCTCGATGATCTTCACCGGCGGGATCAGGATGCCCTCGTCGAAGGCGCTCTCGGCGCCGGGGCAGAAGCTGCCAGGCGTGATGCCGCCGATATCGTATTGATGGAGGCAGTTGGTCACCCAGCAGAAGAGCTCGCCCTCGGCGAAGACCGGGCAGATCAGCATCACGTCCTGCTGATGCGCGGCGCCGACCCAGGGGTCGTTGGCGAGGAACATGTCGCCGTCGCGGATGCCGGGATTGTCGCTGCGGTTCTCCAGGATCCATTTCACCTGCGTGTCGGTGACCCCCGACATGTACTGCATATAAGGCCCGAAGAAGACGAACTCGGCATCCTCGGTCAGGATCGACGGGTTGAGGTCGAGCGCGTACATCGCCACCGGCGAGCCGCTGAGGCGCTGGATGGTGGCGCCGTGCTCCTCATTGACGTTCCAGAGATGATGGCGGATGACCTCGAAGGTGACGGGGTCGAAATCGTCGCTGAAATCACGGTGGAGCCGCAGCTTCGGCGAGATCTTCAACTGCTTCGGCGGCACATAGGGGTGGTTGATGCCGTCGAAGACGGTCTCCGTCAGCTCGCTGAGCTTGCTCATTGCGGGCGTCCTTCCCCGAGCTCGATCTCGAAATTGCCGAAGCGGTCGACAGCGAGCCGCTGGCCCGGCGGCACCACCACCGTGGTGTCTGGCGTCTCCACCACCGCCGGGCCGGCAACCGCGTTGCCCGGCCGGAGTGCGACGCCGTCATAGACGGGTGTCTCGACCAGGCGTTGCAGATCCGCCCAATAGACCCGACGGCTCGGCCGGCGCGCGGCGGCGGCGATCTCGCCGGTCATCTGCTCGGCGGCGACGAGACGCGGGCGCGGCGTCTCGGCGGTGGCGCGGATGCGGAAGGTGACGATCTCGAGCCTGCCGCCGCGGAAGGACGAGCCGGTGCCGTAGAGCTGCTCGTAGCGGCGGTGGAAGGCCTCGCGCAGCGCGCGCCTGGAAGTCGCCCTCGACGCGGCTTCCCTCGAGAGCCACCTCGACCTCGTTGATCTGACCCTTGTGGCGCATGTCGATGGAGAAATGCAGACGCTGGCGCTCGGCGGCGATGGCGTCCTTGGCCATCTGCCGGCGCGCGGTCTCCTCGAGCCGCTCGAGGTTGCGGTTGATGCGCTGGACCTCGAAGGGCGAGGCCATGATGTCGACCTGCTCGTGGATGTGCAGGATGTCGGCCGAGGCGGCGCCGAAGGCGCACCAGGTGGAGGCGGTCTCGCGCTGGGGGATCACCACCTTGGCGACGCCGAGCTCGCGCGCGAAGATGCCGGCATGCGCCGGCCCCGCGCCGCCGAAGGCGAAGAGCACGAAATCGCGGGGATCGAAGCCCTTGCCCACCGTCATCTTGCGGATGATGTCGGCCATCTGGAACTCCGCGATCTTGGCGATGCCGCTGGCGCAATCCAGCAGCGACATGCCGAGCCGGTCGGCGATGTCCTGCACCGCCTGCTCGGCCTTGGCCTTGTCGAGCCGGATGCTGCCGCCGGCGAAATTGTCGGGATTGATGTAGCCGAGCACGACATCGGCGTCGGTAACGGTGGCGACCGTGCCGCCCTTGCCGTAGCAGACCGGCCCCGGCACCGCGCCGGCGCTGTCGGGGCCGACGCGCATGGTCTTCGTTATCTCGTCGATGCGCACCAGGCTGCCGCCGCCGCTGCCGATCGCCTGGATGTCGACCTTGGGGATGAAATACTCGTACTGATTGACGTTGCTGACGAAGGAATAGGCGGGCTTGCCCTCATAGATGATCCCGACATCGAAGGAGGTGCCGCCCATATCGGTGGTGATGATGTTGGGATAGCCCATGACGCGGCCGAGATAGAGCGAGCCGGTGACGCCGGAGACCGGGCCGCTGTCGAGCGTCAGCAGCGGCGCCTCCATCGCCTTGTCGACCGAGATGGTGCCGCCGCCACATTGCGTGATCTGCAGCGGCTGGCGGTAGCCGAGATCGCTCAGCCGCCGGTCGAGTTCGCTCAGATAGCCCGAGGTGAGCGGGCCGATATAGGCGTTGATGGCAGTCGCGGTGGTGCGCTCGTATTCACCCCATTTCGGCACGAGATCGGCCGAGCAGGTGACGAACAGGTCGGGCGCCAGCCGCTTCACCATGTCGCGCAGCCGATGCTCATGCGCGGGATGAAGGAAGGACCAGAGGAAGCAGATGGCGATCGCCTCGACGCCCTTCTCCAGGAGCCGCCGGATCGCCGCCTCGGCCTCTTCCTCGTTGAGCGGCACCACCACCTTGCCGAAGCAGTCGACGCGCTCGGAGACGCCTTCGATCAGCCGCTTGGGCACGATCGGGTCGGGCTTGCGGCTTTCCGGGAAATGCACCACCTGCCGCACGTCGCGGCCGCCGATGCCGCGCGATCCCCGCATGATGTGGATGACGTCGTTATGGCCCTTGGTGGTGATGAGGCCGATGCGCGCGCCGCGCTTCTGCACCACGGCGTTGGTGCCGACGGTGGTGCCGTGCGACAGCAGCGCCACCTGCTCGTAGAGCCGCGCCGGCGCGATGCCGAGCTTCTCCGCGGCGCCCAGGATCGCGTCGATCATGCCTTGCGCGAAATTGCCGGGGGTGGATGGCGCCTTGGCGGTGGTGACCGCACCGCTCTCGTCGATGACGACGCAATCGGTAAAGGTGCCGCCGATATCGACACCGACGAGATAGGAGCCCATCTTTCCTCCGCCGTTTTTTTGTTCTGCGCGTCACTCTAGGGCGCGGCGGGACCGCCCGTAAAGGCGTCGGGCTCGGGCCGCCACCCGCGCGTCGCGACCGCCGATTGGGGGAAATACCCTAGCGCTTATGCCGAGATCGTGTATTGTCTATCGATGGTTGTGAGCGGCGGGCCTGTCGCCGGCGGTAACGGAAAAAACACCGACGGGCAGTTCCCATGGCCGCCATTCCCGCGTAGGGTAGCCGCGTCGGGATCGCGCGAGATCGCGAGGGCGCGGGCGGCGGCGGAGAAATGTAGAGGCGTGATCGGTGCGCGCGCCGGCGGGAGCCGGTGCCGGATGCACCGGACGCAATCGAGCCGGTTCGTACTTTATCGGGGATCGAGACAGACGGGAGTGCCGGGCATGTCGACGATGTATCGCTATGCGCTGCCAGTCGAGCTGACGGAGTGGAAGTTCGAGAGCACCGTCGAGACCCGCTTCACCTGGGAATATGATGACGGGCGCGAGGCGCTGCTGCAGCTCTACGACAAGGGCAAGAAGCAGCAATGGGACGCCGCGCTGCGCATCGACTGGGCGCAGGAGCTCGATCCCGAGAACCCGATGCAGCTCGATGACCGTGCCATCCCGATCTTCGGCTCCGAGGTCTGGCGCCGGCTGACCGACAAGGAGAAGATCGAGGTCCGCCATCACCAGCAGGCCTCGTCGATCTCGCAATTCATGCATGGCGAGCAGGGCGCGCTGATCGCCACCGCCAAGATCGTGCAATCCGTGCCCGATCTCGACAGCAAGTTCTACGCCGCGACCCAGGTGATGGACGAGGCCCGGCATGTCGAGGCCTATTCGCGCCTGCTGCACGAGAAGTTCAAGCTGGCCTATCCCATCACGCCCGGGGCTCAAATCGCTGCTCGAGACCGGGCTCAGCGACAGCCGCTGGGACATGACCTATCTCACCATGCAGATCCTGATCGAGGGCCTGGCGCTCGCCGCCTTCCAGCGCATCCGCGATTTCGCCGGCAACCCGCTTGCCGCCGCGGTCAACGCCTATGTCATGCAGGACGAGGCACGCCACGTCGCCTTCGGCCGCCTGGCGTTGCGCGACTACTACCCGCAGCTCACCGACGCCGAGCGCGACGAGCGCGAGCAGTTCGTCGTCGAGGCCTGCTATCACATGCGCGACCGCTTCAACCAGTTTGAAGTCTGGGAGCGGCTGGGCCTGCCGGCCAAGGAATGCGCCGAGATCGTCATGACCTCGGAGAGCATGGCGCAGTTCCGCGCGCGGCTCTTCACCCGCATCGTGCCGACGGTGAAGGACATCGGCCTCTGGGGCCCGCGGGTGCGCAAGGCCTATGAGGATATGGGCGTCATCGGCTTTGCCGACACCGACGCGCAGGCGATGCTCGAGAATGACGGCCGCGTCGCCGAGCAGTTCGACGCCAAGAGACGCGTCGCCGAGGTGACGCCGACGGCCGCGGAATAAGGGCGAGATCGCGCGGGACAACCCGGCCGACGGCTCTGCGGCCGGCCGCGGAGGGTTCGATCGCGGCGGCGACAGGGAGGCGTGCGATGAAAGCGGCGGTACTGCACCGGGCCAACGAGCCCTTGACCATCGAGCAGGTGAGCCTGACCAAGCCCGGCCCGCGCGAGGTGCTGATCCGCACCGCGGTGGCCGGCATCTGCCACAGCGACCTGCATTTCGCCGACGGCGCCTATCCCCATCCCATGCCTTGCGTCCTCGGCCATGAAGCCGCGGGGATCGTCGAAGCGGTGGGCGCGGATGTGACCTATGTGAAGCCGGGCGACCATGTCGTCACCTGCCTGTCGGTCTTCTGCGGCTATTGCGAGCAATGCCTGACCGGCCATCCCTCGCTGTGCCAGAGCGCCGAAATCAAGCTGCCGCCCGGCGTCTCGCAGCGCCTGTCGTGGAAGGGCGGGTTGATGCATCAATTCCTCAACCTCTCCGCCTATGCCGAGCAGATGCTGGTGCACGAGCATGCGCTGGCGAAGATCCGTCCCGACATGCCGCTCGACCGCGCCGCACTGATCGGCTGCGGCGTGCTCACCGGCGTCGGCGCGGTCTTTCACACCGCCAAGGTCGAGCCGGGAAGCAGCGTCGCGGTGATCGGCTGCGGCGGCGTCGGGCTTGCCTGCGTCAACGGCGCGGCGATCGCCGGCGCCGGGCGCATCATCGCCGTCGACACCATGCCGGCGAAGCTCGAGCTCGCCAAAAAGCTCGGCGCCACCGATGTCATCGACGCCAAGGCGGGCGATCCGGCCAAGCAGGTCACGGCGCTGACCGGCGGCGGCGTCAATTATTCCTTCGAATGCCTGGGCGCGAAAGCGACGGCCGAGCAGGCCTTCCGCATGCTAGCGCCGGGTGGGGCGGCGACGATCATCGGCATGATCCCGGTCGGGACCAAGATCGAGCTCCACGGCCCCGACTTCCTCCGCGAACGCAAGATCCAGGGCTCCCTCATGGGCTCCAACCGCTTCCGTGTCGACATGCCACGGCTCGTCGAGTTCTATCTCCAGGGCAAGCTCAAGCTCGACCACCTCATCTCCGGGAAGCTCGAGCTGGAGCAGATCAATGACGGCTTTGCCGCGCTGCGCGCCGGCACCGTCGTGCGCAACGTCATCATGTTTGCGCCCTGAGTTCGCGCCGCAGCGCCTCGCTCTGGCGCAACGCCCTGCCCTTGCCCCGTCGCTTCATATCTGTCTCCCCCAGAGAGCGCGCTCGGTCGCGACGGTGATTGTCACGCGCGGAAGTTAAAATTCTCTCAGCAGCGCTGACGGCCGGCGGGAAGCGGCGGTCCGCGTCGCTCAGCATGGCCATCGGGGCGAAACAATCGAAGCGTCGGCGAGTCGATGCCGCGCGCTCCCGGGAGATCGAACAACTCCCTGACCGCGTCGCGGCCGATCAGCGGCAGCAACCGCCGCGTCGCGCCGTCATCGGCGATCCCGTCAGCGGCCGCTTGCGCTATCGGTGGCGGCCGTCGCGCCGAGCTGCTGGAGGCGCGCCTGAGCCTCTGCGCTGCCGGCCGCCGCGGCGCGCCGGTACCAGGACAGCGCCGTCGCGGCATCGCCCCTCAGACCGACCGTGCCGAGCTGGCGGAGATATTGGGGGTCATAGGTCTTGGCGAGCCCGACGGCGGCGGGGCCGTCGCCACCCTGGGCGGCACGCTCGAAGAAACGGCGCGCCGAGACGATATCGGCGGCGGCGAGCAGCTCATAGCCGCGCCGGACCATGAAAGCGGCGGCAGGGTCCGGCGTCACTTGGCTCGATGGCGGTGACGGCTCGGGCGACGCGCTTTGTGGCGATGCGAAGGGCGGCGTCCGCGACGGCGTTGGCGGGCTCGGGCTCGCAGGCGGCGCCAACGCCGCTTCGACCACCGCAGGCGCCGGCTTGGCGGCGCTGGCATCCGATGGCAGGGGCGCGGCCGGTCCAGGCTGCGGGACCGCCGAAGTCGCGATCGAGGCGGGCGCCGGTTTGGCGGCGCTGGCGTCAGACGCTGGCGGCACCGCCGGTGGCGCCGGCTCCGCTGCCGCTGCGAGCGGTGCGGGCGGCGGCGCGGCGGCGCTGGCTTCCAACGGCGGCGCTGCCGCCGGTGCCGCCGGCTCCGCTGCCGCCGCGAGTGGTGCGGGCGGCGGCGGGGCGGCGCTGGCTTCTGACGGCGGCGCTGCCGGTGGTAGCGCTGGTTCCGCTGTTGCCGCGAGCGGTGCGGATGGCGGCGCGGCGGCGCTGGCTTCTGACGGCAGCGCTGCCGCCGCTGGGTCCGGCTTCGCTTCCGCCGCGACGGTGCCGGTTCCGGCGCGGTGTCGGGCGGCGCCGCGGCCGGTGGCGCTGGTGCCGGCTCCGATGCTAACGCGAGCGGCGCAGGCGCCGGCGCCGGCGCGGGTCGCCGGCTTCTGACGGCGACCCGGCCGCCGCTTGCGGTTGCGACAGCGCCGGCATGGCCTCGCTCGCCGCCAGTTCCGGCGCGCCGGCGAACAGGGCGGGCGGCGGCGCGCGCAGCACCAGAAAATAAAGCAGGACCAGCCCGCAGAGCGGCGCCGCCGCGATATAGAGGCCGACGACGATCGCCGCGGGCAGCCGCCGCCAGCGCGGTGCAGGCTGTGCCGGCGGTGCCATGTCGGCAGCTTCCGCGTCGGCAGCTTCCGCGTCGGCCGGCGCGGCGACGACCGCCGGCAATGGCGCCGGCAACCGCGGCACCACATCGCCGCGCGCCGTGTCTTCCATCGCCTGGCGGGTCAGCCGATTGACCGTGGTCGGGCTGCCTTGGGCGGCGGCGGCGATGGCCAGCACCGCTTCCGGCGCGAACGGCGCGCTCGCCTCGCTGCCGAGCGCGTTGAGCTGGTAGCGGATGAACGCGCCGACCTCTTCCGGATCGAGCCGCTCGATCGGGATGCGAACGGCGAGCGGCGAGTCCGGGAGGACGACGAGCGGCGCGTCTTCCGTCTCGGCGTGGCCGTGGCGCGCCAGCAGCATCACCGGCATCAATCGCGGCTGATCGAGCTGGGTGAAGCGCGACAGCTCCTCGATGCTGCCGCGCTCCAACGTCTCGGCATGATCGAGGATGAGCAAGCGCGTGATGCCGTTGCGCGCCTCGTGCATGAGCTGCGACAGCAGGCTCCAGATGCCGCTGCCATCGGGCTCCTGCCGCAGGCCGAGCTCGCGGCTGTAGGCGCTCATGATCGCGGCATAGTCCATGCCGGGGCGGCAGCGCACCAGGGTCGCGCGGTAGCGGTCCTTGCCTTCCTCGTCGAGGAAGCGCCGCACCAGCTCGCCATCGGCCGCGGTCTCGCCGCTGACCAGCAGGAAGCAGCGGCCCTCGGCCAGGTGGCGAAGGATGGCGGCCACGAGGAAGCGGTGATGATAGTCGGAGCGGAAATAGGCGAAGCCAGCCTTGTCCTCGGCAAAGGGGCGAAGTCGCGGCGGCGGCAGCGCCATGCGCGCGCTGTGGCTGCTGGCGATATCTGCTCCGGCGTCGCGATCGTCATCCCGATCCCCGCCCAGTGTTGCGGACCGGATCAGACTGTCGAGATGATGGTTAATTATTCCTCGTCCACTCCGTCCCGGGGAGTTAGAAAATTGCAAGGCGAACGATAAGCTGTTGGATGCGCGCCGTTGTCCTTATGGCGCCCTTTTTTTGCGACGACCGCCGGCGCGGGCAGCGCTTCGCGCGCCTCTGCTCAGCGCAACCCCCAGCGCCGCGCCCAGCCCAGCCCCTCGCGCGTCCCGGCGACCGGGCGGTACTCGCAGCCGACCCAGCCGTCATAGCCGAGGCTGTCGAGGAGATCGAGGAGATAGGGATAATTGACCTCGCCGCGATCGGGCTCGTGGCGCTCGGGCACGCCGGCGATCTGGATATGGGCGATGCGCGGCAGCAGCTCGCTTATATGGCGCGCGAGATCGCCGGCGACGATCTGGCAATGATAGAGGTCGAGCTGGAGGCGGACGCCGGCATGCGCGACGCGCTCGAGGATCGCCACCGCCTGCCGCGGCGTGTTGAGGAAATATCCGGGAATGTCGCGCGGATTGATCGGCTCGAGCAGCAGTTCGATGCCATGCGGCGCGACGAGCGCCGCCGCCGCGCGCAGATTGCCGATGAGCACACGCTCGCCTTCGGCCTTGTCGCGTCCTTGGGGCCAGAGGCCGGAGAGCACATGGATGCGCCTTCCGCCGGTGGCGAGCGCATAAGAGAGCGCCTGCTCGACCCCTTTCATGAATTCACGCTCGCGGCCGGGCAGCGCGCCGAGCCCGCGCTCGCCCGCCTCGCGGTCGCCCGGCGGCAGATTGAACAGCGCCAGCGTCAGCCCGTGCCGCTCCAGCCGCTCGGCGATCGCCGCCGCCGGTGCCTCGTAGGGGAAAAGGCATTCGACGCCGCGAAACCCCGCTTCGGCCGCCGCCTGGAAGCGATCGAGAAAGGGCAGCTCCTGGAAGAGGAAATGAAGATTGGCGGCGAGCTTGGGCATTCTCGTACCCCCGGCTGTGCGGCCCGGCAGTTGAGCCCGCCGGCAGGCCGGGGTCTAGACCCGGGTCACGGCAGGAAGCCGCTCACGCCGTTATAGAGGCTGTAGGCGCCGAAACCGGCAAGCGCGAGCAGCAACGCGAAGCCCAGGATGCGCAGCAGGCCCAGCCCCTTCCTGTCGCCGCTCGCCGAGGAGACGACAAGGCGGTCGGAGGCGTTGAGCGAGATCGACAGCGCGTCGGCGCCGCGCCGGGTTTCGGCGGGAAAACGCACCATCTCGCGCTCGACCCCGGTATCGCCGGCCCCAGGGCGAGCGGCGGCGCGGGGCGCGGCGGGCCGAAGCGGCACGGCGTCGCGCGCGGGGGCGACCGCAGGCGCAAAGCTGGGCTCGGCGCGGGAGGAGCGGGGACGCGGAGGAAAAGCCATGGGAAGACAGGTATCCTGCCAAAAGGGAGCCGGACCATGGCACCGCCTTGTGGCGAGATTGGGGCAAGGATCGCCCCCCTCCCCGCGCCGCGGCCGGCGCTATTGCGCCGGCAGCGATCGCGACCGCCGCCCTGCCCTGGCGCTCTCCTCGGCGAGCTGCTGGTCGATCGCCTCGAAGGAGCGGCCCTTGGTCTCGAAGCCCACAAGGAGATAGACCAGCCCCGACAGCGCGAACCAGCCGGCGATGTAGAAGAAGGCCGGCGCGATGATGTCGAGCTTCGCTTCCGGATTGATCAGGTTGGACGAGCCGATGATGAGCGCGAGCCCGGCCGGGCCGATCACCTTGCCGATGCCGCCGAAGCCGTAGGCCGAGCCCATGCCGGTCGCCCTGAGATGCGCCGGCCAGACCTCCGTGGCATAGGGGCCGATGACCGAGAAGCCGCCGCTGCCGAGGAAATTGATCAGGATCAGCAGCAGCCAGAACACCGAGACGGTGCCGATCATGGCGCCGGGAAAAAGGCCGCATGTCGCCGAGGATGGCGGCGGTGATGACTTGTACTGGTTGCCGGTCAGCCGCGTCTGCTTGTCGAGAAGCTCGAGCATGGCGTCCCCCCCACGATGGTCCTGCGGAGCCGGGTTGACGTTCCCGGTTACTTGATCGCCAGCGGATTGATCGGCGAGCCGACGGCGCCGGTGATCGGCAGTGCCGGCGCCACGAACATGAATTCGTAGCGCCGATCTTCGGCGCAGTCGCGCGCGAGCTCCGCGAGGAAGAAGATCTCGCCCAGCGTCAGCCCCATCATCGGGATGGCGATCCAGTGCCAGGGCTGCGTCGCCTCGTCGGTCTGGTTGGGCCTGACCTCGACCCCCCAGGTGTCGGTGGCGATCGCCGCCACTTGCTTTTGCTGCAGCCAGTCCAGCGTCTCGAAGGCGAGACCGGGGGCATCGCCGCCGGAATAGCCGTCCCAGTTCTGGGCGGCCATCTTCGCCTCCATCTGGCCGGTGCGCACCAGCAGGAAATCGCCGCGCCGCACGGTGACGTTGAAATGGCGCTCGGCCGCGTCGAGCATGTCGTTGGTGATGGCGAAGCCGTCGGGCAGATGCTCCAGGCCCAGCATCCGCGCCACGTCGAGCAGCACGCCGCGGCCGGCCATCCGCTCGCGCGTCTGCTCGATGCCGCATTTCTGCGCGCCGGCGCTGGTCACGGTGCGGCAGTCATAGCCGTTCCACATATGATCGCCGTAGAAGATGTGGCCGAGCCCGTCCCATTGCGTGCCGGATTGCAGCGGCAGGATCAGTATGTCGTCGGAGGCGCGGATCTTGCGGTGGTCGAGGACGCCGGAATAGGCATCCGTGCCGGTGCGCGTCATGACATGGATGGGATTGAAGCGGCCGAGCGCGGGGTAGTTGCTTTTGCCGCCCTGCGGCCCCTTGCTGTCGAAGGGCAGCGCCAGCGACATCACCTTGCCCTTCTGCACCAGGCGTGCCGCGGCGACGACATCCTCGGGACGGATGTGGTTGAGGGTGCCGATCTCGTCCTCGGCGCCCCAGCGCCCCCAATTCGACAATCGCACCGCCGCGGCGCGGATATCGGCCATGGTGAGCTTGCGCTGGGCGCCGTCGGTCGCTGCCATTCTTCCTCCCGCTCCGGGGCCTTGCGGCCCTCGTTGTTTAGCAAGCGATCACGATTAAAGGCGGGATCGCGGGAGGGGTCAATCGATACGGCCGCCGCCGATGCGCTCGGCGCACGCCAGCAGCGGGAGGCGCCGATCCCAGCGCTCCGCCCTCGCAACCGCCGTTGATCAAGCGGCGGGCTTCAAGCCGAAATCGTACTTCGCCTCGAGCACGTCGGCGCCGGGCTTGGGTTTGAAATTGACCACCAGCGAGTTCTTGACGCCGAAGACGACGTCGCTGTCGAGATAGGGATCGCCCTCGACGAAGAGATGCGTGGTAAGGCGCTCATAGCCGGGCGCGGTGACGATGAAGTGGAGATGCGCCGGGCGCATGGGATGGCGGCCCATGGCGTTGAGGATGGCGCCCACGGGACCGTCGGTCGGCACCGGGTAGCTGGTCGGCTTGATAGTACGGAAGAAATAGGCGCCCTTGTCGTCGGTGCGGAAGCGGCCGCGCAGGTTGAAGCGGTCCTGGTTCGGGTCTTGCGTGCTGTAGAAGCCGTTGGGCGCGGTCTGCCAGACATCGAGCACCGCGCCCTTGATCGGCTTGCCGTCCGGGGTCAGCACGCGGCCGGAGACCTCGGTCGGCTCGCCCGGCCCGCCATGCGCGATATCGGTGCCGTGCGGCAGATCGGGCGCGCCCTCGATATAGAACGGGCCGAGCACGGTCGATTCCGTGGCGCCGTCGCCGCCGCGATGGTTGATGGCGTCGACCAGCATGGAGACGCCGAGCACGTCGGAGAGCAGGATGAACTCCTGCCGGTCGGCGTCGCATTTCTGCCCGGTGGCGGTGAGGAAGTTGATCGCCGCCGCCCATTCCGCCTCGCTCAGCTCGACATCGCGAACGAAGGCGTGGAGATGACGGATGAGGCTGGTCATCACTGTCTTGAAGCGCGGGTTCTCGGTGCGCGCGAGCCGCGCCACCACGGCGTCGGTGAGATTGTCTTCGGTGAGATTGCGCATGTGTTCCTCTCTCAGGCGGGGCGCCGGCCGTGCCAGGCGTCCTCGAGCAATTGTCGGATGCCAGCATATTCGATAGGGACGCGGATTGTAGTAGGGATTCTCGGTGGCGAGCTTGGCGGCGCGGTCGATGCCGTCCTCCGGCATGCCGATCTCTTTGAGCGATAGCGGCGTGCCGAGCTTTTTCGCGAGATCATAGAGGCCCTGCGCCGCATCGCCCGCGCCGAGCGCGCCGGCGATGACCTCCATCACCGCCGGCACGGCGGCGCGGTTATAGGCGGTGGCGTAAGGCAGGATCACGCTATGCACCTCGGCATGCGGCAGGTTGAAGCTGCCGCCGAGCGTGTGGCAGAGCTTGTGGTGGAGCCCCATCGCCACCATGCCGAGCACGCTGCCGGCGAGCCAGGCGCCATAGAGCGCCTCGCTCCGCGCCTCGAGATCGAGCGGCTCGGTCACCACCAGCGGCAACGCATGGGCGAGCGCGCGGATGCCCTCGGCCGCCATCAGCGAGGTGATGGGATTGGCGTCCTGGGCGTAGAGCGCCTCGACGGCATGGGCGAGCGCGTTCATCCCCGAGGGCCCGGAGACCTTCGCCGGCAGGTCGAGGGTGAGCGCGGGATCGTAAAGCACCACCCGCGGCAGCACCTTGCGGTCGCGCCCCGTGCGCTTCACCCCGCCATCGGTGACGCCATAGATCGAGGTCATCTCGGAGCCGGAATATGTGGTCGGCACGGCGATGATCGGCAGCCCCGTATCGAGCGCGATCGCCTTGCCGAGGCCGATGGTCGAGCCGCCGCCGATCGCCACCATGCAATCGGCGGAGAGCCGCCGCGCCGTCTCGCGCGCGGCGCGCGCGGTCTCCACCGGCACATGCATCACCGCCTCGGCATGGATGCCGGCGGTGGCGACGCCGAGACGCCGGGCGGCCTCGTCGGCGAGCCGGCGCTGGCCCGGCGTCGACAGCACCATGGCGCGCTTCAGCCCGAGGCGGGCGACCTCCTCGGCCAGCCGGTCGAAGCTGCCGGCGCCGAAGACCACGCGCGAAGGCAATTGCTCATAAGTGAAACTCAGCATCCGATGGCTCCGCTGTTCAACCGCGCCAGGCCGCCTCCGGGAAGGATCGACCACGGAGGCATGGAGGCCACGGAGAAGGAATATTGGGCGCGCACAGCGCGCCATTCTTCGCTTCTCCGTGTCCTCCGTGCCTCCGTGGTGAAGCCCTGTGCGACGAGACTTACGCCTGCACCACCAGCTTCTTCTGCGTGTAGGCCTCGAGGCCTTCGACGCCGCCCTCGTGGCCGTAGCCGCTCTCCTTCATGCCGCCGAACGGCGTCTCCGGCGTCGAGATGGCGAGGCTGTTGACGCCGACCATGCCGGCCTCGAGCGCGTCGGAGATCAGATTGGCCGTCCGGGTCGAGCTGGTGAAGGTGTAGGCGGCAAGGCCGAAGGGCAGTCCGTTGGCGCGCGCCACCACCTCGTCGAAGGTCTTGAACGGCGTGATCGGGGCCAGCGGGCCGAAAGGCTCCTCGGTCATGAGGCGGCAATCATCGGGCAGGTCCGTGACCACGGTCGGCGCGAAGAAGAAGCCCTGATTGCCGGCGCGGCCGCCGCCGGTCCTGATCTCGGCGCCGCGCTTCTTGGCGTCGGCGACGAAGCCTTCCATGGCGTCGAGCCGGCGCGGATTGGCGAGCGGCCCCATGGTGGTGCCGTCGGCCAGCCCGTCGCCCAGCTTCAGGTTCTTGGCGTAGTCGACGAAGCGCTTGACGAAGCGGTCGTAATTATTCTCCTGCACATAAAAGCGCGTCGGCGAGATGCACACCTGCCCGGCATTGCGGAACTTGCCGGCGGCGGCGATCTCGGCGGATTTCTCGGGATCGGCATCGCCGAAGACGATCACCGGCGAATGGCCGCCGAGCTCCATGGTGGTGCGCTTCATGCCGTCGGCGGCGAGCTTGGTGAGGTGCTTGCCCACCGGCACCGACCCCGTGAACGACACCTTGCGGATGAGCGGCGAGGCGATCAGGTGCTCGGAGATGCGCGCCGGCACGCCGAAGACCAGGTTGAGCACGCCCTTGGGCAGGCCCGCATCATGGAAGGCGCGCACGATCTCGACGCAGGTGCCGGGCGTCTCCTCGGACGCCTTGATGATGAGCGAGCAGCCGGAGCCGAGCGCGCCGCCGATCTTGCGCGCCGGCGTCACGCCCGGAAAATTCCACGGCGTGAAGGCGGCGCAAGGGCCGACCGGCTCCTGCACCGTCATCTGCCGCACGCCCGCGACGCGGCCGGGAATGATGCGGCCATAGGAGCGCTTTCCCTCCTCGGCATACCATTCGATGATGTCGGCGGAGACCGCGACCTCGATCCGTGCTTCGGCGATCACCTTGCCTTGCTCGAGCGTGAGGATGCGGGCGATCGGCTCGAGCCGCTCGCGCATGAGGTCGGCGGCCTTGCGCATGATGCGCGCGCGCTCGTAAGGCGCGGTGGCGCGCCACTGCTTATAGCCCTTCTGCGCCACCTCGAGCGCCCGGTCGAGATCGGCGGGGCTGGCATGGGTCAGCGTCGCCAGCGGCTTCTCGGTCGCGGGGTTGATCACCTGCTCGCTCTCGCGGCCGCCGCCCGAGATCCACTCGCCATCGATATAGAGTGCCAGATTGGTGTACATGCTGTGCCTCCGCCGTTTGATGCCGTCGAACCCTCAGAACGAGGCGGCGCGCGCCAGGCTCGGCCGGCTCGCCGCCTCCTCGAGTATCATCTCCGCGCCCTTCTCGGCGATCATGATGATCGCCGCGTTGGTGTTGCCGGACACCACGCTCGGCATGACCGAGCCGTCGATGACGCGCAACCGCCCGATGCCATTCACCCGGAGCCGCGCATCGACCACCGCGTGGGCATCCTCGCCCATGCGGCAGGTGCAGGTCGGATGATAGATCGTGCTGGCGCGCGCGCGAATATGCTGCAGCAGGTCCTCGTCGCTGGCACAGGCCGGGCCCGGCTCATACTCGCTCTCGATATAGGGCTGAAGCGCCGGCGCCTGCATGATCCGCCGCAGCAGCTTGAGGCCCGCCACCATGGTGCGCCGGTCGGTCTCGGCGGCGAGGTAGTTGAGCTGGATCGCCGGCCGCGCCGTGGGATCGGCGCTCTTGATGCGGACGAAGCCGCGGCTTTCCGGACGCAGCTGGCAGATGGACGCGGTGAAGCCGGAGAAGGGATGCAGTTTGTCGCCCATCTTCGTGGTGCTGAAATTGATGAAATGCGCCTGGACGTCGGGCGTGGCGAGCCTGGGATCGGTGCGGAAGAATCCTCCGGCATAGCCGGCGCTGACCGCCAGCGGACCCTTGCGCCAGAGCGCGTAGCGCAAGCCGATGCCGAGGCTGCGCACCGGGCTCGCGATGTCGTCGTTAAGGGTGATCGGCCGGGTGCAGCGATAGACCAGTCTTGATTGCAGGTGGTCTTGGAGGTTCTCGCCGACCCCCGGCAGATCCCTCACCACGGCGATGCCGTGCCGGCGCAACAGCTCGCCCGGCCCGATACCGGAGAGCTGCAGCAGCGGCGGGGTCGCGATGGCGCCGGCGGCCAGGATCACCTCGCCCACGGCGTCGGCGCGCCAAGTCTCGCCCTGATGCGAAAACGCTACCCCGGCGGCCACGCCGGCCTCGATCAGCACAGAGAGTGTCGGCGCCTCGGTCAGCACGCGCAGATTGTCGCGCTTTCGCGCCGGGCGGAGGTAGCCCACCGCCGCGCTGCAGCGCCGGCCGCGGCGCGAGGTGGTCTGAAAATAGCCCGCGCCTTCCTGGCACGCGCCGTTGAAATCGTCATTGCGCGGGAAGCCCGCCTGCTCGGCGGCTGCGATGAAGGCGTCGCACAGCGCATGCGGGTCGCGCTGATCAGAGACGGCGAGCGGTCCGCCCGCGCCGTGGAAGGTGTCGGCGCCGCGCTGCTGGTCCTCCGCCTGGCGGAAATAGGGCAGCACATCCTCATAACTCCAGCCGACATTGCCGAGCTGGCGCCAATGATCGAAATCCTCCTTCTGGCCGCGGATATAGATGAGGCCGTTGATCGAGCTCGACCCGCCCAGCACCTTGCCGCGCGGCTGAATGATGCGCCGGCCCTCGAGCTCGGGCTCGGGCTCGCTCTCATAGAGCCAGTTGAGCTTGGCATTCTTGAACAGCTTGCCGTAGCCGATCGGGATGTGGATCCAGGGGTTGCGGTCCTCGCCGCCGGCCTCGAGCAGCAGCACGCGGTGCTGTCCGGGCGCGCTCAGCCGGTTGGCCAGCACGCAGCCCGCGGACCCGCCGCCAACGATGATGTAATCGAAGCTGCCGAAGCTGCGCATCGGTCTCTTCCGGCCGTCCCTCTCCCGGCAGACTAATAGAACTTATCCCGCCCTTGTGTCACCCCTCCCCGGCCCTTGGTCGGATGTTTAGAATGTCCTGGTGAAATGTTCAGCAATGCCTGAGACAGGGCGCAAGCTCGTCGCTCCCCCACCTCACCCTCCCGCTACGCCCCTGGGGGCGGAGAGGGTTGGGGTGAGGTGGGGGAAGCCGCGTCTGTGCGCCGATCGGAGCTAGAGTGCGGCCGCCGAGAGCATCGGACAAAAATTGGCGCAGCGCTGCGGCCGACCCGATCGAGCGGCTGCTGCAGCGCTTCGCCCGGCGCCAGCCGGCCCGCACCGGCTCGCTCATCGTCACCATCTTCGGCGACGCCATCCTGCCGCGCGGCGGCGAGGTGCTGCTTGCCGATCTCATCGCGCTGCTCGCCGAATTCTCGCTCAATGACAGCCAGGTGCGCACCGCGCTGTCGCGCCTTGTCGCCGATGGCTGGCTTGAGGCCGAGCGGCTCGGACGGCGCAGCCTCTACCGCCCGACCGAGATCGGCCGCCACCGCTTCTCCGAGGCGACGCGGCGGATCTATTCGGGGCCGCCCAAGGCGTGGCGCGGCGGCTGGCACGTGCTGCTGCTGCCGGACGGCGCCGAGCGCGGCGAGCTCGGCAAGGATCTCGGCTGGCTCGGCTTCGGCAGCCTGGCGCCCGGGGTGATGCTGCACCCGACGCCCGATCCCGCCTCACTCGCCTCGGTGATCGCCGACCTCCCGGCGGACGCCCGGCCTCTGGTGATCACCGGCAAGACCGCGTTCTCGCCGCCACCGCGCCTGTTGCCGGCGCTGGTGCAGCGCTGCTGGGATCTGGCGGCGCTGACGGAGAGCTATCGCGGCTTTCTTGCCGAGTTCGCGGAACTCGGCGATGCGGTGAAGCAGGACTTCGTGCCGGCGCCGCTGCCGGCGCTGCTGGGCCGCCTCATGCTCATTCACGACTATCGCCGCCTCATCCTGCGCGACCCGATGCTGCCGCCGGCGCTGCTGCCGCGCGACTGGATCGGCCGTGACGCCTATGCCGCGTCGCGCGGGCTTTATCGCGCGCTTGCCAAGCCGGCCGAACGCTGGATCGACGGCCACCTCCACGGCGGGGCAGGCCCGCTGCCCGGCCCGGGCGCCGCGTTCCGCCGGCGTTTCCCCTGACCTTCCAGGCATTTCCCGCGCCGGGGACGGTAGGCTCGACGGCCGTGGCCTTGTCCGCGGTATGTTACAGAAATTTACTGCAAACTGATTTTTTCTGTGATACATTTTCGCGCCATGTATACGCAGGGCCTGCTCCACGCCAAGGATGACGATCGCGCCGCGCTCGAGCCGGCGGAGGCGCTTGCGCGCTTCCAGGCCCGCATCGACGCCGAGGAGAAGATCGAGCCCAACGACTGGATGCCGGCGGCCTACCGCCGCACGCTCATCCGCATGATCTCGCAGCATGCCCATTCCGAGATCGTCGGCATGCTGCCCGAGGGCAACTGGCTCACCCGCGCGCCGAGCCTCCGGCGCAAGGCGGCGCTCATCGCCAAGGTGCAGGACGAGGGTGGGCACGGGCTCTATCTCTACGCCGCCGCCGAGACACTCGGCGTGTCGCGCGAGGAGCTGGTCGAGCAGCTGCTGATCGGCAAGGCGAAGTACTCCTCGATCTTCAACTACCCCACCCTCAGCTGGGCGGATATCGGCGCCATCGGCTGGCTGGTCGACGGCGCCGCGATCATGAATCAGATCCCGCTCTGCCGCTGCTCCTACGGCCCCTATGCGCGCGCCATGATCCGCGTCTGCAAGGAGGAGAGCTTCCATCAGCGCCAGGGCTACGAGATCATGCTGACGCTCAGCCGCGGCACGGCGGAGCAGAAGGCGATGGCGCAGAACGCGCTGGAGCGCTGGTGGTGGCCGAGCCTGATGATGTTCGGCCCTTCTGACGCGCAATCGCAGCATTCCGACGCCTCGCTGCGCTGGAAGATCAAGCGCTTCTCCAATGACGAGCTGCGCCAGAAATTCGTCGACGCCACCGTGCCGCAAGGCCATTTCCTCGGCCTCGCCTTTCCCGACCCGGATCTGCGCTACGACGAGGAATCCGGGCATTGGCGCTTCGGCGCCATCGACTGGGCGGAGTTCCGCAACGTGCTGGCCGGCAACGGCCCCTGCAACCGCCAGCGCCTGCAGCAGCGGCGGGCCGCGCATGAGGACGGCGCCTGGGTGCGCGCGGCGGCGATCGCCTATGGCGAGAAGCGGCGGGCGAGGAAAGCGGCATGAGCGAACAGAACATGACGCTATGGGAAGTCTTCATCCGCTCGCGCAACGGGCTCGCCCACAAGCATGTCGGCAGCGTCCATGCGGCCGATGCGGCGATGGCGCTGCAGGCGGCGCGCGACGTCTATACCCGGCGCGGCGAGGGTCTCTCGCTCTGGGTGGTGCCGTCGGCGGCGATCACCGCGTCGGATCCCGCCGAGAAGGAGATGATGTTCGAGCCCACGGCGTCGAAGATCTACCGCCATCCCACCTTCTATACCGTGCCCGACGATGTCGGGAACATGTGAGCGGGAGACGCCGTGGCGCCGCTCGTCGACTACACGCTCCGTCTCGCCGACAGCGCGCTGATCCTCGGCCATCGCCTGTCGGAATGGATCGGCCATGCGCCGCTGCTCGAGGAGGAGCTGGCGCTCGGCAACATCGCTCTCGACCTCATCGGCGAGGCGCGCGCGCTCTACGCCTATGCCGGCACGGTCGAGGGCAAGGGGCGCGACGAGGATGCGCTGGCCTTTCTGCGCGATGCCGGCGAGTTCCGCAACCTGCTGCTGGTCGAGCAGCCCAACGGCGATTTCGCCGTCACCATCGTCCGCCAGCTGTTCTATTCGGCTTTCGCCTACCCCTTCTGGCGCGCTCTGGCACAGTCCGGCGACGCGACGCTGGCGGCGATCGGCGCCAAGGCGGAGAAGGAAGCAGCCTATCATCTGCGCCATGCCGGCGAGTGGCTGATCCGGCTCGGCGACGGCACCGCCGAGAGCCATCGCCGCGCCCAGGCGGCGCTGGACGAGCTCTGGCCTTATGCCGGCGAGCTGTTCGAAAGCGACGCGGTCGAGCAGGCGCTGATCGCCGAGGGCATCGCCGTCGACCCTGCTGTCGCTGCGCCCGGAATGGGAGAAGACGGTGCAGGCGGTCATCGCCGAGGCGACGCTCGCGCTCCCCGCGGCGCAATGGATGCAGAGCGGCGGCCGCAGCGGTCGGCATTCGGAGCATCTCGGCCATCTGCTGGCGGCGATGCAGTTCCTGCAGCGCGCATATCCCGGGGCGACCTGGTGAGCGCGGGCTTGCGCGAGCGCGCGCTGGCGGCGGCGTCCGGCGTCGTCGATCCCGAGATTCCGGTGCTGACCATCGGCGATCTCGGCGTGCTGCGCGCGGTGCGGCTCGACGGCGACACGGTCGAGATCGAGATCACGCCGACATATTCCGGCTGTCCGGCGATGCGGGTCATCGAGTTCGAGATCGAGACCGCGCTGCGCGCCGCCGGCATCGGCAAGTTCCGGATATCCACCGTACTGTCGCCGGCCTGGACGACGGACTGGCTCTCCGCCGAAGGCCGGCGCAAGCTCCTGGAATACGGCATCGCGCCGCCGGAGGGCCACGCCTCGCGCCGGGCGCTCTTCGGCGCCGATACCGTCCCCTGTCCGCGCTGCGGCTCGACCGAGACGGAGCGGATCTCCGAATTCGGCTCCACCGCCTGCAAGGCGCTCTACCGTTGCATGCGGTGCGCCGAGCCCTTCGATTATTTCAAATGTCACTAGCCGCACCGCAATTCCACCGGCTGACGATTTCCGATATCCGGCGCGAGACGCCGGACTCGATCTCGCTCGCTTTCGCGATCCCGGCTTCGCTCGGCGAGGCCTATCGCTTCGCGCCGGGCCAGCACATCACGCTGAAACGGGTGATCGGCGGCGAAGAGGTGCGGCGCTCCTATTCCATCTGCTCCGGCCTCGATGAGGGCGAGCTGCGTGTCGCCGTCAAGAAGCAGGAAGGCGGCGTCTTCTCCGGCTTTGCCCAGGAGGGGTTCAAACCGGGCGATCACATCGACGTGATGACGCCGTCCGGACACTTCACCGCGCCGCTCGACCACGCTGCCACGCGGACATATCTCGGCATCGCCGCCGGCTCCGGCATCACGCCGCTGCTGTCGATCATCAAGACGGTGCTGGCGCGCGAGCCGAAGAGCCGGTTCTTCCTGCTCTACGGCAACCGCACGACCCAGAGCATCATGTTCCGCGCGGCGCTGGAAGAGCTGAAGGACCGTTTCCTCGACCGCTTCTCGGTGACCCATGTGCTGAGCCGCGAGGCGCAGGACGTGCCGGTGCTGAGCGGCCGCATCGACGACGAGAAGATCGCCCTCTTCCTGCGCGGCATCGGCCCCGCCGGCGCGATCGACCACGCCTTCATTTGCGGGCCCCCGGCGTTGCTCGACACCGCCGAGCGCGTGCTCGAGGCGCGGGGGCTGCCGCGTTCGCGCCTTCATCTCGAGCGCTTCACCGTCGATGGCATGCCGACGCCGCGGCGGGTAACGGCCGGAGCGGCCGCGCCGCCGCGCCCCATCGTCGCCGAGGCCGAGGCGGTGCTCGACGGCATCCGCCACCACTTTCCGATCGCCGCCGGCGAGACGGTGATCGATGCCGCGCTCGCCGCCGGGCTGGAGCTGCCCTATTCCTGTCGCGGCGGCATGTGCTGCACCTGCCGCGCCCGTCTGCTGTCCGGCACGGTCGAGATGGAGCACAACTACTCGCTCGAGCCCTGGGAGATCGAGGCCGGCTATGTCCTCACCTGCCAGTCACGACCGAAAACCGCGACGCTGGTGCTCGATTACGACCAGGTGTGATTGAGGCGCGGCGACGGCGCCTTCTTCGTTCGGCTACTCGCCAAGCGCCCTCACAAGAACATCGGCGGTCTCGAGCGCCGAGAAATTCTGCTGGCCGGTCACGAGATTTCCGTCGCGCACGGCAAAACCACGCCACAGCCCGGCTTGCACATAGTTGGCGCCGAGCTTCTTGAGCTCGTCCTCGATCCGCCAGGGCATGACGCGCTTGTCGCGTGCCAAGAGCTGCATCTCCCAGACCGCGTTGTCGGCGTAGTCTTCCTCGACATTGGCGAAGCCGGTGACGGTCTTGCCCTTGGCGAGGTACTCGCCGTTGCTGAGCCGCGCGTAGCGCAGAACGGCCGTGCCGTGACAGAGCGCGCAGGCGACTTTGCCGGCCTCGTAGAACTCCACGAATTTGCGGTGGAGGCCGATCGCCTTATCGAAGGTGAACATCGGACCTTGCCCGCCGGCCACGACGATGGCGTCGTAGGCGCCGATTTCGATCGTGGCGACCTTGCGCGTCGTCTCGATGAGGGCGGTGAGCTTCGGCGTCGCGAGGAAGCCCAGGCTCACGATATCGCTGTCGGAATAGCCGCTGGGATCGCGCGGATCGCTCATGGCGTCCGCTTCGCACTTGCCGCCATCGGGGCTGAAGACATCGACGGCGTAGCCCTTTTCGGTCAAAAGAAAGTAAGGGTGCGAGAGCTCGCTCCACCAGAAGCCTACCGGCCACCCCGTGGTCGTCGACACCGCCGGGTTGGAGATGACGATGGCGACGCGCTTCGTCTTCTTGGGGTTGACGACGTTCGGATCCTTCAAGCTCCAGAGGGTCTCCCTTGAGAACTCACTGATGACGGTGCGCTACTGCATGAACCAACCGTGGCTCACCACGATCGACTGCCCGGTGAGCGCGTTCGAGCCGAAGGCCGCCAAGAAGAGCGCGGTTTCGGCCACGTCGTCGACCGTGGTGAACTCGCCGTCGACGGTGTCCTTGAGCATGATGTTCTTGACCACCTCTTGCTCGGAGATGCCAAGCTCCTTCGCCTGCTCGGGGATCTGCTTGTCGACGAGGGGCGTGCGCACGAAACCCGGACAGATGACGTTCGCTCTGACGCCGTGCGCGGCGCCCTCCTTCGCGACGACCTTGGCGAGGCCGATCAGGCCATGCTTCGCCGTGACGTAAGGCGCCTTCAGCACGGAGGCTTCCTTCGAATGGACGGAGCCCATATAGATGATGCTGCCGCCCTTGCCGCGCTTGTACATCTCTCGCAGCGCGGCGCGCGTCGTCAGAAAGGCGCCGTCGAGATGGATGGCGAGGAGCTGCTTCCATTTGGCGAAGTCAAACTGATCGACCGGCGCCACGGTCTGAATGCCGGCGTTGGAGATGAGGATGTCGACCTGCCCGAAAGCGGCGACCGCCTTGGCGACGCAGGCATCGACCTGAGACTCGCTGGTAACGTCGACGCCGACGCCGATTGCTCGCTTGGGGCCGCCCAGTTCCGCGGCGACGGCGTCGGCGCCCTTCTGGTTGAGGTCAGCGATCGCCACCTTGGCGCCTTCGCGTGCGAAGAGGGCGGCGATTTCCTTGCCGATGCCGCTGGCGGCTCCGGTGACGATGGCAACTTTGTCCTCGAGACGCATGGATCCTCCCCGGGGGTTGGCGCTCAACGCAGGTAGTCGTAGACGACCTTGCCCAGGCCGAGGGTCAAATCGGCGATGATGTGCGTGGCAGAGACGACCTCGAGAACCGGAAGCTCGGCGACGGGTGCCAGGGCGTGGGCATGCAGATCGAGCGCGCCCGGCCCGGTCCATGCGCCCTTCAGCTCGATGTCCTCGAGGTGATATTCCACCAGCTCGCAAATGCGCGGGCTGCCATCGACATGGGGAATGATCTTCAAGAGGAAGTTCGGCGCCTCGAGCGAGGCCTTGACCACGGCGAGGTCGACCGCCTTGTGCTTGTAGCCCATGGTGCCCGTGGCGACGCGCACGGGGCCGTAGTCAAGGGTGCCGACGAGCGTGTCGATCTCGGCACGCAGGCTCGGTTGCGCCAATTTCTTCGGAAACCCCCAGAGCTCGCGCCCGCCGGCGATCGGCGGGTCGTCGTTCAGAAACATGCAATGGGTATAGCCGCCCTTGCGGCCGCGGAAGGATACCGGGATCACCTGGCCGGTCTCGGTATAGTCGCCGAAGCCGGTCGAATCCGGCATGCGGATGAACTCGTACCTGACGACGGGCTCGTCGACTTCCAGCGGCTCCGGCACGAGGTCACGCAGCTTCTTCTCGTCCGTGCGATAGGCGATGATAAGGTATTCGCGCTGCCGGAAATGATAAGGTCCGCGCGGATAAGCGGGGCTGGTGAGCGGCATGGAAAAGGCACGCTCGCGCACTTCGGTTTCCTTCATGGGACCTCGTTGTTGGGTGAAATCGTCGTCGACGACCGCCGGTTCGGCCTATTCACGACCGTGCTCGGCAACATCGAAGGTGAAGACGCCGTCGACGCTGTTCGGGCGCTCGAGCACCTCGGGATGTCGCAGCGTTCGAACGGTGTCGTGATAGCCCGCGCGCCAATGGTCCTCCATGCTCTGGCGCGAGAACTCATAGTCCTTCGAATCGCCTTCGTACTCCTTCGAACGATAGATGAGTTGGATGAGATTCCACACCTTGCGCTCGGAAAAGCGCCGGACGAGGGCGATTTCCGGACCTTCCGCCAAGTCCGCCGGCAGCTTCTCGAGCAGTTGCGATATCGTGTGGCGCAGGCGCTGCAGCTCCTTAAAGCGATCGGAGGCGGCGCGGGTACAACTCGAGAATTGAATCTCCTTCTGCCGCGTGGCCACATGCGCCATGTTGCGCGGGAATTGGCCTCGAGACGACCAGAGATCGACTTGGAACACCAGGGTGTCCTGCTCTGGCCGCGCATTCACCACCCATCGCAACGGCGTGTTGGAGACGAGGCCGCCGTCCCAATAGTGCTCGCCGTCGATCTCGACCGCGGGAAAACCGGGCGGGAGCGCACCGCTCGCCATAACGTGCTTCGCTCCGATGCGGTGCGACGTCGTATCGAAGTAAGTAAAATTGCCGGTGCGCACGTTGACGGCGCCTACGCTGAGACGCGTTCCATCCCCGTTGATGCGGTCGAAATCAACGAGCCGCTCCAGCGTGCTCTCGAGGAAACTCGTATCGTAGTAGCTGGTCGCCTCGAGCGATCCCTCGGGCCAAAGCCAAGGCGTAAGCGTCCGGGGCGCAAAGAAGCCTGCTGCGCCCGAAAACAGGACGCGGCTCGCGCTCCACTGATTGAGCAAGGTGCGAGCGATATCGCCCTTCAACCAAGATGCAAAATGGCCAGCAGACCCCCACAGTCCCGTCAGCGGCACCGATAAGTGCGGCAGCGGCACCCGATTGTCGTCCGCTCCCGCGCCGACGGGCGGCGCCTGCCACGGCGCATGCGGGCCCGTGACGATCTGCCAGAACTGCCGCAGCTTTTCGACGCGCGCCTCCGGCGGATTTCCAGCGATGATGGCGGCGTTGATCGCGCCGATCGAAATGCCTGCGATCCAGTCGGGGTGGAGACCCGCCTCGGCAAGACCTTCATAGACGCCGGCCTGATAGGCGCCGAGCGCCCCGCCGCCTTGCAGTACGACCGCGATGCGCTCGAAGGGAGGGCGCGACGGCGTCCATCGAGCGGACTTGTCGGGTTTCTTCGCCACACCTAGCGCCGCAGCAATCCGAAGGCGAAGCGGCGGCCCAGATTGCGGCGCGCCATCAAATGAATCCACAGCATGGCGAGGGGCTCGATCAAACGCGCGATCGCGAGCTCACCCGCATCGATCGCCTCGAAGCCCAAGGCCGAGACAAGGTCGAGGACCACCTGCTTGCCGGCGGCATCGTTGCCGACGACGAACATCACCGGTTTCCCTGACGCGAAGGCGGGGTCGGCCATGACCTCGAACCCCACCTGGTTCATGGCCTTGTAGATCCGCGCGCTCGGCGCGAGCTTTGCCAGCTCTTCAGCACCGGACGTGTCGAACCCGACCGCAAGCGAAAAGTTGGCGCCGATCGGGTTGGTCACATCGACGAGAATCTTGCCGGCGAGGTCGCCGGCCGACGCGATGGCCGCGGCGTTTGCCGCATAAGGCGTTGCCAGCACCACAACCTCGGCCTCCCTCGCCGCATCGCCCACGCTCGCCAACCGCGCCTTGCCCTTGATTTTCGCGACCAGGGCTTTTGCCGCCGCATCCTCCGTGTCGCGCACGCCGAAGGACACGGCATGGCCGAGCTCCGCCCACCGTCGGCCGAGAGTGCCGCCCACCGAGCCGGTGCCGATCACTGCGATTTTCATGAAGGCCTCCTCAGGTTTGTCGCTCGGTTCGCATATGCCGCACGGAACGATGTGAGCCGTCGCACAACGTCTTCGCCTGCGAGTGTCTGCGGCGGCAAAGCACGGCCTCCGTGCCGTGAAACAGCCTGCGGGCGGTGCCGCGACATCGGCGCGACTTCCTTCAACGCCGCGTCGCTGCGTTCTCCGCAAGCAACGCAAGGCCGATCCGGTAACCGCGATTGAGGCCGAACGCCAGACGCACGATCACCATCATCGCGGGCTCTGCGAAGCGTGCGTTCGCCAGCGGCCCGAAATCCACGGGATCAGCCGGCAGCGCGGCGACAAGCGGCATCACTGTCGCCTTGGCGGCGGCATCGTCGCTGCACAAAAGGGACGCCACGGGTTTGCCGCCGATGGTGGGATCGTCGCTCAGCAAGAGCTGCGCCGAAGGCGGGATCGCCTTCACTACCCGCGCGCCCGGCGCCAAGCGCTGGACGATCTCGCCACCCGAGGTCGTGGTGCCGACTTCGAGACCGGTGTAATCGGGCGTGAGTGCGTTGGTGCAATCCCAAAGCACCTTGCCCTCAATCGACCCCGCCTGGCGCAGCGCCAGCTCGACAGTGCCCCAGGGCACCGCCAGGACAACCACCTCGCCGAAGCTCGCGGCCTCGGCGGGCGTGCCGGTGCGCGCGCCATAGCGACGCGCAGTGGCCTCGAGATCGCTGGCTTCCTTGCTGAAGCTCAGCATGAGCTGGTGCCCCGCCATGCCGAGGCGCTTGGCGAGCGCAGCGCCGACGTTCTCAGCGCCGATGACGCCGATTTTCACGCGGATGCCTCCAGATTTCGATCGGACAAATTGGCGAGCATATACGCGGATATCGGCACGGATATTGGCTCGCCGGATTTTGCTCAGCGAATCAAATTCCTGTGAGACAAAGATGCTCAGCGAATCAAATTGCTGTGAGACAAAGACCAAATCTGTGGCCGTCGAGGGTGTGTTGCAGTCGCTGTCCGAGGACGCAACGAAAGACTGGGGCTCCTCGGTCCAGCGAAAGCTGGCTCTAGCGGCCTATCCATGGATTGAACAGTCCCAGCTCCCATGCGGCGGCGAGAGCGGCGATCACGATCGCGATCGCAGCATAGAGCGGCCAGGGCCGCCGCTTGTCGGCATAGGGATCGGCGAGCGACCTTTCCGCGCGCTCCGGAAGACGGGCCAGCGCCGTGAGCGCGGTCCCAAACGGGATATTGATGCGCAGCCGCGTGTTCACCGCCCAGCCGCAGGCGTCGAGGATCGGCCCGAGATTGCGGCTGCGCAGCTTCAACGCCGCGATCAGCACGGAAGGCCCGGAGATGAACAGGATCAGCGCCACCACAGCGAGCGGCATCTGCCACCAGGAGAGGTTCAGGAAGCCGGTGACCGTGGAGGCGATGGCCGTGCCGATCGCCCCGATCGCCAGGCCGATGGCGGCAAAAATCCCGGCAAACCGCGCTGCGTCGTAGGTCTGGTCCTTGGCAGGCGCGGCGGCAGGAGTTCCGGCCGTCGTCTGGCCAGGCGGCGGCGCGGCGGCGGCGACCGTTTGCGGTCGCATCGTGGCCGCCGCCAATTGCGTCTGATTGGCGGCCGCCCGGGCCGCGGCAAATTTCTGCACTTGTTCGCCGATGAACCGCGCCGCTTGCCGATAGGGGAGCCAGAAGGCCTGGCGCAAGCTGATCGGGTGCTCGATGATCTTTATGATCGTCGCATCCCAGTCGCGGCCCTTGCGGTCGTAAAATACGCCGTTGCGCCCGACCAGCAGGTTATCGGCATCTCCGGCGGTGACGGCCGCGGCGATGGTCATCTTCTCCGTTCCGCCGCGGCGCGAGCACGCGCAATATGCCAGGTAGATCCGGCTCAGGGTTGCCAGCTGCGCATGCTTTGCCTCGTCCGCCACAGCCACGCAGAGGTCGCAACTGCGGCCGTCGATATAGAGCGTGCCAGCTTGAAACGCCGCCTTCCCCGTCCGGGTAAAAAAATCACGGAACGAGATCATGTTGTTGAGCAACGTCAACAGGTCCCTCTGAAGCCGCAATAGCTTCTCGACCCGCGTGATCGCGCTCATTTCGCGCTCCAGCGCCTTGTCGCGCGCCAGCAGCTCGTCGATTTGCGGCTTCAGCTGAAGCAGCCGGCGCGCGCGCTCGACGCCGAGACCGGCCGCCGCCGCGTTGGGGCGGCGCGCCGACCACGCCTCGAATGGCGCGAAGCGTTCCCTGATCGCCGCCCAGTCGCGCTCGCTCAGGCTCGTGTGATCGCCGATCAGCGGCGTCACGATCTCCCGGCGAAAGCGGCCGATCTGGTCGACGAAGGCGGGATTGAAGTTCTGATCGAGAGGCAGAGCCAGGCCCGCATCAATATGCGCCAAGGGCAGCGCGCGTATCTCCGGCTGGTCGGGCGTGACATTTTGCGCCGCCAACGCCTCGTAGAGCGCGCGCGGCGGGTTGAGCGCTTCGCCCGCGGTCCGATCGAAGGCCGCCAGCCGGTTCCGCGTGAAATAGTCGTCGAGTTTGGGCCTGAGCTCGCGCAAAAGCGCCGCCGCCGCCTCGGTCGCGGTGCCGAGAGGCATGATGGAGGCCTGGGCCGCCTCGGCCTCGCCGCACCAGGCGGAATAGTCGGCCGCCCCGGCAAAAAATTGCGCGGCCTTGAGCTCCGACAGGCCCGGCTTTCCGTTGCGGTCGTTGTCGCCGCCGCCGGCGGCAATGATTTCCTCTATCGCGGCCTGCGTCTCGGCGTCTTCGGCGGCTTCGGGCGGGATGATGCCGTCGCCGTTGAACGGCGTGGCATTGAAAATGCGCTCGCTATCGGCGGCGTCCTGCAGCGAGATCTCAACCGCTTCCGCCTTTCCCAGCATTCGCAGGATCGCCGTCGCCGAGGCATGCAGCTCGCGCCCCTCGTCGCTATCGTCATTGAGCGCGGCGAGCGGCAGCACGTCGCGGCCGTCCCTGAGCCCGTCGAGATTCTTGAGCAGCCCGGTCACCCAACGCGCGGCATCCAGTATCTCGGGTGCGCGGATGCGACCGTCCTGATCGCTGTCGATGAGATCGAGCGTCCTCTCGTCGAATTCGATGCCGCGTGTCGGGCAGGCGAGCGCCACCCACAGCTTCTGGTCGAGCGCGCCCAGCGCGGCGACATCTTCGCCGCTGCTGAGACTAACCTGATCGAAGCCGCCGGCGCGGAAGAAGCGCCAGACATGCGCTCGGTTATCGTTCACTCTTCTGGCCATCGCATCCGCGGCAATTATGGCCACATCTAGCGCGGGCGAACAACCACGATCGACGTCGCCGACGCAGCGCCTACGCGCCTCGCTCCTCGGGATCCCCGGTGAACTCGATCGCGCAGAACCCGCCACCCTGGAAGCGGTCGCCGACGGGATCGGCCGCGAGGCTCGCCTGCGCCGCCAGCGCCTGGGCGGCGTGATCCTCGGCGCGGTGGCGCGGCCGGTAGCCGAGGCGGAAGGCGGCGGCATTGTCCCACCAGCCGCGCGCATTGTCCGGGGCGCCGTAGACCACCTCGTAGCGCAGATCAGGATGATCGATGCCCGATGCGCACGAGCTGGGCGAGATCCTCGGGATGGATCCAGATGCTGAGCCGCCGCTGGTCGACGGGGCGGTCGTCGACATTGCCGATGCGGATGCACAGCACCTGGAGCCCGTGCTTGTCGGCATAGAGCGCGCCCAACGCCTCGCCGAACACCTTGCTGACGCCATAGCGCGTATCCGGCCGCGCCAGCGCCGCGGCGCCGACACGCCGGCGCCGGCGATAGAAGCCCATGGCGTGGTTGGAGGAGGCAAAGACCACGCGCCGCACGCCGTGGCGGCGTGCCGCCTCGAATAAATTGTAGGTGCCGATGATATTGGCTTGCGAGGATAGTCTGCCAATCGCTCTCCACCGACATGCCGCCGAGATGGATGATGCCGTCGACGCCGGCGACAGCGCGCTCGACCGCGGCGAGGTCGCCGAGATCGGCGGCGATGAAGCGCTCGCCCTGCCCGAGATCGGCGAGCGGCGTCCGGTCGGAAAGAAGCAGCTCGCGATAGGCGCCGCGCAGCAGTACGCGCAGGCGCTTGCCGATACCGCCGGCAGCACCGGTGATGAGCACGCGCTTCATGTCAGGGCTCCAGATATTTCGCAGGGCGAAACGATGGACCGGAACGCCGGCTCCGTAAAGGGCGGCATTAGACCGCCCAATCCCGGGCGGCTAGACTGTTTGACGCCAAACAACCAGGCCGTTCAGGAGCACCGCCGCCCCCATGTTCGTCAGCCGCCGCCGCATCCGCGTCGATTGGGGTGATTGCGACCCCGCCGGGATCGTCTTCTATCCCAACTACTTCCGTTGGTTCGACGCCTGCACCACGACATTGTTCGAGAATGCCGGCCTGCCGATGCCGCTGCTCTACCGCGACCACGGGCTCAAGGGCTTCCCGCTGCTCGAAGCCAAGGCGAGCTTCTCCGGCTCCTCCAGCTTCGGCGACGACCTCGATTGCGAGACCAGCGTCGCGGAATGGAGCAGCAAGACGCTGAAGGTGCTGCACCGCTTCCTGCGCGCCGGCACGCTGCTGGTCGAAGGCTTCGAGCTCAGGGTCTGCGCCATCCCGCATCCCGACGATCCCCAGCGCATCAAGGCGGCGCCCATCCCCGCCGTGGTGAAGGAGCGGCTTGGCGGCAGCGCCGCCGGCGCCTAATCTCTCGGTCGGCAGGAGGGTGGTCTTGCGCGGCAACCACAACAGTCCCGAGGAATGGCGGCTCCGCCAGGAGCTGGCCGATTGCTATCGCCTCTTCGCCGATCTCGGCTGGGCCGAGTCGATCTTCAATCACATCACCATCCGCGTGCCCGGGCCCGAGCGGCATTTCCTGATCAACCCCTATGGGCTGATGTATGAGGAAATGACCGCGGACACGCTGGTCAAGATCGATCTCGACGGCAACATCATCGGCCCCAGCGAGCATCCCATCAACCCCGCCGGCTTCATCATCCACGGCGCGATCCATGGCGCGCGCGACGACGCGCATTGCGTCATGCACGTCCACACCACCGCCGGTGTCGCCGTCTCCTGCAAGGAGCGCGGCCTGTCGCACGACAATTTCTACGGCGCCATGTTCCACGACCGCGTCGCCTATCACGATTTCGAAGGCATCTCCGTCCACGCCGAGGAGCAGCCGCGCCTTATCCGGGCGTTGGGCGGCAAGGACGTCCTGATCCTGCGCAATCACGGGTTGCTGGTGGTCGGCGCCGACATTCCGCACGCCTTCCGCTCGATGTGGTGGCTGCAGCGCGCCTGCGAGGTGCAATGCCAGGCGCAGGCGCTCGCTGGTCCCGACATCGTCCTGCCGGAAGAGGTGCGCCGCCGCTCGACCAGGGATGCCACCGAATTCGCCGGCGGCGCCGTCACCGCGCGGCTGATGTTCGACGCCATGGTGCGCCGCATGCGCGCCCGGCGCGGCAACGCCTGAGCCTCTCGAAGGGAGACGCCATGACCGATCTGCCATTCCGCTCCGCCCTCGAGCTCGCGGCTGAGCTCCGCGCCAAGCGGGTCGGCTGCCGCGAGCTGCTGGAGCTCTATCTGCGGCGGGTCGAGCGCTACAACCCCACGCTCAACGCGGTCATTGCCACGACGCTGGAGGCGGCGCGCGCCCGCGCCGATGCCGGCGATGCCGCGCTCAGCCGCGGCGAGACCTGGGGGCCGCTGCACGGCGTGCCGATGACGGTGAAGGAATCCTACGACGTGACGGGGCTCCCCACCACCTGGGGCGCACCGGCATTTCGCGACCATCGCGCAACGCGCAACGCGCTGGCGGTCGACCGGCTGATCGCCGCCGGCGCCGTGATCTTCGGCAAGACCAACGTGCCGCTGATGCTGGCGGATTGGCAGAGCTACAACGCGGTCTACGGCCAGACGAACAATCCCTGGGATGTCGCGCGCACGCCGGGCGGCTCCTCGGGCGGCTCGGCCGCCGCGCTGGCGGCCGGCCTCACCGGACTCGAGGCCGGCAGCGATATCGGCTCATCGCTGCGCAACCCCGCGCATTATTGCGGCGTCTATGCGCATAAGCCGAGCTGGGGCGTCGTCTCGCCGCGCGGCCATGCGGTCGCCGGACGCGTCGCGGTCACCGACATCTCGGTGGTCGGGCCGATGGCGCGCAGCGCCGGCGATCTCGAAGTGGCACTCGCCGCCATGGCCGGCCCCGACGAGATCGACACCCAGGGGTGGCGGCTCGATCTGGCCAAGCCGCGCCGTGAGCGCCTCGCCGATTTCCGCGTCGCGGTGCTGCTCAGCGTGCCGCATGCGGAGGTCGACCGCGCCGTGCAGGACGGCGTCCAGGCGGTCGCCGATACGCTCGCCAAAGCCGGCGCCACCGTCAGCGACCGGGCGCGGCCGGCGCTCGACACGCTGGCGGTCGACCGGCTCTTCCGTAGCCTCCTCGGCGCCGCCATGTCCGGGCGCCAGCCCGACGACGCCTTCCGCAGCAATCTCGAGAAAGCGCAGGCGCTCGCCGACGACGATATGAGCGGCGCCGCGCAGGGCCTGCGCGCCGCTACGCTGTCGCATCGCGACTGGCTCATCGGCAACGAGGCGCGGCACAAGATGCGGCTCGCCTGGGCGGAATTCTTCAGGGAATACGATGTGCTGCTCTGCCCGCCGGTGACCACCACGGCGTTCCCGCACGATCACGACGGCGACCCCTTCAGCCGCTTCATCACCGTCAACGGCAAGAGGCGCCCGATCGATGAGCAGCTCTTCTGGGCGGGCTATTCCGGCCTCTTCTACCTGCCCTCGACCGTGGCGCCGGCGGCGCTGTCCCCGGCGGGGCTGCCGACCGGGGTGCAGATCATCGGCCCGCAATATGGCGACCTCACCTGCCTGCGGCTGGCGCGCCTGCTCGAGCGCGAGCACCGCGCCTTCGTGCCGCCGCCAGGCTATGAGGCGAGCTGAGGCGGCGGTGGATCTCGCCGCCTTCATGGCGTCGCTGGCCGGGACGGCGCCGCCGGCCGGGCTGAGCCTCGCAGCACAAGCGCTGTGGTGGGACGCCAAAGGCGATTGGGCCCGGGCGCACGACTGCGCCCAGGAACAGGACGATAGCGAAGGCGCCTGGGTGCACGCCTATCTGCATCGCCGCGAGGGCGACGCCGCGAATGCCGGCTACTGGTACCGCCGCGCCGGCAAGCCGCCCGCCACCGCCGCACTCGCCCAGGAATGGGAGGCGATCGTGCGGGCGGTGTTGGCCGAGGCGTAGGCCCGGATGCTAGGCGCGCCGCGGCAGCGGCGTCGGCGTCTGGGCCTGGGTCGACGGACCCGCGGCTTGCGCCTGGACCTGACCGGAAATCTCGCCGCCGCGCTCGATCTCGATCTGGTGGTAGCGCACCTCGGCCGCGACCTTGCCATTGGCATGGACGAGGAGCCGGCCGCTGACATTGAGCGCGCCCTCGAATCGGCCGCGGATCTCCGCCTGCTCGACCGAGGCCGAGCCGGTGAACAACCCGCCCTCGGCGATATTGATGTCATGGCAGCCGGCGATGTTGGCCTTCACCGTCCCTTCGACAACGAGGCAGTCGCAGGAGGTGATCTCGCCGGAAAAGACGATGCCGCGGCCGACAACGAGCTTGCGCGTCGCGGTCTCCGTCTTGACGGCGGTCGGGGTGGGCTGCGTGGGCTGGGCGGCGGATTTGGTGTTCAACATGATGCGGCGGCTCCCAGGAGGGGCGAGCGGGTTGAAAAGTGGCCGACTTTAGCCGTCAGAGCCGGAATCGGCCGGGGTCAAATTTGGTACGTGACGATGGCCGAATGATGGCCGGGCTTGCTGCGCCATCACTGCGGCCTTATATCGCGCTCACTCACTTATACCACATGAAACCGGGGGGTCCGCAACAAGGAGCATCAAAACGCAGATAGCCCCATGAATTCTTGCTTTCTGAGTATGTCTCCTTATATATTTAAGCAAGAAGGTGCAAAGAAACGCACTGTGGCGGGTCCGCAAGGGGTCCGCGGACTTGGATATGGAGCGCGACATGCTCAAACTCACCGAGACAAGCATCCGGGATGCTGTTCTCAAGACCGGCCAAAAGGACCGTTTGATTTTCGACGGCAAGCGCCCCGGCCTCGGCCTGCGCATCACGCCGCGAAGCAAAATCTTCCTGCATCAATGGCGCAACTCCGCTACCGGCGAGAAGCGGCGCGAGCCGCTCGGCACCTGGCCGACACTGACGCTCGAAAAAGCACGTCAGGCGGTCGAGGCGCGCGCTGGCGATATCGCGCGCGGCATAGACCCCGCCGCCGAGCGCGAGAAGCGCAAGGCCGAGGCTGAACAGCGCAAGGCCGACGCCGCGCTGACTTTCGATCACCTGATCGACGATTGGGAAAAGCTGCATTTGAACAACCGCAGCGCCAACTATGCCGCCGAGGCACCGCGCGCGTTGCGCATCGGCTTCGCGCCGCTACTCCGCCGCTCGGCGCGTCGCCTCGATAAGGCGGACGTGCTGCCACTACTCGATGCCCTGGTCAAGGCGGGCTCGGCCTCGATGGCCGAGATGACGGCGGCCTATGGGCGCGCCTGTTTCGGATGGGCCGTGAAGCGCGGGACGGTGACGTCCAATCCCTTCACGAACCTGCCGCCCATGAATGACGGCGCCGGCGAGCGCGACCGCGTGCTGACTGACGCCGAGCTCCCCGCGATATGGCGCGCTGCCGAGGCCGAGGGCGGCAGGTACGGCGCGATCGTCCGGCTGCTGCTCTTGACCGGGGCGCGGAAATCGGAAGTCAGCGGCATGCGCTGGTCCGAACTGGCCGACGATTTCACTACTTGGACGCTGCCGGGAGCGAGAACGAAGAACGGCAATACCCTTGTGCTGCCGCTCGCCGAGCCGGCGCGGGCGATCCTGCGCGCCGCGCCGCGCGTCGGGCCAGTGGTCTTCGGCGACATCAAGGGCCGGCCCTTCGCGGGCTGGACGCCTGCCAAGGCTCGGCTCGACACCGCCGCGCCGCTGGGGGTGCCCTGGGTGATCCACGATCTGCGCCGCACACTGGCGACCGGCCTGCAGCGGCTCGGCGTGCGGCTCGAGGTAACGGAAGCGGTGCTCAACCATACGGGCGGCAGCCGCGCCGGCATCGTCGGCGTCTACCAGCGTCACGATTGGGCGGCCGAGAAGCGTGCGGCGCTCGACGCATGGGCAGCGCACGTCACCGCACTCGTGGCCGGCGAGGCGCCGGCCGAGAACGTCACGGCACTGGCTGGACGCAAGGCGAGGCGTGCATGACCGCGCGTAAATCGCACCGACTTCGACAGGTGCGCGCCGCCGGACGGCGCACTGCCTTTCACGCCCGATCGGGTGCGCGAGATCCTAAAGGATGTGCTTAAGCAGGGAACGTTGCCGGCTATGGCCGAACTGGCAGCACTGGCGGACGACCTGAACAAGATACGCGGCACCTACGTCTTCGCCACGACAATAGCGAATCGGAGCGGTGCGATGGCAGATGAGGTCATCGGAGCGATCGCGGTGCTGATGAACTTCTTCGATGAGCGCAAAAAAGCATGTCTCAAGCCAGTGGGGCACCGCCCCGTCATTCACCCGATAACCGGACGTGACGCCGCAGAGATAATCGAGAGCGAGAAGGGGTTGCGCGCTCGATTTTACGATTTCTTGCACGCGATGAAGGCACACGATTTCCAGTTGGACATGGACGGCGCCCTGAGTATGCCTCTCATCGAGAATTGGCACGATCTAGCGCTGATCATCACCAGCGCATTCAAAGCGTGCATGCGTAAGAACAATGGCTTCCACTTCGGGGGCCAGTCGAACGACGGCCCGCTCCCTCGCTTCGTGGCCGCCGTCATTCCCGCGATCACGGGCGAGAATCCTTCTGTAGGATCCCGTCGGCAAGTATTTGCAGCGCAAGATGCGTAAGCCCCCGCAGGCAACAGGGACAAGCGACAAGTAGGACTGTCCCGGGACAACGGGTACAACTGAACGTCCCCGATTTACGTTTGGGGCCAGTCGCGCGCAAATAGGCGCAATACCTATTTGCGGAGAGCGACACGATGCTTGTTGAGCCTAAAGTCGTATCCGAGCGCGACGCCGCCGACATGCTCAGTCTGAGTTTGCGCGGCCTGCAGAACCTACGCGCGCGCGGCGAGGGTCCGAAATTCATTCGCTTGAGCCCGAGGCGGCTCGGCTATCTCACGACCGATATTTTCGAGTGGATCACGTCCCGTGCACGCGGCAGCAATGCCGAGGATGTCAGCCGACGGAAAGAGATCGATCAATGGATCAAGGATAGACCAAACGCTTGACCATCGGCTTTGGGCCACGGCGACGCCCCGTGAGCGACACGCCTATCAACGTCATGGCTTTCCGTCCCGGCCGTAACAAAGCCGAGATCGAAGAGCTCGCTGCCGAAGTGATCGCCCTCAGCATCAGCGATCGTCTCGAAGTGTGCGCCGAATTTGTCAAGAATTCGGCATCGGCGACTTAACAAATCGCCGTGACAAGGCTCGAAGCGCGCCAGTTGGCGCGTGAAGTGCGGAGGCGCGGATATTGGGACCTGGCGCGGCGCATTGAAGACTGCCTCGGTTGAATGCGCGACGCGCGGCGCAGGTCGCTGCGTGAGCGCCGTGGGCGCTACGCCTTAAATGGGCGGAGACAAAAAGCAAGACCATGGCCGACGAAAACAAGCCCACTGACTATCTGGCGGCGCTGGCCTCCTCGAAGAGGAACAGCATGCAGCTTCGCGTCTTCAATAGCGGACGAGAGGCATCGCCTGTGAGGGATCTCATCACCGGCGCACAGGAAGCCACCGACGACGCAAGCGGCGGCGGCGATCAAGGCGGAGGCGCTGCCGGTGGCGCAGATGCTGGCCCGGTCTTCGGCTCGCATGACATGCTCGCGGTCAAGCTTTCAGAGCGCCTCGGCGAAGATTGGCGGTATGCCGCAGATATCCGTCTTTGGTATCGCTGGACGGGCGCACGATTTGAAGGCGATCGGAAAAACCAGATCAAGGATGTATCGCGCCAAGTCTGCAGCGAGCTCGCCGCCGAAGTCGACAATCAGCGGTTCGCTCGTCAGATCGCCAGTGAACACAGCATCGACGCGGCAATACGGCTCGCCGCGACCCATCCGCGCCATGTCATCCTTTCTGAACAGTTCGACCCGTCGCCGTGGCACGTAAATACGCCCGGCGGAATCGTGGATCTCACGACGGGCCAGCTCCTCCCCCATGACCGCTCCGCGCTGATGACCTGCATGACGGCAGCGGGCCCGGACGGCGAGTGCCCACGCTTTCGTGCGTTCCTCGAGGAGGCGACTGGCGGCGATCCAAACCTGCAGAGCTTCCTTCAGCGCATCGCCGGTTATTGCCTAACGGGCTCGGTCGAGGAGCACGCGATATTCTTTCTCTACGGCCTGAGCGGCACGGGCAAGACGGTCTTCCTCAATGTCCTGGCCGAGCTGCTCGCAGACTACGCCGCGGTCGCGGCGATGGATCTCTTTACCGTCGCGGTCGGCGAGCGTCACAGCGCGCCGCTCGCTGCCTTACACGCCGCCCGCCTGGTGGTGGCGTGCGAGACTGACGAAGGGAAGCGCTGGGACGAGGCGAAGCTGAAATCGATTACCGGCGGAGATCCTGTCACTGCCAATCGGATGCGCTCGGATCCCTTTACCTTCCGACCGAAGTTCAAGTTGCTGATGGCCGGCAATCACCGCCCGCATATGCGCAGCGCCGACGACGCGATGCGACGCCGGCTTCACATCATCCCCTTCATGGCCAAGCCCAAGGAGGTCGACAAGGAGCTGCTGGAGAAGCTTCGGTCCGAGTTCGGTGGCATCCTCAAATGGGCGATCGAGGGCGGCCTCGATCGCCGCCGGCTCGGCTTGGCGCCGCCGCGCGCGGTGGTGGACGCCACTGACGACTACTTCGAGGCCGAGAACATGCTCGGTCGGTGGCTCGACGAGCGGTGCACCTGGGGCGCCGATGTCGTGGACGTGGTGGATGGCAAGAAACGGCCGGCCTTCACCACCAGCAAGGCGCTCTATCGCGATTTCCGGGGCTGGGCCAAAGAGGCCGGCGAGTTCGTGTTGAAGGAGCGAGATTTTATCCAGAAGCTCGCGGCCGTCGAAGGGCTTCGTCGCGGGCGCGGCGGCCGGGATGGAAAAGGACCGCGCGGGCTCTTCGGTATCGCGCTCAAGAACGCGCCCGACGAGCTGCCGCTTGGTGGGGTCGCGCGCGCGGATGGGGGGCCGATGGCTGGCCACGGGCTTCCGCCCGAAGACGGCGAGTGGCGCACTGATCCGTGCGACGAGTTCGATAGATGACACCGCAAGCGGGCGTTTCCGCCACTTCCGCCATGTCCACAGGGTTCTTCTTATACGCGCGTAGGCGCGCGCGCCTCAACAGCTTAACCGGGAAAACGCGGCGGAAGTGGCGGAAGTGGCGGAAGCCCGGAATGATGCCGGTCGGTGCGCCGCGGAGACCGCCGGGCCACTCTGTGATGCGAACGTGGCTACAAAAGGCTACATCGGCCGGCGAAAGCGGCTCCCATGCGAGACGACGCGGCTATGACCTGTTGACATTTGTTTACATCGTAGCCGGCGCCGGTGAGTTCGGCGGCCGAGGGCGGCGCGATCGGCGGCGCGATCGGAGCGGGCTCGCGACGCCGGCGCCGACGTGGGCGAAAAGTTTCGGGCGCCGTGGCGCTCGCCCGCGAACTGGTGATGGCGCCGCCCCGGAGCCGTGTCCCCTCGATGGCGACGGGTTCCTTCCATCCGATGGCACCCCCCCACCACCGCGCGAGATGATCGGCGTGAGGCGCCCGCCGTTCACCTCACCAGAGACACTGATAAGCTAATTCTTATTTCCTTATCAGTCGCACATTTCTGCGGCTTTCCCGCTCGGCTTCGCTTGCGGCACTTCCTGACTGATACTATTATTCGACAAACGTCTGATTTTCTTATCAGTACGGAGGGCGCGATGAAGGGTCTGGGCCGGCAGGCGAAGCTGCTAACCGAGGCGCAGATCAATGCTGCGCTCGGCCAGGCGAAGGGGGCGCGCTATCCGGAGCGGGACCGCGTCATGATCCTGCTCTCGGTCAAGGCGGGTCTCCGAGCGAAGGAGATCGCGGCCCTTACCTGGGGAATGGTCACGGATGCGCAGGGCGCCCTCGCCGACGCGATCGCCCTGACGAACGACGCCAGCAAGGGCAAGCGCGGCGGTCGGACCATCCCGATGCATCCGGCGCTGCGCGAGGCCTTGGCGGCGCTGCAGCTCGCCAGAGGCGATAGGGCGCACGCCGGTGCGCGGGTCATCCATAGCGAGCGCGGACCCGGCTACTCGGCCGGCGCCGTCCAAGTATGGTTCCTGAGGCTGTACACAGCCCTCGGCTTCGCCGGCGCCTCGAGCCATAGCGGGCGGCGGACCTTCATCACCCGCGCGGCTCGGAAGATCGCCGAAGCCGGTGGCTCTCTGCGCGACGTGCAGGAGCTCGCGGGCCACGCCAGCCTCGCCACCACCCAGCGCTACATCGCCGGCAGCACCGACGCGAAGCGCAAAGTGGTGAACTTGGTCTAGGAGGCGCATGCGGGATAGGCGCACCAACACGCAGCGGACGAAGCCACATGAATTGCAGACCTCGGAGTGGCCGCCCAGCTCCGCTGTCCGGCACATAGATTGCTGACCGTCATGTCCTCGATCATGCGGCGGCGTAGAGGGCTCATCTCGGCCATCGGGGGTGCTCCTGTCTCTCGGATTGGGCTTCGACGACCACAATCCTCTCAGACAGGACACCTTCCCCCTAACCGCTCACCCCATCCCGGCGACAGCGGGTTCGTTCAATCACAAATCACAAGAAAACTGAACCCAACCCCGGCCTTTCCACAAAATCGACTACTCAATCAAGCGAGCTTGTCCCCTTAAATCAGCAGCATCCGCAGTCTTCACCAGCGACCTCCCGGTGTAGGCAGTGCTGGCGCTCCCAGAGCTCGAATGACGAGAATGCCCGATCGGTGCACAGCCTGCGGCTCGCCTCGATAGCCTCGCTGGCGGTCTCGGCCTCTAAGTCTTCCGCCTGAATAATCTTGCCGTTCAGGCCGAGGAAAAAGCATCGGTAATGAGCCATGGTACCTCGCCGGCTCTACTGTACCATCGCGAGGAAAGCGGTCACAGCAATTCGATCATAGAGCAACGCGATTGATTGGTGCACGTGCTTTCGCATTACCCCGGAACGCTCTGCTGATGCCCTCAACGTGGTTAATTGTGCATGCAAATGCCCGCGGGTGTAGCCAGACAGTCGCTCACCCCCGGCGTAGCGCTGGCGTTCCAGGCGCTTTGCCGCTGGCGTCAATCGTCAGCATCCGCAGCGCCCACTGTTTGTCGGTTATCGGACATACGGGCCCCGGTTTTCCGCCAAAGCGGGCCGCGTGCGTCGCTCGACCGCCGAGCGGACGATCGAACTCCCTCCCGGAAATGCCACGACACTTGCATGAGCGGCGCCAAAGGAATGAGCGGCGTGTGCCCGGCCAAGCCTCTGAGCCCGTTTTGCCGGTCGTCGATCGCGGTCGAGCTCCGTATATCGCCCGCGCTGGCGTGCCTGTTTCGAGCAAACGAAGCCCCGGATCCGACGGAACGGCAAGGCAATGTCCGGTATCCGACATGGTTGATCTGGGTCAATGTGACGTGGCTCTCTCCGCCGCAAGCTACCTATGTTGCGGCTGTCATGGCGACGAAAGGGTGACGACATGAATATTGGACATTCGGCGCGGAGCGCGGAGTTGCCTCGAACGGCATATTTTGCAGCCCGAAGAATGATGTGGTCGACAGCGCGGACCGGCTTCGGCCTGCTCACGACGGCGCTGCTCGGCCTGGTCGCGGTTGGCGCCGCGGCCCAGGACAGCAGTGTCACGCCGGCGCCCAGCACCGGCTTCTATATCGGCGGCGGCGTCGGCGCCAATTTCCAGGAGGAGAACCGCTTCCGCGGCGGCGGCGGAGACAGCAACACGACCTATAATCCCGGCTTCGTCGGGCTCCTCAATTTCGGCTATGGGCTGGGCAACGGGCTGCGCCTGGAGCTCGAGCCCGCCTGGCGCCAAAACGATGCGGACCGGATGAGCGGCGTCAGTGGCCATGGCGGCACCGATATCGGCTCGCTGATGGTCAACGGACTCTACGACTTCGATACGCCGATGCTGCACGGCTGGCAGCCACATCTCGGCGCCGGCGTCGGCGCCGCGCGCGTCCACAACCACACCGCCTCGGCCAATACGCCGGTGGTCGATGGCAACGACACCGTGCCCGCCTTCCAGGCCATCGCCGGCGTCGATTACCCCGTGACGCCGGCGCTCAAGCTCGGCATCGACTACCGCTATTTCCTCGCCCATGACACGTCCTTCCATAACGCCGCCACCGGCGCCTCGGTCAGGGGCGGCGACTTCAACGACCACGCCATCCTCGTGACCTTCCGCTACCAGTTCGGCGCGGCCCCGGCGCCCCATCCCGAGCCCGCCGCCGCCGTGGCGTCGCCGCCGGCACCGCCCGCGACGCCGCCCGCCGCCACCACGCAGCAATACAACGTCTATTTCGATTGGGACAAATCGCTCCTGACGGCGGATGCGCGCAAGATCATCGACCGGGTGGCGAGCCAGGTGAAGAGCGACGGCAGCCGCGTGGCGATCACCGGCAAGGCCGATCTCTCCGGCACGGATGCTTACAACATGGCGCTTTCGCATCGCCGCGCCGACGCCGTGCGTCAGGCGCTGCAGGCCGACGGCGTTCCGGCCGAGCGCATCGCGGAGCACTGGGTCGGCATGCGCGAGCCGCCGGTGCCGACCGCTGCCGGCGTGCGCGAGCCGCGCAACCGTGTGGTGGAGATCGTCCTCCCCTGACGCGTGGGGCTCGGCCAAATCAGGCGGTGGCGTCAGGCAGCGGCCGGGATCATTGCAGGCGCGCGGTTGACGAGATAAATGCCGATGCCGACGAGGACCGGTTGAAACGTTGTCTCTCCGGTTCCGTCGCGTCGATGCCGACATCCGACTGTCCAGCCGAGCCGGCCAATGGACCATTGGCAAACCGGCCGCAGCGCGCGAGGCCGCTGTGGTTGCCTTACTTTTTGCCGACGCAGCCTTTGCGCCTTGCTCGACCTCCGAGCAATCGATCGAACTCCCTCTTGGAGATGCCGTAGCACTCGCACGAGCGACGCTCCAGGCCGCGGCGATCGAGGATCGTGACGGTGCCGCGCCTGTAGCGGATGAGGCCGGCCCGCTGCAGGCCGCCCGCTGCCGCCGAAACGCCCGTCCGCTGCACCCCCAGCATCATGGCCAGGAACTCCTGGGTGAGCAGGAACTCATCCGAATGCATGCGGTCATGCGTCATCAGCAGCCAGCGGCAACAGCGCTGCTGTATGGAATGGAACTGATTGCACGCGGCCGACTGTGCGACCTGGTTGAAGAAGGCGTGCGCATAGTGAAGCATCACCACGCGCATCGAGGCGCTGCGCGCCAGCTCCTTCTCAAACAGCGCCGCCGTCATTCTCAAGCCGGCACCGGCAACCTGGACATAGACGGTGGTGGGCGCCCGGTCGTCGCCGAGCAGCAGGGGCAGTGGCGGCGGGCCCCCCGGGCGCCGCGCTGCCAGCTGCCAGACGCGTCCCCCCTGATCGGAGGGCGCGTGCTTTCGCTCGCACGGTGGAGGGGGCACCATGCCGACGTCAGCGGAATTGCGCGAGGCATCTCGATTGGCCAGACAGGCCGCACGGGCAGCATCTGTTCCCCTCGTCAAGCGACATCTGGCCAGTCGCGCCCTGGCTTTGGCTCAGCTTGCCGAGAAGGTCGAGCGCGAGGAAGCGGCGCTGGCGAAAATGGCCCCCGAGGCGCGCTAAGCCTCTGCCTTCCCATTCGTCGTTCGTGCGCCACCTCTCGAGGACGCCCGCGCCGCCGCGCCGCCGCGCCGCCGACCGGGACGGCATTCGGTTTCGAGCGGACGATACTTCATATCCGCCGCACCGAGACGTCAATGTCCGGCATCCGACACAATTGATTTGGGTCAATGCGACTTGGGTCACTCCATCGCAAAACTCATCTAGTGTGGATGTCTCGGCAGCGAAAGGCTGGCGACATGGCCAATGGACACTTGGCGCACCGCGTGGCGCCGCTTCGAACGCCGTTTTTCAGCGCCCGGAGCGCCGCACCGTCGCGAACGGCGATGGCGAGCACGGAAATCCGGCTGCGGGAGGCTCTCGCCCGGGAAGAGGCTCTCCGTCGTGAATTGGCCGAGGTGATCCGACAGCAGGATGGGACGTCGCGCAAGCTGTTCGCCTGGCGAGGCGATGCGGCGACGCGCGTCGCCAGCCTCTCGCCGCAACAACGCAAGATCATGGACCTGGTCCTCGCTGGCCAGCCCAGCAAGAACATCGCCGCGGATCTTGGGATCAGCCAGCGCACCGTCGAGAAGCACCGCGCCACGATCATGAAGAAGACAGGCGCGACGTCGCTCCCGGCATTGGCCCGATTGGCGCTTGCCGCCACCTGGATCGGCGCGCTGGAGTTTAATTCGGTGATCACGATGAAAATCGACAGAGGGCTCGCCAAATGACCGCTAATTCTCGCCGCTTCCTGCAAGTGAGGCTGCGATCGCTCACGGTGCTGGCCGGCCTGCTGGCGGCATCCTGCGAGCCACAACCCTCGCCGCCGCAGCAGGTCCAGGCGAGCAGTCCGAGCGTTACTTACAGATATCGCGGCGACCAGGAATTGCTCCAGGCGCACCAGAACGCGACGACGTTCTGCAACCAGTATCAATCGGTCCCGCGCACCGCGAGTTTCACGAACGATCCCGATGGCAGCAAGGTGGTCATCTTCGAATGCGTGACCACGACGATGGCGGTGGCCCCAGCGCAGTTCAATCCCAATCTCACCTACACCTACCAAACAGACCGAGACCTGTTAGACGCGTCGCGGAATGCTCAGACCTACTGCATGAATAGCGGGTCGCAGCAGGTGGTCTCCAGCATCGTTACCAACGCGAACGGGACCCGGACCGTCACCTTTCAGTGCAGCCCACGCTAAGGCTAGCGGCATCCGTCGCGCGCCTGCCGAAACCGGCCAGGAAATCAAACGCCCGAGGGAGTGAGGATCACGTTGCAAATTCTGCTTATCGTCGTCCTCGTGCTCGTCGTGCTCTCATTTTTTGGCGGTTACTCGGGCTACGTGCCGTCCCATTACGGTATGGCGGCGGCGGCCTCGGTCTCATCCTCCTGATCGTCTTGATCGTCTTGCTGCTTCGCTGAGCGCCCGCGCCCCGCGGCTTCCCGCCATAAGGCCTGCATCGTCGCGTCCTCCCTCCAAGCCCGTAGTGCACCATCATGAAAGAAAGCGTTATGGATGCCCCTCGTCGCCGCGCTCTTCGGCGCAATGACGATTGCCGCTTGCTCGTCGTCGAGCACGACCGAGAGCACCGGCCAATATGTCGACGACGCCGCGATCACCTCGAAGGTCAAGGCCGCCCTGCTCGATGATTCCGGTCTAAAATCCTTCGATATCGGCGTCGAGACCTACAAGGACGTCCTCCAGCTCAGCGGGTTCGTCAACACCAATCAGGTGAAGGCGCGCGCCGGCGACGTCGCCGCCGGCGTCGCAGGCGTCAGATCCGTCGAGAACAATCTCGTCGTGAAGTAGGCCTGCATCTCATGCAGACGGTCGCGCGCGCGACGACGCCAGAGGCACGACATTGGCGTGGGAGGACGAGGATGAAACCGATCCAGATGCTAGGCGTCGTGGTTTTTGCCGTCGGGGCAGTTGTCCTGGGCTTCGCCTACCGAACGCCCCGCTCGATCAGCTGTCCAACACGCTGACCGGACGGTTCACCAACCAGTCGCTGATTCCGAAAGTCGCAAACCGGTTCAAGACTCAAAAAGGGAGACACAGATGTCACGACGCACAATCTCATGGCGCCAGCTTGCGGCGGTGGTCGCCTTTTCCTTGCTTGCGGCTCGTGCTCAGACCCCGCCTCAACCGGCCGCGTCGAACCCACCGCCGGTGGCACCTGGAGCGAACGCGGTCTGGTATACCGTCTATTTCGAGACCAATAGCTTTGCCATCGACGCCGATGGACAGAAAGTCGTCAACGACGTAATCGCTTTCCTGCAGCATAACCCTGCCTCGGTCGCGACGATCATCGGCAGGACCGATACCGTCGGCAGCAATACAACATGCATTTATCGCATCGGCGGGCCGACGCGGTGCGCGACGCGATTGTTTATAACGGCAAGGTGACGCTCAACCGGGTCGAGACGCGCTGGACTGGCGAGCCCCGGAAAGGCATTCCGACGACCAATAACGTTGCGGCAGCGGAGAATAGGGTCGTCGACATCGCTATCCATTAGCGCTGCGACGGAAGAAGCAACCGGGTTCGACGAACCGGCCCGTCGTCACCCGGCCGCGATCTCGCATAGTGACATATCACCCAGGTGTGGAGACGACCATGACATTACGACTGCATATCGTTCTCGCCTGTGCTTTTCTGGCGGTCTCCGCCTGCGTGATAGAGCCCTATGGCGGCGGAGGGGGCGGTTATTACCGAGGCGGTGGCGATTACGGGCGCCGCGTATGGCGTTAACGGGCGTCCTCAGCTCTTCGATGTCGACGACATGAAGGCCGGCTTTGTCCAATCCTGCCAAGACGCGGTGGCGTGGTTGATCGACAAGCGCTCAGGATCATGCCGAAGAAGCCAAACCGTTTATCGGCCACCACCGAATTCCCGGGCCAGGAGCCCTTGATCCAGGTCAATGCTCTCTGTGGTTGGCCGGTTTAATTTTTTTGGGTTGCTTCGCAACTGCGGGTTTATCGGCCGCTTCTCGCGTTGCAACGCAAAGGCTATGGAGGCAATCGTTGCGTGTGCTCTTCGTCTCCTCCGAGATCTACCCTCTCGCCAAAACCGGCGGCCTCGCCGATGTAAGCGCGGCGCTTCCAAAAGCCCTGGCCGCGCTCGGCGTCGAGATGCGGCTCCTGCTCCCGGGTTATCCGAAGGCCATCGAATCCGCGGCGAACAAGTCGGTGGAGGTCGAACTCGCGGATTTTATGGGTGCAGGTCCGATGCGGCTGATCTCCGCGCGCACACCTGACACAGCCCTGCCGATCTGGCTCGTCGACTGTCCTTCGCTGTTTCGGCGTTCCGGCGGCCCGTACCAGGACGGGGACGGGCAAGATTGGCCCGACAATGCACAACGCTTCGCGGTGTTCGACCATGTCGCCGCTCAACTTTCGCTCGGCCTGCTACTGCCGAATTGGCGGGCCGACATTGTCCACGCCAACGATTGGCATGCCGGGCTCCTGCCGGCGATCTTGGCTGGAACTCCCGGCCAAAGGCCTGCGACAGTGTTCACGATGCACAACCTCGCGTTTCAGGGTCTGTTTCCCGCTGACCTCTATCCACAGTTGGGGCTTTCTGGCGACAGCCTTATGCCGGATGGGCTCGAGTTCTATGGCAAGATCTCGTTCCTCAAAGCCGGCATCACCTATTGCGAACGTCTGACAACCGTTAGTCCCACCTATGCGCGGGAGATCCTCACTGCCGAATATGGCTTCGGTCTCGAAGGGCTTCTGCAGCGTCGTGCGAAAGATCTCGTCGGCATCCTCAATGGGGCAGATTACCGGATTTGGGATCCCGCGATCGACGCTCATCTCCCCGCCCACTTCAATTTGCAAAACATCGCCGGCAAGCGGGTGTGCAAGACGGCGCTGCAAGCGGAACTCGGTCTTGAGATGGATGCGGAGGCCGCACTCGTCGTTCTTGTCAGTAGGATCACGGAACAGAAGATGGCGGATGTGGTTGCCGATACTTTGCCCAGGATCATCGAGAATGGCGCCCAATGCGCGGTGGTCGGCGATGGAGATCGCCTCCTCGAAGAGCGCTTTGAGCTGGCGGCGCGCCAACACCCGGGCCGGATCGCGGTCCGCATCGGCTACGAGGAGCCGCTTGCGCACCGGGTTCTAGCGGGCGGCGACATCCTGCTTCATCCGGCTCGCTTCGAGCCGTGCGGGCTCACGCAGCTTTATGCGATGCGCTACGGCACCTTGCCCGTCGTGAGAAAAACAGGCGGGCTCTGCGATACCGTGGTGGACGCGACCGATCACTCGGTCCGTCAAGGTACGGCAACTGGGTTCGCGTTCGAGAGCGCGAATTCCGCCGATATGCTTCACTGCATCGAGCGGGCACTCGCGCTCTAGTCGCAGCCCTTGGCTTGGCGCAAGGTGCAGCGACAGGCTATGGCTCAGGATTTTGGTTGGTCGGAATCGGCGCGTCGCTATCTCGCGCTTTACCAGGAGCTGGTGCCACATCCGGTCGCGATATCTGGCGCCGTGACGGACGACCCCATACTCGACGAGGCGGCTGCTGGATAGGAGGCGACGTGCGATGATACCCGACCGTCACGCCGAGATCGCGAAGCGAGCCTATGCTATCTGGGAGTTGGAGGGTCGGCCGACCGGAAGAGATATCGAGCATTGGCTCCGCGCGGAAACCGATTGCGAGACGACACAGCACGCGAAAACGGCAAAAGAGGCGGCACCAACGCCACGGCGTCCCGCGACGAAACGCGGACGGCGGAGCCCGCATGGCAAGGCGGGCAGCTGAGCTGCAGTCTCGGGACCTACGCCCAGCAGTCGTCCCGTCGGCGGCATGAAGGTCCATGATGAGTGACGCGAATGATGCGCCTCTAAAAGTAAGTCCCCTGGCAGGCAAGCCGGCTACGCCAGCAATGCTGGTCGACGTGCCCAAACTTGTTACGGCCTACTACACTGAGCGTGCCTGATCCTTCCGTGCAGGAGCAGCGGGTCGCATTCGGCACCTCGGGGCATCGCGGCTCCGCCTTTGAACGCACTTTCAACGAATGGCATGTTCTGGCCATCAGTCAGGCGATTTGTGATTACCGCAAGCGAGCAGGGCATAGGCGGTCCGCTGTTTCTCGGCATTGATACGCACGCGCTGTCTGTGCCGGCCTGTGCCAGCGCGCTCGAAGTGCTGGCGGCCAACGGCGTGGAAGTCATGCTCGCGGAGGACGACGAATACACGCCCACTCCTGTGATTTCTCACGCAATACTCGCTTACAATCGCGGCCGCGAAGCAGGGCTGGCGGACGGCATTGTCATTACGCCGTCGCACAATCCGCCCGACAATGGCGGCTTCAAGTACAACCCGCCCAACGGCGGCCCGGCGGATAACGACGTCACGGGATGGATCGAAGCGCGGGCCAATGCGCTTCTGGAAAGCGGCCTCCAGGGCGTGAAAAGAATTTCATTCGAGAAGGCCCAGCGCGCCGCTACCACTCATCGGCATGACTTTCTCAATGCTTACATAAGCGATCTCGGCAGCGTGCTCGATATGGATGCGATTCGTGGCGCGAACATCAGTATGGGCGTTGATCCGCTTGGGCGGCGCCGGAGTTCACTATTGGGGCCCGATTGCCGAGCGCTATGGCTTGAATCTCACGGTCGTGAACGAGGCCGTCGATCCGACCTTCCGGTTCATGACCGTCGATTGGGACGGCCAGATTCGCATGGATCCATCGTCGTCCTACGCAATGCAGAGCTTGATCGGCCTGCAAGGATCGCTTCGACATCGCCTTCGCCTGCGACACCGACCATGATCGGCATGGCATTGTCACCGGGACCGCGGGGTTGCTGCCACCCAACCACTACCTTTCGGTCGCCATTCTCTACCTCTTCCAGCATCGACCGAAGTGGCGCAAGGATGCGGCGGTTGGTAAGACGGTCGTAAGCAGCCAGATGATCGATCGCGTCACGGCGAAGCTCGGCCGGAAGCTCTACGAGGTGCCGGTCGGTTTCAAGTGGTTTGTGGACGGCTTGCTCGACGGCTCGCTTGGCTTTGGCGGGGAAGAGAGTGCGGGGGCGTCTTTTGTGCGTCTGGATGGCAGCGTCTGGACGACAGATAAGGACGGCATTGTCCCGGCTTTGCTATCGGCGGAGATTACTGCGCGCATGGGCCGCGATCCCGGCGAAATCTATCGTGAGCTCGCGCACGAGTTCGGCGAACCTGTTTACGATCGTGTTGAGGCGCCAGCTACTCCGGAGCAAAAGCAAATGCTGGCGCAGCTGTCACCGCAGCAGATTCTGTCTGCGGAGCTGGCTGGTGAAAAAATCCAGAGCATCCTCACCCAGGCTCCTGGCAACGGCGCACCCATCGGCGGTCTGAAAGTGATTACCGCGAGTGGATGGTTTGCGGCGCGGCCGTCCGGCACCGAAGCCATCTACAAGATATATGCCGAGAGTTTTCGTGGGGCGGATCATCTGCACCGCATCCTGGCGGAAGCACAGGCCATCGTCGGTGCCGCGCTGACAGCGTGCACGCAGGAACCGCAGATGGCGCCCCGGTCAAAGTCGAAGGAGAGGCTATGAGCGAACAAACACCGGTCAGTCGCCTGAAGGAGCGTCTTTTGTCCGCGGAAGTAGAGGGCTTCGATTCCCTGGCCGAGCTTGCGCTGGATATGCGTTCGTCGTGGAATCATGCCACGGACCGACGTGTGGCGCGCAGCTGGATCCTGTGCTGTGGGAGCTCACGCATAACCCTTGGGTCGTCCTACAGACGGTCTCGCGGGAGAAGCTTCAGCGTGCTTTAGCCGATCCCGCTTTCCGCAAGGACATTGACGATCTGGTGCAAGCGAGGCGGGATGCGGCGCAGGCGCCCGCGTGGTTTCAGCAAAACCTATCCGCAATCTCCGCTGAGCTGTGTTGCGTATTTCAGTATGGAATTCATGTTGAGCGAAGCGTTGCCCATCTACTCGGGTGGGCTTGGCAACGTGGCCGGCGATCAGCTCAAGGCCGCCAGCGATCTGGGCGTGCCGGTGGTCGGCGTGGGGTTGCTCTACCAGCAAGGCTATTTTCGCCAGGTGATCGACAAGGACGGAGCGCAACAGGCCATTTTCCCTTACAACGACCCCGGACAGTTGCCGATCACGCCTTTGCGCCAAGCGAACGGCGAGTGGTTGCGGTTGGAGATCGCCTTACCTGGTTACTCGGTCTGGCTGCGCGGCTGGCAGGTTCAGGTCGGCAGAGTGAAGCTTTACCTGCTGGACAGCAATGACGCGGCGAACTTCCCGGCGCATCGAGGGATTACCAGCGAGCTGTATGGCGGCGGGCCGGAGTTGCGCCTCAAGCAAGAACTGATCCTCGGGATCGGCGGATGGCGACTGCTCGGTGCGCTTGGCATCCAGCCGGAAGTCTGTCATCTGAATGAAGGGCATGCGGCGTTCGCCGTCCTGGAAGCGCGCGCGCAGTTTCATGCACGCGAACGCGCAGCCCTTCGAAGTCGCGCTGGCCGTCACGCGGGCGGGGAATCTTTTCACCACCCACACGGCAGTGGCCGCCGGCTTCGATCGTTTCGCTCCGACCCTCATCGAGCAATACCTCGGTCGTTATGCCGAGCAGAAGCTCGGCATAACACTCCACGATTTGCTGGCTTTGGGCCGCCAGAACCCGAACGACTCGTCAGAAAGTTTCAACATGGCATATCTGGCGGTCCGCGGGAGCGGGGCGGTGAATGGCGTGAGTCGCTTGCACGGGAAGGTGAGTCGGCAGCTCTTTGAGCCGCTCTTTCCGCGTTGGCCGGCGGACGAAGTGCCGGTCGGACATGTGACCAACGGCGTTCACATGCCGACCTGGGACTCGGCCCCGGCCGACGATCTTTGGACGGCGGCTTGCGGCAAAGACCGCTGGCTCGGGATCGACGGAAACAATGGAGCAAGACATTCGCCGCGTCTCTGACGCCAGTCTCTGGCAATTTCGCATTGCCGCCAGCACGGCGCTTGTTGACTACGCTCGCGAACGATTGTCCAAGGCAACTGGCTGCGTCGGGCGCGTCGCCCGATGCGGTTGATGGCGCGAAGCATCTGTTTGATCGCAACAATTTGACGCTAGGCTTTGCACGCCGCTTCGCGACCTACAAGAGACCAAACCTGCTGCTGCATAATCGGGTGCGGTTGTTGCGCCTTTTGTGCAATCCTGAGCGCCCGGTGCAACTCATCATCGCTGGCAAGGCGCATCCGGAGGACCAGGCAGGCCAGGCCCTAATTCAGGAATGGATACATTTCATCCGGCGGCCCGAGGTGCGCCCGCACGCGATTTTCCTCAGTGACTACGACATGCTGTTGACGGAGCAGCTGGTGCAAGGGGTGGATGTCTGGCTCAACACGCCGAGACGCCCCTGGGAAGCGTGTGGAACGAGCGGCATGAAAGTGCTCGTCAATGGCGGCATCAATCTCTCGGAATTGGACGGCTGGTGGGCGGAAGCCTACACGCCTGATGTGGGGTGGGCGTTGGGCGACCGCCATGAGCATGACGAGGATCCTGCTTGGGATGCGGTCGAAGCCGAAGCGCTCTACGACCTGCTCGAGGGCGAAGTGATCCCGGAGTTCTATACCCGAAACGAGAGCGGCATTCCCACCGCATGGGTCAGGCGGATGAGGGAAAGCATGGCGCAGTTGACACCGCGCTTCTCTACTAACCGCTCGGTGCGCCAATACACTGAGCAACACTACCTTCCGGCTGCAACCGCCTATCGTTCGCGCGCTGCGAATAACGGCGCAATCGGCAGGCAAATGGTCGATTGGCAGCGCAACCTGCGGCAGAAATGGACCTCACTACGCTTCGGCGAGGTGAAGCTTGAGACCGACGGCGATAACCAGGTATTTGAAGTGCAGGTGTATCTCGATGACCTCGACCCGAAGGCGGTGCGGGTTGAGCTTTACGCGGACGGGGTCACGGGCAGTCCTCCCGTGCGGCAGGAGATGAAGCGCGTTCGCCCTCTGGCCGGCGCGACCGGCGGCTACGTTTACAGCGCGGCAGTGTCCACGGCCCGACCAGCGTCGGACTTTGTGGCGCGAGTGATACCGCACAGCAACGGCACGGCGATCCCATTGGAAGACGCGCGAATCTTGTGGCAGCGATGATCCGATCGACGGAAGAGAAGACGATGCGGAAAGCGACGGCAACTCGCGTCTTTCGCGGCGACGAAGAACGCATGATCGCCATGGCAGTTTGCGGCGTCCTCATTCTCGGCTCAATTCGCGAAATTTAAACCATGAAAACCAATACACTCACAACGGAATGCTCCGCAAGATGGATGCCTATCCGAACAGCAACGTTCGTCGATAGGTCGTGCGAAACAGCGCCTCCGGCTCGCCAAGCCGGTCGGCGCGCATGCGGCCGCGGATCTCCGCCACCGAGCCGGCGCTATGTGCTTCGAGCCATTCATTAACCCCCTGAACCAACCGGCCAAGGTATCCGGCACCATGGCGCAGCAATGCCGATGCCGTCAGCACCGCATCCGCGCCCGCAAGCAGGTATTTGATCACGTCTTCGGGTCCCTCGACGCCTCTTCCGCCCGCAAGGCTCAGCGATGTTTTTCCGGCCAGTATCGCGATCCACATCAGCGGCAGACGGATTTCCTCCGCCGTGGACAAACCCGGGCTGGGGCAGAAATTCAGCGTCTCGAAGTCGATGTCCGGCTCAAACAACCGGTTGAACAAAACGATGCCACGCGCCCCGGCATCGGCGAGCGCGGCGGCGAGATGAGCCGGCGCGGTGAAATAGGGCGAGAGCTTAACGGCCACGGGAATATCCACCACCGCGCAGACCCCGCGCACCGTCTCGATCAGACGATGCTCGACCTCGGCGGAACTCTCCCGCGGGTCGATCGGCAGGTGGAACAGATCGAGTTCGATCGCCGCTGCCCCTGCCGCCTTCAGATCGGCGGCAATCCCGGTCCAGCCTTCACGCGTGATCCCGTTCAGGCTTGCGATCAGCGGCACCGAGACGCTGTCGGCCGCGCGCCTGATGATCTCGAGACGGGCGACCAGCGCGCCTGGGTATCCCGGAAGCGGTGGGAGATAGCTCGTCACCTCCGGATGGCTCTCCGCGCCAATCTTCGCAAAGGCTTCGAGCGCGGCCGCCTCGGCCGCGACCTCCTCTTCGTAGATCGATGCGGAGACGATCGCCGCCGCCCCCGCATCTTCGAGCCGGCGGATGCCGTCGAAGGTCGCGGAGAGCGGCGAGGCGCCAGCGATGACGGGATGGGCCAAAGACAGGCCAAGATAGCTGGTCCGCAGGTTCATCCCGCCGCCTCCGCCGTGGGCGGGTCAGGCGTGACGTCCTCGTCCTGCCAGAACGGATGAAACCGCGTTCCGTCCCGCGCCGCCATGTCCTCGTAAAGCCGGTAGCGCTCATGCGCCCCGGCCTGCGCCTGACGCAACAGCATCCGCGCGTCTTCAGGCCGCGTTTGGGTGAGGATCCGGTAGCGCAGCTCGTGATAGGCGAAGTCTTCAATCGGAATCCGTGGCCGCGTGCTGTCGAGGCAAAACGGGTTCATGTTGGATTTGCGCATCCGCGGATCGTATCGGAACAGCGGCCAATACCCGCTGGCGGCCGCCCGCTGCTGCTGCTTCATGCCGTCGCGCAGATCGTAACCGTGGGCGATGCAATGACTGTAGGCGAGGATCAGCGCAGGACCCGGATAAGATTCGGCGTCGCGCATTGCCTGGATTGTCTGTTCCGGGCTCGCTCCCAGGGCGATTTGCGCCACATAAACGTAGCCGTAGGCGATGGCCTGCAGCGCCAGATCCTTGCGCGGCGTGCGCTTGCCGGCGGAGGCGAACTTCGCGGAGGCCCCCAGCGGCGTCGCTTTCGAGGATTGCCCGCCGGTGTTGGAATAAACCTCGGTATCGAGCACCAGAACGTTGACGTCGCGGTCTTGGGCCAGGACATGGTCAAGTCCGCCGGCGCCGATGTCATAAGCCCAGCCATCGCCGCCGACGATCCACAGGCTTCGGCGGACCAGATGCTCGGCCAGGTTCAGCAGATCGCAGGCAGGCCCGTCGGTCGGGTCCCCGAGCACACGCCGCATTTCCTCAACCCGGCTACGCTGCGCCACGATCTCGCTGTCGGTACTTTGCGGCGCGTCGAGAATTTGATCGCCAAGCTGCGGGCCGATGCGTTCGGCCAGCGCGCGGACCAGGGCGCGCGCCATCGCAACCTGCTGGTCGACGGCAAGGCGCATGCCAAAACCGAACTCGGCATTGTCCTCGAAGAGGCTGTTGTTCCAAGCCGGGCCGCGCCCGTCCGGGCCGGCGCGCCACGGTAGAGACGGCAGATTACCGCCGTAGATCGACGAGCAGCCGGTCGCGTTGGCGATCTGCAAGCGATCACCGAACAACTGTGACAGTAGCTTTAGATATGGGGTCTCGCCGCAGCCGGCGCAGGCGCCCGAGAACTCGAACAGCGGCCGAACGAACTGCAATCCCCGCGAGAGATGCAGGTCGACCTGTTCCCGAACGTGTTCCGGCAATGTCTCGAAGAATGCGAGATCGCGCCGCCCCGCTTCGGCCAGCTTCAGCCTTTCGCCGAGATTGATCGCCTTGACACCGGGCTCGAGCGGATCGTGGGCCGGACAGTGATCGATGCAAATCCCGCAACCTGTGCAATCCTCGACGGCGATCTGCAAGGTGAACCGCTTGTCCGGGTAGCCGCGCGCATTGACCGGTGCGGAGGGAAAGCCTTGCGGCGCTTTCGTGAGCAGCGCGCCGTCATAAGCCTTGGCCCGGATCACGCTGTGCGGGCAGACAATGCTGCATTGGCCGCACTGGATGCAGAGATCCGGCTTCCAGACAGGCACCGAGAAGGCGACATTGCGCTTCTCGTATTGGGTCGTGCCTCCGACATAACTGCCGTCCGCCGGGATCGCGCTGACCGGGATCTCGTTGCCCCGGCCGGCAAATTGCAGCGCGGCGATGCGTTTGATCTGGTCGGGCGCGTCATCTGGGATGAACACCCGGAGTTCTTCCGTGGAGGTGACTGCTTTCGGAACCGAGACTTCGTGCAAATGCTCGAGCGCGGTATCGACTGCGGCAAAATTCTTCTCCAGGACCGCTCGCCCCTTCGCCCCGTAAGTCTTCTCGATCGACGAGCGGATGCGCCGAACGCCCTCCTCGCGTGGCAATACGCCGCTGATCGCGAAAAAGCAGGTCTGGAGGATCGTGTTCACGCGCGGTCCGAGGCCGAGGCGCTGGGCAACGCCGCTCGCGTCGATGACGAAAAGGTGCAGGCCTTTCTCGATGATCTGTAGCTGCACGGTTCGCGGCAGATGGTCCCACACGGAAGCCGTGTCGAAGGGCGCATTGATCAGGACGGTCGCGCCGGGCTTCGCCGCACCGAGGACATCGATCTTCTGCAGGAAGTCGAACCTGTGGACACCGATGAAATCGGCCGATTGCAGCAGATAGGGGGCAGCGAGAGGCGCATTGCCGAAGCGCAGATGGCTGATCGTCTCCGCGCCGGATTTGTGGCTGTCGTAGACGAAATATCCCTGCGCGTAATGGCCAGGGTCCTCGGCGAAAATCTTGACGCTGTTCTTGTTGGCCCCGACCGTCCCATCGGCGCCGAGACCGAAGAACAGCGCGCGGGTAACGCCTGGCGGCTCGATGTCGAAGCCGCTTTCGACCGGCAGGCTGGTGCCGCAGACATCGTCCGTGATGCCGACCGTGAAGCCGGCATGCGGGTCTTCATTTTTGAGGTGATCGAATACGGCCTTGGCCATCGCCGGGTTGAATTCCTTTGACGACAGGCCGTAGCGGCCGCCCACGACGAGCGGCAGACATTGGCGGGTGCTGCGCGCGACCGCACCGGCCAGCGTGTGCGCCACATCGAGACATAACGGCTCGGCTGGCGCGCCGGGTTCCTTGGTGCGGTCGAGCACGGCAATGCGGCGCACGCTTCCCGGCAGCGCGGCGAGAAAATCCTTCGGCGACCATGGCCGGTAAAGGAGCACCTGCAATACGCCGACGCGCTCGTCCTGCGCGTTGAGATAGGCGACCGTCGCCCGCAAAGTCTCAGCGGCCGAGCCCATTACGACCACCACGCGCTCGGCCTCCGGGTGACCGTCGTAGCGAAACAGGCGATAGCGGCGGCCGGTCAGGCCGGCAAGACGATCCATCGCGCGCTGCACGATGGCGGGCGTTGCCAGGTAGTACGGATTTACCGTTTCCCGGGCCTGAAAGAAGGTGTCGGGGTTCTGGGCCGTGCCGCGGATGACGGGCCGTTCGGGACTCAGCCCGCGCTGGCGGTGGGCGCGGACGAGATCGTCGTCGATCATGGCGCGGATCTGTTCGTCCGACAGCATCACGATCGTATTCAACTCGTGCGAGGTGCGGAACCCGTCCATGAAATGGACGAACGGCACCCGCGCCTCCAAAGTCGCCGCCTGCGCCACCAGCGCGAGATCGTGCGCCTCTTGCACCGATGCCGCGCTGAGCATAGCGAAACCAGTCGCGCGCACCGCCATGACGTCGGAATGGTCGCCGAAGATCGACAAGGCCTGGGTGCCGATGGAGCGCGAGGCAACATGGAAGACGCAAGGCGTAAGCTCGCCCGCAATCTTGAACATGTTGGGGATCATCAAGAGGAGGCCCTGCGAGGCGGTGAAGGTTGTCGTCAGCGCGCCGCCCTGCAACGCGCCGTGGACCGCGCCCGCGGCGCCGCCTTCGGCCTGCATCTCCTGGACGACGGGGACGGCGCTCCACAGGTTTGTCCGGCCTTCCGCCGACCATTCGTCGGCAAGCTCCGCCATCGGCGAAGACGGCGTGATCGGGAAGATCGCGCACACCTCGTTGATGCGGTAGGCAACGTGAGCGACAGCGCTGTTGCCGTCGAGGGTCTCGATCCGGCTCATGATCGGCTTCCTCCCTACGCTCCGGTCACGCGCGAAGGCGAAAGCGGCGCGGCGCGAGCGGCTCGCCAAACGCATCGGGCGGCGCCGTCGCTGGTAGGGCGTCGGGCGTCATCTCGATGGCGTGGCTCGGGCACTGCTCGAAGCAGATCCCGCACCCAGTGCACAGATCGAGCGCTATCCGATAGCCTCGCCCGCGGCCGAGACGGGTGATCGCCTGTTCAGGGCACGCCGCGAAGCAATTGTCGCATTCGAAGCAGTGGCCACACGACAGGCAGCGTTGCGCTTCATGTCGTGCCTCCCGCTCGTGGAGCCCGGACACCACTTCTTCGAACCCGCTGATCCGGTGGGCGACGCCAAGCGCCGTTTGCGCGGCGGGGGC
>CAWBKF010000034.1:0-49521 GCA_963789275.1 uncultured Alphaproteobacteria bacterium
GGCGCTGCCATGACCCTTGATCTCATCGTGCGACGGGCGACGCTGCCGGATGGCCGCAGCGGCATCGATCTCGCGGTGCGCGACGGCCGTTTCGTCGAGATCGCGCCGGCGATCGCCGCCACCGCGCCGCGCGAGATCGATGCCGCGGGCCGGCTGGTGACGCCGCCCTTCGTCGATGCGCATTTCCATCTCGACGCGACGCTCACCCTCGGCCTCGGCGGCAAGGTCAATGAGAGCGGGACGCTGGCGGAAGGCATTCGCCTCTGGGGCGAGCTGCAGCCGTACATCACCGCCGAGGCGCTGCGCGCCCGCGCGCTCGCCTATTGCGATCTCGCGGTGAGCCAGGGGCTCCTTGCCATCCGCAGCCATGTCGATGTGAGCGACGACGCGCTGATCGGCGCCGAGGTGCTGGTCGAGGTGAAGAATCAGGTGGCGCCTTATCTCGACCTGCAGCTCGTGGCCTTCCCGCAGATGGGCTATTTCTCCAAGCCCTCGCTCGCCGGCAATCTCCGCCGCGCGCTCGATCTCGGCGTCGACGCGGTCGGCGGCATCCCGCATCTCGAGCCCACCGCCGAGCTTGGCCGGGAGTCCATCCGGGCGCTCTGCGCGCTCGCCGCCGAGCGCGGCCTGCTGGTCGACATGCATTGCGACGAGAATGACGACCCGGCCTCGCGCCAGGTCGAGACGCTCGCCTATGAGACGCAGCGCCTCGGGCTTTCCGGCCGCGTCACCGGCTCGCATCTCTGCTCGCTGCATTCGATGGACAATTTCTACGCCGCGCGCCTCATCGGCCAGATGGCGGCTGCGGGCCTCGCGGCGGTGGCGAACCCGCTGGCCAACATGGTGCTGCAAGGCCGCTTCGACACCTATCCGAAGCGGCGCGGCATGACGCGCGTGCCGGAGCTGATGGCGGCCGGCTGCGCCGTGGCGCTCGGCCATGACAGCGTGCTCGATCCCTGGTACCCGCTCGGCCGGGCCGACATGCTGGAAGTCGCGCATATGGCGGTGCATGCCGGGCACATGACAAGCCAAGCCGGCATGCGCGCCTGCTTTGCCGCGGTGACCGAGACGCCGGCGCGCATCCTGGGGCTTCAGGGCTACGGCATCGCGGTCGGCCGCGCCGCCGATTGCGTCATCCTGCAGGCGCGCGATGCCGTGGAGGCGATCCGCCTCAAGCCGGTGCGCCTCGCTGTGATCCGGCGTGGCCGGATCGTCGCCGAGGCGGCGCCGGCGGTGAGCCGCCTCAGCCTGCCGGGCCGGCCGGACAGCATCGAGCTTGCCACCACACCAGCGATTGGATTCTAGCACCATGGGCTTCCAACTCTCCTTCGATACCGGCGGTACCTTCACCGATGCGGTCATCGCCGACGACACCGGCATCGTCGCGATCGGCAAGGCGCTGACCACGCCGCAGCGCATCTTCGAGGGCATGCGCGGCGCCGTCGATGCCGCCGCCGAAACGCTTGGCATCGCCGGCGCAGCACTGCTCGCCCGCAGCGACATGGTGATCTACGGCACCACCCGCGCCACCAACGCCATCGTCACGCGCGGCACCGCCAAGACCGCCTTTCTCGTGACCAAGGGCTTTCGCGACACGCTCGTCTTCAGGGAAGGCGGCAAGTTCGATCCCCATGATTACAGCTACGACTATCCGCCGCCCTACATCCCGCGCCGCCACACCTTCGAGATCGACGAGCGCATCGACGCCGAAGGGCAGGTGGCGGCGGCGCTCGATCAGCGCCAGGCGCGCGCCGTCATCGCGGGCCTGAAGGCGCAAGGCTTCGAAGCCGTGGCGGTGTGCCTGTTGTGGTCGATCGCCAACGGCGCGCATGAGGAAGCGGTGGCCGCCTTGCTCGAGGAGATACTGCCCGGCATCCCCTACACGCTGTCGCACCGCCTGCTGCCGATCCTGCGCGAATACCGCCGCGCCTCGGCGACGGCGATCGATGCCTCGCTGAAGCCGCTGATGCAGCGTCACCTGACGCAGATGGAAGCGGATCTGCGCGACGCCGGCTTCGCCGGCGAGATCCTGATCAGCACCTCGGCCGGCGGCTGCCAGCATGTCGCCGAGGTGGCGTCGCGCCCGATCCTGACCCTGAAATCCGGTCCCGCCATGGCGCCGGTGGCGGGCAAGGCCTATCTCGCCATCGAGCAGCGTGGCCAGGACGCGATCGTCTGCGATACCGGCGGCACGACCTTCGATGTCGGTCTCGTGCGCGACGGGGCGCTGGTCTATACGCGCGATTCCTGGCTCGGGCGGCGTTGGCTCGGCCATATGGTCAGCATGTCGGCGGTCGATGTCCGCAGCGTCGGCGCCGGCGGCGGGTCCATCGCCTGGATCGACGCCGGCGGGCTGCTGCGCGTCGGCCCGCAAAGCGCCGGCGCGGTGCCGGGGCCGGCCTGCTACGGGCGCGGCGGCGACCAGCCGACCGTGACCGATGCGGCGGTGGTGCTGGGCTATGTCGATCCCGCCTACTTCAACGGCGGGCGGATGGCGCTCGACGCCGCGGCGGCGGCGCGCGTGCTGCAGCGGCTTGCCGACGCGCTCGGCCAGACGCTGCACCAAGCGGCGTTTTCCGTGATGACCATCGCCAACGAGCTGATGATCAAGGCGATCCAGGAGATCACCGTCAGCGAAGGGGTCAACCCGCGCGACAGCGTGATCATCGCCGGCGGCGGCGCCGCCGGCATGAACATCATGCCGATCGCCCGCGAGCTCGGCTGCGCCACGGTGATCCTGCCCAAGACCGCGAGTGCGATGTCGGCCTGCGGTATGCAGTTCTCCGACATCGTCTTCGAGCGGACGCGCAGCCGCTTCACGCTGTCGGGCAGCTTCGATCGCGACGGCGTCAACGCCGCGCTCGACGGGATAGAGCAGGGGCTGGAGCGCTTCCGGGGCGAGCTCCAGGGCGCCGGGGAGGCGCAGCACCGCGTCGAGCTGTTCGTCGAGGCGCGTTACCGCTCGCAGGTCTGGGAGCTCGAGCACGCCGCTGCCGGTGGCGCGCTTCCGCTCGGCCGGTGACGTGGCGGCGCTGGTCGAGGCCTTCCATGCGGTGCATGACCGCGTCTACGCCGTGCGCGACGAGGGCAGCCAGGTCGAATGCGTCAATTGGCGCGGCCGCCTCTCCGTCACCCTGGCGGCGCCGCCGCTGCCGGCCGAAGATGTCGCTTCCGCCCACCTGCCTGCGCCGCACAGCCGGCGTCCGGCCTATTTCGGCGACGGCGCGATGGTCGAGGCGCCGGTATTCCGCGGCGCGGCGCTGCGCCCGGGCGCGGTGGTCGCGGGACCCGCCATCATCGAGGAGCCGACCACCACCGTCGTGGTCTATCCCGGGATGCGCGCCGGCGTCTCCGCGGCCGGCAACTATGTCCTTCAATGCTGAGGGGAGCAGGATGATGAGCGAGGCACCGACCCAAGCAGCCGCCGCGACGGCGCTCGATCCCGTTCTCGTCTCGGTGATGGCCAACCGGCTCGACGGCATCGTGCGCGAGATGACCAACACGCTGCTGCGCGCCGCGCGCTCGGCGGTGATCTCGAGCGCGCGCGACTTCTCGTGCTGCATCGTCACCGGCGACAACCAGCTGCTGGCCTCGGCCGAGGGGCTGCCGGTGCATATCTTCGGCACGCATGTCCAGACGGCGAAGATGGCCGAGTACCATGAGGGCGACATCCGCGAGGGCGACGCCTATCTCGACAACGACCCCTATGGCGGCAACACCCATCCGGCCGATCACACCTTCATGGTGCCGGTCTTCGTCGAGGGCGAGCATCTCTTCACGACGGTCGCCAAATGCCACATGGCGGATATCGGCAACAGCATCCCGTCGAGCTATTTCGCCAAGGCGGTCGATGTCTATGAAGAGGGCGCGCTGATCTTCCCGGCAGTGCGCGTTCAGCGCGACCGCCAGAACATCGCCGACATCATGCGCATGTGCCGCGCGCGTATCCGCATCCCGGACCAATGGTATGGCGACTATCTCGCCGGGCTCGGCTCGGCGCGCATCGCCGAACGTCGCCTCAAGGAGTTCTGCGCCAAATACGGCAAGGAAGCGGTCAAGACCTTCATCCGCGATTGGTTCGACTATTCCGAGCGGCGCATGAGCGAGGCGATCCGCAAATTACCGCGGGCGCGGCTGGTCAATACCGGGCAGTCGGACCCGCTCGAAGGCATCCTGCCGGACGGCCTCACGCTCAAAGTCATCCTCGAGATCGATCCCGCGGATGCGCGCATCCATGTTGATCTGCGCGACAATCCCAAGAGCGTCGCCTGCGGCCTCAACACCTCGCGCTCGGCCGCCACCAGCGCGGTGGTGGGCGGCATCTTCAACAGCCTGGAGAACGACATCCCGCGCAACGCCGGCTCGTTCCGCCGGCTGAGCTTCGCCTATGCCGAAGACAGCGTCGTGGCATCGCCGGTCTTCCCCCATTCCTGCTCGGTCGCCACCACCAACGTCTCCGAGCGGCTGGTCAACATCACGCAATCCGCCTTCGCTCAGCTCGGCGCCGGCCACGGCCTCGCCGAAGGCGGCACCGGCCTCGGCGCCGGCATGGCGGTGCTGTCGGGCCGCGACCACCGCCATGCCGACGCGCCCTATGTCAATCGCATGATGCTCTCGACCAATGGCGGCCCGGCGAGCCCGACGGCCGATGGCTGGGTCAATTACGCCATCCCGGTGATCGCCGGTCTGATGTATCGCGACAGCGTCGAGGTCGACGAGTTGAAGCACCCCTTCCGCGTCGTCTCGCTCGGCCTGGTGCCGGATTCCGCCGGCGCCGGGCGCTTGCGCGGCGCGCCGGCGCAGGAGATCGTCTACACGCCGCTCGAGAATCCCGTGACGGTGATCATCCCTTGCGACGGCCAGTTCGCGCCGCCGCGCGGCGTCAATGGCGGTCTCGACGGCACGCCGGGCGAGACCTGGCTGATCGGCCGCAATGGCGACGAGACCAAATTGCCCAATCTGGTCAACCGGCAGATTCTCAGGGGCGAGGCGATCCGCGGCCGCGACAGCAGCGGCGGCGGCTATGGCGACCCGCTCGAACGCGATCCCCGGCGCGTGCTGCTCGATGTGCTCGAAGGCTGGGAATCTATGGCGAAGGCCCGCAACATCTATGGCGTCGTGTTCGTAGGGGGGCTCAAGGATGAGAGCCTCGCCGTCGATCCCGCCGCGACGGAGCGCCTGCGCACGGAGCTTCGCCGCATATCCCGCCAGAGTCTGAGTGTTGTCCCTCAATACGGGAACGGCCAGGTCCTGAGCTTCTCCTTGCCGAGCTGCCACAGCCGTGCGAGGCCGCGCGGCTCGACGATCAGGAAGAAGATGATCAGCGCGCCGAAGATCATCGATTGCAGATTGCTGACGGTGTTGACCGGGATCTCGAGCCCGACGAGGCGCGGCGCGTTGTCGAGGAAGATCGGCAGCAGCACGATGAAGCCCGCGCCGAGGAACGAGCCCAGGATGCTGCCGAGCCCGCCGATGATGATCATGAACAGGATCTGGAAGGAGCGGTCGATGTCGAAGGCGAGCGGCTCGACGCCCCCGGTATAGATGAAGGCCCAGAGCGCGCCGGCGATGCCGCAATAGAACGAGCTCACGGCAAAGGCCAGAAGCTTGGTCCTGAGCGGGCGGATGCCGATGATCTCGGCGGCGATGTCCATGTCGCGGATCGCCATCCAGGAGCGGCCGACGCGGCCGCGCACCAGGTTCTTCGCGGCAAAGGCCAGCACCGCGACGAAGCTCAGCACGAAGAGATATTTGTCGACCGGGTTGGCCTCGGCGCCGGTGACGTAGAAATGCCCGAAGACGGCGCGTTGCGGCGCGCTGATCACGCCAGAGGAGCTGTAATTGTTGAACCACGGGAATTTGTTGAACATCCAGATCAGGAAGAACTGCGAGGCCAGCGTCGCCACCGCGAGATAGAAGCCCTTGATCCTGAGGCTGGGGAAGCCGAAGAGCAGTCCCACCAGCGCGGTGATCACGCCGGCGGCGAGAAAGACCAGGACGATGTTGAGGCCGGGAAAGCTGGTCGCGAGCTTGTACGTGGCGAACGCGCCCACCGCCATGAAGCCGCCGGTGCCGAGCGAGACTTGGCCGGCATAACCCGTCAGCAGGTTGAGCCCCAGCGCCGCCAGCGCGAAGACCAGGAACGGGATCATGATGGTCAGCAGCCAGTACTCGCTGCCCAGCAGCGGCACCGCGATATAAGCGATGAGCAGCGCGCCGGCGATGAGGAAGCGGTCCTGGCGGATCGGGAACACCGCTTGGTCGGCGGCGTAGCTCGTCTTGAATTGTCCGGCCTCGCGGTAGAGCATCGCGCGCTTCCTAGACGCGCTCGATGATGCGCTCGCCGAACAGGCCTTGCGGCCGGAACAGCAGGAAGATCAGCGCCAGGCCATAGGCGAACCAATCCTCGATGGCGCCGCCGGTGGCCGGGCCCCAGAACACTTCCGCCACCTTCTCGCCGGCGCCGACGATGAGCCCGCCGACGATGGCGCCCGGCACCGAAGTGAATCCCCCCAGGATCAGCACCGGCAGCGCTTTGAGCGCCACCAGCGAGATCGAGAACTGCACCCCGAGGCTGCTGCCCCAGAGGATGCCGGCGACGAGGCCGACGATGCCCGCCACCGCCCAGACGATGACCCAGATGGTCTTCAAGGGAATGCCGACCGAGAGCGCCGCCTGGTGGTCGTCGGCGACCGCGCGCAGCGCGCGCCCCACCGCCGTCTTCTGGAAGAAGACCGCGAGGATCGCCACCAGGCTGCCGCACACCGCGGCGGCGATGAGGTCGAACTCGTTGACCAGCACGCCGCCGAAGATCAGGGGATTGTTGGGGATGCCGATATCGAGCGGATGCACATCGCCGCCCCAGACCAATTGGCCGAAGCCGTCGAGGAAGAAGGTGAGGCCGATGGTGGCCATGAACAGGATGATCTGCTCCTGATTGACCAGCGGCCTCAGCACCAGGCGTTCGATGACGAAGGCCATCGCCGTCATCACCGCCGCCGCGATCAGGAACGCCGCCCAGACCGGCAGCCCCCGCTCCAGCATGCCGACGAAGGTGAGCGCCGCGAACAGCACCATGGTGCCCTGGGCGAAGTTGAACACGCCCGAGGCCTTGTAGATCAGCACGAAACCCAGCGCCACCAGCGAATACATGACGCCGGTGAGCAGCCCGCCGATCACCACCTCGAGCAGGAACCCGGGATTGTCCCACATGCTGGCAAAGGGGGTGACGAACACGGCCTGAAGAAATTCCATGGCGCTAGTCCTCCGGCCGCAGGGCGGGGCAATCGCATGTGCTACTGCGTTGCCGTGATAGATGATCATCCTCGCCTTCCCCGCGAAAGCGGGGATCCAGGGTAACCGACGTGCGCTTGTTCCTGGGCCCCCGCTTTCGCGGGGGCAGCGGTGATAATTCCACCAAAGCGGCACATGCGATTTCCCTGCCCTCAAGAGGGGAGGGGCGCCGCAGCGGCGTCATCGACTGCTTCCTACCCTTCATGCGGCACTCCCAGATAGGCGTCGATCACGTCCTGGCTCTGGCGCACCACTTCGGGCGGGCCGTCGGCGATCTTGCGGCCGTAATCGAGCACCACGACCCGGTCGCTGAGGTCCATCACCACGCCCATGTCGTGCTCGATCAGCGCGATGGTGGTGCCGAACTCGTCATTGACGTCGAGGATGAAGCGCGACATGTCCTCCTTCTCCTCGACGTTCATGCCCGCCATCGGCTCGTCGAGCAGCAGCAGGTCCGGCTCCATGGCGAGCGCGCGGCCGAGCTCGACACGCTTCTGCAGCCCATAGGGAAGCTGGCCCACCGGCACCTTGCGGATCGCCTGGATCTCGAGGAAGTCGATGATGCCTTCGACGAAGCGGCGATGCGCGAGCTCCTCGGTGAGCGCCGGGCCCCAATGCAGCGCCTGCCACAGGAAGTTGCGCCGCATCTTGAGGAGCCGCCCGGTCATGATGTTGTCGAGCGTCGTCATGCCGCGGAACAACGCGACGTTCTGGAAGGTGCGGGCGATGCCGGTCTCGGCCGCCTGGTGCGGCCGCATGCGCCGGCGCGTCTGCGCCGCGGAAGGTGATGGTGCCTTCCTGCGGGTGATAGAAGCCGTTGATGACGTTGAGCATCGAGGTCTTGCCGGCGCCGTTGGGGCCGATGATGGCGAGGATCTCGCGCTCGCGGATCGCGACGCTGATGTCGGAGAGCGCGCGCACGCCGCCGAAGGCGAGGCTGATATGCGAGGCCTCGAGGAGCGGCGGACCGATCTGCTTTGCCGGCGCGCTCATCGCCGCCTCAGCCCGCCCGGCGCAGCGGCGCGACGCTCGCCGCCGGCTTCGCTTCGCCGATCACCAGCTCCGCCTTGACCATGCCCTTGCGCCCGTCCTCGAACCTCACCTCGCTCTCGACCCGCACGGTCCTGGCCTCGCCATAGAGCGCTTCCACCAGGGGCGCGTAGCGCTCGCCGATATGGCGCCGGCGCACTTTGCGCGTCCGCGTCAGCTCGCCGTCATCGGCGTCGAGCTCCTTGTGCAGGATGAGGAAGCGGCGCAGCTGCGAGCCCGCCAGATGCGGCTCGGCGGCAAGGTCGCGGTTCACCGCCTCGATGCACTCCTGCACGAGATCATGCACCGAAGCGAGCCCGGCCAGCTCCTGGTAGCCGCCATAGGTGACGCCGTTGCGCTCGGCCCAGTTGCCGACCGCCTCGGCATCGATGTTGATGAAGCAGGCGGCGTAAGGGCGGCCGGCGCCGAAGGCCACCGCCTCTTTGATGCAGGGGAAGAATTTGAGCTTGTTCTCGATGAATTTCGGCGCGAACAGCGTGCCGTCCTCGAGCCTGCCGACATCCTTGGCGCGGTCGATGATGCGCAGATGCCCGTCATCCCCGAAGAAGCCGGCGTCGCCGGAATGCACCCAGCCATCGGGCTGCTTGGTCTCGGCCGTCGCCTGCGGGTTCCTGAAATATCCCACGAAGACGCCGGGGCTGCGATAGGTGACCTCGCCGCTCTCGAGGATGCGGATCTCGACGCCGTCGAGGGGCGTGCCCACCGTATCGGGCTTCGCCTGGCCGTCCGGCTGGACGCACAGGATCGACGCCTCGGTCATGGCATAGAGCTGCTTGATGTTGATGCCGAGCGAGCGATAGAAGGTGAAGAGGTCGGGTCCGATCGCCTCGCCCGCGGTATAGGCGACGCGCACGCGGCTCAGCCCCAGCGTGTTCCTGAGCGGCGCATAGATCAGCGCCGTGCCGATCGCGTAGCGCAGCCGGTCCCACGCCGACACCGGCGCGCCGTCGAGGATGCGGCCGCCGACGCGGCGCGCCAGCGCCATGAAGTGATGGAACATCCGGCGCTTCACCCAGCCGGCATCCTCCATGCGGATCATCACCTGCGTCAGGATGGTCTCGTAGATGCGCGGCGGCGCGAAGAAATATGTCGGGACCGATCTCGCGCAGGTCGATCATCGCCGTGGCGGGGGATTCCGGGCAGCTGACACAGAAGCCGGTGCAATAGGATTGCGCGTAGGAGAAGATGTGATCGCCTGCCCAGGCGATCGGCAGATAGGCCAGCACTTCCTCGGCCTCGCCGAGCCCTTCGCGCTCCGCCGCGCGGCGCGCCATGATGATGACGTTGTCGAAGCTCAGCATCACGCCCTTGGGCTGGCCGGTGGTGCCCGAGGTGTAGAGGATGACGGCGATGTCGGCGCCGCTGCCTCTGGCGATCTCGCCGGCGAGGAAGCCGGGATTGAGGCGGGCGAAGTCGCGCCCTTGCTGCTGCACCGTCGCATAGGCGTGCAGGAACGGATAGGCGTAATGGCGCATGCCCCGCGCATCGTCATAGAGGATCGCCTCGAGCCGGGGCAGGCGCTCGCGCACGGCGACGAGCTTGTCGACCTGCTCCTGATCCTCGGCGACGACGAAGCGCACCTCGGCATGCTCGAGGACGAATTCCATCTCGGCGGCAGCCGCGTCCTGGTAGACCGGCACCGGCACGCCGCCGAGGCATTGCGCGGCGGTGATCGCCCAGTAGAGCCGCGGCCGGTTGTCGCCGATGATGCCGAGCTTGTCGCCGCGCCGGAAGCCCAGCGCGGCGAGGCCGTTGGCGAGATCCTGCACTTCGCGCGCGCTCTCGGCCCAACTCCAGCTCTGCCAGATGCCGAGATCCTTCTCGCGCATCGCCGGCCGGCCGCCGCGTTTTTCCGCATGGTCGAGCAGCAGCTTGGGGATGGTGTCGGGCGCGGCGCGCCGATCCGACCGCGTCGCCGCGCGCGCCTCCTGCTCGGTCTCCGCCACCGCCATGCCGGCTCTCTCCCAGAGCTGCGGGCCGGCCTGTTCGCCCGCCCGCAAAACCTTCGCGGCGTTGCGGTTTTTTTGACAACCGTCCTGCGCCCCGCTGCCTAGCTAAGGCATCGGCCGGACGCGGTCAAGCAATCCCCAACTCACCATCCCATCATCAAATCATCGAGGGCAGAACCAGCCTGTCGTGTTATTCTGCCTGATCGTCAGCAACTGCTCTGCTCAGGCGCCGACGGCTGGGAGACCTGCCTGCCCCCGGAAAAGAGGGGCGGCGCATGCTCCCGCCTGAAAAGGAGGCCGCCGCATGCAGGATGATTCCTTCTTGGGACGGGCCCGGCGCTGGCGACAGAAGGCCGAGGAATACCATAGGGTTGCCGACGAGATGCGGAGTCCCGCGGCGCAGGAATCCTACCGCGGCATGGCGGAAACCTGTGACCGGACGGCGGAGCATTACGAGAACCTTGCCGCCGCGCCGCAGGATGACAGCGCGCTGGGACCGTCGGAGCTGCGCGAGGAATCGCGGCGGTGCCGGGAGGCGGCGCGCAATGCGTCGGACTCCGACTTGAAGCGTTCATTGGCAAGCCGTGCGCTGGCTCTGGCCTTGCTGGCCGAACAGATCGAACGCGACGAGGCGGTGCGCAAGGCCGGTTAGACGGTGTCGGCGATGAGCCTTGCCTCCGGCCGATCGCGCCTAAACTCGATTTCCGGCGTTGACGCGAGGTTCGGATGCGCGTGACCGCCCTCCCGAGTCGCCTTCGGACTCGAAGCTGCCGCTCACCGCCATGCGCCATCAGCAGCCGCGCGAGGCGGATGTCGAGGAGCGCCTCGGCCCCAAGGCGGAGGCGACCGAGAAACGGCAGGCCCCGGAGGTCGATAAGCTCTACAACGAGGTCATGCGCCGCAGCGCGCCTTCCGCCTCGGGCCAATAGCGTGCCGGGGCGTGATGGGCGGCGCTCCATGACAGTGTCCCAGGTCCGATCCCTTGATCTCGGGCATGATAAGGTGTAGCAGGCGAGCACCCGCCTCGACCTGCCTTCCAGGAGACCGCCCGTGTCCGTCACCGGCCATGATTCGCTGAAAGCCCGCCGCACGCTCAAAGTCGACGGCAAGGAATACGACTATTTCAGCCTCGCGGCGGCGGCCAAGGCGGCCGGGCTCGGCGACCTCTCGGCCTTGCCGTTCTCGATGAAAGTGCTGCTGGAGAATCTGGTGCGGCTCGAGAACGGCCGCACGGTCACGCTGGACGACATCAAGGCGGTGGCGGAATGGCTGAAGACGCGCCGCTCCGAGCGCGAGATCGCCTTCCGCCCGGCGCGCGTGCTGATGCAGGATTTCACCGGCGTCCCCGCCGTCGTCGATCTCGCCGCCATGCGCCAGGCGATGGCCAAGCTCGGCGGCGATCCCCAGCGCATCAATCCGCTTTCGCCGGTCGATCTCGTCATCGACCATTCGGTGATGGTCGACGCCTTCGGCTCGACCCATGCCTTCGCCGACAACGTCAAGCTCGAGTTCGAGCGCAACGGCGAGCGCTACGCTTTCCTCAAATGGGGCCAGACCGCCTTCGACAATTTCCGCGTCGTGCCGCCCGGCACCGGCATCTGCCACCAGGTCAATCTCGAATATCTGGCGCAGGTGGTCTGGAGCACCGATGAGGGCGGCCGCACCGTGGCCTACCCCGACACGCTGGTCGGCACCGACAGCCACACCACCATGGTCAACGGCCTCGCCGTGCTTGGCTGGGGGGTCGGCGGCATCGAGGCCGAGGCGGCGATGCTCGGCCAGCCGATCTCGATGGTGCTGCCGGAAGTGGTGGGGTTCCGCCTCGATGGCAAGCTCAGGGAAGGCGCCACCGCCACCGATCTCGTGCTCACCGTGACGCAGATGCTGCGCAAGAAGGGCGTGGTCGGCCGCTTCGTCGAGTTCTACGGCCCCGGACTTGCCCATCTGGCGCTCGCCGACCGCGCCACCATCGGCAACATGGCGCCGGAATACGGCGCCACCTGCGGCTTCTTCCCGGTCGACCAGGTGACGCTCAACTATCTCACCTTCACCGGGCGCGACGCCCAGCGCGTCAAGCTGGTCGAGGCCTATGCCAAGGCGCAGGGCTTGTGGCGCGACGACAGCACGCCTGATCCCGTCTTCACCGACACGCTGACGCTCGATCTCGCCACGGTCCAGCCCTCGCTCGCCGGCCCGCGTCGGCCGCAGGACCGCGTCGCGCTCTCGGGGGTGGCCAAATCCTTTGCCGCCGAGCTGCCGAAGCTCGCCGGCGGCGCCGATGTGGCGAAGCTCAACCGCGCGGTGCCGGTCGCCGGCAGCAATTACGATCTGAAGGACGGCGCCGTGGTCATCGCCGCCATCACCAGCTGCACCAACACCTCCAACCCCAGCGTCATGCTCGCCGCGGGCTTGGTGGCGCGCAACGCGCGCCAGCGCGGGCTCAAGGTGAAGCCCTGGGTCAAGACCTCGCTCGCGCCCGGCAGCCAGGTGGTGACCGACTACTACGCCGCCGCCGGGCTGCAGCAGGATCTCGACGGGCTCGGCTTCAACCTCGTGGGCTATGGCTGCACCACCTGCATCGGCAATTCCGGGCCGCTGCCCGACGCCATCTCCGAGGCGGTGGACAAGGGCGACCTCGTCGTCGCCGCGGTGCTCTCCGGCAACCGCAATTTCGAGGGCCGCATCAGCGCGCAGGTGCGCGCCAATTATCTCGCCTCGCCGCCGCTGGTCGTGGCCTATGCGCTCGCCGGCAGCATGACCCTCGATCTCGCCACCGAGCCGCTCGGCGAAGGCGGCGACGGCAAGCCGGTCTTCCTGAAGGATATCTGGCCCACCAGCCAGGAGGTGCAGGACACGCTGCGCAAGTCGCTCACTCCCGACATGTTCCGCAAGCGCTACGGCAACGTCTTCCAAGGTCCGCCGGAGTGGCAGAAGGTGAAGGTCGTGGCGGACAAGACCTTCAGCTGGGATATGGGCTCGACCTACATCGCGCATCCGCCCTATTTCGACAACATGCCGAAGGACCCGGCGCCGCTCACCGATATCGAGATGGCGCGCGAGCTGGCGATCCTCGGCGACAGCATCACCACCGACCACATCTCCCCGGCGGGCTCGATCAAGAAGGATGGACCCGCGGGTCAATATCTCGTGAGCTTCCAGGTGCGGCCGGCGGATTTCAACTCCTACGGCGCGCGCCGCGGCCATCACGAGGTGATGATGCGCGGCACCTTCGCCAATATCCGCATCCGCAACGAGATGGTGCCGGGGGTCGAAGGCGGCATGACCAAGCACCAGCCGGACGGCGCGGTGATGCCGATCTACGACGCCGCCATGCGCTATCAGAAGGAAGGCGTGCCGCTGGTCATCATCGCCGGCAAGGAATACGGCACCGGCTCGTCGCGCGACTGGGCGGCCAAGGGCACCCGGCTCCTCGGCGTGCGCGCGGTCATCACCGAGAGCTTCGAGCGCATCCATCGCTCGAACCTGGTCGGCATGGGCGTGCTGCCGCTGCAATTCAAGGACGGCACCGACCGCAAGAGCCTGAAGCTCGACGGCACCGAGCGCTTCGACATTCTCGGCGTCGCCACCGGCTTGAAGCCGCGCATCGATCTCGCCTGCCGCATTCACCGCTCCTCGGGCAAGATCGACACCGTGCCGCTGCTCTGCCGCATCGACACGCTGGACGAGCTCGAATACTTCCGCCACGGCGGCATCCTGCAATACGTCCTGCGGCAAATGATGTCGGCGCGCGGCGGCGTAGGCGCCCGTCGCCTGCGGCGATAGCGGTTGCCCAGCAACCGCGAGAGCCGCTCCGTGCGGACTAGCGAATCTTTCCGCTGCAGCGGCATCCGTGCAGTCCAGGTGGCGCTCTCGGGCGTGCCGATATCCCAGGCGCTGCGGTTCATCGCGCCTTGCGCGATGTCGGCGACCGCCGGCAGGAAGAAGGGATCGGAGAAGCCGCAGCGCCTGGCTCTGGCCCACCAAGGGGTCGCCCTGATGGTCGATGAAGACGGGCTCGAGCCGGGCGCTGCCGAGAGTGGGCAGCCCGGCAGTGGGCGCCAGCCGCAGGCTCGCCATCTCGGGATGGGCGGTGTTGACGATCTCGGTGGCGACCTCGATCGCCGCCTTGGCCGCCTGGCCCGCCGCGGCGGCATTGCCGGTAAGCGGCAGCAGCAAGCCGATCTTGACCGTGCCGGCCGCCAGCGCCGGCTCCGCCAGCGCCGTGGTAATGACCGCCGCGGCGAAAAACCCGCTCTTCTCACGATCGCTTCTCCCCTCCCGCGGCTGTGTCGCCGCCTCGGCGCAGGGTAGCGCTCCGCCGAGGGGTTTTCCCACGCCGCGCGATCGGCGCATCCCCTCACCCCATTGTGAAGGCGATGGACTGGCGGCGCCGGGGCTTGCGCGCCATGATTATCGGATGCTCAATGGTCCCATGATGATGGTGCGAACCTTCGCTTTCCTGTCGCTGGCGACGCTGCTCTGGCCGGCCGCGCCGGCGCCGGCGGCCGAGGCGCAGCCGCGCGTCGTGGTCGAGCTCTTCACCTCCGAGGGCTGCAGCTCCTGCCCGCCGGCCGACACCTATCTCGGCGAGCTGGCGCAGCGCCCCGACGTGCTGGCGCTCGCCTTCCATGTCGATTACTGGAACTACATCGGCTGGAACGATCCCTATGCCAGCAAGCTCGCCACCCAGCGCCAGCATGAATACGCCCGCCATCTCAACCTGCGCTACGTCTACACGCCGCAGATGGTGATCAACGGCACCACCGAGGGCGTAGGCTCCGAGCGTCTCTCGATCGGGCCGATGATCAAGGCGGCCGAGGATGCGAAGGCGCTGCACCAGCATGTCGGCATCGCGCGCAACGTCGACGGCGCGCTCGTCATCCATGTCGATGCCGGCGCCGGCGCCGAGCCCGCCACGCTCTGGCTCGTGGGCTTCGACCGCGAGCATGCGACGCCGGTGCTGCATGGCGAGAATGAGGGCCATACGCTGAAGGAGTATCAGGTGGTGCGCAGCTTCGCCGCGGTCGGCACCTGGCGCGGCCAGGCGCTCGACCTGACGCTGGCGGCCGACCGCCAGCCGGCCGGCGATGGCGGCCTCGCCGTGCTGCTGCAGCAAGGCGGCACCGGACGGATCATTGGCGCGGCGCTGCTGAGCCGGCCGAGCAGTTAGGGCCGCGGCAAACGCCCTGAGCGCGTTTGTCCGCGGCGGCGTCAGCGGTTGCGTCAGCAACCGCGGGAGCCGCACCGGGCGGGCTAGCCGGCAACCGAGCGCCGCTGACGCCCGCCAGCGACAAACGCCTTCGCGTTGCGCTGCGCTAAGCCGCCAGGCCCTTCTCGAGCACGCTTGCCAGCCGGCGCGCGAAGGCGCCGGGATCGGGCAGCTGCTCGCCTTCGAGGATGCGCGCCTGGTCGAGCAGCAGCCAGGCGAAATCGCCGAGCGCGCCGCCGGCGCCGTGCTTGTCGACCATGGCGGCGAGCCGCGCGATCAGCGGGTGGCGCGGGTTGATCTCGAGGATGCGCTTGGCGGTGGCGGCAGCCAGCTGGCGGTGCTGCTTCAGCAGCCGCTCCAGATGCATATCGAGATCGCCCTCATCGGCGACGAGGCAGACGGCGCTGTCGGTGAGCCGGTCGGAGCTGCGCACATCCTTCACCGCCTCGCCCAGCGACAGCTTGAACAGCGCGATGAGGCTCGCCATTGCGCCATCGGCGGCGGCGTCGGGCTTGTTCTCCTCCGCCTTCTCCTCGCCGGTGATCTTGGCGAGGTCGGCGGCGCCGCGCGTCACCGATTTCAGCGCATGCTCCTTGTAGGCGCCGACCGCCGGCATCCAGAACTCGTCGATGGCGTCGGTGAGCAGCAGCACCTCGATGCCCTTGGCGCGGTAGCCTTCGAGCTGCGGGCTGTTGCGCAGGAGAGCGAGATCGTCGCCGGTGATGGTGTAGATCGCCTCCTGGCCCGGCTTCATCCGCGCGACATACTCCTCGAGCGAGACCAGCGCATCACCCGCCGTGCTGCGGAAGCGCAGGAGCGGCAGCAGCTGGTCGCGATGCTCGTGGTCCTCGTAAAGCCCTTCCTTCAGCGCCGCGCCGAAATTCTCCCAGAACTTGGCGTAGTCCTCGGGCGCGTCCTTGGCCTTTTTCGCGAGCTCGCCGAGCACGCGCCGGGTGATCTGGCCGCGCATCTTGGCCAGCATCGGGTTGTTCTGCAGCATTTCGCGGCTGACATTGAGCGGCAGATCCTCGCTGTCGACGATGCCGCGCAGGAAGCGCAGATAGGCGGGCAGCAGCTCCGGGCAGTCATCGGTGATGAAGACGCGCCGGACATAGAGCTTGACCCGCGACTTGCGCACGGGATCGAAGAGGTCGAAGGGCTTGCTCGCGGGGACGAACAGCAGGCTGGTGTATTCGAGCGTGCCCTCGGCCTTGCTGTGCAGCGTCAGCCACGGCTCGTCGAAGGCATGGGCGACGTGATGGTAGAACTCGCGATACTGCTCGGGCGTGATCTCGGATTTGGGGCGCGTCCACAGCGCCGCCGCGGTGTTGAGCGTCTCCTCCTTGCCGTCGGCCGCGAGCAGGATCGGCAAGGCGATGTGGTCGGAATAGGTCTTGACGATCTGCCGGAGCCGCGCCGGCTCGAGATACTCCGCCGCGTCTTCCAGCAGATGCAGCGTGATGGTGGTGCCGCGGGCCGCCGCCTCGGCAGGCTCGACGGTGAACTCGCCCTTGCCGTCGGAGCTCCAGCGCCAGGCCTGGGTCTCGCCCGCCTTGCGCGCGACCACCTCGACCTTGTCGGCGACCATGAAGGCGGAATAGAAGCCGACGCCGAACTGGCCGATCAGCGACATGTCCTTGCGCTGGTCGCCCGAGAGCTGCTGCACGAAGCGGGCGGTGCCGGAGCGCGCGATGGTGCCGAGATTCTCCACCAGCTCGTCATGGTTCATGCCGATGCCGTTATCGGCGACGGTGAGGCTGCGCGCTTGCTTGTCCGGCGTGAGCACGACCTTGAGGTCCGGCGCCTCGGCGAGGAGGCCGGGCTCGGTCAGCGCCAGGTAGCGCAGCCGGTCGCAGGCATCCGACGCGTTGGAAATCAGCTCGCGCAGGAAGATCTGCTTCTCGCTGTAGAGCGAGTGGGCGACGATGTCGAGGAGCCGGCTGACCTCGGCCTGAAAGCTTCTTTTCTCTTGCGCCATGGGTCTCGCTGGGTTGGACGGGCTGGCGCAGAGATATGCAGGGCGGTGGCCGGATGCAAGGGGGACCGGACGGCGCCGGCAAGTGTTAGAATGGCTTGAAACCGCAAAGGGGCGCCCCGTCGATGAGCTATGTCCAGAAGGTGCTGCTGCCCGGGGAGCAGGTGGTCTACGAGACCGGCCTGCATTGGCTGGTCTATGGTCGGGCGATCCTTGCCTTCCTGGTCGCCCTGGCGCTCGCCATCGCCTCCGTCTCCGCCCCCTCCGATAGTGCGCCGCTGCTGCAGATCCTGGCGGGGTTGCTGGCGCTGCTCGGTCTCTTTCTGTTCCTGGCGGCGGCGCTGCGCCGCGTCAGCACGGAACTGGCCGTCACCGACCAGCGCGTCGTCTTCAAGCGCGGCATCATCGCCCGCCACACCATCGAGATGAACCGTTCCAAGGTCGAAAGCGTCGATGTCGACCAGTCGCTGCTCGGCCGCATCTTCGGCTACGGCACGGTCATGCTGCGCGGCACCGGCGGCTCGCTCGAGCCCATGGCGATGATCGGGCATCCTCTGACCATCCGCAGCTACATCACCGCCGAGCCGGTGCGGCACCCGAGCGGCGCTAACGCAGATTGAGCGTCATGGCGATGCCGACCACCAGCAGCGCGATGCCGGCGAGCTCGCGCGCCCTCGGCCGCTCCTTGAAGTAGAACCACGAGAACAGGAAGGTGAAGACCAGCTCGATCAGGCTCAGCGTGCGGACATAGGCGACGAGCTCCAGCGTCATCGCCATGAACCATAGCGCCGAGGCGACGACGCCGATCGTGCCGGCCAGCGCCGAGAGCCGCCAGGCCCCGACGAGCTTGCCGAGCTGGTCGCGCTCGCTGAGGCAAAGATAGATCGCCATCACCGCCGTCTGCAGCAGGTTCGCCCAGAGCAGCGTATAGGCCGCCGGCATGACGAAGCCGCGCTCGCCGAGCGCCAGCGCCGCGGCGCGGAACGAGACGGCGGCGATGCCGAAGAGCGCCCCCGAGGCGAGCCCGATCAGCGCCGGCCGCTCGCCCCAGCCGAGGATCATCGCCTTGACCCCGCTGCCGCTGAGCGAGATCAGCATCACGCCGAGCGTGCCGATGCCGATCGCCGCGGCGCCCCAGGCGGTGACGGCGTCGCCCAGGAAGACCAGGCCGAAGATCGCCGCCTGGATCACCTCGGTCTTGGAATAGGCGACGCCGACGGCGAAGTTGCGGAAGCTGAAGAGATGGATGAGGCAGGAGGTGGCGACGATCTGGGTCAGCCCGCCCAGCACGACCCAGCCGATGAAAGCGGGGTTTGGCTCCGGCCAGGGGAGGGCGGCAAATTGATGCAATGACACGGTGTATAGGATCACCAGCGGCGAGCCGAAGGCGAAGCGGGTGAAGGTCGCGGCATTGGTGCTGAGGCTGGCGCGGAGCTGCTTCTGCAGCACGGTGCGCAGGTTCTGCAGAAAGGCGGCGCCGATGGTGAGCGGGATCCAGAGCGAGGTCACCCAGCCTGCATAATGGGAATCGCCGCCGCCGCCAATCGGCTACCGCCTCCGGCTCTTGCCATCGCGGCAGGTTGGCGCGCCCCGCCGTTTCGGCTTGCCTTTAGGCCCCCCACCCCCAATTCTTGACCCATGGGCTTCTTGGCGTCCGCCCCGCGCATTCTCGCCGTCCTCGGCCCGACCAACACGGGCAAGACCCATCTCGCCATCGAACGCATGCTCGGCCATGCCACCGGCATGATCGGCTTCCCGCTGCGCCTGCTGGCGCGCGAGAATTACGACCGGGTGGTGCGGCTCAAGGGGGCCCGCGCCGTGGCGCTGATCACCGGCGAGGAGAAGATCATCCCGCCGAACCCCGCCTATTTCGTCTGCACCGTCGAATCCATGCCGCTCGACCGCGGCGTCGAGTTCCTCGCCGTCGACGAGATCCAGCTCTGCGGCGATGCCGAGCGCGGCCATGTCTTCACCCATCGCCTGCTGGCGGCGCGCGGCCTGTCGGAGACCATGTTCCTCGGCGCCGACACCATCCGGCCGCTGCTGCGCCGCTTGGTGCCTGAGGCGGAGTTCGTCGGCCGGCCGCGCTTTTCCACCTTGCGCTATCTCGGGCCGAAGAAGGTGACGCGGCTGCCGCCGCGCAGCGCCGTCGTCGCCTTCGCCGTGGCCGATGTCTTCGCGCTGGCCGAGCTGATGCGCCGCCAGCGCGGCGGCACGGCGGTGGTGCTGGGCGCGCTCAGCCCGCGCGCGCGCAATGCCCAGGTGGCGATGTTCCAGTCGGGCGAAGTCGATTACCTCGTCGCCACCGACGCCATCGGCATGGGGCTCAACATGGATCTCGACCATGTCGCCTTCGCCCGGCTGGTCAAGTTCGACGGGCAGGCGCCGCGCCGGCTCGGTCCGGCCGAGATCGCGCAGATCGCCGGCCGCGCCGGCCGGCATATGAGCGACGGCACCTTCGGCACCACGGCCGAGCTCGAGGCGATGGAACCGGAGCTGGTTGAGGCGGTGGAAAACCATCGCTTCGACCCGCTGACGCGGCTCTACTGGCGCAATGCCCGGCTCGATTACGCCTCGCCGGCCGCGCTGCTGCGCAGCCTCGAGCAGCGCCCGCCCTCGTCGGGGCTCGTGCCGGCGCGCGAAGCCGATGATCACCTGGCCTTGCGCACGCTGGCGAAGCAGCCCGACATCGCCGAGCTCGCCGGCCATCCCGCCGCGGTGCGGCTCCTCTGGGAGGTCTGCCAGATCCCGGATTTCCGCAAGGTGATGAGCGACACCCATGCGCGCCTCCTGGGCCAGATCTACCGCCATCTCGCGGGACCGCAGGAGCGCCTGCCGGTCGATTGGGTGGCGGCGCAGGTGCAGCGCCTCGACCGCCTCGACGGCGACATCGACGGGCTGATGACGCGCATCGCGCATATCCGCACCTGGACCTATATCGCGAACCGCCCGGACTGGCTTGCCAATGCCGCCCAGTGGCAGGAGCGCGCGCGGTCGATCGAGGACAAGCTCTCCGACGCGCTGCATGACCGCATCACGCAGCGCTTCGTCGACCGGCGCTCCGCCTTCCTGGTGAAGCAGCTCGCCGGCGACAAGGAGCTGCTGGCCTCGGTGAGCCACGCCGGCGAGGTCAAGGTCGAGGGCCACTATGTCGGCCGGCTCGACGGCTTCCGCTTCGTGCCGGATCCCGGCGCCGCCGGCGGCGAGGCCAAGACCCTGCTCGCGGCCGCCAACCGCGTGCTGCGCGGCGAGATCGCGGCGCGCGCCAGGCGCCTCGCCGCTGCGGCAGACGGCGAGTTCACCCTCGGCGCCGATGGCGTCGTGCGCTGGCGCGACGGCGCGGTCGGCCGGCTGCTCGCCGGCGACAGCGCGCTGGCGCCGCGGATCGAGGCCTTGCCCGGCGATTTCCTCGAGGGCGAGCTGCGCGACAGCGTTCGCCGCCGGCTGGCCGACTTCCTGCGCGCGGCGATCGAGCGCGGGCTGCAGCCGCTGTTCCGCCTGCGCGCCGCCGAGCTCTCGGGCGCGGCGCGCGGCCTCGTCTTCCAGCTCGCCGAGGCGTTGGGCAGCCTGCCCGCCGTCGCGGTGACGAGCCAGCGCGCGGCGCTGGCCGAGGGCGACCGCCGGCTGCTAGCCCGGCTCGGCGTGCGGCTCGGCGTCGAGACGGTCTATGTCGACGCCCTGCTGCGGCCGCGCGCGGCGGGCTTGCGCGGGCTGCTCTGGGCGCTGTGGCGCGGCGAGGCGCCGCCGCCGGTCCCGGCGCTCGCCGCGCCGCGCGATCCCGCGGTGTCGGCGGCGGCTTATGCGGCGATGGGCTGGCGCGTGCTGGGTCCGCGCGTGTTGCGCGTCGACCGCGTCGAGCGGCTTGCCGCCGCGGCGCGGCGGCTGGCGCGGCAGGGGAGGTTCGCCGCGACGCCGGCGCTCTCGCAGCTCGCCGGCGCCGCCCCGGAGGAGCTGGCGGCGATGCTGTCGGAGCTCGGATATCGCGCCGTGCCGGGCGAGGACGGCACGAGTTTCCAGGCGCGCTCGCACCGCGCCCGGCAAGCGCGGCAGAGCAAACCCATGCGCGGTCGATCGCAGCGGCGCGGCGACGAGCCGGCGGCGGCCGACGGGCCTTTCGCCAAGCTCAAGGAGTTGCGGCTGGCGCGATGACGGGGCTGCGCCTCGACAAATGGCTCTGGTTCGCGCGCTTCGCCAAGACGCGCTCGCTGGCGGCGCGGCTCTGTGCCGAGGGTGCCGTCGCCATCGGCGGCGTCGAGGTCTTGAAGGCCGGCCATCCCGTGCGCGTCGGCGACCGGCTTACGCTCCGCCACGGCAAGGTGCTGCGCCAGGTTACCGTGCTGGCGCTAGGCGAGCGCCGCGGCTCGCCGCAGGAGGCGCGCCGGCTCTATGCCGAAGCGGCACCGCCGGTGGCGCTGCGCGCGGCGGAGCAGGCCGGGTGGGTCCCGCTGATCGAGGAATGAACGCCGGCTATGCCGCGGCTTCCGCCAGCGCCCAGGCGCGCTCGGCGAGGTCACGCGCCTTGGCGCCGCGGTCGAGCGCGCCAGGCGAGCTGACATTGCCGTCGAGGCCGCGCTTGTAGACGCCTTGCGAGATCGCGGCGAGGCGGAACAGCGATAGCACCAGCCAGAAGCGCCAGTCGGCGATGCCGTCGCGGCCGCTGCGCCGGCAATAGGCGGCGAGATACTCGGCCTCGCTCGGTATGCCAGGTCCTGCACCCGGCACGGTGAGGTCGCCGCGCCGCGGGTCCGGCACATGCCAGGGCAGGCAGTTATAGGCGAGATCGGCGAGCGGATGGCCGAGCGTGCCGAGCTCCCAATCGACGACGGCGAGCACGCGCGGCTCCTCGCGATGCCAGATCATGTTCTCGAGCCGGAAATCGCCATGCACGATCGTGGTCTCATCCGCCGCCGGGATATGCTGCGGCAGCCAGCGCGCAAGATGTTCCATCGCCGGCAGCTCATCGGTCTTGCTCGCCTGGTATTGCCGCGACCAGCGGCTGATCTGGCGCTCGGCATATCCCCCCGCCTTGCCGTAATCGGCAAGCCCCAGCCGGGCGTAGTCGGCGCGGTGCAGCCGCGCCAGCACGTCGTTCATCGCGTCATAGATCCGCGCGCGCTCCGCCGGCGCCGTCTCCGGCAGGGTATAGTTGCGAAACACGCGGCCCTCGACATGCTCCATGATGTAGAAGGCCTGGCCGATCACCGCATCGTCCTCGCACAGCGCATAGGCGCGCGCCACCGGCACGTCGCTCGCCGCCAGCGCGGAGATCACCTTGAACTCGCGCTCCACCGCGTGCGCCGACGGCAGCAGCTTGCCCGGCGGCTTCTTGCGCAGCACCAGGCGCCGCCCGGCGCCGTCTTGCAGCATGAAGGTCGGGTTCGACATGCCGCCATGGAATTGCGCCACCGTCAGCGGCGGCACGAAGCCCGCGACATGGCGGGCCATGAAGCGCTCGAGCGCGGCCTCGTCGAAGCGATGCTGCGGCAGCACCGCGATGACGTCGCTGGTGGAGGAGATCGTGCCGGAAGCGCTCATGCCGCCGCCTCGAGCCGGTAGAAGCGCGTCGCCGTGTCGCGAAAAAGCAGCGATTTTTCCGCTGCCGAAGCACCTGCGGCAAGGCGCTTGAAGGCGTTCCACAGCACGGCATAACTGCACGACACCTTGTCGACCGGGAAGTTGCTCTCGAACATTGAGCGCGCCGGCCCGAAGGCCTCGATGCAGGTCTCGATATAGGGCCGCCACAGCGTCGCCAGTTCCGCCGAGCCCGGCGGCTCGGCGCGCTTGTGGAAGTCGAAGCCGCAGATCTTCATGCCGAGCCCGCCCAGCTTCACCTGCACATTGGCACAGCCGGCGAGATCGCGCATGGCGCGGCGCCAGGCGGCAAAGATCTCGTCGCGCCTGCCGGCGTAAGGCCCGATGCCGAGCGGGCCGCCGACATGGTCGAGCACCATCGGCTGCTCCGGGAAGGCGCGGGCGAGATCGATGACTTCCGTGAGCTGCGGATGGTAGAGCCAGACGTCGAAGCTCAGTCCGAAGCGGCGCAGCAGGGCGAAGCCGGCACGGAAATCGTCGCGGGCGAACAGCGCCGGCGGCGGCTGCGTGTGGCTGTTTTGCACGGCGTCGCTGGCATCCCAGCCGGCGGCGTGGCGGATGCCGCGCATGCGCCCGTTGCCGGCGGCGACATGCGCCGCCAGCACCGGCTCGACCGCGGCGCCGAGCGTGAGATCGGCATAGCCGACGATGCCGGCGCAGGCCGCGACCGTGCCATAGCGGCCGCTCGCCGCCATCGCTGCGGCGCCGTTGACGAACTCGGTCTCGCCGACGACGCGCAGCGCCGCCGGCCCGGCGGCACGATAGAACGCCGTGCATTCGACGAAGACCGTGCGCTCGACATTGTGCCCGGCGCCGGTATCCGCCAGCAGCTCCGGCAGCAGGTAGCGGTTGGTGGGAAAATCCCAGAGGTGATGATGCGGATCGCAGATCGGCAGGGCGGGATCAATGATCTCCTCCTGCCGCCGGCCGAGCCAGGCGGTGTCGATGCCGTAGCGATTGATCCGGTCTTGCAGGCTGATCGTGCTCATCTTGCCTCGGTGCTGCGCGGCGCTGGCCCTATCATAGCCATGGCGGCGGCGTAGGCGAGGCGCAAGCCCCGCGCCGACCGGCGTGGGAGCCGCCTGGTGGTCTTTCTATCGGTCTTTGTCCGTCGCTTTTTCCAGCGCATCGGCGCGCTGCTCGAGCTCCGTGGCGATGTCGACCAGCAGCGGCGAGATTTCCGTCTCATAGGCTGCGGCGAGCTCGCGGAACTGTTGCGCCTTCTGGCGCAAATAGCGGATTTCGTCGGCGCGATCTGCCATGGCGCGGGGCCTTTCGTTGTTCTGATACAGAGACAACAGGCGCTGCTTGCGATGTTTCCGTAAGTCATCGCAACATTTGTCCGACTATCTGTAACAACGCGGCAAAGTCCGGATCGTGCGGTATGGACCGTGCCGATTTTGCCATTATTGCCGCGCGATGTTGCGATGTGTTGCGTTGATGGAGATTTGCGCGGTTCATCTTGGCGTTCATTGCCTGCTTTCAATGTTCGGCTGGCGCGCGTGCGGCCGGCTTGCCAAGCCGGCGTCGCCATGCGACGGTCGCGCCCCGCAAGTCGGGGAGGGGTGAATGGTGGCGATCGGCGCGCGCGATTTCGTGCTCGGTGTGGTGGGCGCCGGAGCGATGGGTTCGGGCATCGCGCAAGTGGCGCTCACCGGCGGCATTGCTGTGCGCCTCACCGATGCCAATGCGGCGCAACTCGAGAAGGCGCGCGCCGCGCTCTTCCAGCGGCTCGACCGACTCGCCGAGAAGGGCGAGGCGAAGCCCGATCAGATCGCGGCGGCGAAAGCGCGGCTGACGCTGGTCGCCGAGGTCAGGGATCTCGCGCCGTGCGGCGTCGTCATCGAGGCGATCGTCGAGAACCTCGAGGTCAAGCGCACGCTCTTCCGCGCGCTCGAGGCGGTGCTGGCCGAGGATGCGGTCATTGCGTCCAACACCTCGTCGATTCCGATTGCCGCCATCGCCCAGGCCTGCCGGCGCCGCGGGCGCATCGCCGGCATGCATTTCTTCAACCCGGTGCCGCTGATGCGGCTGGTCGAGATCATCGCCGCCGCCGATACCGATGCGGCGGTCGCCGACGCGCTGGTAGAGCTCGGCCGGCGCATGGGCCGCACGCCGGTCAAGGTCAAGGACGCGCCGGGTTTCCTCGTCAATCTCGGCGGCCGCGCCTATTACCAGGAGGCGCTGCACCTGCTGCAGGAGAGCGTGGCGACCCCCGACGACATCGACCTCGTCATGCGCGAGTGCTGCCATTTCCGCATGGGCCCGTTCGAGCTGATGGACCTCACCGGCATGGATGTGAATTATCCCGTCGGTGAGATCGTGCATAAGGGCTACTGGTACGATCCGCGCCTCAAATCGACGCCGCTGCATGAGAGCCTCTATCTCGCCGGACGCTATGGCAGAAAGTCCGGGCAGGGCTTCTATCGCTACGATGCCGCGGGCAAGCGGGTCGCCGCTGCGCCGGCCGCCGCACCCGCACCGGCAGCAGCGCCGCCGGCGCGGGTCATCGTGCCGGAGCCGGTCGAGGGGCTGGTGGCGCTCGCGGTGGCGGCCGGCATCGAGACGCTGGCGCCCGATGACGGCGCGAGCCCGATCCTCGTGGCGCCCTGGGGCGAGGATTGCACCGCGATCGCGGTGCGGCTCGGCCTCGATCCCCGGCGCACCGTGGCGCTCGACCTCGCTCACGACACCAGCCGGCGCGTCACCCTGATGACCGCGCCCGGCGCCGATCCGGCGGCAGCCGAAGCGGTGGCGGCGCTGCTCGCCGCTGCCGGGCGGGCGGTGACGCGCGTCAAGGACAGCCCCGGCTTCATCGCCCAGCGCATCACCGCGATGATCGCCAATCTCGGCGCGGAGATGGCGCAGATGGGGCTCGCCAGCCCCGGCGACATCGACAAGGCGATGCAGCTCGGCCTCAACTACCCCTGGGGACCGCTCGCCCTTGCCGACACGCTCGGCGTCACGCGCTGCTACGACATCATGTGCCGGCTGTTCGAGATCACCGGCTCCGACCGCTACCGCCCGAGCCTGTGGCTGCGCCGGCGCGCCTTGCTCGGGCTGCCGGCGGCGACGCCGGATTAGCCATCTACGGCGCCGCAGAGCTTCCACTTGCCGCTGTCGAGATGGATGTGGTCGCGATGGTCGCGGTCCGAGTCGGGGGTGAGGACGACGCTGAAGCGGCGGCAGGCGCGCCGTGCCAGCTCGTGCAGGAACCGGCTCTTGGCGCCGCCGCCGTGCCAGTCGCGCTCGACGCTGATGAGGCTGCCATCGGCGAGCTCGACCCCCGCGATGTCGATGGCGCGGCCCGAGGCATGCGTGCTCCAGCGGCCGCCATTGCCGCTCTCGCGCCGGCACGCATAGGTGCCGAAATGGCGCAGCAGCCGTACGCGCTCCCCGAAACGGGCGAGCGCCAGCGGCGCCACATCCTCGCGCGCGAAGGCGTCGAGCTCCAGCGCGAAGGCGCAGCTCACGACCCCCGGCCGGCTCCAGGCGATGCCCGCGGCGCTGACGCGCACCGGCGTCTCGACGATGCAGTGATCGGCGCCGGCGGGCTGGGCGGCGATGGTATAGGTGACACCAGCCTGGTCGAGTCGCGCCAGGCACAGGGTCCCTTCCTCGGCCGGCGGCGGCCGCTGGCCGGCGCAGGCGGCGAGCAGGGCCGCCAGGATCGTGCAAAGCGCGTAAAATTTGCCTCGCATGCCGGCGAAAGAATCACGGCTCGCTCCCTGGCCGCAACGGTTTTCGCGGCTTCGCCGCTTGCGCTGGCGGCGGCGGTCGGCGAGAATCGCCGCGCCATGACCCCTCGCCCGCGCATCCGTGATGCCTGACACCGACGACCGCAAGCGCGCCTTCGCCGGCGCGCGCGTGGTGATCACCGGCGGGGTCGGCTTCATCGGCTCGACCCTGGCGCTGCGGCTCGCCGAGCTCGGCGCCGATCTGCTGCTGGTCGACAACCTCTTTCCCGAATTCGGCGGCAACCTGTTCAATGTCGCGCCGGTGCGCGAGCGCGTCTCGATCGAGATCGCCGATATCCGCGACGTCAGGCAGATGCGCGATCTGCTCGGCGGCTGCCACTATCTCTTCAATCTCGCGGCGCAGACCAGCCACATGGACTCGATGGCCGATCCCGAGACCGATCTCGCCATCAACTGCCGCGCCCAGCTCACCTTGCTCGAGGCCTGCCGCGAGGTCTGTCCCGACGCGCGCGTCGTCTATGCCAGCACGCGGCAGATCTACGGCCGGCCGCTCTATCTGCCGGTCGACGAGAACCACCCGCTGCGTCCCGTCGACGTCAACGGCGTCAACAAGATGGCGGGCGAGGCCTATCACATCCTGTTCCACGACGTCTACGGCCTCCACGCCACCGCGCTCAGGCTCACCAACACCTACGGGCCGCGCATGCGCATCAAGGATGCGCGCCAGACCTTCATCGGCGCGTGGCTGCGCGCGCTGCTCGAAGGCCGCCCCTTCGAGGTCTGGGACGGCGCGCAGTTCCGCGACGTCACTTATGTCGACGACGCCGTCGAGGCCTTCCTGCTGGCGGCGCTCACCCCTGCCACCAACGGCGCGGTGTTCAATATCGGCGGCGAGTGCCTGCGGCTCGTCGCCCTCGCCGACGCGCTGGTCGCCGCCAATGGCGGCGGCGGCTTCGAGATGCGCGATTTCCCCGCAGAGCGCAAGCGCATCGACATCGGCGACTATTACGCCGACGACACGCGCTTTCGCGACGCCACCGGCTGGCGGCCGACAGTGTCGGCGGCGGAAGGGCTGAAGCGCTCGCTCGATTATTTTCGCGCCTATCTCGCCGAGTATCTATGATCCCGCAGGCCGACCCGAAGGCGGGATATCTCGCGCAGCGCCGCGAGATCGACGCGGCGATCGCCCGCGTGCTGGAAGGCGGACGCTACATCCTCGGCGAGGAGGTGGCGGCGCTGGAGCGCGACTTCGCCGCCTATATCGGCGTCGACCACGGCGTCGGCGTCGGCAGCGGCACCGAGGCGCTGGTGCTGGCGCTGCGGGCGATCGGCGTCGCGCCCGAGGATTACGTCGTCACCGTCTCGCATACCGCGGTGGCCAGCGTGGCGGCGATCGAGCTTGCCGGTGCGCGGCCGCTGCTGATCGACATCGACCCCGCGACCTTCACCATGGATGCGGCGGAGCTCGCCCGCGTGCTGGCCTCGCCGCCCGGGCGCATCGCCGCGATCATGCCGGTGCATCTCTACGGCCAGCCCGCCGATCTCGACGCCATCCTGCCCGAGGCGCGCCGCCACGGCGCGCGCGTCATCGAGGATTGCGCGCAGAGCCACGGCGCGCGCGAGCGCGAGAGCCGCGCCGGCAGCCGCGGCGATCTCGCCGCCTTCAGCTTCTATCCCACCAAGAATCTCGGCGGCATCGGCGATGGCGGCATGGTCGTCACCGCCGACGCGGCGCTCGCCGGGCGCCTCAGGGCGTTGCGCGAGTATGGCTGGCGCCAGCGCTATGTCAGCGACATCCCTGGCGCCAATTCGCGCCTCGACGAGCTGCAGGCGGCGGTGCTGCGCGTCAAGCTCGTGGCGCTCGACGCCGACAATGCGCGCCGCGCCGCGCTTGCCGCGGCGTACGACCGCGGCCTCGCCGGGCTTGCGCTCGGCCTCCCGGTCCGGCGCGCCGGCGCGAGCCATGTCTTCCATCAGTATGTCGTGCGCTCGCCCGCGCGCGACGCCTTGCGCGACGCGCTCGCCCGGCGCGGCATTGCCGCCAACATCCATTATCCCGTGCCGGTGCATCTGCAGCCCGCCTATCGCGGGCGCCTGGCGATCGGTCCGTCGGGCCTGCGCGAGAGCGAGCGTGCGGCGCGCGAGGTGCTGAGCCTGCCGCTCTATCCCCAACTCGGCGACAGCGCGCTGGCGGAGGTCGTCGCGGCGCTGCGTCAGCTGGCATGAGTTCCGCGCCGGTCGTCATCCGTCCGGCGCGGCTCGAGGATATTCCGAGCCTCTATGCCTGCCTCGATTCGGTGGCGCGCGAGGAGCGCTTCCTCGCCTTTCTCGAGGCGCCCGCCTTCGCGCAATCCGAAGCCTATTGGACGGAGATGATCGAGCGCGGCTGCCCGTTCGAGGCGGCGCTCGACGGCGAACGCGCGATCGGCTGGAGCGACATCACGCCGGTGCCGCGCCCGGCCTTCGCCCATTGCGGCACGCTCGGCATCGGGCTCCACGCCGATTACCGCGGCCGCGGCCTCGGCCGCAAGCTGCTTGCGGCGACGATCGCCGCGGCCTGGCGCTACGGGCTCGAGCGCATCGAGCTCACGGTCTTCATGAGCAATGAGCGCGCGCGCCGGCTCTACGAGCTGGCAGGCTTCCTGCCCGAAGGCGTGCTGCGCCGTCACCGCAAGGTGAATGGCGACTACGAGGACAGCCTGTTCATGGCGCTGCTGCGCGACCGCCCGGAGGAGCGATGACATTCCCCTGCCGCGTCTCTCTCGCGATGGCGCTGCTCGCGGCGTTGACGCTGCCGGCGGCCGCGTCCCGCGCCGCCGACAAGCCGCCGCTGCCGATCGTCTTCGTTCCCGGCAATGGCGACAGCGCGGCGGTGTGGATGACCACGATCTGGCGCTTCGAATCGAACGGCTATCCCGGCGAGCTGCTGGACGCCGTCGATCTGCGCTATCCGCTGGCGAGCAAGCTCTACGATACTCCGGAGCCCGGCCATTCCACTGCCGCCGAGGCGACGAAGCAGCTCGCCGAGGAAGTCGCCGCGGTGGAGAAGCGCACGCGCGCCGCCAAGGTGATCCTCATCGCCCAGTCGCGCGGCGGCAACATCGTGCGCAACTATCTGAGGAATTCCGGCGGCACCGCGCATACCGCCATCGCCATCCTCTGCGGCACCCCCGACCACGGCGTCGTCACCTCCGACAAGGTGCTGGCCGGCAGCGAGTTCAACGGCGCGGCGCCTTTCCTGCGCGGCCTCAATGGCGGCGCGGACGAGGTGGTGCCGGGCGTCCGCTTTCTCACCATCCGCAGCGACGGCAACGACAAATACGCCCAGGCCGAGGGCGGCTTCATCGGCCAGCCCGGCCTCGCGACCGGCATCGATGCCGATGGGCCGGCGCTGAAGGGCGCCACCAACCTCGTCGTGCCGCACGCCGACCACCGCGAGACCGGCTTCGGCCGCGACGCCTTTGCGCTGATGTACAAATTCATCACCGGACGCGAGCCCAAGACGCGCGACGTGCGGCCGGAAAAGGTGGTGACGCTCGACGGCAAGGTCAGCGCCTTCGAGGCCGGGGCGCAGACCAATATCGGCGTCGCCAATGCCGTGGTCGAGGTTTACAAGGTCTCGATCGAGACCGGCGAGCGGGTCGGCAACGCGCTGCTGCGCAAGGTCACCGGCGAGGACGGATCGTGGGGCCCGGTGAAGATCGAGCCCAAGGCGCATTACGAGTTCATCGTCGCCGTGCCCGGCTTCCCGGTGACGCATATCTACCGCTCGACCTTCCCGCGCTCCAGCCGCTATGTCGATCTGCGCCCGCAGTTGCTGACCAAGGACGACCGCGAGGCCGGCGCCGTCGTCTATATCAGCCGGCCGCGGGGATATTTCGGCGTCGGTCGCGACCGCGTCCTGCTCGACGGCGCGCTGCCGCCAGGCCTCACGCCGGGCGTGCCCAGCGCGTCGCTGGCCAAGCGCGACTTCCCCGCGGAACCGCAGCAGACGGTCGAGGCAGTGTTCAACCGCGAGCACATCGCGCTGCGCACCTGGCCGATCAAGGACGACCAGGTCGACGTCGCGGAATTTACGTGGTAGCAGTGCAACGCGCAGCGTCGTCGCGGCGGGCGCCAGCGGTTGCGCTAGCAACCGCGGGAGCCCGCACCGTGCTGGCTAGCCGGCACCGTGCGGGCTTTCGCGGTTGCTGCGCAACCGCTGACGCCCGCCAGCGATGACGCCTGCGGCGTCACGCTAGCCCTGATGCAGCACCACGATCCCCGTGGCGATGAGCGCGATGCCGGCGATCTGCGCCACGCCCAGCGGCTCGTCCCAGGCGTAATGCGCGATCAGTGCCACGGCGATGTAGCTGAAGGAGACGCTGGGAAAGGCCAGGGAGACCGGGATCTTCTTGATGGCGATGATGTAGAAGACGCCGGCGAGGCCATAGGCGCCGAGGCCGAGCACGGTGAAGGGGTCGAGGAACTGGCCCACGATATCGGCGGTGCGCGAGGAGCCGGTCTTGAGCAGCACCTGGCCGCCGACGCCGCAGGCGATGGCGGCGACAAGCGCCACGTAATAAGGGAGGAGCGCGGGCATCAGCGGCGCATCGCCAGCGTGCCGAGCCGGTCGTCGGGCTGGCGCAGCGGCTCGGCCGTGGTGCTCAGCGTCACGTCCTTGATGATGGATTGCGGCTTGCGGTTGGCGGTGAGGTAGAGCCGGCCGAGATACTCGCCGATCAGCCCGAGCATGGTGAGCTGCACGCCGGAGAGCAGCAGCACCGCCACCGAGATCGACGCCCAGCCGGGCGGCGTCGCGTCGAACAGCGCGTCGAGCACAACCCAGAGCGTGCCGAAGAGCCCGACCAATCCCAGGGCGAAGCCGCCGAAGGTCGCGAGCCGCAGCGGCATCACCGAGAAATTGACCACCATGTTGAGCCACAGCCGCACCAGCCGTCGCAGCGTGTAGTTGCTGCGGCCATGGGCGCGCGGCAGATGCTGCACCTCGAGGCGGCCGAGCGACTGCGTCACCTGCAGAATGAGGCCGTCGACATAGGGGAAGGGCCCGTCATAGCGCGTGATCTCGCGGACGACGAAGGCGCTGAGGCAGCGGAAGCTCGAGAGGTAGAGGCCTTTGGGCTTGTCGAGCAGCCAGTCGGCGACGCGGTTGGTGAAGCGGCTGCCGAGGTTGCGCCACGGCGCGTGCTCCTTATGCGCATAATGGGTGTAGACCGCCTCCTTGCCGCTGGATTGCGCGTAAGCGAGGAGCCGCAGCACTTCCGCGGGCGGGTTCTGCAGATCATCGTCCATGGTGATGACATGCGCGCCGCCGGCATGGCGCAGCCCCGCCATGACGGCGTTGTGCTCGCCGAAATTGCGCGACAGGTTGACCAGCGTCATCGGCAGGTGCGCGCGCGCCAGCAGGCCGCGGCAGACCGCGAGGCTGTCATCGGGGCTGCAATCATTGACCAGCACGATCTCGTGCCCGCCCGGCACGTCGAGGCCCTCGAGCGCCGCCACCAGCTCGCCGATGCTGCCGGCGCCGTTATAGACGGGAATGACGATGCTGAGCGCCGGCGAGGAGATCATGGCTTCACCGCTGTGGCGAGGATTGAGCCGCCGAAGGGCAGCGACAGGCCCGCCCGGGTGAGCCGCCGCTCCAGCGCCAGGACGGCGCCGAAGGCGCGCTCCAGCGGCGCGGGCAGCAGCGCCACCTCGCTCGCGCCGGCGCGCCGCCAGAGCTTGCGCCGCAGCACCATGAGGGGCAAGAGGATACTGTTCCAATAGCGCGCGCGGACGCGCGTGAACCCGGCCTCGGCGAGGCGCCGGCGCAGCTCGCCGCGGTCATAGCGGCGCGCATTGTGGACCGCGGCGTCATGCGCCGAGTAGAGCCAGTGATAGGCCGGCAGGTTGAGCACCAGCATTCCGCCCGGCCTGAGGCAGCGGCGCAAGCCTGCCAGCGCGCGCACCTCGTCGACGCCGCGATGGCAGAGCACGTCGGCGCTGACGACGGCGTCGAAGCTCTCGGCGGCAAAGGGCATCAGATCGATGGTGCCGGCGGCAAGCAGGAAGCCGCCTTTGCCTCGCGCCAGCGCGACGGCGCCGGCATCGAGCTCGAGGCCGACCAGCGTCGCGCCGGACAGCGCGGTGGCCAGCCGCGCCAGCAGCCCGCCGGTGCCGCAGCCGGCGTCGAGCAGGCGCTGCGGTGCCGGCGCGGCGGCGAGCGCGTCCAGCAGATTGGCGTGCAGGCCCTGGAACCACCACATCCGATCTTCCGCCGCCGCCAGCCGGATATATTCCTGATGCTCCACGGGCGCGCTACCGGCCGCCGGCGAAGAGTGGAATTCCGGGCTGGGCCTCTTCCTGCGCCCGCACGCCGCGGCGGTCGATGACCTCGGAGAGCAGCGTGCCCATCCGCTCGACGCGGTAGATGACCTTGCCCGGCAGCGATTTCTCGCAATCATCCTTGGTGAAGGCGATGAAGAACTCGGCCTCGTCATGCTTCCAGGTGTAGATGAAGTTGCTCGGGAAGTAATAGGCGGCGGAGGCGGGCGGGCCGCAGACCGCGACGGTGAAATCGTGGTTCATGAAATCGGCGCCGTATTCGGCGCGCAGATGGTCCTCGAGCGCGCCCACCGCCTCGGCATAGGAGTTGGCCCAGTAGTCGAGCTTGAACAGCCCGGATGCGCCCTCGACCCCGCCGATGAAGCCGTTGTAGTAGACGTATTCATCGGGATGCAGCCGCACCATGATGCCGACATGGCAGAGCCCGTAAAGCGCCAGCGCGCCATAGGCGAAGCGGCGCATCGGCCAGCTCTCGAGCCCGTCGAGCAGGCGGTCGGCGAGTGCCGCGGTGAGTGCCGCGATGAGCGGCAGCACGAAGATGAAATGCCGCATGCCGTCGAACAGCACCGCCTTGATTGCCACCGCGTAGGCGACGGGAAAGACGATGGCGAAGCCGAGGATGAGGAGCTGCAGCGCCGGCGTGCGCTCAAGCGCAAGGCCGCGCTGCCAGGCAATGGCGAGGGCGACAAAAGGCGAGGCCACGAGCAGCACCAGGATCAGCTCGGGCAGCGCCAGGACGATATAGGTCGGGAGATAGGCCCAGGGCAGGTCGGTGGCGGGGAAATAGCGCCCGGCAAAGAGCGTGCGGAAGGGGAAGATCTCATGCGAGAAATAAGCCAGCGTCTGCAGCGGGTGGCTGAACGGCGCCTGCTGCGCCCAGGGCCAGAACAGCAGCATGACGGGATAGGCCATCATCACCGCTGGCAGCAGCACCCGCCAGAAGCTCGTCCAGCCCGCGGCGGCGAACGCACCGGGGCGCCGCGTCTCCAGCCCGCGCCAGAGCGCGAACAGCAGCAGGGCGAGGCCGAGATATCCGAACAGCAGCAGCCCGCCGACGCGCACGCCGAGCGCGAGGCCGGTGGCCATGCCGAACTTCACCACCAGCCGGCGGCGCGGTCGCGGCAGCTCCGCCATGATGCGCACGAGGTAATACATCGCCCAGACCATGCCGACCGCGAAAGGCACGTCCTTCGGGTTGTTGAACATCTGGCCGTAATAATTGGGCGTCAGCAGCAGGAAGAGCGCGGCGATGAACCCGGCGCGCGGCCCCCGCAGCGCGCGCCCGAGCTTCCAGGCGCCGATGATGCCGACGACGCCGACGCTGCCATTGAGCAGGTGGCGCGTCTCATAGATGCCGAACGGCGAGATCCGGTCGATGACCGCCGCGGTGAGGTCGAAGGCGGCACCGTAATTGTAGAGATCGCCCCAATGGAAGGCGCGGAGATCGTGGAAGAAGGAGAGGTAATATCCCAGGACGAAGAAGCCGTACCAGCTATGCACGTCCTCGTCCCAGGTGACGCCGTAATCGGTGAAGGTGACGATCACCAGCGCGGCTGCGACGACAAAGAGCGCCCAGGCGAGCCGGTCCCACAGCGGCATGCCGCTCTCCGGCCGCACTCCATCCGTCCCGCTGGCGCCGATGCGCCTCATCCCGATCATCCCAGGCCAGCCTCGGCCAGCAGCCCCGAGATAACGCGGTCGCTGCCGAAATATTCCGCCGCCAGCATCCGCGCGGCGCGGCTGTGGCGGTGATAATCGGCGTTGACCGCGTCGACCGCGGCTGCCGCCTCCTCGGCATCGGTGAATTCGAACAAGCCCTCGCCGACCGGATAGAAGCGGCTGAAGCCGGTCTTCATCGTGATCACCGGCCGGCCGGCGGCGAGGTAGCAGACGCTGCGGTCGCTGAACCAGCCGCTGTTGGGGCGGACATAGATGTCCTTGGCGACGGTGAATTCGCCGCGCGAGCCGCAGATGAAGCGCGCATAGCTCTCCATGCTGGCGGAGACCGGGCGCGGATCGACCAGCCGCCAGCCTTTGCCGGCGAGCTCGGCCTCGATTTCCGGCGTCGGCGGCAGCATCGCCATGGTGAAGCAGTGCCGGCGGCGCTGCGGCATGTCGATGAAGCGCAGGAAGTTGACGTGCTTCGACCAGACATAAGTCTCGCCGGCAAACGCGATGTTCTTGCCCTTGTTCTCCCATGTCGCGATGGTCGAGAAGCAGTCGGGCGCCTCGGCGTCGGTCGGCCATTCCTCGAGCACCACCGGCGGCCGTGTCGGCTTCCAGGGAATGCCGCACAGCGGCACGATCCAGCCGGGACCGCCGACATTCTCGCCATAGGTGAAGAAATGCGTGTGCGCGTCGAGGTAGGCGCGGGCGGCGGGATCGGCCTCGGCGTATTTGATCTGCTCGTAGACGGGATCGGTGTCGATCATCAATCGGCGGGGACAGGCCATGTGCTCGTCGCGCAGCCGGACCGCGCCGCAGAGATTGATCAGCGCATCGGCCTCGCGATAGAGCCGGAAGACCTGCTCGCGCGACACTCCGTGATAGACGTCGTTGATCGCGTCCCAATAGGCCCAGCGCCCGCCCAGCCCATAGCGCTCCATCATGCGCCGGACGGTGTCGACGTTATAGGCGGAGTCCATGACGACGCTGTTCAGGCGGGGGTCATAGGGATTGGCGCCGTGATCCTCGACATACCAGGCCTCGTAGCCCAGCCGCTCGAGGCCGAGGACGTAATGCATCGCCTGCCAGGCAATGCCGGCAAGCGGCATCTGCCCGGCGAAATGCAACACGACGATACGACCACGCGAAGCCAAGGACGGCGTTTCCTCAGGCGAAAGGTGGCGGAGAATAGCCGGGAAATTGTGGAGATTCCATGGCCGGCAGCCGAAGGTTAAGGCGGCACCGGCGGGCAGGGCTGCTTCTGGCTGTCAAGAAAATCGGTCGCCGAGGCCTCGGCCGAGCGGAATTCGCCCGAGAGAAAGCCCAGTCCTCTGGCGCGCCAATACTGCACATAGGCATCGGGCAGATCGCTGCCGACATGGCTTGAGCAGACGCCATTGTCCTGATTGAGGTTCCAGGCGTTGAGCACGGCCTCGAGATAGTCGGCGCAGCGCTCCCGCTGCTGCGAGGTCGCGCCGTTCCTGAGCGTCGCCGGCGCGGCGCAATCCTCGTAAAGGCCGCGGGCGGTCCTATAGGCGTCGGCCTGCGCCCTGCCGCTCGCCAGCGACAGCGCTGCCGCGACCAGCATTCCCAAGCCCTGCGCGTATCGCATGACGGCGCCCTTCTGCTAGCGCGCATCCTGGCGCGGCAGGTCTCTCTGGGTGATCGTGCCGTTCTTGTCCACCGTGAGCCGAACCCGCCGGTCGGGCCCGGCCAGCGCGGTGCAGGTCCAGCTGCCATCCTGCTGCCGCGCCAGATCGCCCATCTCGAAATAGCCGCGATCGGCGATCATCTGCGCGATCTGCGCCCGCGACATCGGCTCCGGCACCGATTGCGGCGACCCCATCGGCCCGAGCGCGCCGTCATCGGCCTGCGCCAGCGCAGTGGCCGGCAGGACGATCAAGCACAGCGCCATGGCCAATCGGATCATCAGCCGCTGCCTCCCTGTTCCTAGGATATGGCGCACGGGCATTACATCAACGCTGCCGGAAGATGAAAAATTGTTCATGCCGCGGGGTCAGCGCGCCGGCGCAAGCCGGGCATAGACATCGCCCGACGTCTCTTGCGGCGCCAGCGCGCCGAGCTCGGCTGCCATCAGCGCGGCCGAGCGCCAGCCCGGCACGGGAAAGCGCATGCTCTCGCCGGGCGAGCGGTTGAAGCGGTAGGGCCCGAGCGCGCTGAGCCGCGCCAGCGCCGCCAGCGCGTCGTCGGAGGCGGCCCTGATGTATTCGAAGGAGAGCGCCGGCAGCGGCTGTGACAGGCCCTTCAGCACCTCCGCCTCGAAGCCCTCGACGTCGATCTTGCAGAAATCCGGCACCCCATGCAGGGCGATGAGCGCATCGAGCGTGGTGACGCTGACGCGGCGGCGCTCGCGCCAATCGATGCCGGCAAAGCCGCCGCTCTCGGCCACGCGCGCCCGCCAGCGCGCCGAGAGCGAGGCGACGGTCGGGTTGCGCGGATCGATGGCGAGCTCGGCCTGGCCGGGCGCGGCGCCCAGCGCGGCGCCGACCAGCACCACCCGCGGGTTGGCGCCGAACAGCCGGCGCAGCACCGCCAGCGGCCCCGGCTGCGGCTCGACCGCGACGACGCGCGCGCCCAGCGCCAGGAAATGCGCGGTGCGGTCGCCGAGATGCGCGCCGATATCGAAGCAGAGGCCGCCCGGACGCACGAAGTCGCGATAGAAGGCGCGCGCGCGCCGCCGCTTCAGCGGATTGCCGTGATAGATCGCGGCCGAGCGTGCCAGGCCATAGCCATGCTCGACGAGATCGCGCAGCGATGCCATGTCTCTCCTGCCGGGAGAGATAGCACGCGCCGGCGCCTCAGGCAGAATCGGGCCGCGGACCGATATAGACCGAAGCGGGCCGGATGAGGCGGCCGGTCTTCTGCTGCTCCAGCGCATGGGCGAGCCAGCCGGCGCTGCGCGCCAGCGCGAAGACCGGGGTGAAGGCCTCGCGCGGCAATCCCACCGCGTCGAGCAGCAGCGCGGTGTAGAACTCGACATTGGTCTCGAGCGTCCGGTCCGGCTTCCTGCGCTGCAGCGCCGCCAGCGCGCGGCGCTCGACCTCTTCGGCAAACGCGATGCGCCCGGCATCGGGGCCGAGTCGCCGCAGCGCCGCCCGCAGCGCATCGGCGCGCGGATCGCGCCCGCGCCAGACACGGTGGCCGAACCCCATCAGCCGACCGCCATCGTCCAGCCGGCGCTCCAGCCAGGCATCGATCCCGGCCGGCGTGCCGATCTCGTCGAGCATGTCGAGCACCGGCCCCGGCGCCCCGCCATGCAGCGCGCCCGTGAGCGCGCAATAGCCGCCGAGCACCGCGGCGGCGAGCGAGGCCGCCGTCGAGGCGATGACGCGCGCAGCGAAGGTGGAAGCGGCAAGCCCGTTGTCGATCACCGTGGTGAGATAGGTGTCGAGCGCCGCGGCGAGCGCCGGCGGCGCGGGTGCGCCGTGCAGCATGCGCAGGAAATCCGCCGCGGTGGCGAGCGTCGGATCAGGCGACACCGGCGGTTTGCCCTGGCGCTGGCGCAGCAGGGCGGCGATGCCCACCGGCAGGGAGGCGGCGATGGCGGCGGGGCTGCTCTCCTCGGGCAGCGCCGCCAGGCAGAGCTTGACCCCTTCGGTGAGCGGGCGGGCGCCGGCGGCGCCGAGCCAGCGCGTCAGCGCCCCGAAGGCCGCCATCCGGCCGGCGCCGAAGCGCGCGCGGATCCCCGCGCGCGTCAGCCCCTCCCCGGCAAAGCCCTCCCAGAGCAGCGCGGTGGCGCCTTCATAGCCATGCCGGTCGATGATCTCGGCCAGACCGTGCCCCCGCAGCCACCAGATCCCAGCGCCGCCATCGACATGGGTCAGCACCGTCTCTGCCGCGACAATTCCTTCAAGCCCGGAATTCATGGCAAGCCTCCTGTCCCGATCCCAGGGCATTTGCGCTTGACGCGAAAGCTTGTCAATATTGATTATAAAATCAATATACGGAGATGCTGATGGCTCAGGAACTCAGGCTATCTCACGGCGCGCGATGCTGCGGCGGCGCTGGGCGTGCGGCCACAGACGCTCTACGCCTATGTCAGCCGGGGCCTCATCCGCTCGGAGGCGACCGGCGGGCGCGAGCGGCGCTACCACGCCGCCGACATTGCCGCGCTCCGCCGCAAGCGCGACCCCGCCGAGGCGGCACAGGCGGCGCTGAGCTTCGGCGCGCCGGTGCTCGATAGCGCCATCACCCTGATCCTCGACGACCGGCTCTATTTCCGCGGCCAGGATGCCTGCCTGCTGGCGCGCCGGGCCTCGATCCGCGCCGTCGCGGCGCTGCTCTGGCAGGCGGATGCGGCGGCGATCTTCGCTGCCGAGAACCTGCCGCCGGCGGGCCCGGTCTTGGCCGCGGTGCGGCGCGCGGTGGCCGGGCTGGCGCCGATCGAGCGCTGCCTGGCGCTGCTGCCGGTCGCCGCCGCCGCCGATGCGCGCGCGCTCGATCTCGCGCCGATGGCGGTGGCGCGCACCGGCGTGCGCCTCCTGCGGCTGCTCACCGCGGCGGTGGCGGGGGGCGAGCCGTCGCCGCGGCCGGTCGATGCCGTGCTCGCCGAGGCCTGGGGCGTGGGCGCGGCGGCGCGCCCGTTGCTGCGAGCCGCGCTCATCCTCTGCGCCGATCATGAGCTCAACGTCTCCGCCTTCGCCGCGCGCTGCGTCGCCTCGGCGCTGGCCAGCCCCTACAACGCCGTCATCGCCGGCATCGCTGCGCTGCAGGGCGCCCGCCATGGCGGCGCCTCCGAGCGCGCCGACGCCTTTCTCGGCGAGGCGCTGGCAGCCGCCGACCCGCAGGCGCTGGTTGCTGCTTATCTGCGCCGCGGTGAGCGTCTGCCGGGCTTCGGCCATCACCTCTATCGCGCCGATCCGCGCGCCCGCCTGCTGCTCGATTTCCTGCGCGAGCAGGACGCGCCGCTCGCCGAAGCGGGGGAGCGAGTCGCCGCCGCGGTGGCGGCATTGATTGACCGGCCGCCCAACATCGATTTCGCCCTGGCGCTGCTGCGTCGCGCGCTGGCGCTGCCGCAAGGGGCGGCACTGGCGCTGTTCGTGCTTGGCCGCAGCCTTGGCTGGCTCGCCCAGGCGCAGGAGCAATACGCGGCCGATCGCCTGATCCGGCCGCGCGCGCGCTATGTCGGGCCGCCGGTCGGCGGGCATGATCGCGCCGCGTCCGGCGGCGGAATTCCCCAATCCGGCTGGGGTTGAACAGCGGCAAAACGCATGCTACGCAGGGCCATGATGGATCGGCTCAAAGCTTGGCTGACCGAGGGGGATCGGCCCGCATCGGACGTGGCGGATGATGTGCGGCTGGGGGTGGCGGCGCTGCTGGTCGAAGCGGCGCAGATCGATGGCCATCTCGACGCGACGGAGCGGGCGGCGGTGCGGCGCATCCTGCAGCAGCATTTCGGGCTCGACGACGCGGCGGCGGATGAGCTGGAGCAGGCCGGGGAGCAGCGGGCGGCGCGCTCGACCCAGCTCTTCGGCACCACCCGGCTCATCAATGAGCGCTTCTCCCACGCCAAGCGTCTCGAGCTGGTCGAGATGCTGTGGGAGGTGGCCTATGCCGATGGCGTGCTCGACCCGCTCGAGGACACCATGCTGCGCCGGGTCGCGGGGCTGGTCGACGTCTCCGACCATGAGCGTGGGACGGCGCGGCAGCGCGTGCTGCAGCGGCTCGGCCGCGACACCGCGGGCTGAGGATTTGGCATCGGGCGGACTCGCCCTGGACTGAAGATGGAAGAGTGCTGAAATGACCTATGTCGTCACCGAGGCCTGCATCAAGTGCAAATACATGGACTGCGTCGAGGTCTGCCCCGTGGATTGCTTCTACGAGGGCGAGAACATGCTCGTGATCCATCCCGACGAATGCATCGATTGCGGCGTTTGCGAGCCGGAATGCCCGGCCGAGGCCATCATTCCTGATAGCGAGCCGGTCGCCGAGCAATGGATTGAGGTCAACCGCCAGTATTCGACGAGCTGGCCAAACATTACGCGCAAAGCCGAGGCCCCGGGAGACGCCGATGAATTCAAGGGCGTTCCTGATAAGTTCGAGAAGTTCTTCAGCCCCAACCCAGGGAAGCGCTAAGCCCAAATCACCGGGCGGTCGGTAACTTGCGCAGCCCGCATGGCTGTTCTGCTGGTATTCGGGCCTCGATTGTGGTATGTAATTACAAAGACGTGAGCGTATCGCGTCGCTCCCGGTAAAGAGGATCCGGGCAGTGAAGCCGGCGGGCGCGCCTCCCCGGAGCGCCGATCGGCACGCGTGGAATTGCGCCTGCGCCGTTCCTGCCTGGCGCGCCTTGGACGCCTTAGATCGAGAGAAAAAAATGTCGGAAAAGATTGGTTTCGCGGCGGGCGATCTTGTGGTGTACCCCACCCATGGCGTCGGCAAGATCCTGGGCATCGAGGTGCAGGAAATCGCCGGCTATACTTTGAATGTCTTCGTCGTTCATTTCGACAAGGACCGCATGACTTTGCGCGTGCCGCTGGCCAAGGCCAAGGGCTCGGGGCTCCGGCGGCTGTCGACGCGCAAGGAGATGGACGCGGCGCTGGCCAAGCTCAAGGGCCGGTCGCGCGCCAAGCGCACGATGTGGAGCCGGCGCGCCCAGGAATACGAGCAGAAGATCAATTCCGGCGACCCCGCTTCGATCGCCGAGGTTGTGCGGGACCTCTACCGCAATGTCGGCCAGCCCGAGCAATCCTATAGCGAGCGCCAGATCTATCAGGCGGCGCTCGACCGGCTGGTGCGCGAATTCGCCGCCGTCGAGAAGATCGACGAGGATACCGCGGTGAAGCGACTGGAGCAGATGCTGAGCGCGGCGTGAGCAAAAGCGGCCTTCCGCCGATCGCGGATGGCGCCGCCGAGGAGATTGTGATAAGGGGGCGGACGTGACCATGTCCGCCCCTCGTGATTCCGAGATCTTCGCGCGTCTCGTGCGGCCGCGGCGCATTTGGGCGGTGGCCGCGATCCATGGCGAGGCGGCGCGCCTGGCCCGGCTCCATGCCCGCCTCGCGCCGCTGCTCGAACGCGGCGACCGGCTGGTCTATCTCGGAGGCTATCTCGGCCATGGCGCCGCCGTCATTGCCACTCTCGACGAGCTCATCCAGTTCCGCCGCCTCTTCCTCGCGCGCCGTCTCGCCTTCGTCGGCGACATCGCTTTCCTGCGCGGCGCCCAGGAGGAGATGTGGCAGAAGCTGCTGCAGCTGCAATTCGCGCCCAATCCCCGCGAAGTGCTGCAATGGATGCTCGATCACGGCGCCAGCGCCACGCTCGAGGCCTATGGCAGTGCGGCGCGCCAGGGCCTCGCCGCGGCGCGCGACGGCGCGCTGGGGATCACCCGCTGGACCACCTCGCTGCGCGCCGCGGTCGACACCCATCCCGGCCACCGCCAGCTGCTCACCGGCATCAAGCGCTATGCCATCGCCGGCGAGGGCGAGCTGCTGTTCGTGCATGCCGGGGTCGATCCCGGCAAGCCGCTCGATCTGCAGCGCGACGCGCTGTGGTGGGGCGGGGCCAACCTGCTCGAGCTCGAGGCGCCCTATGGCAGCTTCCGCCGGATCATCCGCGGTTATGACCGGCGGCATGGCGGGCTGATCGAGAGCCCCTACGCCGTCTCGATCGACGCCGGCAGCGGCTTCGGCGGCGCGCTGCTTGCCGTCTGCCTGGCGCCGGACGGGACCGTCCTCGAATCCATCGAGGGCTGACGGCGCGCCGAAACCATCGCGCCCCCGCCGATGTTGGCGGAGCGGGGAGCGGCCATGGTCCATATCGACGATCCGGCGACGCAGCGCGCCAATCTCGGATTCATCAAGACGGCGATGCGGACGCCGCTGCTGCCGCGGGCGCATGAATTCGCGTTGGCGCGACGCTGGCGCGAGGCCGCCGACACGGCGGCGCTGCATGAGCTGGCGCGGGCCTATACCCGCCTCGTCATCGCCATCGCCGCGCGCTATCGCAGCTACGGCCTGCCGGTGGGCGATCTGGTGCAGGAGGGCAATGTCGGGCTGATGCAGGCGGCGTGGCGCTTCGAGCCCGAGCGCGATGTCCGCTTCTCCACCTATGCCGCCTGGTGGATCCGTTCGGCGATGCAGGATTACGTCCTGCGCAACTGGTCGATCGTGCGCACCGGCACGACCGCGGCGCAGAAATCGCTGTTTTTCAATCTGCGCCGCCTGCGTGCGCGCATCGAGGAGCAGTCGGGTGCGCCGCTCGACGATGCCGGTCGCCGCCGCATCGCCGCCGCGCTCGGCGTGGCGCTCGCCGAGGTCGAGCAGATGGAGCTGCGGCTCGGCGCCGGCGACCTGTCACTCAACGCGCCGCTTGGCGACAGCGAGGAGGACCGGCAGGATGTCATTGCCGACGACCGGCCCAGCCCCGAGCAGGCGGCGATCGGCCGGCGCGATGGCGCGACTCGCGCGCGCTGGCTCGCCGAGGCGATGGGCGAGCTCAACCCGCGCGAGCGGCGCATCATCGACGCGAGACGCCTGCGCGAGGATGGCGCCACGCTCGAGGAGCTCGGCCGCGCGCTTGGCGTCTCCAAGGAGCGCGTGCGCCAGCTCGAGCTGCGGGCGCTGCTCAAGTTGCGCCAGTCGCTGCGCCGCCGCGCCGCCGCGCCGCTGGTCCGGCAGATCGCCGGCGCCCGGCCGGCGCGCGCCGGCGGGGCGGGTTGTCCGCAGGGCGCACCAGGTCCATCCAACCGAACATTGCTCTAGAAGAGCGGGTCCGTGAAACCGATCATCTCCATCGTCATGCCCGGACTTGATCCGCGGCTGTCCGGTTGAAGGAAAGCGGTTGCAAGGACGCTGCCCGTCGACACCCTTCAGTCGTCATGCGCGGGCTTGACCTGGCTTGACCCGCGCATCCACGTCGTGCCGCACGCTCGTTGCACGACGTGGATGCCCGGGTCTCGGCCTGCGGCCGGCCCGGGCATGACGATTGAGGGTATTGCTATGTCACCGCAGCGGCATGAGTCGTTGCAACAACCTCAATCGGACAGCCATGGGGCAAGCCCGGCCATGACGAGAAGGGGAACGACAGAATATGATTCGAACCTCGGAAATACCGCAGTTCTAGAAGCCCGCGCCAGACGCGGAGCGGCCATTTCCAGGGCTCATGCCGCCGCAGGTGGACAGAGGGAGGGGGGTCGGCTAAGCCAAAGCGCTGGCGGTTTCCGGGCAGCGGCGCCGCCGCGCCGGCAGCGCGCCGCGACGCCGAAGGACGTGCCGTCATGGATGGATCGCAACGACGCGTCAAGCTCCCCCCGGATGCGGCGCGCCGCCCGAGCCGGGCGCAGGCGGAGCGGGCGGTGCGGCTGCTGATCGAATGGGCGGGCGACGATCCCCGGCGCGAGGGGCTCAAAGGCACGCCGGCGCGCGTGGCGCGCGCCTTCGAAGAATATTTCTCGGGCTATGCCATCGATCCCGTCGAGCTGCTGCAGCGCACCTTCGAGGAGACCGACGGCTACGACGAGATGGTGGTGCTGCGCGACATCCGCTTCGAGAGCCATTGCGAGCACCATCTCGCGCCGATCATCGGCAAGGCGCATGTGGCCTACCTGCCGCAGCAGCGCGTCGTCGGCATCTCCAAGCTCGCCCGGCTCGTCGAGGTCTATGCCAAGCGGCTGCAGATCCAGGAGAAGATGACGGCGCAGATCGCCAACACCCTCGACGAGGTGCTGCAGCCCAAGGGCGTCGCCGTGGTCATCGAGGCGGCGCATCAATGCATGACCACCCGCGGCATCCACAAGCCCGGCGTCGCCATGGTCACCTCGCGCATGCTCGGCGCCTTCCGCACCGACCCCTCCACCAGGCGCGAATTCCTCGCCATCATCGGCCAGCCCACGGGCTGACCCCGCGCCAACGAAAACGGCCCCGGCGTCGCCGCCGGGGCCGTCGGTTGTACTTAGGTGACGCTCAGGGCAGGTCCGGCACCAGCGGCTGGCCGCCGACCTCCTGCCAGATCCGCACCTGATGGGTGGGCTCGCGGATGAAGCTGAGGCTGACCACGACGCCGAGCGCCGCGATGCCCATGGGATAGAGCAGCCCGCCCAGCGCCACACCGGTGATCGCCGCGACCGAGGCGCCCGCCGCCGGGACGAGGCCGCCGAACACGCCGTTGCCGATGTGATAGGGCAGCGACATCGAGGTGTAGCGGATGCGCGCCGGGAACAGCTCGACCAGGAACGCCGCGATCGGCCCGTACACCATGGTGACCAGGATCACCAGGTAGAAGACCAGGATCGTCAGGACGACAGGGTTGTCCCTGAACGTCGTGAACCAGCTGAAGACCGGCCAATAGCTGATCACGGCGAGCGCGAAGCCGAGCGTCATGATGTTGCGCCGGCCGATCTTGTCGGAGAGCGCGCCGAAGACCAGGAAGAAGGGGGCCCCGGCGGTGAGTGCGATCATGAAGATGATGTAGACCGTGACGTAGTTAATCTTGAGCACGGCGGTCATGTAGAAGAGCGCGTAGAACTGGCCGGTGTACCAGACGACGCCTTCGGGGGCGGTGGCGCCGAAGAGCGCGAGCAGGATGAGGCCCCAGTTCTTGCCGCTGCCGAAGCTCTCGAGCGCGGGATTGCTCGAGGTCTTGCCCTGCTTCTTGAGCATCGCGTAGAGCGGCGATTCCGCGAGCTTCAGGCGGATGTAGACCGACAGCAGGACGAGCACCGCCGAGATCAGGAACGGCACGCGCCAGCCCCAATCGCCGAACGCCTGGTCGCCCAGGGCGAGCCGGCAGACCAGGATCACCAGCAGCGCCAGCACGATGCCCATCGTCGCTGTCGTCTGGATCCAGGAGGTGTAGAAGCCGCGCTGGCTGTCGGGCGCGTGCTCGGCGACATAGGTCGCGGCGCCGCCATACTCGCCGCCCAGCGCCAGGCCTTGCAGCACGCGCATGGCGACCAGCAGGATCGGCGCCAGCGTGCCGATGACGTTATAGCCCGGCAGCAATCCCACGACGAAGGTCGACGCCCCCATCAGCAGCAAGGTCAGCATGAAGGTGAATTTGCGGCCGATGAGATCGCCGAGATGGCCGAAGACGATGGCGCCGAAGGGGCGGACGAGGAAGCCCGTCCAGAACACGAAGAGGCTGGCGATCAGGGCGACCGTCGGGTCCATGCTGGGCGAGAAGAAGTGCTTGCTGAAGAACAGGGCCAGAACGCCGTAGAGGTAAAAGTCGTACCACTCGATCAGCGTGCCGACCGAGGATGCGCTGATGATGAAACTGAGACTTTGCTTGGTCGCCGCGCCCGGCCGCGCTGCTGCAGATACCGCCATGGTCGTTTCCCCTTTTATAATGTTGAAGTCTTGGTTATTCGGCGCGACCTGAACGGGCGCGACTTATCTTCTTTAGAGAAACCTTACCTTGCTCGCCGGGCTGGAGCAATCGGCCTGCGGCCTCGCAGGCCAACCATTCGGTTGTGCGGCGCCCCCTGGAATCGGTGATATTTTAGGTCTAAACTAATTTTCCATGGACATAACCATCGTCGGCGGCGGCCCGGCCGGGCTCTTCTTCAGCCTGCTCATGAAACGGCGCGATCCCGCCCATCGCATCACCGTGCTCGAGCGCAACGGACCCGACGACACCTTCGGCTGGGGTGTCGTGTTCTCCGACGAGACGCTCAACAACATCGCCGCCGCCGACCCCGAGAGCTACGCCGAGATCACCCGCAGCTTCGCCCATTGGGATGCGATCGACATCCATTACCGCGGCGAGGTGCTGACCTCGCGCGGCCACGGCTTCTCCGGCCTCGCCAGGAAGCGCCTGCTCAATGTCCTGCAGCGCCGCGCCCAGTCGCTGGGCGTCGAGCTGCGCTACCATCAGGATGTGAGCGACATCGAGCCGCTGCGGCGCGGCGATCTCCTGCTCGCCGCGGACGGCGTCAACAGCCTGGTGCGCAGCCGCTATGCCGAGGCGTTCGGGCCGACGCTCGACTGGCGCGCCAACAAATTCATCTGGCTCGGCACGACGCGGCGCTTCGACGCCTTCACCTTCTTCTTCAAGGCGGATGCGCACGGGCTCTGGCGCGTCCATGCCTATCAATTCGACGCCGGCCACGGCACTTTCATCGTCGAGACCACCGAGGCCGCCTGGCGCAGCGCCGGACTCGAAAACGCCTCGGAGGACGACACCATCGCCTTTTGCGAGGCGCTGTTCGCCGAGGAGCTGCAAGGCCACAGGCTGCTGAAGAGCCGCGCGGTGTGGCGCAACTTCCCGACGGTGCGCAACGCGCGCTGGTCGTTCGACCGCGTGGCGCTGATCGGCGACGCCGCGCATACAGCGCATTTCTCGGTCGGCTCCGGCACCAAGCTCGCCATGGAGGATGCAATAGCGCTCGCCGACGTGCTGGCGCCGGGGCCGGCGGACGTGCCGGCGGCGCTCGAGCGCTACGAGGCGGCGCGGCGGCCCGAAGTCGAGGCGCTGCAGCGCGCGGCGCAGGCGAGCCTGCAATGGTTCGAGGAGGCCGAGCGCTACTTCGGCAAGCTCGAGCCGCTGGAATTCTCCGCGAGCCTGCTGACGCGCTCGCTGCGCCTGACGCATGAGAGCCTGAAGCAGCGCGACCCCGCCTTCATCGGCCGCCTCGACCGCTGGTTCGCCGCCAAGGCGGCCAATCAGAGCGGCGTCAACGTCCCGGCCGAGCCGCCGCCGCCGCCGATGTTCACGCCCTTCCGCTTGCGCGACATGCGGCTCGCCAACCGCGTCGTGGTCTCGCCGATGTGCCAGTACTCGGCCGAGGACGGCATGCCCGATGACTGGCATCTCGTGCATCTCGGCAGCCGCGCGGTGGGCGGCGCCGGCCTCGTCATGGCCGAGATGACCGACGTGTCGCGCGACGGCCGCATCAGCCCCGGCTGCACCGGGCTCTACAAGCCCGAGCATGCCGCGGGCTGGAAGCGCATCGTCGATTTCGTGCACCGCGCCTCGGGCGCCAAGATCGGTATCCAGCTCGCCCATGCCGGGCGCAAGGCCTCGACACGCCGCGCCTGGGAAGGCAGCGAGGAGCCGCTGGCGGAAGGCAATTGGCCGATCATCGCGCCCTCGCCGCTGCCCTATCTGCCGCAGAGCCAGGTGCCGCGGGCAATGGACCGCGCCGAGATGGACCGCGTGCGCGCGGATTTCGTGCGCGCCGCCAAGCTCGCCGAGGCGGCGGGCTTCGACATCATCGAGCTGCATTTCGCCCATGGCTACCTGCTGGGGAGCTTTCTCTCGCCGCTCACCAACCGCCGCGAGGACGCCTATGGCGGCAGCCTCGCCAACCGCCTGCGCTATCCCTTGGAAGTATTCGCGGCGGTGCGCGCGGTGTGGCCCGCCGAGAAGCCGATGAGCGTGCGCATCTCCGCCACCGACTGGATGCCCGAGGGCTTCGCGCCGGCCGATGCGGTGGGGGTGGCGCTGGCGCTGAAAGCGCTGGGCTGCGACATCATCGATGTCTCCGCCGGCCAGACCGTGGCGGAGCAGCAGCCGGTCTATGGCCGCCTCTTCCAGACGCCCTTTGCCGATCGCGTGCGCCACGAGGCGGCGATCCCGACCATGACCGTGGGCAACATCTCCTCCTATGCCGACGTCAACAGCATCCTCGTCGCTGGCCGCGCCGATCTCTGCGTGCTGGCGCGCGCGCATCTCTTCGACCCCTACTGGACGCGGCACGCCGCCTATGAGCAGGGCCATGCGCTGCCCTGGCCCGACCCCTACAGCGCGCTGGCGCGCTACACGCCGCGCTTCAAGTAGCCGCGCGCGCCGCCTCTACCCATCCCCGGACGATTGCCTAGTATGGGGCGTGCCGCCGCGCGAGCCTGCGCGGCGCCGGACCGCTTGGGAGGGTCGCTCATGAGCAAGGAAGTCTACGACAAGGGGCTTGCCATCCGCCGCGAGGTGCTGGGCGCGGAGTATGTCGACAACGCCATCAAGAACGCCGACGCCTTCAACAAGCCGCTGCAGGAGCTGGTGACCGAATATTGCTGGGGCGCGGTCTGGGGCCGGCCCGGGTTGGAGAAGAAGACGCGCAGCATGCTGAACCTCGCCATGCTGACCGCGCTCAACCGGCCGCACGAGCTGAAGCTGCATGTGCGCGGCGCGCTGAAGAACGGCGTCACCCGCGAGGAGATCACCGAGGTGCTGCTGCAGGCGGCGATCTATTGCGGCGTCCCCGCCGCGGTCGACGCTTTCCGCACCGCGCGCGAGGCGCTCAAGGAAGCCGGCGGCGACGACTGAGCGCGCGCGCCGCTACTGGATCCACGCCGTGTCGACCGCGCCGGAGAAGCTCGGCCGCGGCGTGAACGGCGCGCTTGCGCGCTTGATGTCGTTGGCGAAGGTGCCGGTGGCGACATAGGAGATGTTGCTGGTCGGGCACGTCCACTCGACCTTGGTCGTCTGTTGCTCGCGCAGCCTGCCGGGGAGCGGCACCGGCAGGTTGCGGTCCGCCTCCGAGCCCGGCGGCGCGAACTCGGCGCGCACGGTGACGCTCACCAGGATATCGGCGGTGCCGTTGCCGATGTTGATCACGCAGGTATCGGCGTCGGCGGCGGCGGTGAGCGCCAGCAGCACGCCTGCCGCGATCGGCCAGCAGCGGTAGTTCATCTTGGCTCCCCCTCTCGAGCGCGCGCCAGCCTAGCACGCGTCCCCGCCGCCGCAACGCCGCGGTTTCCGGCGGCACCGCCGCTTTGCTATAAAGGGGCAACGTCCCCGTAGCTCAGCCGGATAGAGCAACAGTTTCCTAAACTGTGGGTCGGGTGTTCGAGTCACCCCGGGGAC
>CAWBKF010000035.1:0-197051 GCA_963789275.1 uncultured Alphaproteobacteria bacterium
CCAGCCAGGACGATCGTCGCCGATGTGCCGATGCCGAGCTCGCTTTCCAAGGTAAAGCGCCCGCCCATGGCCTCGACCAGGCGCTTGGTCAGCGGCAGGCCCAAGCCGGTGCCTTCATTGCGCCGGTTGAGGCCGCCATCGGCCTGGCGAAAGACTTCCATGACGCGGGGCAGGTCGACCGGCGCGATGCCGATGCCGGTATCGGAGACCGTGATCTGAATGTCGCCATCGCCATTCCGGCGGGCGGCGATCTCGATGCGGCCGCCGCGGGGCGTGAACTTCACGGCGTTCGACAGCAGATTGAGCACGATCTGCTTGATGCGCCGCTCGTCGCCGCGAATTCTGTCGATATCCGCCGCGAAGGATTGGTGAAGCGTGACCCCAGCCTCTTCCGCGCGCGATTTGATCATGCGGATCGACGCTGAGATCGCATCGCGCAATTCGAACGCGTCCTCGTCGAGATCGAGATGGCCGGCCTCGATCTTGGAGAAGTCGAGCACGTCATTGATCAATTGCAGCAGGTGCTCGCCGCTGTAGTTGATGTCGTGCACGTAGCCCCGGTAGCGTTCGGGCAAGGGACCAAACAATTCCTTGAGCATGACATCGGAAAAGCCGATCACCGCATTGAGCGGCGTGCGGAGCTCGTGGCTCATATTGGCGAGAAATTCCGATTTGGCGCGACTTGCGGATTCCGCGGCGAGCTTGGCGGTCTGCAGCATCGATTCACGGTCGTCGCGGTCCCTGGCCGCCGCGATCAGCTTGCAGCGCAGCGAGTTCGAGCGTCCGCGCCACCTGGCCGATCTCGTTCGGATGCCCGGCGTCGGGAACACGCGTCGCCAAATCACCATCGGCCATCCGGGTGATCGCAGCCTTGAGCGTCAGCAGCGGGTAGATCACCCGCCTGCCGAGATAGATGATGAAGGTCACCGCGGCCAGCGCAATGACCGCCGCCGCCGCGAGCCCGAGAGCCAGATCGCGGATCGCCGCCCGCCGCTGCTTGGCGGCGCGATTTGCCGCGACGTCAAGGGCCGTGTCGCGCAACCGCAAAATGCTTTGCAAGGTCGGGACGCCCCACGCCCGAAAACTGGTGACATCGCCGGGCCAGCCCATCCGGGGCGGCAGCGATCGGCAAATTCGCGCGTAGACCGGCGCGTTGGCCTCAAAATAATCCCGCTGAACGCTTTGCGCCGCCTCCGCCAGGCGGGGGTCGCCGGTGAGGCTCACGAGGAGGCGCGTTCGCTCCCACAAGACATCGATGCGGGCATCGGCGTCGCCCAGGCGCCGCGCCATCTCGGCATCGATCGCCCGGTCGCCGGCAAGTATCTGCACGTAGAGCGTCTGCTTGCGGCCGGCAAAATCGCGCACCAGCCCGGTGACGCGCGCCACGGCGCTGTACTGGCCGATCCCCGGATCCGCGCGCGTGATCGCCAGCTCGACGCTCGATTGCAGGTTGGTGACGCGCGCGGTGATGTCGAAGAGGTCGACGGCATAATGCGTGATGAAATCGAGATCGCGCTCATGCTTGGGCCTGGCGATCTCCGCCTGCGCCCGCTGCTGCAACAGCCGGAGATCACGGCGAATGCGCCCGAGCTCCGCATGGTGCCATTCCGCCTCGGCGTACCTGGCGCCAGTGAGGATTTGCAAAGACCGATCGAAAGCGGCATCGGTGTTCGCGCGCAGCAGCGCGAGCGAGGCCAGTGTCGATGCCGAGGCCGACGGTTCGGCGAGCAGAGCTTCGTTGTGCCCGCCACGCTCCAGCGCGAGACGCTCCGACACCGCCAGCAGAGGGCCGAGCGCGGTTATGGCCGCGGAGGCATCGCGGGTGGCTGCCACAGACGTCAGCTGCCGCGCCACGATCGCAAGCGCTGCCAGCATCGCCAGGGCCGAGAACAGTCCAATGCCGGTGGCGAATAGGGTCTTGAGCCTCATCGAAGGTGCTTCCGTATCCCGCGTACGCGTCTTCAGGGGCTTTGCCCGCCCTGGCTTTATGGCAAGAAAAATGGGTAAAAATGGTTAACGAGCCGACAGTTGAGGGGGGCTGGGCCCGGTCACGCCAGGGTATGAGATCGACGGCAGAGCCTGCGGCTGCCCCGGGCAATCGAATGGCGCGCCGGGACGCTCCGACGCGATCGAATGATCGTTTCTCGCTTTCCCCGCGAAAGCGGGGAACCAGAGCGACCGACGTGCGGCTGCTCCTGGGCCCCCGCTTTCACGGGGGCGGCGGTGCGAGAATTTCATATGCGATTGCCCTGCCTCAAAGGGGGGCGGCAGCTATGCCGCCTACGTCCCCGACAGGACGTCGCCGAAGCGCACCCAGTGCTGGCCGTCCCAGCGCATCAGCTGCATCTGCTTGACCGGGTAATAGTCGGTGGGGGACGTGCTCACGGTGATGCCGGGCAGGAGCATCGGCAGCGCGAGGTCGTGCAGGTTGGTCGCCTGCTTCAGGATGTTCTCGCGCGAGAGATCGTCGCCGCACTGTTTCAGCGCCGCCACCAGCACCATGCCGGAATTGAAGGAGTTGACGTAGTTCTGGTCGCTGGGATCGGCGTCGGGCATGTACTTCTTCATGAACGCCTGCCATTGTTGCATGCCGGGATCGTCGGCCCAGGCGGGGTCAGTGGGATCCTTGACATAGGCCGAGGAGATGATGCCGACGCCCTTCTCCATCCCGGCCGGCCGCATCACCGAATTCACCCAGATCGCGACGTTGGAAAGAAAGAACATCGGCTTCCAGCCGATATCGTAGACTTTGCGGATCGCCTGCGCCGCGAATTTCGGCGTGGCGCCGACGATGATCGCGTCGACGCCGGCGCCCTGCAGCGAGACGATCTGGGAATCGATGGTAGGGTCGGTGAACTCGTAGCTCTCCGCCACCACCGTCTTGTCGAACTTGTCGCCAAGCACGTCCTTGAGGCCGAGGAAATAATCCTTGCCGTAATCGTCGTTCTGGTAGAGGACGCCGATCTTGGCAGCGGGCTTCTGCTGCAGGATGTAGCGGGCGTAGATCCGCCCCTCGGCGCGGAAGGTCCCCTGCACGCCGCCGATGGTCCAGGGATATTGCTGGTAGTTGCCCCATTTGCTCGCGCCCGAGCCGATGAAGAGCTGCGGGATCTTGCGGTCGTTGAGGTATTTCTGGATCGCCGTGTTGGTCGCGGTGCCGATCGAGCTGAAGAGGAAGGCGACGCCCTCCTGCTCCACCAGCTTGCGCGTCTGCTCGACGGTCTTGGGCGGCGCGTAGCCGTCATCGAGGCTGATAAGCTTGATCTTGCGCCCGTTCACGCCGCCCTGGTCGTTGATCATGTTGAAAAAGGCGAGCTCGCCCTTGCCCAGCGTGCCGAAGGCGGTGACAGGACCGCTATAGGGCATGGTCTGCCCGATCACGATCTCGCCGGCGGTGACGCCGGGCGCGTTCTCCGCCCGCGCCGGCAGCGCGAGCGCCGCCGCCAGGAGCAGCGCCAGCGCGCCGATCATATTCTTGGTCATCGCCGCTCTCCTTACCGCTGCTCGCGCAGGAATTTCGCGCGTCCGGTCGCGCCCGCCATCATCATGGCGAGATCATTGCCGGAGAGGATCATGCGTATGCCGAGCGCCACGTATTTCGCCATGAGGTCATAGCCGCAGCTCGCCATGACCGCCGCGATATCGACCGTGCGGGCCTGGCGCAGCCCGATGCCGAGGGAAAGCTCTCCCTTGGCCAAGCGCTCGCGCGCGGGATTGCGCAGCGTCATCCTCCGTCCCTTCCCGATCTTGTCGCCCTTGGCGACAAGATGGACGGATTCAGCCGCCGAGGCAATCGGGCGGGCAAGGCGGCGCGCTAGTCCGGGCGGCGCGGGCTCTCGCGGTTGCAAGAGCAACCGCTGGCGCCCGCCGGCGACGGACAACCCGGCCGACCGCTTTGCGGTCGGCCCCGGAGGGTTCGATCGCAACGCGATCGAACGGGTTGTCTGCGTCGCGCCGCTATTGTGCGCCGGCTTTTTCCGCCGTCTTCTCCATCGGCGGATTCTTGCCCGGCCAATCCCACCAGCCGCCGCCCATGGCGGTGAGGAATTGCACGGTGTCGAGATAGCGCTGCGCCGTGGCGCGGACATAGCCGAGGCGCGCCTGCTCGGCGAGGCGCTGCGCGTCGAGCACCTGGAGCACGCCGACATTGCCGTATTGGTAGGTCGTCTGGGTGAGCTTCAAGTTCCGGTCCGCCGCTTCGAGCGCGCGCCGCTGTGCCTCCAGCAACTCCGCGTCATGCGACAGCGCCTCCATTACGTCGGCGACCTGGCCGAACGAGGTCAGCACGGTCTCTTTGTAGGTCGCCAGCGCGCCGTCGAAGGCGTCGACCGCGGCTTGCTTCTGCGCCTCGAGCGCGCCGCCATGGAAGATCGGCGCCAGCAGCTGGGCGCCGATGGTCCAGGCGCTGGAGGCGGGGGTGAACAGCACCGAGGTGGCCAGCGCTTCCTGGGTGAAGGAGGCGGAGAGGTTGATGTTGGGATAGAGCTGCGCCGTGGCGACGCCGATCGCGGCGCTCGCCGCATGGAGCTGCGCCTCCGATGCCAGGATGTCGGGCCGCTGGCGCACCAGGTCGGAGGGCAGCGTCACCGGCAGCTCGTCGGGCAGCGTGAACTCCGTGAGATCGAAATCCGGCGGCACCCAATCGGCCGGCAGCCGCCCGAGCAGGATCGACAGCGCATGGCGCGCCACGCTGACCTGCTGGCGCAGCGGCGGCAGCAGGGTGCGGTCGGCTTCGAGCTGGCTGGTGGCGATCTCGACGTCGATCTGCGTCGCCTCGCCGGCCTGGAACTCGGTGTTCACCAGCCGCAGATTCTCCTGGTCGTCCTTGATGATGCTCTCGACCGCCTTGATCTGGGCGCGCGCCGAGGCGATGTTGAGCGCCTGGGTCACGGCATTGCCGGTCAAGCTGAGATAGGCGGCGTCGAGCTGAAAGGCCTGATAGACCGCCGTCGCCTCCTGCTGCTCGACGCGCCGGCGATTGCCGCCGAAGGGGTCGAGCGAATAGCTCACCGTCGGGCCGATGCTGTAGATGTTGAAAGGCGGGGACACGCCGGGCAGGCCCAGCTCCGCCTCGCTGACCTGCTGGCGGCTGATGCCGGAGGAGAGATCGACCTGCGGATAGAGCGGGCCCTTGGCCTGGGCCACCACCTCGCGCGCCTGCGCCAAGGTGGCGCGGGCGGCGATGATGTTCTGGTTGCCGGCGATCGCCTGCTCGAGCACCGCGTTGAGCCGGTTCGCGTGGAAGAGCTGCCACCAATCGCCGGTGATCTTCTTGCCGAGGACGAAGCGCTGCTCCTGCTCCTTGCCGTCGGGCACCTTGGTGTTGGGGATGCCATCCTCGGTATAGCCCTTGCCGTCGGGCGCCGCCGGCTCCTTGAAATCGGGCCCTACCGCGCAGCCCGCGAGAAGCGCCACCAGGCTGACGGCGGCCGTCAGCCGCGCCGACAAGCGAGGACAACTCGGGACCGGCGTGGAGGCAGAGTGCATCAGATCAACTCCTTCAATGAATCAGGCGGCGCTCCGACCCAAGGGGCTGTCGGACGCCGAGGCCGGCGCATGGTAGGTGTCCGGCAGGCTGGACCGCAAATAGTATCATATTCGTTATCGATCCCGGCAGCGCGGCAAAGGATCGATCAAGCCGTTTCCGCCCGCCGGCGCCACGCGCGGCGAAGCGAGCGCTTGAAAACGCTTGCCTTTCCCCTTGGAAGGCCATGCCCGCACGGCTAAGGTCGAGACCGCATGGCACGCGCCGATCAGCGCTCATCTCTGTCGAAGCCGGAAGCCGCTGCCGCATCGCCGCCCGGCGACGCGATAGCCTGCACCACCTGCTACATGTGCGCCTGCCGCTGCGGCATCAAAGTGCATCTCAGCGACGGCCGCATCCGCTACATCGAAGGCAACCGCGACCATCCGGTCAACCGCGGCGTGCTCTGCGCCAAGGGCTCGGCCGGGATCATGCAGCATTATTCGCCGGCGCGGCTGACCAAGCCGTTGCGGCGCGTGGGCCCTCGCGGCAGCGGCGAGTTCCGCGAGATCGAATGGGACGAGGCGCTCGGCACCGCGGCCGTATGGCTGGGTGCCATTCGCGCCGAGGATCCGCGCCAACTCGCCTTCTTCACGGGCCGCGACCAGTCGCAGGCGCTGACCAGCTGGTGGGCGATGCAATTCGGCACGCCCAACTATGCCGCGCATGGCGGCTTCTGCTCGGTCAACATGGCGGCGGCCGGGCTCTACTCGATCGGCGGCTCGTTCTGGGAGTTCGGCGAGCCGGATTGGGAGCTCGCGCGCTATTTCATGCTCTTCGGCGTCGCCGAGGACCATGATTCCAACCCGATCAAGATCGGCCTCAACAAGCTGCGCCAGCGCGGCGCCCGGATCGTCTCGGTCAACCCGGTGCGGACCGGCTATTCCGCTATCGCCGATGAATGGCTGGGCATCAGGCCGGGGACGGACGGCCTCTTCGTCTTCGCCCTCATCCACGAGCTGCTGCGATCGGAGCGCGTCGATCTCGACTTCCTCGTCCGCTACACCAACGCGCCGTGGCTCGTCCTCCGCAATCCCGGCGGCGCCGATGACGGGCTCTTCGCCCGCGACGAGGACGGCCGCATCCTCGCCTGGGACCGAACGCGCGGCGCCGCGGTCGACGCGCTGCTGCCGGAGATCGTGCCGCTGCTCGCGGGCGAGGTGACGCTGCCCTCCGGCGCGCGGGCCGTGCCGGCCTTCCAGCTCCTCGCCGAGCGCTATCTCGATGCGCGATACGCGCCCGAGGCGGCGGCCCAGCGCTGCGGCATCGCGGCCCACACCATCCGCCGCATTGCGCATGAGCTCGCCGCAATCGCCTTCGAGCAGGAAGATCGTGCTCGAGCAGCCCTGGACCGACTGGGCCGGGCGCCGGCACGAGCGGATGATCGGGCGCCCGGTCAGCATGCATGCGATGCGCGGCATCTCCGCCCATTCCAACGGCTTCCACACCTGCCGCGCCATCCACCTGCTGCAGATGCTGCTGGGCGCCATCGATACGCCGGGATCGTGGCGCTACAAATCGCCCTATCCGCGCGCGGTGACGCCGGCGATGAAGCCCACGGGCCAGGCGCATCAGATGGCGCCGGGCCAGCCCATGCCAGGGCCGCCGCTGGGCTTTCCGCTCGGGCCAGAGGATTTGCTGGTCGAGGATGACGGCACGCCGCGGCGCATCGACAAGGCATTCTCCTGGGAGGCGCCGCTCGCCATCCACGGCCTGCTTGCACAACGTCATCCGCAACGCCTGGAAAGGCGATCCCTACCCCATCGACACGCTCTTCCTCTACATGGCCAATCTCGGCTGGAACTCGTCGATGGACATCCCCGGCACGGTCGCGATGCTGACCGACCAGGCGCCGGACGGCAGCTACAAGATCCCGCACATCCTCTATTCCGACGCCTATTTCTCGGAGACGATCGCGTATGCCGACCTCGTGCTGCCGGATACGACCTATCTCGAGCGCTGGGACTGCATCTCGCTGCTCGACCGGCCCATCGGCAGCGCCGAGGGGCCGGCCGATGCCATCCGCCAGCCGGTGCTGCCGCCCGACCGCGACGTGCGGCCGTTCCAGGATGTGCTGATCGACCTCGGCGCGCGGTTGAAGCTGCCGGGCTTCGTCACCGCCGGCGGCCAGAAGCGCTACCGCGACTATGCCGATTACATCGTGCGCCACGAGCGCAAGCCCGGCATCGGCCCGCTGGCGGGCTGGCGCGGCGAGGAGGGCGACGGCGTCGGCATCGGCGCGCCCAACCCGCGCCAGCTCGAGCGCTATATCGCCAATGGCTGCTTCTGGCAGCATCATCTGCCGCTGGAGCAGCGCTATTTCAAGCACGCCAACCGCGCCTATCTCGAGACCGCGGCGGAGATGGGCTTCATCGAGCGGCCGCGGCAGATCGTGCTGCAGCTCTATGTCGAGACGCTGCAGAAATTCCGCCTCGCGGCGCAAGGCCACGGTGCGGTGCAGCCGCCAGCGGGCGAGCGCGAGCGCATCGAAGCCTATTTCGACCCATTGCCGATCTGGTACGTGCCGTTCGAGGAGGCGGCGCTCGACGGCGCGGCGTTCCCGCTGCATGCGGTGACGCAGCGGCCGATGCCGATGTACCATTCCTGGGGCTCGCAGAACGCCTGGCTGCGGCAGATCTACAACCAGAACCATCTCTATGTGCACCGCGCCACCGCCGAGGCGCTCGGTCTCGGCGACGAGGATTGGGTCTGGCTGGTGAGCCATCACCGCCGCGTCAAATGCCGCATCCGGCTCGTCACCGGCGTCAACCGGCAGACGGTGTGGACGTGGAACGCCATCGGAAAGCGCGCCGGCGCCTGGGCGCTGGCGCCGGATGCGCCGGAAGCGCGGCGCGGCTTCCTGCTCAACCAGGTGCTGTCGGAGCTGCTGCCGGCCGGCGCAGGCGTGGGCGCATCCAACGCCGATCCCGTCACCGGCCAGGCCGCCTGGTACGACCTGCGCATCCGGCTGGAGCCGGCCGAGCCCGGCGAGGTCGAAAGCGACACGGCGCTGCCGCTGCCGCCGGGCATGCGGCCGGGGCCGCGCATCCTGCGCTACGACGCCGCCTTCAGCGGCCGCAGAGCCGGCGATGAGTAGCGCACCGCCGATGGAAATGATTCACCACGGAGACACGGAGATCACGGAGAAGCGAAGAATAGCGCGCTTAGCGCGCCCGACACCTCTTCTCCGTGTCCTCCGTGTCTCCCTAGTGAACCTTATCTGTGATGGTGCCGGGGGCCGGCGATGACGAGCCTGCCGAGGGTGCCGCCGGGACAGAAGCAGCTCGGGCTCGTCATCGATCTCGACATCTGCGTCGGCTGTCACGCCTGCGCGGTCAATTGCAAGGAGTGGAACACCGGCGGCGGCGCCGGGCCGCTCACCGATCTCGAGCCCTATGGCGCCGAGCCCGACGGCGTCTGGTTCAACCGCATCCATGCCTTCGAGCAGGGCGACGACGAGACCGGCCGCACCGTCTACTTCCCCAAATCCTGCCTGCATTGCGCCGATGCCGCCTGCGTCACCGTCTGCCCGACCGGCGCCAGCTTCAAGCGCGCAGAGGACGGCATCGTGCTGGTCGACGAGTTCCTCTGCATCGGCTGCAAGCTCTGCTCCTGGGCCTGCCCCTACGGCGCGCGCGAGTTCGACGAGGATGTCGGCGTCATGCGCAAATGCACGCTCTGCGTCGACCGCATCTACAACGAGACCTTCGATCCCGCCGATCGCGTGCCGGCCTGCGTCAGCACCTGCCCGGTCTCGGCGCGGCATTTCGGCGATCTCGGCGATCCCGAGTTCCGCGGTCTCCCGCCTCGTCGCCGAGCGCGGCGGCGTCGATCTGCTGCCGGAGCTGGGCTATCGCCCGGTCAACAAATACCTGCCGCCGCGCCCGCGGCAGGTATCGCAGCAGCCGCCTGCGGCGGGCGCCTGCCGGGCGGAGCCGGCGCCGCAAGCGACGGCGGGGCGGCTGCTGCGCTGGGTCGACCAACTGCTCTCGCGCTAGGCAACGCGCGAGAGAGCATCCGTGCATCCCGCACTTTCCATCATCCTCTTCACGGTCTCGTCCGGCGCCGGCTACGGAATGCTGGCGCTGGTCGGCGCCTTCGCCGCGGCGGGGATGCTGCCGGGGGATCGCTGGTTCGGCATCACCGCGCTGCTGCTGGCGGTGGCCGCGATCGGCACCGGCCTCGTCGCGTCCACCGGACATCTCGGCCGGCCCGAGCGCGCCTGGCGCGCGCTGTCGCAATGGCGGAGCTCCTGGCTCTCGCGCGAAGGCGTGGCGGCACTGGCGAGCCTGGTGCCGGCGGGGTTCCTCGGCCTCGCGTTGCTGCAGGACTGGCGCGCGCCCTCGCTGATGCTGCCGCTCGGTCTCCTCACCGTCATCCTGGCGGTGGTCACGGTGGCATGCACGGCGATGATCTATCGCTCGCTGAAGCCCATCCGCCAATGGCATCACGGGCTGGTGCTGCCGAACTACCTGGCGCTGGCGCTGATGACCGGGGCCTTGTGGTTCGCGGCGCTGGCGGCGCTGTGGGGCCGATGCGTCCTGCTCTCGCTGGCGATCGCGTTCGCCGCCATCCTCATCGCCGCGGCGCTGAAGCTCGCCTATTGGCATGCGATCGATCGCGCGCCGGCGACGCTCACCGCCGCGGCCGCGACGGGGCTCGCGGGCGGCGGCGCGGTGCGGCTCTTCGAGGCGCCGCACAGCCAGGACAACTACCTGCTCAAGGAGATGGGCTTCCGCATCGCGCGCAAGCATGCGGCCAAGCTGCGCCGCATCGCGCTCGCCGCGGGATTCGCCCTCCCCTTCCTGCTGATCGCCGCCGCGGCGCTCGCCAGCGCGATCGCGCCGCCGGCGGCGCTGCTGGCGGCGCTCTCGGGCACGGCCGGCGTGCTGGTGGAGCGCTGGCTGTTCTTCGCCGAGGCCCAGCATACGGTGATGCTCTATTACGGCGCCGCTGCGGTCTGACGCTATACTGCCCGGCATGAGCGGCGAGCGGGAGATCGGGATCTGGCGGCGCGGCGAGCGCCAGCGGCTGATGGCGCTCCGCCTCGCCGTCGCGCCGGAGCAGCGCCGGCAGCAGGACGCGGCGATCGAGCACCGGCTCGAGGCGCTGCTGCGCTCGCTGCCGGGCCAGAGCGTCGGCGCCTATTGGCCGGTCAAGGCCGAATTCGACCCGCTGCCGCTGGCCCTGCGCCTCATCGCCGCAGGGCCGCATCCTCGCGCTGCCGGCAGTGGTGGACCGACAGGGCCCGCTCGAATACCGGCGCTGGCGCAAGGACGCCGAGATGGAGCCCGGGCCGCATGACATCCCCGCGCCCAAGGCGCGCGAGATCGTGCGGCCCGAGATCCTGATCGTGCCGCTGGTGGGATTCGATGCCGCGAATTACCGGCTGGGCTATGGCGGGGGATATTTCGACCGGACGCTGGCATGCGGCATCGCCGCTGCCGACGACGCTCGGGGTCGGGCTCGAGGCGACGCTGCTGGCGACGATCTTTCCCCAGCCGCATGACGTCGCGCTCGATTTCATCGTCACCGAGGCGCAGCTTCGCGCGAAAAGCCGCGATGAGCGAAGCCACATAGGCCTCAATGCCCGCCATGCCCGTGCGCGGGCGGCGCTGGCTTCTCGCCATCGGGGCCGGGGATCGCCACGAGGCAGACCGCGACCAGCGCGCTGCCGAGAATGAAGGCGACGACCCCCATCAGGAAGCCCATGATGCGCGCCTCCTCTCAGCGATGGCTGGAAAGCCAGCCCATCATCAGGCGGTTGAAGGTCTCGGTCTGCTCGACATTGGGGAAATGCCGCGCGACGGCGATCTCCTCGTAGCGCGCGCCAGGGATCAGCGCGGCGATCTTCTTGTTGCCGTCCGGCGTCGTGCTGATGTCATCGGCGCCGCACACCACCAGCGTCGGCAGCTTCACCGCCGGCAGCTTCGGCGTGAAATCGAAATCGAGGATCGCCGCGGCGCAGCCGAGATAGCCTTCGATGCTGGTGCCGCCGATCGACGCGTGGAGCTGCTTCCAGCGGCCGGGATGGCGCGGCTTGAAGCCGTCGGTGAACCAGCGCTCCATGGTGCCGTCGGCGATCGCCGCCACCGAATTCGCCTTGGTCACCGCAGCGATGCGCGGCGCCCAGCCTTCCTTGGCGCCGGGCATGGTCTGCGGCGCGGTATCGCACAGCATCGCCGAGAGGAGGCGCTGCCCGTGGGCGATGGCGAAGGCCTGGCCGAGCATGCCGCCGATGGAGAGGCCGATATACTGCACCTTGGCGATGCCGAGGAAATCGAGCACGGCGGCGACGTCATCGGCAAGCTGCGCCATGGTGTAGTCGCCCTTCACCGGGTCGCTGCCGCCATGGCCGCGCATGTCGAGCCGCAGCACGCGATATCCGGCGACGAGCAGCGGCGGCAGCTGCTCCGCCCACATGCCGCCATCGGACGCGAGCGAATGGGTGAAGCAGACGGTCTGGCCGGTCTCCGGCCCCGCGAGGTCGTAATAGATATGGCGGCCCGGCAGCGTCATCAGCATGGTCGTGTGCTCTCCCTTCTCTAGGACTTCTTGGCGTCGCGGCGCAGGAACGCCTCGATGCTGGTGGCGAGCGCCACCGGCGTCTCGCTCATGGGGTAGTGGCCGGCATTGGCCATCACCTCAAGCTCGGCGCGCGGATACCAGGCGAGATATGTCGCCTTCATCGCCTCTTCGGTCAGCGCCTGGTCATGGGCGCCGACGATGATCTTGATCGGCACGGGATTGCCGACGATCTCGGCGTGGAAATCGGTCTTGGCCCAGGCCTGCAGATATGCGGCAAAGGATTCGACGGTGGCGGTCTCGGCGGAGTAGCGCGCGATGCGGTCGATCCAGGCCTTGGACAGCCGGCCGCCGGTGGAGAAGTCGATGATGCCGCGGCGGTGGTCGAGGCTCCGCGCCGCGCCCTCGAACAGCATCCAGCTCTCGGCATCGAACGGCATGCCCGAGGCCGGCACCGGCGTCACGGCGACGATCTTGTCGACGCGCTTGGGCGCGTCCGCCAGCACGCGCTGCACCGCCATGCCGCCCATGGAATGGCCGATCAGGCTGAAGCTCTCCCATTCCAGCGCGTCGGCGAGCGCCAGCGCGTCGGCGGAGATCTCCTTCATGGTGTATTCGCCGCGCTGCTGGCGCGACACGCCATAGCCGCGATAGGCCATGAAGGCATAGGTGAATTCGTCGAGGCTCAGCGCATCGCGCATGGGATCGAAGCAGGTCTCGTCGCCGAACCAGCCATGCAGCGCCAGCACTCTATGCGGCCCGTGACCTAGCGTTCTGTACCCGATGGTCATGCGGTTCCTCCCCATCGGCCAGGATAGCGGATGGAGATGAAGGCCGCGAGTCCGCCCGCCGACGCGCGGCGGCTCAGCGGCCAGCCCGTATTTCTCACACGGGCATGAGCTGCGACGGCGATCTTTGGCGCCAGGGCAGGAGCCGGGACGCGCGGCGATGCAGCGCATCGTGAGCGTCCCGGCGACGCCCCCTGGCGCCAAAGAGCGCCGTCCCTCCGGGTTGCACACTGTTGGCGCGCTGCCGCGTCGCTGCGGGCTTGACGATGCGCTGCATCGCCAGCGCCCTGGCTCCTAACAGCGTGCCAACACTGTGCAACGCAGCACGTGCCCGTGTGAGAAATACGGGCTAGCGATCAGCACCATCACGCCGGCCACGGTGAGCAGCACGCCGAGCGCAAGCCGAGCATCGATCCGCGCCGGCCGCAGCAGCAGCGCCGTCAGCGCCAAGGTCGCCAGCGGGTATGTCGCCACCAGCGGCGACACCAGCGTCACCGAGCCCAGCGCCAGAGCGGCGTAGAGCAGCATCACCGCCGTGGCATTGGCAATTCCCACGGCGGCAAACCACGCGACGCCGGCGGCGCCCGGGCACGGCGGCAGGTTGGCGCGACGCTGCAAGAAGGACAAGGCAAGGATCAGGCTCGAGACGCTGTAGCCGATGAGCACGGCCGCAAACGCGCTCGGCCAAGTAGGAGAGGCCGAGCTTGGTGACCGGCTGGATGAGGCCGCGGATCGCGGCGGCGGCCAGCGGCAGCAGCGCCGCCCACCACGGCCAGGACTGGTCGAGCCAGTGCCGGTCGAGTGTCAGCCCGGCGACGCCGAGCAGGATCGCGGCGATGCCGGTCGCCTGCGCCAGGCCCGGCACCTCGCCGAACAGGATCGCCGCCAGCAGCAGCGCGAAGAGCGGCGCGAGATTGCCCAAGGCGCCGGCCACGTTCGGCCCCATGCGCCGGTTTGCCTCGAAGGTGAGCAAGGTCACCGAGGCGGGAAACAGCAGCCCGACCAGGGCGAAGACGATGGCGCCGCGGAGCGCGAAGCCGTGCAGGTCGAGCAGCAGCGGCGCCAGCAGCCACAGCAGCAGGGTCGAACTTGGCACGCTCACCAGCACGCCTCGCGCCGGCGGCGCGTGGCGCAAGCCGAACTGCGTCAGCACCAGCCCCAGGCCGAAGCACAGCGAGGAAGCGAGCGCGAGCAAGACGGGGTTGTCGGGCACGGTGGCGAGCATCCGAGAAAGGCGCAGGCGGCGAGTTCCTAGCAGGCGCCCGCGGCGCCTGCACGCGCCGCGCGCCTTTTGAGTGGCCCCGGCCGCCGCTGCCGGCTAGGCTCGTCGCGGGAGGAATTGCGATGATCGACATCGGCGTCTTCGATCATGTCGACCGCGGCGACGAGACGCTGGGCGAGCTCTACGAGAGCCGGCTGCGGCTGATCGAGACCTACGACCGGCTCGGCATCCGCAGCTACCATCTGGCCGAGCATCACGCGACGCCGCTCGGCATGGCGCCGTCGCCCAGCGTGTTCCTCGCCGCCGTGGCGCAGCGCACGCGCCGGCTGCGCTTCGGCCCGCTGGTCTACACGCTGGCGCTCCACCATCCGCTGCGCGTCATCGAGGAAGTCTGCATGCTCGACCAGATGAGCGGCGGGCGCCTCGAGCTCGGCGTCGGCCGCGGCATCTCGCCCCATGAGGTCAGCTATTACGGCGTCGATCCCGCCAAGGCGCAGGCGATCTATGTCGAGGCGCTGGCGGTGATCCGCAAAGGCCTGACCTCCGAGACGCTCAATTTCGAGGGCGCGTTCTTCCGCTTCCGCGACGTGCCGATGGAGATGCGGCCGGTGCAGCGGCCGCATCCGCCGCTGTGGTACGGCCTCGCCAGGCCCGACGGGCTGCCCTGGGTGGTCGCCAACAAGGTCAACATCGTGTGCAACGGCCCGCCGGCGCTAGTGCGCCAGGTCACCGACGGCTATCGCCAGGCCTGGGCCGAGGCGGGAGAGCGCCCGGACGATTTGCCGCTCATGGGCATGACGCGCACGGTGGTGGTGGCCGAGACCGAGCGCGAGGCGCTCGATATCGCGCGGCGCGCGCATAAGCGCTGGCATCAGAGCTTCTTCACGCTCTGGGAGAAGCATGGCACGCAGCCGATGAACGCCTTCTATCCCGACAATTTCGACGAGGCGCAGCAGCGCGGCTTCGGCATCGCCGGCACCCCCGGCCTGGTGCGCGACACGCTGCAGCGGCAGCTCCGCGAGTCCGGGGTCAACTACCTCGTCTGCCGCTTTGCCTTCGGCGACATGACGCTGCCGGAAGCGCGGCGCTCGGTCGAGCTCTTCGCGCGCGCGGTGATGCCGGAGCTGAGCGCGGATTAGCGAAACGAGCCGCCGCAGCGCGGTTTCCGCCTCCTCCGCCAGGCGCGCCACCAGTGCCGCGGCTGTCTGGCGGCGCGCAAGGCGCAGGCCTTGCCCTGCCCAGAGCGACAGATATTCCGTCTTGCCTTGAACGGCCGCCGCGCTGCGCAACGGGCGCGTCAGTGCGTTCTGCTGCGGGAAAGGCAGGATCGCGTCGGGATCGCGATCGATCTCGGCCATGAAGCGGTTGACGATGCCGCGCGCCGGCCGGCCGGAAAAGGCGCGGGTCAGCCGCGTCTCCTGCGCTCGCGCGCGCCAGGATCGCCGCCTTATAGGCTTCGGGCACGCCCGCCTCGTCGCAGGTGAGGAAAGCGGTGCCGAGCTGCGCGGCGCCGGCGCCGAGCGCCAGCGCCGCGGCAAGCCCGCGGCCATCCATGATGCCGCCCGAGGCGATCACCGGTATGCGCACCGCATCGACCACCTGCGGCACCAGCGCCATGGTGCCGATCATCGAGGCCTCGAAAGCGGCGGCGAAGCTGCCGCGATGACCGCCGGCCTCGCTGCCTTGCGTCACCACCGCATCGACCCCGCCCGCTCCAGCCCCAGCGCCTCCTCGACGGTGGTCGCCGTGCCCGCCAGCAGCATGCCGCGGTGCCGAAGGACGGCGATGGCCTCGGCGGGCAACAGGCCGAAAGTGAAGCTGAAGACCGCGGCGCCGCTCTCGATCGCGGCGGCGAGCTGCGCGGGAAAGACGCTCGCGGCAGGGGCCGGTACCGCCGGCGCGGGGAGGCTCAGCTCGGCGAAGAACGGCGCGACGCGGGCGACCGCGCGGGCGCCATCGCCGGGCGGGGCGCCGCGCAGCGGCGCGAAGAGGTTGATGGCGAAGGGCCGCTTGGTGCGGGAGCGCACCGCTTCAGCGGTCTCGACGATCTGCGCCGGACTGAGATATGCCGCGCCGATCGAGCCGAGGCCGCCGGCTTCCGACACGGCGGCAACCAGCTCCGGCGTGTCGCCGCCGCCGGCCAGCGGCGCCTGGATGATGGGATGGGCAAGGCCGAGACGATCGGTCAGCGCGGTGCGGAGCGGCATGGGTCACCTCACGCCGATAAGCCTAGGACGGCCCCCCGATCGCGGAAAATGGGTTTATGTGATCGGACCTATCTTCAGGCGAGATATCTATTGTTGCACCAGAACTGCAGGATAATGCCTTATATCCCTGTGGCTTCGCCCTAATCGGCGGCGCCGGCAGCCGCCGGCGCCGGCCGCTCGGCCCAGGGCGCGAGATCGAGCAGCAGCGCCAGGCCTGGCGCCGCGGCGGCGAGCGCGAAGAGCAGCGCGTAGCCGTGACCGGCGGCGTAGAGATAAGAGAAGCCGTAGGCCGCCGCGGCCTGACCCAGGGCGAAGGCGGCGGTGGCGAGGCTCCAGGCGGATTTGTGCGCCTCGGCATCGGCGCCGACGAGCTGATGCGCGCGGCCGAGAACGAGCACAACGATACCCGGCACGGCGGCGCCGGCGAGCACGCTCGAAGCACTCAAGGCGGCGGCGCTGGTCGTCACCGCGACCAGGCCGACCGCGACCGCCTCGACCACCAGGGCAAGGCGCAGGGTCCGGCCGAAGCCGAGACGGTCGGCGGCATGCCCGGCCAGGCCCGGCCCCGCCACGGCGCCGAGGCCGAACAGCACCCAGTACCACGCGCCGGTCGCGACGCCCCGGCCGAGCCCGCGCGCGATGAAGTCGACCAGGAACACCATATGCGGCACGAGGCCGATGGCGACGAGCGCATATTCGGCATAGAGCGCGAAGAGCGCCGGGCGCGCGGGCGCGCGGGCGCGGGGCGCCCGCCGGGGGGACGCGGCCTCGGCCGGCCAGCCGTTCCAGGCCAGCGCGCTCAGCGCCGCGGCGACGGCGCCGAGGCCGCACCAGGTGGCGACCAGCCCATGGCGCAGCAGCAACGGCACCAGCGTGCCCGAGGCGGCGATGCCGAGACCGACGCCTGTGAAGATGGCGCCGCCGACGAGGCCGCGCCGCGCCGCCGGTACATGCGGCAGCACCGTGGGCGCCGCCAGCACCATGAGTGCACCGCCCGCGACCCCCGCGGCAAAGCGCCAGAGGAAATACCACAGGAAGCCGAGCGGGCTGGCGCAGGCGAAGAACGCCGCCGTCGCGACCAGCATGGCGGCGCGCAGCACGAAGGCGGCAGACCATCGCGCCGCGAGCGGCCGCGCCAGCACGGCGCCCGCGAGATAGCCCGCCAGATTGGCGGCACCGAGATAGGCCGCCGCGGCGGGCAGGAACCAATGCGCGGCAATCAGCGACGGGATGAGCGGCGTATAGGCGAAACGGGCGAGGCCGATGCCGATCAGGCTGGCGCACAGCCCGGCCAGCGTGGCGTGCCAGATCGCGCCACCGCTCTCGACCGCCGCGATGGATTGCAGCCGCTCCGTCATGCTGCGGAGACTAGAGCGGCAGCGAAATCGCGAAAAACGGTTTTATCTGATCAGAGTCTATCTCTAGAAACGATATCTGCCGTTCCAGTAGAACCCCAGGACACTGCCTTATGTCCCTGTCGCCGCCTACTAATCGGCGGCGTCGGCGGCGGCCGCCGCCGGCCGGGCCTGGGCGAGAAAAGCGTCAAGCGCGCTCGAGGCGAAGGCATCGGTGCGGCGGATGAACAGCGTCTCGACCTCTGCCTCCTCGGGCGGCAGCGCGTGGAGGCTGACGCGTCCCTCGCGCCAGGCGCCGGTGACGATGCTGCGCGGCAGCAGCGTGACGCCGAGCCCGGCGGCGGCGCAGCCGAGAATGCCGTCGATGGTGCCGAATTCGAGCCGGCGCAGCCCGACCACGCCGCGCCGCGCCAGGATCTCCTCGAGCCGCTGGCGGTAGGAGCAGCCGGCGCGCAGCACCACGAGCTTGAGATCGCGCGCCGCGAGCAGCGCCTCGAGCCCGAGCGGCGAGCGCTGCGTCACCAGCACCAGCTCCTCGCGGAAAATCACCTCCTCGGCGAGCTCGGGATGCTGCACCGGGCCGCAGACGAAGGCGCCTTCGACGCGATGGTCCAACACCAGCTCGACCAGTTCCGCCGACGTGCCGGTCATGAGCGCGAGATCGACCTCGGGATATGACGCGGCATAGGCGGCGAGCACCGGGGCGAGCCGCAGCGCCGCGGTGGTCTCGAGCGAGCCGAGGATGAGCGGGCCCTTGGGCGCGCCGTCATCGGCCACCGCGCGGCGCGCCTCGGCGAGAAGCTGCGCCACGCGCGTCGCGTAAGGCAGCAGGCGGCGGCCGGCCGGGGTCAGCGCGACGCCCCGGGCATGGCGCTGGAAGAGCGGCGCCGCAAGCTCGGCCTCGAGCTGGCGGATGCGCTGGGTGACGTTCGACTGCACGGTATTGAGCTCGCCGGCGGCGCGGTTCATCCCGCCCAGCCGCGCCACCGCCTCGAAGACGCGAAGATCCGCCGCATCCATGGGCTCACCTATCGCAAATTACGATTGATTTTATCCGGGTGCATCATTTTTTGCCATGTTGAATGCGCATCTGCACCCCGCACGCCAGGTGCGTTGACCTGCCGCGCGGCTGCTTCCACGCTGAGGCGGGAGGACGCACCATGCCGCTGCTCACTGCCGATGACGGGATCAGGCTCCATTACGAGGAGGCGGGGACCGGCATCCCCATCGTGTTCGTCCACGAATTCGCCGGCGACAGCCGCGCCTTCGAGCCGCAGCTGCGCCATTTCGCGCGGCGCTACCACTGCATCGCCTTCAATGCCCGGGGCTACCCGCCCTCCGACGTGCCGCTCGAGCCCGAGCGCTATTCGCAGGCGCGGGCGCGCGACGACATCCGCGCGGTGATGGACGCGCTCGGCATCGACACGGCGCATGTCGTGGGGCTCTCGATGGGCGGCTTTGCCGTGCTGCATTTCGGCTTCACCTATCCCGAGCGCGCGCGCTCGCTGGTGGTGGCGGGCTGCGGCTATGGCGCGGAGCCGGCGCAGCAGGAGAAGTTTCAGGCGGAATCCGAAGCCTGGGCGCAGCGCTTCGAGAGCCTGGGCATGAAGGAGGCCGGGGCGATCTATGCCGAGGGCCCGACGCGGGTGCAGTTCCAGAACAAGGACCCGCGCGGCTGGCGCGAATTCAGGGCAGCAGCTCCAGGAGCATTCGAGCGCCGGCGCGGCGCTGACCCAGCGCGGCGTGCAGAAGCAACGGCCCTCGCTCTATGACCTCGTCGACGCGATGGCGGCGATCACCGCGCCGACCCTGATCATGACCGGCGACGAGGACTGGCCCTGCCTCGAGCCCGGCATCCTGATGAAGCAGGTGATCCCGAGCGCGGCGCTGGTGGTGATGGGGAATGCCGGCCACGCCATCAACCTCGAGGAGCCGGACCTCTTCAACCGGCATCTCGAAGACCTCTTCCACGCCGCCGATCTCGGCAAATGGCCGCGGCGCGATCCCCGCGCGGTGACGGGGTCGATCCTGGGGCGGTGAGCGGGCACGCAAAGCGCCGCCCTTAACCGGCGGGAAACCATTTACGTCTAGTGTCGATCATGGCCGCAGAACCGCTTGCGACGGCCAGTCGCGCGCCCGGCCGAAAGCGCGCCAGGCCGGCAGAGTGCGAAAGCTAGAGGTGAGGCAGCGCCGTGCGGACCCAGGATATCGGCAATGCCCTGAAAACCTTCTTTGCCGTCCGCCATCGCGCCGCGCTGCTGGTGGCGCTCCTGGGGCTCCTGGGATCGATCGTGGCCTTTCTCACGATCGCCAGTTCCGAGGACAATCTTGCCGAACTGGGCTTCACGACCCGCGCCGCGACCATTCACCGCGCGCTCGAGGCCGATCTCGGCAACGCGACCGACCTGCTCTATACGTTCGCGCCTTCTTCGATGCCGCCGAACCGGCCGGTCGGCCGGGTGCAATATCAGACCTTCGCCAAGAGCCTGCGCGAGCGGCTGGTGGGGTTGCGCAACACCGGCTGGGCGCCGGTCATTGCCGGCGGCGACCGCGCCGGCTTCGAGCGCGCGGCCGCCGCCGGCGGCGCCCCGGGCTTCGCGATCTGGGAACGCGATGCCGACGGCAACCGCGTGCCCGCCGGCGAGCGCAGCGAGAGCGAGTATGTCCCGATCCTCTATCCCGATCCCGCGGCGATCAGCGCCCAGGTCATGGGCTTCAACATCGCCTCGGAGCCGGTGCGCAACGCCGCGATGGAGCGCGCGCGCGCCACCGGGCAGCCAGCCGCGACCCCGCCGATCAGCCTGATCACCCGGCAGGAGCCGGATGGCTTCATGAGCTTCATCCCGGTCTTTACGAAAGCCGAGCCGCGACGCGTCAAGGGCTTCGTCTATGGCGTGTTCGCCACCGCCCCGATGATCGAGAACATCCTGACGGCGAAGACGCGGCCGAGCGGCATCGATATGTATTTCTTCGATCCGAGCAAACCCTCTGGCAACCGGCTGATCTACTGGCATGCGGGGCAGCCAGGCGCGAGTGCGGCGCCGGCGCCGAGCGAGGCGGCGCTGCTCGCCCGGAGCCATTGGGCGGGCACGCTGCGGGTGGCCGACCAGCAATGGGGCGTCGTCTATGCGCCGGCGCGCCCGCTGCCCAAGGGGGCGACGAGCTGGCGGGCGCTCACGACGCTGGTGATCGGGCTCACCGGCACCGGCCTGGTGGTGGCCTATCTGCTGCACTTCGAATTCCTGGCGACGCGGCTGCGGCGGACGACCAGGGCCGCTGAAGCGGCCAATCGCGCGAAATCCGAGTTCCTCGCCAACATGTCGCACGAGATCCGCACGCCGATGAACGGCGTGCTCGGCATGAACAGCCTGCTGCTCGACACCGCGCTCACCCCGGAGCAGCGCGACTGCGCCGTCGCCGTGCGCGACAGCGCGGAGGCGCTGCTGGCGGTGCTCAACGACATCCTCGACATATCGAAGCTCGAGGCCGGCAAGATCGAGATCGAGACGATCGATTTCGACCTGGTCGATCTGGTGGAGACGGCGGTCAGCCTGTTCGGACCGAAGGCGCACGAGAAAGCCATCGACCTCGCCTTCTTCATCGATCCCGTGGCGCGCTCCGGCGTGCGGGGCGATCCGACGCGGATCCGGCAGGTGCTGCTGAACCTGGTCAGCAACGCCATCAAGTTCACCGAGAAGGGCGGCGTGCTGGTCGAGGTCAAGATGCTGCCGCGCGCGTCGAAGCGCGAGCGGCGCGTGCGCTTCGAGATCAGCGATACCGGCATCGGCGTGACCGAGGAGCTGAAGCAGCGGCTCTTCGTCAAATTCTCGCAGGCCGACACGTCCTTCACGCGCCGCTTCGGCGGCACCGGGCTCGGCCTTGCCATCAGCAAGCAGCTGGTGGAGCTGATGGGCGGGCAGATCGGCGTCGAAAGCGCGCCCGAGCGCCGGCACCTGCTTCTGGTTCGAGGTGCCGCTGCAGGAGGCGACCAGCCCGACGGTCGCGCGCCGCCTGCTGCCCGACAAGCTCAGGGGGCTTCGCGCGCTCATCGTCGATGATGTCGAGATGAACCGCCGTGTGCTCGGCCGCCATCTGGAGAATCTCGGGATCGTGCCGACCGCCCTCGGCGATGGCAGCCGCGCGATCGCCACGCTCGAAGATGCCTGGCGCGCCGGCCAGCCCTACGATGCCGTCTTCATCGACCAGAAGGCCGGCGATGGCGGCGATGCCCTGATCCGGGCCATTCGCGCCACGCCGCTCATCGACGAGGTCCGGATCGCGATGACGTCCTCGATGGGCGCACGCGAGCTGTCGCACGACATCGACCAGCGCATCGACGCCATTCTCACCAAGCCGGTCCGCGAGCAATCGCTGCTCGACGTCTTCGCGCGGCTGTTCGGCGCGCATAGCGCGCCGCCCGCCTCCCCTGCCGCGGCCTCGGCCGATGCCGGCCCGGCGCCGGCGCGCGCGCTGCGCATCCTCCTGGCCGAGGACAACAAGATCAACCAGCAGCTCATGCTGACCCTGCTGCACCGCGCCGGCCATCGGATCGACATCGTCGAGAACGGCGCCGAAGCGGTCGACGGCGGTGGCGAGCAGCAGCAGTACGACGTCGTGCTGATGGACGTGCAGATGCCGGTGCTCGACGGCGTCGAGGCGACGCGGCGGATCCGGTCCTTGCCCGGCGCCAAGCGCGAGGTGCCGATCATCGCGCTGACCGCCCACGCCATGTCGGAGTCCAAGGCGGAATATCTTGCCGCCGGCATGACCGATTACCTGTCAAAGCCGCTGAACCCGCGGCTGCTGTTCGCCAAGCTCGCCGCGCTGTCACCGATGCTGCGCCGAGCCGATGCTGCCGCCCGTCACCGCCCACGGACGCAGGGCCGGCCCCGCCGGTGAACGAGGCGCTTGCCGCGGAATTCGATGAGAACCAGCTGCGCGAGCTCAAGGCGGCGCTCACCGCCATCAGCTTCCGCGAGATGATGAGCATGTTCGCCGACCAGGCGGAGAAGCTCGCCCAGCGCATCAGCAATCTCTCCGGCCAGAGCGATTTCGCGGCCCTGCAGAAGGCCGCCCATATGATGGCGGGGATGGCCGGAAACATGGGCGCCCGGCATGCCTCAGATCTCGCCGGCGCCTTGGAGATCGCCTGCCGTGCCGGCGACAGGCCGGCGGCCGAGCGCCTCGCCGGCGAGCTCGCCGACGCCGCGCGCCGCGCCTCGGCCGCGGCCCGGCAGTCGCTCGAAGAGGCGGCATAAGGGAGGGTTTCGAGACATCGCATCCCATCCGCGCGCCACCCGCGCAAGCGCGGCCGGAGGTGCGCCGAGCGTGCCGTATGCGATATCTGCGCCCTCCGCCCCGCTGGGGCGGAGAGGTCGGGAGAGGTGGGGCCGGCGATGCTCGCGGGAGGGAGAACGAAATCGCGCGGCGCGGGCACTGCGACGCCATGGATGTCGAAAGCTTCTCACTGGAGACGAGCCGCCGGGACCTCGACGCTCCCCCACCTCGCCCGGCCTCTCCGCCCCAAGGGGCGGAGAGGAGACGAGTTGCGCGAGCGCGCCAGTCGGCGCTCCGAGATCACTGAGATGACGGTGCTTGATCTTCCCGCCGCGGCGCTGGGCTGGCTCGGGCGGCAGGGCACGCGCGCGGTGGCGGCGCTGGTGTTCATCGGCATCGCCGTGCCGCCGGTCGACGCGCTGCTCAAGCCGTTCGTTACCGAGGCGATCTTCGTCCTGCTGTGCATCGCCTTCCTGCGCGTCGAGCCGGCGGTGCTGCGCCGGCATCTGGAGCGGCCGGGGCTGGTGCTCGCCGCCACGGCCTGGACGATGCTCGCCGTCCCCGCGGCGTTCGGCGCCGGCTGCCTGCTGATCGGGCTCGACCGCAGCGCGCCCGACCTCTTCCTCGCGCTGATGCTGCAGGCGGTGGCCTCGCCGATGATGGCGGCGCCGGCCTTTGCCGCGCTGATGGGGCTCGACGCCATGCTGGTGCTGCTGACACTCATCGCCAGCACGGCGCTGACGCCGCTGACCGCGCCGCTCTTCGCGCGCCTTTTCATCGGATCGGCGCTGACCTTGTCGCCGCCGGCGCTCGGGCTGAAGCTGCTGGCGATCCTCGCCGGCTCCGCCCTTGTCGCCCTACTGCTCCGCCGCGTGATGGGCCGGCGCATTCATCGAGCGGCGCAAGGCTGCAGATCGACGGCGTCAACGTGCTCATCCTCTTCGTCTTCGTCGGCGCCGTCATGGAGAACGTCGCGGCCGAGGCCTATGCCCGGCCGCTGCTGATGCTGGGGCTCGCCGCGCTCGCCTTCGCCACGGTGTTGGCGGTCCTCGCGCTGACCGCACTCGCCTTCGCGCGGGCCGGCGCGGCGCGCGGCTTCGCGCTGGGGCTGATGGCGTCGCAACGCAATATGGGGTTGATGCTGGCGGTGACCGCCGGCCACCTGCCCGATCGCGTCTGGCTCTATTTCGCGCTCTGCCAGTTCCCGATCTATCTGCTGCCGCAGGTGCTGACGCCGCTGGCGCGGCGGCTGGCGCGCGACGGCGCCGCACTCCCCGCCATGGGCAGCGGCGCGGCGGAAGGACGCTAGGCGAGCGCGCCGCTCACCTTTCGAGCACCACCTTGCCCTTGGCGCGGCCGCTTTCGATCAGCGCGTGAGCGCGCTTCAGCGTGGCGGCGTCGATCGGGCCCAGCGTCTCGCTAAGCGTGGTGCGGATGAGCCCGTCCTCGACGAGGCCCGCCACCTCGTTCAGCAGAGTGTGCTGGGCGATCATGTCGGGGGTCCCGAAGAGCGAGCGGACGAACATGGCCTCCCAATGGATCGACAGGGACTTGCGCTTGAAGGGCAGCGCGTCGAGCGCCTTGGGATCGTCGATCAGGCCGAACTTGCCTTGCGGCGCCAGCAGATCGGGGATCACCGGCAGATGCTGCTCGGTGGCGGTGGTGCAGAAGAGGTAGTCGACGCTGTTGTGGCCGAGGGCCGCGAGCTGGTCGGCGAGGCTCTGGGCGTGGTCGATCACCTGATGCGCGCCGAGCGCGCGACACCAGGCCTGGGTCTCCGGACGCGACGCGATGGCGATGACGGTGAGCCCGGTCAGCCGGCGGGCGAGCTGCAGCGCGATCGAGCCGACGCCGCCGGCGCCGCCGATGATCAGCAGGGCGCCGGCCGAGGCCGGCTTGCCGATGCGGATGGCGAAGCGGTCGAACAGCATCTCCCAGGCGGTGATGGTGGTGAGCGGCAGCGCCGCGGCCTCGGCGAAGGAGAGGGTCTTCGGCATGCGGCCGGTGATGCGCTCGTCGACGAGCTGATACTCGGCGTTGGAGCCCGGCCGCGCGATGCTGCCGGCATACCAGACCTTGTCGCCGGGCTTGAACAGCACGCAATCCGGACCCGTCGCCTCGACCGTGCCGGCGGCGTCCCAGCCGAGGATCTTGGGCTGATCGGGCGCGGTCGTCGGGCGGCGGCGCACCTTGGTGTCGACGGGATTGACCGAGACCGCGGCGATCTTGACCAGGAGATCGCGGCCGCCGGGCGCGGGCTTGTCGATGGTGACGTCGACGAGGCTTTCGGGATGGTCGATGGGCAGCGGGCGGAAGAAGGCGACAGCTTTCATGGGGAGCCTCCGGGATGGAATGCGAAGGTAGGAGATGCGGGGGGTGGAGGAGAAGCGCGCGGATTGCGGGGTGGGTGCGCGTCGTACGCTCGAGAGGCAGCGAGCCGTCGTCCCTCTCTGCTAGGATCGGCCAGGAGCGCAATCGATCGATCGGAGACGCCGATGCCCACATCCGAGACGCTGGAGAGATTCATCGCGCGGGTCGAAGCCAACGCGCATGACGAGGCGGTGGAAGAATTCTATACCGAAACCTCGTCCATGCAGGAGAACCAGGCGCCGCCCCGCATCGGGCGCGATGCCCATGTGGCGAACGAACGCAAAGTTCTCGCCCGCGCGAAGACGCTGTCCTCGACCTGCGTGCGGCCGGTCTTAGTCAATGGCGACCGGGTCGTCATCCGCTGGATCTTCTACTTCGAATGGCTGGACGGCACGATCACGCATATGGAAGAAATCGCCTACCAGCGCTGGGAAGGCGAACGCATCGCGGAGGAGACATTCTTCTATGATCCGGCGCAGCGGGTACCGAGGAGGCCTTAGGGTCAGCCGCTTCGGATCGCTTCCACGAAGGCCTCGACAGCGGTTCGGAGCTCGACAGCCAAAACCGGATCGGAGGCTATTGCCGCAGCATCGAGGCTCCGGCCGAGCAGCGGCAGCGTGATCGACGCCCGGTCGATCATGCGGGCGGACATGGTAGTCAGGATCTCGCGCAGCTGAGCCTGGGCATGGACCGAGCGTTGCGAGGCATTGATAAGGGCAACCGGCTTTCCCGGAAACTCATGGCTGCTCACCAGCCAATCCAACGCATTCTTCAGCGAGCCCGCCACGCCATGCGCGTATTCGGGCGACGAGATCAACAGGCCATCGCAGCGGCCGACCTCTTGGCGCAGCGCCTGGACAGGCTCCGGCGGCTCCGGCGCGTCCAGATCCGGGTTGAAATGCGGCAGCTCGCCCAATCCGGTGTAGAGGACGATGTCGCTGCCGGCGGGCGCGAGCAGCGCCGCCGCCTGCAGGACCGAGGTATTCGAGGACCCGGCGCGCAAGCTGCCGGAGATGGCCAGGATACGCATGGGTGATCGGCCTCCTGCCCCGTTACAGGCTCAGGGCAGGAACCGCACGATGACCTGATGCGCCGCAACGCCGGTCGTGCCGCTGGCCGGCGCGCTTGGCTGCTTGTCGATGGTCTTGCCGTCGATGCCGGCATCGACCAGTCCGTGAATCACCGCGCTGGCGCGCTCGTCCGCCAGCGTCGCGTCATGCGCCGTGCTGCCATCGGCGCGGCCCTCGACGATGATCTTGGACGGGTTCGTCGCATGGGCCGCCGCCGCCATCTCGGCGACCAGCCGCTGCGCGTCGGGGGTGAGGCTCGCCTTGTCGGTCTCGAAGAAGACGACGAAGGTGCGGGGCTCGGTGGGCTGGCTCGCGCAAGCCGCGAGCAGCGTCAGCGCCGCGATGACGGCGATGCGAACCATGTGCTTCCCCAGGACCGGACTCCCCTCGAGCGAGATCGCGCGCCCTTTTTAAACGCGCTCGGCAATGGCGCCAACGATAGCATCCGGCCGTGTCGGTGACACGTCAGTTGTCCGCCTTTCGTAGCGCGTGAGTTGTCCGCCAAGTTCGCTTCCTGTTCTGGAGGGGGCGATGCGGCGGGCAAGCGTGTTATGGGAGGTTTTCGTGGTTCGATTCGAAGAGGCGCTGGAACGCTATCGGAAACGGCGCCTGACGGCGGAGGAGGCAGGCGAGCTTCTGGGCATGTCGGACCGGCATTTTCGCCGTCTGGTCGTGCGTTACGAGGAGGATGGGGTGGATGGGCTACGCGATCGGCGGCTGGGCAAGCCGTCGCCGCGGCGGGCGCCAGCGGCGGAGCTGACGCGCATGCAGCGGCTGTACCAGGAGCGCTATCGCGATTTCACGGTGAAGCATTTCCACGAGCAGCTGGAGCAGCGGCACGGCTACAAGCTCGGCTACACCGTGACGCGGCTTGCGCTGCAGGCGGCGGGTCTGATGGCCAAGACCCAGCGCGGTGGGCCGCATCGCAAGAGGCGCGAACGCCGTCCCCTGCCGGGCATGCTGCTGTTCCAAGACGGCTCGACGCACCGCTGGATACCGGGGCTCGACCGCGATGTCGATGTCGTCGCCACGATGGAAGACGCCACCAGCGAGCTCTATTCCGTCATCGTGGTCGAGCAGGAGGGCACGGCATCGAGCTTCTTGGGGCTGAGCGAGACGATCGCGAACAAGGGCCTGTTTCGCGCCCTCTACACCGACCGCGGCAGCCACTACTTCCACACGCCCAAGGCCGGCGGCAAGGTCGACAAGACCAGGCTCACCCAGGTCGGACGCGCCCTCCAGCAGCTCGGCATCACCCACATCCCCTCCTACTCGCCCGAGGCGCGCGGCCGCATGGAGCGCGTCTTCGGCACCTTGCAGAGCCGCCTGCCGCCGGAGCTGCGCCTGGCGGGGATCACCACCATCGAGGCCGCCAACCGCTACCTCCGGGAGCGCTTCGTGCCGGACTACAATGCCCGCTTTGCCGTCCCGGCCGCCGAGACGGGCTCCGCCTTCATCCCCTACGCCGGCCGGCCGCTCGAGGACGTGCTGTGCATCCAGGAGGACCGCCAGGTTGGTCGCGACAACTGCGTCCAATGGTACGGGCGCGCCTTGCAGATCCCGCCGCAGCCCCATCGCCACCACTATGTGAAGGCCACGGTCCGGGTTCACCAATACCCGGACGGCCGGCTGGCCATCTTCGACGGGCCGACCTCTCTCGCTCGCTTCGACCGCAAGGGAAAGCCGATCAATGCTCCTCGGGCCGCTTAACTCCGCTCGGCGCGCCACGCCTGTGGATTTGTGGACAACGCTGCAGCGTTGCCCACAACCCCACAGGCGCATCAACCACAGCAGCGGACATTTGATGTGCTATGAAAGACGGACATCTTCACGCGCTACGGACACGATAGCATCCGGCCGGACCACCCGGAAGCCGAAAGGGCGCGTCCGGGCGGGCTTCCGCGGTTGCATCCTTCGACAGGCTCAGGAGCAACCGCTGGCGCCCGCCGGCGACGACGCTGCGCGTCGCGCCGGCCTAGAGCGGTATCGCCAGCAGATTGGGGACGCTGAAAGTGTCGAGCAGCACCAGCTTCTCGCGGAATTTGAGCGCGCCGGCCTCGGTCACGATGGTGTCGCGATACTGGCCGACGCTGAAGAGGCGCGTCACGCCTTCGGCGTCGGTCTGATAGGCGGCATAGTTCGCGACCACCTCCAGCACCCCGTCGCGCGCGTCGAGGATCTCGACATTGCCGATCATCCGCCGCGGCTGATGGATGTTGTAGATGTTCGCTTCCCGCAGGCTGCGGACGCGGTCGCGCAGCATGCCCTTGCTGTCGCAACTGATCAGCCCGAGCGGCAAGCCGCGCTGGTGGTTCTCGCGCGGCAGGATCTTGTAGCGGCACTCCTCGGCGAAGAGGTCCACCCAGGCCTCGAGCTCGATCGCGTCCAGCACGCGCGCATAGCGGTATTCGAGTTGCTCCACCGCGTGATGAAGCCCAAGGTCGCGGTCGGTCAGGGTCATCATCGCGGCTCCTCCGCCACCGGCATCTCCATCAGCTCGGCATAGCGGCGCCAGAAGCCGCGGATCGGGATTTCCGAGATCAGATAGTCGACATCCTCGATCGGGCCCCTGCCGCCCATCTCGATGACCGAGCATTGCGCCTTGTCCCGGGTGACGGCGCGCTGGACCAGTTCGGCCGCCTCGCTGTCCTCCATCGAGATGTAGCCGGAGGGACCGACGAGATTGGCCTGCTTCAGGCGGATATCGAGCATCTCCGCATCGTCATCGGCAAAGCCGAAATAGGTCCAGTAGAGCTCGAACCGGTCCGGCCCCTTGGGGCGGATCTGGCGGGTCGCCATGGTGTTCATGATCTGCTGCACGACGAGGCTCGGAAACACCGTCATGATCATGTTGGCGACGCCGTCGGGGAAATCGGGCCGGCTCGCCAGCAGCGAATTGTCGGCGAGGTCGTATTCCGGGACATATTTCTTCTTGTCGCGGTACTGGCGCTCCGCTTCGCCACGGTCGTAATTGCCGCCGATATTGAAGAGGACGGAGCTGCCCTTGTGCTTGTCCATCATCAGCCCACCGGTCTGCGTCGGCCGGTAAAGGCCGAAGGTGGCGTGGAAGAGATGCAGCAGCCCCGCGTGATAGGGGTCCTTGACGTTCTCGTAGTAGAGCTTCCAATTGGCGTTGATCATCTGCCGCATATAGCCCAGCACCTTCACCGGCTTCGCGAACAGGCGATCGAACTGGAGCTTGAGGGTGTCGCCGAGATATGCCGGCAGCGGCTCGGCCGTCTCGCTGACGCTGCCGAAGACGACGCCGCGATAGGACTCGACACGCAGCCGCCGCAGCCCGTGCTGCTTCGGGTCGAAATCCGCGGGATATCCCCCCTTGCCCTTGATGCCGCGCACGAAGGGAACGGCGGTCACCGCGCCCGTCGTGTCGTAGCACCATTGGTGATAGACGCAGCGATGCTCGGTCGCGTTGCCAAAGGGCTCGCGGCGCACGATGGCGCCGCGATGGGCGCAGCGGTTCATAAAAGCGGCGAGGCTGCCATCAGGGCCCCGCGTCACCACCACGGGCGTGTCGCCGGCGAAGGTGGTCTTGAAATCACCGGGGTCGGGAATCTCGGCTTCGAGCGCGAGATAGCACCAGAGCGGGCCCTTGAAGAGCCGCTCCTGCTCCGCCTGATAAATCTCGGGCTCGACAAACACCGCATAAGGGACCCGCGAGAAATCCGACCGCGGAAATTCCGGCATTTGCTGCATGGGGGCCTCCGGACGGGGTGAGGGCTTGGTGGTGGCGATGCAAGCGGTGTGCCAGGGGGGTGGGGGCGCAGGCGGTTGCGAGATCAGCGCAAGGCTTGCACCGGGCGGGCTTCCGCGGTTGCAAGGGCAACCGCTGGCGCCCGCTCGCGGCGACGCTTCGGGTCGCGCGGCCGCTGCCGCCCGCTCGCGACGACGCTTCGCGTCGCGCGGCCATAAAACTGTCATCGCTGTGCTGTAGCAATGAGGCACCGCGGGAAGTGGCACCCGGCGGAAGGAGCCTCTAGGACTTGAGCGGCCAGCGCCGGCGATGAAGATCCTGTTCGTCACTGACGCCTGGACGCCGCAGGTGAACGGGGTGGTGCGGACGCTCACCGAGACGATCCGCAACCTCGAGCGCTTCGGCCATGAGATCCAGGTGATCTCGCCGGTGGGCTTCCGCTGCATCCCCTGCCCGACATATCCCGAGATCCCGCTGGCGATCCTGCCCGGGCGCGAGGTCGCGCGCCGCATCGAGGCGGCGGCGCCCGATGCCATCCACATCGTCACCGAGGGGCCGCTCGGCAGCGCGGCACGGCGCTATTGCCTGAGGCGCGCCATCCCCTTCACCACCGCCTATCATACCGCTTTCCCCGAATACGTCGCGGCGCGCCTGCCGGGCACCCTCGACCTCTCCTACGCCTGGCTCCGGCGGTTCCATGCGCCGTCGGAGGCGGTGATGGTACCGACGGCGACGATGATGGAGCGCTTGGCCGCGCGGCGCTTCGCCCACCTCTCCTACTGGTCGCGCGGCGTCGATGGCGAGCTCTTCCGGCCGCGGCCGAAGGGGTTCCTCAGCGGCAAGCGGCCGATCCACCTCTATGCCGGCCGAGTCGCCGTGGAGAAGAACATCACCGATTTCCTGAAGCTGCGCGTCACCGGCACGAAATACGTCGTCGGCGCCGGGCCGAAGCTGCGCGAGCTCAAGGCGCGCTATCCCGAGGCGCGCTATACCGGCTATGTCGACGACGAGACGCTCGCCGCAATCTATGCCGCGGCCGATGTCTTCGTCTTCCCGAGCCGGTCGGAGACTTTCGGGCTGGTGCTGCTCGAGGCGCTGGCGTCGGGCCTGCCGGTCGCGGCTTTTCCGGTGACCGGGCCGCTCGACGTGGTCGGCAACAGCGGCGCCGGCGCGCTCAACGAGGATCTGAACGAGGCGATCGATCGCGCTCTCGGCATCGCGCCCGATGATTGCCGCGGCCACGCGATGAAATTCTCCTGGGCCGACGCCACCCAGCAATTCCTGGCGCATCTGCGCTCCACCGCCGCTTAAGCGAGATCATGCCGCTCCCCAGCCCGGTTCACCCCACGCTCGCCGCCGTCGCCGCGGGATTCTGCCTGCTGGCGATCGCCGCCCATCTTTTCAGCATCACGCTCGCGGCGCGGCGCTGCCAGCCGGCGCCGCCGGCCGCTTGCCTATCCCCCGGACGCGCCGCCGGTCAGCCTGGTCCGCCCGGTCTGCGGCATCGACAATTTCGCCGAGGAGACGCTGGGCTCGAGCTTCCGCCTCGATTATCCCCGCCACGAGCTGATCTTTTGCGCCGCCCGCGCCGACGACCCGGCCGTCCCGCTGGTGCAGCGGCTGATCGCGGCTCATCCCGCGGTGGCTGCCCGCCTGCTGATCGGCGACGACCGCCCCAGCGCCAACCCGAAGCTCAACAATCTGGTCAAGGGCTGGGACGCGGCCCGGCACGATTGGATCATCCTCGCCGACAGTAACGTCCTCATGCCGCAAGACTATGTGCAGCGGCTGCAGGCGCGGTGGGGCGCCGATACCGGCCTCGTCTGCTCGGTGCCGATCGGCTCGCGGCCGGGGAATTTCTGGGCGGAGCTCGAATGCGCCTTCCTCAACAGCTACGAGGCGCGCTTCGAGTATGCGGCGGATACGCTGGGCTTCGGCTTCGCCCAGGGCAAAAGCATGCTGTGGCGGCGCGACATCGTCGAGCGCGGCGGCGGCATCCGCGCGCTCGGCGCCGAGCTTGCGGAAGACGCGGCGGCAACCAAGCTGGTGCGCGCCGCGGGCCGCAAAGTGCAGCTCGTCGACAGCCCCTTCGAGCAGCCGCTGGGCCGGCGCACCGCGCGCGAGGTCTGGCTCAGGCAAGTGCGCTGGGCGCGGCTCAGGCGCATGACCTTCCCGGCGATGTTCCTGCCCGAGCTCCTCGTCGGCTGCGCCTTTCCCGCACTCGCCGCCGCCATCGCCGCCTCTCAATACGGCATCGGCGCCGTCCCGGCGGTCGCCGCGCTGCTGGCGCTGTGGCTCGGCGCCGAGCTCGCGCTGGCGCGCATCGCCGGCTGGCATGGGTCGGCGCGCCTGCCGATTGCGATGCTGCTGCGCGACCTGGCGCTGCCGGCGCTGTGGGTCGCGGCCTGGATCGGCAGCGACTTCACCTGGCGCGGCACGGCGATGACCGGGCGCCGGCGCGACGGCGACGGCGAACTTGCGGCCGCGGAGCTTGGCGGCGGCGCCAGCGGCGGGTCGATGCCGCGGCATTGAACGCGGCGCCGCACTTCCTTGTCAGCGCGGCGTAAGCGGCACGGCTTACGCTTTCGTAGTTCGCCGGGCTGCCCAACGATGGGCTTCACGGGCGGTCCGGATCGTCTTCAACCAGCGATACGATCAGGGTGCATCATGTCCTGGAAATCGACCATCGCCTTGGCCGGCGCCGCGGGCTTTGCCGCCGCGGCTCTGGGCGGAACCGCGCTCGCGGCGGATAGCGATCAGAACCTCGCCGCCGGAGAGACGCAGGCGAAGCAATTGCTGCTGCTGATGGACAAGGACCAGAACGGCAAGGTCTCCAAGCGGGAGTTCATGAACTTCATGGCGGCAGAGTTCGCCCGGCTGGACAAGAACAAGGACGGCGAACTGGACGTCAGCGAATTGAGCCAGGCGCAGCTGCGGGGCTTCGGCTCCAAGAAGCCGGGCGGCCGCTGAGCGCAGCGCCTAGGTCCGCAGCACCTCCTCCAGCGCCCGCCGCGGGCTCGGCCCGGCGGCGCGCTCGGCGACGCCGAGACGGAAGAGGAACGTCGCCTCCCAGCCTGGCGCCGCGGCGAAACCGGCAAGCGCCGTAGCGAAATCGCCGGTGCGGCCGAGCATCGCGTCGCGGTCGATACATTCGACCGGCTGGTTGAGCGGCTGCGCCGCCAGGCCCGCGACGGTCGCCGCCAGATGCAGCCTTTGCCAGGCGCGCCCGGCGGCGATGGCCGAGCGCATGTCGAGGCGGTCGCGGACCAGCAGCATGCCCAGGACCGGCGCGGTCGCAACCTGCGTTTCGCGGGTCATGGTGAGCCAGTATTTGTCGGCCGATGCCGCATCGAGATCGGGCAGCAGCTTGGTGGCCGCGACCAGCACCGGCGACAGGCCGGCGGTGTCGGCCGTGACGCCGTCGCGATGCGCCGCGATGTCGCGCCGGCCGGTGCGGAACCAGCGGGCGCTGTCGGCCGACATCTGGAGATCGCCGATGATGCGCTCGGTCGCGCTCACAATGAGCGCGCCGAGTTCGCCGCGCGCCCGGGGGTCCGCGACAAACACCACGCGCACCGCGTCGTCGGTGACGAGATCGGCGAAGCGAGCGAGCGTTTGCGCGGCAACCGGTTGGTCGCCGCGATAGGGGCCGCGATTGGTGTGGCGGTTGGAAATGGCATCGAACAGCGCGTCGCGCAGCGGCGGCATCGGCAGCAGCACGATGCGGGCGACGGGCACCGGCGTGTCGGCCGGCGATAGCGACAGCGCGCCGTCGGCCGGCGTGAGTCTCGCGGCGTAGCCGTCGGCGCGCGCCGCCAGGACGAGGTTCTCGACCGCGGCGCCAAGCCCGAGATGCATCTCGCGACGGAAGGGATCGAAGCTGCCGAGATGGCGGGCGCGGTCGGCGAACAAGGTGATGACGTTTTCGCCGATGGCGAAGAACCAGGGCTGGGTGTCATGCGGATTGGCCGCCAGGATCGCGGCGCGCAGCGGCCGCTTGATGCCATCGGCGGCGCTGCCCGCCCAGCCGCTCCAGGGGGCATAAGCCGCGCCTTCGCCGCCCGACCACACGCCGCGGTCCCAGGCGCGATAGAGGAGACCGCCCAGCGCGAGCGCCGCGACGCCGCCGCCCCCGGCCAACAACGCCCGCCGCGTCTGCATCTCCGTCTCCCTCTTGGTCTATCCACCGCCGACCCTCCGCCGCTGTATCGGCACCGCGGCCCAGAGCGTGAGGATGAATTCATCATAGGCGACGCCGCGCTCGCGCAGCAGCCCCTGCAGCCGGTCATGGGCGTGGTGCAAGCCGAGCTTGCGGGCCGCGCTGGACCCGGTCCATGGCGGGACCGTAAAGAGCGGCTTAACCCGCAAGCGCATTCGCGGGCATGGGGCGGGCGGTGCCTAGCCCCGATCGGCCGGCACCAGCAGGCGCCGCAGCGGCGGCGCCAGCCGCTCAAGCTCGTCACGATGCGCGCGGGAGAGCCCGGCCAGCAGGCGCTCCGCCTTGGGCGTGAGCGCGATCAGCACCTGCCGGCGATCCCTCGGCCCGGTGCGGCGGCGGATGAGGCCTTTGGCACCAAGCCGGTCGACCAGGCCGACGGCGCTGTGCGGGCGGATGCCGAGGCGCTCGGCAAGCTCGCCGGTGGTCACATGGTCCCGGCCGGCAAAGCCCTTGATCGCCAGCAGCGCCTGGTGCTGCTGCACCGTCACTCCCGCCGCCGCCGCGGCGCCGGCGCTGAAAGCGAGGAAGGTGCGCAAGAGATAGCGGAACTCGGCGAGGCGCTCGTATTCCGCCTTGGCGAGGTGGGGCTGGGGCTTCGCGGAGCGCTTCGCCGTCACCGCACGAGCCTCCCTGGCGGCGGGGAGCGGCGCCTTTCAAAAATATATCGCAGTACGATATAAAGGGCGGCGCCCGCCATTGCGTCGCCTCGCCATCCCATCGCCAAGGTCCCCTCAGCCATGCAGAACACCCCCTCGCTCGACACCCCGCCGCGCGCCCCCCGACAGCCGGCCGGCGGCGCCATCGACCGGCTGCGCGATTTCAGCGCCGACCGGCGGCTGCTTCTGCTGGCCGCGATGGCGCTGGTCGTCGGCACCGCCGGGGCGCTCGCGGCCTGGGCATTGTTGCACCTGATCGCTCTCGCGACCAACCTCGCCTATTACGGTCGCTTCAGCGCGGCAACGGTGCCGATCATCGGCAACCGGCTGGGATTCGCCGGCGCCTTGGTGCCGGTGGCGGGCTGCCTGATCGTGGGATTGATGGCGCGCTACGGTTCGGAGAAGATCCGCGGCCACGGCATCCCGGAGGCGATGGAAGCCATCCTCATCGGGCGCAGCCGCATCCAGCCGAAAGTGGCGATCCTGAAGCCGCTCTCCTCGGCGATCTCCATCGGCACCGGCGGCCCGTTCGGCGCCGAGGGCCCGATCATCATGACCGGCGGCGCCTTCGGCTCGCTGTTCGCGCAGCTCTTCCGGCTGTCGAACGCCGAGCGCAAGACGCTGCTGGTCGCCGGCGCCGCCGCCGGCATGACCGCCACCTTCGGCACGCCGGTCGCCGCCATGCTGCTGGCGATCGAGCTGCTGCTGTTCGAATGGAAGCCGCGCAGCTTCGTGCCGGTGGCCATCGCGTCGGTGGTGGCGGCGGCCTGGCGCCCCGCGCTGATGGCGGCGGGCGTGCTGTTCCCGATGGCGTCGAGCGCGGCGCTGCCGCCGCTGGGGCTGCTGCTCGCGGCCGTGCTGGGGATCATCGCCGGCCTCGCCTCGGGGGTGCTGACGCAGATGGTCTACGCCAGCGAGGACCTGTTCCAACGCCTCCCGCTGCATTGGATGTGGTGGCCGATGCTCGGCGGCGTCGCGATCGGCATCGGCGGGCTGATCGAGCCGCACGCGCTCGGCGTCGGCTACGACAACATCGCGGCGCTGCTGCAGGGCGACATGACGATGACGGCGACGCTGCGGCTGGCGCTGGTGAAGGCGATCATCTGGTCGATCGCGCTGGGCTCGGGAACGTCGGGCGGCGTGCTGGCGCCGCTGCTGATCATGGGCGGCGCGCTCGGCGCGCTGTTCGGCGGCGTCATGCCGGTGGGCGAGACCGGGCTCTGGGCGCTCATCGGCATGGCGGCGATGATGGGCGGCACCATGCGCGCGCCCCTCACCGCGATCGTCTTCGCCCTCGAGCTCACGCACAATCTCGGCGCGCTGCTGCCGCTGGCGGTCGCCTGCGCCGTGGCGCATGCCACGACGGTGCTGCTGCTGCGGCGCTCGATCCTGACGGAAAAGGTGGCGCGCCGCGGCCATCATGTGACGCGCGAATACATCGTCGATCCCTTCGAGACGATGCGGGTCGCCGACATCATGGCGAAGCCAGTCGACAGCCTTGCCGCCGACACCGCGATCGCCGACATCGTCGCCTTCTTCACCGACGCGGACGCGCCCCACCGGCACAAGAGCTATCCCGTCATCGACGAGGACGGCCGCGTGCTCCGGATGATCGCGCGCGCCGACGTGCTGCGCTGGACGAGGACCGGCTGGCCCGCCGGGCAGACGCTGCGCGACCTCGCGGCCGAGCGCGAGCTGGTCGCAGGATATGAGGACGAGCCCGTCGGAAAGCTGGCGGACCGCATGGCCGCTGCCGATATCGCCCGGGTGCCGATCCTGCGGCGCAGCGACGATCGGCTGGTCGGGCTGGTGGCGCGCCGCGACCTGCTGCGGGTGCGCGCCGATGTCGTGCGTCAGGAGCGCGAGCGCGAGGTGCTGATCCGCTTGCGCCAGGCGCGGCCGGCGGAGTGAGCCGCGCCTGCGCTGCGCCCTCAACCGAAGGAGAGGCCGTGGCTGCCGGCGACGGCCCCGGCGATCGCGGCGAGGCTCAGCGCGAGCAAGACCCAGTGCAGCCGCTGGAGCAGCGCAAAAGTCGCATCCGGCGCGCGCCGCGCGCGCGCCTCGAGCCAGCGGCCGAGGAACAGCGGCTCGGCGACGAACAGCATCAGCGTGAACAGCAGCCAGACCAGAACCATCGCGTCGAGCCACCAGCCGCCGACCGTAGCGAATGCCGGCCACAGGCCCAGCCGGTCCGCCATGTAGAAGCCGCTGAGTCCGGCGAGGAGCGTCGTGCCGCGCGCCTGCCAGGCAAAGCGCCGCTCGATCGCCGCAAAGAAGGCGAGCCGCTCCTCGACGCTCTTGAGCCGCCTTGTCGCCGGCAGCAGGACGGTGGTGACCATCGCCACACCGCCGATCCAGAGCACGACCGCCAGCACATGGATCGCAAGCGCCAAAGTGACGTCATCCATGAGGTCGCCGGGGTCTTGGCTTCGCGGCGGGCCGCGCGGCCGCGGACCGCCGCGGCGGCAACGCGGTCTCGGGGTCGTCGATGAGCGGGTCGAGCCCGCAGGCGGCGGCAAGGCGCGTCGCGTCGCCGATCGCGATCGTGTCGCCCTGGACGGTGATGCCTTCCGCCTGCAGCGCCGCCAGGCTGCGCGAGAAGCTCTCGCGCGTCATGCCGAGCTCCGACGCGATGAGGTTCTTTTCATAGGGCAGTACGGCACGGCGCGGCGTGCCTTGGCGCCGCGACAGAGCGAGGAGATAGCAGCCCACGCGCTCGCTGGCGGTGCGGAGCTTCAGGTTCTTGATCTGGCGCACCAGGCGGCGGAACTGCCCGGCGAGGCTGCCGATCACCGCCTGCGCCAGCACCGGCTCCTGGCGCACGGCACGGCGAAACGCGTCTGCCGGGATCAGCAGCAGCCGTGACGGCTCGGGCGCGCGCGCCCGCATGAGATAGGGCGAGGAGGTGACGACCGCGGCGGGGATGATGAGATCCGGCGGCTCCGCCACCTCGATCAGCACCTCGTTCCCGGCGCTCGACCGCCCTAGAAGATGCACCGCGCCGGCGAGCAGCACGAGCTGGAAGCTCGGCATCTCGCCCTGCTCGAAGAGCACGGTTCCGGGTGCCACTGCATGCACCACCGCCTGCTTCAGCAGCGCCGCGCGGCAGGCCGCCGGCAGCGCCTCGAATAGGGGCAGCGCGTTCAGCTCGGATCTCGGTTGCGTGAGGGCGCGCAATGGTTTCCCTCTCCTCGAAGGCGCCGTTCTGCCACCGATCAGCCTAGTGATAAATGTCACATTCACGATTGATCCATATCAATGAGCGGCGTCGCGGCATTGGGCATCGTCGCGGCCGGCTTGGCGGAGCGGGCGTCTTCGGCGCGGCGCCCGCAGCGCCGGCAAACCACGCCAACCGGAGGGCTCGGGCATGGCGATGCGGGCAGATGCAGTCGATGGGATCGCGGGCGACCCGGTGAGCAACGTGCTCAAATGGATCCTGCTGGCGGTCGCCGTCCTGACTTTCGGGCTGCTCGGCTGGACGACCGACCTGACCTACAAGGCCGCACCGCCCTTTCCCGACCGCTTCATCGCGCCCGATGGCACGGTGCTCATGTCGGCCGCCGCCATCGTGGCGGGCAAGGCCGGCTTCCAGAAAGCCGACCTCATGGATTACGGCAGCCTCTATGGCATGGGCTCCTATTTCGGCGAGGATTATACCGCCAGCAATCTCGTCCGGCTGGCCACGCTCACCGAGGGAAATATCGCCCGGGCCAGGAACGGCAAGGCGCTCAAATACGGCCTCGCCTACCTCTACATCATCGGCGCTGCCTTCTGGAATTTCGTCGGCGCCGGCGTCTTCGGCGGCGGCACCCTCAATGCGCCGCTGGTGAACTATTATGAGCACGGCACCTTCCTCACGCTCAATCACGCACATACCGCCTTGTTCGGCGCCTTCGGCCTGCTCGGCATCGGGTTGATCTATTTCTGCCTGCGCTATGTCGCGGCCGACCGGCATCCGTTCGGGGAGAGCCTCGGGCGCTGGGCCTTCTGGCTCTATAATGGCGGCCTGGTTCTTTGGATCGTGTTCAACTTCTTCCCGATCGGCTGGCCGCAGCTCGATGCAGTCTACGAGCACGGACTTGCCTATGCGCGCAGCCAGGCGTTCTACGACACGACGGCCTTCTGGCAGTGGATGCGCTTTCCCGGCGACGTGGTCTTTGCGCTGGGCGCCCTGCTGATGGCGTGGGACTTCGTCGTCAAGCTGCGCCCGCTCTTCCCGCGCTTCGTCGAGCGGCTGATCCCGGGCGCGCGCGTCACGCCCGCCGCCGTCCGCGCGGCGCCGTGAGCCTCGCCGCGGACGCGGCCTCGGGCCGCCCGGCGCCCGCCTTTCTCACCCAGGGCTTCCGGCCGTTCTTTCTCGCCGCCGGGCTCTGGGCGGCGGCGGCGCTGGCGCTCTGGATCGTCATGCTGGTCAGCGGCGCCGCGCTGCCGAGCCGGTTCGATGCGCTCGCCTGGCATATCCACGAGATGCTGTTCGGGTTCGCCATGGCGGCCATCGCCGGCTTCCTGCTCACCGCGATTCCGAACTGGACGCGCCGCCTGCCGGTCAGCGGTTGGCCGCTGGCGCTGCTGGCGGGGCTGTGGCTGCTGGGACGGGTCGCCTGCCTGGTCTCGGCGCTGCTGCCGCCCTGGCTCGCCATCGCCGCGGATCTGTCCTTTCCCGCGGCGCTGATCGGCGTGGCGGCGCGGGAGATCATCGCCGGGAAGAACTGGCGCAACCTGCCGCTGGTGGCGCCGGTGACCGTTCTCGGCATCGCCAATCTGCTGATGCATCTGGAGGCGGTCGGCATGTCTGTGCCGCCGGCGCTCGGCTGGCGCCTCGGCCTGGCCGCGATCATCATGCTGATCTCGGTGGTGGCCGGCCGGATCGTGCCCAGCTTCACCCGGAACTGGCTGGCGAAGCGCCGCGACACCGATCTCCCCGCGGCTCCCGGATGGATCGACCGGGCGGCACTCGGCGCGCTCCATGGCGGCCTGATGGGGTGGGCGTTCTTTCCGGCCTTCCGCGCTTTCGGCGGGCTGCTGCTGCTGGGCGCCGCGCTGAACCTCTGGCGCCTGTTGCGCTGGCGCGGCGCGGCGACGGCGGCGGAGCCGCTGCTGCTGATTCTCCATATCGGCTATGCCTGGCTGGTGCTGGGGACAGCCTTGCTCGGCCTCGCCCTGCTCGACGCCGAGGTGGCGCCGGGCGCTGCCGTCCACGCGCTCACGGCAGGCGCAATCGGCACGATGATCCTGGCCGTCATGACGCGCGTCACGCGCGGCCACACCGGGCGTGACCTGTCGGCCGATAGAGCGACCAACCTGATCTATATCCTCGTCACGCTTGCGGCGATCACGCGCGTCGCAGCCGCCTTTGCCGCGGATTTTACCGTGGCGCTGCTCATGGTCTCGGCAGGCTTGTGGATCGGCGCCTTCGGCGGCTTCGTCTTGTCCTACGGACCGATGCTGCTCCTGCCGCGCGATCCCCACTGACGGCAACCCGGCATTACCAAGGAGAATGACATGGCACCGAAGTTAATATACGCGGTCATGCGGGGCGCGGTGACGCTGCTGGCGCTGGCGCTGTTCGCCCCGGCCGGCGTCGCTCAGAACGCCATGACGATGCCGCACGACACCATGGGCGTCCACGGCCGCGCGGATGCCAGCTTCACGCTGCGGACGGGCATCGCCGAGGGCAAGATGGTCTTCATCGGCCGCGGCGGCGCGATCGACGGCAAGGTCAATCCCGATCTCGTCGTTCATGAAGGCGATCAGGTCGAGGTGACGCTGGTCAACGGCGAGGGCGCCGAGCACGACATCGTTTTCCCTGGTTTTCGCTCCGCTTCGCCGCACGTGACCGGCCGCGGCGCCAGCGCCACGGTCTCCTTCCGCGTCGGCAGCGCCGGCTCGTTCGACTATTTCTGCGATCTTCCGGGTCATCGCGAGGCCGGCATGGAAGGTCACGTCAAGGTGGAGCTGGCGCCCGCGACGGCCGCTGCCCCGGAAGGGGTGAGCATCGCGCGCGATCCCACCGACATTCCGCCATCCGTCGGCGACCGTGCGCCGACCACGGTGCGCGTCGATCTCGAGGCCGTAGAGCGGGTCGGGCGGCTCGACACCCATACCACCTATGATTTCTGGACGTTCGACGGCAAGGTTCCCGGCCCCATGCTGCGCGTGCGCGTCGGCGACACGGTCGAGCTGCACCTGAAGAACGACAAGGACAGCATGATGTCGCATTCGATCGATCTGCATGCGGTCAACGGCACCGGCGGCGGCGCGGCGCTGACCGAGGTCGACCCCGGGGAGGAGAAGGGTTTCATCTTCAAGGCCCTCATGCCGGGCCTCTACGTCTATCACTGCGCCACGCCGATGGTCGCCAACCATATTTCGAACGGCATGTACGGGATGATCCTGGTCGAGCCGCCCGGTGGCCTGCCCAAGGTCGATCATGAATTCTACATCATGCAAGGCGAGCTCTACACCAACGCGCCCTTCGGGACCAGCGGGCTGCAGGAGACGAACATCGACAAGCTGGTCGACGAGCATCCCGACTACTTCACCTTCAACGGCGCGGTGGGCGCGCTGACCACCGAATATCCGCTGCATTCGAAGGTCGGCGACAGCGTGCGCATCTTCTTCGGCGACGGCGGGCCCAACTTCACGTCGTCCTTCCACGTCATCGGCCAGATCTTCGACCGCGCCTTCGAAGACGGCGCCATCAGCAGCGCGCCGCTCACCGGCGCCCAGACCATCTCCGTGCCGCCCGGCAGCACCGCCATGGTCGAGTTCACCACCAAGGTGCCCGGCAAATATACGATCGTCGATCACGCCCTGTCGCGGCTCGAGAAAGGTCTCGCGGGATCGCTGATCGTCGACGGGCCGCAGCAACCGGATCTCTATCGCGCGGTGGCGGAGGCAGGGGCTAAGAAGCACTCGAGCATCGACCGCGCCGGCGCCATGCTCGCCGCGTGGGCGGCAAGCGCGGAGCGCGCGATCTATGGCCTGCTGAGCACTCTCCATGTGATTTCGCCGGCGGCCGCGGCGGGGCTTCCTGCAACGCCACTCTGCGCCACGCAGCAGATCGAGGACGGAGGGCGGCGGGAACGCGCCGACGCCGCGCCATAGAGCATGACCGCGACGTCGGCGCCTACGGGGCGCGGCCCATGGCGTCGCTTGCCAGCGCGATATTGGCCTCATGCCCGCGCAGCATCTCGGCAATGTCCCCGTGCAGCCGCTCATCACGCAGCCGCGGCAGCATCTCGCGCAGCTTTCGCACCACCCAACCTTGGCCCCGATTGAGGAACGCGACGCGCTCGCCGAGATCGGCGAGCGCCATCGCTTTGCCGTAGAAGGCGCCGGTTTTCCATGAGGGCGCCGCACCGAGCGCCTTGAGATGGCCGAGCAGCATTGCGCACCAGCGCGCCTCGTCCCGCTGAATGGTCTGGAGCAGCGCCGCGAGCGGACCGTTCCCGGTGGCGCCGGCGCTCTCCAGCGTGACCCGCGCGCCGGCACGCTCCGCTTCGAGCAGCTCGTTGAGGAAGGCGATCAACTCGTCCTTCCCGGCATAGCCCATATAGGCGTCATCGGCCTCGTGCATCGCGCAGGCCGGCGAGCTGCCCTCGATGGGCGGATCGTCATCGGGGGGCTTCGTCATGGCGTCTTGTCCACCATCGTCACCGACCAGGAGCGGGCGCGATAGCGCAAAGTCAGCCGCGTGCGCCCGGCATCCTCGCCCTCGCCGCGCTCGACCACGCCATAGACGATGCCGCGTTTCATCTCCCGCCAGAAGGCATCGGGCGAGAGACCGAGCTTTCCGGCAACAAGCTCCGCCTCGAGGACGAAGCCGTCCTCTGCCGGCGTGATCGCCTCGGGTCGGGGCGGGCCGTCAGCCCAGTCCATGGCCGCCGGCCTGCGGCGTGGCTGGCGCCGGCCGGACGCGGCGCGGCCTGATCTCGCCCTTGCCGACGGCGATGGCCAACTCCAGGCTCTCCGCGATGCGCTGGGCGCGGTCGAGGAAGTGAGAAGCCGCCGCCGGCGGGCAGAGGTCGCGCGCGGTCGCGGCGAAGATCTCGAGCCAGCGGTCGAAATGCGGCGAGTCGACGGGCAACGGCAGATGCGCCGCCATCGGTTGGCCGTGATAGCGTCCGCTCATAAGCGCCACGGAGGACCAGAAGGCGCACAGCCGCGCGATATGAGCCTCCCAATCCCGCACCCTGCTCTCGAAGATGCCGCCGATGAGCGGATCGCGGCGGGCGCGGGCGTAGAAGGCGCGGACCAGCCGCTCGATCATCGCCTCGTCGATGCCGGTGCGCGCCACGATACCCGCGACGATCGCCTCGCGGCTTGCCGCGCCCGATTGCGGATCAGCGCTCATCGCCATCCTCGCTGCGGCAAGCCGCCGCCTTGTTGCTTTCCATTATAAGATACATATTATATGCATGTTATAATGTCAAGTTCGCCCGCGCCACGCGGCAGGAAGACCGGCCATGCGCCTCACCTTGTGGACCGATTATGCGCTGCGCACCCTGATCTATCTCGGGGCCAAAGGCGGCGGGCTCGCGACGATCGCCGAGATCGCCGACAGCTTCGCCATCTCGAAGACCCATCTGATGAAAGTCGTGAACCAGCTCGCGCAGCAGGGCTATATCGAGACCGTGCGCGGCAAGGGCGGCGGCATGAGGCTGGGACGCCCCCCAGCGCAGATCGGCGTCGGCGCGATCGTGCGCGGGACGGAAGAGGATCTCGCCGTCATGGGCTGCCTCGCCGCGGACGGGTTCTGCCGGATCGAGGGATGCTGCGTCCTGCGCCGCGCGCTGCGCGAGGCGACGCTCGCCTTTCTGCAGACACTCGACGGCTATACTCTTGCCGATCTTCTGGCGCCGGGCGCGCGGCTCGCCCGCAGCCTGGGCCTCGCGCTCGAGGGATAGCCGGCGGAATGAGGCGGGGCCGCAGCGTTGGGGGCGGCGCCGCGCGCCGCCCCCTGCCCCGCGCCCGCGCTCAGACGCCGCCGAGATAGTCGAGCTTGCCGAGCTCCACGCCGTTATGCCGCAGGATGTCGTAGGCGGTGGTGACGTGGAAAAAGAAATTGGGCAGCGAGAAAGCGAGCAGGAAGCGCTGGCCGGGAAAGCTGACCTCGCCGCCACGCAGCTTGAGCGTGACCACCCGCTCCTCGCTGCCATCGATCTGCGCCGGGCGCACGCTCTGCACGAAGTCGACGGTCTTGGCGATGCGCGCCTTGAGTTCGGGGAACGTCGTCTCGGTGTCGGGAAAGCTCGGCACCTCGATGCCGGCGAGCCGCGCGGCGCCGGATTTCGCGGCATCGCTCGCGGCCTGCACCTGGCGGCTGAGGGGATACATGTCGGGCGCCAGCCGCGCATTGATGAAGGCCGCGGGATCGATCTTGCGCGCCTCCGGCATGCGCCGCCGCCTTGTCGAGCAGCGTCGAGAGAATGCCGAGCGCACGGGTGTAGACCGGGATCGAGACCTGATACATGGAAAGGGGCATGGGGTTGCTCCGCCTTGGGATGAAGGTGGGATCCGTCCCCACCCTAGCATCTGCGCGGCAAGCGCGCGATCAACAGCCCGCGACCGCCGACCCGCCGGCGCCGATCCGGTCGAGCGGACCCAACGCGCGCTCGAGCAGCGGCCGCACCTCGGCGGCGAAGCGCTCGATGGAGCGCAGCGCCAGGGATTGCGCGGAATCGCCGGCCTGGAACTGCAGCAGATAATGGCAGGGCTGCGCACGACGGATCTCCTCCGCCATGCGCTCGGCGATCGCCTCGGCGCTGCCCACCAGCATGTGCCGCGCCATCTCCTCGAGGCTCGCCTCGCCCTCCCAGGGCGTCTCGACCAGCATGCCGCGCTCGATCGCCTGCCGGCGCTGGCGCAGGCTCTGCGACAGCCGGATCTGGTGGCGGACATTGTCGAGGAAGCGCCGCGCCTCGGCATCGTCGTCGGTGACGCAGAGATGGCGCAGCACGGCAAAGCGCAGGCTGGCGGGGTCGCGCCCCTCGCCGCGATAGATCTCCTCGAAGCGGCGGCGGGCGGAGGCCAGCATCTCGGCGGTGAAATGCCGCGGCGTCACCATCACCGCATGGCCCTTGGCGGCGGCGAGGCGGTGGAGGCGCGGATTGTCGCCGGCGATCCAGATGTCGGGCAGGCCGCGGCCGCTGCGCGCGGCGATATGCGTGTGCGGCAAGCGAAAATACGGCCCCTCATGGCTGACGATGTCCTGCGTCATCGCCCGCTCGAGCAAGTCCATGAACTCGATGAGCTTGTCGGTCGAGTGCGCGAGGTCTTCGCCGAAGCGCTCGAACTCGTAGGGCTGGTAGCCGCTGCCGAGGCCGAGGACGAGGCGGCCATGGGTCAACGCATCGACCATGCCGATCTCGGAGATCAGCCGGACCGGGTGGTAGAGCGGCACGACGACGACGCCGCTGCCGAGCTTGATGCGGCTGGTCTCGCCGGCGAGCCGCGCGATCATCACCAGCGGCGACGGGCAGACGCAGTAATTGGAGAAATGATGTTCGGCGAACCAGGCGATGGCGAAGCCCGCCCGCTCCGCCGCCTTCACCTGCTCGACCGCGTCGTCATAAAGACGCGGCACGTCCGTGCCGCGCGTGCGATAGCCCATGAGGTTGAACTGGCCGAAATCCATGATCCTGCCTTTCCCGGCGACGCGCCGCTCACGCCCGCTCGAAGGTGCCGACCAGCTGCCCCCGCGCCAGAGCGCGGCCCGCCAGCGCCGCCAGCACGGCGGCGCGGTCGGCAGGCTCGGGCAAGATGAGCGGCCGGTCAACGGCGACAAGCTGGAAGATATAGCGATGCGGGCCATGGCCGCGCACCGGACGCGGCCCCGCATAGCCGATCCGGCCGAAGGAGCCGCGGCCGAGGCGGACCGTGGCGGCCGACCCGCGCCAGCGCGCCTTCGGGGAGGCCCTGCCAGTGCGGCGGAATGCCGGTGGCGATCGCATGCACCACCGGGCGCGGCAGCGGTGCGTCGGGATCCTCGATGATGAGCACGAGCTCGGCCGTGCCGGTGGGCACGCCCGACCAGGCGAGAGGCGGCGAGAGGTTGTCGCCGACGCCGTCCCCGGCATGGCGCGGCGGCATGGCGGCGTGCGCGGCAAAGGCGGGGCTGCCGAGGGAGATGCCGTCGGGCACCGCGGCAAGCGCCGGCGCGTTCCAGGCGAGATGCCGGTCGCGGGCGCGGAGGCGATAGAAGGCCCTGCCGATGAGCCGCTCGATGGCCGGGTTCATCGGCGCCGTCCCTTCGCATTGGAGCGATATAGGCCATGGGACCGCGCCGCCGCCAGCGGGACCGAAGGGGCGCGCGTTCAATGCTAAGCATGCACGCTGCCCAACGGAACGGAGCGCAGCATGAGCGACGAGCTTGTCTTCTACACCAACCCGATGTCGCGCGGCCGGATCGTGCGCTGGATGCTCGAGGAGGTCGGCCAGCCCTATCGCACCGAGGTGCTGGAGTACGGCACGACAATGAAGGCGCCGGCCTATCTCGCGATCAATCCCATGGGGAAGGTGCCGGCGATCCGGCACGGCGACACCGTCGTCACCGAAGCCGCGGCGATCTGCGCCTATCTCGCCGATGCCTTCCCGCAAGCGCGCCTCGCCCCGCCGCCCGGCGATCGGCTGCGCGGCCCCTATTATCGCTGGCTGTTCTTCGCCGCCGGCCCGGTCGAGGCGGCGGTGACCAACAAGGCGGTGGGCCTCACGGCGCCGCCGGGACGCGAGCGGACGATGGGCTACGGCACATTCATCGATACGATGAACGCGCTGGAGGGCGCGGTCTCGCGCGGCGATTACCTGGCGGGCGACAGCTTCACCGCCGCCGACCTCTATGTCGGATCGCAGATCGGCTGGGGGCTGATGTTCGGCACGATCGAAAAGCGCGCCGCCTTCCTGCACTACTGGGCCCGCCTCAGCGCGCGGCCGGCGGCGCTGCGCGCAAAGCAGATCGACGACGCGCTGGTGCCGAAAAAGGACGAGGCTAGGTAGCCTATTTGCCCATCGCTGCCTTGTAGTACGACAGGTCGATATACTTGCCGGGGTCTTTAAGCGGTATCTTCGGCTCGCCATACTCGCTGCGCAAGGCCAGCACGGTGCGCACGCCCTGTATGTCGATGGCGGCCTTGCGCGTGAAGCCTTGCTTCCCGTCCAGCAGGATGTCGTAGGATTTCCCGGCGAGCTCCGGCGACATGCTCGGCAGGTTCTCGCGGAACAGGGCGATCGCCGCATCCTTGTGGCTCGGCGCGTAAAGCCAGTCGAGGCCCGCGACATAGCCGCGGATGAAGCCGACAAGCTCGGCGCGGTGCGAGGCGGCCCAGCCGCGGCGGGTGGCGCCGACGAGCCCCTGATAATGGCCGAAGACATCGATGGCGCTGCCGAGCAGCGTGAAGCCCTTGGCCCGGGCCGGCACCTCGAAGGGCGACAACAGCAGCGTCCCCGCATGCTTCTGCTGCATCAGATCCTCGAAGCGCGCCAGCACGCCGCCGGCCTTGACCAGCGCGTAGTCGCTGTCACCAAGGCCGCCCTTCTGCAGCATTTTCTCCAGCACGAAGGCGTAGCCCGTCGTGCGCGCATCGACCGTCAGCTCCTTCCCCTTGAGCGCGGCGTAGGTCTTGACGTCCGGCACGGTGACGAGGCGCAGGAAGCCGTTGTCGCCGCCCATCACCACGACGAGATCGGGCTTGACCGCGACCTCAGCCTCGCCCTGCCCTTCGGTATAAGCGATGACATTGTCGATCGCAGTCATCGCGAAATCGAACTTCCCTTCGATCAGGTTCTTGAGCTGATACTCCGAGCCGGGCGTCGGCGTGAGATGGACGTTGACGCCGTTCGCGGCGAAATCGCCCTGCTTCTGCGCCGCCCAGATCGGCCAATTGAAGCCGCCGGCGAAAACGATCACCTCCATCGTCGGCGCCTCGGCGCGCGCCGCCGGCGCCAGAACCGCAAGCGCGGCCAGGATGAGACACAATGCTCGCACCATGGTCTGTCTTCCCTCTTTGCCCTATCGGGACCGGGTTGCGCCGGCCGGCAACCCGCGCGGCCTCGGCATATCCTTGAAACCGACTCTCCGACTACCACATCCTGGCATGTCAAAGCGACGATGGGATGTCCCCACCGAGCGGATTTTTCTCCTCTGGACTTCGTCGGCGGGAGCGACCCGATGACTCATGCGAGAAAATGTACCGACTGCGCGATCATGGTCGGTTTCGGCCTTCTGCTGCTCGCTTCGGCAGTACTGGGCGCGATGACGCAGACAGCGTCTGCCGATGATTCCTACTTTTTCGGGCTGGTGACGCCCACGCCGACGGTCCATGTGCCGATGGCCGGCGCCACGAGCTATGCGCAGCTCATCCGCCAGCTTCAGGCGCAGGGCTATACCGATGTCAAGGTGACACCCTTGTCGCCGAACGCCTTCGATCCGCGCCCCGAGCTCATGCATCCCGACATCACGTTCACGTCGCCCGACAATGAAGAAGCCCAGGACACGCCGATTCACTTCGGGTGGAACGGCACGGCTGACAAGAATGGGACGACCTTCGAGGTCTATGTCGATCGCGCATCGCGCCGCGGGGCGAGCAGCAAGCCGACCTCTTAGCGGAGTTGCGGGTTCGCTGGCCATCCGCGGGAAGCCGGGTTAGAAGAGCGGACCCGTAACCGTCCGCAGCGCCCGCCATGGCAGCCGAGCTCGATCCCAGCCAACTCACTCACGGCGTCGATCTGCTGTGGCTCTGGGCGGGGTCGTTCCTGCCGCATCTCGTCACCGCGCTGATCATCCTGGTCGCAGGCGTGCTGCTGGCGAACTGGGCGCAGCGCGCGCTCAACCGCGTCCTGGCGCGGGCGCAGCATATAGACGCGACGGTGAAGCCGTTCTTCGCCGCGATGCTGCGGTATGCGGTGCTGGTGCTGGTGTTCATCGCGACGCTGACCCAGCTCGGCGTGCAGACCACCTCGCTGCTGGCGGTGGTCGGCGCGGCCGGCCTCGCCATCGGTCTGGCGCTGCAGGGCACGCTGTCGAATATCGCCGCGGGATTGATGCTGCTGTGGCTCAGGCCCTTCCATCTCGGCGATTTCATCGAGGTGCCGACGGTCGCGGGCATGGCCGGCAGGGTCAAGGAGATCGGGCTGTTCGTCTGCCAGCTCGAAACCTTCGACGGCCTCTTCCTCTTCGTGCCGAATTCGTCGCTGTGGAACGCCCCGCTCAAGAACCACACGCGCACTTCCGGCCGGGTCGTCAGCATCACCGTCGCGGTGCCGGCCGCCGCCGACAGCCAGCGCGCACGCCGGGCGCTGCTCGACATGGCGGCGGGCGACCCCGGCATTCTCAAGGCGCCGCCACCCGCCATCTTCATCGACGGCATCACCGGCGGAACTTTCATCCTCAACCTGGTCTGCTGGACCTCGCCCGGCGGCGCCGGCGCGGTGCAGCGCGGGATCATCGAGAACACGCGCGGCGCGCTCGCAGCGCTCGGCCCGGACTTCGCGCCGGCGGCGGTAACCCGCGTCGTGCCGCCCGATGCCGATCCCTCGCGGCTGCTGGCGCCGGTGCTGGAGTGAGCGGCGCGCGGCGCTGCGCGCCGGTCAGCGTTCCGGCCTTTCCTCCTTGCCCTTCACTTCGGCCGGCGCGTGGGCCGCGGCGGGGCGCACGGCCGCGTGCGCGGCGGCAGGCTGCGCGCGGACGACCCCCGGCCCCTTGAACTGGCCGGGATGCGAGGTGGCGGCGATTGCCGGACGGCCGTGGTTGCGGCGCGCCGCGAGCGCCGGGCTCTTGGCGGCGGCGGCGATGTGACTGGTCTGCTGCGGCGTCACCGGGAGATGCTGGTCGTGCTCGGCGGAGCGCTCGCGGTCGGTCGGCGCCACGTTGCGCCCGTTTGCCCCGCCGGCATAGCTCACCCGCGTCCCGCCGCTCACCGTCACGCTCTGCTGATAGACGTGGGCGATATGCGCCGACCCGAAATTGTTGACGGTCCGGTTGTAGACGAAGTCGCCACCCTCCCAGCGGCCGCCTTCATAGCCGACGCCGCCATAGCCGTAGCCGTAATTGACGCCGCCGTAATATCCCACCTGCGGCCCCCAATAGCCGGCATGGAAGACATAGGCGCCGTCCACCCAGCCCCAATAGGGCGGCGTCCACAGCATGCCGACGCTCGGCGGCAGGACCCAGGTGCCGGGCACCCAGTAGTAGCCCGCCCTCTGGCTCCAATGCCAATAGCCGGGGGTCCAGATATAGCCCGCGGCGGGGATCGGCGGCTGGACGTAGATCGGCAGGAGCGGCGGCGCGACCTGCACCGAAAGAGTGACCGCGACCTGCGCCGAGGCCTGGTCCGGCGCCAGCGCGATGAGCGGGCTCGCGAGCATCGTTGCGACGAGCAATACGCTCTTCAAGGTCACGCGACGGGAAACGGTCATTCTGGCCTCGCTGGGATGGGGGAAAGGGTCGAGATTCGCATCCGTCCGCGTCACCGCGCGCTGCGGCTCGCAGGGATAGAGGGCGATAAAGCGGACTTGCCCGGCGATCGGCCAGTTTCAATGAAGGTCCGACATCGCGCCCATTGCGACCATAGCCCAGCAGGACGCCGCCGGCAGCCCCGGAAATTACTCAGAACGCCATAAATCGGGGCATATCGGCGAGTTCATCTCCGCACACAGGGTTGACGCCAAGACATGGGCTCCCCTCGGGAGGGTGGGTGGCAGATCCGCCCGGCGCACGCCATATTGTCCCGATGGAAAAGATACACCCCTATGCCGAGGCCCAATACCGCGTCGTCCCACGGCCGGACGCGACGTTTGGCGTCGAGGTGACGATCCCGGACGCCCATCCCACCACGGTCACCAGCTTTGCCAGCCGCGCGGACGCCGAAGCCTGGATTGTCAATCACAAGCGGCAAGTGGACACCGCCGGCTCGTCGAACCGCTCGCGCTGGGCCAAGCGGCGCTGACGGTCACCTCCTTCCCCTAGCGTGATGGCGGCGCCGGGATGTCGGGGGCGCCGCTCGGCTTCTGCGCGCCGTAATGATCGGCGAGCTGGCCGCCGGTGTAGCTCTCGGTGAAGCTCTCCTGGACTTCGGGCAGCATGGTGGCGTTCCAGGCGTACCACTCGGCAACGAGGCCGTCGTAGAGCTCCTTCTCGCGATCCTTCAAATTGGCGCGCTCCAGCGGATCCTCGACGACGTTGAAGAGAAACGTGTTGTCGAGGATCTTGAGGAATTTGTAATCGCCATCTCGCGCGGCGCGCTGCGCGTTCGCCTTGTAGCGCCAGAACAGCTTGCGCCGCACCGGCGCCGCGCCGGCGGTGAGCATCGGCAAGAGATCGATGCCGTCGGGCGGATAGGCCGGGTCGGGCGCGGTGCCGGCGGCGGCGAGGAGCGTCGGCAGCCAGTCCATGCTGATCGTGACCTGCTCCGTCGTCCGCCCCGGCGGAATATGCCCGGGCCAGGAGATCAGCGCGGGAATGCGCAGGCCGCCTTCGAGAAGCTCGGTCTTCCTGCCGGTGAAGGGCCAGGTATCGGCAAAGCGCTCGCCGCCATTGTCGCTGGTGAAGATGACGATGGTGTTGGCGGCGAGCCCCGTCGCGTCCAGCGTCTCCAGCACGCGGCCGATCTGCAGATCCATCGCCTCGATCATGCGGCGATACGTCCGCTGCGTGCCGCCGTCGAAATCGCGCAGGTTGCTGTGCCGCACGCGCTCGGATTCCGCCTCGTCGCCCGGCGCCTCCCACGGCCAGTGCGGCGCGTTGAAATGCAGGCTGAGCAGGAAGGGCTGGCCCGATCTGGCATAGGCGTTGACCAGCTCCACCGCGCGATTGCCGAAGAGCTCGGTGGTGTAGCCGGATTGCTGCACCGGCACATCGCCGTCCCAGAGATCCGCCTGCTGAGTGGTGGCGGTATGGGCGAAATAATCCACGGCGCCGCCGCGGAAGCCGTAGAAATGCTCGTAGCCGCTCTGCAGCGGGCCGAATTTCGGCAAGGCGCCGAGGTGCCACTTGCCGATCAATGTGGTGCCGTAGCCCGCCCGCCGCAGCAGCGACGGCAAGGTCGGGTGCACCGGCGGCAATCCCACATCGGGATTGCCCGCCAGCGGCTCCTCCAGCCCGAGCCGCAGCCGATACTGGTAGCGGCCGGTGATCAACGCGGTGCGGGACGCCGAGCAGACGGCGGAATTGGCGTAAGCCTGGAGGAACCGAATGCCCGTCGCCGCGATGCGGTCGATATTGGGCGTGGTGAGATCGGGGCGGCCATAGCAGGAGACATCGGCATAACCGAGATCATCGGCCAGGATGAAGACGATGTTAGGAGGCTTTGCCGCCGCCGCGCGCGCGGCCGTGCCGCCCAAGGCGAGCGCGACCGTCCCCAGGGCGGTGGTGCGCAGCAGCGCGCGGCGCGTGACATCGGCGGCAGGCGGCATCGGCGGTTTCCTCCTCGACGGGAGGCACGTTAGCATCGGCGCGTGCCAGGGATAGCGCTTTTCGACGCCGGGCGCGGTACCTGCTAGCGCGCCGGGGCCCGGGATCGCGTGTCGATCTGCACCGTGGCGGTAAGGCCGGCCACCAGCCGCACGCCGTCCGGCACCTGGTCGATGTGGATGCGCACCGGCACGCGCTGCGCCAGGCGCACCCAGGTGAAGATCGGGTTCACCGAGGCCAGCCCCGACTGATCCGGCTGCGCGTTCGGGACGTTGATGGCGCGCGCGATGCTGCCGACATGGCCGCGAACGGGTTGGCGGTAGCCCATCAGCTTGACGGTCGCCGGGTCGCCCTCGTGGATGCTCTCGAGATTGCTCTCCTCGAAGTAGCCATCGACCCAGTAGGAATCGGCATCGACGACGGAGATCCGGTTCTGGCCGATATTGGCGTAGTCGCCGAGCTGCACCAGCAGATTGGTCACGTAGCCGTTGACCGGCGCGCGAACCTCCGTGCGGTCGAGATTGAGCTGCGCCTTGTCGACGGCCGCGCGATCGGCGGCGACAGCCGCCTCGGCCTCATGCAAGGCGCTCGTCGCCAGCTCATAGACGTCCTCGGTGACCGTGCCGTCTTTCGCCAGCACCGCCTTGCGGTGCTGGGTGTCGCGGGCATAGTCGAGCGCGGCGAGGTCGCGCTGCTGCTGCGCTTCGGCCTGTTCGAGCGCGATGCGATAGTCGGAGGGATCGATCTCGAACAGCTCGTCGCCCTTGTGCACGAGCTGGTTGTCGGCGACCGGCAGCCTGACGATGCGTCCGGCCACCTCGGGCGCGATGGTCACGACATAGGCCCGCACCGTGCCGTCGCGCGTCCAGGGCGACGCCATGTAAACCTGCCACATCGCCCAGGTGAGCCAGGCCGCAAGCGCGACCGCGACCAGCGTGATGAGGAACGGTGCGATGCGCAGGCGCGAGCGCGGCCTGGCGCGGTCGCTGCCGCTCGCCGGACGCGGCGGGGTTTCGCTGCCGCTGCGCTCGCGAGCAACCGGGTCCGGTCTGAGGTTGGCGTCCGACATCGGCGAACCTCACTGCGCGAGGATGAGGACGATTGACGACAGCATCATCATATAGACCGCGAAAGTGAAGAGCGCGGGGTGCCAGACGTGACGCAGCAGGCCGAAATGATCCGCGACCCGGCGCAGCGCGATCATGAGTAGCCACGCCACCACCATCATTACCGAGATGGGGGCGACATAGACGCCGAACAGGTTGATTTCGGTAAAGCTCATCGCGCGGCACCGGCATCGAAATAGGCGGCGTGCTGAACCAGCGCCTCGGTGACCGCCAGGATGCCGGCGCGCGCGCGCAGCCCCGCCTGCACGCCCGGCAGTGCGGCCAGCTTCCGGTCGAAGAGGCCGAGGCGTTCGACCGCCGCCGCGCTGGCGCCTTCTGCTATCGCCTCAAGCGCCGGTTCGAGCGCAGGGTCCAGCTCCAACCGCCGAGCGATACGGCGAAGGTGGATGATCTCGGTCCCCAGCGAAAGAGCCGCCAGGAGCTGTGAAAGCTGCAGCGGCTCGGCTTCCGCCGGCATCGCCGCCAGGCGATTGAAGAGATGGCCTTTCCAGCCATCGGCGGTTCGCGGGATCGGACCCGTGGTGAGACGGCGCAGGTCGCGCAGCGTGAGCGCCAGGAGCCGGCGGGCCCGCAGCGCCGGCGACAAGGGCGACAGCAGGCGGAACGAGAGCGCGGCAGCGCCCACGCCCACGACAATCGCCAGCGCCGTATTATAGAATTGCCCGGGGTCGTAGCTCATCTGATTCGCCGGAGCGAGCAGCGGTATGAAATTCGCCGTCGCGGCGATGAAGAATGCCGTCTGCCAGGGCTGGGCCATGAGCGCGCCGGCCGGCACCAGGACAATAGCGATCGCGAGGCTGAAGCCGGCGAAACTCGCGATGCCGGGCAGCAGCGCGAATTTGACAACCGCAGCCAGGGCGGCCGTCACGATCGTGCCGAGCATGAAACTCATGACGATGGCGTAGGCCTGATCCGCCCGCGGCGCGAACAGGGTGACGCCGATGGCGGCGAAGGCGATCGCGAAAGCGCCGTTGGGCCATTGGGTGACGATCCAGAACAGCTCTACAGTGCCGATGGCGAGGAAGGCGCGCAGCGCATTGATGAGCGCCGGCAGCCAGTCGGGTATGTGGAGCCGGATGGCGCCGCGGCGCGGAACCGGTTGAGCGGGATCGCCGACAAGCACGGCCAGCCCATCGAGCACCTCCGCAATGCCGGCCCAGACCTGGGCCGATTTGTCGGCGAGCAGCCGGAGCGACGGCGTGCCCGCCGGCAGCGCGATCAGCGCGCGCACGGCGGCGGCGCAGGCCCGGCGCAGACGAACCGGCTCGGCGAGCCAGCGGCTCGGCTCGCCGTCCAGCGTTGCCGCCCGCAATTCCTGCGGCAGCCTCTGCAGCAGGATGTCCGCCTCGGCGCGCGCGCGATCCTGCGGCAGCTGCACGACGTGTGTCGACACCGTGCGCCAGCCGGCCAAGGCGGCGAAGAGACCATCCGCCGCCCGCTGCAGGATCAGCGAATGAGGGCGCAGCCACGAGGATTCTCCGAACACCTCGTCGATCACCGGGTCGAGCGCGATGACGCGCCGGACCAACTCTCGCCGCACCGGCTGGGTGTCCGGCAGGTCTGGCCCGGCCAGCGACAACGCCTCGGCAAATCGGCTGCCGATCCCCGCCGCGAGAGAGGCAAAAAGACCCGCCAGCCGGCGCGGCGCCGCACCGAAATCGGTCCCCGCGAGGACAATTCCGGCGCAGACGATGCCGATGCAGATCTCGCTGGCGCGGGCGACCGCGAGCATGAAGGCCTGTCCGTTCGCGCCCCCGGTCGCGCCCAGCTCGTCGCTGGCGATGATCGCCGCCGTGAAACCGGCCAGCGCCGCCGCGTAGGCGGCGAAATTGTGCAGCAGGGTGGCGACGAGGCTGCAGGCGGCGCCCCAGAGCGCCAGGCCAAGGAGGAAACCAACCCGCTGTTGCGGAAAGCAGGCGGTCAGCAGCACGATCGCCACCGCGCCCACGACCGTCCCGATCATGCGGAACCAGCCCTTGCGCAGGGAGGCGCCGAGGCTCGGCTGACAGACGATCGCCGCGGTGGTGCCGGCCCAGAAGGCGTTGTCGAGCTCGAGCCAGAAGGCGATATAGAGCGCGAGGCAGACCGCGAGCCACAAGCGCAAGCCGAAGAGCAGCGCCGGGATCGCGGCCGACGCGCCGGGGGCCGCCGGCGCGGCAGGCGCGGCCAGACGCTCAGCTGCCGCCGACACCTTGCCCGACCATCTTGCGGGGATCCTGAATCGGCCCCGACAGCTGCGACAGCACGCTCCAATTCGTGCCGTACTCGAACGCCATCACGATCCCGGAGACGATCCCCAGCCCGAACGCCAGGCCGAAGATCTTGAGCCAGAATTCGAAAACTACCCGATAGGCCGACCTTCCGGTCGCGAGGTGTAGCGCATCGAGGACGGTGAGCCACGCCGCCAGCCCGATCGTGAAGGCGGGGAAGATGATGTGGAACGAGACGGTGAAGCCGAATTGCAGCCGCGACAGGATCAACGCGGTGGCATCCATCAGCGGCCCTCCCCGTCTAGCGCCACAGGTTGGTCCGGGCGAGATCGACCAGCTCGTCGCCCCGGCCGCTCATCACCGCCTTTACCATGTAGAGCGTGAAGCCCCTGGCCATCTCGACGTTGATCGCCGGCGGCATGACAAGCTCCGTCCGGTTCACGACTGCATCGACCAGCACCGGCCCGTCATGGGCGAGCGCTGCGGCAATGCCGCCCTCGACCTCGCCGGGATCCTCGATCCGGATGCCGCGCACGCCGACGGCCTCGGCCATCGCCGCGAAATTCGGGTTCTTCAGCTCCGTGCCGGCGGGAAGAAAGCCGGTGGATGCCTGCTCGAGCTCGATGAAGCCGAGGGCGCCGTTGTTGAACACGATGATCTTCGCCGGCAGGTTCAGCTGCACCAGGCTGAGAAAATCGCCCATCAGCATGGAAAAGCCGCCATCGCCCGACAGCGAGACGACCTGGCGACCCGGGAACGCCGCCTGCGCGCCGATCGCCTGCGCCATCGCATTGGCCATGGAGCCGTGCCAGAACGAGCCGAGCAGCCGCCGCTTGCCGTTCATCGCGAGATAGCGCGCCGCCCAAACCGTCGGCAGACCGACGTCGCAGGTGAAGATGGCGTCCGCAGCGGCGTGGTCGCTGATGGCTTTGGCGATCTGCTGCGGGTGGATCGGCCGACGCCCCGGCTTGCCCGTGGCGAGATCATCGAGACCCTTGCGCGTCTTGCGGTAGTGCTCCACCGCCTGATCGAGATGCGCGCGGTCGCGCTTTTCCGCCAGCCGCGGCAGCAGCGCCTCGAGCGTTACCCGCACGTCGCCGACGATGCCGAGATCGACCGGCGCGCGGCGCCCGATCTGCTCCGGCCTGATGTCCACTTGCGCGATGCGCGCGGTGCCGCCCTTGGGATAGAACTGGCGGTAGGGGAAGTCGGTCCCGAGCATGAGCAGGACATCGCAATCGAGCATGGCGTAATAGCCCGAGGCAAAGCCGATCAGGCCGGTCATGCCGACATCGTAGGGGTTCTCCCACTCGACATGCTCCTTGCCCTTGAGCGCATGCACCATCGGCGCTTCCAGCCGAGCGCCGAGGGCGAGGAGCTGGTCATGCGCCCCCTGGCAGCCGGAGCCGCACAACACGGTGACGCGGCCCTGGTCATTGAGCAGCGCCGCCAGCCGGTCGAGATCGGCCGGCGCCGGGGTCACCACCGGCCGCGGCGGCAGCAGGCCCGATGTCTTGGGCGGTGGCGCGTCGATAGCCGGCTGCAGGTCGACATCGCCGGGGATCACCACCACCGAGACGCCGGATTTTCCCACCGCCTGCCGGATCGCCACTTCGAGCGTCCGCGGCATCTGGTTGGCGCTGGAAACCAGCTCGCAATAATGGCTGCATTCCTGGAACAGCGTCTGCGGATGGGTCTCCTGGAAATAGCCGCCGCCGATCTCGGCCGACGGGATCTGGGCGGCGATGGCGAGCACCGGCACCCGCGAGCGGTGGCAATCGAACAAGCCGTTGATGAGGTGCAGATTGCCGGGCCCGCAGCTGCCGGCGCAGACGGCGAGCGTTCCCGTCAGATGCGCCTCGGCGCCGGCCGCGAAAGCCGCGACCTCCTCATGCCGCACATGAACCCACTCGATCTTGCCCTGGCGCCTGAGCGCATCGGTCAGCCCGTTCAGGCTGTCGCCGACGACGCCGTAGATCCGCTTCACTCCCGCGGCGGCCAGGATTTCCGCGAACTGGTCCGCGACGGTCTTGGCCATGGCACCCTCCTAACGCGCCCTGCTTCCGCCTACGCGCCGACACCGCTCGCTTGCGGGACCGCGCGCGTCGGCGACGGCCCGCCAAGTATCGCGCCCGCGCGCCGTACAGTCTTGATCAGGCTTGCCGCGGCTGGCTTGCGGTTGCCGCGTTCTTCCAGAGGGACGATCGCCGCCCGCTGCGGCCGGGGGGCTGCGCTACCGGCGCCGGTCGGTCAGATCTGATTTCTGAAGCGCCAGGGCGTCGTCCCCACCACGCGGCGGAAATGCGACGTCAGGTGACTCTGGTCGCCGAAGCCGACCGTGACAGCGATCTCGGCAATCGGCAGCGCGCTCTGGGCCAGCAGCTGCTTGGCCCGCTCCACGCGCCGCCGAATGACATATTGATGCGAGGCAAGGCCGACGGATTTATGGAAGGCGCGGCAGAAATGCGTGGTGCTGACGCCAGCGAGCGCCGCGAGGCCGGCGAGGGTTATCTCGCCAGAGAGGTTCGCCTCGATGTAGTCCTGCACCCGGCGCAGCCGGCGATGCGTGAGGCCGCCCCGCGCCGGCGGCGCTGCGTTCGTCGCGTGCCGCCGCACGATCCGCACGGCAATCTCGCTGCCGAGACAATCGGCGTAGAGGCGCCCCATCAACCCGGGATTGTCCATCTCGATCTGCAGCGCCCGCATCCGGCTCGCGATGACGCCATCGGCAAGGTCCACCCGGTAAGGCAGCTCCAGCTTGTCGAGCCGCGCGTCTTCCTGCGCCTCGGCGCTGATCAGCGCGGGATCGAGCAGCAACAGGACATGGCGGATCTGCGGCGGATAGTCTGACCAGCCCTCAAGCCGGTGGCCGGCGGGAATGAGCGTGACCTGGCCGAGCGTGCTCCCGGACCTGACCGGCGCGCCGCCGTCATAGCGCAGCGCGGCCTGGGTGTTGGCGCCTTCCAGATGGAGCGCAATGGTATGACGGCTCAGCCGGTGGGTGAATTCGGTGCGCGCGCTGTGCGGCCTTCGATCGAGCAGGAGGTATTTCCCACCGGTCCAATGCCCCGTGCGCTTCAGCACGGTATCAGCGCCGAACGAGCACGCCTTGCCGCTGCCCGCCGGCATCACCGTTGCGATCTCAACGCGTGTCAGTGTCGACGATTGCAGCATGTAATCACCTCGACGCTTCCTGCGAGAGACGGTCTCCGCGAGACGCTGAGACGATCCAAGATGAAGGCGGCTACCGACAACGCAATGGCTGGCGCGGAATTCCCCACCTGCCGCCTTTATCTTATGAATCAGCTCACTTTATCTTTCCGGCTCTTTTCGAGATCGTCGGCGGTGTTCATCGCAGCACGAGTAGTGCCTTGACGCAGCGCGAAGAAAAACGCCAGCCGCGGCATGCCGGGGCCGGCCCGCCCCTCGGAAAAAATATGACGCTGGGTGAAATCGACGCGTCGCGCGCGTGATGTTTGCAGGCGGCGCGTTCGCCCGCGGCGGCGCGCGACCGGTCCCTCGCCCGTCAGGCCGTTGGCCCGTCTACGCCCGCGGCGGGGCCCTCAGGATGGCAGAACGCGCAAGCTCACTGATTGCCGGTCGTGTTCTTAGGCACCAACGGCGCATCCGGCTCCGGGAAGTAACCGGATTTCTCCTGCTTCTTCAGGGTCGAGCCCGCGCCTGCATTGCCCGTGTCCGGCGGCACCAGCGGCGCATCGGCATTCGGGAAGTAGCCGCTCTCCGTCTGCTTCGTCGCGGTGGTGCCGGAGGTTGCATTCGGGTTGTCCGGCGGCACCAGGGGAGCGTCTGCCTTATCCATATAGCCGGCCGGCTGGGCTTCGGTCTTCGCTGGTCCCTCACTGCAGGCCGCACCCGTGAGGCCGAGAGCAACGAGGAGAATACCGGGAAGCGCAAAACGCACCATGGGAGCCTCCGCGCACAAAAGGTGAAAACAATTCGGCACCAAAAAAACGTCCGCGCGGCAGGACGAGTTCCTGCGCGACGACCAGCCCAGCGTCGCCTGCATGGCCCGCGCGGGCTTGTGCGACATTGCCGCACTCTGCAAACCCTTGCCGCATTCGCCGGCGGGATCGTCGCCGTTCAGACACCGGCGCTCGAGCGGCGATCAGCGTTCAGATGCTGAGGTCGAGCAGGTTGTAATCCCTGATCCCCGCTTTGGCCGTGCCGTCCCAGCGCCAGCTCTCGCCGCCGGCGGCATGCGGCCGGTAGACGAACGGGGTCTCGTCGGGAAAGCGGCGGCGGCGCGCGTCGATGGCATAGCCGATCAGACGGGCGCGCTGGCGGATGCGCTCGGCATCGTAGACCATGGGCGCATTGTGCAAGCCGCCGCCCCGGACGCCAAGCACCGAGCGGCGGCGATGGAAGCCGAAATTCAACGTCACCCGCCAGTCGCGGCTGGTGTTGGCGAAGGAGCCATGCACCGCCTGCCGGTTGGTGATCGCGACATCGCCGGGCTCGCACAGCAGCGGCACCGCGTCGGGGAGCCGCTCGCTGCCCGCCTCGGCCACCATCGCCGCGATGTCGAGCGTGCGGCGCTTGTGCGAACCAGGGACGACCCAGACGCCGTTGGCAGCGGTGCAGCCATAGAGCTGCGCCATGAAGTTGAACCCATGCGTGCCCTCGTCCCAATCGGGACTGTCCCAATGCGTGACGCCATGGCGATGCCAGGCGACGGAGGCGCCGAAGCCGGGCTCCTTGATGAAGAGAGCCTCGTTGAACGGCGCGAAATCCTCGCCATTCACCGCGGCGGCCACGGCGAGGAGATGCGGGTGGCCATAGACGCGCAAGGCCGCCTCGGAGAATTGCAGCGAGCCCAGGATCAGATAGACGATCTCCCTCGGCGCGCCCGCCGCCGGGATCGGCTCGACCATCTTCACGGGATGGCGTCCCTTGGCGAGGCTGGTGCCGCCGAAGGGATCGCCCAACGGCTTCGACCAGAACAAGGTCGGCGCGGCGCAGCCGGCGCCCAGCGCCGGTCGGCCTTTGGCGTCGATCGGCGAGCCGCGCTCGCTCGGCAGGCGGTCGAGGATGTCGAGAAAATCCGCCTCGATATCGGCCAGCTCCGCGGCCCGCAGCACGCCCTCGAAGACATAGAAGCCGCAGCGCCAATAGGCGTCGAGTATCTCCGGATGCAGCCTGCCCTCGGCGGCGAAGCGCAGCGGGCCGCGATTGCCCAGCGCATGGGCGCGACGCTCGCCCTGCCGCAGATAGGCCTGCATCGCGGCCTCGTCCCGGCCGTAATCGGCGGGGTGGGCGCTCATCTTCCGGCTCCTCCCTCGGCGCTCCTTCGGACGGAGAACCGCTTGTACGAGAAAAGAAAAGATAAGGCGGCGCAGCGGCATCTGACAATCGGTGATCATGAGCCGCGCGGCACCGGGAAGCTGCCCGCGGCGGGAGGCGGACGCGCCCCGCCCGCTCTTTGATCCAGGACAATTCAACCGCCGCGCGGCTCCGGCATCGCGCTCCCTGCGGCGGATTGCCTGGTTCGCTTCAGCGGCCCGTGCGGCGTGGGCTCTTGATGCTCGCGCGGCGCGGCTCTGGCCTTTACCAATTCCTCAGACCGGCCTCTCATGATCGCGCGCATCGGTCTCGGCGAGCAGCCTTAAGACGAGAAAAACCATGAAAATACTCAACCGATTTTGCATCAAAGCGAAGCTCGCGCTGCTTGGCCTGTCGGCGGTTTCGCTGGTCGCGGCCTCTGGGCATCGCCGCCACAGTCTTGCACCAGCGCATGATCGATGACCGCATCGCGATGATGCGCGCCGTGGTGGATAGTGCGGATGGGATGGCATCGCCGCTTGAGGGCGATATGCAGCAGGGCAAGCTCACCCGCGACGAGGCGATCGACCGCCTACGCAACATCGGGGCGGTCGGCAACACCGTCGACAAATCGGGCGTCGCCGCGAGCGAGGTGCTCGCCCGCCAGCCAGCCGCAGGCGATGCGCCGCGAGGTCGATCAATTCCTGCTCACCGTGCGCGCCGCGTGAGGTCGGGTCGAGACATGAGGGGGACGAGCGGGAACCGATGGCGGGCGGTGCCTCTCGGCCGCATCATGGCCGGGCTGATCCTGCTTCTCGGCCTGCCGGCCGGCGGCGGCGGAGCCGGCGCTGTGGCTTGCCAAAGGGCCGGCGGCCCAGATCTATCTCTTCGGCACGATCCACGTCCTCAAGCAAGGCGCCCACTGGGAATCGCCGGCGATCGCCGCGGCGCTGGACGCGAGCCAGGAGCTGTGGCTCGAGATCCCCGATCCCGGCAATGGAAAGGAAGCGCAGCCGCTGGTGCAGCAGCTCGGTTTCGACCCCCAGCACCCGCTGTCGTCGAAGCTGCCGCCGGCGCTGCTGGCGCATCTCGACGCAGCGGCCAAGGCGGCCGGCCTGCCGGCGGGCGAGCAGACGCTCGAGCCGATGCGTCCCTGGCTCGCCTCGCTCGCCCTCGAGGACGGGCTGCTGGTTCATGCGGGATACCAGCCCGGCAGCGGCGTCGAGCCGCTGCTGCTGCAGCAGGCGGTGGCGGCGGGCAAGCCGGTTCGCGGCTTCGAGACCATGGCGCAGCAGATGCATTTTCTCGCCGATCTCGCGCCGGCGGTCGAGCTGCAGATGCTGCAGAACACGCTCCAGGATTTCGATCAAGGCACGCGCACGCTCGACGCGCTGGTCGCTGCCTGGATGCGCGGCGATGATGCCGGGATCACGCGGACGATAATCGATGAGGTGCGGGGACCGTTCCCGGCGCTCTATCGCACGCTCTTCGTCACGCGCAACGAGGCGTGGGCCACTGCCATCGCGCAGATGCTCAGGGGCTCCGGCGTCAAATTCATCGCCGTGGGCGCGGGTCACCTCGCCGGGCCGGACAGCGTGGAGGCGATGCTGAAGCGGCGCGGCATCGCGGTTGAGCGCGTGACTGCGGCAAACCAACCGTAGGATGGGGCGCGGACGCCGGATCCGGTCAGCCGACCGCCGAGCTCGGCCTCTCGTCGGCGACAGCGATCGGCACCGTGACGGCGACCGTCGTTCCCTGCCCCGGCTGGCTCGTGATCCGCAGGCTGCCGCCATGCAGCTCGACCAGCCGCTTGGTGATGGCAAGCCCTAGCCCGGTCCCTTCCTGCGGCCGACTGAAGCCTCTGCCGACCTGCCGGAAAGGCTCGAGAACGATGGCGACATCCGCGGGGTCGATGCCGATTCCAGTATCGGTCACGGTGACGCTGATCATGGCGTCGCCGTCAGATTCCGCGCTGACACCGACGCGGCCGCCGGCCGGGGTGAACTTCACCGCGTTCGACAGCAGGTTGAGCAGAATCTGCTTCAAGGCGCGCTCGTCGGCGCGCAACCTTGGCAAGGAAGGTGGAATGAGGCTGGTCAGCGAGATGCGCTCTGCCGCGGCCCGATCCGCGACCAGGCGCAGGCAGAACTCGACGACGGGCGCAAGCTCGATATCCTCCAGCGTCATCTCGTATCGCCCCGCCTCGATCTTCGACATGTCGAGAATGCCGGCGATCATGTCGAGGAGATGCTTGCCGCTGCGATTGATGTCGCGGGCGTATTCGAGATATTTCGGCGATCCCGTCGGCCCGAAGGCACCGCTGGCGATGACTTCGGAAAAGCCGATGATGGCGTTGAGCGGCGTGCGCAGCTCATGACTCATATTGGCGAGGAATTCGGATTTTGCGCGGTTGGCGAGATCGGCCTCGTTGCGGCTCGCCATCAGCTCCTGCTCGCGCCGGCGCAGCGCCGCCTGGGTCTCGAGCTGGAGGCCGAGCTGGCGCAGCAGCAGGCCGGCGGCGGTGGCGAAGACCAACGAGATCGCGAGCGCGGCGGCAACCAGCATACGACGCCGGTCACGGTAGACGGCCAGGACGTCGTCGCGCGCCACGCCGACGGCCACGACCAGCGGATACTCGGTCAGCGAGCGATAATTGAACAGGCGGATGCGCCCATCGGTGAAGCTCGGCTCCTCGAACTGCCCGTCCGCTGACTTGGCCAGCGCCGACCAAAGATGGGCGTGCCGCAGATCCTGGCCGATGGCGGTGCCGCCATCCCCCGTCGCGCGGATGCGGATAAAGCCGTCCAGGCCGGCGATGGAGACTACGCCATGCGGGCCGATATCGATCGTCTTGTAGAAATTCGACAGGTATTGCGGATCGAGCGCGACCAGCATGACGCCGCCGAATGAGCCATCGGGCCGGTTGATCCGCCGGCTGAGCTGGATCGACCAGAGACCGGAGACCCGGTCGACCATCGGCTTGCTGATGAACATGCGGCCGGTATCGCTCGCGACATGCGCGCGGAAATGCTCGCGGTCGCCGAGATAAACCGGCTCGGCCGACGGCGTGCGGCTCGAGGCGATCATGTAGCCGTCGGGGCCGATGGTCACCACCTGGAAGGTCACATCGGTCCGCACGACGTGCCTTTCGCCGGCGGTGCGGACGTCAAATGCCGCCGGCGCCTGCTCGTAATCCTGCACCATGCCAAGCAGCGTCTGGTCGATCGAGCGCAGGGTGCTGGTGGTATGCTCGGCAAAGGCGCGCACGAGGTTGGCGCCGTTGCGGTTGGCGTTCGCCAGCGCCATCGACTGGTCGTGACGGAGAAACAGCGCCAAGCCTCCCCAGAGGAGAGCGAAAAGGAGGATCGTGAAGACCACGAGTCCCCGCCGGACACCATCGTGCACAATCACCATCGACCCATTGCCGCGGTTCGGGTTGCGGTCCGGCCAGGACGGGCGGTGCGCCCTCCGCGAGAACCGCGCGTCGCCGATGTCCCGCGCGGCCGGGCAAGGAGCGGGACCTGTGTCCGGCGGGTTTCGTCTCGCGACCATCCTCGAGACGCCGCACGCGCGACACAGGGCTGCCGCCGGTGACGGCAATCCCCGGCTCAGCCTCAGGGATAAACCCTGAATAAATGGTAAGCCCGCGCGTGGCGCGGCGCGCGCCGCCCTCTCAGCGGGCGTATTACATTAGATATACACTCACCAGTTGAGGACACATCAAATTCCGCGCAGCGAAGTTACGCGGATCGGCCGCCGCGCAAACGGATCGTTGATCCTTTGCCGGAGAAAATGCGCGATCAAAACCGCGTGCCCAGGGACAGATGCGAATGACCAGGCCGATGGACGGCGCAGCGACACGGACGAAACCGACCGCCGCGCGCAAGATCTCCCGAGCGCAAATGCTCGCGAGGACGCTCACCGAGCAGTATGGAAGCCACGCTCTCGGCCATGCGCTCGAGCAGATCGAGATTTTCCTCAGCCTCGGCGATTATTCATCCGTGGCGCAGTGGGCGAAAGCCGCGGAGGCGCTCACCAAGCTGAAGCAGGCGCAGGCGAAGCCGCGCAAGCCCGCCCATGTCGAGATCCTTCCGCCGCTCTCGCCGGACGCGCCCTTCCGTTTCGCCTGAGCCACCGCGCCATCGCCTCGCCATCGGCGAAGATGAGCGCGTCTTCGTGATCGGGCAGAAGCGAGTCGCCCTAATATTGCCGCGTGCGCGCCGGCGCCGGCAGGGCTAAGCAAGCGATCATCGATGCTTGGTGGGGGAAGGATGAGTGACTTCATCATATCCGGCGCAATCGGGGCGGCGCTGAAGCGCTTGCCGGTGATCGCCGCCGCGCGCAAGGCCTTCGCCGAGGATCTGCGCCGCCTCCACCGCGTCAATCCCGACCTGGCGCGCAAAGCGATGTCACGCGCGCGATGCGGCCCCGACAGCGCTGCGAGGCGCGGCGCGTAGCGGATCCCGGCGGTGCGGCGCTCGCCAGCCTGCCCTACCGGACGCTTGGCATGACCATCGCCGATTATCATGTCCGTGTCATCGCGCGCAACCACAGCGAGCGGCATGGCGCGAACGCCATTGAAAAGGCGCGCGAAAGGGTGCGCGATCTCGTGCGACAAGGCGATCCCGTCGGCGCCGATATGTGGATACGCATCGTCATCGTCCTCAAGGAGGTCGCCGGCGCACGCGATGCGGCCGGCGAGGCAGCGCCGCTGGCGCCTTCGAAGTAGCGGCCTCGGACAGGGGGCGACATCACGGGCCCTCACCGCACCCGCGCCGCCGCCAAATTAGTCCGCGCTCTATCGATGCAGAATTCTCGCGATCTCGGCGGCCGCCTCGTCGCTCGCTTCGCCGATCTTCAAGCGGTTGTCGTAGAGCAGCGAGAGATACCTCATCGGCCGAGCCTCAGGCGATGCGCTGGCCGAGGCGCCAGGTGGTGCGGGCAAAGGGCAGCGTGTCGATCACCGCGACGCGGACGAGATCGGCGCGCAGGCCCGGCGCGATATGGCCGCGGTCGGCAAGGCCCATGGCGGCGGCGGGGTTGGCGCTGACGGTCGCGACCGCGTCGGGGAGCGTGATGCCGGCCGCCGCGGTCAGGGTGAAAGCGGCGTGCAGCAGGCTCACCGGCACGTAATCCGAAGACAGGATATCGAGCAGCCCGGCGCGGGCGAAATCCAGCGCCGAGGCGTTGCCGGAATGCGAAGCGCCGCGCACCACATTGGGCGCGCCGCCGAGCACGCTGAGCCCCGCGGCGCGCGCCGCCGCTGCGGCCTCGTGCGTGGTCGGGAATTCCGCGATGACGACGCCGGCCTTGCTGGCTTCGGCGATATGCGCGGCGGTGGCGTCGTCATGGCTTGCGAGTTTGAGGCCGCGGCCGCGGGCGAGCGCGATGACCGCGGCGCGGTTGCCACCGGCATAGCGCTGCTGGTCGGCCTGGCGCTCGGCGATGAAGGCGGTGAGCGCCGCGTCGGACAGGTTGTACTTGCCCTGGTAATAGGTCTTGAACTGGTCGAGGCTGACGAATTGGCGCTGGCCCGGCGTGTGGTCCATCAGCGAGATCAGCCCGACCATGGGGTGGGCGGCGAGCGGCGCGAGCAGCGCCTGCAGCTCGGGATAGGAGAGCTCGCAGCGCAAATGCAGGAAATGGTCGGCGCGCAGCATGCCCGCCTGCTGCGCCTCGGCGACGGCGCCGACCATATGATCGAGCGTCGACAGCCGGTCACCGCCGCGCTGGATGTCGCCGATGGCGAGCGCGTCGTAGATGGTGGTGATGCCCGACGCCGCCATCTGGGCGTCATGGGTGATGACGGCGGAGAGCGCCGGCCAGCGGACACGCGGCCGCGGCGTTGTATGGCGCTCGAGATTGTCGGTGTGGAGCTCGACCAGGCCGGGCAGCAGGAAATCGCCGTCGAGATCGACCGCGCCCGGCACGGCGCTCGGCCGTTCCGCCGGCTCGACGCGGGCGATGAGCCCGTCGCGCACCAGCAGATCGCCGCGGAAGGTCTCGTGGCGCGTGACGATACGCGCATTGGTGAACAGGATCTCGCTCATGCCGACAGGCTTCCTTCGGGCAAGGGGAAAAGCCGGGTCGCGAGCTTACGCCGCGCCTCGGAATCGTGGAAGATGCCGACCAACGCCGTGCCGCGGTCGCGCCGCCTGGTCAGCAGCGCCAATACGCGCTCGCGGTTCTCGGCGTCGGGCGCGGCGGTGACGCTTCGGAGACACACTATGCCGGTGAATGGGCCTTGAGCTACCGCTACGCGATCTATTGGACGCCGCCAGCCGGCTCGCCGCTGGCCAAGATCGGCGAGGCGTGGCTCGGGCGCAACGCCGCGGCGGATCACGCGATCGAGCGGCCGGCGCCGATGGGCTTCAGCCAGGACGAAATCGAGGCCGCGACCGCCGAGCCGAGGCGCTATGGCCTGCATGCGACGCTGAAGCCGCCCTTCCGGCTCGCCGCCGGGTGCAGCGCCGCCGCGCTCGAAGAGGCGCTGGCGGAATTTGCGCGCGAGACGCCACCGGTGGCGGGGCCGGCGCTGCGGCTCAAACGCATCGGCCGCTTCTTCGCGCTGACCCCCGCCGCGCCGGCGCCGGAAGCTCGACGCGCTTGCCGCCGCCTGCGTCGAGCGCTTCGATGATTTCCGCGCCCCGGCCGAGGCGGCGGAGCTCGCCCGCCGCCGCGCCGCGGCGCTATCACCGGCGCAAGAGGCGAACCTGGTGCGCTGGGGCTATCCCTATGTGATGGCGGCGTTCCGCTTCCATGTCAGCCTCACCGGCGCGATCGAGTCCGGCCTGGCGGAGCGCCTTGAGCCGGTGCTGGCCGAACGCTTTGCCGCCGCGATGGTGCCGCCGCTCGAGATCAACGAGCTCGCGCTGTTCACGGAGTCCGCGCCCGGCGCGCCCTTCCGGCTGGCGCGGCGCTTTGCGCTGACGGGGCGCGGGAGCACCTGAAGCGGCTACTCGCTGCGGGCCTTCGCCTCGGGTTCCACCCAGACGTCGCTTTGCTTGATGCGGTCGATGAGACGCTGCGGGTCGAATTTTCGCAAGCCCGTGGGCATCGCGAAAAGCTCCGGCGGCTGCGGTCCTTCCGCGATGTTCCTGAGCTCGACAGCGTCGCCATGCGCCGTGTCGAACCGGACGGCGAAGCGCAAGCGCGGCGAGACCCAGGCATCGTGCTCGCGCCGCTGCGGCGACAGCGCACGGTATTTCACGGTCTCGCGCCCGTCGACGGTCTCGGCGCCGAGCCGGTCGCATCGCCAGTGTTCGCCGGCGATGGCGGCACCGGTGCTCGCAGCCATGGCTTGCCATTGGCCGCAGGGATCGTCGGGATCGAGCGGCACGAGGATCCGGGTGAGCGGCGTCGATTGCCGCGCCTCCATGAAGACGCGCTGGGCCGGTCGGATGAAATAGGCGGATCCGGCGTTGCCATCGACGAGGAAGAAGCCATCGGGAAAATCCGGCGTCTCAATCCGCACCTTGCCGTCGGCGACATAGAGTTTTCCCGCCGCGCCGCCGGCGGCGGAAGTGACGAGATCGGCGGAGAATTGCTGCGCCACCGCCGGCGCGCCTGCCAGCACCAGCCCGACAAGCAGGCCGAGCGCAAGGAGTGGAGCGGTTGTCATGTGCTTTACCGTGAGGAGCGAAAAGACCGGCGCCGACCAGGCCCTCAGGCCCGGTCGGCGCCGGCTCACGAAATCAGATCAGCGACACCGTCACTCCGTATACGGTTGATTGTTGGCCGCTGCGGTAAAGTCGAACGCGTCGAAGAGATCGTCGAGCGCCGGCATGTTGGTGGGAACGTAAGGGTTGGCTGCCTTGCTCGTCGGGTTCGGCAGATTGTCGCGGCTGCGATCGGTGAGCGGCTGGAGCTTCCAGTTGCGCTCGATGAACTTCAGCAGCGACACGTGATCGCCATAGGCATGGGTGACCTTGCCGCCGGTCGAATAGGCCGAGAGGATCAGCAGCGGAATGCGCGGCCCGTCGCCGAAGAAATCGATCGGCTGGATGAAGCCCGAATCCCAGTAGCCGCCGGCCTCGTCCCAGGTAATGAACACGGCCGTCTCTGCCTTCAGCTTCGGCTTGGCCTCGAGCGCGTCGAGGACATTCTGCACATAGGCCTCGAAGAGATCGATCTTGGAGCTTTGCGGATGGCCGTCCAGCAATCCGTCGGGCTTGCCGAAGGAGACCGCCGGCAAGGTGTTGTTCTTGATATCGGTGATGAGATCGGCCGTGTCTTTGATATGCGCGGCGCGGACCGTGGGGTTGCCCATGATCGACGTCGCGTATTGGAAGGGATTGCAGATCTGGCAATACGCGACGCCGAGCGCATGCGCGGGATCGGCGAGCGCCGCCGTGGTGAGGTTCGGATTCGCCGGGTTGGCCGCGACCGCCTCGTTCGAGAGGATCACGGCATCGTTATAGGATCCGCCAAAATACGCCCAGGAGATGTTCTTGGCGATGAGCGCGTCGCCGATCGTCTTGACCGGGGATGGCGGCAGGCTGCCCTGCACCGCCGGGACCACCGTGCCGTTCGGCAGGAAGCCCGGGTTGGTGTTGTCGAACATGTAGTAATGGTCGGGCGCGCAGTTGGGCTCGGCGTCGTAGGGCAGGCTGTTGATGTAGTCGACGATCGGGCGCACGCCAGGCTGGAACACGTCGGAGCAATTGCTGAAATTGTTGTCCGCCGTGTACTGGTTGACCGTGCCCGAGACCGGGTTCGGGTTGGCGATGTTGGAGGGCGGCGTCACGGGGTTGCCGTTGCCGTCGCTCCAGAAGCCGGCGTCGCCGGTGCCGAGCATGAAGTGGTTGGCGCCGGTGCCGCCCTGGAACGACTGGTGGAAATTGTCGCTCAGGGTGAAGCGGTCGGCCAGCGCCTTCAGCAGCGAGGCCTGCTCCTGCTCGGCGTTGTAAAAGCCCATCTCGTTGCCTTCGCTCTTATTCGACGACGAGTAGGTGGCCATGACGAAGGGAAAGAGGTCGTTCAAGCAGCCGCTGGGATTGGTCTTGGTCGCGTTGGTGAGGCTGCAATCCGACTGCTGCCAGGCCTGGTAGAAGCGGTGCGTCATGTCGCCGGTGTAGTCATCGTCGGTAAGGTTGGGGCCTTGCAGCGCGAAGGGGCCGTTCGGCAGCGTGCCGGCGCCGGGGACGCGGGTGTCGAGCACGCCCGCCGGCAGGCCGGTGGCGCCGGTGGTGAGGAGAGAGGCGTTCTCCGCTTCGATATCCGGCTCGATATCGGCCTCGGCAAGGGTCTCGAACGGTGCCCCGGTGTTGCTTTGCGCCGAAGGTGCGCCGTTGGTGTTCGGCTGCGGCATCAGATTGCTCGGGCTGTAGGGCGTCTTGGCGATGCTCGGCGCGCCGATGTAGTAAGCCGATTGCGCCGCCACCGAATACTGTTTCGCCAAGGCGAAGTTCGGTCCCGGCGTGCCGTCGGCGTTGACGATGCCCTTTGACAGAAGGTTCGAGATCGTCTGGCCCGCACCCTTGGGCTTGTAGACCCCGAAGGTATGGTCGAGGCCGCGATTCTCGCCGATCAGGATGATGACGTGCTTGATCGGCGTCGCCGTCACCGCGCTGTTATCGGTGGTGGCGCTGTGTCCGACAGTGACGTAGCCGACGGCAGAGAGTGCCATCGCCGAGACGCAGATAGCGGTCGTCATCCGCCATCTTCTCCGAGAGAGAAGGTCCGGTCGCATTGTTCCTCCAAAGCGTAAGTGGTGGAAACCCCCATGGAAACGAGCGGACGGTATCAACCATCAGTGACATTGAAATGATGGTGACGTTTCACTTCGAGATTCACTCGGCGATGTCGCGTGATCCGCGCCGCACGCGGCTCAGCGCGACGGCTTTTCCGCGGCCTGCAGCATCTGACGCAGCGTCGCGTAATGCGCGTCATGGATCGCCGGGTTGAACAGCGACCAGGGCTCCGCGGCCTGAAGTAGAAGCGGCACGGTCGCGGCCATAAGCTTGCGATAGTTCAGATACTCGGCAGCGGCCGAGTCGCCATGGCCGGCAGCGGCGGCGGCATCGACGCGGCGCAGATCGAGCACGAGATCCTTGAGCGCCGCACGCGCCATCATGCGCTCGTCCTTGCCGCCGGTGACGGTCGCGTCCTTGCGGTCGGGGAACTCTTCGGTGAGCTCGCGCAGCTCGAGGCCCACGGTTTCCACCGTCAGAGCGATGACCGCGTTATCACCGGCGGGAAGCGCCGTGTCGAGCACGCTCGCGAAATCGTTGATCTCCTTGAGATGCGCGGCGACACCGTCGCGCTCATAGGGGCGGACGCCATCGCCGATGGCGGTGAGATAGGCCACGAGATCCTGGCGGTCGCGCGGCGACAGGCCGAGATCGAAGACGCGATCGAAATGCGCCACCACCTGCGCGTAGCTGCCATAGCGCCCGTCGTGAAAATAGGGCGCGTTGAAATCGGCGTTGAGCAAGGTCGGCGTCTTGAAGAGCCCGCCGGAGCCGACATCGTGCTGCCGATGATCGACGAAGGCCGCGGCAGGCAGGTGGCAGGCGGCGCAGCTCAGGCCGGGATCGTGCGGAAACGGCTTAGAGAACAGCGTCTCGCCGCGCTGCTCGGCCTCGCCGGCGCCGGCGGCGAGCCGGCCGGCCGGCGCCAGGCGCGGATTGGGCAGGAAGTCGATGTCCTGGATATAGGCGACCAGCGCGTCGAGGATGACCGGCGACGGCTCGGGACCGGCGAACTCGCCGACGATGACGTTGCGCACGAAATCCCTGAGCGAGGCGGTGCGCCCGTCATGGCCGTAGGGCGCGAACAGGCGCGCGCCGCGCAGGCTCGGCGGCGTCACGGGATCGAGCACGCCATTATCCGCCTCTGGGTTGAACAGCGCTCCGGTCGCATCGAAATTTCCGGGATGCGTCGACAGGCCCGGTATATAAAGTCGCGGGTTCGAGGTGCCGTTGACATGGCAGGTATTGCAGCTGATGCCGGCGCGGCGCGCGACGCCGCCGAGCAGCGAGGGGGCGCTGAACGCCATGTCGCCGAGGCGGACGAGATAGGATTTGGCGCCGCCCGTCGCCTCCGATCGGAAGATCTCGCGCGGCTGATCGAGCGCATCTTCGCCGAGCTCGCTGCCTGCCGGCAGCACGGTCTCGCGCCCGCCCACCGGAAATGCCACGGCCGGCGACGGCGACAACGGCGTCGCGACGCTGGCCGCAAGCAAGGCGATGAGCACGCCGCGGGCGAGACCGCCGCGGCGGCGCGAGCGCCGCTTCCGCTTCATTGGACGAGCACCTCGAGCGTGGGCTTGCGCATGCCCAAGGTCGCCGCCGCCTGCTGCAGCGTCACCACCAGCTCCTCGCTGGCGGCGCGCAGCTTCTGCGCATCGAGGCGCTTGAGGTCGCCGACCTGCAGCAGCCCCGTCAATTGCTCGATCCGCGCGCGCGCCTGGTGCGCGAGGTCGAGATCCTGCGCCTCCAGCGACGTGGCGAAGACGGTGCTGTAGGCCTGCTCCAGCCCGACGAGGTTGTTGACCATGTCGTCGAGCGACGTACCGCTGATCCGCGACTCCCCGCCATCCGCCTTGCTCTCGCCAACCTCGTAGGCGAGCCTGGCGGTGCCGTCGAGCAGGCCCTGCGGCGTCAACCGTATGTGATGTATCTTCAGGTCGAGATCGGTGAGATAGAGAATGAGCTTATCCGCCTCCGGCGAGAGGTCGTCGGTCGCGCCCGCGGCGAAGAGCCGCGCCTCGATGGCATGAAAGCCGGTGGTGGCGTTGGGCCAGCCGTCGATCTTCTCGTCGAGATCGGGCACGAAGCCACTGGTGAAGACCTCCGCTCGCTCCCAGCCGATGCGCGCCTCGATCCAGGCCCGGCGCGCGCCCTCGACATCCCTGGCGAGGATGCGCTCACGCAGCGTGCGCGCGCCGGCGAGCGCGCGTGCGACGTCCTCGATCATATAGGGCCGGTAGCGCTCGGCCGCTTCGTCCGGCACCGCGGCCCGCGCACCGACGCTTGATGCCGAAAGCGTGGCCGCAAGGCCGAGCGCGACGGCGAGTCGTCGGGCGGCAGCGGGCGTGTGCATGGAGCGAGCAAGGTTCTTCATCGATCGATCCTCGTTTGCGAGAAATTACTCTCGCGGCGTTTGCGCTTTTATGACGTCGCCGCGAGAGATGGCCCTCGCCGCACGAGCGCCGTCGGGTGATCGCGCTCGGTTCGGCGGGTTGTCGCGCGATGCAAGTCGTTCTGAAAAAAAATCGTAACTGCCGCGAGCTACAGTTTGCCCGCTCGCACGACCAGGGGTTTTTCTTACGGCGGGAAACAGAAGTCGGAGGACAAGGGGTTTGTCCGCCGTGAGGAGGTGCGCGCTCGTCACTGTGCGGGATCGTCTCGAGCCGCCCCGGCGGCTCTGTCGCAGAAGCGGCTCGAGCGTCCCTCGCCGTGGTTCCGAACTTCGGCTATCACATTTTCAAGGGGAAGACCGTGAAAACCAAGCACTCGAGTTCGAGGAGCAAACTGTTCGCCGCGTTGGCGGCGGGGACGATGCTTGCGAGCGGCTGGGCAAGCCAGAGCTCGGCCGCCAATAACGATGCGAAGACGACGACGCCGATCAAGCACGTCATCGTCATTTTCGGCGAGAACATCAGCTTCGATCATTACTTCGCCACATATCCCAATGCGGTGAACCCGGAAGGCGAGCCGCGCTTCACCGCCGCCGATGACACACCCTCGGTCAACGGCCTGACCGACGGCCTGCTGACCAACAATCCCAATCTCAAGGCACCCTTCCGCCTCGACCGCAACGAAGCCTTCACCTGCGACATGGATCACGCTTATACCGATGAGCAGAAGGCCTTCGACGGCGGGCTCATGGATCTGTTCGTCCAAGCCGTCGGCAATGTCGGCTTCGGCTGCCGCCCTGACGGCTCGTCGGTGATGGGCTATTACGACGGCAACACGGTGACGGCTCTGTGGAACTATGCGCAGCGCTTCGCCATGAACGACAATTCCTTCGGCACCGAGTTCGGCCCCTCGACCCCCGGCGCGATCGACCTGATCTCCGGCCAGACCGGCTTTGCCAGCCTGCTCACTTTCGCCGGCGGCAAGCTGACGACGACCACCGCCACCACCGATACCGGCGACACCGACCCGGCCTATGATGATTGCGGCAAGGACAAGGGCGGCACCGCCAACGCCACCACGCTGCAGATGAACAGCCAGAACATCGGCGATCTCCTGAACGCGAAAAGCGTTTCCTGGGGCTGGTTCCAGGGCGGCTTCACGCCGACGACGCCGTACAACGCCGCCACCGGCGCGCCGGCGGTCTGCGGCTCGTCGCACACCTTCCCGGCGACCACGCCCAACCCGCCGGTCGAGGACGGTAATCCGACCGGCCTCGACATCCACACCTCGCCGGTGACCGATTACGTGCCGCATCACGCGTCCTTTATGTATTACGCCTCGACGCGCAACCCGCATCACCTGCGGCCGAAACCGGACACGGCGCAAGAGATCGGCAAATCGGACCAGGCGAACCATCAGTACGACATCTCCGACTTCTTCAACGCGCTCGCCGCCGACAATCTACCGGCCGTTTCTTATCTCAAGGCCCCCGCCTACCAGGACGCGCATCCCGGCAATTCCGATCCCTTGGATGAGCAGGCCTTCATCGTCTCGGTGCTCAACGCATTGCAGAAATCACCGTTCTGGTCGTCCACCGCGGTGATCATCAACTACGACGATTCCGATGGCTGGTATGACCACGTGCCGGGACCGATCATCAACCCATCGGTGTCGTCGGCGGACTCGTTCATCCCGTTCAATCCGGCGCAGCCGGTAAGCGGCGTGAGCCCGAAGAACGCCGTTGGCGCCGGCCAGATAGCCACTTCCGGCGTCTGCGCGACCCCTGGCGCCACCGCAGCGTCGATCGAGGTCAACGCACGCTGCGGCCATGGTCCGCGGCTGCCGTTCATGGTGCTGTCGCCCTATGCCAAGCAGAACTTCGTCGACCACACCGTGACCGACCAGACCTCGAGCCTGCGTTTCATCGAGACCAACTGGAAGCTCGACTTCATCGACGGACCTGACGCCCTGGAGCCCGGCCAGCAGCTGGGCCAGGGCTCGTTCGATCATCTCGCGGGGTCGATCCTCAACATGCTCGACTTCGATGACGCGCCGAACCTGACGACGCTGATCCTCGACCCCACCACCGGCCGCAAATAGCGGACGGCGGATCCCAAGCGACGCCCGCTGCCGGCCAGACCCGGCAGCGGGCTTTTCGCCAGACCGGTGCCGCACGGCGACCAAGCGGAAACAACGGAAAATCGGGCGGAATGCATGACGGTATTATGTCTTCGACGCCAAATTTAATCAGAAAAAAAGGTTGTTGTCCCGGCGACCCCTCACCATCATCGCCGCACTGCGCGCCGGTTACCGCCGCAATCCATGATTGTCTACTGCATTTCCCGCCCTACATGATGTCGTCCCCCGCCTCCACGGTTCTTCGACAGCGGCGCCGCTTCCGCGTTGCCGCGGCGATTCCGTTGCTGGCGCTCGCCGCGACGGCGATCATCGGCGCGTGCGATACGATCAAGCGCGACAATCCCTCTGGCGCAACGGCCGCGGACGCGCCCGCAGCGCCGACGCCATTGGCGCCACCGGCGTGGGGCGGGGCGAAGCCGAGCGCGACCCCGGAGGCGGCAACGCCCCGGGCGCAGGCGGCGGAACCGACGATCATTTCCGGCAGCGGCGCGCTGATCGCGGCGGCGGGCGAACCGCCGCCCGGCGCCGCCACCGAGGCCGGCGACATCACGCTCAATTTCGTCGACACCGACGTACGCGAGGTGCTGCGCGCGGTGCTGGGCGGCGTGCTGCATCTCAACTATGCCGTCGATTCCAAGGTGCAGGCGACGATCACCCTGCAGACCAGCCGGCCGCTGCAGCAGGACCAGGTGATGCCGACGCTGCAGGCGGCGCTGCGCAGCAGCGGCCTCGCGCTGGTGGAGAGCGCCGGCGTCTACCGCGTGGTCCCGGTCGAGGACGCAACGCGCAACGGCGCGGCCGCGCTGGTCGTCGGCCAGGGACCGGCGCGCGCGCGCGACAATCCCACCTACAACGTCCAGATCTTTCCGCTGAAATACGTGTCCGCCGCCGATATGCGGCAAACGATCGAACCGCTGTTGCCCAAAGGAGCGGTCATAGAAGTGGATACGGCGCGCAACGTCATCATCCTGTCGGGCAGCGGCCAGGACCTCTCCACCGCGACCGAGCTGTTGCGCACCTTCGACGTCGACTGGCTCAAAGGCATGTCCTTCGGCATATTTCCGCTGCAGGTCGGCACGCCCCGCGCCGTGGCCGGCGAACTCAATACCATCTTCGGCGCCTCGGGCAGCGTGCCGCTGGCGGGCGTTCTGCGCTTTGCCCCGCTCGAGGGCATGAATGCCATCCTGGCGGTATCGCCGCAGCGTTCCTATCTCGAGCAGGCGCGCGCCTGGATCGAACGGCTCGACAAGGGCGGCGACGACAACACGCCGCGCCTCTTCGAATTTCACGTGCAGAACAGCCGTGCCGCCGATCTCGCGAAGGTGCTGTCGCAGCTCTTCACCTCGGGCCAGGTGCAGACGGTCGAGCCGCAGACCACGCCCGACAAGGCCTTCACCGCCGCGGTGCAGGCGGGTTCCAACATGTTCAATGGCGGGGCGACGGGCGGCGGCGGAATGCCGGGCCTGTCGACGTCGCCGCTCGGCGGCACCGGCGCTACCACCGGCGCCGGCGCCACCCCCGCCGCGCCAGCGCCGGGCGCGGCGGCGACGCCCGCTCCGCCCGCTGCAGGGACCGGCAACGCCGGCCCGGCGCAGCCGCAATCCCAGGGGCTATCTTCTGCGCTGGGCGCTGCTTTCGGCGGCGACCGCGGCAGCGAGGACTTTCAACTGCCGCAGGTGCGGATCGTCGCCGACGAGAAGAACAACAGCCTCGTGATCTTTGCCCGGCCGCGCGAGTATCGGATGATCGAGGACGCGCTGAAGCGGCTCGACGTGGTGCCGCTGCAGGTGCTGATCGAGGCGACGATCGCCGAGGTGACGCTCAACGATACCCTGCAATACGGGCTGCAATGGTTCTTCAGCCACGCTTCGAACAACCTACAGCTGCTGAACAACACCAACAGCAGCGGCGGCACCGCGACTGGGTTGGCGAGCGACATCATGCCGCAATTCTCCGGACTCGCCGGCTTCAACTACATCGTTGGCGGCGGCCAGGCGAAGGCGGTGCTGAGCGCGCTGTCGCAGCTCACCAACGTCAACGTCATCTCCTCACCGCAGCTCCTGGTGCTCGACCATCATGTCGCGACCTTGCAGGTCGGCGACGAGGTGCCGGTGCCGACGGCGCAGATCCAGAGCACGCTCACCGCAGGCGCGCCGCTGGTCAACACCATCCAATACGTCAATACCGGCGTCATCCTCAGCGTCTCGCCCCGCGTCAACGTCAACGGCGTCATCACCCTCGACATCTCGCAGGAGGTGAGCAACGTCGACACCACGGTGGCGGCCTCGGCGCTGAACGCGCCGACGATCAGCCAGCGCCGCGTCGACACCGCGGTGACCGTGCTCGATGGCGAGACGGTGGCGCTGGGCGGGCTCATCACCGAGACGCGCACGGTCGGCAATACCGGCGTGCCGCTGCTGATGGACGTGCCGGTGGTCGGCAGCCTGTTCGGCACTAAGACAGAACACCAAGGCACGCACCGAGCTGCTGATCCTGTTGTCGCCGCGCGTCGTGCACGACGCTGCCGAGGCGCGCGCCGCCACCGAGGAGCTTCGCGGCCGGCTGCACACCATCGCGCCCACGGTCGGGCGCACGCCTTAGGGGCCTGACAATGGCGGCGCCACGGCGGCAAGAGCGCGGCTTCGCGCTGCTGCTCGTCATCTGGGTGCTGGCGATCCTCGCCGTGCTCGCTGCGGGCTTCGCGGCCAGCACGCGCAGCGAGACACGGCTGGCGCGCAATCTGCTCGAGGCGGCGCACGCCCGCGCGCTGGCCGAGGCCGGTATCACCCGGGCCTCGGCGTCGCTGCTCGAGACTGATCCGCGGGCGCGCTGGCCGGCCGACGGCACGCCGCAGCCGATGCACTTCGACGGCGGCGAGATCCAGGTCAGGATCGAGGATGAGGACGGCAAGATTGATCTCAACCTGGCGCCAACGGAACTCCTGGCGGGGCTCTGCGCCGAACTCGGTATCGCGGCGGACAGCTGCTCCGCACTGGTCGACGGCGTCACCGACCGCCGCCGCGCCGCCGCGCCGCCGGAGGGACCCAGTTTAAACGGGCTGCGCTTCGGCGCGGCGGCGGCGAAGCCCGACCCCCAGGCCGCCGCCTTCACCACGGTGGAGGAGCTGCGCCAGCTGCCGGGGCTCGACGCCGCTAGCTTCGCCCGGCTCCGGCCTTTCGTCACGGTCTATGCGCAGAGCGAGCACATCGATCCCGCGGTGGCGCCGCGCGAGGTGCTGCTGGCCATTCCCGGCGTCGATCCGCGCGAGGTCGAACAGCTGCTGGCGGCGCGCGTGGTGGCAGCGGCGCAGAGCGTCGCGCCCCTGCCGGCGCTCAGCAGCGCCGGTCTCTACGTCGCGCCGGGACAGCTGCACGCGGCGGAGATCATCGCCACGGCCCGCAGCGAGAGCGGCGCCAGCTTCACGCAACGCAGCGTCATCGCGCTCACCGGCCAGCCGCTGGCGCCGATCCAGGTCTTGGAATGGCGCCAGGAGATCGAGGAGGACGCTGCGGACTAAGCTCGCCTGCTGTGCTATTTCTGCGGTGATTCCGGCCCTGGCTCGCGCGGGTTCACCAGCTTCCAGCCGTCGTCCGCCACCTTGCACCAGTCGACCACCACCCGGACCTGGTTGGTGTGATGCTCGGTCCAGGTGACATAGTCGAAGGTACGGCACGGCATGCCCTTCAGCGCGAAAACCCGGCGCAGCGTGATGCTGCCGCTGTTGCCGTTCTGGGGGTTGGACCAGTCTTTGCTCATGCCCGCCGCGGCGGCCTCGAACAGCGGCGCCGAGGCCTTGCGGACGATCGGCAAGTCCTCAGGCGCGGCCGTCAGGATACGGCCGAAGACGGTTAGCGCGGGGTGCTGGGCCCAGGCCGCCTCGCCCATCGCCAACACCGCCGCCAGTGCCAGCCCGGCCGGCCTCCAGACACTCCTGCTGCGCTTATCGCCCGGTGCCATGTGCGTCCCCATTTTTCGTAACCGTGTGTGCACGCTTGCGGACCTTCCGCGGGAAGGGCTTCCGGCTTGTGCCGATATTCCCCAAACGGCCTGAGGTTAGCCCGACGCTAGCATCAGGCAAGGGGATCCGGAAGCCGAAAGGCGGCTCCGGTAGCTAAGGGGAAATACGGTATTGACACAGCTCGGCGGCGCGGCGCGAGAAGCCGCTTGCGCTGTTGCTGCGATACGACGCTGGCCCATTGGGAAAATCCCGCTTAATGTTCTCGCAATCCCCGAAGCACAATCGGGGAGCAACAGGAGGAAACATGAAGAGACGCGCTTTCCTGGCCGCTTCGGCGGCCACTGCAACGGCCGTGACGCTGAGGGCGGCGGCCGCTGCCACTGAAGGTCCGTTCGGGGAGACGGGGGTCCCGCTGCCCGTGTCGAACGCCGACCGGCTTCCGCTGGGGCCACTCCCCAATTCGCGCTATCCCGATAGCCACATCGAATCGCTGGACAAGCGGTTCAAGGGCAGCGTCGGCACCGGCGCCGTCGAGCGGGTCGCGACCGGCTTCCGCTGGGCGGAGGGCCCCGCCTATTTCCGCGCCGGCCGTTACCTGATCTTCAGCGATATCCCCAACAACCGCATGATGCGCCTGCTGGAGGACGACAATCACCTGAGCGTCTTCCGCACGCCATCGATGAACTCGAACGGCAATACCGTCGATCGGGAAGGACGCCTGGTGAGCTGCGAGCATGGCGGAAGGCGCATCACGCGCACCGAGCATGACGGCACGATTACCGTAGTCGCCGATCGCTACAACGGCAAGGCGCTCAATTCGCCGAACGACGTGGTGGTCGCCTCCAACGGCTCGATCTGGTTTTCCGATCCGACCTATGGCATCGGCGGAAATTACGAGGGGCTGAAGTCTGCGCCCGAGCAGGAGAAGCACAACGTCTATCGGGTCGATCCGAAGAGCGGCGCCGTCACGGTCATCGTCGACGACTTCGTGCAGCCCAACGGCCTCTGCTTCTCGCCGGACGAGAAGAAGCTTTACATCATCGACAGCGGCATCACCCATGGCGGCCCCGCCCATATCCGCAGCTTCGACGTCGACATCGACAAGGGCAGCGTCAGCAACAGCAAGGTCTTCGCCGAGGGTTTTGCGCCGGGCTTGACCGACGGCATGCGCTGCGACGTCGAGGGCAATGTCTGGTGCAGCATGGGCTGGGCCGATCCGAAGGAGGACGGGGTCCGCTGTTACAGCCCCGCCGGCGAGTTGCTCGGCAAGATCCACCTGCCGGAGACCTGCGCCAATCTGGTCTTCGGCGGCACGCTGCGCAATCGACTGTATATATGCGCGAGCACGTCGGTCTATGCGTGCTATGTGAATACCCAGGGCGCGGCGGTGCCGTGATCTGACGCGTGTTTGCGCTGCATGACCGCCATGCGTCCTTCGAGACGCGGTCCTGCGGACCGCTCCTCAGGATGAGGAAGGATTGGGAAATGGCATCAAATGATGATGCCCAATTCCATGTCGCCTCATCCTGAGCGCGAGCGTAGCGAGCAGTCGAAGGACGCGCTCCGTCGATCCAGCGGAAACTTGCTCAGGAGCACGCCTGCAGGGCTTGCGTCCAAGTGGGCAGAGAGGAAGCGACGCGGAGGCAGCACTAACCGCGCGGCGGCGGATGCCCCGCGCCAGGGGCAACCGGCAGGTCCTTCAGCTTGAGCTCGACGTCGCTCGCGCCGTGCTGCAACAGGATGCGGTCGGGCAGGATCGACTGCACCGTCCAGCCCTCGATCGCCTGCCCTTCCGTGACGCGCGCCATCTCGCTGGGATGGCCGTGTTGCACCAGGGCGGCCCTGCCCCGCTCGGAGAGGATGACGCCCAGCAGCACGAAGCTGCTCGACTTCCCCAGCAGATCCTGGCCGGCCTCGGCGGGTGGCCGCTGGCGCGTCGCCGAGAAGAGCGGCCGCTCCGCCACCTCGGCGTAGCGCGCAAGCGGCGGCAGGCTGAAGGCGGCGGGCAGCGGCGGGAGCGGCGGCAATGCCGCGGCGGAAAGCGACGGCGACGTCGCCTCGCCCGTGCCACTGGCGAGCTCGAGAGCGACGATCGCCGCCAGAGCGCAGCACAGCACGCCCAGCAGCAGCGTTGCGCCCCGCCGGCTAAACGGCGCCAGAGCGAGCGCCGCGATCACCGCCGCCACGCGCCGCATCATTGCGCCGCCTGCGGCTCGCGCGACGCCACGGATTGCCGCTCCGCCGCTTTGCCGCCGCGCATATAGCCGTAGACGTCGAGCCTGACATCAAGCGCCGGGTCCTCGGCGGCACGCTCGCGGCGCCGGTCGGCGCCGGCATGGGTGCGCAGGTCGAGATTGTCGAGGAACAGCAGCGGCGAAGCGGTCTCGACGCCGTAGAGCACGCGCTGCGCCGCTTCGGTGTTGAGCATCATCTGCACGCGAATGGTGATCCGGCGGTATTTGCCCTCATCCTGCACCGGCAGCACCTGCGTGCTCTTGAGCTCGCCATGGGCCGCTTCCACCAGCGCCTTGATCCGGTTCTGGATCTGCGCCGCGACCAGCGCGTCGTTGGTGCCCTGGAGGAAGCCTTCGGAGGCGGCCTGGCGCTGGCGCAACGCCGCCAACTGGGCGCGGCGCTGCGGCAGCTCCGCCGCGACGCGCCGGAAGCGGGCGATGGCGGCTTCGCGGTCGGCGATCGCCGCGCGGGTGCCGCGGTAGTCGTCGAGCAGCGGCTCTACCGCCCCGAGATAGACGAGACCGATCGCGCCCAGCAGGATCAGGACCGCGAGCAGGCGGCTCACCGCGGGCGGCAGCGGCCTCACGGCTTGGCCTCCGGCAAGAGGCGCGCGGCGATGTTGAACTGCTCGCGCTGGGTCTTCTGGTCCTGGGTGACCGGCGAGCGGAAGGCGGCATTGCCGAAGCGCGCGGATTGATCGACCAGGGTGAGCACGCCCGAGGCCGAGGCGGCAACACCAGTGAGACGCAATTCGCCACCGGTCATCTCGAGCTCGCTGAGCCAGGTATCATCGGGCAGCAGATGGGTGAGCGTGTAGAGCACCTCCGAAGCGGCGGGCGCCTGGCGCTTGCGCCCGTCGAGAAAACCGCTCTCTTGGACCTCGGCGTCGATCTCCTTTTGCAGGCGCAGGCTTTCGTCGGCCCCTTGCTTGCTTTCGGCGAGCGCCAAGGCCAGTCCATCGGCGGCGCGATGGGCTCGAAGCGACGGAATGAGCAGCGCGGCGCCGGCCAGTACCGCCGCCAGCAGCGCAAGACCGCCCAATGCGAGGCGCGGCATGCGCGCACCGAGCGGACGCGGGCCCGGCGGCAGCAGATTGCCTGAGCTCGGCTCGCCGGCCACCTCGACGCGCACCGGCGCCAAGCCCAGACGCTGCGCCGCCGCCAGCGCCGCGTCGACCAGCGACCGCGGCACCACGGTGAGCTGCACGGAGAGGCGCTTTGATGCGGCGTCGCGGCGGATCACCCGTTGGTTGCGATAGACTTCCTCGCTGCGGAACGGCGTGCGGCGATCGAGCTCGAAGGCAACGACCTGCGCCAGATTGGCCTCCGCCGCCAGCGGCAGAGTCATGACGGTGCGCAACGCGGCGTCTTCCGGCAGCGAGACCACCGCGCCACCCTCGCGGCGCCAGCGCGACGGGATGGCAGCCATCACCTCGCGCGCCGCCTCGTGATGCGCGGGATCGAGATCGAGATGCGCCAAGCTCTCCTCGTTGCCGCCGCCACGGCGGACGAGCTCGGCGCTGCCGGTGTCGCTGATCACCAGGACGAGCCGACCGCGCCCGGCGGCCAGCGCGTGACGCCAGCGCGGCGGCACCAGCGCCACGATCTCGCCGCTCCACCACCGCCAGGCGGCATTGAGCGTGGGCAGGAGACGTGTCAGGGAAAAACGCATCGAAAAGCCGGCCGATAGCGAAAGGGGGTCGCCTCAGGATGACCGATCCCGATGACACAACCATGTCGGTTGGATGACGGATCGGCGCAGCGCATCGCCCTCAATGTGATGTCCAGAGCGGCGCCGCAGCGCGCAGCGCCACGAGCAGCTCCGGCGCTTGTCGGCCATCGGCGAAGCCGAGGCGCAGGCGCACCAGCGCCGGGAGAACCGCCGCATCCTGCCAGCGATCGTGCCATGCCGGCGCATCACCCTCGTTCGGCGCGCCGAAATAGGCAAGCTCGACCGAAGCCACACGCTCCAGCAGCACCGTGCGCTGCGCCGGCGAGGCTTCCGTGGCATCGGGGCCGCCGCGGACCAAGCGCCAGCTCAGCACCAGGCGGTCCCCGTCCCGCGCCCGCTCGAGCGCGAACCGCAACACGTGCCAGCCGCCCGCCGCCAGATGCGCCGGCGGCGACGCGACGAACTCGACGCTGTCCGCCTCGCCGTCGAAGGCCACCACCTTTTGATCGCCGGAATCCCTCTCGAGCGGCTGGGCATCGGCGAGCTGGTTGCGCAGGAAGCCGGAGGCGGCGGCGATCTCCGCCGTCCAGTCGAGGCGCGCGGTACCCATTTCGCGTGGCGCGCATGCCGAAGCGCAGCCCGCCGAACAGCACAACCGACAGCAGGGCGAAAAGCGTCACCGCCACCAGCAGCTCGAGCAGGGTGAAGCCTGCGTCGCGCGGCGCCGGCGGGGTCATTGCTGCGGCCCCAGGCGCAAGGTGCTCAGCGACACCGAGCGCTCGCGCCGCCCGTCGCGCCAGGAGACGGTCGCCGAGACGCGATAGAGCACGAGGTATTGCGGCGAGGTCCCGGCGTCGTCGTAACGCTCAACCGTCGCGTGAATGTGGAAGGGCGCGCTCTCGAGCTCCGCGACATCCCCCTCGGCAAGCGGCGCCACGACCCCCACCGCGTCGAGCGTCGATTGCGCCAGAAGCATCGCCCGCATGACCATCTCCGAGCGCTCGCTGCCGAGCGAGGCTGAGCGTCAGGATGCGCAGCAAGGCGACGAGCAGCAGCGCGGCGATGGCGAAGGCCACCAGCACCTCGATGAGCGTGAAGCCGCTGCGGTCAGCGCGCGTCGAGGACGACGCGGCCGGTAAGCCAATCCACCGTGACATCCGAGCGCCTCTCCCCGCGCTGCAGCAACAGATGGCCGCCGGTCGAGCTGCCGTCAGCGAAAAAGCGGATGGCGCGTGCGGACGCGGCCATCGCCGGCGCCGGTGAGCGATATCAGCAGCCCCGGCGGCAGCCGGCGGATCGGACCGGCGCCGGGACGGAAGAGCCCGGCGCCGCCATCGACCAGAAAGGCCTCGCTGCGACCTTCGCGGATCGCGAGGCTGCGGGTCTCGCGCAGCCCCGCGGCGATCTCGCGGGCGGTCGCGGCAAGCTCCAGCCGCGCCTGTCCGCCGGCAAGGAGCGGCGGCACCACCGCCATGACCAGCGCCAGGACGACGAGGACCACCAGCATCTCGATCAGGGTGAATCCGCGCGCCTGCATCGGCCTCACCAGTTGGTGACGTCCTGGTTCTCGCCGCTGCCCCCCGGCGCGTTGTCGGCGCCGAGCGAGTAAAGGTCGTACTCGCCATGCTCGCCCGGCGAGCGATAGTTATAGGGTCGGCCCCAAGGATCGAGCGGGCAGCTTGTTCTGCTTGATATAAGGCCCCTGCCAGCGCCCGGCGTCGGTGCCGGTCGGCGCCTCGACCAGCGCCTGCAAGCCTTCCGCCTGCGTCGGATAGTGCTGCATGTCGAGCCGGTAGAGATCGAGCGCATTGCCGATCGTCTGGATCTCGATGCGGGCGGAGTCGACCTTGGCACGGCCGAGATATTTGAGCACTTGCGGCGTCACCAGCGCTACCAGCATGCCGAGAATGGCAAGCACCACCAGTAGCTCGACCAGGGTGAAGCCGCTGTCAGCGCGCGCGCGGTGGTCAGCGAGAGTTCCGGGGATTGCCGGCGACACGTGTTTTCCTCCTTCAGACCGCGAGCTCGTAGACGCTCAGCACGGCGGTGAGAATCGAGCCGATGACCAGGGCCACGACGATGCCGAGCAGCACGGTGATCCCCGGCACCAGCACGGCGAGCAGCCGCTCGACGCTGCGGCCCACCTCCTCGTCGAAGATCTCCGCCGTTTTGAGCAGCATCTCCTCGAGCCGTGCGGTCTCCTCGCCGACGCGAATGAGCTGGATGGCGAGCACCGGGATGAGCTTGCTGTGCGACAGCGGCTCGGCCAATCCCTTGCCCTGCTTGAGGCTGTCGGCAACCGAGCCAACCGCTTCGGCGATGGCAGCGTTGCGCAGCGTCTCGCGCGTTATCGCCAGCGCCGCCAGCGGCGCCACGCCGTTGCGCAGCAGCGTCCCCAGGGTGCGGGCGAAGCGCGCCACCTCTGCCTTGGTGATGAGGTCGCCCAGCAGCGGCAGCGCAAGGAGCCGCCGATCCCACCGCGCGCGCTGCTCGGTGTTGCGGAGCTGACGGGTGACGATCACCGCGGCCAACGCGATCGCGGCCAGCCCCAGCCACCAATAGCCTTGCACGAGGTCGCTGACCGACAGCACCAGGCTGGCGGCGAAAGGCAGCGCCGTGCCGGCATCGGCGAAAAGCGGCCGGAAGCGGGGGATGACAAAGCCGAACAGCACGGCGATCGAGGCCGTGCCGGTGGCGAGCACGATGGCGGGATAGATCAAGGCCGAGACGACCTTCTGCCGCGCCGCCTGGGACTTTTCCAGGAATTCGCCAAGGTGGCGCAAGGTGGCGTCGAGTGAAGCGCCGGCCTCGCCCGCGCGCACCATGCCGAGATAGAATTTCGGGAAGGCGGCGGGCTCGGCCGCCATCGCGTCGGCGAGCGTGCTGCCGCCGCGCACCTTCGCGAGCACCGCGGCCAGGCAGTCGCGCTCGGCCGGACGCGGCGTCACCGTCTGCGCCAGTTCGAGCGCGCGGTCGAGCGACAAGCCCGCATGGAGCAAGGTCGCGAGCTGCTGGGTCAGCAGCGCCAGATTGGCGAAACGCCGCGCCCGCGGCTTCCACTCCCAGGCGAGCACCCGCGCCACCGCGCCGCGCGATGCGACCTCGGCCCGGATCGGCACGTGGCCGAGGCTGTAGAGCCGCTCGATCACCGCCGCCTGGGTTTCCGCCTCCATCTCGCCGGCCACCAGCTCACCCGTCGCGGAAACCGCCTCGTAGCGAAAGCGCATCACGTGCCGACATCCCGCGTCACGCGCAGCACCTCCTCGAGCGAGGTGGTGCCGAGCAGTGCCTTGCGCAGTCCGTCATCATACATCGAGCGCATGCCCTGGGCGGCGCCGGCGCGGTGGAGCTCGCCGGCTTCGGCATGGCGCAGCACCAGCCGGCGGATCGCGTCGCTCATCACCAGGAATTCGAGGACGGCGATGCGGCCGCGATAGCCGCTGCCGCGGCACGCCTCGCAGCCGCGCGGCCGGTGCAGCACCACCTCGCTGCCGGGCTCGGCGAGGTGAAGCTGCGCCACCAGCTCCGGCAAGGCGGCATAGGGCTCGCGGCAGGTCTCGCAGAGCTTCCTCACCAGGCGCTGCGCCAGCACGCCGGTGATGGTCGAGGTCACGAGATAATCCTCGACCCCCATGTCGAGCAGCCGGGTCACGGTGGCCGCCGCGCTGTTGGTGTGCAGCGTCGAAAGCACGAGATGGCCGGTCAGCGCCGCCTGGATGCCGATCTGCGCCGTCTCGAGGTCGCGCATCTCGCCGATCATGACGATGTCGGGGTCCTGGCGCAGGATGGAGCGCAGCACATGCGCGAAGGTGAGGCCGATCTGCGGCTTCACCTGGATCTGGTTGACGCCGTCGAGCTGATATTCGATCGGATCCTCGACGGTGAAGAGCTTCTTCTCCGGCGAATTGAGCCGCTGCAGGCAGGTGTAGAGCGTCGTCGTCTTGCCGCTGCCGGTGGGGCCGGTGACGAGCAGGATGCCTTGTGGCTGGTCGAGCACGGCAAGGAACGGCGCCACGGCATCCTCGAGAAAGCCGAGCCCGGCGAGATCGGCGACGAGGCTGGAGCGGTCGAGGATGCGCATCACCACGCTCTCGCCATGCAAGGTCGGCGCGGTCGAGACGCGCAGGTCGAACTCGCGGCCCTGCACGGCGATGCGGATGCGGCCATCCTGCGGCAGCCGCCGCTCGGCGATGTTGAGCCGTGCCATGATCTTGATGCGCGAGATGATCGCCGGCTTGTAGCGCAACGGTGGCGGCGCCATGTCGCGCAGGATGCCGTCGACGCGGTAGCGCAGCGCCAGCCGGCTCTGGAACGGCTCGATGTGGATGTCGGAAGCGCGGCTCTCGACGGCCCGCGCGATGAGCGTGTTGACCAGGCGGATGACCGGCCCCTCGCTGGCAAGGTCGCGCAGCCGGTCGACATCCTCGGTCAGCTCATCGTCGCTGATCAGCGCCGCGTCGGCGCGGTCGACCACCGTGCCGGACGCGCGCTCCTCCGCCTCGTAGAGCCGCGCATAGGCGACCTCGAGCTCCGAGGGCAGCGCGATCCGCGCCAGCACTTTCTTGCCGCTCGCCATCTCCATGGCGCGGACGGCAAAGCCATCGAGCGGATCGATCATGGCGACGGTCAGCGCGTCAGCGCCGTCGGCGAGCGGCACCACGCCGGCCTGCTTGAGGAATTTCTTGCTGAGCCTGCCCGTCGAGCACCGGCGTGTCGGGAAACTCGGCGGGGACGACGACATCAAGGCCGAGCTCATGCGCCAGCGCCTCGGCCACATCGCGCTCGCCGGTGAGGCCGAGCTTGACCAGCAACGCCTCGAGCCGCTCGTCGCTGCTCGCCTGGAGCCGCAGAATGCGGTCGAGCGCCGAGGCGTCGAGCTTTCCCGCTTCGATCAGGCGGGCAGCGAGCGATCGCTCGACCGGTTTGCGATCAGCTCCATTCACCAGCATGCGCGTCTCTGCCGCGGAAGGCGACGGCGGACGCTAACATGCGAGTTTGAAGGTTATGTGACCGGAAGCCAATCACCGCAAACTGTTCTCCTCAGGATAGGCATGAAATGAATGCCGCATCTTATTGACGCCAGAAAGAAAATCTCCGCGGCGCACCGCGCCCTTGGAGCAGCAACCACCGCCGACCCTACGCCGCTGGTGTACACCAGCGACACAAAAATCAGCGTGCGTCGATGATGTAGGGGACACCAAAACTAGGCGCCGAACTCATGATACGCGTGCATCCCACAGCCGCCAAGGCTCGGGTATAGGACGTACCCGTTCGTCATCTCTCCAGCCCGCCGCGCTTGGCGATGAAGCCGGCGATCTCGGCGACGCCCTTGTTCTCCTTGAGGTTGGTGAAGAGGAAGGGCCGCTCGCCGCGCATCTTGCGGGCGTCGCGGTCCATCACCCCGAGATCGGCGCCGACCAGCGGCGCAAGATCGATCTTGTTGATCACCAGCAGGTCCGAGCGAGTGATGCCCGGTCCGCCCTTGCGCGGGATCTTGTCGCCGGCGGAGACGTCGATGACGTAAAGCGTGAGATCGGCAAGCTCGGGGCTGAAGGTCGCCGCGAGATTGTCGCCGCCGGATTCGACGAAGATCAGGTCGAGGCCGGGAAAGCGCTGGCTCATCTCGGCGATCGCGGCGAGGTTGATCGAGGCGTCCTCGCGGATCGCGGTGTGCGGGCAGCCGCCGGTCTCGACACCGGTGATGCGCTCCGGCGCCAGCGCGCCCGAGCGCGTCAGGAATTGCGCGTCCTCTTTCGTATAGATGTCGTTGGTGACGACGGCGATGTCGTAATGCTCGCGCATATGCTTGCACAGGCGATCGACCAGCGCCGTCTTGCCGGAGCCGACGGGGCCGCCGATGCCGACGCGCAAGGGACCGTGCGGGGAGCGGGTCATGAGCGGAAGAGCCTCGTATATTGCGTTTCGTGACGCATCGAGCACCAGTCGATGAGCGGCGCCGCGGTGCCGATCGCGTCGAGCGGCGTCGCCAGCACGTGCTCGGCGGTGGCGGCGACGACGCTTTCAAGCGCCGCTACCGCCCGCTGCCCGTCGGACTGGCCGAGCGGGATGAGCCTGAGCCCGGCCGAGACCAGCGTGCCGGCAAAGGCGTGGAGATAGGCGGTGAGCGCAGCGGCGAGCGGCACCTCCTGGGCGGCAGCGGCGACGCCGACCGCCACCGGCAGCGCCGCCTCGCCGCGATGGCGCAAGGCGAACTCGTCGAGCAGGCGATGCGGCCAGGCGGCGCGGGTGGTGGCGAGGAAGGCGGCGCCTTGTGCGCGGCTCTCGAGCGCCGTCTCGGCGCTGCCGCGCCAGGCGGCGGCGAGCTCGGCAACCTCGTCGAGCACGGCGCAGTCGCCGGCGGCAGCGGCGCGCCAGGCGGCGGCGAGCAGGGCGCCGTCGCTGAGGCCGGCGCCAACGCTCACGGCGGTCGCGACCCAATCGCGGAGGCTGGCGCGGTCCCGCACCAGCCCCGCCTCCACCGCATATTCGAGCCCGTGACTGTAGCTGAAGGAGCCCAATGGATAGGCCGGCGACAGCCAGGTCATCAGGCGGTAGAGCGCAGCTTCAGTGGTCACGATGGCCATGATGGTGCTGGTGGCCGGGCTCGACGTCGTAGGCGCCGGACTCGGGGGAAAACGCAGCGTTGACGCGGCGCAACTCCGCACCCAGCCCCTCGAGCATGGCGGCAATGACGTGGTCGTCGCGGATCAGCAGGCGATCGCGCTCGATCTGCGCCGGCAGATGGCGGTTGCCGATATGCCAGGCGAGCCTGGCCAGCAGCGCCGGACTCGCCGCCGTCACCTCGAGCAGCGGCTCGGGCGCCGCCTTGACCGCAAGCCAGCTCCCGTCCGATAGCGCCAGGCCGTCGCCTTCGCCCAGCACGAAGGCGCGTGGCAGGTCCAGCAGGAAGGGCTCGCCGGCATCGCTGGCGAGCAGCAGCCGGCGGCGGTGGCGATCGTCAAAGCCGAGCGTCACCGTGCCCCGCGCCGCCTCGCGCGGCCAATGCCCGGCCCGCTCGACGCGCTCGGCCCTAAGCATGGGGGCTCCGGTTTTCATCCTCTCTAGAACAGGAAATAGCGCTGGGCCATGGCGAGCACCTTGGCGGGCTCGCAGGTCAGGAGCTCGCCATCGGCGCGCACCTCGTAGGTCTCGGCATCGACCTCGATGTGCGGCGTCCGGTCGTTATGCACCATGCTCTTCTTGGAGATCCCGCCGCGGGTGTTCTCGACCGCGACCAGCGGCTTCGACAGGCCGAGCCGCGCGGCAAGATCGGAAGCAGCGGCGGCGCCGCTGACGAAGCTGACGGCGCTGGCGGCAACCGCGCCGCCGAACGCGGCGAACATCGGCCGGTAATGCACCGGCTGCGGCGTCGGGATCGAGGCGTTGGGATCGCCCATCGGCGCCGCGGCGATCGAGCCGCCCTTCAGCACCATCTCCGGCTTGACGCCGAAGAACGCCGGCGACCAGATCACGAGATCGGCGAGCTTGCCGGGCTCGACCGAGCCGACATGGCGCGCGATGCCCTGGGCGATGGCGGGGTTGATGGTGTATTTCGCGACATAGCGCTTGGCGCGGACATTGTCGTTGTCGCCAGTCTCCTCGCTGAGGCGGCCGCGCTGGCGTTTCATCTTGTCGGCGGTCTGCCAGGTGCGGATGACGACCTCGCCGACGCGGCCCATCGCCTGGCTGTCGGAGGAGATCATCGAGAAGGCGCCGAGATCGTGCAGGATGTCCTCGGCGGCGATGGTCTCCTTGCGGATGCGGCTTTCGGCGAACGCGACGTCCTCCGGGATCTTGCCGTCGAGGTGATGGCAGACCATCAGCATGTCGAGATGCTCGTCGAGCGTGTTGACGGTGTAGGGCCGCGTCGGGTTGGTCGAGGACGGCAGCACGTTCATCTCGCCGCAGACGCGGATGATGTCGGGAGCGTGGCCGCCGCCAGCGCCTTCGGTGTGAAAGGCGTGGATGGTGCGGCCCTTGAAGGCGGCGATGCTGTCCTCGACGAAACCGCTCTCATTGAGCGTGTCGGTGTGGATCGCGACCTGCACGTCGTAACGCTCGGCGACCGCCAGGCAATTGTCGATCGCTGCCGGCGTCGTGCCCCAATCCTCATGCAGCTTCATGCCGCAGGCTCCGGCCTCGATCTGCTCGATCAGGCCTTGCGGCAAGGCGGCGTTGCCCTTGGCGAAGAAGCCGAGATTCATCGGAAAGGCTTCCGCCGCCTGCAGCATGCGCGCCATATGCCAGGGTCCGGGGGTGCAGGTGGTGGCCGAGGTGCCGGCGGCGGGGCCGGTGCCGCCGCCCATCATGGTGGTGACGCCGGAATAGAGCGCCTCGTCGATCTGCTGCGGGCAGATGAAATGGATGTGCACGTCGATGCCGCCGGCCGTGACGATGCGGCCCTCGCCGGCGATCACCTCGGTGCCGGGGCCGATGATGATGTCGACACCGGGCTGGATGTCGGGATTGCCGGCCTTGCCGATGGCCGCGATGCGCCCGTCCTTCAGGCCGATATCGGCCTTGACGATGCCCCAATGGTCGAGGATCAGCGCGTTGGTGATGACGGTGTCGACGGCGCCTTCGGCGCGGCTCTTCTGGCTCTGGCCCATGCCGTCGCGGATCACCTTGCCGCCGCCGAACTTCACCTCCTCGCCGTAGAGCGTGCGGTCCTCCTCGACCTCGATGAAGAGCTCGGTATCGGCGAGCCGGATGCGGTCGCCGACTGTCGGGCCGAACATGTCGGCATAGGCGGCACGGCTCAAGCGGGTTGTCATCTCTCAGCCTCCAAGCGCGCCGCTGATCTTGTTGTTGAAGCCGTGGACGACGCGCGCGCCGCCATAGGCGACGAGGCGCACGGTGCGGGTCTGGCCGGGCTCGAACCGCACCGCGGTGCCGGCGGCGATGTCGAGGCGGAAGCCGCGGGCGCGGGCGCGGTCGAAGACCAGCGCGGCGTTGGTCTCGAAGAAATGATAGTGCGAGCCGACCTGGATCGGCCGGTCGCCGCTGTTGGCGACCTCGAGCTCGACCGTGTCGCGGCCGGCATTGAGCTCGATCTCGCCGCCGGGGGTGATGATCTCACCGGGTATCATCGCGTCCCTCCTCAGCGGATCGGCTGGTGGACGGTGACGAGCTTGGTGCCGTCGGGAAATGTCGCCTCGACCTGGATGTCGTGGATCATCTCGGCCACCCCCTCCATCACCTGGCCGCGCGTCACCACCGCGGCGCCGTCGCGCATCAGCTCGGCCACCGAGCGGCCGTCGCGCGCGCCCTCGACGACGAAATCGGTGATCAGCGCCACCGCCTCGGGATGGTTGAGCTTGACCCCGCGCTCGAGCCGCCGTCGCGCCACGGTCGCCGCCATGGCGACCAGCAGCTTGTCCTTCTCGCGTGGCGTCAGGTTCATCCGTCCCTCCCCCTCAGCTCTGCCAGAGCCGCGGCAACGCCGCCGGCAGCCCCGCCGCCGCCCGGCGCAAGCCCGCGACATAGCGCGCCAGGCCGCGCCGCACCATCTCGGCCCGCGGCGCCAGAAACCGCGCCAGCAGCACGCCGTTCACCAGCGTGGCGGCGCCGCCCCCCTCCTCCGCCAGCGCCCGCGCCGCGGCGAGATGCCCCGGCGCATCCTCGCCGATATAGAGCGCGGTGGCGAGAGCGCCGGCGCCGGCAAGCCCGGCCGGCGCCGCGATCAGCCGACCGATATCGCCGTCGAGGCGCAGCGCATCGACCCAGACCAGCCGGCCGCCGCAGCGGATACGCCAGCTTTCCTGCAGCAGCCCCCGGGTGAAGTGCTCGCCGCGCGCGGCACGGCCGAACACCACGGTCTCGGCGGCCAGCAGACGCGCGCCGGAAGCGAGCTCGGCGGCGATGGCGCGCACCAGGCGGGCGCCATCGAACAGGATGGTCTCGTGCGGCAGCCATTCGAGCCACGCGCCCGGCGCGGCGGCGAGCGTCACCGTCACCGTGGCGTCGGGGCCGAGCGAGCGGTAGACCTTCTCGGCCGCCGCCGTGGTGACCACCGCGCGCGCTCCCGCCTCGAGCCCGACGGAGAGGCGCAGGCGGTCGCCGCCGGCAAGTCCGCCCGAGGTCGTGAGCAGCGCCGCCAGCGGCAGGTCGTCGGGCTCCGGCCGCGGGAAGAGGACGCGGCAGGGCGTGCGCTGATAGAGGTGGACGAGGCCGGAGCGGCCGAAGATGATCTCGGCCGCGCCGTCGCCGCGCTGCAATCGGAGGTCTGGCGCGATCGCGGCAAGCTTTCCCGGCGCCTCATACCGTGAGGTAGCGGCGGACATCGCTTTCCACCATGTCGTGGGCGTCGCCGGACAATACCACTTCTCCGCGCTCCATGACGACATAGCGGTGGGCCAGCGCGCGGGCGAATTCGAAATACTGCTCGACCAGCAGGATCGCCATGTCGCCGCGCGCGGCGAGATCGCGAATGACGCGCTCGATATCCTTGATGATCGAAGGCTGGATACCCTCGGTGGGCTCGTCGAGGATGAGGAGCCGCGGCTGGGTGACCAGCGCCCGGGCGATGGCGAGCTGCTGCTGCTGCCCGCCAGAGAGATCGCCGCCGCGCCGGCGCAGCATGTCGCGCAGCACCGGGAAGAGCGAGAAGATCTCGTCGGAGATGCGCCGGCTCTGGCGCGGCAGCGGCGCGAGTCCGGTCTCGAGATTCTCCTGCACGGTAAGCCGCGGGAAGATCTCGCGGCCCTGCGGCACCAGCGCCACGCCGCGGCGCGCGCGCTCGTCCGGCCGGAGCGCGGTGATGTCGTTGCCCTCCCAGGTGATGCGGCCGGCGCGGATCGGCTGCAGCCCGACGATGGCGCGCATCAGGCTGGTCTTGCCGACGCCGTTGCGCCCGAGCACGCAGGTCACCGAGCCCTTCTCGGCGACGACGCTGACCCGGCGCAGGATGTGGCTCGCGCCGTAATAGAGGTCGATGCCTTCGGCGGATAACATGCTAGGAGCCTGTCTTGGGAATGGAACGGGTCTGCGACATCGTCATTTCGCGTCTGGCTAGGAGCGAGGAGCGAAGCGATGCCCTGCGCATCGTGAGCGACGAGCGACGACGTCCAGACGCGAAATGCCGATGTCCCGGAGGGTTGCACGAGGATGGGGCGCTGCCGCGTCGCGCGGCCTTGACGATGCTTCCAGCATCGCCTGCGGCCGCGCTCCTAACATCGCCCCATCCTCGTGCAACGCAGACCCGTTCCATTCCCAAGACAGGCTCCTTAGCGCCCCAGATACACTTCGATCACCGCCGGCTGGTTCTGCACATGGTCGATCGTGCCGTCGGCCAGCACCGAGCCCTCATGCAGCACGGTGACGCGGGCGCCGAGGCTGCGCACGAACTCCATGTCGTGCTCGACGACGATCATGGTGCGCGTGCCCGCCAGCGACAGTATCAGCTCCGCCGTCGCCTCGGTCTCGCGGTCGGTCATGCCGGCCACGGGCTCGTCGAGCAGCAGCAGCCGCTGATCCTGGATCAGCAGCATGCCGATCTCGAGCCATTGCTTCTGGCCGTGGCTCAGCGCGCCGGCGACCGCCTGCTCGCGCCCGGCAAGGCCGATCGTGCGGATGGTCTCGGCGATCTCGTGCTGCTGCCGGCCGGGGAGCACGGCGGTGAGCGTGCGCAGGATGCCGCGCGGGCATTTCTGCGCCAGCTCCAGATTCTCGAAGACGGTTAGGTTCTGGAAAACGGTAGGTTTCTGGAACTTGCGGCCGATGCCGAGATTGGCGATGGCGGCCTCGTCGAGCCGGGTCAGATCGGTGTTGCCGTCGAACAGCACGGTGCCGGAATCGGGCCGGGTCTTGCCGGTGATGACGTCCATCATCGTCGTCTTGCCGGCGCCGTTGGGGCCGATGATCGAGCGGATCTCGCCGCGCTCGACCAGCAGCGACAGGCTGTTGAGCGCCTTGAAGCCGTCGAAGCTTACGGTGACGCCGTCAAGATAGAGCAGCATATCGTGAGCCGCGGCGGCGGCGGAGGCGATGTCGGTCATGGCGCGCCTTCCTCGCCCGGCACCGGCGCCGCCGGCGGGCGCGGCGATCCCAGGCGGAGCTGGCCGACAAGGCCGAGAATGCCCTTGGGGAAGGCCAGCGTCACCAGGACAAAGAGCGCGCCCAGGACGTAGAGCCAGGCCTCGGGCATCGATCCCGTGAGCCAGGTCTTGGCGAAATTGACCACCACCGCGCCGATCACCGCGCCGAGCAGCGTGCCGCGGCCGCCGACCGCGACCCAGATGGCGATCTCGATCGAATTGCCGGGCGAGAACTCGCTGGGATTGATGATGCCGACCTGCGGCACGTAGAGCGCGCCGGCGATGCCGGCCAGCACCGCCGAGACAGTGAAGGTGAAGAGCTTGGCGTGATCGACGGAATAGCCCAGGAAGCGCACCCGGCTCTCGGCGTCGCGCAGCGCCAGCAGCAGCCTGCCGAGCTTCGAGCGGGTGATGAAGCGGCAGGCGAGATAGCCGAGCCCCAGCGCGATCACCGAGGCGATGTAAAGCCCGCGCCGGGTCGCGGCGACGTGCAGATCGAAGCCCAGCACGTCCTTGAAGTCGGTGAGGCCGTTATTGCCGCCGAAGCCCATGTCGTTGCGGAAGAAGGCAAGCCACAGCGCATAGGTCAGCGCCTGGGTGATGATCGAGAGATAGACCCCGGTGACCCGCGAGCGGAAGGCGAACCAGCCGAAGACGAAGGCCAGCACCCCCGGCACCAGCACCACCATCGCAACGGCGAAGGCGAAATGGTCGAAGCCGTACCAGTACCAGGGCAGCTGCTTCCAGTTGAGGAACACCATGAAATCCGGCAGGACCGGATCGCGATAGACGCCGCGCGTGCCGATCTGGCGCATCAGGTACATGCCCATGGCATAGCCGCCGAGCGCGAAGAAGGCGCCGTGGCCGAGGCTGAGGATGCCGGCATAGCCCCAGACCAGGTCGAGGGCGAGCGCCAGCAGCGCGTAGCAGGCGTATTTCCCGAGCAGCGGCACCAGATAGTCCGGCAGCTGCAGCGGCGCGCTCTGCGGCAAGGCGTTGAGCAGCGGCACGCCGATGATGAGCACGGCGCCGAGCCCGAGAAAGCACGCCCAGCCGCGGCGCGTGAAGAGACTCTCGGCGCGGCGCATCCTCAGCCCTCCGCCGCCCGGCCCTTGAGCGCGAACAAGCCGCGCGGCCGCTTCTGGATGAAGAGGATGATCGCCACCAGCACCACGACCTTGCCGAGCACCGCGCCGGCCACCGGCTCCAGCAGCTTGTTGACGATGCCCAGCGTCATGGCGCCGGCGAGCGTGCCGAGCAGCGAGCCGACGCCGCCGAACACCACCACCATGAAGCTGTCGACGATATAGGTGGTGCCGAGATTGGGGCTGACATTGCCGATCTGCGACAATGCCACGCCGGCGATGCCTGCGATGCCGGAGCCGAGGCCGAAGGTGAGCGCATCGACCTGCGCGGTGCGGATGCCCATCGCCGCCGACATCTCACGATTCTGCGTCACGGCGCGCATATGCAGCCCCAGCGTGGTGCGGCGCAGCACCAGGGCCAGGAGGCCGAGCACGACGAAGCAGAAGACCAGGATGACGATGCGGTTCCAGGTGATGGTGGCGCCGCCGATAAGCTCGAAGCCGCCGGTCATCCAGGAGGGGTTCGACACCTCCTTGTTGGGCGCGCCGAAAATGGTGCGCACCAGTTGCTGCAGCACCAGGCTGACGCCCCAGGTGGCGAGCAGGGTCTCGAGCGACCTGCCATAGAGGAAGCGGATGACGCCGCGCTCCAGCGCGATGCCGATCGCGCCGGTAACGAGGAAGGCGGCGGGCACGGCGGTGATGAGATAGGCGTCGATCCATTGCGGCGGCAGGAAGGCGCGGAACAGCTGCTGCACGACGTAGGTGGTATAGGCGCCGAGCATGATCATTTCGCCATGCGCCATGTTGATGACGCCCATCACGCCGAAGGTGATGGCGAGCCCGATCGCGGCGAGCAGCAGGATGCTGCCGAGGCTCAGCCCCTCGAAGAGCGTGACGGCAAAGCCGATGAGGCGCAGCCGGTTGTTGATCGAACCGAGCGCGGTATCGATGGCGTGCTTGATGTCGGGGTCGTCGGCGGCGTCGCGCTGGTCGATGAGGAGCCCGCGAACCTGCGGGTCGGTCGAGGAGGCGAGCAGGCTCACCGCGGCGAGGCGCTGCTGCTTGTCGCCGCTGCGCAGCTGCGCCGCGGCGAGCGCCAGCCCTAGCGCCGCCTTGACCTGCGGATCGCGCTCGGCGGCATAGGCCTTCTGCAGCGCCTCGGCGCGCTCGGCCAGCGGATGCTTCAGTTCCTCCTGCGCGGCGGTGAGGCGGTCGGCGGCGTTGCTGCTGAAGAGCGTCAGGCTGCCGAGCGCCGCATCGATCTCGCTGCGCATGCGGTTGTTGACGCGGACCTTGTCGATGTCGTCGCCAGTGGCGTCGCCGAGCGCCGCATGGTCGACGGGATCGTAGAGCTTGAAATTGTCGCCGTCCGGCTCGGCAAGGACGAGCTTATGGTCGGTGGTGGTGGTGTAGAGGTCGCCGTCCTCGAGCGCCTTGAGCACGCTGACGGCATGGCCATCGCCGAGCGCGCCCAGGGCGCGGATCGACGCGATCTTGGCTTCGAAATCGTCGGAGGCGAGCTGGCCGACGAGACCTTTCAGATCGGTGGGCACCGCGGCCGGAGCGGCGGCAGGCGCCGCGCCTGGGACATCGGAGGGCGCCGCGCCGGCGGCGTCGGATGGTGCCGCGTCCGAAGGATCATCGGCGCGCGCCACGCCGGTCAAAGGCGCCACCACCAGCAGCGCCAATAGGACGAGATGAATGAGACGCATCATGGAGACCAATCCCCCGAGATTGGTCGGCCGGGCGCGACGATCGGGGTGGCCGCGCCCGGCCGTCTTCACCCTAGTTCACGAAAGATTTGTACTTGGGCTCGGTACAATTCCCGCAAACCCAGGGGAAGGTCCAATCGGCGATCTTGCCCTTGTCCTCGGGGAGGAACGGGCTCCAGGCATCCGCCTTGATCACGTTCTTGGTCTGCCAGACGATCTCGAACTGAGCGTTCGGCTGGATCTCGCCGATCATTACCGGCTTCGACAGGTGATGGTTGGTATTCATCAGAGCGGTGAAGCCCGACGGCGCCTTCACCTTCTGGCCGTACATCGCCTGGCGCACGGCATCGACGTCGGTGGTGCCGGCCTGCTCCACCGCCTGCGTCCACATCTTGAAGCCGATATATGTGGCTTCCATCGGGTCGTTGGTGGTGCGCTTGTCGTTCTTGATGAAGGCGTGCCACTGCTTGATGAAGGCTTCGTTGGTCGGGTTCTTCACCGACTCGAAGTAGTTCCAGGCGGCGAGATGGCCGACCAGGTTCTTGGTATCGATGCCGGCGAGCTCCTCCTCGCCGACCGAGAAGGCGACCACCGGGATGTCGGAAGCCTTGATGCCCTGGTTGGCGAGCTCCTTGTAGAAGGGCACGTTGGCATCGCCGTTGATGGTCGAGACCACCGCCGTCTTCTTGCCGGCCGAGGCGAATTTCTTGATCGCCGACACCTCGGTCTGCCAGTCGGAGAAGCCGAAGGGCGTGTAATTGGTCATGATGTCGGCGGCGGCGACGCCCTTGGACTTCAAGAAGGCCTCGAGAATCTTGTTGGTGGTGCGCGGATAGACGTAGTCGGTGCCCTCGAGCACCCAGCGCTTCACGTCGCCGCCTTCCTTGCCCATGAGGTACTCGACCGCCGGGATCGCCTGCTGGTTGGGCGCGGCGCCGGTGTAGAAGACGTTGTTCGAGCTCTCCTCGCCCTCATACTGCACGGGATAGAACAGCAGGCCGTTCAGCTCCTCGAATACCGGCAGCACCGATTTGCGCGACACCGAGGTCCAGCAGCCGAAGACCACCGCGACCTTGTCCTTCTGCAGCAGCTCGCGCGCCTTCTCGGCGAAGAGCGGCCAGTTGGAGGCGGGATCGACCACAACCGCCTCGACTTTCTTGCCCAAGAGGCCGCCGCGCTTGTTGATGTCGTCCACCATCATCAGCACGGTGTCTTTGAGCGTCGTCTCGCTGATCGCCATCGTGCCCGACAGCGAATGCAGCACCCCCACTTTGATCGTGTCCTGGGCCTGCGCCGGCGCCAGCGCTGCCGACGCGGCCAAGGTGCCGGCAAGCGCCAGCGCCCGAAGAATGTCCCGCGATTTCATGAGGCCTTCCCTTCTCCTTAACTGGCGCGACATTGGCCACGCCCCCTGAAGGGGATATGGCAAGAACCGGGCCAAAGCCGGCCGTGGGCGCGAATTCAGCGAGTTCGCCGCAAGCGGCAATAAGGAAGCCGGCGTTCCCTGGCGATTGCAGGACGAGCGTGATCAATTTTTGATCAGGCCTGCCCAATAAATAAACGGATCGGCGCAATGGTTAATTTGCGCGCAGCAAGATTATAGAACGACCACATCCTGCTGCTCTTGTGCCACGGGCGCCGGGGAATGGCTCGTTCCGATATGGCATACGGCTTGCATTTTGCGCCGCGCTAATGCGTATTTCTTTTATGAAATTTTCATTTATTAACAGAAAGCATTTAGTTGACTAAGAACAATCAACGAGGTGAGAAATGTGCCATCGTACGTTAACCGGCGTCTCGGGCGTGGCGCTTCTAGGTCTTTGCATCGCCGCAGCGGTAAGCCTGCCGGCACGCGCCGACGACCAGGCGCCGGCGGCGCCTGCACCGGCGGCGCCCGCAGCGCCGACGACATGGTGGGGCAGCTTCACCTGGTCGGGCTACGCCGAAGGCGGCATCACCGGCAATTTCGACAGCCCGAAAAACGGCCTAGATTACGGGCAGCTGTATACAGACCGGGCGAATACGCCGGTCCTCGATCAGCTCTCGATCATCGCGACGCGGCCGACCGATCCCAAGGCGACGGACTATGATTTCGGCTTCACCTTCCAGCCGATGTACGGCACCGACGCGCGCTACACGCATTTCTTCAACGAGTTCGACCGCTCGATCAACAGCCGCTATCAGTTCGATATCGTCGAGGCCGACATCCTCGCGCATCTGCCCTGGGTGACCGATGGCGGCGTCGATGCCAAGATCGGCCAATACCCAACGCCGATCGGCTACGAAGTCATCCTGCCGTCGGGCAATCCGCTCTACTCGCATTCCTACATCTATAATTTCGGCATCCCGATCAAGCATACCGGCGTGGTGACGACGACGCATGTGACGCCGATGCTCGACATCTGGCTCGGCGCCGATACGGGCAATCTCACCTCTTTCGGCATGGGCGACAACAACGAGGCCGTCGCCGGCCTCGGCGGCTTCGGCCTCAACCTGCTCGAGGGCAATCTGACCGTCCTGGCGCTAACCCATATCGGACCGGAGAATGCCGACCGCCCGCCGGGCCTGCTGCCCGACGTCAACGGCACGAACCGCTATTTCAACGACATCGTCCTGACGTATAAGGCAAGCGACGCCTTGAGCTTCACGACCGAGCTGGACTATGTGCGGGATGACATCAACTCCTCGGGCTTCCACACCCCCGAGGCCTATGGCATCGCCCAATACGTCAGCTACACCGTCAACGATATCTTCACGCTGCAGGCGCGTGGCGAGGTCTTCCGCGACACCCAGGGCTTCTTCGTCGCCGCCTTCCCCGGCAATCTCGACTTCACCGATACCGGGCGCGGCCTGCCCAACACCTCCTTCGGCGTCGGCAAGGCGACCTATGAGGAGATCACCCTCGGCGTGAACATCACGCCGCCGGGAATTCCCGACATGTTCAAGGGCGCCAAGCTGCGGCCCGAGATCCGCTATGACCATGCGGACCAGGCTCATCCGTTCAACAGCCTGACGAGCGACCATCAGGTCACGCTGGCCGCCGATGTGATCCTGCCGTTCTGAGCAAAGCGCCGGAGGGTGAAGGGGCCGACGACGGCGCCCCTTCACCCTTTTTCTTTGCTGGCCTGTCGCCGCGACAGGCGCGACGTATCATCCGAAGTTTCGCGCCCTCACGGCTTCCGCCCGATGAAGCTGCGGAAGAGATCGAGGTCGACCTTGCAGCGGCAATCCTCGAAGCCGCTGTCGCGCATCGCCTGCAGGATGCGCTCGCCCGGCACGCAATTCTCGATCGTCTCCCAATGGTAGCGCATCAGCGTCCGGGTGCGCGTCCCGCCAGTGGTCAAGAGGCAGAGAAACGGCACGACGCGGCCGAGATATGTGGACGCCACCGCGCGGTTCAGCGGCTTGTCGGGCCTGCCGATCTCCAGCAGCAACAGGGTGCCGCCGCGGCGCAGGACGCGGTGGAACTCGCGGAACACCGTCATGAGGTCGGCGACGTGGCGTAGCGCATAGCCCATCGTGACGAAATCGGCGACCTCTCCAGCCAACGGCAATCCTTCCGCGGCACCTTGAAGCAGTGGAATGCCGAGCTTGTCTCGGGCGATGGCGAGCATGCCCTCGCTGAGGTCGACGCCGATCACCGAGCGCCGGCTGCCGGTGATGGCGACGGCTTCCCGCGCCAGCAGCCCGGTGCCGACCGCGACGTCGACAACGCGCAAGCCCGGCCGCAACCCCGCCCGCCGCAGGCAGCGGCGGCGGTACCAGCCGCCCGAGCCCAGCGAGAACAGCTGATTGACCCAATCGTAATGCGCCGCGGTGGCGTTGAAGAGGCCGCGGACAAAAGGCTGGCGCTGAGACCGCTCCTGGTAGAAGCCGGTGATCACCGGATGCGGCTCGATGCCACGCTGCGACTGCAAGTCGTGCACGGCGGCACTCCCTCGTTCCCCGGTTCATACCTAGGCCACGGGCTGGATAACGGCAACCCGGGCTGGTAGTCTTTTTCGCGGTCCGTCGACCGTCCAAAGGGGCATTTCGGGCGCTTGCAGAACCAATCCGGCCACACGCCATCTTCTGAGACGCCGCCAGCCATGCGGTGCGACGTGCTCGTCATCGGGGGCGGACCGGCCGGGTCGACCATCGCGGCGCTGCTCGCCGAGCGCGGCAGGAACGTCGTCCTACTCGAGAAGGACCGGCATCCGCGCTTCCATATCGGCGAATCCCTGCTGCCGCTCAATCTGCCGCTCTTCGACCGCCTCGGCATCCGGGAAGCGATCGAAGGGATGGCGATGCGCAAATACGGCGTTGAATTCGTCTCGCCTTATCACGGCAGGAAAGTGACCTACGATTTCGCCCAAGCCTGGGACAAATCCTTGCCTTACTCCTATCAGGTCCGCCGCTCCGACTTCGATCACATCCTGCTGAGGAACGCCGCGGCCAAGGGCGCCGAGGTCATCGAGGAGTGCCGCGTCGGGGCAGTCGAGTTCCCGCCCGAAGGCCCCGCCGTGATCGCCGCCAGCGGCGGCGACGGCAGCCCGCGCCGCTGGCAGGCCGACTTCGTGGTCGACGCCTCCGGGCGCGACACGCTGCTCGCCAGCCAGCTCGGCATCAAGCGGCGCAACCGCCGGCACAGCAGCGCCGCCATCTTCGGGCATTTCACCGGCGCGCGCCGCCTGGAGGGGAAGGCGGAAGGCAATATCAGCATCTTCTGGTTCGACCACGGATGGTTCTGGTTCATCCCGCTGGCGGACGGCACGACGAGCGTCGGCGCCGTCTGTCAGCCCGCCTACCTCAAATCGCGCAAGACCGATCTGACCGGCTTCTTCATGAGCACCATCGCGCTGTGCCCCGAGATCGCCGATCGCCTGAAGGACGCCCGTCTCGCCGCCCCGGTCACCGCCACCGGCAATTACTCCTACAGCGCCGAGCGCATGGCCGGCCGCAACTTCATCCTGGTGGGCGACGCCGTTCGCCTTCATCGACCCCGTATTCTCGACCGGCGTCTATCTGGCCATGACGATGGCCTTTCTCGGAGCCGACGCCGTCGAGGCGTGCCTGCAGGCGCCGGATTCGGCCGCGCGCCGGCTCAGGCGCTATGAGGCCGATGCCCGTCGCGGCCTCACGGCCTTCACGTGGTACATCTACCGTATCCGTAAGCCGGCGTTCCGCAACCTCTTCATGTCGCCGCGAAATTATTTTCGCATCGAGGAAGCGGTATTGTCGTTGCTGGCCGGAGACATCTTCGGAGGGTCGCCGATCGGCCTGCGGCTCGCCGCCTTCAAGCTGCTCTACTACGTGACGAGCCTGTTCCATCTGAAATCCGGCTTCAGAGCCTGGCGGATGCGGCGGCGGAACGCCGGGCTGGAGCCTGCCGGCTAGGGGCATCGCGGTGCATCACCCTGTCACGCGCCGTGCGGCAAGCCGGCCGGCCCTGGCAAGCGACCGACCGCCCGCCAGCGCCGCCGGCCGCGCCGCGGCAGCGCGGCGGCGCGGATGGGCGGCGCGATGGCGTCGCGCCCATGACTGCGCCGTTTTCTACGGCCTGCTCGCCCTCTTCGGCGCGATCAGCTTGCTGTGGAGCGCAGTCGCAGGCGCGCTTTATCGCTTGCTGCCGCGCGGGATCGGCGAGCAGCTTGGCCAATTCGTGATGCGGGCGGGCTTTCGCGGATTCGTCGGCGCGATGCGCCTCAGCGGTGCGCTCGACTGCGACTTCAGCGTGCTCGACGCGCTGGCGGGGGCGCCGCCGCTGGTCATCGCGCCGAACCATCCCTCGCTGCTCGACGCGGCGCTGGTGCTGTCGCGCGTCCCGCATGTCGTGGGCGCGGCCAAGGCCGAGATCTGGGACAATGTGTTCCTCGGCGGCGGCGCGCGGCTGGCGGGATTCATCCGCAACGATTCGCCCGCAAGGCTGGTCAAGGAAGCGGTGCGGCAGCTGCGGGGCGGCCGGCATGTCTTGATCTTCCCCGAAGGCACACGATCGAGCGCCAGCCCTATCGGCGAATTCAAGGGCGGCTTCGCGCTGATTGCCAAGCGCGCCGGCGCCGCGGTGCAGCCGGTGTTCATCGAGACCACCTCGCACTTTCTCGGCAAGGGCTGGCCATTGTTCAAGCGGCCCGATCTGCCGCTGGTCTATCGCTTTCGCCTGGGCCGCCGCGTCGCCGTCGAGGGCGACGTGCATGCGGCCGTGGACCGGCTCCATGGCTATTACCAGCGCGCGCTCGATGCTGGCGATCGCTAGCCCCGCCGCCTCGTGACCCGGGCCCAGACCACTCATCTCGTCCTGATCCCCAGCTACAACACTGGCGCCGCCGTGCTGGCGACGGTGGCGCAGGCGCGGCAGTACTGGGCGCCGGTCTGGGTCGTCGTCGACGGCAGCACCGACGGCTACCGGCGAAGCGTTGACGCGCCTCGCAGCAAAGGATCCCGGCCTGCGCGTGCTCTTCCGCGCGCGCAACGGCGGCAAGGGCGCGGCGGTGCTCGACGGATTGCGCGAGGCGCAGGCGCAGGGCTTCACCCACCTGCTGACCATGGATGCCGACGGGCAGCATCCGGCAGCGCTGATCGAGGAATTCATGGCGCTCTCGCGCGCCCATCCGGAGGCGATGATCCTCGGCGTCCCGGTGTTCGACCGCAGCGCGCCGCGGCTGCGCGTTGCCGGCCGGCGGGTGTCCAACGGGCTGGTCAATCTGGAGACGCTCTGGATCGGCATCGAGGACTCGCTGTTCGGCTTTCGGGTATATCCCATAGCCGCCTTGCGCGCGGTGATGGAAGGGCGACGGTCGATGCGGGGGTTCGATTTCGATCCGGAAGCGGCGGTCAGGCTGAGCTGGCGCGGCGTGCCCGTCCTCGCGCGGCCGGCGCCGGTGCGCTATTTCCGGCGCGAGGAGGGCGGCGTGTCGCATTTCCACTATCTGCGCGACAACGCCCTGCTCGCCTGGATGCATCTGCGGCTGCTGACCGGCTTCGCGGCGCGCCTGCCGCTGCTCGCGGCGCGGCGGCTCAGTACATCGCGCCGTTGATCGAGATGAGCTGACCGGAGATGTATCCGGCGCCGTCCGAAGCCAGGTAATGGACGAGATCGGCAACCTCTTCCGGCCGTCCCGCGCGCTTCATCGGCACCAGCCGCTCGATCGCCTGCTGGCTGAAGGCGCCGTCGGCCATCGGCGAGCTGATGATGCCCGGCGCCACGGTGTTGACGGTGATGCCGCGACTGGCCAGCTCCAGCGCCAGCGAGCGACCGGCGCCGTGCAGGCCCGCCTTGGCCGCCGCGTAGTTGGTCTGTCCCGGGTTGCCGGCGACCGCGGCGACCGACGAGATGTTGACGATGCGCCCCCAGCGCGTCCGGATCATCGGCAGCAGCAGCGGCTGGGTGACGTTGAAGAAGCCATTGAGCGAGACGTCGATGACCCGCGACCATTGTTCGGGACGCATGCCCGGCATCACCGCATCATCGTGGATACCGGCGTTGTTGACGACGATCTGCACCGCGCCTGCCTCGAGCATGGTCGCGAGCGCCGTCCGGGCGGCCTCGCCATCGGTGACGTCGAAGACGATAGCCTCGGCCGACCCGCCATCGGCGGTGATCTCGGCGGCGAGCTGCTCGGCGCGGCCCGCGCCGCCATGCGCATGCACATAGACATGATGGCCCGCCGAAGCGAGCTTCCGCGCGATCGCCGCGCCGATCGCGCCGCTGCCGCCGGTGACCAGCGCCCGCCTCATGTCGGCAGGAGGTCGAGCACGACCGCCGCGCGGCCGCTGAGCAAGTCGAGACCGGCGCAGCCAAGCGCGAAGTGATAGATCGCCTGCCGCTCATCGCCCATCAGGCGCCGCGCATCGATGACGAGCTCGTCTTCGAACAGGTCGAGCCGCTCCTGGCGGCAGGTCACGTCGCGCAGGCTGGCGAGGTAGCCGCCCCACGACCCGCCCTCGAGGCCGCCCGCCAGCCGGCCATGCACGGCCATGGCCTGGGCCGCGAATTCGACGCCGCAGATGGCGGCGAGACGGCCGCCGCGACGCAGCGGATTGTCCGCCGCCCGGTGATGCAGCGACAGGCAGCGGATCGACTCCTGGTCCCAATGCACGACGCGATCGAGCAGGCACATGGCGCCGGCATGGGGAATGAGCGAAGCAATCCGCTCGCGGTCGATGGTCATCGCGCCCCCGCCACTGCCGCGCGCGTGGGGCCGACCGCCACCGCCATGGGCTCGAGCGACAGGCCGATCGCGAGGTCCGGCAGATAATCCAGCACCAGCGTCCGCGGCGCGGCGCGCGCCAGACCCGCCAGCAGCGGCAGGCTGCGCGCCGCGGGCGTACCCCGGCGCAGCGCCTCGAGCGCGCCGGCGGACATAACGGTGGGGCGGGCGGCGTGACGCTGGAGCTCGACGTCGAGGCGCGCGAGCGACGCCGCGGTCGGGCCGGCCGTCAGCACCAGCGCCATCCCGAACGCCGCGCCGATCGGGCGCACGCGATTCAGCGGTTCCGGATAGCGCACATCATAGGCGATCAGCGCCACCGCGCGGTCGTCGACCGTCGCCTGGGCCGCGGCCTCGAGCAATCCCGCACCAAAGCTCCAGTCACGGCAGCACAAGCTGCTCGACGGCGCGCGCGAGCGCGCGGCGATGCTCCAGTAGCCGGCGGGCGCGTTGTGCACCGAATTGTGAAAGCGCGTCGGCGACATCTCGACATCCGGTGCGGCAAGCACCTCGAGAATCTCGTGGATCGTCGCACCGTCGCCACCGGAGGAGGCGAAGACGGTGGCGGTATCGGCAGCATCGCGTCCCGCCATGGCGAAAGCCTCGTGGCAGACCGCGAGCGCGAGCCGCACGGTCTCGACCGCGCGGCGGCGCTCGTTCGGCGGCAGCAGCGGGCTCGGCCGCACTACGGTCTGGGCCGGGACGTAGGGCGCGACGCCTCGCAGCACCGGCAGGCTCGCCGCCCAGTCGCCGAGGCCGGGGCCGCACAGCCCGATGCCCTCGACATAGACTCGCACTACCCGGCTCTTCCGAGAAGCAGGCTGCAATTGGCGCCACCGAAGCCGAAGGAGTTGCTCATGACCCGGTCGATCCGGGCATTTTCCGTGGCGAGCAGGTAGCGGCTCCTGAAGCCGGGATCGACGGCGCGCGTATGCGGGCTGCCCGGCACCATGCCATGCAGGATCGCCAAGGCGGAGAACAACGCTTCGACGATCCCCGACGCGCCGAGCGTATGGCCGGTATAGCCCTTGGTCGAGCTGCACGGCGTTGCCGACCCGAACAGCTCCGAGACCGCGCGATCCTCCGCGGCGTCGCCGACCGGCGTCGCGGTGCCGTGCAGGTTGACATAGTCGATGTCGCGGGGCGCGAGCCCGGCAGCGGTCAGCGCCCGCTCCATCGCGAGCCGGGCGCCGATCCCGTCGGGATGCGGCGACGACATGTGGTAGGCGTCGCTGCTTTCGCCGACACCGAGCAACAGCACGCTGTCGTCCCCGGTCGCCGAGGGCCGCTCGAGCAGAGCGAACCCGGCGGCTTCGCCGATCGATATGCCGCAGCGATCCGCATCGAATGGCCGGCAGGGCTCCTCCGACATGACGTTGAGCGAGCGGAATCCGTAAAGGGTGGTGGCGCACAGCGTGTCGGCGCCGCCGACGATGGCGGCGTCGCACAGTCCGGCGGCGATCATCCGCGCGGCGGTGGCGAAGACCTTGCCCGTCGTCGCGCAGGCAGCGGAGACGACGAAAGCGGGCCCGGCGGAGCGCCAGGGAAGTCCGCACGAAATCGCCGAGAGAGTAAGTGTTGTGGGTGCGCGCATAGTCGAAATCCGCCGGCAGCGACCCGGTCGCGCGGTCACGGCGACGGTAAGCCATCTCGGTCTGCAGGATCCCCGAGGTGCTCGTCCCGACAAACACGCCGATGCGTTCGGCGCCGTATCTTTCCCGCGCCGCGGCAACGGCATCGGCAAAGCCATCCTGGCCCAAAGCGATGGCCGCCAACCGATGGTTGCGGCAGTCGAAGGCGGCGGCATCGCCGGTCAATCCCGCGGCATCGAGACCGGGAATCTCGCCGACATAGGTGGGGTGCGGAGCATGCTCCAGCGTGCAAGGCCGCAACCCGCTCACGCCCCCGCGCAGGGCGACAAGCGTCGCTTCGCGGCCGGCCCCCAGACTGGTCGCGAGGCCGAAGGAGCTCAAGGCAAGAGGCGGCATTTTATCGGAATGTTCCACGCGCCGTTGGGGCTGAAAACACGGGACCAGGCTTATCGTAACAGCCGCCCGGAACCCTTGGAACCCCCGCCCGCGCGGCCGTCGGCGGCGCCTCAGCGGGGCACTGTCGCCACCGTGGCCGGCGACCGCGGCAGCGCCGCGAGCCCGGCGTCCACCCGGGCATCCTCGGTCGCGATATATCGGACGTAGCTGGCATAGAAGCGCGCGAGCGCCTCCCGCCCGGTCTGGGTCCCAGCCTCATGCCCACCGAGAAACGCCGCCAGGGACTGGCGCTGCTGCTCGATCTTGCCATAGAGGACGGCAAAATACCGGAGATTGGCAGCAAGATCGACATAGCGCGGCTCGGTGAAGATCTGCGCGAAGCGCTTTCGATAGGAGCCGAAAATCGGGTCGTCATAGAAGATCAAGCTGAGGTCGGTCGCATAGACATCGTTGTCCTGAACCGCCGGCTCCGCCTCGGCGAGCGCGCCGGGCGAGGTCGGCAGCGATGCCGTCTCGAGCAGCGCGCGGCGCGTGGTCGGGTCGTCGTAGACCGCGTCGAGGCTGGCGATGGGCAGATCGTTCGTCCGGCGCATCAGGTCGACGAATTCGTTCTTGGGCACAGGAAAATCGACGAGGGACAGCAACACGGAGCGTCCCGTCGGCCATGCGTCCCACAGCCCCTGCGGCGGCAAGCGCGTTATGGCCGACATGCGAGCAGTTGTTGTTGAAGACGTTCCACTCGAACTCTTTCCCGCCATCGCGATATTCGGCGTTGAGGCCATTGAGATAGCCGACGATCCGCGTCATCCGCTCGCGATCCACCGGCACCCGCGCGCAATAGCGGTCGCGGCCGAAGCCGATGGCGTAATCGGTGGCCACCGACACGTCATATTTGTAGTCGCGCGCCGACATGCTCGCCGGCTTGTCGTCAAAGACCTCGCGGTGAAACTCAACGCCGTCGAGGATGCCCATCGTCTCGGCCCGCGCCTGGGTCTGCGCATAGGCCGCGCGCGTCAGTCGCTCGCCCGGCCGCAGCGTCCCATGAAAGAAGAAGTCCCTGCCTGGCGTCGCCGTCCAGGTGGCGTTCTTGTAATGCGCGTTGACGCTGAGCCCGACCCCCTGGCCGGCGGCGGGGGTGGCGACGTCGCAGAGGCGGATCGTCGGATAGGAGACGCTGTCGTCGCGGCAGACGCCGTTGAGGTAGATGACCGAGTGGCCACCGAAGCCGCTGCTGACCTCCGCGCCGAAGCCCGGCTTCTTCTTGAGCTCGGAAACGGCGCAGATTTCGGCGTAATAGGGATAGAGCGAGGCATAGAGCCGCTCGGCATCCGCCGTAGCACCGGTATCGAGATGCGCCGTGCTGCACGCCGCCAGCCAAAGCAGAGCGCCGATTGCGGCGGCGCGGCGGAAGATCGGCATCGCTGTAGCCCGCTTCATCGAGGGCGCAGCATATGCGGTCGCGGCGCGCGCCGTCCAGCCCGCGCGTCGCTTAACCCTCCGGCCCGGCGAACGGGCGCTTGTCCAGCACGAGCTGCCATAGCTTCCCCCAGCTCTCCCAATCATGCCCGCCTTCGGCCACCACCACCCGTCCTGGCGGCATGTGGCCGGCGAGCAGGACGTGGCCGGCAACGAAACGGTCGCCCCGCGCATAGCCGAGATAGAGCATCGGTCGCGGCGGCAGCGTGGCGATATAGGATTTGAGCCAGGCGAGGAGCGCGCGTTCGCCATCCTTGGCGGCGATCTCGCCGGGCTGCCAGGAGTGCAGGCCGCCGGCGCGGCCGATCTCCGCGATGATGCCGGGCGTCCCTAGGAACGGCGCCAGCAGGATGATCCCTTCCACGCTCGCGAGCGGAGAGCCGGCATAAAGGAGCGCGCCCATGCCGCCGAGCGAGATGCCGAGAAGCCAGATGCGCCGATATCCCACTTGCCGCGCCGGCGCGACGATCGCGCTCTCGATGGCGTCGGCAATGGTCCCGTCGAGATAGAGGTCGAGATCGGGCCGGGCGACGACGATGTCGACGGGCAGATCGCTCGCCTGCGCGGCGGCGACGAAGCCGTGAGCGGCGAAGTCCTCGGGCTCGATGCCGACGCCGGGCAGCATGACCAGCAGGGTGCGGTCCGGCCGAGGATCGAGCGCCCGGTAATGGACGAGGTGCATGGGATCCGCCGGCGTCATAGCAGCTGGACCGAGGCTCGTCCCGCCCGCCACCGCAGATCGCCCGGTGCTGAGAACGGCCGAGAGGAAGAGGCAGGCCAGCGTCCCCGCCGCCACGGTCAGACCGATATCGTGCAGCACCGGTATGCCCGAGAAGGACAGCAGGCCGAAGCCGATAACGGTGCAGAGATTGGCGAGGACGAGCGAGGCGACGGAGCGCTCGCGCTCAGCGTCGTCGCCGCTCAGCCGCTCGAAGAACAGGCAATAGTTCGACCCGACCGCGACGATCAGCAGCAATCCCACCAGATTGAAGATCGACAGTTTCTGGCCGCCGGCTGTCAGCAGAGCCGCCGTGATGACCACGGCGGCGGCGAGCGGCGCCGCGACCGCGAGCACGCGCCGCCACGACCGCAGGCTTGCCGCCAACAGGACCAGGACGACAATGCCGCCGATCAGGGCCAGCGACACCGCCTCGCGCTGATAGGTCTGCAAGAGGTGATCGGATTCGGCCTTGAGGTCGACGAAGGCAGCCCCCTTCTCGCCCAGCGCGGCGACGCTGTCGGCGACGGCGCGCGGATCGCTCACGCCGCGCAGTGGCAGCATCGCCATCCATCCGCCCTCCTGGCGGAATAACAGCGAGTTCGAACTTGAGCGACAGGCCCACGGGAAGCCTGGCGCGCGTGAGCAGCGGCGCCTCGCGCGCGGTGGCGACATCGGCCACGAAAGGAGCAAAGAGATCGGGACGAAACGGCAGCCCGGCCAAGGCCTGCTCAAGCCGCGCGCGCAGCATATCGGGGCCCGGCAAGGCAGCCTGCCGGGCGCGCTGGGTGCTGTCGCTCGGCAGGTAGCGATCGGGCGCATCGAAGCCGGCAAGCACGCCGCGCGATGCCAAGCCGTCAAGCCCAAGCGAGACCCGCTCGCTGGCCGCCAGCGCCTCCTGCTCGTCGGGCGCGGTGAGGACGACCAGGTAGCGGACATCCGGCGCGCCGACGCTGCGGCGGAGCTCCTGATCAAGGCGCTGTGCCGCCGCGGGGATCGGGCTCACGCTCGACAGATCCTCCTGCCAGAAGCCGCCGCGATGGAAGCCCAGCAGCGCGGCGGCGGCGAGCGCCAGCAGGACCACCGGCAGGCGCAGCTGCCTCGCCCGGCGGATGACGGCCAACAGCGGTGGCGCGAACAAGCCGGGATTGACCGCGCCAGGCCGTCGCGGCAGCGCCGCGGGCAGGATCCAGCGCGTCACCGAGGCGGCGGCGACCAGGCCGGTCATCGAGAACAGCCCGAGCTGCGCGAATCCCTCGAAGCTCGAGAACAGCATGGCACCGAAGCCTGCGAGTGACGTGAGGACGCCAAGGCGCAAGGTCGGCCAGATGCGCGCGAGCGTGCTGTCGGGAGAGCTGCCCGGCGCCGTCTGGGTGAAGAGATAGACCGCGTAATCGACGAACTCGCCGATCAAGGTCACGCCGAAGCCGAGCGTGATCCCGTGCACGAAGCCGAAGCCGAGCGCGACCGCGGCGATACCCGCCAGTGCGCCGCTCATCACCGGCAGCAGGCCGAGGAACAGCAGGCGCGGCGAGCGATAGGCGAAGAGCAGCAGCCCCGCCACCATCGCGGTCGCCAGCAGCGAGAAGCGCGTCGCGTCCCGCTCGATCGTGGCGCGCGTCCGCACCGCGAAGACGCCGGGCCCGGTCTCCAGCAGGCGCGCCTGCCCCGCGCGCGGCATATCGCGCCTGGCGCCGGCGAAATCCTGGTCCATTTGTGCCAGCGACTGCTGCTGGGCATCGATATCGAAGCCTTCGGCACGGGTCTCCACCACCAGAAGAGCGCGGCGTTCGTCGCTCGAGAACCAGACGCCGTCCCGCGCATAGGGCCGCGCCGCTCCCGCGAGCCGGTCGACGAGAGCGAGGATCTCGCCGGTGGGATCGGCCGGCAAGCTGCGCTTCACCAGGACGGCGAGGTCCGAGCCGAGGAGTTGCAGATCGCTCGTCAGCGCCTCGTGCAACCCCGCGACGGTGAAGCGTTCGGGACGCACGCCGGGGCTGAGCAGATAGCGGTTCCGCCACACCCAGTCGCGCTCGGCGGCGGACGCGACCTCCTCGCCGTTGTTGACCGCGATAAAGTCGGGCCGGCGGCGCAGGCGCTGGGCAAGCGCCCGGCTCAGCGCCGCCAGGTCGTCCGGCGGCGCGCCTTCGATGCCGACAAGAATGAGCCGCGAGACAACGCCGTTGCGCACCTGATCGACCAGCGCCTGCTGCCCGGCCGAGGGCGAGCGCGGGAGAAACGCCGTCATGTCGGTGCGCAACTCGGTGCGGGCGATCACCAGGATGCAGGCGGCAAGCGCCACGATCCAGACTGCGAACGGGGCGTAGCGTCCGACGCTCATTGAACGTCTTCGTCAATGCTCATGTCGGAGTGATCGCCGTCGCTCTCCTGCGTTTCGACCTCGCGAATCCGGTTGCCGCTGCCGCTGATGCGGATCCAGCTGACGATGTCCTTCAGCTTTGCGGCCTTCGGCTGCAGCAGCAGCCGCCAGTCCTCGGTGCTGCCGTCGAGACGCAGCGTGTAGAAGCGGTCGAGCGCCGCCTGATCCCCCGCCAGCGTCGCGCGAATGCCTTCCACGAACGCACCGATCTCGGGATACTCCGCCAAGGACAAGGCGCGGGCGCGGTCGTCCGGCCCGCCTTCGATCGTCAAGCGATCGCCGCTGATCGCCAGGCGCTCGCGCTTCGGCAGGACCGTGATCTTCTGCACCTGGTCCGGGGCGACATAGATCAGCGTCCCCGATGCGATAAGCGGCTCGCTCAGCATGTGCAAGGTCTTGCGCTCGACGAATTGAGCGGACGCCGCCTTGACCTGGCGCAGGGCGAGCATGAGGCGCGGGAGCCCCCAAGGTGCCGCTGCTTCGGGCGCCGGCGCCGCGGCGATGGCGGTGGCGGTCAGCAGGAAGAAGGCGCAGAGCGCCCCGGCAGTCGGGCAGGGCGACGGATCACGCGCATCTCATGCCCAGAAATCGTAGAAATTGAACCAATTGTAGGGCGCGTCGCGGCAATAGTGCTCGAGCCGCGCGACATAGCGGCTCATCGTTTCCTCGACCTGATCGTCCCGGCCACGCGCCGACACCGACGCCGGATCGGCCAACGACTCGAAGAACACCTCGTAGCGCCGGCCGCCGCGATAGACGCCCGACCATCAGCACCACCGGCCGCTTCATCAGCGCCGCGAGACGGAAGGGGCCGAGCGGAAACGCGGCCGGTGACCCCAGGAACGGATAGCGGATCTGGCCCTCGCCATCGACGCTGCGGTCGGCGAGCATGCCAACGAAATGCCCCTGCCGGAGGCGCTCGCCGACCGAGATCATGGAATCGGAGCGCCCGAGGCCGATGACCTCCATGGCGAGGCGGGGATTGATCGCGGCGAGCACCGCGCGGATCTTGCGCGCATTCTCCTCGTACATCACCAGGCTCACCTGGAGACCTGGCTGCCGGCGGCCGAGCGCGCGCGCGACCTCGAAGCTGCCGAAATGCGCCCCGAGCAAGACGCAGCCGTCGCCCCGCCGCAGGATGTCCAGGACGACCTCCTCGCCATGGACCCGGAGATCGAAGAGATCGATCCGGTCATTGAGCAAGAACACCCGATCGAGCACGCACGCGCCGAAGGTGTGGAAATGGCGCAGGATGTCGGCCAGTGTCGGCGGGCGGGCGAGCGCCCGCGCCAGGTATTGCCGCGATGCCTTGCGCGGGCTGCGCGAGAAGATGAGGAAATAGAGGCAGATCGGATAGAGGAGCAGCCGCGCCACCGGCCGCCCGAGGCGGCACGCCACCCAGACCATGAGCCTGATCGCGGATACGGTGCCGCGCTCCCGCCGCGCCGTCCACTCCTGCGGCGCGCCACCCGACGTCACTGTGGCGGCGCCCCTTGCTGCACCGTGCCCACCAGCGCCAGGCGCTCGGGATCGAGCAGCCGGCATTCGAATTTCGTCTCGCCGCGCGCTTGCGGCTGCCAGCGGATCAGCAGGAGGTCGCCGGGCCGCACCGGCTGGAGAAACTTCGCCGAGCGGATGACGGCGGGCGCGGCACCATCATCACCCGCGATCGCCTGCAGCACCTCGTCCAGCAGAACGGCGCCGGGGATGATCGGATTGCCGGGGAAATGGCCGGCGGCGGTCGGATGGTCGATGCTGAAACGGAGCTCGCGCGACTGCCACATGTCTAGGCCGCGCCACCGTCGGAGATCAGCCGCAGTACTGCCTCGCGCGGAAGCTTTCCCAACGCATTGCGCGGCAGCGCGTCGACCAGGACCAGCGGGCGCGGCAGGAAAGCGGCATCGACGCGCTGGCGCAGCGCCTGCAGGATCTGAGCCTGCGTGAGGCCAGGCGCGACGACGACCGCCATGAGCCGGGTGACGCGCTCCTCCGCCTCCTCCGGCATGACAAAGGCGCCGTCCGCCACGCCAGCGATCGAGGTGAGCTGATGATCGAGGTAGGCCAAGGAGGTACGCTTGCCGGCGATGTTGACGAGATCCGCGATTCGGCCCCGCAGCAGGAAGCGGTCGGCCATCGGCGAGCTCGATCACGTCATGGAGCAGGGTCTCCGTCTCCACCGGCGCGCCGCTCGCCCAGGTGCCTTGATCGTCCTGGCGCAGGGCGACGCCGTCGAGACATCGCCATTGCGCGGTCTGAGCCGTGCGGCGCGTCGCGATCTGGCCGGCCTCCGAGCAGCCATAGATCTCGAGCAGCGGCGCGTGGAAGCGCGCCTCGGCAGCCGCCGCAGACGGTTGCGACAAAGGCGCGGTGGCGGAGACCAGGAGATCGACGGCGGGCAGCGTGTCGCTCTGGGCAAGCAGCGCGTGAATGTGAATCGGGGTAGAGACCAGGATGCGCGGCCGCGGCACCGCCTCCAGGCAGGCGCAGATATCGCCGGGATAGAACGGTCGCTCGGCCTGGAGCGCGAGGCCGTGCTGGAGCGCCAGCAATACGGTGGATTCAAGGCCGTAGCTGTGCTGGTGCGGCACGGTGCCGACGATCGTCGCCTTCGCCAGCGCGCCGGCACCGAGCCGCTCGCCGGCGGCGAGCGCGCTGCGGACCAGCGCGCCCCAGGATTTCGCTTGGGGCTTCGGCCGGCCGGTCGAGCCGGAGGTGAAGAGCAGCAATGCGCGCTGCGCCGCCGGAATGAGCGGGATCGCCGGGCACCTCTCGGGCATCGTCGAGCCGCTCCGGATAGGCAAGGCTGGGGATCGGCAGGGCCGGCGGCGCGCCGTCGGTAAGACCGTAGGACTCGGCAAAATCTTCGGCGAGATCGCGAAGCACGCCCGGTGTGTCGTTGGGCGGGAGCAGGCTGATCTGCTCGCGGCACAGCGCGGCTGCGAGACCGACGGTGAAGCGGTAGCGGTCGGCGCAGAGATTGAGCACATAGCGCCGCGCCGGCAGCGCGGCAGAGACCGCGGCGACGTCGCGCAGGAAGTGCGCGGCGCTGATCGGCCGGTTTCCGCGGAAGGCGATCACCGCGTCGGGCTGATGGTGCCGCAGCAGCGGATAGGCCGGGGCGAGCAGCTCGCCGGCCATCAGCCGAGCCTCGCGCGCTTCCAAATTCCGTCCTTGATGTAGCCGATCATGCGCAACACATCGGCCGGCGAGTGGCGCGGCGCATCGGCAAGGAAAACCCGCCGGCAGGCGTGCTCGGCCGCAAACATGAGGGCAAAGAGCGGCGCGTTGAGGACGTTGACGAAAACCGACCAGACTGCCAGCGGCGCCCACAGGAAGAGCGCGAGCGAGGTCGCGAGCTGCGCCACGAAAAAGCCGCACCAGGCCCAGGTCACCGCGCGGGTGTAGGCGGCCATCGCCGAGGGGATGTCACCATGCATCCTGCGCGCAAGCACGGTGACGAGCGCATGGCGCCCGGGCAGCAGCGTCGCCCCAAACACCGCCAGCAAGCTCGCGTAGATGACCGAGTGCGGAGCGGCCGACGCCGCCACCAGGCCGACATCGACGGCCCGATCGATGCCCGACGCGGGCGCGGCCCGCCCCCGCCCGCGACCATCGCCAGATGGAGCAGCACTGGGCAAAGGCCGAGGGCGATCAGGCCACCGCCGCGCGCCAGCGAGCCCGCGGAAAAGCGCATTCAGCTCTCTCTGTTCTGCTGAATGTAGGCGCTGAGGCTGCGCAACGAACTGAAGATCTGTCGGTTGTTCTTGTCGTCGGCGCGCAGCTTCACGCCAAACTCCTTCGATACCACCAGCGCAATCTCCAGCATGTCGATCGAGTTCGAATCCCAGCCCCTCGCCGTAGAGCGGCGCCTCCGGGCTGATTTCCACCGCCGGAATCTCGAGATTCAATGTCGCGACGATCAAGAGAGCCAAGCTGGCCTCCTGCGCGCTCTGCCCATTTCGGTCCGTCATAGAGCCCTGTCTCTCACTGGATTTTGCCATCGCCGTGCCGCCGCCGGTAGGCCCGAAGCCGGTCTCGCGCGAGAAACCGGGTGCCTTTTCCCTTCCTGCGCAATCTTACAGGCCTGACGGCCAATTTTCACCAGGACGAGAGGCGAGGGATTTCACGCCAACCTCCCTTCATTCGTGTCCGGCCGCCAGGGCCGCCGGGGCTCCAAAACGAGGCCGCCGCTAAAATGCCACCTGTCCCACCACGGGGCTATGCGCGGCCCTTCAGCCGCGCTGCGTCCAGCCCGGCACCGGAAAGATCGGTGTCGCCTCGGCGTTGGCCTCCGGCAGCACCACGGTCGGCCTGTCGTTGCGGATCTGCAGCGCCGTCATGCCGGTGTCGACGTTCTGCCCCTTCTCGTTGAAGCGGATGGGGCCGCCAACCATGACGCGCTTGGCGATGCTGGTGGCGTGCAGCGCCTCCACCAGCGCCTGCGGCGCGCTCGACCCCGCGCGCTTGTAGGCGTCGGCGGCGATCATCACCGCCTCGAAGGAGAAGCCGATGTTGAGATCGAAGGACTGGTCCGGGAACTCCTTGTAGAAGGCGGTCTCCAGCACCTTGGTCAGCTCCTGCTTCGGATCCATCCAGGCATTGATGGAGTAATTGTACTCGGCGTATTTGCCGAGCACCTTGATGAATTGCCGCTCATAGAAGCCGGGCGCGCCGGGGCTGATCACACCCATCGGCTCGTAGCGCTGCTTCACCATCTCGCGGATCATCAGGATGCCGTCGTTGAGGCGCGTGACGGCCAGGTGCAACTCCGCCTTCGCCGCCTTGGCCTGCGCCACCTCGACCGAGAGATCCTTCGCCTGCGGGTCGTAGCTCACGGTCTCGACGATCTCGAACGGCAAGCCGGATTTCGGCAACAGCGCGTTCAACCCCTTGAGGAAGCCCTGGCCGAAGGTGTCATTGATGATCATCAGCACCGCCGTCTTGGGCGCGGTATGCGTCGCGGCGAAGAGGTCACCCATCAGCTTGAGGCTGCCGGAGCCGAGCATGATGCTGGTCGGGAAGTTGCGGAAGACGAATTTATAGCCCTGCTCGGTGATCGCGGGGTCGGCACCGATATTGATGACGAAGGGCACGCCGTGCTGCTCGCAGACCTGCGCTGCCGCCGCGGTCTGGCCGCTGTCGAAGGCGCCGCTGATGATCTGGGCGCCGTCGCGGATCAGGCGCTCGGCCTGGGTGCGCGCGACCTCGGGCTTCGATTCCGTGTCACCGTTGATCAGCTCGACCTCGACCCCCATGTCGCGCACCACCTTGACCGCGACTTCGAAGCCGCGCTGGCAGCCCTGGCCGATCAGCGCCTGGATGCCCGAGCGCGGCAACAGCACGCCGAGCTTGAGCGGCGCCGCCGCCCTCGCCCGTCCGCCATAACCGGAAACCGCCAGCGCGCCGGCGGCCGCGCCGAGCGTGAAATCGCGCCTGTTGATGAGCCGCCCCATTCTTCCCTCCCTCGTTGCGCCGGACTCCTCGCCTTGGCGGTCAGCCTAGCATGGGATCGTCCGCGAGCGCCTTCGCCTTGTCGACCAGCGCCACGAGCTCGCGATCGTCGGCGGCGAGATAATTGCCGGCGAGAATGCGCACGGGGTCGCCGGCATAATAGCGCTCGTATTGCAGTTGGCGCGCGCCGAAGGCATCGCCGGCGAGATCCCAGGCGAGCTTGAAGAGGCGCACCCGCTCCAGCGCCGAGACGCCGGCCGCGCCCTGGTAGTGGCGCTGGACGGCATCGGCGAGCTCGGGCGCGGCGAAATCGGCACCGCTCGGCATCATCATCAGCCCGCCGGCGCCGATGGTCTGCAGCACCTCGATCACGCGCGGGTAGGCGGTGGGCAGAAAGGCGCGCAACGCCTGCAGCGGCGCCAGCGCCGCGCGCACGGGACCAGCAGCGATGCGCTCATGCTCGATCTCGGCGCGGACGAGGCCACTCTTGACGATCTCGATGTAGCCCAGGCATTCGCCGAGCATCTGCTGCACATGCAGGAACTGATCGGCCTTGATCGCGCGGGCCACCGCGATGGCGAGGCCGACGGCGAACTGCAGCTTCACCAGCGCCCGCGTATTGGTCTGGTGCGCGGTGTGATTGCGCAGGGCGGTGTCGGGATAGACCGCGTTGGAGAGCGCCACGTCGCGATAGAGAAACACGCGCTCCCACGGCACCAGCACATTGTCGAAGATCAGCAGCGCGTCGCTCTCCTCGAAGCGCGAGGCGAGCGGATGGTCGAAGCGCGCGCGACCGCCCGTGTGATAAGGCGTGCGGCAGATCTGGCGCAGCCCGTCGATGCCCGTCGGCACCGCGAACATGATGGCGTGGTCCTCGTCGCCGGGCCGGAAGCCCGGCAGGTTGTAGAGGATCATCTCGTCGGCGACCGGACCCAGCGTCGCCAGCATGCGCGCGCCGCTGACGATGATGCCGGCCGAGCTCTCGCGCACCACCTTGAGATGAAGCGAGGCGTCGGCCTGGCCCGAGGACGACCGCGAGCGGTCGTTCTGCGGCGTGATCAGCGCGTGGCTGAGGAAGAGATCGTTGTCGCGGATGTAAGCGTAATAGCGCTCGATGTTGCGGCCGAATGCCTCGCCGCCACGGGCGAAGACGTGGCTGGCCTCGGCGAAGGCGAGGAGCGTGACGTTGAGGAAATCGGGCGAGCGTCCCATCAACCCGAAGCTCGCTTCGGCCCAGAGGCGAAAGGCGGCGCGCCGCTTCTGCAGATCGGCAAGGCCCAAGGCCGGCATGAACGCCGTCCCGGCGCGCTCGCCGGTCTCCGGCACGACATAGGTGAGCGTGTCCCGGTGCCGGGGATCGATCTGCATGTCGTAGAGCGCGGCAAGCTGCGCCACGCTTTCGCGAAAGGCCGGATGGGTGGTGACGTCGCCCACCCGCTCGCCTTCGACCCAGACCTCGCGCGGCGCCGCGCGCAGACCCGCGATGAAGCCGCGCCCGTCGCGCACCGCCATGCTACTCCTCCTTCATCGGCGCCGGCGGCGCCGACAATTGCCGCCGCAGCTCGTGGCGCAGCACCTTGCCGATGGCGTTCTTCGGCAGCGACGCGGCGAAGACGATGTCGCGGGGATGCTTGAAGCGCGCGATCCGGTCCCGGAACAGCATCATCACCTCGGACGCGGCGAGGCCCGCCCCGGCGCGGCGGACGATGATCGCCACCGGCACCTCGCCCCAGCGCGGGTCCGGCCGCGCCACCACCGCCGCCTCGGCGATGCGGGCATCGGCGAGCAGGATGCCCTCGATCTCGGCGGGGTAGATGTTCTCGCCGCCGGAGATGATGACGTCGTTCTTGCGCTCGTCGATATAGTAGTCGCCGCGAGCGTCGACATGGCCGATATCGCCCGTATGGAACCAGCCTTCGACCAGCGCAGCGGCGGTGGCCGACGGGTTGCGCCAATAGCCGGTCATCACATTGGGGCCGCGGATCAGGATCTCGCCGCGCTCGCCGGGTGCGACCTCGCGGCCCGCGGCATCGACGATGCGCGCCTCGCAATGGAGCGCCGGCCGGCCGCAGGAGCCGACCGCGGCAAAGGCCTCGCGCCGGGTCTGGTAGATGGCGATGGGCGCGGTCTCGGTCGCGCCATAGACCTGGATGACCGGCACGCCGCGCGCATGGATCGCCTCGATCAGCGGCCGCGGCACGATGGCGGAGCCGGTGGTGATGGCGCGCAGGCTGGAGAGATCGGTGGCGGGCCAGGCGGGATGCTCGAGCAGCGCCGCGAGCTGCGTCGGCACCAGCACGGTCAGGCTCGGCCGCGCCGTGGCGATCGCCGTCAATGTTGCCGCGGGATCGAAGCGCCGGTGCAAGGTCACGCGCGCCCCGGCATGGAGCGCCGGCAAGGTCTGGATGTTGAGGCCGCCGACATGGAACATCGGCAAGGTGGTCAGCACGTGGTCCTCGCTGGTGAGGTCGTGCATCAGGGTGCTGTTGACCGCATTCCACTGCAGCGCGCTTTGCGTCAGCACCGCGCCTTTCGGCCGCCCGGTGGTGCCGGAGGTGTAGACCACCAGAAGCGGCGGGTCGTCGGCGACGGAAGTCCCGGCCTCGCGCTCGGGCGCCGTCGCCAGGACCGCGGCAAGCGCGTCGAGCGCCTGCGCGTGCGCCGCTCCCAGCAGCGCGGCATGCGCGGCAAAAGCGTCCTCGTAGAGCAGCAGCGCCGGCTCGGCATCGGCCAGGATGATGCGATGCTCCGGCACGGCAAGGCGCCAGTTGAGCGGCACCAGCACGGCTCCGAGCCGGGCACAGGAAAACAGCAGAACAAGGAAGAGCGGGCTGTTGTATCCCAGATGCGCGACGCGGTCGCCGGGGCGGATGCCGAGCTCGGCGAGCGCGCCCGCCATCTGGCGCATCTGGCGGTGGAGCGCGGCCCAGGACAGGCCGCTCCCTGCAAAATGGATCGCCACATCCTCGGGAGTGCGGCCGGCGTGGCGCTCGAGCCAGGAGGAAAGGTCCATCGGCGCCGCCCTACTGCTCAGTCATCCTTCTCGCCGGGCTCGTAGAGCGTCTCGCGGCCGAGCCGGTCGAGGCAGAGCTCCGCCGTCCAGGGCAGCATCAGCGAGCCGCAGCGGCTGTCGCGGTAGAGCCGCTCCAGCGGCAAGGAGCGCAGCATCGCCTGGCCGCCGCAGGTACGGATGGCGAGCTGGCAGAGCTCGTTGGCGTTCTCCATGATGGTGTATTGCGCGGCATAGGCGCGCAGCCGCTCCTCCTTGCCGGGATCGACCCGCGCCTCGGCGATCGTCCTCTCGAAGAGCGCGCGCGTCTGCTGCAGCCGCACGAACATCTCGGCCACCGCGATCTGCTTGGTCGGATACATCCGCCGCTTCACCGGCACGCCCGGCACCTCGCCGCGTAGATAGCTCACGGTGAAGTCATAGGCCGCCTGGGCGATGCCCATGTATGTCGGCGCCAGGGTCAGGAACATGTGCGGCCAGCGGGACGCGGCTTGGAAATATATCCCGGGCGGCATCAGCTCCGCGCTCTCCGGCACGAAAACGTCCTTCAGCAGCAGCGTGCGCGAGACGGTGCCGCGCATGCCGAGCGGATCCCAGTCGCCGGTGATCGAGACGCCCTCGGCCTTGGCCGGCACGCCGAGATAGAGCGTGTCGCGCTGCGACAAGGTCGGCTTTTCCTCGGTGCACAGCACGCCGTAATAATCCGCGGCGCCGGCGAGCGAGGCGAAGATCTTCTTGCCGTTGAGCAGATAGCCCCCGGCGACGCGCTTGGCCACGGTGCCGAACGGCGCCTTCCCCGCCGCCGCGGCGCCGCCTTCGGAAAAGGGCTGCGCGTAGATCGCGCCCTCAGTGACGATGCGGCGGTAATGCTCGGCGCGGTGGCGCTCGTGCCGCTCGCGCTCGGCCACGCTCATATCGAGGGCGTCGGCCAGCAGGCCGGTCCAAAGCGTCGAGCAGACATGCATGTTGAAGGTGAGCGCGGTCGAGCCGCAATAGCGCCCGAGCTCGGCCGAGACCAGGCAATATGTCGCGAAATCGGCGCCGCCGCCGCCATAGCGCTCGGGCACGCAGAGCGCGGTGAGCCCCGCCGCGCGCAGATCGGCGTAGTTCTCGAAGGGAAAGCTCGCCTCGCGGTCGTAGCGCTCGGCGCGGGGCGCGAAGCGCTCGCGCCCGAGCGTGCCGGCGAGCCCCACCAGTGCCGCCTGATGATCGCTCAGGCTCATCGTCTGAGCTCGCGCAGGAAGCCCAGCACGGCGGTGTTGAAGCGCCGGGGCTGCTCGAGATTGGCGAGGTGGCCCGCCTCGGGAATGATCGTGAGCCGCGCCCCGGCGATCCGTCGCGCCATGGCGCGCGCCACATCCGGCGGCGCCAGCGTGTCGTCGGCGCCGACCACGATATGCGTCGGCACGCGGATGCCCTCGAGAGCGGGGGCGCGCTCATAGAGCAAGGAGCCTTCGATGGTCTTGAGGTAGGACTCCGCCCGCAGCGCCGCCATGCTCTCGACCAGGCGCTCGAAGGCGCCGGGAACGGCGCTGCGGCTGACCAGCGATTTGGCGACGCCGGGCGCGATATCCGCCGGCGTCTTGCCGGCGCGCAGCGGCTCTTGGCGCAGGCGGATGAACTCGCGGCGCTTTTCCGCCGACATCTGCGCCAGCCCCGGCTGGGTATCGCAGAGCGTGAGCGAGGCCACCCGGTCGCGGTGACGGTCATGGAAATCCATGGCGACCCGGCCGCCCATGGAGAGGCCGCAGAGATGCGTGCGCTCCGCCTTGAAATGATCGAGCACGCGCAGGAGATCGCCGCTGAGCTCGGCGAAATCGAGCGGCCCGTCGTAGTCGTCGCTGCCGCCATAGCCGCGCGCGTCCCAGGCGATGGCGGTGAAATCCTCAGCAAAGACCGGCAGCTGGTCGCGCCAATTGCCACGATTGCCGCCGATGCCGTGCAGGAATACCAGCAGCGGCCCGGCGCCTTCGACATCGACGGCGATGCGCGGGCGCGGCTCGATCAGGATCGTCTTATGCGCCGCCAAATTGACCGCCTCTCTCCCGGCGTGCCAGCATACTGAAATTGCCCGGAGGCAACAATGTTGACGGCCGCCATCGAAGCCAAATGGATCCAATGCTTCCGCCGCGCCTTCACGCTGAGCGGCATCGGCGAGGGCGCGCTGGTGGCCATCCTGTCGGAGACGCTGTCGCGCGCGATCAACGTCAAGCTCGCCGAGCTCGCGCTGCTGGAGATCGGCGCGCGGGCCTTCCACGTCACCATGCCGACGCCGCCGCAAGCCGAGCCGGTGCCGGTGCGCTCCACCGGCGCGTCGCAGGCGCTGCAGCGCAATCCGGCGGCGCTGCGCGCCCTCAGTGCGTGCGAAATCGTCATCGACTGCACCGTCGAAGGGCTGCTGCATGCGCCGGAGACGCCCGAGCTGCTCGCCGCCGGCACGCGCATCTTCATGATCAGCAACGAGCATCCGGAGATCCTGGAGCGGCTGATGCCGGACCCGCTGCTGCAGCCGCGCGTTGCCGCGGCGCTGGAGCTGTTGCGCAACGCGCGGCAGATGCGGGTGACATCCGAGGCCGGCACCGATCTCCGGATCGACGTCACCGGCGCACCGGTGCGCGGCAATGCCGGCTATCTCGATCCCGCGGCGAAGGTGGCGTATTGGCCGGGCGGCCTGTGCCTGTGCTTTCCCAAAGCGGGCACGGTCAACGGCACGCTGGTGATGGCGCCGGGCGACGTCAACCTCACCTTCAAGCGCTATCTCGAGAGCCCGATCCGCATGAGCGTGGCGCAGGATTATGTCACGGCGATCGAAGGCGACGGGCTCGATGCCGCGCTGATGCGCAGCTATATCGAGGCCTGGGGCGAGCGCGATGCCTATGCAGTCTCGCATGTCGGCTGGGGCATGAACCCGCGCGCCCGCTGGGACGCGCTCGCGCTCTACGACAAGGCCGATGTCAACGGCACCGAGCTCAGGGCGTTCGCCGGCAATTTCCTCTACTCCACCGGCGCCAACGAGACCGCCGGCCGCTTCACCCGCGGGCACTTCGACCTGCCGCTGCGGAACTGCACCATCGCGCTCGACAACCGCGTCGTGGTCGAGCGCGGCAGGCTGCTGCCGCCGCTGGCGTGAGCCATGGCGAAGAAGCCGCTGCGCTCGCGCATCACCACCGACGGCCTCGACCGCACGCCGCACCGCGCCTTCATGCGCGCCATGGGGCTCGATGACGCGGCGATCGCAAAGCCCTTCATCGGCATCGTCACCACCGATGCCGAGGTCACGCCCTGCACCATGGGGCTGCGCGCCCAGGCGGCGCATGCCAAGGAAGGGGTGAGCGAGGGCGGCGGCACGCCGCGCGAGTTCACCACCATTGCCGTCTCCGACGGCATCGCCATGAACCATCAGGGCATGAAGTTCAGCCTGATCTCGCGCGAGCTCATCGCCGACAGCATCGAGGCGGTGATGCGCGGCCATTGCTATGACGGGCTGGTGGGCTTCGCCGGCTGCGACAAGACGCTGCCCGGCGTGATGATGGGCATGGTGCGGGTCAATGTCCCCGCGATCTTCGTCTATGGGGGCAGCGCGCTGCCCGGACGCTGGCGCGGGCGCGAGGTGAGCGTGCTCGACAGCTATGAGGGCCTCGGCGCGGTGATGACCGGCGCAATGTCCGAGGCCGATCTCGCCTCGCTGGAGGCCGCCTGCCTCCCGACCATCGGCGCCTGCGCCGGACAGTTCACCGCCAACACCATGGCGATGGCGAGCGAGGCGCTGGGCCTCGCGCCGCTGGGCTCGGCGATGCTGCCGGCGGTGCATAGCGCAACGGCTGGCGTTGGCGCACGCAGCGGGCGCGCAAGTGATGGCGATCCTGCGCCGCGGCGGTCCTTTGCCGCGCGATCTCGTCACCCGCCGCAGCCTCGCCAATGCCGCCGCCATCGTGGCCGCCACCGGCGGTTCGACCAACGCCGCGCTGCACCTGCCGGCGATCGCGCATGAGGCCGGGATCCGCTTCACGCTCGCCGATATCGGCGACGGTGTTCCGCCGCACGCCGCTAATCGCCGATCTGCGCCCGGCAGGGCGGTTCCACGCCGCCGACGTGCACGCGGTCGGGCGGCGTCGCGGTGCTGCTGAAGGAGCTGCTGCGCGGCGGCCATATCGAGGGCGACGCGCCGACCATCTCCGGCCGCAGCCTCGCCGAGGAGATCGCCGCCGCGCCGGCGCCGGACGGAAAGGTGGTGCGCCGGCTCGAGGATGCCCTGCTGCCCAGCGGCGGGGTCAGCGTGCTCACCGGCAATCTCTGCCCCGACGGCGCGCTGCTCAAGGTGGCGGGGCTCAGCAACCCGGTCTTCGAAGGCCGCGCCCGCGTCTTCGATTGCGAGGAGGATTGCATGGCGGTGGTCGCGGCGCGGCGCTATGCCGTCGGCGACGTCATCATCATCCGCTATGAGGGGCCGCGCGGCGGCCCGGGCATGCGCGAGATGCTGGGGGTAACCGCGTTGATCTATGGCCAGGGCATGGGCGAACAGGTGGCGCTGATCACCGACGGCCGCTTCTCCGGCGCGACGCGCGGGATGTGCATCGGCTATGCCGGGCCCGAAGCCGCGCTCGGCGGGCCGCTGGCGCTGGTCGAGGAGGGCGACATCATCCGCATCGACGGGTTCGCCGGCACGATCGAGGTGAAGCTCGCCGAGGAGGTGCTGGCGCGGCGGCGCGCCGCGTGGCGGCCGCCCGAGCGCGCGCGGCTCTCGGGATTGCTGCAGAAATACGCCGCCGCTGTCGGACCTGCCCATCTCGGCGCGGTGACCCATGATGGCGCGGTCGACTGGCCCGAGGAGAACCCATCATGACGGACCTGGCCTTCATCGGCGTCGGGCTGATGGGCGCGCCGATGGCGCGCCGCCTGATCGAGGCCGGCCACAGCCTCGCGCTGTGGAACCGCAGCCGCGACAAGCTGGCGCCGCTCGTCGAGCGCGGCGCTCGCGCCGCCCAAAGCCCGGCCGACGCCGCGCGCGGCGCCGAGATGGTGATGCTCTGCGTCACCGACACGGCGGCAGTCGAGGCGGTGATGTTCGGCGAGAGCGGTGTTGCCGAAACCATCCGCCGCGACGCGCTGCTGATCGATTTCTCCAGCATCAAGCCCGAAGCGACGCGCCGGTTTGCCGCGCGGCTCAAGGCGGAGCGCGGCGCCTTCTGGCTCGACGCGCCGGTCTCGGGTGGCGTGCCCGGCGCCGAGCGCGGCACGCTCGCGATCATGGCCGGCGGCGATACCCCCGCGCTCGAGCGCGCGCGGCCGGTGCTGCAAGCGGTCTCGGCCCGCGTCACCCATATGGGGCCGAGCGGCGCCGGTCAGACCACCAAGCTCTGCAACCAGATGATCGTCGGCTGCAATCTCGCGGTCATCGCCGAGGCGATAAAGCTGGCGCAGGATGCCGGGGTCGACGCGGCGAAGCTGCCGGACTGCCTCAAGGGCGGGTTCGCCAATTCGCTGCCGCTGCAGATCTTCGGCCCGCGCATGGCGAGCGCGAGCTATGACCCGCCGCTGGCCGCGTCGGAGACCATGCTGAAGGATCTCGACACCGCCTGCGAACTGGCGCGCCGGACGGTGACGCCCTTGCCGATGACCTCGCTGGCGAGCGCGCTCTTCCGCCTGCTGCAGGCGCGCGGCCGCGGCAAGGAGGATCCCGCGGCGCTGCTGTCGCTGCTGGGCTAAGGCTGCGGCGCCTCAGCCGGTCCCGTCCTTGTTGCGCGCCGCCTCGCCCGGCGGCAGCAGCAGATCGACATGCGCGAGCTGGCCGGTCAGGCGGCGCAGCACCTCCTTGCGGTAAGCCGCCACGTCGACGCCGGCGAAATCGTAGAAGCCGCGGCCGCTGCGCAGGCCGACATTGCCCTCCCGCATGTTGCGGTCGATGATCTCGGGCGCGGCGAAGCGCTGGTCCCGCATCGCCTCGGCGAGGTAGCGGCTGGCGTAATAGAGGATGTCGCCACCGCCGTAATCGATGAACTCCAGCAGCCCCATCGCAGCGTAGCGGAAGCCGATGCCGTAGCGCGTCGCCTTATCGACATCCTCGGCGGATGCCACGCCCTCCGCCACCAGCCGCGCCGCCTCGTTCATGGCGAGCGCCTGGATGCGCGGCACGATATAGCCGGGCGACGCGGCGCAGATCACGGGCACTTTGCCGATCGCTTCGAGCACCGACTTCATGCGCGCGAGCACGGCCGGATCGGTGCGCGGGCCCGGGCTCAGCTCGACCAGCGGAACGATATAGGCCGGGTTGAGCCAATGGGCATTGAGAAAGCGCTCCGGCGCCGGCACCAGCGCCGCCAGCGCATCGACGAGAAAGGTCGAGGTGGTCGAGGCCAGCACGGCATCGGCGCCGAGATGCGGCGCGGCGAAGGCCAGCGCCTCGCGCTTTGCCTCCAGCATCTCAGGCACGCCCTCGAAGACGTAATCGGCGCCCGCCAGCGCCGCTGGCGCCGCAGCGCGGCCGGCGAAGCCGATGCGGCCGAGGATCGCCGGGATCTCGGCCGCGGCGAACACGCCGATCTCGGCGAGCATGGCGAGCGCTGCTTCGATCTCACCCAGCGCCTCGCGCTCGAGCCGGCGCAGCGCCTCCTCCGGCCGTGGCTTGACATCGATCAGCACGACGCGATGGCCGGCATAGGCGAAGACATGCGCGATGCCGCGGCCCATCCGCCCGGCGCCGAGCGCCGCGATCACCGGAAGAGCAGCACTCACGCGATGCCTGTGGCGAGCAGCCGGGTCATGCCGGCGCGGTCGAGCCGGTCGAGTCCGAGCGCCCCCAGCGTGCGCGGGCCTCGCGCGAAATCCTCGCCGCACAGCGCCGAGCCGATGCTGAGCAGACCCCGCGCCACCGGGCAAGGCGTGCCCGCCCAATCGGCAACCGAGACCAGAAAGGCCAAGCCATAGGCCACGTCCTCGCGCATGTAGCGGTGGTGCAGGAGATCGAGACGCTCCCGCCAGTCGCCGCTGCCGACCAGCTTGTCATGGGCGAGATTGCCGTACATCCAGCGATCGCTCTCATAATGGTCGGCGAGCGGGAAATGCGGCGGACCGTAGCCCAGCGCCTGGCGCAGCGCCATGCGCTCGCCGTCGAGCGCGGTGGTGACGCGGCGGATGCCGGGCTGGGTTCCCTCATTGTGAATGTCCCAATGCGGAAAATGCTCGATCGGCCCGGCATTCATCAGAATGAGCGGCGGATGGATGATCGGCCCGGCATTCATCAGCGCCGCGCTCAGCGCATCTTCCACCGGCTCGATGGCGGGATAGGCTTGCTTGAGGAGGGCGAGTGCCGGCACCGCGAGTCGGCCCGGAAACACGCCGGTCGGCAGCCGCGTGGCCCGCGTGGTGATGGCGATCTCGGCGGCGCCATGCTTGCGAGTGAGATAGGGCAGCGTGCCGGTCTCGGCGAACGCCACCTCGGCCCGCGATCCGGCATCGCGCAGCGCCCGCGCCATGACGTAGCTGCCGAAGCTGCCCGGCGGCAGGAACACGGTCTGGCCGTCGCGCAGATGCGGCGCCAGCGCCAGCGCGAGGTCGAGCTGGGCGAAGGCCGGCAGTGGCGCGACGATCAGCTCCGCCCCGGCCAGCGCCGCCGCCAGCGATCCCGTCGCCAGGGCGAGCCTGACCGGGCGCGGACCGCGATAATCCCTGAGCAGCAGCGTCCCGGTCTCAAGCACCGGCGCGAAGGCGGCGGCGTCGCGGCGCCAGAGCCGCACCTCGTGACCCTGCTCTGCCAGATCGGCGGCGGCGGCGTAACTGCCGTTTCCCCCACCCAGAACGGCGATGCGCATCCCGTCTCGCCTGCCATGCCGATACCGGCAGCGATTATGCCGCCCGCGGCGGCGATAGACAAACCGGCGGCGATGAAGAATGCTCGGGCGCCCGGCGACGCCTTCCGGGCCAAGTGTTCGGGGAGCGAGCATGCGAAGCCGCGTCAGCGGATATCCGCCCTTCCGCGCCGACCATATCGGCAGCTTGCTGCGCCCGCCACCGCTGCGCCAGGCCTTCCGCCAGCATGCGGCGGGTGCCCTCTCCGACGACGCGTTTCGCCGGATCCAGGACGACAGTATCCGCGCCGCCATCGCACTGCAGCAGGAGGCGGGGCTCGGCATGGTGACTGATGGCGAGTTCCGCCGCGGCTCCTATTGGAGCCGCTTCGTCGAGCGCGTCGAGGGGCTGGAGGTGCGCGAGGCCCGTTTCAAATTCCGCGACGAGCACGGGCATGAGCAGGACTTCACCGCGCCGCACGTCACCGGCCGGCCGCGGCGGCGAGAGCCCATCGCCCTCGACGAGTTCACTTTCCTCGCCGCCAATGCCGCGGGTATGGCCAAGATCACCCTGCCGGCGCCGTCGACGCTGCATTTCTGGCGCGGGCGGCGCTACGCCGAGCCCGGCCTCTATGCCGATCCCGGCGTGTTCTTCGACGATATCGGGGCGATCTACCGGGCGGAGATCGCCGAGCTCGCCCGGGCGGGATGCCGCTACGTGCAGCTCGACGAGGTCGCGCTGGCGATGCTGTGCGATCCCGGCACGCGCGCACACATCGCCGCCGAGGGCGACGATCCCGCGGCGCTCGTCGACCTCTATATCGGCGCGATCAACCAAGCGATCGCCGGGCGTCCGGTGGGGATGGCGGTCGGCGTCCATCTCTGCCGCGGCAATTTCAAGGGCAAGTACCTCGCCGCGGGCGGCTATGACGAGATCGCCGAGAAGCTGTTCCAGCGCGCCGATGCCACGCATTTCCTGCTCGAATTCGACACGCCCCGCGCCGGCGATTTCGCGCCGCTGCGCTTCGTGCCCGAGGGCAAGGGTGTCGTGCTCGGGCTGGTGAGCTCGAAGGTCCCGATGCTGGAGCCGCTCGAGCTGTTGCAGCGCCGGGTCGAGGCGGCATCGCGCCATATCGAGCTCGGCCGCCTTGCCGTCAGCCCGCAATGCGGCTTCGCCAGCACGGCGGCGGGAAACCCGCTCACGGAGAGGGACGAGCGCGCCAAGCTGCGCCGCGTCGTCGAAGCGGCGCAAGCGATCTGGAGCGGCGCTTGAATACTTCCCGCCACGCGCGCCATGCATCCGTCGCGGGCGCTTGGAGAGTAGATGGAAGGTTGCAGGTGAAGTCGATAAGCTGCGCATGGCAGGATGCGGCCCTCCCCCCGGGGCGACGCGGCCGAGGAGAGAGATAATGCTGCACCGAATGGCGGTAAGCGTGATCGCGGGCATGCTCGGCGCGCTGCTGGCTTCGGGCGGTGATGCCGTCCAGGCCCAGGACAAGGCCGCTATCATCAAGCAGCGCCAGTCGCTGATGAAACAGCAGGCAGAAGCGCTGAAGGTCATCCAGAGCTACATCTCCGGCGGCACCGACCGCGATACCGCGATCGCCCGGTCGACGGAGCTGCTGACCTTGCCGCCGCAGATCACGGGCCTGTTCCCGACAGGGACTAGCATCGTTGATTTTCCCGGCGCCACCCATGCGAAGCCCGAGATCTGGCAGCAATGGGACCGGTTCAAGGACGTGCCGGTCGTGCTCCGGCGCGCGGAGCAGCGCCTCGCCGACGCCATCCGGACGGGCAGCAAGCAGGATGTGCTCGACGAGCTCGACACGGTCGGCCGGACCGGCTGCGGCGCCTGCCACACCTATTTTCGCGCCCCTTTGGACGATTGACCTGCGACCCTCCCCATCACCGCTCTTGAGCGCGAGGTTGCGAGCCTCTTTAATGATCCTGATATAGAGTGTCTGAGGCGCTCTGAGGCGCCGACCGCGGCGGCCCGGCTGGTGCCGCCAAATGCGTGGGGGGGTGACCGTGGTGCAGCGAAAACGAGGCGTTTGGCGCGATGCTTGGCGCCTCGCGAGGCCCTACTGGTCCTCCGAGGACAAGGCCTCGGCCTGGGCCCTGGTGGCGGCCGTGGTCGTGCTCAATTTCCTGGCCGTCGCGATCATCATCCTGCTGAATATGTGGCGAAAGGCGATCTTTGACGCGCTGCAGCATTACGATGAGCCCGAATTCATCTGGCAGCTCGGCGTCTATGCGGTCCTGTCGGTGGCCTCGATCACCTTCCTCGTCTACCAGACCTATCTCGGGCAGATGCTGCAGATTCGCTGGCGGCGCTGGCTCACCCGCCGCTACCTGAACGCCTGGCTCGACGAGCGCGCCTATTACCGGCTGCAGGTCAGCGACACCGGCACCGACAACCCCGATCAGCGCATCGCCGACGACCTCGATCGGTTCACCAAATATTCCATCGGCCTGACCGTCGGCACCACCGGCTTTCTCAACGCCAGCATCACCGTGGTGTCCTTCCTCGCGATCCTGTGGTCGATCTCGGGACCGTTCACGATCCCGCTCGGCGCCTGGGGAAGCCTTACCGTCCCGGCCTACATGGTCTGGGTGGCGCTGATCTATGCCATCGCCGGCACCTGGCTCACCTTCAAGATCGGACGCCCGCTGGTGCGGCTGAATTTCGATCAGCAGCGCTACGAGGCGGATTTCCGCTTCAGCCTGGTCCGCCTGCGCGAGAATACCGAAAGCATCGCCTTGTACGGCGGCGAAGAGCGCGAGCTCGGCAATTTCACCGAACGCTTCACCAGTGTCGTTGGCAATTTCTGGTCGATCATGAAGCGCGTGAAGGTCCTGGGCTGGTATACCAGGACTTATGACCAGGTCGCAGTGATCTTTCCCTTCATCGTCGCAGCGCCACTGTTCTTCTCCAAGAAGATGGAAATCGGCGGGCTGATGCAGACCGCCGGGGCGTTCTTCGAATTGCAGGTCGCGCTCTCCTACCTGATCAAGAACTACACCGAGATCGCCGAATGGCAGTCGGTAGTCGAACGCTTGAGCAGCTTCGACCATCGCGTGCGCGAGATCGCTGCTGCCGCCCGCGCGCCGCAGCAGATCGAGCTCCGTCCCGGCGGCGAGGGCATCGAGGTCACCGATCTCGAGCTCGACCTGCCGGACGGCACCCCGCTGTTGGGCGATGTCGGCTTCGCGGTGCCGGCAGGTCAGGCGCTGCTCATCGCCGGTCCGACCGGTACCGGCAAGAGCACCTTGCTGCGCGCCATCGCCGGCATCTGGCCTTATGGCCGCGGTCAGATCCGCGTCGGCAAAGGGGTTAGCCTCTTCCTGCCGCAGCGGCCCTACCTGCCGCTCGGCACGCTGCGCCACGCCGTGCTCTATCCGCGCGAGGATCTCGCCCTGCCAACCGCCAAGATCGCGGCGGTGCTGCGGGAGGTCGGTCTTCCTGAGCTGGTCGAGGAGCTCGATTCCGCCCAGAACTGGGCGCACCGCCTGTCGCTCGGCGAGCAGCAGCGGCTGGCCTTTGCCCGCGTGCTGCTGACCCAGCCGGCGGTCGTCTTCCTCGACGAGGCCAGTTCGGCGCTCGACGAGGCCTGCGAGGCCATGCTCTACCGGCTGCTGCGTGCGGCTCCGTGGCGGCCAACGATCGTCAGCATCGGCCATCGCAGCACCTTGCGCGCCTTCCACGACACGGTCATGGATCTGGGGGCGATGTGCATGCGCCGGGGGACGCTGACCGTCGTCACTTGAACGCCGCCCCCGGCCATTGACCCGGCAACACGGCGACCCTACGGTGGCGCCGAATGATGGCTCATCGTCTCGCGGGGCGGCCTGTGGCGGATGAACAAAGCGAGGACACCAGAACCTATCTCGTGCTGGTGAACGACGAAGAGCAGTATTCGCTCTGGCTTGCCGAATTGCGGGTTCCCGCTGGCTGGCGTGCCATCGGCAAGTCCGGCACGAAGCAGGAATGCCTCGACTACGTGAACGAAGTCTGGACGGATATGCGGCCGCTCAGCTTGCGCCGAGCCATGGGTCAGCCGGCCAAGGAGCAAGGTTGACGCCGTCCCGCGGCCCTCATGCGACCCCTTCGTTAATCCCGCCAACGCTTCATCAGAAACCGCGGCTTGTGCGTGCGGACGCACGGGCTCGGCGGAATGATCCGCGACGCGCACTCATTCGACGCCGTGAGGGGCGGCGCAAGGCCGCGCGCCGCGACGCGGTTGCAAAGCGGCGAAGGCAAGCGTAAACCGTTGCCCCCGCGCCGATTTTCGCCCACTCTGAGGCGCGTATAGCAAGCAGATCGACAGGGCTCAGGGATTCGATGGACGGGGCAGCGCGTTCCACATCCGAGATCGAGTGGCAAGAGCTGACCTCTGCCCAGATGCCGGTGTGGCTCGACCTGCAGACTGGCACCAATTCGCGCTTCTACATCATCGGCGGCTATCTCAGGATCGCCGGCGCCATCGACCCGACAATCTTCCGCCGCGCCGTCGCACTCGCCATGGCGCGAAACGACGCTTTGCGCCTGCGCATTCACGCCGATGAGCCGAAGCAATCGGTCGATCCCGGGCTCGAACCGCCGGTCGAGCTGATCGATCTCTCGGATCGGCTCGATCCGGAAGCGGCGTTTGTCGATTTCATCGACACCGCCTTCACCCGCGTCTTCGACGGCGGCGCGGCGCCGCTGTTCCACTTCACGCTGGCGAAAGCGCGGGAGCGGCAATGGCTCCTGCTCATCCGCTATCACCATCTGATCATCGACGGCCTCGGCATCAGCCTGATGATCCGCGCCGTTGCCGACGCCTACGGTGCGATCCTGGGCGGTACGGCAGCGGAAGGAAGCGCCCTCCTCTCCTATCGCAGCTTCGTCGCCGAGGACGCAACGTACCTGCTGTCGGCGCGGCACGAGCGCGATATCGGCTATTGGCGCGAGCGGTTTCGCACCTTGCCGGAACCGATCTTCCCGCCGCGGCGCGGCGAGGGCGCGCATGGAGATTACGTGCCATCGCGCTCGGTGCAGTTCTGGGTGGACTGGCCGCTATATGTCCGGTTCGTCGACATCTGCCGCGAGCGCGGCGCGACGCCATTCCATGTGCTCGCCGCATTGCTCGCGGCTCTGCTCGCGCGGACGGTGCGGCGCGATGATGTCACCATCGGCGTGCCGATCCTCAACCGGCCGACGGCCGATTTCAAGCGCACTATCGGCATGTTCGCCGGGATGATGCCGCTGCGCCTGCAGATCGCGACGAGCGCCACGGTAAAGCAGCTCGTCGCCCATGTCGGCGAGCAGCTGCGGCGCGACTACCGGCATCAACGGGCGCCGATCCAGGACGTGCAGCACGCGCTCGGCCTGGCGCGCCTCGGGCGCCGCCAGCTCTTCGACGTGGCGCTCTCCTACGAGAAGAACGATTACGACTTTCCCATCGGCGACGCCCGCTTCCAGCTGATCGGTCTGACCGGCGGCTACGAGCTCAATCCGCTGGCGCTCTATGTGCGCGAATATCACCGCGAGAAGCCGGTACTGTTCGATTTCGCCTTCAACACGCGTCACCTCTCACGCGGCGAAGTCGAGGATATCGCGCGACGCTTCCGTTTGCTGTTCGAGAGCTATCTCGCCGAGGACGCGACGCGCATCGATACGCTGTCGCTGCTGTCGCCCGAGGAGCGCCGGACGATCACCGTGGATTGGAACGCGACCGCGGCGCGGCATGCCGGCGACGACCCTGCCGGCGCTGTTCGCGGCGCAGGCGGCGCGCGATCCGGCGGCGGTGGCGGTGGTGTGCGGCGGCGCGGAGCTCGGCTATGGCGAGCTCGACGCGGCCTCGAACCAGCTGGCGCGGCGGCTGATCGGGCTCGGCATCGGCCCCGAGACGGTGGTCGGCCTCGCGCTGGAGCGCTCGGTCGAGCTGGTGGTGGCGGTGCTGGCGGTGCTGAAGGCGGGCGGCTGCTACCTGCCGCTCGATGCCGGCCACCCGCCGGCCCGGCTCGCCTTCCTGCTCGCCGATGCCGGCGCGGCGCTGGTGCTGACCACCGCCGCGCTGGCAGGGCACCTGCCGCCCGAGGTGCCGGCGCTGCGGCTCGACGACGACGCGCCGGCGCTGTCCTCGGCGCCGCTCGGCGACGACGAGCGCCGCGGCGCGCTCGGCCCCGACCATCTCGCCTATATCATCTACACCTCGGGATCCACCGGCGCCCCCAAGGGCGTCGCCATCAGCCATCGCGCCATCGTCAATCATACGCTGTGGCTCAACCGCCGCTTCGCGCTCGGCCCCGGCGACCGCGTGCTGCAGAAGACCGCGCTCGGCTTCGACGCCTCGGTCTGGGAGTTCCTCTCGACGCTGACCGCCGGCGCGACGCTGGTCATGGCCCGGCCCGAAGGCGACCGCGATCCCGCCTATCTCGCCCGCGCCCTGGTCGAGCACGACATCACCGTGCTGCAGCTCGTCCCCTCGCTGCTGCCGCTGCTGCTCGACCAGCCCGAGCTCGACCAGGCGCGCCGCCTGCGCCTGATCTTCTGCGGCGGCGAGGCCTTGCCGGGGGCGCTGATCGAGCGCTGCCGCGCGCGGCTCGGCGCCGAGCTGCACAATCTCTACGGTCCCACCGAGGCGACGATCGACGCGACGAGCTGGCCCTGCGCGGTCGGCGACGCGGTCCAGACGGCGCCGCTGGGCCGGCCGATCGCGAACATGCGGGTCTACATCCTGGACGACCGTCTCGAGCCGGTGCCGGTGGGGGTTGCGGGGGAGATCCATCTCGGCGGGATCGGTCTGGCGCGGGGCTATGTCGGGCGGCCGGGGCTGACGGCGGAGCGGTTCGTGGCGGACCCGTTCGGCGCCGCCGGCGGGCGGCTCTACCGGACGGGGGATCTCGGGCGCTGGCGGGGCGACGGGGTGGTGGAGTTCCTCGGCCGCTCGGACGGCCAGGTGAAGCTGCGGGGCCTGCGCATCGAGCCCGGCGAGATCGAGGCGGCGCTGCTGGAGCACGGCGCGGTGGCGCAGGCGGCGGTGGTGGTGTGGCGCGAGCGCCTGGTGGCCTATGTGGTGGCGCGCGAGGCGCAGGTGGCGGCGGCGGCGCTGCGCTTCCATCTCGCGGCGCGCCTGCCGGCGCACATGCTGCCCCAGGGCTATGTCTGGCTCGACGCGCTGCCGCGCACGCCGAGCGGCAAGCTCGACCGGCGCGCGCTGCCCGAGCCGGTGTGGCGCGAGGCCGAAGGCTACCAGGCGCCGCAGGGCGCGGTGGAGGAGCTGCTGGCGGCGCTGTGGGCGGAGCTGCTCGGCATCGCCCGCATCGGCCGCCACGACAATTTCTTCACCTTGGGCGGCGACAGCATTCTCAGCATTCAGCTCGTGGCGCGGGCGCGGGCCGCCGGTCTCGAGCTGACGCCGCGGCAGATCTTTCAGCAGCAGACACTCGCCAAGCTGGCCGAGACCGCCGGGCGGCGGCCGACGAGCGCGGACCAGCCGACCAGCTACGGCCTGCCGGTGCCGCTGACACCGGTGCAACGCTGGTTCTTCGCGCAACAGGGGCCGTTGCGCCATTTCAACCAGGCGATCCTGCTGCAAGTGCCGCCGCGGCTCGACACCGCGCGGCTTGAGCGCGCGCTTGCCGCGCTCGCCGCACATCACGATGCTTTGCGGATCCGGGTGTTTCGCGGCGATGGCGGCTGGCAGCAGCTGATCACGCCGCCGGACGAGGCCGGACGCGGGCCGCCGCTCGTCCATCTCGATTTGTCGTCGGCCAGTGCCGCCGCCCGGGCCGCGCGTCTCGAAGAGGCGTCGGCGCGGCTGCAGGCGAGCCTCGACCCCGTCCACGGCCCGCTGTGGCGGGCAATGTGGTTCGATCACGGCGAGAGCCCCGGCCGCCTCCTGCTCGCGATCCATCATCTCGCGGTCGATGCCGTCTCCTGGCGGATCCTGGTCGAGGATATCGTCGCCGCCTACGATCACGCGGGAAGCGCGCCGTCGCGGCTGCCGCCACGCACCACGCCCTTCCAGAGCTGGGCGCAACTGCTGGCGCGCGAGGCCTATGCCCCGGCCACACTCGCCGATCTCGCCTATTGGCGATCCGTCTGCGCCGGCGCCGGCGCGCTGCCGCGCGATCACGCCACGCTGGCGTCGAACCGTGTCGCCGACAGCGAGTGCCTGACGCTGGCGCTCGATGCCGGCACGACGCAACACCTGCTGCGCGACGCGCCGCGCGCCTATCGCGCCGACATCAACGACATGCTGCTGACGGCCTTGGCGCTGGCGGTGGCGCGATGGCAGGAGACGCGCTACGGCATGCCGGCGCGCGAGCTGGTCATCGATCTCGAGGGCCATGGCCGCGAGGACATCGCCGACGGCATCGATCTCTCGCGCAGCATCGGCTGGTTCACCACCATCTTTCCCGTGCGCCTGGATCTCGCAAAGCTCGACACCGTCGACGCGCTCGCCGGCGGTGGCGAAGCGGGAGCGGCACTGAAGCGCGTCAAGGAGATGCTGCGCGCGGTGCCGCACAAAGGCCTCGGCTTCGGCCTGCTGTCGCAGCTGAACGCCGAGACCGCCCCTGCCCTCGCCGATGCACCGCCGCGCCAGCTCTTGTTCAACTATCTCGGCCAGTTCGACCAGATGAGCCGAGGCGAGTGGCGGCTCGCCGAGGAATCCCCTGGCGCGATGGCGGCGGGCACACGCCGGCGGGCACATCTTGTCGAGGCGAACGCGCTGGTGAAATCAGGCAGGCTATGCGTCGAGTGGCGCTGGTGCCGGGATATCCATGACCACGCGTCGATTGCCGAGCTGGCCGAGCTCTTCCTCGCCGCGCTGCGCGGGCTCGTCGCCCATTGCCTGACGCCCGGAGTTGGCGGGCATACGCCGTCGGATTTCCCGCTGGCGCGGCTGCGCCAGCAGGATCTGGAGCGGCTGGAGCGCGATTATCCCGATCTCGAGACCGCCTATCCGCTGTCGCCGTTGCAGCAGGGGTTACTGTTCCACGCGGCTTACGACAGCAGCGCCGATCCCTATCGCGTGCAGCTCTGCCTCGACATCGAGGGGGCGCTCGATCAACCGTCGATGCACGAAGCATGGCAGCGCCTGCTGGATCGGCACGAATCGCTGCGCGTCGCGGTCATCGAGCAGGACGGCGTGCCGTTGCAGATCGTCCGCCACGGGCTGGCGCTGCCATGGCGGGAGGAGGATTGGTCGGCGCTCGGCGAAGCGGCCTTCCAGCGGCGGCTCGCGGCCTTCCTCGATCAGGATCGCGCGCAGGGCTTCGACTTCGCCAGCGGTCCGCTGCTGCGGGTGGCGTTGCTTCGCCGCAGCGCCAGCCGCTGGGTGATGGTGCTTACCAATCATCATCTGGTGCTGGATGGCTGGTCGCTGTCGGTGCTGCTGAACGAGCTGGTCGCGCTCTATAGCCAACAGCAGGATGGCGGCGCGGACATCCTGCCGGCACCCCGGGCCTATCGCGACTATCTGACCTGGCTTACGCGGCAGGATGCCGATGCCGCGCGCGCCTATTGGCGCCAGCGGCTGGCCGGCGCCGCGGCGCTGCCGGAGGTTCTCGACCGGCCGCCGGGCAAGCCGCAGGGCATGGCCGAGCGGCGTCTCACGCTCAGCGAGGAGATGGTCGCGGAGCTGCGCGGTTTCGTGCGCCGGCACGGGCTGACGTTGGGAACGCTCATCCACGCTGCCTGGGCCGTGGTGCTGGCGCAATATACCGGTCAGAAAGACGTGGTATTCGGCACGACGGTGGCCGGCCGGCCGGGAGAACTCGCCGGCATCGAGCGCATGGTGGGCCTCTTCATCAACACGCTGCCGCTGCGCGTCAGCGTAGAGACCGACGCTGTCGTGGTCGACTGGCTGAAGCAGCTGCATGCGCTGCAGCTTGACGATCAGCGGCATGGCTATGCCTCGCTCGCCGAGATCCAGCGCGCGGCGGACGGCGCCGGCGGCGGCGGCGACCTTTTCCAGACGCTGGTCGTGGTCGAGAATTATCCGCTGGCAGCGGCGCTGGTAGACGGCAATGGCGCGGACCGTGCCGGCTTTCGTCTCACGGCCGCCTCGGCGCTCGAGCGGACCCATTATCCGCTGACGCTGATCGTGCTGCCGCGCCATTCGCTCGAGTTCCGCCTGAGCTTCGATCGCGCGCGGGTCGAAGAGGCCGGTGTGGCGCGCCTCATCGGCCATCTCGAGCGCGTGTTGCGCTTCCTGGCGGCGACGCCGGAAGGCCGGCTCTCGGAGCTGTCGCTGCTGTCGCCCGAGGAGCGCCGGACGATCACCGTGGATTGGAACGCGACCGCGGCGGACATGCCGGCGACGACCCTGCCGGCGCTGTTCGCGGCGCAGGCGGCGCGCGATCCCGCGGCGGTGGCGGTGGTGTGCGGCGGCGCGCGGCTCGGCTATGGCGCGCTCGACGCGCGCTCGAACCAACTGGCGCGGCGGCTGATCGGTCTCGGCATCGGCCCGGAGACGGTGGTCGGCCTCGCGCTGGAGCGCTCGGTCGAGCTGGTGGTGGCGGTGCTGGCGGTGCTGAAGGCGGGCGGCTGCTACCTGCCGCTCGATGCCGGCCACCCGCCGGCCCGGCTCGCCTTCCTGCTCGCCGATGCCGGCGCGGCGCTGGTGCTGACCACCGCCGCGCTGGCCGGGCACCTGCCGCCCGAGGTGCCGGCGCTGCGCCTCGACGACGACGCGCCGGCGCTGTCCTCGGCGCCGCTCGGCGACGACGAGCGCCGCGGCGCGCTCGGCCCCGACCATCTCGCCTACATCATCTACACCTCGGGATCCACCGGCGCCCCCAAGGGCGTCGCCATCAGCCATCGCAGCCTCACCAACAAGATCGTCACCCTGGGCCAGCGCTTCGGCGTCGGCCCGGGCTTCGGCTATGCGCTGCTGGCCAATCCGGTGTTCGATCCCTCGGTCGAGCAGATCGCGGTGCCGCTGGCCCATGGCGGGCGGGTGGTGATCGTCGACGCGGCGGCGCAGGCCTCCGCCTCGGCCTTCTGGTCGCTGATCGTCGATGAGCAGGTGCAGCTGCTCAATTGCGTGCCGGCCTTCCTCGCCGGCGTGCTCGACGGCGCGCCGGCGGGCTTGCGGCTCGAGCATCTCGTGCTCGGCGGCGAGGTGTTCCCGACGACGCTGCTGGAGCGCATCCGCGGCGCCCTCGAGGTGACGCAGATCACCAACCTCTATGGGCCCACCGAGGCGACCATCGACGCCACGGGCCATGTCGCCGCCGCCGAGGAGCCCGGCCGCTGGCTGCCGATCGGCGCGCCGCTGCCGAACTACCGCGTCTACATCCTGGACGACCGCCTCGAGCCGGTTCCGGTGGGGGTTGCGGGGGAGATCCATCTCGGCGGGATCGGTCTGGCGCGGGGCTATGTCGGGCGTCCGGGGCTGACGGCGGAGCGGTTCGTGGCGGACCCGTTCGGCGCCGCCGGCGGGCGGCTCTACCGGACGGGGGATCTCGGGCGCTGGCGGGGCGACGGGGTGGTGGAGTTCCTCGGGCGCTCGGACGGCCAGGTGAAGCTGCGGGGCCTGCGCATCGAGCCCGGCGAGATCGAGGCGGCGCTGCTGGAGCACGGCGCGGTGGCGCAGGCGGCGGTGGTGGTGTGGCGCGAGCGCCTGGTGGCCTATGTGGTGGCGCGCGAGGCGCAGGTGGCGGCGGCGGCGCTGCGCTTCCATCTCGCGGCGCGGCTGCCGGCGCATATGCTGCCGCAGGGCTATGTCTGGCTCGACGCGCTGCCGCGCACGCCGAGCGGCAAGCTCGACCGGCGCGCGCTGCCCGAGCCGGTGTGGCGCGAGGCCGAAGGCTACCAGGCGCCGCAGGGCGCGGTGGAGGAGCTGCTGGCGGCGCTGTGGGCGGAGCTGCTCGGCATCGCCCGCATCGGCCGCCACGACAATTTCTTCGATCTCGGCGGCCATTCGCTGCTGGCGACGCGGCTGGTGTCGCGGGTGCGCGGCGGGCTCGGGGTCGAGCTGGCGCTGCGCAGCGTGTTCGAGCATCCGAGCCTGATGGGTCTTGCCGGGGTGGTGTCGGGCGCCGGCCCGGCCGCGGGCGAGGCGCTGCGGCCGGGGCCGCGTCCGGCCTCGCTGCCGCTGTCGTTCGCGCAGCAGCGCCTGTGGTTCCTGGAGCAGCTGGAGGGCGGCTCGAGCTACATCGTGCCGATGGCGCTGCGGCTGGCGGGGCCGCTGGACGTGGCGGCGCTGCGCCACGCGCTGCAGGCGGTGGTGGCGCGCCACGAGGCGCTGCGCACCACCTTCCCGGTGGTGGACGGGGTGGCGGTGCAGTCGGTCGAGCCGGCCGAGCGGTTTGCGCTCGGCGAGGAGGAGATGAGCGAGGCGGCCTTGCCGGCGCGGCTTGAGGCGCTGTCGCGGCAGCGCTTCGATCTCGCGCTGGACCTGCCGATCACCGCGAGCCTGCTGCGGCTCGGCCCCGAGCTGCATGTGCTGGCGGTGGTGGTGCACCACATCGCGTTCGACGGCTGGTCGTCGGCGATCCTGCTGCAGGAGCTGACGTCGCTCTACGCCGCGGCGCTGGAGGGGAGCGAGGCCGGCCTCTTGCCGCTGCCGATCCAGTATGCCGATTACGCGCTGTGGCAGCGCCGGCATCACTCGGCGGCGCGCGACCTCGAGTACTGGCGCGCCGCGCTGGCGGCGGCGCCCGAGGCGCTGTCGCTGCCGACGGACCGGCCGCGCGGGCCGCGCCGCGGCCGCGGCGAGCGGGTGGCGCTGCGGCTGGAGGGCGGCGTGGTCGTGGCGCTGCGCGATCTCGCGCGGCGCGAGGGGGTGACGCTGTTCATGGTGCTGCAGGCGGCGCTGTCGCTGGTGCTGGGGCGCTGGAGCGGGCAGACGGACATCCTGCTGGGGACGCCGGTGGCGAACCGGACGCGGCACGAGATCGAGGGCCTGATCGGCTTCTTCGTCAACACGCTGGTGCTGCGCACGCGGCTCGCGGGCGACCAGAGCGTGCGCGGTCTGCTGTCGCAGGTGCGCGAGACGGCGCTGGGAGCGTTCGCGCATCAGGCGCTGCCGTTCGAGCAGCTGGTGGAGGAGCTGCAGCCGGTGCGCTCGCTGGAGCGCAGCCCGCTGTTCCAGGTGATGCTGGTGCTGCAGAACCAGGCGCAGGCGGTGCCGGCGCTGGCGGGGGTGGCGGCGCAGGAGCTGGCGCTGGGCTCGGGGACGGCGAAGTTCGAGCTGGCCTTGTCGCTGGCGGAGACTTCGGACGGGCTGGCGGGGGAGCTGGAATACGATTGCGATCTCTACGACCGGGCGACGGCGGAGCGGCTGCTGGCGCATCTCGAGCGCGCGCTGCGCTTCCTGGCGGCGTCGCCCGAGGCGAAGCTCTCGGCGCTGTCGCTGCTGTCGCCGGACGAGCGCCGGACGATCACCGTGGATTGGAACGCGACCGCGGCGGCATGCCGGCGACGACCCTGCCGGCGCTGTTCGCGGCGCAGGCGGCGCGCGATCCCGCGGCGGTGGCGGTGGTGTGCGGCGGCGCGGAGCTCGGCTATGGCGAGCTCGACGCGCGCTCGAACCAGCTGGCGCGGCGGCTGATCGGTCTCGGCATCGGCCCCGAGACGGTGGTCGGCCTCGCGCTGGAGCGCTCGGTCGAGCTGGTGGTGGCGGTGCTGGCGGTGCTGAAGGCGGGCGGCTGCTACCTGCCGCTCGATGCCGGCCACCCGCCGGCCCGGCTCGCCTTCCTGCTCGCCGATGCCGGCGCGGCGCTGGTGCTGACCACCGCCGCGCTGGCCGGGCACCTGCCGCCCGAGGTGCCGGCGCTGCGCCTCGACGACGACGCGCCGGCGCTGTCCTCGGCGCCGCTCGGCGACGACGAGCGCCGCGGCGCGCTCGGCCCCGACCATCTCGCCTATATCATCTACACCTCGGGATCCACCGGCGCCCCCAAGGGCGCGATGGTGCAGCATCGCGGCGTGGTCAATCTGGCGCTGGCGCATATCCGCGACTGCGACGTCCGTCCGGGCGACCGGCTGCTGCAATACGCCTCGCCCAGCTTCGACGTCTCGGTGGCGGAGCTGTGGATGGCGCTGCTGTCGGGCGCGACGCTGGTGATGGCGCCGGCCGAGCGGCTGGTGCCGGGGGACGCGCTGGCGCAGCTGATGGCCGAGCAGGCGATCACCCATGTGCTGCTGGTGCCGAGCGTGCTGGCGAGCCTGCCGGACGAGGCGCTGGCGCAATGCCGCACGCTGGTGGTGGGCGGCGAGCCCTGCCCGCCCGAGCTGGTGGCGCGGCATTCGGCGAGCCGGCGCATGGTCAACGCCTACGGTCCGACCGAGGCGACGGTCTGCGCGACGATGAGCGCGCCGCTCGCCGGCGCCGAGGCGCCGCCGCTGGGCCGGCCGATCGCGAACATGCGGGTCTACATCCTGGACGACCGCCTCGAGCCGGTGCCGGTGGGGGTTGCGGGGGAGATCCATCTCGGCGGCGTCGGGCTGGCGCGGGGCTATGTCGGGCGTCCGGGGCTGACGGCGGAGCGGTTCGTGGCGGACCCGTTCGGCGCCGCCGGCGGGCGGCTCTACCGGACGGGGGATCTCGGGCGCTGGCGGGGCGACGGGGTGGTGGAGTTCCTCGGGCGCTCGGACGGCCAGGTGAAGCTGCGGGGCCTGCGCATCGAGCCCGGCGAGATCGAGGCGGCGCTGCTGGAGCACGGCGCGGTGGCGCAGGCGGCGGTGGTGGTGTGGCGCGAGCGCCTGGTGGCCTATGTGGTGGCGCGCGAGGCGCAGGTGGCGGCGGCGGCGCTGCGCTTCCATCTCGCGGCGCGGCTCCCGGCGCATATGCTGCCGCAGGGCTATGTCTGGCTCGAGGCCCTGCCGCGCACGCCGAGCGGCAAGCTCGACCGGCGGGCGCTGCCCGAGCCGGTGTGGCGCGAGGCCGAAGGCTACCAGGCGCCGCAGGGCGCGGTCGAGGAGCTGCTGGCGGCGCTGTGGGCGGAGCTCCTCGGCATCGCCCGCATCGGCCGCCACGACAATTTCTTCGATCTCGGCGGCCATTCGCTGCTGGCGGTGCAATTCGTCCACCGCTGCCGGGAGCTGCCGGGGATCACGGTGTCGCTGCGCAGCTTGTTCGAGCATCCGAGCCTGGCGCAGCTCGCGCGGCAGGCGGCGCAAGCCGAGGAGCAAAGCCGGTTCTCCCATCTCGTGCCGCTCCAGCAAAGCGCGCGCCAGCCGCCGCTGTTCTGCATCCATCCCGCCGGCGGCGCCGTGTTCTGCTACCTGCCGCTCGCCGCGGCGCTCGGACGCGGCCAGGCGGTCTATGGCCTGCAAGCCGCAGGCCTCGAGCCGGGAGAGCCCGCCGCCCGCTCGGTCGAGCAGATGGCCGGCGATTACCTCGATGAGATCCGCGCGGTCCAACCCGTGGGCCCCTATCACCTGCTGGGATGGTCGTTCGGCGGCGTCATCGCCTATGAAATGGCGTGCCAGCTCCAGGCGGCGGGCGAAAAAGTCGCGCTTCTCGCCCTTCTCGACACGCCCTTGTACCAGCCGGAGGCGAGCGGCGAGGAAGTCACCGATGCCAGCATCATCGCAACGCTGATCGAAATCCTCGGCCTCGAGAAAATCATTCCCGGCGCGTCGCGGACGATCACCGATCTCGACAGCTTCGTCGATGCCGCGCGGCACAGCGGCGTCTGGCCGGCCGATTTCTCGACCGCGCAGGCCGCGGGGATCATCGAGCTGTTCAAGCTCAATGTCGAGCAAGGCTCGCGTTATGTCCCGGGCCGCTACCGCGGCCCACTCCTCCTCTTCAGGGCGATAGAGACCCCTGGCGACAATGACCGCTACTTCGATTGGTCCCCCAAGGTCGAGGGCGCGATCGACGTCGTCCCCCTCCCCTGCACGCACAACCGCGTGCCATGCGAGCCCCATGCCAGCGCCATCGCGCGCGCCCTGCGGCCGCGGCTCGACGCCGCGCGCATGGGCGTGGATGGCGCGGCCGGAACGTCGCTCGAAACGGTAGCTGGGGGTGCCTCAGGCCACCATGCGGCCGAATTCCATCTTGAAGCGATGGTCGGCAACCTCGAAATAGCGGTCGTCATGGGTGACGCAGATGACGACCTTGCCCTTGGCTTTCAGGCCCGGCAGGATCTCCTCGTAGAATTTGCGGCGGAAGGCGGGGTCCTGATCGGCGGCCCATTCGTCGAAGATGACGACCGGCTTGTCCTCGAGCAGCGTGACGATCATCGCCAGGCGCTTGCGCTGGCCGGTCGAGAGATTGATGTTGGTGAAGCCGTCGCCGCGAATCGCAGTCTTCTGGTCGATCTGCATATAGCGCAGCAGCTCGGCGATCTTCTCCGGATCCTGCTCGCCGATCCCGTACAAGCGGCGGAACAGATGGAAGTCGGAGAAGATGATCGAGATCTGATCGCGGATCCACGCTTCCGTCGCCGGCAGGAACGGCGTGCCGCCGAGCAGGATGCGGCCGCTATCGGGGCGGTATAGCCCGGCCATCAGCTTCATCAGCGTGGTCTTACCGGAGCCGTTGCCGCCGGTGATGAACACGATCTCGCCCGGCCGTGCAACGAAATCGATCGGCCCGACGGTGAAGCCCTCGCTGCCGGGATTTTCCGAATAGGTGAAGGTCGCTCCTTCCAGCCGCAGCTCCGGCCGGACCGCCGGCGGGCGCGTATCCGCCTCGGCGGCAATGGCGGCCGGCGGCGCCGCCGCGCCGCTGAGCTGCTCGTCGAGGGCGAGCAGGCGCTCCATCGACGAGTTCGCGGTGGCGAGGGCCGGGATCGCCTGCACGATCATCGAGATCGGGCCGATGAGGAACAGGATCGCGGTGGTGATCTTCACCAGGTCGGCGGAGGCGACGGTGCTGAAGGCCGGCACGGCGAACACCACGGTCGCCAGCAGCAGGTAGAAGGTCGACTGGGCGAAGACGAACTCGCCGGCGGAGCTCCGCGCCGTCTCCTGTTTCAGGCCGGTGGCTTCCGCCGAAAGATGCTCGACAGTCTGGGCCAGCGCCGTGCCGCGCGCCCGGCTCATCTTCACTTCCTTGAAGCCGCTGAGCAGGTCGTCGAGCCCCTCGAACACTTCGGCATCCTGCTCCGCCGTCTGGCGCAGCCGCTGCCGCAGCTTCTCCGAGCGCCGCAGGAAGATCGATACCGCGAAGAACGCCGCCATCGCCGTCAGCGCCAGCGCGGTCAACGAGAGATAGGCGACATATCCGGTCACGAACAGCAGCAGCAGGCACGCCTGCGCCGCCGCGACGAAGCTCGGCGCCAGGTTGGAGATCGCGACCGGCTCCTTGGCGATGGTGGTAAGGACGTCCGACGGCACCAGCCGCTCGATCCGCGCGAGCTCGGAATGCCGCACCTTCTCGATGAGGCGCACACGGAGATCGTTGACGATGCGCTCGATCTCGCACATCGCTTGCGACATGACATAGCGCTGCGTGAGGATATAGACGGTCAAGCACAGGCAGAACATGATCAGCAGATGCAGATCTGGCCCATCCTGCCCGGCATGCTGAGCGGCCGAATTGATCGTGCTGAGGATGAGCGCATTGGTGCCGCCGGCAAGGCACATCATGAACGCCATGCGCGACGTCGGGATCGAATTCTCCTTGCGGAGGACCCGTAGAATCAGCACGTCGATCGACCCCGAGGCATGCCGGTCACGGGCGGCATGCTATGACACCGATGAGGACGGCCGGCGATCCCGACGACGGCGCTCGGAGGTGCGCGTCAGCTGCAAGATCAGAATGACGATGACCGGGCTGAACAGCAGCGAGAAGAAGAACGCCGCGAAGAAGCCCATCGAGCGGCGGGACCCGACCAGCCCGACGAGCAGGCAGGCGAGGAGATAGATGATGATAATGATGCTCGGTTCCACGGCCGGCCGCCGCCCTTTGCCCGAGAACCGCCCGGCCGATCAGGCCACGGCGGGCTTGGAGGGCGCCTTCTTCGTCTCGTTGCGCGCCTCGGCGAACTCCTTGGCGATCTCCTCTTTCTTCGCCTCAGTATCGAAGTCGAGCAGACTGCCGCCGCCGGCGAAATGCTGCGCGAACACCTTGCCGACGGCATAGGTGGCCGCCGAGGCGAAGCCGGGCATGGCGGCGATCGCGACCACGGTGCCGACGATCGGTATCGCCTTCGCCATGGAGAGCAGGTAGCCGGAAGAGCCGACCGCCAACAGGTAAGGGAGGATGCTGCCGGCAAGGCCGCTGCTGACCGCCCGGACGCGGACATCGGGGAACTCGACGCTCGTAGACCTTGGCCAAGTCCTTGATCATCTTGACCTGGACCGCGGCAATCGCGCCGATGTCGACGAGGGGGATCGGAATGAGGCCGGCACCCGCAGACCAAGCGGAAGACCGCCGTACGATGCTCATCGCCTCCGCCATACGCTCGTCCATGGAGTTCCCCGTTTATGAGTGCAAGTCATTGACAAACTATCACAGGAGCCCAGGCGCGGCAACCGCACCGGCCGGCGCCGGCGCGGCGCGTCCGAAGCCACGGACGCCGCGCCCGGAGCACCCGCCCCGCGCCGATTCGTGCGCCCCGTATCCAAAGCAGGGGCCAGGCCGTAGTATAAGTTGCGGAGCCAGTCGCGGATTTAGAGTGGGAGCGTTCGGTGAATAGCGTTTTCAGCCGCTTGTCCTCGCGCATCGGCGCGGCCTATATCGGAACGGTCGATTGGATCGATAAGCATCTGCTGTCGCTCGGTCTCGGCGGCCTGCTCTTGCTGCTGCTCATCGCCGCGCTCTCGCCCCGCATCTTCATCACCATCCCCGCCGGCCACGAAGGCGCGCTGTTCAAGCGCTTCCAAGGCGGCACGGATGTCGAGCAGGCCTATGACGAGGGCTTCCACATCGTCTGGCCGTGGAACACCATGTACATCTATGACGTGCGCTTCCAGAACGAATCCTCGACCTTCGACGCGCACACGTCGGACGGCCTCAACCTCGTCGCCGATGTCGCCTTCCGCTTTCGCGTGACGCGGCGCAACGTGCCGCTGCTGCATAAATACATCGGTCCCGAATACATCCAGAAACTCATCCTGCCCAGCCTCGGCGCGCGCGTCCGCGAGGAGGTGTCGCGCCATACCCCGGAGGAGGTCTATTCCACGAAGCGCCTGGAGATCCAGCAGCGCATCCGTGACGGCATGCGCCGCGAGTTCGAGATGGATCCCGAGGCCGACACGCTGCTGCAGCGCGTCGAGTTCGTCGAACTCGACGAGATCTTCCTGCGCGACGTGGAGTTGCCGGCATCGCTGCAGAAATCGATGATCGAGAAGAACCAGCAGATGCAGATGATGCTCGAATACGACTACCGCATCGAGCGCGAGAAGAAGGAGAGCGAGCGCAAGCGGATCGAGGCGGAGGGCATCCGCCAGTTCCAGGACATCGTCAAGGACGGCATCACCGACCGGTACCTGATGTGGAAAGGTGTCGACGCCACACTGCAGCTCGCGCAATCGCCCAACTCGAAGATCATTGTCATCGGCAACAGCAAAACGGGGCTGCCGATCCTGCTGGGCAACCTCGACAGCACGATAACGCCGCCTGCCGTCGAGTCGTCATCGAACACGGAGAACAAGCCGTCGCTGACGCCGCTCGCCAACACGCCGGAGACCGCGGGCGCCAGCAGCAAGAAGACCGACTCGGTGAGCGCCGCGCCCGGCTTGCCGCTGCCGACGGATCTTAGCGGCGGCGACACGAAAACCACCCCGCAGATGGCGCTGCCGCCGACGGCGAACACGCCGGCGACCGACAGCGGCACAAGCAAGCCGGCGACGAAAACGCCGACGGCCTCGAAATAGCCGTTGCGCCGTCTGTCGCTGACAAGTCAAGTTGGCCGGTTTTCGTAACAAGTCAGTTGTCCGCTTCGTTCTTGCTTTGAGCCGGGGCATGCCCCGGCTCAAAGCGGCTCGCGTTGAAGCGTGTCACGCGGCCTGTGGTCGGCTGTGGCGGGCGTTGCCGTCTGGGTCGTAGCGACCGATGCAGCGCGGTCCGTAGAAGATAGCGATGGTGTGGTCGGCGTAGCGTCGGATCTGGACGGTCGCCTTGACGAAGTGTGCGCGCAGCGGACTGGGTTCGATCTGGAGGCGCAGCCGACCGAAGACGACGGTATTGTCGTTGCCGACGATACGGTCCTCCTGATGGCATAGGATTTCGGCGAGGTCGCTGCCGGTCCATGGCACGAAAGCGGTCCCCGGCTCGGCCGGCGCCGCGGCGAAGCGACGATTATGTGCCGGCAGGTAGACGTCGCTGAGGAACCGGTTCGCCGCCGCGATGGTGTCGATCCCGGCATCGGCGAGTTCCTTTACCAGGCGATCCTGCAGCGTCCCGAACATGCGCTCCGAGCGGCCCCTGGCTTCTGGCGAGTAAGCGGCGATATGGCGTATGCCGAGCTGGGCGAGCGCACGGCCGACCTGGGTTGGCGTGTCCTTGTCGACCTTGCCGCCGGCCTTGGGCGTGTAGAAGTAATGGCCGCCACGGTCGGTGTAGAAGGCACAGAACAGGCCGTGCCGGGCGATCACTTCATGTAGGCCGCGCAAACTCGAGGCCGTGCCCTCCTCCTCGACCAGAAAGCCCGAATAGATCTCGCTCGTCGCATCGTCCATCGTCACGATCAGATCGATCTGACGGCCAAGCGCCGGCAGCCACAGATGCCTCGAGCCGTCCTGGTGCAGCATCATGCCCGTCATCGGCCGGCGTGGCCGCTTCTTGCGGTGCGCCGACCGTTTCATCGCCGGCCGCACCAGGCCCGAGGCGTGCAGCACGCTCTTCGTCCAACCGTAGCTCGCCACCAGCCCGTGCCGCTCCTGCGCGCGCTCGTGGAAGTGCTTTACCGTCCAGCCCGCATAACGATCCCGGTACAACGATACGATCCGCTCAACCTCATCCGCCGCGATCCGGTGCGGGCTCACCTTGCCAAGACGACGGTCCAACAGACCGGCCTCGCCCTCTGCTGCGTAGCGGCCACGAAGCCGCCGAAACGATCGCTCGCTCATCCCCAATGTCTCCGCCGCCTCAGAATAACTCAGCCGCCCCGAGCGGCTCCGATCGTAAACCTCTAAAAACCGCATCTCCCTTATCCCTTGCAGCACCTCTGCCCGGTTCATCAATCGCCCCCACTTTGGAGCGCTTCTTAAACCGGACAGATCACCTGCTACAAAGACCGGACAGATAACGTGTTAGCGACATAGCCGTTGCGCCGTCTACCCAGCGACGATCGGCTGGTGTATCGTCGCTTAGTTTCCTTGCATGGGGAGAAGCTATGAAGCCTGCTCTGCTCGTCGCCTCGGCGGTCGCGGCGGCGGTTGCCGCATCTGCCGCGGCCATGGCCGGGCCCGCTCCCGACCCGATCTTCCAGGCGGAAAAATGCTACGGGGTAAACGCCGCCGGCAAGAACGACTGCGGCTCGCGAGGCGCGCATGGCTGTGCCGGCGAAGCGAAAATCGCCAAGGATCCGAACTCCTGGATTTACGTGCCGGTCGGCACCTGCACCAAGATCGAGGGCGGCAGCACGGCGCCGAAATCGAGTTGATGCGCTGCGGCGCGGCCGGGCGAATGAGCGCGCTCAGATGACGAAGACGCTTCCGAAGCTGCGCAATCCCACGCTCGACGACATCAAGCGCACCGCGACAGCGGTCGCGCCGCAATCGCGCGAGTCGCCGGCCAGCGCGCCGGAAACGACGCCTCAAGCGCAAGTACCGGCCACCGGACGAGCGCTGGCGATCGTCGAGGCACCGACCACCGAGGATGAGCAGCGCTTCAGGCGGGCGCACGAGGTTCTGGCGTATTACCGCAAATGGACGATCGCCGCCGCCGCGGCGCCGATCCCGCTGGCCGATGCGGCCCTGGTCTCGGGCGTGCAGCTGCGCATGATCTCGCGCCTGGCGAGGCTCTACGACGTGCCGTTCGAGCGCGTGCGCGTGGCGTCGCTGCTGTCCGCGGTGTTCGGCGGCTGGACCCCCTACACCCTCGCCACCGGCTTCGCCGGCGCGGCGGCGCGGATGGTCCCCGGCATCGGCACGCTGATCGGCGTCGCCACCTCGGTCGGCACCTCGACGCTGGCCACCGAGACGATCGGCAAGATATTCATCCGGCATTTCGAGGACGGCGGCACCTTCCTCGATTTCGAGCCCAAGAAATACCGCCAGGCGCCCGACAGTCCGAAAGCCACCGGAAGGCGTGGCCGGTGAGCCGCGCCTGGCCGCGACGCGGAGGCTAGCGTGCGGAACCGGACGGGCGCGATCGTGGTGATGGCCACCTTGAAAGGCGGCAGCGGCAAGAGCACCGCCGCCGCCTGCCTCGCTGCGCATTCCCAGCTCGGAGGCCTGCGCGCCGCCGTGATCGATGCCGACCCGCAAGCGAGCCTGCTGCATTGGCAGGGCCTCGGCGATCCGCCGCTGGATATCCCGATCATCGCCGACACCTCCGAGGCAGTGGCGCAGCGCGCGCGCGAACTGGCACGCGACGTAGAACTCGTGGTCATCGACACCGCGGGTTTCCGCAACCGGACGATGATCGAGGCGCTGTCGGTGGCGGATCTGGCGGTCATCCCGATCAAGGCCTCGCCGCTCGACATCGCCGCGGCGATCGAGACGGTGCGGCTGATCGAGGAGGTCAACGCCACGGAGGAGCGCCGCGCGCGACCGATGGCTTACCGCCTGCTCTTGACCCAGGTGACCGTGGGCAGCGCGGTCGCCCGGCACGTGCGCAACGAGCTGACACAGTCCGGCTATGCGCTGTTCGAGGCGGAACTCGCCAATCGCGTGGTCTACGCCGAGGCCAGCATCGTCGGCCGCATGCCGATCCATATCGACGCGCACAGCGCCGCAGCGCGCGACGGCGAGGCATTCGCGCGCGAGGTGCGTCACACGCTGGGTTACTGATCGGTCGCGGCGATATCGAGGCTGTCCGGACATGACATGGTCTGTGGTTCGGGTTCTGCTGGTGACAGGCCTGGCGCTGGCCGTCAGCCTGGCGGGCGCCGCCGCGGCGGTGCGCGTACCTAGCTGCGCCCAATTCATCGATTTCGGCTCCCGATGGGTCGGCATTGACGAGGAAGTGGCGGCGCGCGTGCTGGCGACGCCGCTCTACGAGCTGAGCGATGCCGACATCGACCTCATCACCAAGGGCCTGCAAACCTGTCTGGACACCGCCAGCACGCCGCAGGACAAGGCGCTGCTGACCGAGGATGTGAAGCACATCCCCTCGCTCAAAGCGGCGCGGGACCGCGTGCGCCGCGCCCTCAAGGATTACGCGGCGGCGAAGAAGAAAGCGCAGCCGAGGCTGGAGCAGATCGCGACGCGGCTCGACGGCTTGCCGACGACGCCGCGGAACCGGGGCGCGGTCGACGACGCCGAGGCGACGGTATCGGCGATCTTTTTCGAGCTCGAGCAGAAGCGGATCAGGGCCCAGGTCAAGGAACCGCTGGCCGAGGATTACCCGCCCTATGGCACCGCCCTGTCGGCACTCGCCCGCAAGCACCAGGCCTATGGCGAACAGACGCAGACAGCGCTCATTTCCCAGGCGCAGGACGCTTTCGAGCGGCATCACCCGGAATTCGACCGCCTCGATTTTCCCGCCGAGGTGCAGGACGCAACGATCATCCTCGATGACATCGACGCGGGAAAAGCGGTGCGCTGGCTGACACTCCGGCAATGGGCGGCGCTGGTGCTCGACAATGCCGAGAACAGCACGGTGACGATGGTGCAGCGCGAGCGCGCCGGCGACGCCTGGCGCTTCGCGATCGAGGTGGTGCGGCCGGGCTACGGCACCGCCGAGTTCGGTTTCCGCCAGGACGGGCGCGATCTCCTGCTGGCGCAGACCGGCGCCGATGGTCACCTGTACGACATCGATACACCAGACAAGCGGCGCGACGCCAACGGCCTGTTGCTCGCCGTTGCAAAGCCGCAATAGCGGCCAATCGGTTGACGTAGCGCGGCCCGACACAACCATTCATTCGACGGCTTCGCGCTGCGGCCGGAGTGAGGTAGCATGGCCAACCCGTTCGATCGCTCTGCGATCGAACCCTCTAGGGCCGACCGCGGAGCGGTCGGCCGGGTTGGCCAGGAGGGCTCATGACCACCCAATCGCGCTACCTTGTGCCGCCGGCGGGAACGGAGTGGAGCCTGCGTGCGCCGCAGCAGACGGGCTTCCGCTGGGAATATGACGATGGCCGGGCCGAGCTGCTGGCGCTTTACGACAAGGGCAAGCGCCAGCAATGGAACGCGCAGGAACGCATCGATTGGTCGCGCGAGCTCGACGCCGAGAACCCGATGATGTTGCCGGACGAAACCATCTCGCTCTGCGGCTCCGAGCTCTGGCGCAAGCTCGCGCCGAAGCAGGTTGCGGAATTTCGCCGCCATTCCCAGGCTTGGCAGATCTCGCAATTCCTCCATGGCGAACAGGGCGCGCTGATCTGCGCCGCCAAGATCGTGCAGCAGGTCGAGAATATCGATGCGAAATTCTACGCGGCGACGCAAGTGATCGACGAGGCGCGCCATGTCGAGGCCTATACCCGCCTGCTGCACGAGAAGTTCAACATGGTGTTCCCGATCAACAAGCCGCTGCAGGCGCTTCTCCAGGACGTCATCGAGCGCAAGGAATGGGACTTCACCTATCTCGGCATGCAGGTGGTGATCGAGGGTCTGGCGCTGGCTTCCTTCCAGAGCATCCGCGACAAGGCGCAGAACGCGCTGGCTGCGCAAGTCAACGCTTATGTCATGCAGGACGAGGCGCGCCACGTCGCCTTCGGACGCCTCGCTCTGCGCGACTACTACCCGGCGCTGACCGAGGCCGAGCGCGACCAGCGCGAGGAGTTCCTGGTCGAAGCCTGCTATCTCATGCGCGACCGCATGGATCCGTCCGATGTCTGGGCGTCGGTCGGTCTCGACGTCGGACAGTGCCGCGCCGTCCATGAGGCGGCGCTTGCCACCCACAAGTTCCGCTCGCGCCTGTTCAGCCGCATCGTACCGACGGTCCGCGATATCGGCCTATGGGGATCGCGCGTGCGCAACACCTTCGAGGATCTCGGCGCCATGAAATTCGCCGACCGCGACAGCGCCGCCATGCTCGAGGAGGACAACCGCATCGCCGAGGAATTCGACGCCAAGCGCTTCGTCGATGCGGCGCTGGCGAGCCGAGGCGACGCATCGTGACCGTCAAAGGCCAAGCTTACATCGCCGGCGCCTATGAACATCCGACGCGCCACGCCCCGGACAAGTCGCTGGCGCAGCTCCATGCCGAGGTCGCGAAGGGCGCGCTCGACGACGCCGGCCTCGATAAGGCCGGACATCGACGGCTATTTCTGCGCCGGCGACGCGCCCGGATTGGGGCCGCTGTCGATGATCGACTATATGGGGCTGCGCGTCCGCCACATGGATTCGACCGAGACCGGCGGCTCCTCCTACACCATTCACGTCGCGCATGCGGCCGAGGCGATCGCCGCCGGCAAATGCGCGGTGGCGCTGATCACGCTCGCCGGCCGGCCGCGCGCCGAGGGCATGGCGACCGGCACCGTGCCGCGCAGCTACAGCGCCGCGGCTCCCGATGTCGGCTTCGAGGCGCCGTTCGCACCGGTCGTGACCAATATGTATGCCATGTGCGCCATGCGGCACATGCATCAATACGGCACTACCAGCGAGCAGCTCGCCTGGATCAAGGTCGCGGCCTCGCATCACGCGCAGTACAATCCGCTCGCGCTGCTGCGCGAGGTCGTCACCGTCGAGGAGGTGGTCAACTCGCCGATGATCTCCGATCCGCTGCACCGGCTCGATTGCTGCGTCATCACCGATGGTGGCGGCGCGCTGATCGTCGTGGCACCGGAAGTGGCCAAGAGCCTGAAGCGGCCCAAGGTCAAGCTGCTCGGCGCGGGCGAGGCGCCGAAGAACCAGATGGGCGGCAGGATCGATCTCACCTATTCGGGCGCAGTATGGTCGGGGCCGCGCGCCTTCGCCGAGGCCGGCGTCACGCCCGCCGACATCAAATACGCCTCGATCTACGACAGCTTCACCATCACCGTGCTGATGACGCTCGAGGATCTCGGACTTCTGCGAGAAAGGCGAGGGCGGGCGCTTCGTCGCCGACGGCAACCTCATCTCCGGCAGCGGCAAGCTGCCGTTCAACACCGATGGCGGCGGCCTCTGCAACAACCATCCCGGCAACCGCGGCAGCATGACCAAGGTGATCGAAGCGGTGCGCCAGCTGCGCGGCGAGGCGCATCCCAGCGTCCAGGTGCGGAACTGCGACCTGGCGCTCGCGCATGGCACCGGCGGCTCGCTCGGCACGCGCCATGGCAGCGCCACCTTGATCCTGGAGAGGGAGTAGAAGCGATGGCGCAAGGACAAAGGGTCATCGCCGCGCCACCGGTCAACCCCGAGACCAAGCCATTCTGGGACGCCGCCACCGAAGGCCGGCTGCTGATCAAGAAATGCCTGGCCTGCGGCGAGCGGCATTACTATCCGCGAGCGATCTGTCCCTTCTGCTTCAGCGACCGGACGGAATGGCAGACGACGTCGGGCCGCGGCACAGTTTATTCCTACAGCGTGATGCGGCGCGCGCCGGTGCCTTATGCCATTGCCTACGTCACGCTCGAGGAAGGCGTGACCATGATGACCAATATCGTCGATTGCGACCTCGACCAGATCCGCATCGGCCGCACCGTGGCGTTGGTGTTCAAGCCCAGCGACGGCGGGCCGCCGGTGCCGATGTTCACGCTGAGCCCGTAAAGCAGGAGACAATCGATGGCTTCTCCCATCACCGCCGCGACCACGCGGCTGCGCGCGTTGTTGCGGCAAGAAGGCATGCTGGTCGCACCCGGCGCCTATGAATGCATCGGCGCGCGGGTCATCGAGCAGGCCGGATTCGCCGCCCTCTATATGACGGGCGCCGGCACCGCGGCGACGCTGGGCTATCCCGATTACGGCCTCGTCACCATGAGCGAGATGGCGGAGAATGCCGGGCGGCTCGCCGCCGCCGTGCGGGTGCCGGTGATCGCCGACGCCGATACCGGCTATGGCAATGAGCTCAACGTCACCCGAACGGTGCGCGAATACGAGCGGCGCGGCATCGCGTGGCCTTCACATCGAGGATCAGGGCTTTCCCAAGAAATGCGGCCATCTCGACGACAAGGTGGTGATCCCGCTTGACGATTATCTCGCCAAGATCCGCGCCGCCGCCGCGGCGCGGATCGATCCCGATTTCCTGCTGATCGCGCGCACGGATGCGCGCGCGGTGATCGGCTTCGAAGAGGCGGTGCGACGGATGAACGCGGCGCTCGCCGCCGGCGCCGACATGGCATTTCTCGAGGCGCCGCAGACACAGGCGGAGGTCGAAGCCGTGCCGCGGCTGGTCAACGGGCCCTGCCTGCTCAATGTCGTCTCGGGCGGCAAGACGCCGGTGCTCGACCTGGCCTATGCCGAGCGGGTCGGCTTCAAGCTGGCGATCCTGCCGGGAATTCTATTCCAGACGGCGATCGACGCCTTCGATGCGGCACTGGCCGAGGTCAAGGCCCGGCGCCGGCATCCCGAAATGAAGGTCGGCCTCAAGGAGAAATTCCGCCGCGTCGGCGCCGAGGAATGGGATGCGTTGCGCGAGCGCTTCAAGACGCCATCGGCTGGCGAAAGCGCAGCGAAGCGAAGCGCCGCCGAATAGCCATCATGCCGGGAAATCCCGCCTTGCGCCTGGAGAGCGGCGAGGTGGAGGTTTGGCTCACCGCGACGCCCGCGGTAAGCGAGGCGCTGCGATCGCGCTATGTCGACCTCCTCAGCGCGCCGGAGCATGCCCGCTGGCAGCGCTTCCGGGTCGAGGGCGCGCGCGACCAGTTCCTCATCGCCAGAGCGCTGCTGCGCACCACGCTCTCGCGCTATGCCGATACGGCGGAAGCGGCCTGGGTGTTCGAGATGAACGAGTATGGCTGTCCCTTCGTCGCGGCACCGGCGGTGCATCGCGATCTCCGCTTCAATCTCTCGCATACGGACGGTCTGGTCGCCTGCGCCGTGACGCGACAGGGCGAGGTCGGCGTCGATGTCGAGAATACCGAGCGCGAGGTCGATCCGCTGGCGCTCGCGCCAACCGTCTTTGCCGCCGCAGAGATCGCCGATGTCGCGGCCGCTACCGCCGGCGAGCGCCGGGAGCGGTTCTTTTCCTATTGGACGCTCAAGGAGTCCTATATCAAGGCGCGCTGCATGGGGCTGTCGCTGCCGCTCGACGGGTTCTGGTTCCGACTCGACGTCGCGGCGCCGCGGATCCACTTTTCCGAAAGCTGCCCCGACCACTCCGATCGCTGGCATTTCGAGCAACACCGGCCGACGCCGAGCCACAAGCTTGCCGTCGCCGTCGCGCCGCCGCGTGCGGTAGCGCCGAACATCCGCTTGCGCTGGGTGGTGCCGCTGGCCGTGGCCTGAGGGCACGGCGTGGAGAGCAGGTCGCGCGCGCCTGGATGCTGCTGACCGACCGGCGCCGATGAGGCGCGAAAGCCGGTTCTCCGCGATCCGCTCCGCCGCCTTCAGGCCGCGGCGAGCGCCAGCCGGATCAGCGCCGGAAGCGAATGCGACCCGGTCTTCTTCATGATGGCGGCGCGATGGTTCTCGATCGTGCGCTGACTGATGCCGAGATCGGCCGCGATGTTCTTGCTCGGATGGCCGGCGAGCACGAGGTCCATGATCTGCCGCTGCCGCGCGGTCAGCGTGCCCAGCCGCGCCGATGCCGTCTCGCGCCAGGCGGACAGCTTGGCCGAATCCCGATTCTGCTCCAGCGCGCGCTCGATGCTGGCCAGAAGCTCCTTGTGGCCGATCGGCTTCTCGATGAAATCCGCGGCGCCGGCCCGCATGGCCAGGACAGCCATCGGTACGTCGCCATCGCCGGTGATCATGATCGTCGGCAGCCGAAGGCCTTCGCTCTTGAGCCGCTGCAGCACCTCGAGCCCGCTCATGCCGGGCATCCCGGCATCGAGCAGCAGGCAGCCGCCATCGCCGGGATGATATGCCGCGAAGAATGCCTCGCCGCTGCCGTAGCTCTCGACCTGCCTTCCCTCCGCCTGAAGCAGCTCGCGCATCGCCTCGCGCAGATCGCTGTCGTCATCGACCACGAAGATCGTCTCGGCCGGCATGGGGGCAGCGGTTTCGGACGGCTGCGGCGCGCTCGCTTGCGCCGCCGAGCGCGGCTTGACCAGAAGCTGCTGGACGAGGCGCATCAGCTCTTTCGCCTTTACCGGCTTGTGCAGGTGAGTGCGGCCCTGGCGCGCGATCTCGCGGAACGCGTCGGTCGAGATGTCGCCGGTGAGGACGATCGCGGGGATCTCGCGATGGAGCATCTTCTGCAGGCCGGCGATGACCTGCAGGCCGTTCAGATCGTTCGGCATGTTGTAGTCGACGATGACCAGATCCGGCTGTAGGGCCTGCCTCCCCACGAGTTCCAGCGCCGTCTTGCCTTCCGCCGCGGTCACGGTGCGATGACCCTCGCTGTCGAGCAGCAGCTCGAGCGTCTCGCGCACCGCCGGCTCGTCCTCGACGACCAGAATTGTGCCGCTCCGGTGCGGGCCTTGCTCGGTCGCCGAGCTGGCGGAGCCAGGGCCGCCGAACCGGCTCGGCCTGGCCGAGCGGAACATCGATCGCGAAAACCGAACCCTTTCCCGGACGCGAGCGCACATCGATCCGGTGGCCGAGCAGATCGCCCAGGCGCTGCACGATGGCAAGGCCGAGGCCGAGGCCGCGGCTGCGCTCGCGCGCGGGATTGTCGAGCTGATGGAACTCCTCGAAGATCCGCTGAAGCTGGCCTGCCTCGATGCCGGGACCGGTGTCCCAGACCTCGATGCGCAGTTTATCGCCGCGCCGCCGGCAGCCGAGCAGCACCTTGCCCTGCGCGGTATATTTCATCGCGTTCGAGAGCAGGTTGCGCAGCATCTGCTCGAGCAGGCGCGGATCGCTGTGCACGGCGACGCTGCTCGAGACCACCCGCCAGCCGAGGCTGCGCGCTTCGGCATGATAGGCGAACTCCGTCCTGAGACGATCGAGCAGATCGTTGATCGGGAAGCCTAGCGTCTCGGCGCGGACAATCCCGGCCTCGAGCTGGTTGATATCGAGGAGGGTGTTCAGCATGCCGGCCATGGCGCTCAGCGTCTCGTCGAGCCGAGCCACCAGCTTCAAGGCGCCCTCGTCCTTGATCTTGCTCGCCAACAGGCCTTGCAGCAGGCTGATGGTCTGCAGCGGCTGGCGCAGATCGTGGCTCGCCGCGGCCAGGAAGCGCGACTTGCCGATATTGGCCTGCTCGGCCTGAAGCCTGGCCGTCTCGACCGCCTTCGCCGCGCGGTTCCGCTCGGTCACGTCGTCGATCGCCAGCAGTATCTTGCCCTTTCCGGGAGACCCGCCGCGGACGTTCCGCGCATTGAGGAGCAATGAGCGCCTGCCGAGCAGCGGCAAGTCGAGCTCGACCTCGTGATCCTCGATCCGCGCCGGATCGGCTCGAATCCGGTCGAGGAAGCCGCGCAACCCCGGAATATCGGCCTGATGGTCGATGGCGTCGCCGAGGGGCTGGCCCATCGTCTTTTCGGGCTCAAGCGCGAAGGTATCGTAGAAGGATCGATTGGCGGAGACCACGCGCAGCTCCTCGTCGAGCACCACAAGCGGCTGGCGGATGGTGTCGATGATGCTGTCGGAATAGAGGCGCGCGGCCTGCACCTCACGCTCGGCCGATTTCATCTCGGAGATGTCGGCGAAAGTGATGACCACTCCCTCGATCTGGTTGTCATCAGCGCGGTACGGCAAGATCCGACGATTGTACCAGGTACCGTCCTGCGCTTCGATCTCGTGCTTCAGCGGCGTCAGGCTGGCAAGCACCTCGCGGGCATCGGCGAGGAGATTGCCGTCGGCGGCGAGCGAGGTGAGGTCGGCCAGCGGCCGGCCGATGTCGCTGGCGATGACGCGAAAGAGCAATTTGGCGGCCGGCGTGAAGAAGCGGATGTTGAGATCACGGTCGAGGAAGAGCGTCGCGACGTCGGAGCTGTAGAGGATGTTCTGCAGGTCGTTGGACGTGCTGCGCTGCCGCTCGAGCGTCTCCTGGAGCTGGCTGTTGAGGGCGGTGAGCTCTTCATTGAGCGATTGCAGCTCCTCTTTCGAGGTGGTCAGCTCCTCGTTGGTGGACTGGAATTCCTCATTGACGGACAGCGCCTCCTCGTTGATCGCCTTCTGCTCCTCGCTCGAGATCTCGAGATCGCGGACGGCGGTCTCAAGCTCCTTGCGGGCGACATCGAGCTCGCGCTCCAGCTCCGCGATCCGCGAGATGTCGGCCGCCCCTGCGGGTGCGGCCGAGCGACCGGTGCCTTGCTCACTGGCGCGATCCTCGAGAAAGCTGACCAGCAGCAATTCCTCGCCCTCGCTCTGCACCGGCTGGACGGCAACGCTGACCGAGAGGACAGTGCCGTCCGCCTTCACTTGCCCGCCCGAGAGGATGACGCGCTTGTGCTCCTCGCTCGCCTGCTGGATCGCCGCCCTGAGCTTGCTGCGCAGGCCCTCGCGCGCCATGGCGAGCAGGTCCCGGCTGGGTTCGCCCGCGGCCACGCGCAAATAGCGGTCCGTCGCTCCGAGGTAATAGAGGCATTCATAGGCGCGGTTGGTCAGCACCGAGGCCGGCGCGTAGGCCTCCAGCAGCACCCGCCGTGAGAGATCGCCGAGACCGGGCCGGGGCGGCGCCGCCTGCCCCAAGCCCGGGATCCGGGACACGCGCACGCTCTCGCGACCGGCCACAGGAAAATTGATCTCCCCCGGCCGGCTGCGGCCGGTGCGGCGATAGAGCCGCTGCGTCTTGAAGATCGGCTCGAAGCAGCCATCGACAGTGCCCACCGTTTCGGAGCCGCCGAGAAACAGGATGCCACCCTCGCGCAGCGCGAAATGGAACAGCGCGAGCACTTTCGCCTGCGCCTCGGGACGCAGATAGATCAGCAGGTTGCGGCAGGACACCAGGTCGAGGCGCGAGAAGGGCGGGTCGGCCAGTACATTCTGTACCGTGAAGACCACGACTGCGCGCAGTTCCGGCGTCACCCGGTAGCCATGCTCCTCCTTGACAAAGAACCGGGCAAGCCTGGCCGGCGACACGTCCGCGGCGATCGATTCCGGATAGAGGCCGTCGCGGGCGAACACGACCGCATCCTCGTCGACATCCGAGGCGAAGACTTGCAGCTTGATGTTACGCTGCGCCGCCGCGATCTCCTCCAGACAGAGCATGGCGATGGTATAGGTTTCCTCGCCCGTGCTGCAGCCGGCCACCCATATCCGCAGCGGCCGGTCCTGCGGCTGCAGGCGCACGAGATCGGGAATGACCTTCTCCGCCAGCAGCTCGAAGATCTTGGGGTCGCGGAAAAAGCTGGTGACGTTGATGAGCAAGTCCTTGGCCAGGAGCGCGAGCTCGCCGGCATCCTCGCGCAGCAGCTTGAGATACCGGCTGCTATCGGTGATCGACGCCAGCGCCATGCGCCGCTCGATCCGCCGCTGAAGCGTCCCCGGCTTGTAGAGCGTGAAATCATGCGACGCCTTTTGGCGCAGAAGCCCGATGATCTCGCTCAATCGCTCCGGAGCGGCGTCGCTGGAGCGGCCGGGCTTGAGACCAGCCGCGGCGAACATTCGCGCGACATATTTCGCCAGGGCGCCCGGGATCTCCGCCACCGGCAGCACGAGATCCACGGCGCCGGTCATGATCGCGCTGCGCGGCATGCCATCGTAACCGGCCTCGTCAGGAAGCTGTGCGATGACGAGCCCTGCCCTTTCCTTGATCGCCTTCAGCCCGGCGCTGCCATCCGCGCCGGTTCCCGAGAGGATCACGCAAATGGCGCGCTCGCCAAGCTCTTCCGCCAATGAGCGCAAGAAAAAGTCGAAGGGCATGCGCGCCCCATGGCGCTCGCGCGGCTTCGAAAGCCGCAGCGCGCTCTGTTGGATCGCAAGATAGGAGCCCGGAGGGATGACATAGACATGCTCGGGCTCCAGCTGCATACCGTCGGCCGCTTGCTGCACCGGCATCTTGGTATGGCCGGCGAGCAGTTCGACCATCATGCTCTCATGCGTGGGATCGAGATGCTGGATGACGATGAACGACATGCCGTTGCCCGCAGGGAGCGCATCGAACAGCCTGCGGAGGGCATCGAGTCCGCCCGCCGAGGCGCCGAGCCCGACCACGGGAAAATCCGGCCACCGCGGCGAGGGAGCGCGGATCCGCGACAGCCGCGGACCGAGCCTCGGCCGTGCCGTCTTGCGCCGTTGACGGGATCCCGTCGTCGTTGCCGATTTCGTTGCCGTTGCCTTCACTCCTGTAAGCTCGCGCGTCAGGATATCATCGCGGCGCGACTTGCGGTTGTCCTATCAACTGGTCCTTGCCTCAACCGGGGCCGTTCGCCCGTCAGCCCGTCAACGCTTCGTCCAGCGCATCAAACAACTGCGGCAGCCGAAATGGTTTGCGCAGCAGCCTCAGGCCGTGCTTTTCGGCGAACCCGTCGTCTTCGCCGCTGCCGGAGATCAATACGACGGCGAGGCCCAGCGCTTTGGCATGAAGAGCAAGAGAATGGCCGTCCTCGCCCGGCATCCGGACATCGAGAATCGCGACATCGATGCGATCTCGGCTCAGGGCATCGCGTGCCGATTTGCCGCCGACGACCGATGTCACGCGGTCGCCGCGCTCCTCAAGTGCCGCCGTCAATAGCGAGCGGATACTGCCATTGTCGTCGGCGACCAAGATATGTCGAGGCCGATCCACAGCTGCCCGCCACTCCGTTCTTTCCCAACCGCAACACGTATCTCGTATTATTTCTGCAGGTCGTGGAATTGTAGTCATTTTCAAACACAAAGCTAGATATACTTCATGTGTAGACAATGACCACGCCATTCCGCTGATTACATTACGAGACTAGCTGACTACCGTAGCACTTTGCAGCAGCACGGGGCGGGAGACGACCGAGGATAGCGCCGAGGGCAAGCGCCCGTCGGCCGCCGGCGGCTCCCGTTCCTGGCCCGGAGCGGCCAAATCTCAAGCGATCCGCAGCCGGTCTGAGTAGTTTCCGAGGCTGGGTGCATCCGTCGCGCGAAGGTAGGCTCATTGCGATGTCGCGCTCGATCGCCACCCGTCCCGCCAACCATCGAACCGCGGTTCACGGCGCGGCTAAACCGCGGCAGTTCGGTGCCGCATGGATTTCCTGGCCGGGAGTGCAACACCATGATCGCCAATTTGCACGTGATCGCTTTGCTGCCCGTGGCCTCGCTGGCGTTCGGAATTATCATCGCCGACGCCGCTCCGGTCGCATCGCCGCCAGAGATGAGATCAATTTCGGCCGCCACGCCCTGGTCGCTGCTGCGCAACGATGCCGGCGAAGTCATCGACCGAGTACTGGGCCTGCCGCTCCCCAAACAGGGCGTCGCAGGCTAACCGCCATGTCGTCTGCGATGCTGGCGCAGATGGCGCCAGCTCAATCGGTCCAAAAGGAGAGAAGATGCCACGCCGGGGTGCCGTGATCGCGATCTTCGCCGATCACCACGAAGCCGATGCGGCAGTGAGGAAACTGGCCAATGGCGGCTTCGCCCTGACGAATCTCAGCATCGTCGGTAAAGGATACCACACCGAGGAAAAGATTGTCGGCTTCTACAACACCGGCGGCCGCATCAAATTCTGGGGGACGCGCGGCGCCTTCTGGGGCGGCCTCTGGGCCTTGTTTGTCGGCGGCGTCTCGCTGACCCTTCCGGTGGTCGGACCGGTACTGGTGCTCGGTTATCTCGCCGCCGTGATCGTCGCCGCCGTCGAAGGCGCCCTGCTGGTTGGCGGGCTCAGCTCCCTGGGCGCGGCGCTCTACAGCGTCGGCATGCCGCGGGACAGCGTCGTTCAATACGAGCTGGCGGTGAAGGCCGATGGCTTCCTGGTCATGGCGCGCGGCACCGACGCCGAATTGACGCGCGCCGAGACGATCCTCGCGACCATCCATCCGCTGCTCATCGATCACCATGGCCGCGCGACAGCGCTCAAGCCGGCCGGGCAAGCGGCAACTGTGTCGGCCTGACAACAGCGCCTTTTGCTTCTTCGCTTACATAAGGGCTGCCGCGCACGGGCGCGCAACGTCGTGCCGATGGTCGGGTCATCTCGCAACCTGCTGCTTCTGGCGACCCTTGCCGCCCCTTGCTATGCCGCTGACCCTGCCGAGGCGCCGAGCGCATTCATCGCGGAACTGGCGCACAACGCATTCCTTTCCGCGGACAGCAAGATGCTCTCCTCCGGCGATCGCCAGCAACAATTCGAGGGATTGCTGGACAAGGATTTCGATGTGTCCCGGATCGCCAGCTTCGTCCTCGGGCATTATTGGCAGAAGGCGAGCGATGCCGAGCGGCAGGAATTCACCGCGGTCTTCCGCGATTTCATGATTCGCACCGATTACCCGCGCTTCAGCGAGTACAGCAGTGCGTCGTTCAAGATCATCCGCCAGCGCGCAGAAAGTGCGACCAGCACGGTGGTCTATACCGAGATCAGCCAGCCCGCCTCGGACCAGCCGATCAAAGTGGAGTGGCGGGTCGCCGACAAGGGCGGCTATAAGATCACCGACATGAGCGTCGACGGCATCAGCATGGCGTTGGCAAAGCGCGAGGAATTCTCGTCGTCCCTGGAGCGGAACGGCGGCGATTTGGCCGGCCTCATTAGCCAGCTGCAGGTAAAGATGAGCACGCAGCAATCGCCGTGACCTCCCCCGGCACGGATCTCCCCGCGCCGATATGCCCTGCCGCATCGAGCCGACGCTCGATCCCGCGGCGCAAACTGCTGATCTCTGCAATCGCCGGCACGGCCGCAAATGTCCTGCCGCGCTTCGCAGGCACCGCGGCAGCGGCGATCTTGCCTCCCGAATCCGCCAATCGAAGCTTCTCGGTGCTCTATAAGGGCGACAGGATCGGCGCGCATACCGTGTCGCATTCCGTCGCGAGCGGGGAAACCCGGATCGCCACCGAGATCGATCTCCAGGTCAAGGCGCTGTTCTTCACCGTCTTCTCCTTCCACCACCGTTCGCAGGAGAACTGGCGTGGCGGGCGGCTCATCTCGCTGAAGAGCGAGACGGTCGAGCATGGCCAGACACTGCAAATCATCGGCGAGGCGACGGCTCAAGCCTTTCGCGTCGTCACCAATGGCATCCCCTTCCTCGCCGCACCCGGCGCCTTGACCTCGAACGATTTGTGGAATCCGGCGCTGCTGCAGGAAGGCGATCGTGATCGATGCGCAACATGGCGGCGTCATGGGCATCAGCGCGCGCAAGCTCGCCGACGAGCAGATCACAGTCGCCGAGCCAGCAGGTTCGGGCCACCCGCTACCGCTTCATCACGCCCTACCTCGCCGGCAGCATCTGGTACGACGATGGCGGCCTGTGGGTGCACGGCGAATTCGAACGCGACGCCGCGCACATCATCTATCAGCTCGATGCGTAACATGCGGCCGGAGGAAAACGAGGTACGATGCCATGAAGCTCGAAGCATCGCTCCTGGTCGTCGCGGCGGCGACCTTGGTCACGTCATGCCTGCCGCCGATCGCGCTCGGCCTGCGCGCGCCCGTGACCATAGCAACGGCCAACCCCGCCGCCATCTACTACCCCGTGGGCAATGCCGTCTGCCGCATGGTCAATCTGTCGAATGCCGATGATCCCGACAAGCGCTGTCAGGCGATCGTGTCGGAGGGCGCCGAGGCCAACGTCACCAAGGTCAGCAGCGGCGACGTCACGTTCGGCCTGACGCAGTCGGACCTCGCCTATGGCGCCTATCGCGGCGAGGGCTCCTTTGCCTCGGCCGGTCCCCATCCGGAGCTGCGCACGGTCGTCGCGCTGCAGCGGGAGGCCTTCACCGTCATCGCCCGCGCCGATTCCGAGATCCGCAATTTTCAGGATCTGCGCGCCAAGCGCGTCGGCATCGGCAAGGTCGGCGCCGGCTACACCTTCACACGCGACGTCGTCCTCGGACTATACGGCTGGACGATCTCCGATTTCGACCGCGCGCTGGAGCTTGGCCCGGCCGAACAGAACCGGACCCTGTGCAACAACGAGGTCGACGCCATCATCTTCGAGGCGGCGCATCCCAACGGCTTGACGCAAGAGGCAACCAGCGAATGCCGCGCGCGGCTGGTGCGCGTTGCCGGCCCGCCCATCGATCGGCTGCTCGCGTCGCATCCCTATTATGTCGCTTCGGTCATCCCGGGCGGGATGTATGAGGGCAATCCCCGCGACACGCCGACCTTCGGCACGCAGACGCTGCTCATCACCTCGACACGGCAACCCGACGATCTCGCCTATGCCGTGGTCAAGGCGGTGTTCGAGAATTTCGCCGATTTCCGACGCCTGCATCCCTCACTGTCGGCGCTCGCGGAGAAGGACATGGTGCCCAGCGAGGCGGTGATGCCGATCGATCCGGGGGCGCTCAGATATTATCGCGAGGCCGGGCTGTTGCACTGACGGCGCGCGGCGCTGTTTTCGGGTCTACCGTCGCCAAGCCAATGCCGGCCGCGACGGTGGTTGCAACGAGGCATCTGAAGGGAGCGCACGATGTATATCAACATCCTGATACCGACAGACGGCTCGGACCTCGCGGCGAAGGCGGTGCGGTACGGCATCGCCTTGGCCGAGGCGATCGGCGCCAAGGTCACGGTGCTGACGGTCCTCATGCCGTTTCACACCCTCACGACCGACACGCAGATGCTCGAGGATACGCCGGCTCAGTACACGACACGCACGCAGAAGAATGCCGCGAAAACGCTCGGCGCCGCCGCCCAGGCCGCTGCTGCCGCCGGCGTCGCCTGCGAGACGGTCCAGGTCGAGCACGAGCATCCCTACCAGGCGATCATCGATACCGCGGGGTCCAAGGGCTGCGACCTGATCGTCATGGCCTCGCATGGCCGCCACGGCATCGCCGCGGTCCTCCTCGGCAGCGAGACACTCAAGGTCCTGACATATTCCAAGATCCCGGTGCTGGTCTATCGCTGAGCTCTTGCGCCCGATGTGGAGTCGCTCAAGCCCAGCGGTCACGAACCGAAATCGTGCAGCGCCATGAACGCCTTGTACAGCACGCGCGGGTCGAGTTTTCCCTTATAGACCGCGGGCGGCTTGCGCTTCAGGCCGAGCAGCGCATAGACCGCGGCCTGCGCCGAGCGGACCGAGTATTCGACGGTGAACACCACATCCTCGGGCAGCTCGCAAAACTGGCCCGTGAAGGCGAGATTTTTCCAGCCCCGCGGCACGATTTGCGGCCTGTCGCCCTTTTCGCGGCGAAGGAACTGGCTGGTGATGAAGGGCATCATGCAGGGAATGCAGCGCGAGGTTTCGAGAATAGTCTCCGCCTCGGCTTCGATCCGCAGATGGCCCAGCACTTCCGTCAAGACCTCGCGGCCGGTGCAGGCTGACATCGGCTTCTTGACGAAGTTCCCAGGCTTGTCGACAGCGAGCCCATAGCCCCAGAACACGCTCACCGCGTCGGGTTGGCCGATAAAATGCGGCTGGTGCGGGACAATGATCGAAGCGAGCCAATTCGATTCCGGGAATGTGATCAGCCCTCCCTCCCCCGGCACATTGCCGGTGAGGTCGCGGACGAAGCGCAGGAAGGTCGGGTCATGCAAGGTCGTGGTGAACGACACCCATTTGGATTCGTCGATATGGTTGCAGAAAGCCGCGGGCCGCCCGAATTCGGGCCGGCCCGCGGCGATCTTCTCCCAGAGCAGCCAGCTGCCGCCATCCCGCTTGCCGTTGAGAACCGGTGCGGTATCCATGTCGCCAAGGCTGGACGCCTCGGTCATCGAGCCCAGCGTGACCAGCACATGGTCGCCGGTGTTGACGACGATCTCGCCGGCATTGCCGTCTCGCTCGTAGACGATGCGCGTCACGGTCTTTGCGCCCGCTTGCTCGCTGAAGCCGAGATCCGTGACGCGGGTGTTCAGCGCGAAGGTTACGCCGCGCTCATCGAGCCATTTGTACAGCGGCCGCACCAGGGAGTCATACTGATTGTAGACCGTCCGCATGATGCCTTGCAGGCGGTTGAAGCCGGCGACCATATGGGCGAACCGGACGAGATAACGTTTGAACTCGACCGCGCTGTGCCACGGCTGAAAGGCGAAGGTGGTGCACCACATGAACCAGAAATCGGTGTTGAAGAAGGCGGCATCGAACTGATCGGCGATGCTTGTGCGGCCGAGCATGGCCTCGGGCTCGAGCGCCAGGCGCTCGATCGTCAGGATGTGCTTTTCGCTGAGGCCGAAATCGGGCGCGACCTGCCGATGGCCGCCACGGACGAGGCGCGATGTCGACGAGGTTTTCATCGTCTCGTTCCAGGCGAGGATTTCCTCGGTGACTGTCTTGCTGCCATCGAGCGTGGGGATCGACGAGAACAGCGCGTAGGTGCACAGGTATTTTCTTTCGAACATCCGGCCGCCGCGCAGCACATAGCCGTCCTGCGGTGAGCCGGAGCCGTCGAGGCTGCCGCCGAGCCTGTCGAGCTCCTCGAGGATAGTAATGTTGCAGCCGAGGATGTCGCCGTCGCGAATCAGGAAGGCCGCCGCGGCCAGCGAGGCGATCCCGCCGCCGACGAGATAGACCTTGGTGGCGCTGCGATCGGCGCCCTTGGACCGCCTGGGCGAAGGACCGTTACCGCGATCTGCAGGTGCCACGAGGCAGCTCCTTAGGTCACCGCCGAACCCGCTCGTTGCTCATCTGCGCGTGCTATGGGATTCGACGCGCCACAGCGGCTGATCGATACCGCGCGAGGTCTCGGTACACAAGCCCGCGGTCGTCGCGTCACCAAAAGTTGTCGCCTCGCCGGGTATCTCCGGCAAGAAAGATCGCGACCTTTCGGGTTGCCCGGGAAAGGAGGTCCCGGCTCGTCGAGCCGGGACCTCAAGTTTAGGGAGGAAGTGCCCAAGGAGGGGTGCTCCGAAGGGCCTCGGACGCCGGCACCGCCGGCGAAACTGATGAAGCCGGATCATAGCCGACAGCAGATCGCGCAGAGAAGGCTCGGAAACTACTCAGCCATACCGGCGTACCGGACGCGCAACCTCGCCGGCGTCCCGGCCCGCGCCCAGACGGGGAGAGTCCGGTCCCTCACGGGATTGGCGCGTAACGCCGCGAGCCGCAGCACCACTTTGGTCCAGCCGTCCTCGCCCGCGTCGAAATGCTTGTAGGCCTCCGGCGCATCATGCAGCCGCAGATGATGCGAGACAGATGAGCGAGACGATGGGGGACGGCTTGGCGCGGGCTTCGTGGATGAGATTCCACCGCCGCCGATTATAGGCTTTCACGTTGCACTGGCTGGAAGCTAAACGTTGTGCGAGGCACGTACCAGGCGAGGAGACGAGAATGGCAACATTTCGGGGGAGCTGCATCTGTGGCGAGGTCGCGTTTGAGGTCGAGGGACCATTCGATCTCTTCCTGAACTGCCATTGCTCGCGTTGCCGGAAAGCAACCGGGACTGCGCATTCTTGCGAAGTGATCGTGAAAGCCTCGGCGCTTCGATGGCTGCGAGGACAAGCGTCTGTCGTGCGTTTCGACCTGCCCCAGGCTCGAAGCTTTGCAACGGCGTTCTGCAAGACGTGCGGCAGCCCGATGCCGCACCTGACCCGCAGCGGGCGCGAGGCGATTATTCCTGCCGGAGGCTTCGATGAACCGCTTAGCGCTGCCCCCGACCGACATGTTCATTGGTCATCACGTGCTGATTGGTACGTCCATGGGGATGGGCTGCTTGTACAGGAATAACGCCCTTGCGTCTGCCGTTGGATCACCGCGGGCAAACAAAAACTCCCCGTAGCTTCGCGCCGGAGAGTTGTTTTATGGTTTGGTTGCGGGGGAGCGCAATTAACTCAAATTGTGCTCCCCGGAGGACCTTGGTGCCGGCCGGTTGGCGCGCTTCAACGGCGCTCCGGCTCCCTCCGGCATCGCCTATATCCGTCGCTTCAGGGTCTTGCCTGCTGCCGATTTCGGGAGGCTGTCGCGGAACTCGATCGAGCGCGGGATCTCCACCGGCGACAGCTTGTCAGCAAGGAAAGCCCGCAGCGCTTCCTCGGTCAGCGCCGCGCCTGGCGCACGCACGATATAGGCTTTGGGCGCGTGACCCCGCACCGGATCTGGAATGCCCGTCACGGCCACGTCGGCCACCGCCGGATGCAGCCGGATGGCTTCCTCCACCATCCGCGGATAAACCTTGTATCCGTGAACCGCGATGACCTCCTTGCGGCGCTCGACAAAATAGACGAACCCGTCCTCGTCTATCCGTCCGATATCGCCGGTATGGAGATGGCCCGAACCAAGGGCATCGGCGGTCGCTGCCGGCTGCTTCCAATAACCCAGCATCACCTGCGGGCCGCGCACGCATATCTCGCCAATCTGGCCAGCAGGCAGAAGGGCCTGCGCGTCATCCGTCGAGACGATCTCGATCGTCGTTCCCGGCAGGGGGAGACCGCAGGATCCGGCGCGCTCTATGCCTTCCAGCGGATTGCTGCAGGTCGCCACGGGTGCGCACTCGGTCAGACCGTAACCTTCGGCGAGCGGGCAGCCCGCGAGAGCGATGAACTTCTCTTGCACTGACTGCGGCAGCGCATCCCCGCCTGAAATGCAGATCTTCAGCGACGAGAAATCATAGCGCGCTGCGGCCGGATATTGATTGATGGCTTGGAAAAGCGTCGGGACGCCGACGAGGAGGGTCACGCGCTTTCGCCCGATGGCTTGCAGCGCCTCTTTTAGGGTGAAGCGCGGGAGGATGATGAGCTCCGCGCGCAAGGACACGGCGAAGGTCATCACGGCGGTCATGCCGAAGCAGTGGGAGAACGGCAGGACAGCCAGCAGCCGCTCGCGGCCCGGCTCGGCCGTGGTGAACCAGGCCCTGAGCTGACAGGTATTCGCGTAGATGTTCTGATGCGACAGCATCACGCCCTTCGGATCGCCGGTCGTGCCGCCGGTGTATTGGATCACGGCCAGGTCGGACAGCGGCGCGATCTCGAGCGGCTCATAGGCGCCATCGCCGCGGGTCAGAGCGTCGAACGACAGGTACCGCGGGTCCCGCGGCAATCCTGCCAGCTCTCGCCGATGCATGAGGCGGAACCAGATGCTCTTCAGCAAAGGCAGCGCCCGGCCGAAAGGGCAGACGACGACGCGCCGCAGCCGAGTCCCGCCCAACGCCACGGCCAGCTTCTGGCAAAGCGGCGCGAGATCGAGGGTCATCATGAGATCGGTCTCGGAATCCTCGATCCCGCGAACGAGTTCGCGTTCGGCGGCGAGCGGGTTGTAGTTCACCACCGTTCCGCCGGCCTTGAGGATGGCGAAGAAGCCAATAACGCTGTAGGCGCAGTTCGGCATGAACAGCCCGACCTTCACGCCCTTGCTTACGCCGAGCCGCTGCAGACCGCGCGCGACCTTGGCAACCAGACCGGCAGCCTCGCCATAGGTAAAGCGCCGGCCAAGAAAATCGATGAACGGCCCGGAAGGATCCGTCGCCACAGCAACGTCGAGCAGCGCATAAACCGGCCGCAACGGCAGATCGAGCGACCAATCGACGCCCGGAGGATAGCGATCCTGCCAGGGCGGCCGATCGGCCGGGTCCTCGTCATCCGTCATCGCTCATGCCTCGGCGACATCGGGCTCGCCGCATTGGGCCAGGATGGCCGCGCGGGCCCTGTCGCGCAGCCGCAGCGCCGCCGAGAAATCGGACCCCTCGGGCGGGATCGGCTCGCCGATCCGCACCGAAACGGCGCCGTGGCGCGGAAACCATTGGTCGCCGCGCAGAATCGATCGTGTACCGCGCAAGGTGACCGGAAGGATCGGCAGGTGTTGTCGCGCCGCGGTCACGAATGCCCCCAGTCTGAAGGTCAGCAGCCCCGGGGCGCGCGTGAACGTGCCCTCGGGAAAGAAGACCAGCGCCCGTCCCGCCTTCGCCGCCAGAAGCGCCTTGTGCGCATCCTCGACCCCGCCCTCCGGATCGGCGCGCTCGACGAAGAGCGTACCCAGCGCCTTGAGGAAACGGCCGGAAAAGAACTGCGCCTCGAGCTCCTTCTTGGCGACGAAGGCGAGCTCGCCGGACAGCGCAGCCGACAAGACCAGCGCATCGAGATAGCTGGAGTGGTTGATGATGACGATCCCGCGCTCGCCCGGTGGCCAGATTCCGATCAGCTCCAGCCGGATCCGCATGAGCCGGAACGCCAGGCGTGCGGTGCCGTGCAACAGCCCCCATCGCCAGTCGAGGCGCGGGAGAGCCAGGACCACCGGCCAGAGAAAGGCGCCCAGGCACGTCACGATGCTCCACCACCAGGTGGCATAGCAGAGCTCGACCAGCATGCGGCCGAGGCGCCGCAACTGCGGGCCTAGGCCGGCGATCCCTAGACGCATAAGCTGGCGCCACACCGGCTGCGGATGCAGCGCCAGCCGACCGCGCTCGAAAAGCTCGCGCGCCGCGGCGCGGCGGAGCTTGCCGCTGGACGTCTTGGGGACGGTACGAGGCGGAGCCAGGACGACCTCTTCCGGCGGTGCGTCAAGCAGCCGCGCGGCAGCCTCCTCGACGCGGCGCCGCAGCGCCGATAGGGCGGCGGGATCGGTCTCGCGGGTTTCGGCGAGAACGACGACGCGCTCGGTGCCGGTGCGCGGATCCCGGGTTCCGAAGACCGCGACGCAACCCTTGCGAACACCGTCGACATCGCCGATGACGGCCTCGATTTCTTCCGGGTAGATGTGGCGGCCGGCGCGGATGATGATGTCTTTCGAGCGGCCGGTGATGAACACGTCGCCGCCGGCGATATAGGCGAGATCGCCGCTGTTGAGCCATTCGCCGTCGAAGAGCTCGCGCGTCTTGACGGGGTTGTCGAAATAGCCCGCGGTCGCAGACGGGCCGCGGAATTGCAGGTGCCCTTCCCGCCGCTCGCCAAGCTCGCCCGTCGCGTCGACAATGCGGATCTCATGGCCCGGCAAGGGCCGGCCACAGGCGACGAACTCCAGTGCGTCGGGATCGTCGCGCCCGGCCGGCCGAGCCTCGCCGTGCCTGGCCAATGCCCCGCGATCGACGCGATCGATGATCGGCGCGCGGCCGAGCGGCGGGAAGGCCAGCCCCACGGCATTCTCGGCAAGGCCGTAGACGGGCGCCATGGCCTCCGGCCGGAAGCCATACCGCGCAAAGCGCGCCGCAAAGCGGCGAATGGTCTCCGGGCTGACCGCCTCCGATCCATTGGCCACGATCCGCAGCGAGCGGAGATCGAGGCCGGCGATGGCGGCATCCTCGACCTTGCGCAGGCATAGCTCGAAGGCGAAATTAGGCGCCGCCGAGAGCGTGCCGCCGTGCCGGTGGATCGCCCACAGCCACTGCTCTGGCCGGACGAGGAAGGTCAGCGGCGACATGACCACGAGCGGCGCCGCGAAATACAAGGTCCCCAACCAGGCGCCGATCAGCCCCATATCATGGTAAAGGGGCAGCCAGCTGACAAAGACGTCGGTGGGGCCGGCCTCCATCGCTTGGCCCAAGGCCCGGATGTTGGCCAGAAGGTTGAGGTGACTGAGGGCGACGCCTTTGGGATTCCCGGTGCTGCCCGAGGTGTACTGGAGCAGCGCGGCGCCGTGCGGCTCCACTTTGCTCGGCAGCGCACCTTCCCCCTTGCTCAGTGCTTCGACACTGACCACGTCCCTCAGGCTTTCGACTTGCAGCTTCAGCAGACGCGCGACCGCAAAGGTTTCCGGCAGCGCTACAAGCAGTACCGCGCCGGCGTTGCGGAGGATGCCGGCCTGCCGTTTGAGATGCTCCTCCAACTGCGACGGACGGGCGGGCGGATAGATCGGCGTCGGCACGCCGCCTGCGTAAAGAACGCCGAAAAAGGCGGCAAAGAAGGCTTCGCCTGTCGGCAGCATGATCGCTACCCTTTCGCCCGGCTGAACCCCCGCCTGCCGAAGACCACGCCCGACGGCGCGCGACCGCTCCGCCAGTGCGCCATAGGTCAGGCTCGTCTCCGTCCCATCGCCATGCCAATGGACGATGTGGACGCGTCCACCATGTTGCTCGACATGCCAGTCCAGCACCTCGGTGAGGGTCGTCGCGCCGTCAGGCGCGGGTTCGGCGGCCTCGTCTGCAATGTTGCGCCGAATGGCGGCATCGAAGGCCGCCGGCGTCGCCTTGGCACCTTCGAGCGCCGCGAGCAGATCCTGGAGCGTCTCCGCTTCGCCGAGCAGGCGCTCGGGCAGATGGACGGAGAATGCCCGCTCGACCCGCAACAGCAGCTCGGCGCGAGAGAGGCTGTCGAATCCCCAGTCCCGCTCGAGCGAGCTGTCGAGCCCGGCCCGCGCGCCAGCGCGCCTTCGCGGATGAAGCTCCCGATGCAGGTCCCGAGCGATGGTGACCAACCCTGCCGCGACCGTCGCGACATATTGCGATCCCGCGCGTGGTGCTCTCGGCTGGGTGGTGAGCTCTGGCGCCATAATCTTCAATCCACGGATGGCAAGGAAATGATCGCTGGCCACTCCCGGCTTGCCGTTCGATCCGGCGGCAAAGATGCTTTGGCCGATCCCGCCGCGCATCGCCTGCAAACGGTGGTGCCGCACGAGCCATCCGTCGAGACAAGCCTGGTCAGTGCGTGGCTTCGAGGCCTTGACATGGATCAAGCCCGCCGGGGCGGGCGGGATTTGGACGGCCCCTTCGCCGGTCTTGCCGGCACCTTCGCTGGCGGCATCGGATCCCGCACCGTCAGAAGCAGCGCGAGCCCCGCCGCGAAGAAGCCGATAAGCGTGGCAATGCCCAGCCGCTGGCTGTGGGTCGCGGCGGTCACCGCGGCGACAACGGTCGGGCCGATGAAGTTGGTCAGCTTGCGGGACAGCGCGAACAGCCCGAAGAACTCCGCCTCCTGGTCGGACGGCGCCAACCGTGCCATCAGTGATCGGCTCGAAGCCTGGACCGGCCCCACGAATATGCCCAGCGCGCAGCCGGCAGACCACAGCCACGCGCGGTCCGGCGCCAGCACGGCGGCGAGGCTTGCGGCGATGAGCCCTGCCAGGGCCAGCGCGATGGTCCGCCGCGACCCGATCCGGTCGTCGACCCAGGCGAAGGCAAAGGCGCCGAGCCCGGCCATGACGTTAAGCGCAATGCCGAATCGCACCACCTCGGAAAGACTCATGCCGAAGGTGCCGGCGGCGTATATGCCGCCAAAGGCAAAGAGCGTGGCGAGACCATCCGCATAGATCATGTGGCTCGCGAGGAAACGGGCGACGTCCCGCCGCCTCGGCAGCGTCGAAACTGTGGCACGCAGGCTTCGCATGCCTTGGCGTATTGCCGCCATGATCGGCAGGCCTCGAGAGGGCCTATCGGGCGTGAAGGCGAAGAGCGGCCAGGCGAAGAGGCCAAACCAGACGGCGACCAGCGGTCCGATGACGCGCACATGCTCGGCTTGTTCGCGGTCGAGCCCGAGCGCCGGCGTCGCCGGCCCGACGAACATCGTCAGCGTCAGCGCCAGTGCGGCGAGACCACCGAGATAGCCGAGGCCCCAGGCCCAGCCCGAGAACCGACCGAGCTGCTCCCTCGACACGATGTCCGGGAGCATCGCATTGGCGAACATGATGGCGAGCTCGAATCCGATAGTCGCCGTTACCACGCAAGCGACCGCCCAGGGGAGGGCCGTCCTGCTCGGCTCGGCAAACCAGAGAAGGCCCGAGCCGAGCATGCAAAGCGACGCAAACACGAACACCCACGGCTTGCGTCGCCCGCCGGCGTCCGCGATCGCGCCAAGTGGCGGGCCTAGCACGGCGACAAGGACGGCACTCATGGCGATCACGTAGCCCCACAGCGTCTGGCCGCGGATCTCATCACCGACGATGGCCGTTTCGAAATAGGCGGGAAAGACGAAGGTGATGATCAGCGTGGTGAAAGGCGCGTCGGCCCAGTCGAACAATGCCCAGGCGAACTTCCCGGCACGCCCCGCCATGAGGCTCGCGCCGGCGCCGTGATCAGATCCGGCGCGAGAACGCGCCGGCGTCCCGGTTGCGACATCAGAACGCTTCAAATGGTCTTGGCGCGCCGCATCGGGCAAGCGACGCCGGCCCTCGCATGGGCATTTAGGGCCGTCAGCATGTGACTGCTTCGGCGATTTTGCGCTTCGCCAGTCAGTTGAACGAGCCTCCCCAACATCGAGACACCGATGAGTATCCGGACCGCTCTCCCGTGTTGCCAGGGCATGGCGGCCTTCCGTGATCCTCATACTCCTTGATCGTCATCCCGCACCTTGGTGCAGGCCCCGGTGTCGAGATCGAAATCGTGACCCTTTTCATTCTTCTGAACCATGGCACCCAAGGCTACCGGCTTTTGCCGTGTAGGTCACCGATCGGCGGCACGGCCTTGATCCAGCGAGAAAAGATCTCGCGGGCCTGCATCGCACCCAGCTCGCATTGCCGTGACGAGCGTTGAGAAAACCTGTGGGCAGAAGTCTGTCCCGATGCACGGCGGGCCTGATCAGCACGTCTTTGATCTCAAATGGGCTGAGATAATCGTGACCGCGTGGATCGGTGACATCGATCTCGTGCTCCGTTCCGGACGGTCAGCGGCGCAGATAAGCGATGGCGCCGTCCAACGTGAACAGCTTTGGATAATCCGCCTCGGGAATGTCGATCCTGGTACGCTCATGCAGCGCCGCAATGAAGTTGAGAAAGTCCATCGAGTTCGAGATCGAGCTCCTCGCGCAGCAACGCGTTGCCCCTTAGACCCGCGAAATCAGCTTCCGGGGCGATCCCGGACAGCACGTCGAGCACTAAGCTCTTCGTCTCGGCTTCGTTCATAGCGTCTCCGCCTCCCGCAAAAGACGATCAATCTCGGTAAGCAGAATGCCGCCACGATGGCCGTCGCTCGCGCGGTGATCGCCAGCCAGCGTCACTCTCACGATCGGACGCGGCCCGATTGTGCCGTCCACTACCCAGGGGCGTGTGACGACCCGGCCGATGCCGATCATCGCCACCTGTGGCGGGTAGATGATCGGCAACACGGACTCTGCCCCGCGGTCGCCGAGGCTGGTCACAGTGACCGTCGGATCGCTCAGCTCGGAGCTGCGCAATCCAGAGCTGCGCGCCCGCAGAACGAGGTCGCGCATCGCGACCATCAGCTCATCGAGTGAGCGGTGGTCGGCGTCGCGGATCGCCGGCGCCACCAGGCCGCCGCCTCGCAGCGCGATCGCCCAACCGATATGCACGCCATCGCCCGGACGGAACCGCCCTTCCTCCCAGAACCCGTTCAGCTCCGGTGTCTTCGCCATCGCCAATGCCGTGGCACGCAAGAAGAATGCCGCCGGCAAGAGGCGTTCGGGCGGAGGCCGTTCGCGATTCAGCCGTTCCAGCCGCGCCAGCACATTGGAGACCTCGACCGTCTCACTCAGGTAGTAGTGCGGGATTTCCCGCTTCGACCGGCTCATCGCGGCAGCGATGGCTTGGCGCATCGCAGCGCGATCGAAGCCAGCCCGCCGTTGGACCGTCTCGCGGCCCGGAACCATGGGCGTGGCCACTTCGACGTCCGACATGGTGACTGCGCCGCCGGGCCCGGTGCCCCGCAGTCGCTGGACATCGATGCCCCGCTGGGCGGCAAGGCGGCGGGCTGCCGGTGAAATATGCCGGCGGCCTGGTGTGGCCGGAGGGACGGGCACAATGGGCGCCGGCGGTGGGACAGCCACGGCGGGTGCAGACGGGAAAGACGGCGGAGCCGCCGGCGCCGGCGCGGTCGCCGCGCTATCAAGGCGCGCGAGGATGGTACCGACCGGAACGCGTCCCCCCACCGGCACGACGATCTCCGACAGCAAGCCTTCGGCGAAGATCTCGATCTCGATTGCGCCCTTCTCCGTCTCCACGATGGCGACGACGTCGCCGCGCTTCACTCTCGCGCCGGGTTTGACCAACCACTCGACCAGCGTGCCGGCCTCCATGTCGGCGCCGAGCGAGGGCATGCGGAAGTCGGTCATCCCCCCTTCACCAGCCCTCGTGCCATGGCGACGATGGCCGGTACCTGTGGCAGCGCCGCTTGTTCGAGGTGCGCGGCATAGGGGATCGGCACTTCGCGCGAGCAGACCCGGCGGATCGGCGCGTCGAGCTCGAAGAACGCCTCCTCGACGATGCGGGCAGCGATCTCGGCCGACAGCGATCCCGATTTCCAGCCTTCGTCGACGATCACCACCCGCCGGGTGCGGGCCACCGAGCCAAGTATTGTCGCCATGTCCAGCGGACGCAGGACACGCAGGTCGATCACCTCTGCTTCGATGCCTTCTTCGTGCAACGCCGCAGCTGCCTCAAGCGTCTTGAACAGGGTTCCGCCATAGGTTACCAGCGTGATGTCGCGCCCCCGCCGGCGGATCTTTGCCGAGACGATGTCCACGCCGGTGATGTCAGGACTGAGTTCGTCCTCTCGGCCATAGAGCATCACATGTTCGAAGATCAGCACTGGATTGGGATCGTCCAGCGCAGGCTGCAGCATGTGCCGCGCATCCTCGACTGTCGCCGGCGCCAGAATCTTCAGACCAGGGATGTGCGCGTACCACCCTTCCAGGCTGTGCGAGTGCTGCGCTGCAAGTTGCCGCCCGGCGCCGGTTGCCATGCGGATCACCAACGGAACGGCAAACTGTCCACCCGACATGTGCGGTATGGTCGCGGCGCTGTTGACAATCTGGTCCAGGGCCAGAAGGCTGAAATTCACCGTCATGATCTCGACGATCGGGCGCATGCCCGTGATCGCCGCACCGATCCCGGCGCCGACATAGCCGGCCTCGGAGAGTGGCGTGTCGCGAATCCGCTCCTCGCCCAACTCCTCGGCGAGCCCCTTGGTCACCGCGTAGCAGCCGCCATACCGCGCGACGTCCTCGCCCATCAGGAACACGCGTGGATCGGCGAGGATGGCAGCTCGGATGGCCTGCTTGCACGCCTCGCGGTAGGTCATGCGTTGCGGCGCCGGCATGCTTGGGGCGGCGCTCATTGCGGCACCCGGTCCATGATGGTGAAGCGTTCCAGCTCTTCTATCGGCTCCCACGTGCCAGCCTCGGCAAAGGCGACAGCCGCGTTGACCTCGGCTGCGATGTCAGCCTCGATCCGGCCGATCTCGTCCAAATGCAACAGCCCGGATTGCTCGAGCCAGGACTGAAGTTGCCGAATCGGGTCCTTCTTGCGCCAAGTCTCGATCTCCTGCTTGCTGCGATAGAGCTGTGCGTCGAACATCGAATGCGCGCGGAAGCGGTAGGTACGACACTCCAGCAGATAGGGCGCGCTCGTCCTGCGGATTTCCGCGATCGCGCGTCTCGCTGCGACCTCGACGGCAACCACGTCCATGCCATCCACTGCCGCGCTCGCCACGCGATATCCGGCCGCCTTGTGTTCGATATCGGCCTCCGCCTCGGCGCGTTTCAAAGCCATGCCCATTGCATAGAGGTTGTTCTCGCATACAAAGAGCACCGGCAGCTGCCATAGCGAGGCGAGGTTCATACTCTCGTGAAACGAGCCCTCATCCACCGCGCCGTCGCCAAAAAAGCAGGCGGTAACCGCGCTGCGTCCGAGCATCTTGTCACCCATCGCGGTGCCGACGGCAAGTGGCAGGCCGCCGCCCACGATGGCGTTGCCACCATAAAAGCGCGTTGCGCGGTCGAAGACATGCATTGAGCCGCCGCGCCCGCGGCAGCAACCTTCCTGCTTGCCGTAGAGCTCGGCCATCAGCACGTTCATTCCGACACCGCGCGCCAGCGCCTGGCCGTGTTCGCGGTAGGTGGCGACGATGCCATCCTCCGGCTGCAACGCCTCGATAACGCCGACCGAGACCGCCTCTTCCCCATCGTAGAGATGCATGAAGCCACGAATTTTTTCGCTCTGATAGAGCTCGAAGCACTTCTCTTCGAAGCGGCGGATACGCAGCATGGACGCGAGAAGATGACGCACATGCGCGTGGTCGAGACGCACCTTGTCGCTCATCGTGCGTCACCTTCCAGTGTAGAAAGATCGCCCTCCGGCAGGCCCAGCTCGCGCGCCTTGAGCAGGCGGCGCATGATCTTACCGCTGCGCGTGCGCGGCAGGCCGGGACTGAAGTCGATCTCCTTCGGGGCGACCACGGCGCCGAGCCGTTTGCGGGCATGGCCGAGCAGTTCGCGGCGTAATGCCTCGGAGGGCGAGAAGCCGGGGTTTAATGCAACGAACGCCTTGACGATCTCGCCGGCCATCGGGTCCGGCTTGCCGATCACCCCGGCCTCGGCGACGGCGGGATGCTCCATCAACGCGCTCTCGACCTCGAACGGCCCGATCAGGTGGCCGGAGGACTTGATCACGTCATCGGCGCGACCGACGAACCAGTAATAACCGTCGGCGTCGCACATTGCGAGGTCGCCGGTGAGGTACCACGGGCCGATGAAGCACTTGCGATAGCGCTCCTCCTCGCTGAGGTAACCACGCATCATCGACGGCCATCCGGCTTTGAGCGCGAGCTCGCCTTCCACCATCGGTTTTTCGATTGGTGTGACGCTGCCGTCGGCATTACGCTGCACGATGGCCGCCTCGATGCCCGGCAGCGGCTTCCCCATCGAGCCGGGCTTCACGTCCATCGCGACGAAGTTGGCGATCATGATGCCACCGGTCTCGGTCTGCCACCAGTTGTCGTGAAACGGACGACCGAACGCCTGCTGTCCCCAGACCACAGCTTCGGGGTTCAGTGGCTCGCCCACGCTGGCAAGGAACCGAAGGGAAGAAAGGTCGAAGCCGCGCACCGCGTCAGTGCCCAGCTTCATCATCATACGGATCGCTGTGGGCGCGGTGTACCAAACGGTGACACGTTCGCGCTGCAGGATGTCGTACCAAGTCCCGGCGTCGAACTCCGCCTCGGCGACCACGCTTGTCACGCCATTGGTCAGCGGCGCGATGATGCCGTAACTCGTTCCGGTGACCCAGCCGGGGTCGGCCGTGCACCAGAAGATGTCGTCGTCATGCAGGTCGAGCGCGTAACGGCCGGTGATGTGATGTGTCACTACGGCTTCATGCACATGAATGGCACCTTTCGGCCGGCCGGTCGTTCCGCTGGTGAAGTGCAGCAGGGCACGATCCTCGGGGTCGGTCGGCGGAATAGTGAAATCGGGGTTTTGCGGGTCCAGAAGCTGACGCCAGTCGAGAGTGCCGGGCACCTCGGTCGACGCCTCGCCCTCCTCGGACACCAAGATGACGTGCTCAAGCTTCGGCAGGCGGGAACGGAGCGCCGCCACTTTACGGCGATACAGCGGTTCGGTGGTCACCAGAACGCGGCCTTCGCCGATGGCGAGCCTGGTCGCGATCGGCTCCGGACCAAAAGCTGAGAATAGTGGCGAAACGACACATTTCGCCTTCAGAGCGCCGAGCACCGCGATGTAAAGCTCGGGGATTCGACCGGCCAGGACGAACACGCTGTCGCCTTCTCGTGTGCCAAGGCTGCGAAGCGCATTGGCGAACCGGCTGGTCGCGGCCTTCATGTCGCGGTAGGTGAGGATTCGCCGGCCACCAGCACGCCCGATCCAGCGTAATGCGTCACGATCGGCGCGTGATCCGATGGCATGACGATCGACGGCTTCATGCGCGATATTCAGACCTCGACCGCCGGGCAGGCCGTCCAGCAACGCGCGCGCTGTTCCCCATGTGAACCCGCTGCAGACCTGCTGGTAGTCGGGCAGGTTGGGGGGCACACCCGGCATCCCGCGTGGCTTGACGATCCGCGGATAGAGGTCTGCAAGGAGGGTACGATTAGCCGCCGGCTCCGACACCATTGGTCCTCGCTTTCCTACACGTTTAATATATTGGATGATTAGGGGCAGGGCACATTGATCAAGATCAATGACCTTCGGGCAATGCGCGGCAAAGGTTCCTGCAGCCGCACCATCATGCTGTCCGATGGCGCCGTGATCGCAGAAGGCGATCTCGTGCTGCAACTGCATTTTTTGGAACGAGCATCCGGTGGCGCCGCGCGTGACAAGTGAGGTTCGGCGCCTCGCGGATCGTCCAATGTGCCGGATATGGTCGGTCCGTCATCCATGGCAAGACCAGCCGGCTGAAGTCGAGGATGGCATGATCGGTCGGCGAAAGGGAGGCTGGCGGCGAAGGCTGCGGACATCATGTCGTCGCCCGCCATCTACGTGATGGACGAAACGCCGGTCCGAGAGATCGCCAGAGTCCTACTCGATCACGGCATCAGCGCGGTGCCCGTGATCGGTGAGTCGGGCGATCTCGTCGGAATGGTCAGCGAGGGTGACCTTGTGGCCCATACCGCACCGACCGATGGAAAGCGTCGATCATGGTGGCTCGATATCATCGAGAAGAGCTCGGTCACGCACGAAGAGTTCCGCAACTATGTCGCGCGGCACGGTCTCCGCGCGAAAGATGTGATGAGCAGCGGTGTCGTGACCGTGGATGAAGAGACGCCGATCACGATCATTGCAGAGCTCCTGCAGCGCAAGGCCATCAAACGGGTCCCGGTGCTAAAGAAGGGCCGCATGGTCGGCATCGTAAGCCGCGCAAATCTGCTGGCGGCGCTCGCTCGGATGCAATGAGCCACGGGGGAAAACGCGTTCATTCGGGGCGCCGTGCGCGATCGGAGCGGTATCGGCGCGGTTTGGACGGCTCTGCCACGCCGAGCTCGGCCTCCGCGCGGAGCCAATGCTCGATCTGCCGCCCGTTGGGACGGCCTTCCACCTCCCAAATGGCGTAGGCTCGCTTCGCGATCTCCACATTCCGGTCCAGCTTCATCGTACGCTCCTCCTATCCCGCAGCCCTTTGATCCCAGTCGGACATGGGCGGCGTGTGCAGGAGCAGATTTCGAAGCCGCTCTGCTGAAGCGGATGCGGCTCGTAATGCTCGCTTGGCCGAAATTATGCTGCTGCGCCGCGATGTTGCAGCGTTGGCCGTTACGAGCGCCCTGTCATCACCCACCGGCCGGTTGCTCGGGCCCTCCACTCTTATGCCGGAGCAGCCGCGGCGACTTTTTGATCTCGGACGGTTGAGGTCGTCTCGAGCTCTTTGGCGAATCGTGCAACGTCCGCGCCGTAGCGGCCCGACCTCACCGCGCTTGCCGTGACCGCGCAGCGCGCGCAAGGCACCTTTCCCGCGAGTTCCCGCATCTGAGCGAAGGCGCTCTCGCTGCCGCGGCCGCCAAGAGTGCAGAAAAAAGCCGCTTCGCGCAGGCGCGCCTTATTGGCCATCAGATATGACCTGACGGGCGAAGACATCGAGCCTGCCCAAACCGGCGTGCCGATGATTACTAGATCATAGGACCCGGGGTCGCGCTCGGCGGATTCGATTGTCGAGGGACGCCGAAGAAACGCCTCGATAAGCGATTGAACGTAGCCGAGGATACCTCTACGACTTCTCGTGTCGCGGATCTCCTCGATATCGCAGTGAAGCGTGTGCGATATCGCCGTCGCCAGCATGCGTGTCGTTCCCGAGCGCGAGTAGTAGACGATGAGTGCTTTCATTGGCGCCATGCGGGCACTCCCTTCCAACGGAGGCTGGCTCTATCCGGACACACTTCCTTTTGGCGCTCAAGATAGAGTCTGACGAGCTTGGCGGGGCCCAACGCCGGCATCCGCCGCCGACGAATACTCAGTACCGCAATGCCCGCTCTGGCGAATTGATTCAGATCAAGCGAGCGACCGACCCGATCGGTCACCCGATGCGCTGGGTAAAGGGCACGTGATGGGTTGGCCCGCCTGCGATGCGCTCACCTTGATCTGCATCAACGCCATTTCACTGCATCCATGCATAGGTTTCAAACATGTTTGGTCGATCCCCCGCTGCTTCATCGTCTTGTGTTCAGGAGGGTTCAAATGGCCAAGGACAGTGTGCTGGATTCTACGATCCAGAAGACCCACGAGTGGCTGCGGGACATCAAGGAGGGCCTTGGCCTCGACGACGACCGCGCCGCCTACGCCGCGTTGCGCGCCACGCTTCATGGATTGCGGGATCTGCTCGCCACCGATCAAGTGGCGTCATTCGGCGCTCAGCTGCCGATGCTGGTACGCGGCATCTATTATGAAGGCTGGAATCCGGCCTCGACTTTGACGGGCGAACGGCAAAGACGCGGCTTTCTCGAGGCCGTTCGCCACGAGCTGCGCGAGCATCTTGAGCTGTCCGATGCCGAACGTGTCGCGCGGGTCGTCTTCGATGTCGTTACGATGCACGTCTCGCCGGGCGAGATCGAGAAGATCACCCATTCCCTGCCACGTGAGGTCCGCGCGCTGTGGCTTCAGCCGTCGTCACGCAATGTCCAGTAATCGGCATGTCAGCCCATCATCAACCGGCAAGTCTGCCATGGGCCGCCGGCGGTCATGGGATATGGAGCTGACGCTTACCCGGTCCGATCTCGATGCCATGCCCCCGAAGCTGCGCCATCAATTGCTGCTCTATCTTGAGGGCCGCCCCCGATCGCAAGGCCGGCGACCGCATGGTTCGCGGGCAGTCGAGAGCAAAACGGCGGCATCGCCGCTCGAGCGGCGGCAGGTGGCAGCGCTGCTGCGCGACATCAGTTTCCATCGGCTTGGAAAGCCGTTGCGCGCGCTTCTCGACCGTCTTGCCTACGACGATACCGGGAAGCCGGCCACCCGACGAAGGCTCGCCGCGGCGCTTCCGACGGGCGAGCGATCGCGCCTCAGCCGGTATGCCGCTGTGCTTAACCGGCTTGCCGCGGAAGCGGCGGGGCAGCCGGGCCTTCGCCTTTGTTGCTTTGTTCGCAGCAAGGACACCTACGCCATACACCCGGCGACGCGGCAATGGTTGCGTGATCTCCTGCCGGGGATCGAGCGTGCCGGCGAACGAGAGGAGCCTCTATGGGAATGATGCCGCCGCTGGCGCCAACGTGCCGGATCAGGATCAACCCCGAGCGCGTCTCCTCGGTGTGGTGGGACTTTGCAAGAGGGCGCTTCGACGCGCCTGTGGCGCTGGCCCCGATGCTCGAGCCCCTCGGGGCGGAGGAACTATGCGTCACGGCAGACGAGGGCGCCGCCATTCGGACATGGGCGGCAACGGTGCCGGATTGGGATGAGATCCGGCCGCCGCTCCTCATCGAGAGGCGCGACACGTGACGGCCGACGCCCTGGAGAGGCTTGCCCGATGACGATGCGATTGACGAGTGCCGCCTTCGCAAATGGCGGCGAGATCCCTGCCCGCTTCACTTGCGATGGCGAGAACCTGTCGCCACCGCTGGCCTGGTCTGGTGCTCCGCCGGGGACGCGCAGTTTCGCCATCGTCTGTCGCGACCCCGACGCGCCGTCGGGCCCCTGGTACCACTGGGCCGCTCTGGACATCGCGCGCATCGTCGACGCGCTTCAAGAACACTGCCGGCCCGGCAGTCCCGCGATGCGCCAAGCCATCAATGATTTTGCAAAGAGGGGCTATGGCGGGCCCTGCCCGCCGCACGGCCATGGCCGGCATCACTATCATTTCACCCTTTACGCGCTTGATGTCGAGCAGCTCGATGTGCCGGTGAGCGCGCATTGCCGCAATGTCGAGAACGCCGCCAGGGCCCATGCGCTCGCCACAGCCGAGCTGATCGGGGTCTATGCGCGATGATCGCGTGCGAACATGCCCGCGCGAGATACTGAGAGGATCCGCGACGGCGCATGGCCTCTTTGATCGTCATGGATGGCGCGCTGCGCCGTCGGAGGTCAGGCTCCGAGTGAGCACTGGCAGGCTGACATGGTCGGACCCGGCAGGACTCGCAACTGCCAGATGATTTGGGTCAATGCCGGTACCGCAAGGAGGCGCTACGTGATGCGAGCATCGCTTCGGCGGAAAGGCAGGTGGATGATCTTTTTGCATCGGCGTCGAGCCCGGCGGATCTTATCCTTCTGGCGAGCCGCGGCTCCGCTCGCCGGACTTTGCCTCCTGCTCGTGACAATGGGCGTGGCCGGCGCCGAGAGCAAAGGGCCGCAGCCACAAGCGATGGCGGCGATGCCGAGCTTTGCTCCGCTGGTCAAGCGAGTGATGCCGGCGGTCGTGACCGTCGCCGTGTTTGAGAGGGCGGCGTCGGCGAGCGAGGACGAGGACGACGCGACGAGCCCGGAGCGAATGCCGGGCGCGCCGGTGACGCCGTTCGACGACTTCCTGCGTCGCTTCTTCGAGCAGCGGGGCCAAGGCGGCCTGCCGACCCTGCCCAATCAGCGGCGTATCGCGCTGGGATCGGGCTTCATCATCGATCCCACCGGCTACGTCGTGACCAATGACCACGTCATCGCCAAGGCCGTCAGAGTGAGCGTGGTCCTGCAAGACGACAGCCGACACGCGGCCAAGGTCGTCGGACGTGACCCGATCACCGATCTGGCGCTGCTCAAGATCGAGGCCAAGGAGCCGCTTCCGGCCTTGGACTGGGGCGACAGCGACAGGCTCGAGGTCGGCGATTGGGTGATGGCCGTGGGCAATCCGTTCGGCCTCGGTGGCACCATCAGCTTCGGCGTCGTTTCCGCCCGCGGCCGCGACATCCATTCCGGGCCCTATGACGATTTTCTACAGATCGACGCCTCGCTCAACCGCGGTAACTCCGGCGGTCCGACGGTTAATCTCGCCGGCGAGGTGATCGGCATCAACACGGCGATCTATTCGCCCAGCGGCGGCTCCGTTGGCGTCGGCTTTGCCATCCCGTCGACTCAGGCGCGACCGGTCATCGCGCAGCTGCGCGAGCGCGGCAAGGTCGAGCGCGGCTGGCTCGGCGTCGACATTCAAGAGGTCACCCCCGAGATCGCCAGAAGCTTCGGCTTGAGCGAGGCCGTCGGCGCGCTCGTGGTCGACATGGTCGAGGGCGGGCCGGCCGCCAAGGCCGGTGTCCGGCAGGGCGATGTCATCCTGTCGTACGACGGCCGCGCCATCGCCAAGCTGCGCGACCTGCAGCGCGCCGTCGCCGAGACCACGGCAGGACGCGCGGTCACGCTCGAGATCTGGCGTGAGCGCAAGGCGCTCTCGCTCCCGGTGGCCATCGGCCCGCTGCCCGAGACGCGGCAGACGGCTGAGGCCGCCAAGGCGCCCAGGCGGCCGGCCGAGCGCGCGAGCGCGCTGGGTCTCGGCCTGACGCCGCTCACCGATGAGTTGCGCGAGGGGCTCGACCTGCCCAAGACCGCCAAGGGCGTGATGGTGACCGAGATTGCCGATGACAGCCCTTTTGCCGAACTCGACCTGCTGCCGGGCGACGTCATCCAGTCCATCGACAATCAACCGGCGGCGACGCCGCAGCAAGTGGCGAAGAAATTGCGCGACGCGACGCCGGGGAAGGGCGGCGGCGTGGTGCTGCTGATCAACCGGGGCGGCAAGCGGCACTACGTCGTCTTGGCGCCAGGCGCCGACGCCGACGGCGAGCACAACCGCGGCTAGAAACTCCTGCTTTACGGGCTGCGGCGACGATTGCGAGGAGGGCGCGCGACCGCGCCGGTGGCTCAGCGCTCCTCAGGCGGCGCTATCTTCGCAGCTATACCAGAGTGCTGCCATCTCCCTTGATTCAGATCAACGACATGCGCGCGGCCTTGGCTAGGATGCTTTCGCCTCGCGGAATCCCGATATTCGGAGGTAGGTCGTACCGATCTCCCAGTCGATAAAGCCTCTTGGGTCGAGATACCACGCTGCCGAAAACGAAGCCACGACCGAAGCCCACAACTGAAGCGAGGACGCTCAATGGCCCATAAGCAGGTCCTCTTCCGTTCCGCGGCCCGCGAGAAGATCCTGCGCGGCGCCACGCTGCTGTGTGACGCCGTGCGTGTCACATTGGGCCCAAAATCAAAATCGGTGCTCATCCAGAAGAATTGGGGGACGCCAATCGTCTGCAACGATGGCATGACGATCGCCAAGGAATTCGATCTGAGGGATCCCGAAGAAAATCTCGGCGCGCAGATGCTCCGGCAGGCCGCTGAGAAGACAGGCGAGAGCGTTGGCGACGGCACCAGCACATCGACAGTTCTGGCGCATGCGATCTTCGCCGACGGTCTCCGCAACGTCGTCGCCGGCGCCAGCGCAATCGACCTCAAGCGCGGCATGGATGTCGCCGCAAAGGCCGCCATCGACGCTTTGCGGACGATGTCTCGCCCGGTCAAGACGCGCAAAGAGAAGGCGCAGGTGGCGACGATCTCGGCGCACAACGATCCCTCGATCGGCGACCTCGTCGCCGAAGCGATGGAAAAAGTCGGTGGCGAGGGCGTGATCACCGTCGAGGAATCAAAAACGACGGAAACGGTTCTTGACGTGGTCGAAGGTATGCAGTTCGACCACGGATATATATCACCCTATTTCGTGACCAACGTGGAAAAGATGATCGCCGAACTCGAGGATCCCTACATTCTGATTCACGAGAAGAGGCTATCGGGGCTTCAGGCGATGCTGCCGTTGCTGGAAGCCGTCGTTCAATCTGGACGGCCGCTGCTCATTGTGGCGGAGGATGTCGAAGGCGAGGCGCTCGCTACGCTCGTGGTGAACAAGCTCCGCGGCGGCTTGAAGGTCGCTGCCGTCAAGGCGCCCGGCTTCGGCGATCGGCGCAAGGCGATGCTCGAGGACATTGCAGTGCTGACGGGCGGCCAGATGATCTGCGAGGAACTTGGCGTCAAGCTCGAGAATGTCAGCGTCGATATGCTCGGCAAGGCGAAGAAAGTGGTCATCACCAGAGGAGGAGACCACCATTGTGAGCGGCGCCGGAAAGAAGGAGGAGATCGAGGCGCGCTGCAAGCAGATCCGGCAGCAGATCGAGGAGACAACGTCGGACTACGACCGCGAAAAGCTGCAAGAGCGCTTGGCAAAGCTCGCCGGCGGCGTCGCCGTGATTCGCGTGGGCGCTCCCTCCGAGGCCGAAATGAAGGCAAGAAAGGAAGCGCTCGACGATGCGATCAGCGCTACCAAGGCGGCGGTGGCAGAAGGCATCGTTCCTGGCGGGGGGTTGGCGCTGCTGCGCTGCATCGACGCGGTGGCGCGGGAAGAGGCAAAGTGCGGCGGCGACGAGCGGACGGGAGTTCAGATCCTGAAGCGCGCACTCGAAGCGCCGACCCGCCAGATCGCCGAAAACTCGGCCGTCGATGGCGGCGTCGTCGTTGCGCGCATGCTCGCCGGCACCGGCAATCTTGGCTTCGACGCTGCGCGCAATGAGTACGTCGATCTGGTCGAAGCCGGCATCGTCGACCCGACCAAGGTGGTGCGCATCGGGCTGGAGAACGCGGTATCCGTAGCCAGCGTCCTGCTGCTTACCGAGGTGACGATGACCGAGATTCCCGAGAGAAAGAAAGAGCCGGCGCTTGAGTTGGAGCTAGGAATGTAGCGCAGACTGGATCCCCGGACCGAGGCGCCACGCGACGAGCTTTGGCGGCCGATGGCGGTTATGCCTGTCGTGATCGCGGCAAATGGACCAGCTCTCAATCAACTGCTTCCGGCGGCCGCTGGGCCAGCCAGCTTCGCCTCCTCCGCCTGCAACGCCATTTCGATGGTGATCCGCTGCGACGCATCGGGCACTTGGGTGAGCATGCGTCGATACCGCTCGATGTTCGATTCAGTCACGAACTTGTCCCGTTTGATCCTTTCGGCAAGTTGGGCCAACGCGAGCGCATGGCTGGCAAGCCTGCGTTTGATCTCCAGCGTGGTTTCCTTCTCTGCCGCTTGTCGGTACAGGTCCGATTGCTCGCGCAATTCCGCTGGTGTTAGCCGCATGTCACCTCCTCCCAAGCTTGCTGGGCAGGAGGCACGCGCCGGCCTCTCTTGCTGGATGCAAACCTGCATCTCAAGCGGCAACCCCGAGGGGCCCGATTGCCGGTGAAATAATCTACACCTGACACGGCTAAGTGGGAAGACAGGCTTTTATCCTGTGGATAAATGCCCTGCAGTTTTCTTCATCCGGCACCTGCCTTAGTCAAGCTCATCCGCGTCGCGGATTTGACGACAGCAAGTGCGACAATCAAATTCCTTTGATCTGCGTCATAGCCGCAACCGTCCCCGCGAGCACTAGATGCTCGCGATGGCGGCGCTGGAGGAACTCGGTGCAGCTATTCCAGCTGCGCCGTGGGGTTGATCGTGACGCTGAGCGGGGCTTCCCGCGAGACGGCTTCCAGCAGCTCCACCGTCAGTCGGCTTGGAATCCATCGCACCAGATCGGTGAGGGAAAGGACGCCGACGAGGTGCTCTTGACGGTCGACGACCGGGATACGGCGGATACGATTTTGCTGCATCAACTGAGCGGCAGCTTCCAGAGTGTCATCATCGAAGCAGTATGCGACGCCCTTCGACATGATGTCGTGGACCTTGGTGACAGCCGGCTCGCGGCCATCGGCGACAAGGCGGCAGGTGATGTCGCGATCGGTGATGATTCCGACCAGGCGACCCCGGTCGCAGACCGGGAAGTAGCCGATGCCTTGACGATCCATGCGCGCGGCGACCTCCTGGATCGGCTGACTGGAACGCACTGTCTCCGCGTCCCTGGACATCGCGTCGCGCACTTTCATCGCGTCCTCCACCTGTCACGCCCAAAGCGCAGGGCGTCACCTCGTGCCTTGCAATCACGAGCGAGAGGAGGCGATGGTGCACAGGTCACCACCGCCTCGCCTCGGCTATTTCGCCTTCACTTCGATTTTCTTCTGCTGCTGCACCGCTTCCGGCGTCTTCGGCAGGGTGAGCGTGAGCACGCCTGCGGCGAAGGACGCGTCGATCTTGTTGCGGTCGATGCCGTCGGGCAAGGTGAACGAGCGCAGGAACGAGCCGTAACTACGCTCCGACAGGTAGTAGTTCTTCGCTTTCTCTTCCCTCTCGTCGCGTTTTTCGCCTTTGATCGTCAGCGTGTCACCGGAAAGGCTGACGTCGATATCCTTCTCGCTCATGCCCGGCAACTCCGCCGTAATGTGGTATGCCCTGTCGTCCTCAGCGAAATCCACCGCCGGCGACGCGAAACCGACGGAAGGCCACAGCCGCCTCATCGGCTCGACATCGAACACGCGGGGCAATGACGGCGAAAAGCCGCGGCCCCAGAATTGATCGAAGAGCCGCTGCATGTCGTTGCGGAAGGATTGCCACATGTCAGCCCCTGCCGGCGGCATGGGCGCAGGCGTCGTCGTTCTGTCGCTTCTCTTCACGTCAATCGTCGTCTGGGCCATGAGGTCGCACTCCATTGTTCGGGTTGAGCACCGCGCGCCGTCCGAGGAGGCGCGCAGATCAACAATGCAACCTACTTCCAAGGAGGACGCGGTGCCTTGATCCAAATCAAACACCCGTGACGAGACGCAGACTCAACCGAGCAGGATGCCGACGCGAGCGCGCTTACGCCGCCGGATCCGCCATCGCCGTGATGCGCTCCTTCCGGCGACACCAATTGGAGAACGCTGGCGAGAGCCGGTTCATTTCCATCCATGGCACCGGACCTAAAGCTATAGTATTCTTTTGAAAACAATATCGCTCGGCAGCGTGCTTATTGACGGAAATAGCCCATCCGCGAAACCACTGGCGCCTGTTGTAGGAGGATTGTCATGCCGCGCAAGACCAACACGAAGGCAAGGAAGGCCAAGCGGAAGACGACGGCAGCAAAGCGGCCGGCGAAGCGTTCGAGCCGAGGCACCTCCGGCAAGGCTCCCGTCAAGAAAGCCGCGCGGCCTCAATCGTCCCTTCCGCCACGCCTGAGCCGCGAGGTCGTCGAGGAGGTTCTCGTGCATTCGGCCAGATCATCCGAAGACGAGCGGCTGAGCGACGCGGCCCTTTCCGAGATAGCCGTCTGCGCCAACCTTGAGCCATCGAGGGTCTTGGATGCACATCGCCAGCTGTGCGAGGCGGCTGACGAATCAGATGTGACGGTCCTTCGGGTGGTCGAGCTTTGGGAACCCTACGAATAGGTCGCGGCCGCTCGCCGATGCCTTGATCCGGCCGCGCGATGGACACGGCGTACTAGGTGGCTGGCGTGCTGAAAGCGATCGAGGACGGCATGTACTCGCCGGCACTGAAGGAGCGCATGCAGGCGCTCGAGCTGCGCAAGGCCGAGCTTGCCGCCGTGCTGACCGCCGCGCCGGAGGTGGCACCCATCGAGCTTCATCCGAATCTCCCCGAGCTCTATCGGCGCAAGGTCAGCGAGCTCGAGTTCTACGGCGACCTCGCGACCTCGCGTCAATCCTCGGCATGTGCGAGAGCGGTTCGCGCAAACAAAAACTCTCCGACGCTGGCGCGCTGGAGAGTGAAGTTGATGCTGGTTGCGGGGGAGTGCAACCAGCGTTACTTGCAGGTAATTCGGGCCAGGATACCCCGCCTGAGACCAGCGGCTTAGGTTCCAATCCACGGCTGAACCTGCGACCTTCACGTTATGAGCCTGGAGTTGCGCCCTTGAGATTGCGGCTGCCGGCCGGTCTCTCTAGGGCTCCGCGTCGCGCTTGTGCGCGGCCAACGCCATGAGCCGGCGGTCACGCCACTCCCCGCGCCGGCCCAGCTCGCCTTGCGGCAGAATCTCGCGCCGCTGCCGCTCGACATCGGCGATGAGCTCGGCGCTCCAGGGCCGGTGGCTCTCGCGCGAGGCGGCGATGCGGCAATAGAGGGCGCCGAGCCGACGCGCATAATCGGCGACGCCGCCGGGAGCGTTGAGGTCGATGGTCTCGAAGGGCCCCATGAAGCTCCAGCGCAGCCCCAGCCCTTGCGACACCGTGCGGTCGATATCGGCCACCGTCGCGTAGCCCTCCTCCACCAGCCGCCACGCCTCCATCAGCAACACGCCCTGCAGGCGGTTGACGAGGAATCCCTCGATCTCGCGCGTCAGCTCGACCGGTGCCTGCCCGACGGCCTCCATGAGGGCGCGCACGGCCTTGACCGTTGTCGGGTCCGTCCATGGCGCCGGCGCCAGCTCGACGACAGGCACCAGATAGGGCGGGTTCACCGGATGGGCGACCAGGCATCGCGCGCGGCAAGCGATATCCTCGGTGAAAGCCGAAGCGGGGATGCCGGAGGAAGAGCTGCCGATCGCAGTCTCCGGATCGACACAGGCATCGATCGCGCGGAAGATCTGGCGCTTGGCCTCAAGCACCTCGAACACGCTTTCCTGCACATACTCCGCTCCGGCGAGCGCCGCCGGCAGGTTCGCCGCGACTTGGATGCGCTCGAGGATCTGAGCCGGGTCGGCGATCAGCCCCGCGGCTGCCAGATCAGCGAGGTTGCGCCGGATGGCGGCGATTGCGGCCTCTGCGGCCCCCGCCGCCGCGTCCCAAAGCCGGACGTCGCGGCCCGCACGCGCGAAGACGATCGCCCAGGAACGGCCCACCAAGCCGCAACCGACGATGGCGATGTGGCTCACTTTGGATGGTCCCCAGGACGGGCCGCGCCGTCGCCGCTGATCATGGCAATTGCGCGCCGCGCGTGTTGACGTAGATCGAATAGAGCGAGGTGTGGCCGCAAATGAACAGCCGGTTGCGCTGCGGTCCGCCGAACACGACATTGGCGCACTTCTCCGGGATCGGAATGCGGCCGATGTAGTCGCCTCCGGGCGTGATGCAGTGGACGCCGTCGCCGGCACTGGTCCAGATGTTGCCGTCCATGTCGATGCGGAAGCCATCGGGAATGCCGGGCGAGACCTCGGCGAGAACGCGGCTCTTGCGCAGCCTGCCATCCTCGCCCACCTCGAAGGCGCGGATGTGATGTGGTTTCGTCGGATCCGGCCAGAAGCCGGAATCGGCGATGTAGAGCGTCTTCTCGTCGGGCGAGAAGGCCAGCCCGTTGGGCCGCGAGAAATCGTCGACCGCGACGCTCAGGCTGCCGCGGGCGGGATCGAAGCGATAGACGTTGCAGCTCCCGATCTCGCTCTCGGCCTTGCCGCCTTCGTAGTCGGCGCTGATGCCGTAGGTCGGGTCGGTGAACCAGATCGTGCCATCCGACTTGACGACGATGTCGTTGGGCGAGTTGAGCCGCTTGCCGTCGTACTTGTCGACGACGACCGTGATCCGGCCGTCATGCTCGGTCCGCGTCACCCGCCGCGTCTGATGCTCGCAGGTAACCAGCCGCCCCTCGCGATCGCGGGTATTGCCGTTCGAGAAATTGGAGGGCGTCCGGAAGGTCGTGACCTGGCCCGTCTCCTCGTCCCAGCGCAGCATGCGGTTGCTCGGGAGGTCGCTCCATACGAGACAGCGCATATCGGCGAAATAGACCGGCCCCTCGGCCCAACGCATGCCGCCGTGGAGCTTCTCGAGCCAGACGATCGGGATCGTGTATTGGCGGAAGCGCGGATCGAGGACCTCGAACGGTTCCATGGTTCGACTCTCCTGCCGATAGGCTATTGCGGCTTGTCGTTCTCGGCGACCGCTGCGCGCTGGCGCCGGGCGGCGGCATAGACCGAGAGGCCGACCGCGACGATGAGGATGCCGCCGTTGAAGAAATATTGGACGTAGAAGGCGGCGCCGAGCTGCTGCACGCCGGAGAAGGAGAAGGCGAGGATGAGCACCGCCAGCAAGGTTCCGAGCACATTGACCCGGCCGGGATGGATCGAGGTGGCGCCGAGCAAGGTGGCCGCGAAGGCGGGCAGCAGATATTCGGGCCCGACCGAAGGCGTGCCGGTCTGAAGGATGCTGCCCAGCATGATGCCGGCAAGGGCGCTGAGAAGGCCCGACACGGCAAAGGCCGCGAGCACGTGGCGGTCGACCCGCAGCCCAACCAGCTCGGCGGCGCGCGGGCTGGCGCCGATCACATAGAGGCTTCGCCCGACGGGCAGACGCTCGGTGAGGATCCAGAGGAGAGCCGCGGCCAGCGCCACGTAGAGCGCCGGCAGCGGGACATGATGATAGATCGCGGTCAGGTTGGTGAAGCTGTCGGGCAGGTCGGAGCCGACGATCTGCTGGCCGCCGCTGTACCAGTTGGCGACGCCGAGCAGCAGGGTTCCAACCCCCATGGTGGCGATGAAGGAATCGATGCGAAAGCGCGTCACCAGCAGCCCGTTGATGACGCCGACCAGCACGCCGATCGCCAGGATCGCCATCGCCGCCACCGGCCAGGAAAGCCCTTCCTGCACCTGGAAGCCGACGACCAGCACCTGCGCCATGCCGAGATGGAAGCCCACCGAGAGATCGAACTGCCGGGTCGCGAGCGGCACCATCTCGGCCAGCGCCAGCATGGCTGTGACCGACTGCCCCACCAGGATGGTGTTTATGTTGATCGAGCTGAAGAAGGTGCTCGGGCGGAGCAGGCCGAAGATCACCATCACCAGCACGAAGACCACGGCCAGCCCGTAGGTCGCCAGCAGTTCCGAGAGCCGACGATGGCGTGCCGCCTGCCGCGAGCCGGCGCGTCCCTCGCCGCGCGTCTCGACGACCTGCTCTGTCGTGTCGCTTGCCTCCATGCCCCTCACCCGACCTCCTCGACGCGCGCATGGCCGAGCGAGGAGCGCGCCGTCAGATTCGCCACGGTCAGCCGCGCGCCCTCCAGTTCCCCCGCGATGCGTCCTCGGCCGAGAACCAGGGCCCGATCGCAGAGGCTCGCGACCTCTTCGAAATCGGAGGATACCACCATGATCGCCGCCCCCGCCTGAGCGGCGCTGCGCAGCAGCTGGTGAAGGGCGAACTTGGCCCCCACATCCACGCCCGCAGTCGGCTCTTCCATGATGAAGAGGCGCGCCCCGGATTCAAGCCAACGGCCGACGAACACCTTCTGCTGGTTGCCGCCGCTGAGCCAGTCGATCAGCGCCGCCGGATCGCGCGGCCTGACGTCGAAGAGCGCCATCCTCTGGGCCGCCGCGCGACGCTCCCGGGCCGGCGACATCACGCGCCAGGGCGACCAGCCGAGGAGGCGGGCATTGGGGAAGAAGTTCTCGGCCACCGACATGCCGGACAGCGAGCTCTCCCGCCCGCGGTCGGCAGCGAGAAGCGCGATGCCGCGCGCCATCCGGTCGCGGATACCATCGCCGGCCGGCAGCGGCGTGCCGGCAAGGCGTATCTGGCCGGCGTCGGGGCGCAGCGCGCCGAACACGGTGCGGCCGACCAGAGCCTGGCCGGCCCCTCTGAGCCCGATCAGCCCGACGATCTCGCCGGCCGCGATCTGGAAACTGAGCGGCCCCAGGCCGCGCACGCGAAGCTCCTGCACCTCAAGCATGGATTGGGCGGTGCGCGCCGCCGATTGCGGCGCATGGGCGAACTCCACGTCGCGCCCCAGCATGTCGTGCACCAGCGCGGCCGGCGTGACCTCCGCGATGGCGGCGGAGCGCACCCGGCGCCCGTCGCGCAGCACGGTCACGCGATCGGCGAGGCCGAAGAGCTCGTTCAGGCGATGGGTGACGTAGATAATGCTGGTGCCCTTGGCCCTCAGCCGGCGCAAGACCTCGAAGAGATGCGCCGCGTCGGGCTCGGGCAACGCGGCCGTCGGCTCGTCGAGCACGATGATGTCGGTCTGCCGCGACAGCGCCCGCACGATGCCGAGGATGGCCTTGCTCGCGGTGTTGAGCGCGCCGACCGCGGTGCGCGGATCCGGCGGCTCGACACCCATGGCGAGATAGATGTCGCGCGCGGCGGACCAGACGCGACGCCAGTCAATGAGCCCGAAGCGCCGGGGAAAGCCGGTCACCAGCGCTACGTTCTCGCCGACGCTGAGATCGTCCACCAGGCCCAGATCCTGATGCACGAAGGCGATCGGCAGGTGATGGAGGTGGGGATGGACGAGTTCGCCCTTGAGCCGGATCTGGCCGCCATCGGGCGCGTGGATGCCCGCCAGGATCTTGATCAGGGTGGATTTGCCGGCGCCGTTCTCGCCGATCAGGGCGTGGATCTCGCCGGGAACGACCGAGAGGTCCACGCGGTCGAGCGCCAAGGTGCCGAGGAATCGCTTCGTCAGTGCGCGAATCTCCAAGGCCATTGGCTGCTCGACCGTCACGCGTGGCGCTCCCCTCTTGATCGGCGGCGCGGTGCCGCGATCGCCTCAGCAGGGATTGTTCGTCCCCTTCCAGATGTTCAGATAATGGCACGCGAAGTTGTTGCTGGGCACGAACTCGTTGTCCTTGCCGCCTTCCAGGTTGATGTTGTCATGGGTGCGGATGAAGGTCGGCTGGACCCAATGCGCGGGCGCTTCGCCGGCCATGGCGTGGACGATCGCGTCGACCGCCTCGTATCCGAAGAGCGTGCTCGGCTCGGGCACGGTCGCAACCTCGAATTCGCCCTTGCGCAGCATGTCGTAGGTGGCGGGCGGCGCGTCGGCACCGACCAGATGGATCTTGTCGCTGGAGGCGCCGGCGGCTCTGAGCGACGCCGCGACATAAGGGTAGTAGTCATCGCAGCAGGTGGTCATCCACCAGCTGTCGCCGTAACGGGCGAGCAGGCCGGACACC
>CAWBKF010000036.1:0-21107 GCA_963789275.1 uncultured Alphaproteobacteria bacterium
CGCAACCCACACCGCGGCTGCTCAGTGTTCAAAGGATGCGGGTTGCCGGCCGCAACGGGAGACTTCATCGCGATTTGCTCCGGCTGAGCTTGGACGAACTCCGACAGTTATTTTCGCGCTCGCCCCGAACGGGAGGGGCGCGACCGTTCGTTGACTGAAGCTTTGGTTTTCGCCTCGGCTGTCCGTCCCCTCTTCATCGCGACCCGGCGCGCCGCCACCAATGCCGCCCGCGCCCAGGTGACAAGCTCGTCAGGTTCGTCAAACAACCGCTCGGGCGCACGCCAGAAGGAGAGGCTCGATGGTGCTGCCCTGCTTCTCGTAGCTGAGCGGCGGAAAGGACGCGGCCTCCTTGAAATCCGCCTGGTTATGGTCATCAACCCGGAAGTAGAGGGTGTCGTCCGTCACCATCCCGAACATCAGCCCGTCGCAGAAAACGCCGGTCTTGCCGAACATGCGCCGCAGTGTGACGCGGCCGAGCGGAGCGAGCTGCTCGCGCAGAAACTCGGCAAAGCTGGCGCTGGCAACCATCCCGCCCCCTTACCCTTTCGCTTCGGCTCCCGCCATCCCCAGGAAGACCAGCACCGCGCGATTGAGGCGCACGGCGTCTTCGTCACCAAGACGCCCGATGCGCGCGCCGAGTTTCGCCTTCGGCACGGTGGTGATCTTGTCCACCATGAGGCGGCACGACGCTCGAAGCCCGTTGATGTCGTCGGGCTCGATCGGCAAGCGGAACAGCGGCGCATTGGTCGGATCGGTGGTGAAGGCGCAGATCGTAAGCGAGTCCGTGGCGTCGAAGCGATCGTCCTGCAGGATCACGACGGGACGCGGCTTGCCGGCATAACCCGTGCCCGCGACAACGGTCCAAATCTCGCCGCGCTTCATTCCGCGTCCCAAAAGCCGCTTAGATCCGAGGCGGCATCGATGAAATCCTGGTCCGCCTTGGCCTGCGGGCTCCTGGCGACGGCGAGAGATTGCCGATGCGCCTTCGCCTTGAACGAGGGCGCGCGCACGTCAGGGACCCAGATCTGAATGGGCCGCAGACCCTGCCGGCGCAGCCGTTCGCGGTGTGCCCGGACCTTGTCGCGCGATGGCTTGCGGTGTGCCGGAGCGGTCATGTCCTAACCCTAAAGGTTACATGTAACCTAGCATAGGGCAGCCGGTTGCGCCAAGACCCAGCTATTGGTCCGCGGCAAGCGCATGTGCCGCGGAACACGGCGTGAAAGATTGACCACTCGTCTCCGTCGCCCCGGCGAAAGCCAGGGCCCAGGTGCAACCGCTCGTCGCTCGCCCTAGGTCCCCGCTTTCGCGGGGACGGCGGCGCCTCCGTGGTGAATCCTCGTGTACTCCTCGACGGGACCTCGGATCAACCGTCCGTTCCTGGCGCTTTCTCGCGTTGTGCGACCGCGCTGCGGCCGCCCTCCACCGCAGCGATCCGGCTGATCGAGCGGTTCTTTGCCCAATGACCGCGCGCACCGTTGGCGAAGTCCGGCGGTCGGCTCCTCAGGTAGCGCGTCGCAAGCCACAACCGTTTCAGATGGCGCTTGTACCCGTTCGCCACGTCATCCTGATAGGCCGTCCGCCCATGCAGCACGTGATAGTTGTTGATGAACTGCATCTCGCCCGGCTCAAGGTCCATGTAGACATTGAATTCCGGTTGGTTCGCCATCCGGCTGACGGTGTCGAGCGCCTCGAGGACGAGCGGTGACAGGCGCGGCGCCTCGGGGTGACGCTGGGAGGATTTGATGTAGCCCGGCACGAAGCGGACGAACAGGCGTCCGTCGTGCTCGGTGAACACGCGCCGCCGATAGAAATTGGGGCCGCCCGGCGGCTGCTCGCCGCGAAGATCCCAGGGCAGCGGTTCCCTAAGCGCGGCAACGAGATCAGGGCGCGTGCGGACGAGGTCGTTGTAGATCGCCACCGCATTGGCGACGCAGGAGAGGCCGCCGGCCTTCGCCTTGCGCAGACACATGAGGCCGACCAGATCCGCACCGTCGGTGTGATAGTCGAGGCCGATCAGGCCCATTTCGTTGCCGCGCGCCGTCGGGTCGTTCCGCGAGCGCCCCTGGTCGGTCACGTCGCCCAGCACATGGCCGTGCTTGTTTTGCGGCCAGGCGTCGCCGAGATGCGTGCCGATGCCCCAGTAGAGCAGCGTGAGGTCGTCATCGCCGTAGCGGCGGACATCGAGAGCGCTGATGCGAATGAAGCCGCGCCCGTCGATCAGCTCGCGCTCCGCCGCCGCGAGTTTCGCCGCAACTCCGTCGAGCGGAAAGGCGTCTCTGTCGATGTGCAGGAGATCGTCCGAGACCGTCTTGGCATGCTGCAGGGCGCGGTCCAAGTCACGATGGTCGCCCTCGGTCAGCGCCAGCGTCCATCGCCTTGGATCGCTGACGTCGGATGCGCGCCAGTTGACATGGGGTTCCAACGCTTGCGGTGTGAATGGCACGGAGGCTCTCCTTCTGCGAGATCAAACGGCCGGCGCCGCTTGGGGACCGCGCACCAGCCGGCCGCGTAACGCGCCGGTGGCCGCGCCGTTGCGATAGACGATCCCGCCGGCGACGATGGTCGCTTCATAGCCGCGCGCGCGCTGCAGCAGGCGCTTGCCTCCGGCCGGCAGGTCGAACGCCATGACGGGTGCCTCGACGGCCAGGCGGTGAAAGTCGATGACGTTGAGATCGGCCTTCATCCCTGGGGCGATCACGCCGCGGTCCAACAGACCGACGCAGCGCGCCGTGTCGGATGTGAGCTTCTTGACGAGCCGCGCGATGTCGAGGCGTCCGTGGCCACGATCACGGCCCCAATGGGTGAGCAGGTAGGTCGTGAAGCTGGCATCTGAAATAAGACCGACATGGGCGCCGCCATCGCCCAAACCCATCACGGTGTGCGGGCTCTCCATCATCTCGCGGCACGCATCGAGCGTGTAATCGGCATAGTTGGCGAAGGGCGCGAAGAGGAAAGCGCGACCGTCATCTCTCAGAAGCAGTTCACACGCGAGCTCCGCGGCCTCCCGGCCCATTCGAGCAGCCGTCGCGGCGATAGAGCGTTCGCGCGCCGGCTCATAATCCGGTGGCTCGCCGAGCGGAAATATCTTGGCAAAGTTGAGCAACCGCCCGCCGCGCGCCGTCGGTGGGGGGCTCTCCGCCAACAGGCGCGCGCGGAAATCGGGATCGCGAAACGCCGCCACTTTCTCGGCGAGGCTCTTCTCCGCTATCGTTCGAAACAAAGGATGCGCAGAGAAGGGATTGAGGCTCGACTGCAGGCTCAGAAGCGTGCCGATGGGACGCGGGGCGACCTGCGCCTTGATCGGCAGCCCCTCTGCCGCCGACCGGCCGATGAGGTCCAGAATCGCCCGCCAGCGCTCCGGCGACAAATGACTTTGCGTCAGCGACAGCGTCAAGGGACGGCGCGAGGCTTCGACCAGACGCCGCACCATGGCGAATTCTTCCCGAAGGTCCGCCCAATCGGAAATCAGCTCGATTGCGCCCGCGCCAGCGTCTGCGAGCCCCATGACGATCCCGCGCAGTTCGGCCTCGCTGGCCTTCAGCGACGGCGTCGGATCGCCCTTCGCGGTTCGGTGATTGCGCGTGCGCGAGGTGGAAAAGCCGAGCGCGCCGGCACGCATGGCGTCGGCCGTGAGCCGTCTCATCTGCGCAATGTCTTCGACGGTGGCGGGTTCGAGCCTCGCGCCGCGTTCGCCCATCACATAGACCCGCAGCGCGGCATGTGGCAGCTGCGCGCCGAGATCGATGTCATGCGGTCGGGTTTCCAGGACGTCGAGATAGTCGCCGAAGCTTTCCCAATTCCAGGCCAGCCCCTGATGCAGCGCGGCGCCCGGGATGTCCTCTACGCCCTCCATAAGCTCGACCAGTCGGCCGTGATCCCACGGCCGCACCGGCGCGAAGCCGACGCCGCAATTGCCCATCACCGCGGTCGTGACGCCATGCCAACTCGAGGGCGCAAGACGCGGCTCCCATATCGCCTGCCCGTCGTAATGGGTGTGGATGTCGACGAAGCCGGGCGTGACAAGGAAGCCTCGCGCCGCGATCTCCTCGCGGCCGGAGCCGCTGACGGCCCCGATTTCAGCGATGCGGCCGTCTGCGATCGCGATGTCGACCTCTCTCAGCGGCGATCCCGTGCCGTCGGCCAGCGTCCCTCCCCGGATGACGAGCTCGTAGCGCCCCATGTCCTGGCTCTTAGTTAGTTCGATTGACCTAACTATATAGCGAGGCCGGATCGCTGTCAAGGCCGAGCGGGCTCAGCCGAGGAGCTTGTTCTCGATGTCCCTGAGGCGCTGGTCCTGGCTTGCCGCCATACCGGCATAGAGTTCACCGAGCGCGGCGTGAACGCGGGCGAGATCAGTGCGCGGCGCGACCCTCGCGATGCTGTTGGCCAGCGCGACCTCGAAGGCCTCCATGCGCGCCCTGCCCGCGTTGGTCAGGGACACCGCGACGACCCGCCCGTCGGCCGGATCGGGCGTGTCCGCGATCCAACCCTTCTCGCGCAAGGCGCCGAGCATGGCCGAAACCGTCGGCTTCTTCACGGCGCCCGCCGCCGCGATCGCCCCGGCGCGCTTCGGTCCATTGCGCAGAAACAGCATCATCCGGTACTGGGCTAGGCTAATGTCGAAATCGCGGGCGACCTGCTCGAATTGCCGGTAGAGCCCGACAATGACCCGCACGCTCATGGAGGTGTTCTTGGTCTTCGCCATAGCGGTCACGGACTAGCTCTCGGGGTTACCCACGCGCGCCCGCCATTCCCAGAAAGACGAGCACCGCACGGTTGAGACGCACCATATCTTCATCGTCAAGACGCCCGATACGCGCACCGATCTTCGCCTTGGGCACGGTGGTGATCTTGTCCACCATCAAGCGGCCGCGGCGCGCTTACGGCTTCGGCCGGCCCTGTCAGGTGACGACCGGCAGTGTTTCACCGGGCCGACGACGCCACCATCCGCTGATAGGATGACGGGGTAAATCCCACGATCTGCAGAAAATGCCGGCCGAAATGGCTGGCGTCGGCGAACCCGGTCTGTCGCGCGACCCGCTTGATCGGCATGCCGCCGGCCAACAGGCGCTTGGCATATTTCAGTCTTACCCGAATGTGGTAAGCGTGCGGCGGCAGGTGCACGGATTTGGCAAAACTGCGGATGAAATGAAATTTGCTCGCGCCGGCGATCGTAGAAAGTTCCTCGAGGGTGATGGTTCGCGAATAATTTGCCTCGATATAGTCGCGGACGCGGCGCAACGTCACCTCATCCAAGCCGGGGCGCCGCGGTCGTCCCCGGCCAAATCAACTCTGGTCCAGCAACATGTCGACGAAATTGACCAGATATTCCTCTTTCTGGAGCGGATCGACCATGGTTTCGTAGGCCGTGTGGAGATGGGAGAAATACCGGGAGATGCCGGGATTTTCCATCTCGACGGGGAACAGCGGCTCACAACCAACCCTGACGCCAAGGCGGTCGATCGCTTCGGACAGAAGTGACGCAGGAATATGCATCGTCCGAAATGAACTGCCGAAGTCTCCGATGCAGCATGTGCTGTGGGTGACGCCGGGATTAACGATGATGAGCAAGTCTTGTCCGAAAACCCGCCGATCCCGGCCGAAGCTGATCTCGCGCGCACCGGACTCCACCGTCATGAACTGATATTCATCGTGAAAGTGCGGTATCAACTCATAGGTAAGCACGTGCCGCCCGCGCTGAAATTCGAGGCCGTGTTCCCGATCTCGCCACACCCGATGGTGGCCGGTGCTCGTCTTATGCTTCATTGAATTTTGCGCTGATCGCGTCATTCACCCTTGTCGGGACCGAACGATGGTCGTGAGCATGGCGTGCGAGGAAATCGCCGTCAAGAAGGCCGCCTGGTATGTGGCGGTCGTCGTGGCGGATACTTACCCAGAGCCTCCACCCCTCCGGTCAGAGATCCAGAATAAGGGGCGCGGACGCCCCGACCTTCGGGACGGCGCAGCACAGCAAGGCAGTGCCGTCCGGCGGGGTCGTTCCGAGGGAGCCGCCATGATCCACGTCTCCTTGAAGGAGGCTCGTGGAACACCGTCCGCACAGCCCCATGCGACAATCCGACGGCGCCGGGACGCCAAGGGCTTCGGCGAATTCGAGGAGGCTGCCTTTGTCCGGGGTCCAGTCGGCGGTCTTTCCCAACCTCGCGAAGGAGACAGGGATGCGAACGCCGGACCGGCTCAGCTCGGCCAGGCGATCGCCGAGCGCCGCCGTCGAGACGGTCGGGTCGGCGCCGAACCTCTCCGATCGGATCCGCTCGGCAGGGACCCCGGCCGCCAGGAGATCGCCGATCAGCCTCCGCATGAAGAGCGCCGGTCCGCAAATGTAGAAGTCGCACTCCCGCACCGGCAAGATTGCCTCGACAAATGACAAGTCGATGCGGCCGGCGGTGTCGTATCGTCGGTTGTCAAGGCCGTTGCGCGGTCTGGTGTAGGCGATGCGACTGACCAGGTGCGCATGCTTTGCGGTCAAACTCCGGACATGCTCGCCAAAAGCATGCTCGGCCCCGTTTCGCGCACAATGCAAGAACGAGATCCGCGGTATCGCAGCGTTGCGGCCGTCTTGAATGACGGCTGCGTTGAGCATCGCGATCATTGGGGTGATGCCGACGCCGGCCGAGATCAGCGCCACCGGCCGGCCGGATGTCCGGTCAAGCGTAAACCGCCCCTGAGGGGCGGAAACCTCAAGCTCGCCGCCGGCTGCCAGAGAATGGAGGAAGGGCGAGACCGCGCCTCCCTCCTGATTTTTTATGCTGATGCGATAGGATTTGCCGTTTGCCAGATCCGAAAGGGTGTAGCGGCGCAACTCGGCGTCCGCTTGCCCGGGGCGCGACACGCGGATTGCCACGTGCTGGCCGGGCTCGTGAGGGATCACGCCCGCACCGTCCGCCGGGACCAGTATGAACGAGCGGATGACCGCGCTTTCCATCTTGGTTTCGACAATGACAAAGCGGCGAAACCGCTCCGCCACCTGGCGCGCCTTGAGCGCCTTGGCCGCAACCAATGTCTGATGTCGCCACGCGGTCGAAAGCTCAGGCAAGCCCGCGATTGCCTCGAGGGTGTCGCTGGCCACCGTGCGATCATAGGTGGCGTGATTGACCCGTGCGATCGTCCATGCCGGGTGAGGACGATGGAGCAAGTCGAGGCAGTCCCCGGCTTCAAAGCTCCCCGTTTCCACGACGCGGAAATACCATCCGGTTCGACCTTGCTCGACCATCCGCGTGGCAAGGCGTTGGTCGTTGAAGCGCAACGCCAGCTTGAAACAGGGTTTGCGCGGTTGCGTGACGTGAAGCACGGCGCCGCCGAGTCTGAAGAGATCGCCGATGCACACGTCCCTTTCGTCGAGCCCGGCGATGGCCAGGTTCTCGCCGAGCGCCCCTGGTCCCCAGAGCGCCCCGTGCTCCGGAAATTCCGCCTGCCAGAAAGCATAGCGATCGACGGGATAGGCATAGATCGCCTTGTCGACGCCGCCATGGACGGTGAGATCGGCCTGGGCGTCGCCTGATATACCGAGGGTCTCGGCCCGGGCAGGTCCGTTTATTTTTGCTTTGACGAAGCCGCTGGGCACGGATTTGGGCCCTAACGGCGCAACCTTGCCCAGGTGGATCGACACCAGGCGGCCGGGATTGATGGCATCGCCGTCGCGCATCACGGAACCCGCTCGTTCGGCCTCGCGCTCAGGCATGCTTGCGGATGCACGCGAAAATCTTGCGGCGGATCAGGTTGAAATTCGCGTCCGTGATCAGGTCGACGTGCCGCGGTCGCGGCAGGTCGATCGCCACGGACATCTCCAAGCGGCCGGGCCTGGCGGACATCACGTGCACCCGATCGGCCAGCAGGATCGCCTCGTCGATGTCATGGGTGATGAAGATGACGGTCTTGCGATACTCCTCCCAGACATCGAGCAGAAGCTGCTGCATCTGCAAGCGTGTCTGAGCGTCGAGCGCGCCGAACGGCTCGTCCATCAGGAGCAATTGCGGGCGCATGAGAAGCGCCCGGGCCAAGCCTACGCGTTGGCGCATGCCGCCGGAAAGCTCCGCCGGATAGTGATCGTCGAACCCGCTCAGGCCAACGCGGTCGATCAGCTGCGCGGCGAAATCCCAAGTTCGCGATCGAGCGTCCCAGCCACTTTTGCGCTGAGCAAAATATTGTCCTTCACCGACAGCCACGGCAACAACGAGGCATCCTGAAAGACCACGGCACGTGACGGATCGGGTTTCCGGACAAGAGCGCCGAACGCGCGCACGGTCCCCTTCGTCACGGTCTCGAAGCCGGCCAGCGCATTCAGAAGTGTCGATTTTCCGCATCCTGAAGGCCCGAGGATCGCGGAAAAGCTGCCGGGTTCCGCGGTCAGATCGACCTCGCGAAGCGCGTCGACACGACGCGCGCCGAAATAGGTCTTGGACACATTGCTGATCTCGACCGCGATATCAGCTTGCATGAACCGCCCTCCAGCGCAGGACATAGGCTTCGATCCACAGAAGGATTCGGTCGCTGAAAAATCCGATCAACCCGATCGAAACCATATCCGCCAGGACGACGTCCATGCGGCCGATGTAATACGCATCCCAAAGCACATAGCCCAGGCCGGACTTCACCGCGACCATTTCGGCGACGACCACGGCAGTCCAGGCGACGCCGAGACCAAGCCGCAAGCCGGTGAAGATCGACGGCGCGGCATAGGGAAGAATGATCATTCGCACGCTCTGCGCCCAGCTCATTCCCATCATTCCCCAAACTCTGGTCAGGGTTTCCGGAACCGCGCGCGCGCCTTGCGTGGTGCTGACGACGATCGGGTAGAAGGCGCCGAGAGCGATCAGAAAAATCGCGCTTGGATCGCGAATGCCGAAGAGTGCGATGGCGACAGGGAGCCACGCCGTGATCGGGACCGGTCGCAGCCCCTGGATGATCGGGTCGATAAGCTTGCGGATGATGACGCTGCGCCCGATCAACACGCCGGTTGGGACGCCGAGAAGGGCGCCCACCATATACCCTCGCCCGATGCGCCAAAGGGAGCTCTGCACATTCCCGATCCAGGTTCCGCTATAGGGATTGAGGCCGGTGCTCGGCTGACCGAACGCCCATGTGCCCCAGGCGCTGAATACCCGGACCGGCGTCGGGATGATGCCGACCGGCAGCAAGCGGCCGTCGCAGGCGAGCTGCCACACGACGAGGATAGCGATCGGCACGGCCAAACTGACGGCGCCGGACGCCCGCCGAGCCGGCTTCGAGGGAGCGGCCGACAATATACGCCGCGTCGGCACTTTCGCAGCGGCAAGGGTTGGAATGGCCATCACGCCTGTCCTTCACTGCTTCTCAAGCGAGGACACCAGAGACGTGTCGTAGTGAGCCGCCAGTTTATCGGTGACATCCTTGGTAATGATCCCGGACTTGAACATGAACGCCGCCTGGGCCTTCAGCTGGTCGAGGGTGATGACACCCCCCAGTTTCAGCCGCTCCGACATTCTCGTGGCGGCGGCAAGATCGACGCCGGTATAGGCGGCAATAGCGGCGGCGAATTTGGCTCGATCGTTGGCCAGCTCTCTTTCGCTCGTGAGATAGCCCCAAAGAAATCGGCGAAGCGCTTCGCGTTTTTCGGCGATCGCCTTGCTCGACGCCGCGATGACGCCAAGTTCCGCGCCCACCGCGCTCGATGTCGAATAGTCGAGATGAGTGGCAAAACTGCCAATTCCCGTTGCGCCGGCCTCCGATTCGAATGGCTCCCACATGAGGATGCCGTCGACTTCGCCATCCCTGAGCGCCTGAATGAAGTTCGGCCCACCGCCTTGGATGTTGACGGCTTCAAAGCTGTCATAGGGCAATCCCACGTCTTGGAGTTTGGCGGCAAATTGCATCCAGGTAGCGGATCCGCTCGGGATGCCCAGGCGCTTGCCTCTGAGATCGGACCAGGTTTCGAGGTCGATTCCCTTGCGCTGAATGACATAGCGCGCCGACGAGCCGACACCGGTCAAGATCGAGAAGGTCTCGATGTCCTGGCTCAGCGCAATCGGCAGATCGCCGGGGCCGACGGTCGCAATATCGACCGCGCCCGTTGCCAGCGCGGTGCGCGCATCGGCGAACCGAACAAACTGGGCAAATTCGAGGTCGACATTTAGCCCGGCGATTTTTTCGCCGACATTTTGCATGGCGGCGATGTGGCCTTGGTTGACCGCGGCAATCGTCAGCTTGACCGGGGCCGGCAAGGGCGGCGGGCGGTCGATCAGATCGGCGGCGGCGACATTGGAGCAATAGAGGGCCGCCGAGATCGCCGCCGCTGCCAGATATTTCCAGTCGCGTATCGCCAACAGACGCCGCATTGCCTCTTCTCCACAAGGGTGGCCGCGGAGGAGATTGGGAAGAGGGAATTTCCGACGCAAGCAGAAATCAGAATGAACCCGGACCCGGATGCGTACAAATTTCGGCGCCTAAAATTTGTCCCGCGGTGAATGGTTAAGCTTGGCCAAGCGAAAATATCGAAAGAGATCAGGTTCGCAGCAGATTTGGTCTGCCGATTTTTCGAACAATGGTGCGCCTAGCAAATGGGCCCGCGGTCATTTGATGAAGCAATTTCGTACCAGAAATGCTTGCGCCTCCTGCGCCGGTGGCAGGGCGCTAGCTCCACCTCGGAGGTCAGCCGGCGCGCTCGCATCGGCTTCAGGGCCGACGCTTCGGCCCCCGGCCTTGGCGGCTGAGGGGTGCATGCGTATCATGGCTCCCGGCGCCGGTTTTCGGCGCCCCCCTGCGTCATTGGCGCAGGCGGAAATTTTTAGCCATTGGTGTACACCAGCGGCGTAGGGTCGGCGGTGGAGGAGGAGAGGCCATGGGCAAGCTGCGCGAGCTCGAGACGGCGCTGTCGGCGATCACCGACGGGGTGAAGCTCGTCGTGCCCGCCGATTACGCCGGCGTCGCGATGACGGCGACGCGGGCGCTGATCCGGCGCGGCGTGCGGCGGCTCCATCTCGTGACGCTCCCCGCCTCCTCGCTGCAGGCGGAGCTGCTGATCGGCGCCGGCTCGGTCGCCACCCTCGAAACATCTGCCGTGGGCTTCGGCGAGCTCGGCGCCGCGCCGCGCTTCACCGCCGCCATCCTCGCCGGCACGATCGCGCTGAAGGACGCCACCTGCCCCGCCATCCATTCGGCGCTGCGCGCCGCCGAGATGGGCAATCCCTTCGGCGTGCTGCGCGGCATCATCGGCTCCGATATCCTGAAGCAGCGCCCCGACTGGAAGGTCATCGACAATCCCTTCGGCGAGAACGATCCGATCGTGCTGCTGCCGGCGATCAGGCCGGATGTGGCGCTCTTCCATGCGCCGCTCGCCGACCGCAACGGCAATATCTGGGTGGGGCGGCGGCGCGACCTCTTCACCCTGGCGCATGCCTCGGCGAAGAGCGTCGTCACCGTCGAGGCGCTGCATGACGGCGATCTCCTCGCCGACGAGGTGATGGCGGCGGCGACCATCCCGGCCTTCTATATCGACGCGGTGGCGCTGGCGCCGCGCGGCGCCTGGCCGCTCAAGATGGGCGATCTCTATGGCGAGGACACGCAGCATCTCATCGACTATATCGCCGAGGCCGCGACCGAGGAGGGCTTCGCCCGCTATCTCGAGCGCCACATCCATCACCGGCGCGCCGCCTGAGATGAGCGTTGCCGAGATAAAGCCGGAAGAAGTGCTGATCGATGTGGTGCTGCGCCTCATCGCGGGCGCGCGGCATGTGGCGGTCGGCGCCAACTCGCCGATCCCCGCCGCCGCCGCCTTCCTGGCGCAGCTGCTGGCGCCCGAGGCGCCCAACGTCTCGCTGCAGCAGAGCCCCGAGCACAATCTCTGGACCGATGGCGGGCGCGAGCTCTTCGACAGCGCCGGCCAGGGCCGCATCGACGTGTTCTTTTTTTCCGGCGCGCAGATCGACGGGCGCGGCAACATCAATCTCAACGTCATCGGCGATTACGCCCATCCCAAGACGCGCTTCGCCGGCGCCTATGGCTCGGCATATCTCTATTTCATGGTGCCGCGCATCATCCTCTTCCGGCTCGAGCATTCGCGCCGCACCCTGGTCGAGGCGGTCGATTTCATCAGCGCCCCCGGCACCAGCCCGCCCAACGTCTTCCGCCGCGGCGGCCCGGTGGCGCTGGTGACGCCGCTCTGCCATTTCAGCTTCGACAAGAGCCGCGCCTGCTTCCGCCTCGAGACCGTCCATCCCGGCCACAGCGTCGAGGAGGTGCTGGACCAGACCGGCTTTGCCTTCGACCTTCCCGCCATCGTGCCGACGACGCCGGCGCCGCCGCCCGAGACGCTCGCCTTGCTGCGCGGCACCGTGGCGCCGCTGCTCGCCACGATCTATCCCAAATTCGCCGAGAAGGTCTTCGGAATACCGGTCGCGGCGCCGGCGCTTTCCGCCTGACAGTTTCGCTGCCGACAGGAACCGACATGACACAAACCGCATCCTCCGGCGCGCTCGCCGGCCTCAAGGTGATTGATTTGAGCCGCGTGCTGGGCGGGCCCTATTGCACCCAGATCCTGGGGGATCACGGCGCCGATGTGATCAAGGTCGAGCCGCCGCAGGGCGACGAGACGCGCAGCTGGGGCCCGCCCTTCCAGGGTGACGCCGCCTCCTATTTCATCGGCGTCAACCGCAACAAGCGCGGCATCGCGCTCGACCTCGCCAAACCCGAGGGGCGCGACGTGCTGTTCCGTCTGCTCGAAGGCGCCGACGTGCTGGTGGAGAATTTCAAGACCGGCACGCTCGAGCGCTGGGGGCTGGGATATGAGGAGGTGCTGAGCCGACGCTATCCGCGCCTCATCCATTGCCGCGTCTCCGGCTTCGGCGCCGACGGGCCGCTCGGCGGATATCCCGGCTATGACGCGGCGATCCAGGGCATGGCCGGGCTGATGAGCCTCAATGGCGAGGCCGAGGGCGAGCCGCTGCGCGTGGGATTGCCGGTGGTCGATCTCGCCACCGGCCTCAACGCTGCGCTCGCCATCATGATGGCGGTGCAGGAGCGCCATCATTCGGGCAAGGGACAGCTGGTCGAGGCGACGCTCTACGATTGCGCGGTGGCGCTGCTCCATCCCTACGCCGCCAACTGGTTCCTGTCGGGCAAGCCGCCGAAGCGCACCGGCAACGCCCATCCCAACGTCGCGCCCTATGACCAGTTCCGCACCCGGACCAAGCGCATATTCCTCGCCGTCGGCAACAACCGGCAATACGCCCGCTTCTGCGCCGAGATCGGCCGGCCCGAGCTCGCCGAGGATGCGCGCTTTCGCGACAATAAGGACCGCGTCACCAACCGCGCCGCGCTTGCGCGCCGAGATCGAAGGCGCGATGGCGGCGATCGACGGCGAGGCGCTCACCATCCGGCTGCTCGACCGCGGCGTGCCCTGCGGCGTGGTGCAGGAGCTGCCCGACGTGCTGACCCACCCGCACACGCGCCACCGCAACATGGTCTATGAGCAGGGCGAGTATCGCGGCGTCGGCGCGCCGCTGAAGCTGTCGCGCACGCCGCCGGGCTTGCGCCGCAAACCGCCGCGCTTCGGCGAAGCCAATCGCGAGGTGCTGCTGGAGGCGGGTTATGCCGAGGCCGAGATCGACCAGCTGATCAAAGCCGGCATCGTCGCCGCGACGATGCAGAAGGCGGCGCAGGATTGAGCGCGATGACCGAGACCGACCGGCTGCCGCTGCCGGCGGCAACAGAGCGCGCCTCCTATGCGCTCTGGGCCACCGACACGCTGCGCTATGGCGACACGGACCGGCAGGGCCATGTCAACAACGCGGTCTTCGCGACCTTCTGCGAAAGCGGCCGCGTCCGCTTTCTCTATGACGAGGCGCTCGACCTGCACGGTCCCGGCGGCAATTTCGTCATCGTCCGCCTCGAGCTCGATTTCCGCGCCGAGCTCTACTATCCCGGCCAGGTCGATATCGGCACCCGCGTGCTATCGATCGGCCGCAGCTCCTTCCGCCTCGGCCAGGGCATCTTCAACGGCGACACCTGCGCCGCCACAGCCGAATGCATCATGGTGCTGGTCGACGACGCCACACGAAAATCGCAGCCGCTCACGCCGCGGCTGCGCGCCTGGCTCGAGGCGCGACTCGCCGTTACGCCCGCGAAACGACCCTAGCGCTTCTGAAATATCGTTAAAAATCAGTTGGTTATATCACGAGCGGATTAGCGATTCCGTAAGCTATTGGCGCTAGTTTGAGGCTGATTTTATCTGTCCGGGACCAGCCAACATGTCGCGCCGCGTCGACGACGTAAAGAACTGGATGAACATGTTCCGCTGGATCGTCAAGCTCATCCGCGACGAGTACCAGGTCGACGAGGCGAAGCTGACGCGCACGGCGGCGCTCGAGACCGAGGTCGGCCTCAGCGCCGAGCAGGTCGAGGAGGTGATGGGCATCATCGCCGAGAGCTTCGCCATGCGCTTTCCCGACGGCACGCTGAACGAGGTGCTGAAGCTCGAGGAGCTCTGCATGCTGGCGAGCTGGATCAAGGGCTATTACAAGAAGCCCGAATTCATCTCGGCCGAATTCGAAGGCAAGTGCCGCGGCGTCAATCCGGGCATCGCGGCCTGAGCCGCCTCACACCGCCGGCGCTTCGAGCTTCTTCCAGTCGTTCGCCAGCACCAGCTTCGCCTCGGTCAGCGCCTGCAGCCCCGCGAAGTCGAGCCCCTCCACCATCTCGCGCACGATGACGCCTTCCCTGGTCACGTCGAGCACGGCGAGGTTGGTGTAGACGCGCTTCACGCACTGCGCCGCGGTCAGCGGATAGACGCAGTGCTTGCGGATGCGCGGGCGGCCATCCCTGGTGGTGTGCTCGACGATGACGCGCACTTCCCGGGCGCCGACGGCGAGATCCATGGCGCCGCCGACCCCCGGCGCGAAATTCGGATCCTCGGTCGTCCAATTGGCGAGATCGCCGGTCTCGGACACTTCGAAGGCGCCCAGCAACGCCAGGTCGAGATGGCCGCCGCGGATCATCAGGAATGCATCGTTGTGATGGAAGAAGACGCCGCCCGGCACCAGCGTGGTGAGTTGCTTCCCGGCATTGATCAGCTCGGGATCCTCCTCGCCGGGCTTCGGCGCCGGGCCCATGCCGAGGATGCCGTTCTCGCTGTGGAAGACAATCTCGCGCCCTTCCGGAATGAAATCCGAGCACAGCGTCGGCAGGCCGATGCCGAGATTGACATAGGCGCCATCGGCGATGTCCTGCGCGGCGCGCCACGCCATCTGACGGCGGGACAGCGGCTTCATTCTCGCCTCCTCTCTCTCACACCACGACGATGCGGTCGACGAAGATGCCCGGCGTCACCACGGCCTCGGGATCGAGCACGCCGAGATCGACGATCTCGCGCACCTGCACCGCGGTGAGATCCGCGGCCATCGCCATCACCGGATTGAAATTGCGCGCCGATTTGCGATAGGTCAAGTTGCCCCAGCGGTCGGCCCGGTCGGCGCGGCACAGCGCGATGTCGCCGTGGATCGGCTTCTCCAGCACGAAGAGCTCGCCGTTGATCTCGCGCGTCTCCTTGCCCTCGCCGAGCTTGGTGCCGGCCGCGGTCTTGACGTAGAAGCCGCCGATCCCGGCGGCGCCGGCGCGGATGCGCTCGCTGAGCGTGCCCTGCGGCACGATCTCGAGCTCGATCTTGCCGGCCTTGTAGGCGGCCTCGAAGCAATGCGGGTCGGTGGTGCGCGGGAAGGAGCAGACGATCTTGCGCACCCGCCCGTCTTTGATCAGGCCCGCAAGCCCCTCATCGCCGGTGCCGGCGTTGTTGGCGACGCAGACGAGCCCCCTGACCCCGGTCTCGCGCAGCGCGTTCAACAGCTCCACCGGCTCGCCCACCGCGCCGAAGCCGGAGCACAGCACGGTCGCCCCGTCTTTCACCCCCGCCACCGCGTCCGCGAGCGAACGCACGCGCTTGTCGATCATCAGAACGCCACCGCGTCGCCGCCCTTCAGCGACAGCATCTGGCGCGCCTCCTTGGGGGTGGCGACCTCGAGCGAGAGGTTCTCCAGGATCGAGCGGATGCGCCGCACTTGGTCGGCATTCGATTTGGCGAGCTGGCCCTTGCCGATGAACAGCGAATCCTCGAGGCCGACCCGGACGTTGCCGCCCATAATCGCGCCCATGGTGACCAGCGGCAATTGGTGGCGGCCGGCGGCCAGGATCGACCAGCAATACTGGTCGCCAAAGAGCTTGTCGGCGATGTGCTTGGCATGGGTCAGATTCTCGGGATCGGCGCCGATGCCGCCGAGGATGCCGAAGATGCTCTGCACGAAGAGCGGCGGCTTGACCAGCTTGCGGTCGAGGAAATGGGCGAGCGTGTAGAGATGGCCAATGTCGTAGCACTCGAATTCGAAGCGCGTGCCATGCGCCTCGCCGAGATGCTGCAGGATGTATTCGATATCCCTAAAGGTGTTGCGGAAGATGAAGTCGCGCGAATTCTCGAGATGGACCCGCTCCCACTCGTGCCGGAATTCCTTGTACTTGGCCAGCATGGGGTAGAGGCCGAAATTCATCGAGCCCATGTTGAGCGAGCACATCTCCGGCGAGGCCTTGAGGGGGGCCGCCAGCCGCTCCTCGAGCGTCATGCCGTGCCCGCCGCCGGTGGTGATGTTGATCACCGCGTCGGAAGCCTGCTTGATCCGCGGCAGAAACTGCATGAAGACCTTGGGATCGGGGGTCGGCCGTCCATCCCTGGGGTCGCGCGCATGCAGATGCAGGATCGCCGCGCCCGCCTCCGCCGCCTCGATCGCCTGGGTCGCCACCTCATCGGGGGTGAGCGGCAAATGGGGGCTCATCGTCGGGGTATGGATCGACCCCGTGACGGCGCAGGTGATGATGACCTTCCCGGTCTTGGCCATGGCCCCTCCTCGAAGCGCTTTTCTTCTCGTGCAGCGGTTATTTGACCAAAGGCGGGGTCGCCGTCAATCGGCGCTTGCCGCAGCGGCGGGCCGCGCGGCTTGGGCGCCTAGGCCTGGGCGTTGGCGCGGATGAAGGCGCAGAGCACGGGGTAGATCTCGTTGCGCCAGCGCTTGCCGTTGAAGACGCCGTAATGGCCGACCTTGGGCTGAATGTGCAGCGCCTTCTTCACCGTCGGCAAGCCGCTGCAGAGATCGAGCGCCGCGCCGGTCTGGCCGACGGCGCAGATGTCGTCGTTCTCGCCTTCGACGCACAGCAGGCCGGTGCGGGTGATCGCGCCGGGTTCGACCTTGCGCCCGCGCGAGCCGAAGCGACCCAGCGGCAAGGAATGCTCCTGGAAGACGCGCGATATCGTCTGGAGATAGAAATCAGCGGAAAGGTCCATCACCGACATGTACTCGTCATAGAATTTCCGCGTCGCCTCGGCGCTTTCGCCGTCGCCGCGCACGAGATGCTTGAAGAGATCGATATGCGCGGTGACGTGCCGGTCGAGATTCATCGTCATGAAGCCGGCGAGCTGCAGGAAGCCGGGATAGACCCGGCGGAAGTGGCCGGCATAGCGCCCGGGCACGGTGGCGATGACGTTGCGCTCGAACCAGGAGAGCGGCCGGGAGGTCGCGAGCTTGTTGACCGCGGTGGGGTTGCGCCGCGTGTCGATCGGCCCGCCCATCAAGGTCATCGAGCGCGGCTGCGCGGGATCGTTATCCGCCGCCATCAGCGCCACCGCCGCCATCACCGGCACCGAGGGCTGGCAGACGGCGACGATATGGGTCTCGGGGCCGAGCTCGCGCAGGAAGGAGATGATGAGATCGATATGGTCGTCGAGGTCGAACCGGCCGTAGAGCAGCGGCACGTTGCGCGCGTTGATCCAATCGGTGATGTAGACGTCATGCTCGGGCAGGAGCGTCTCGATCGTGCCGCGCAGCAGGGTGGCGAAGTGGCCCGAGAGCGGCGCCACCACCAGGACACGCGGCTGCTCGACGGTGATGTCCTTCTTGAAGTGGAGCAGCGTGCAGAACGGATGGCGAACCCGCGCCACCTCATCGACCGCTACCGCCTGGCCGTCGACGATCGTGCCACGCAGGCCGAAATCCGGCCGGTCATGCCACATGCCCGCTCGCGCCACCATCTCGCAAGCCGCGGCGGCGCTGCGGATCACGGGATGGTGCGCAATCACCGGCCAGGGCTGGTTGAGCAGCCCCTGCATCGCCCCCGCCATCCAGCGGACGGGTCCGAAGACGTCGCTATGCGCCTGATATGTCTCGTAAAGCATCGCCTTCGATCCCTTTTTCTCGGCTACGCGAAGAGACGAACGCATAAAGCAAGCTGTGCGGTTCCAAGAAACGTGGCGCGAGTGCAATAAACAGCAGGGCAGCGCTTCTCCGGTCATATGAAACCGGTGGCTGGAGCGCTGGCAGCTGGCAATTCCCCCTAGGCGAGCCCAAGCGCGAAGTTGTCACACTTCCTGCTTAGTTCGCTCTTGCCACAGGGTCAAGCGTAGAAGCCGCCTAAGTGTCCGGGCGGAGACGATTTTTTCTAGCGAGCGGCATGCTGCAGTGCACGGTCCACGCGCTGGAGGCGAATTGTTCCATCCGCCGGGTCTAGGCGGCGGCGTCCGCGGCGAGGCCGGTATAGGCCGGCAGGCCATGCCGTCCGAGAAGCCGGCGCACCGCATCCTCGGGGATGCCGATGAAGCTGCGGTAGAGGAGCTGGAGGATATAGGTGAAGGCCGGGCCGTGCCGGCGGTCGCGCGGCACGATGAGATGCGCCGCCTCGTGCAGCACGAGAAAGCGATAGAGATAGCCCTTCTCGATCGCGATGCGGTGATTGCGTATGTCGGCGAAGCCGCCGATGCGGGGATCGTCGAAGCCAGCGACGAGGGCCAGGCTGGGCGGCGCGCGGCCAAGCTGCGCGAAGATGTCGGCGACCATCGCCGCCGCCTCGCCATAGCGCATCAGCCGGTGGCCGGCGGGAAAGGCGGCGAAGAGATCGTCCTCGAAGCGGCAGATGGCGGCGCGGAAATCAGTGCCGGAATCACCGTTGTTGGTTGCGGCAGAAACCGCATCATTCAATCCACGGTTGGCAACCAAGGAAAAGGGCGTCGTGGTCATGCGCGCAAGCATGCCGCCGAAATGTTAACGAGACGGATACGACGCCGGCGCCCCGATCACGAAGCGGGCTGATAGAAGCGGCGGTCGCGCAAGACTTCCAGCGACACGGTCTTGCCGTCGTGCTGCGCGCCGACGCGGGAAAGCCGCACATGCGGGCCGAGATCGCCGGGATAGCGCGCGACATGGACCACTTCCCACACCGCCGTCGCGCGCCCGACGGCGCAGAAACGCTGACCTGCCGAGATACCGTAATTCTCCTCGGCGCCGGGCCGCCGCCACCAAATATTCATTACCATGCACCACCTGCACACTTGCCGGCGCACTCCCCAAAGCGCGCACTCCGGCCACGCTCATCAAACTCCAAAGCAATAGGTTCCGTCGAGAGCGAAAAATGCCGCAGCGCGCGTTGCGCGGGAACCGGAGGCGGCGCATGCTGGCACGCCAGGAAGGAGTGTCGACCATGAACCTTGCCGCCTGGCTGCGGCGCAACGCGCGGAGTTTCGCCGACCGGCCGGCAATCTCGCTCGGGCCCGCCATGCATGCGACCTACGCGCAATGGGCCGCGCGCGCCGCCGCCTTGGCCGGCGCGCTGGCCCGCCAGCCCTTCTATCGGCCGGGCGAGCGCGTCGCGATCGCGATGGGCAACCAGCCGGCCTATCTCGAAGCGCTGTTCGCGATCTGGCATGCCGGGCTCGTCGCGGTGCCGATCAACGCCAAGCTCCATCGCGAGGAGTTTCGCTACATTCTCGGCCATTCCGGCGCGCGGCTATGCTTTGCCGGCGCCGAGCTGGCCGAAACCGTGGCACCGCTCGCTCGGCGACCTGCCGGATCTCGTGCGAGTCGTCGTGGCGGGCGATGCCGAGTGGCGCCAATTCCTCGCCGGCGGCGAAGCGGCGCTGGTCGAGCGGCGGCCCGAGGACCCCGCCTGGCTCTTCTATACCAGCGGCACCACCGGGCGGCCGAAGGGCGCGACGCTGACCAACCGAAATCTCATGGCGATGTGCCTCGCCTATTACTCCGACATCGATCCGATCGCGCCGGACGATGCCATCTTGCATGCGGCGCCGCTGTCGCACGGCTCAGGGCTCTATGGCCTGCCGCATGTGGCGAAGGCCGCCAACAACGTGATCGCAGAGAGCAGCCACTTCGATCCCGCGGAGATATCGGCGTTGCTGCAGCGCTGGCCAGGCACCAGCCTCTTCGCCGCGCCCACCATGCTGACGCGCCTTATCGCGCATGACGGCTTCTCAAGCTCTGACTTGAGTAATCTCAAGGCGATTACCTATGGCGGCGGTCCCATGTACGTCGCGGATCTGCTGAAGGCGATCGAGGTGCTGGGGCCGCGGCTGGTGCAGATCTACGGCCAGGGTAAATCGCCGATGACCATCACGGCGCTGTCCCGCGCCTATCATATGGACCGGACGCATCCGCGCTGGCGCGAGCGGCTGGGCTCGGTCGGGCTGCCTTTCGCCGGGGTCGAGCTGCGTGTCGTCGACAGCGAAGACCGCGACCTGCCGGTCGGCGAGAACGGCGAGGTGCTGGTGCGCGGCGACACGGTGATGGCAGGCTATTGGCAGGACGACACCGCGACCGCAGAGACGTTGCGCGGCGGCTGGCTTCATACCGGCGATGTCGGCGCGCTCGACCCCGAAGGCTTCCTCACGCTGCGCGACCGCTCGAAGGATCTGATCATCAGCGGCGGCAGCAACATCTATCCGCGCGAGGTCGAGGAGGTGCTGTTGCGCCATCCTGCGCTGGCCGAGGTCTCGGTGGTCGGCCGCCCGCATGCCGATTGGGGCGAGGAGGTCGTCGCCTTCATCGTGTTGCGCCCGGGCATGGCGGCCGCGGAGGCCGAGCTCGACCAGCTCTGCCTTGCCGCCATCGCCCGCTTCAAGCGCCCGCGCGCCTATCGCTTCCTCGCGGCGCTGCCCAAGAACAATTACGGCAAGATCCTGAAAACGGAGCTGCGGCGGCAGCTGGCACAGGATGATCGCTAGATCTCGATGACGCCGACCGGCGACATCCAGCGGCACGGTTAAGTATTCATAAGCCTTCTTCGGCGAACTT
>CAWBKF010000037.1:0-56490 GCA_963789275.1 uncultured Alphaproteobacteria bacterium
GTTAGGGAGACCACTCGGCGCCGTCGCGCCGATCGCATTCACAGATCGCCCCTCGCCCCTTGAGGGCCTCAAGAGATAGGGCAATCGCATATGCGCAAAGGGGTTCACCACGGAGACACGGAGGGCACGGAGAAGAAATGTGTTCGGCGCGTGAAGCGCGCCATTCTTCCCTTCTCCGTGACCTCCGTGCCTCCGTGGTCAATCCTTCTCACCGGGCGACTGGACGCCACACGCGATTGCCCCGCCCTCAAGGGGGAGGGGCTATAGATGGGTGAACCTGACAACCGCGGGACATGCTCTACCCTTGCGCCACGGTGGCGTTCTCGGGGCCGAAGGGGCGGTCGGGGACCTTGTGGGCGGGATCGCGCTTCTGCGCCTCGCGCAACAGGTCGCGGCAGATCGGCGCCGCCACCACGGAGCCGCCGCCGGCGCTCTCGCCGCCATGCTCGACCACCACGGCGCAGACATAGCGCGGCTGGCTCACCGGCGCGATGGAGATGAAGAGGGCGTGGTCGCGGTCCTTCCACGGCACGTCCTTGATCTTGCGCAAGCCGTGCTCGCGCTCGGCCTGGCTGATGTGCCGGACTTGCGAGGTGCCGGACTTGCCGTACATCTGCAGCCCGGGATCGGTGATGCGCGCGGCATAGGCCGTGCCACCCTGCTCGTTCACCACCGCGTTCATGCCGTCGAGCACCAGCGCCACGTCCTTGGCCGAGACCTCGAGCGCGGCGAAGTCGATCTTGTCGGCGACCGCCGTCACGCCTTTCATGATGCCGGCCTCGCGCACGAGATGGGGGATGACCGCCCGCCCGGTGGCCAGCCGCGCGGCATATGTGGCGAGCTGCAGCGGCGTCACGAGAACGAAGCTCTGGCCGATGCCGGCGCTCAGCGTCTCGCCTTGCTGCCATTTCTCGCCCTTGGTGGCGAGCTTCCAGGCGGTCGTCGGGATCAGCCCGCCCACCTCGCCGGGAATGTCGATGCCGAGCTTGTTGCCGAGGCCGAAGCGCTTCGCCATGTCGGCGATGCGGTCGATGCCGGCGCGGCGGGCGACTTCATAGAAATAGACGTCGCAGGAATGCTTGATGCCGTTATGCAGGTCCATGGCGCCATGGCCGCCCTTCTTCCAGCAATGGAAGACGGTGTTGCCGAGCTCGTAATGGCCGGGGCAGTTGACGCGGGTATCGGGCGTGATGACCCCGGCCTCGAGCGCCGCGAGCGCGACGATCGGCTTGATGGTCGAGCCGGGCGAGTAGGTGCCGCTGATCGCCTTGTCGCTGAGGGGATGGCGCGGATCGTCCTTCATCGTGTCGTAGACCGCGGCGAAGTTGCTGGGGTCGTATCCCGGCATCGAGGCCAGCGCCAGGATCTCGCCGGTCCACGCGTCCATCATCACGCAGGCGGCGCTCTGCTCCGCCTGGCAGCGGCGCGCCGCCAGGTCCTGCAGCTCCATATCGAGGGTCAGCACCATCTCCTGGCCGGCGATGCCGTCCTCGCGCGCCAGCTCGCGCACGACGCGGCCGAAGGCGTTGACCTCGACCTGGCTGGTGCCGGCGCTGCCGCGCAGCTCCAGATCATAGGCCTTCTCGATGCCGTTCTTGCCGATGCGGAAGCCGGGCAGCTCCAGCAAGGGGTCGTCGCCGATCTGCTTCAGCTCCTCTTCCGAGACGGCGCCGACATAGCCCAGCACATGCGAGGCGCCCTCGCCGAAGGGGTAGTAGCGCGTCAGGCCCTGCTCGATGGAGACGCCCGGCAGCTCCAGCGTGTTGACCTCGATGCGCGCCATCTCCTCCCAGCTCAGATTCTCGCGGACGATCACCGGCACGAAGCGGTGCTTGCGCTGCACGTCGCGCGCGACGCGGCGGCGGTCGGCATCGCTGATCGGGATGAGGGTCCCGACCGCGTTGAGCGTGCTGTCGATGTCGCCGGCCTGCTCCGCCACCAGCACGATGCGGTATGTCGGCTGATTGTCGGCGAGCGGCACGCCGAAGCGGTCGACGATGCGGCCGCGCGGCGGCTCCACCAGGCGGATGCTGATGCGGTTCTCGTCGGCCAGCATCACATAGCGATCGGCCTGCATGACCTGGAGGTAGTACATGCGCCCGGCCAAGGTCGCGAGCAGCGCCACCTGCGCGCCGCCGAGCAGCACGGCGCGGCGGGTGAGGAGCTTGGTGCGGTTGTTCTCGCGCTGCATCGTCCTCTCACACCCGCGTCAGGAAGGCCCGCTGGGCGCGCGCCAGAAGATAGCTGCCGACAGGAAAGCTCGCCACCGTCAAGGCCGCCTCGAAGATGAACGGGCGGGCGCCCAGCGGCGCGCCGTGGAGCGCGCTCACCAGCGCCCATTCGAAGACGACGACCGCGGCGGCGGTGCCGAGGAAGCCGGCCCACAGCACGGGGAAGAGGCGGTTGATGAAGAACCGGCGCTGGCCCATCAGCACCGAGCGCACCAGCAGCAGCGACAGCGCCGAGGTGCCGACATAGGGCGTGCCGTTCAGCAGGTCGAGCAGCAAGCCCGCGATGAAGACCGTGACCGGCGGCAGCAAATCCGGCCGGTAGATCGTCCAGTGAAAGACCGCCATCAGCGCGAAAGCCGGCGCCACCACGGCAAAGCCCGGAATGTCCAGCGGCACGACCGAGATGAGGACGAAGAGCAAGGTGGTGAGGAACGGCACGAGCTTCTGCGGGAACCCGCTCGCCTCGCGCTGAAACAGCACCATGCGCATCGCGGCGTTACCGCGCCGCGTCGGGATCGACGACCCTGGCGCCGCGTGCCGGCTTGGGCAGCGGGATGGCGTTTTGCGGCAGCATGCCCGCGAGGCCGAAATCGACGATGCGGACAAATTCCAGCCGCGACAGCTCGGCATAAGGCTCGACGCGGACGATGCCGCCATCGACCGAGGCGACGACCCCCACCGGGACCCCCGGCGGGAAGACGCCGCCCGAGCCCGCGGTGACGATGCGCTCGCCGACCTTCGCCACGACATTGACCGGGAGATAGAGGAGGCGCGGCTGATCGGAATTGTCGCCGGCCATCACCGCCCGCTCGCGTAAATCGTCGAGCATGACCGGGATGTGCGAATTGAGATCGGTGAGCAGCAGGATGCGGGCGGCGCGGTTGCCGACTTCGGCGACGCGGCCGACCAGCCCCTCGCCGGTCACCGCCGCCTGGCCGCGGGTCACGCCCTCGCCGCCGCCGGCGCTGACCAGCACGTTGCGCGCAAAGGCGCCGCCGGAATTGGCGATGACCTGCGCCGAGAGGTAGCGCGGCGCGCCTTCGGGGATATATTTCGTGAGGTCCCTGAGCTCGGCATTCTCCGCCTGGAGGCGCCGCGCCACGTCCTGCCACTGCAGCAGCCGGGCATTCTCCTCGTGGAGCCGCTCGTTCTCGCGATAGAGGTCGAACATGCCCTCGACACGGCGCACGCCGGAGGCGACGGTGGCCACCGGCTGGGCGATCGCCTGCAGCACCGGGGCCGCGGTATCGGCGATGAAGACGCGCAGCCGGTCGAACAGCAGCACGTCGGCCTTGCCGAGCACGATGAACATCATGGAGAGCAGCACAAGGAACGGCACCACGACCCGCTGGGCCGCTGCTCTGACCGGGGCTGTCAGCCTGTCAACCGCTCCCGAACGTTCTCTCAATCTGCCCACTCCACCTAGCCGGCCCCGCCCCCGCCGACTATGTCAATTCTTAACAATACCTCGAGTTTTACATGGAAATGGTTGTTAGTACATGCTGATTAGAACGTTTTTTAGCGTTTTCATTTCTTCCAAGGCCCGGCCGGTGCCCAGCGCCACGCAGGAGAGCGGGTCGTCGGCGATCGACACCGGGAGCCCCGTCGCATGGCGCAGGACATAGTCCAGATTGCCCAGGAGCGCCCCGCCCCCGGTCAGCACGATGCCCTTGTCGACGATGTCGGCGGCCAGCTCCGGCGCCGTGTGCTCGAGCGCGACCTTCACCGCCTCGACGATGGCGCCGACCGGCTCGGCCAGGCTCTCGGCGATCTGCCGCTCGCTGATCACGATCTCCTTGGGCACGCCGTTCATGAGGTCGCGGCCCTTGATCTCCATGACGCGGCCTTCGCCGTCCTCCGGCATGCAGGCGGAGCCGATCTCCTTCTTGATCCGCTCGGCGCTGCTCTCGCCGACCAGCAGGTTATGGTTGCGCCGGATATAGGCGATGATCGCCTCGTCCATCTTGTCGCCGCCGACCCGCACCGAGCGCGAATAGACGATGCCGCCCAGCGACAGCACCGCCACCTCGGTGGTGCCGCCGCCGATATCGACCACCATCGATCCCGTCGGCTCCGTGACCGGAAGACCGGCGCCGATCGCCGCCGCCATCGGCTCCTCGATGAGGAAGACGCGGCGGGCGCCGGCGCTCTCGGCCAATTCCTGGATGGCGCGGCGCTCGACCGCGGTCGAGCCCGAGGGCACGCAGACGATGATCTGCGGGCTCGCGAAGCTGCGGCGGTTGTGCACCTTGCGGATGAAATGCTTGATCATCTCCTCCGCCACCTCGAAATCGGCGATGACGCCGTCGCGCAGCGGCCTGATCGCCTGGATGTTGCCGGGCGTACGGCCCAGCATCATCTTGGCTTCATCGCCGACGGCAAGGACCTGCTTGCGGCCCTTGACCTGCGCGATCGCCACGACCGAAGGCTCGTTCAGAACGATGCCGCGGCCCTTCACGTAAACGAGCGTGTTCGCCGTGCCGAGATCGATCGCCATATCGGCGGAGAGCATGCCCAACAGATTTCCAAACATGTTTGTCTATTGATCCGGTGGTTGGGATTGCGACAAGGTGCTTTTCCTTTGCCGGGAGGCGATCATCTCCACCGCTCCCCGGCCCCTGGTCCCGTCACGCCGTCATGGCAGCGGGAGCCGTTTTTGCCCTCTTGGTCAGAAGCTTGTTCAAGGCGTGGATATAGGCGCGGGCCGAAGCGACCAGCGTGTCGGGATCGGCGCCCTGGCCGTTCACCGTCTTGCCGTTCTCCTCGAGCCGCACCGTGACTTCGGCTTGCGCATCGGTGCCCGCGGTCACCGCCTGCACCTGATAGAGCTGCAGGCGCGCGGTGTGCGGCACCATCTGCTTGATGGCGTTGAAGGTGGCGTCGACAGGGCCGTTGCCGGTGGTCTTCGCCGTGTGGTGCTCGCCGTCGATGTCGAGCTCGAGCTCGGCGCTCTGCGGCCCCTTGGAGCCGGCGATCACCTGCAGCGAGACGAACTTGACCCGGTCGTGGCCGCGCACGACCTCGTCATCGACCAGCGCGACGATGTCCTCGTCATAGACATCCTTCTTGCGGTCGGCGAGGTCCTTGAAGCGGCGGAAGGTGTCGTTGACGGCATTGTCGCCGAGCTCGAAGCCCAATTCCTTGAGCTTCATCTTGAAGGCGTGGCGGCCGGAATGCTTGCCCATCACCAGGCTCGACTTGGTGAGCCCGACCGATTCCGGCGTCATGATCTCGTAGGTGCCGGAGTGCTTCAGCATCCCGTCCTGATGGATGCCGCTCTCATGCGCAAACGCGTTGGCGCCGACGATCGCCTTGTTGGGCTGGACGACGAAGCCGGTGATGGCGGAGACGAGGCGCGAGGCGCGGGTGATGTACTCGGTCTTGACGCTGCTGACATAGGGCAGGGCGTCGTGGCGGGTCTTCAGCGCCATGACGATCTCTTCCATCGAGGCGTTGCCGGCGCGCTCGCCGAGGCCGTTCACCGTGCATTCGATCTGCCGGGCGCCGGCGCCGACCGCGGCCAGCGAGTTCGCCACGGCAAGGCCGAGATCGTTATGGCAATGGACCGAGACCACCGCCTTGTCGATGTTGGGCACCCGTTCGAACAACATGCAGATCAGCGCCGCGAATTCCTCCGGCACGGCATAGCCCACGGTGTCCGGGACGTTGATGGTGCGCGCCCCGGCCTTGATCGCGCTCTCGACCGTGCGGCAGAGGAAATCATGCTCGCTGCGCGACCCGTCCTCGCACGACCACTCGACGTCGGGGCAGAGGTTGCGCGCGTGGGTGACGCTGTCGATCACCGCCTGATGCACCTGCTCGGGCTCCATCTGGAGCTTCCATTTCATGTGCAGCGGCGAGGTCGAGATGAAGGTGTGGATGCGCGGCTGCTGGGCGTGCTGCACCGCCTCCCAGGCGCGGTCGATGTCCATGCGCCCGGCGCGCGACAGGCCGCAGACGCGTGGAGCGCTTCACCAGCTTGGCGATCTCGCGCACCGCTTCGAAATCGCCGTTGGAGGCGATGGGAAAGCCGGCCTCGATGACGTCGACGCCCATCTCCTCGAGCAGCAGGGCGATCCTGATCTTCTCATCGAGGTTCATCGACGCGCCGGGCGACTGCTCGCCGTCGCGCAGCGTGGTGTCGAAGATAACAACGCGCTCGCCGGGCTTGCCGGCGGCGGCGAAGGTTCGGGTCGTGGTAGCGCTCATGGCGCACTTCCTCTCGTCTTAGAGCAATCCGGCGGCAATCTCGGCAAAAGCCCCCTGAACGCCATGCGCCCTGACGGTGCGCGACGGCGCTCAGGGGCGGCTAAGTCGCAGCGCCCCATCGCTCCCCAGCAGACCAAGGAGACCACGGACCCCCGGCAACGCACAGGCGACGGCGATCCGGCGCTGTTGCGCCCGATCCCGCTCGCCGAATGCCGTCTTGCCGATCATCTCGCTCGCTCGTCCTGCTGGCCCTCCAGCCCCCTCGGGCCGGTGCCCAACCCTGCGCCTCTCGGCCTTAATATTCCCTTAAAGTTAACGGCGCAACACACGGGTATCTTTAGCCCCTTTTACGGACACGCAAGGGTTGCGGCGCAAGCGCCGTCGCGGGCGGACGCCGCGGAGCCGTTGGCATCGTCACGGGCGGGCGCCAGCGATTGCGGAGCAATCGCGAGAGCCCGCACCCCTGCGGGCTGGCCTCCGCGCGATGCGTAGCATCGTCGCTGGCGGGCGGCAGCGATTGCGGAGCAATCGCGGGAGCCCGCACCCCTGCGGGCTGGCCTCGCTCACCCCACTCACCCAACCTCCCGGCCCGCTGGGCGCGCCGGGTGCTGCTCCCTCTCCCGCTCCGCGGGAGAGGGGCTGCTAGTCCGCACGGTGCGGGCTCTCGCGGTTGCAAGAGCAACCGCTGCCGCCCGCTGGCGACGATGCCTGCGGCATCGCGCGGGCGTCGCGCTTAATTCTTCGCCTTATCCACGAGCCGGTTCTGCGAGATCCAGGGCATCATGGCGCGGAGCTTCTCGCCGACCTTCTCGATGTCGTGCTCGGCGGCGCGCCGGCGCATCGCCTTGAAGCTGGCCTGGCCGGCGGCGTTCTCCAGCACCCAGTCGCGGGCGAATCGCCCGGATTGGATGTCGTCGAGCACGCGCTTCATCTCCGCCTTCACGGCGGCGTTGATGATGCGGGGGCCGCGCGTGTAGTCGCCGTACTCGGCGGTGTTGGAGATCGAATAGCGCATGTTGGCCATGCCGCCCTCATACATGAGGTCGACGATCAGCTTCACCTCGTGCAGGCACTCGAAATAGGCCATCTCCGGCGCGTAGCCCGCCTCGACCAGCGTCTCGTAGCCGGACAGGATGAGCTGGGTGAGGCCGCCGCAGAGCACGGTCTGCTCGCCGAAGAGGTCGGTCTCGCATTCCTCCTTGAAGGTGGTCTCGATCACCCCGGCGCGGCCGCCGCCGATCGCCGAGGCGTAGGAGAGCGCGATCTCCAGCGCATTGCCCGAGGGGTTCTGGTCGACGGCGACGAGGCAGGGGACGCCGCCGCCGCGCAGATACTCGGAGCGCACGGTGTGGCCGGGGCCCTTGGGCGCGATCATGAAGACGTCCATGTCGGGCCGCGCCTCGACCAGCTTGAAATGGATGTTGAGGCCGTGGGCGAAGGCCAGCGCAGTGTCGGGCCGCATGTGCGGGCGCAAATCGTCGGTATAAAGCTTCGCCTGCAGCTCGTCCGGCGTCAGGACCATCACCACATCGGCCCATTTCGCGCCGTCGGTCGGGTTCATCACCGGGAACTTGGCGCCTTCGGCCTTCTTGGCGGTGGCCGAGCCCGGCCGGAGCGCCACGCGCACGTCCTTGACGCCGCTGTCGCGCAGATTCATGGCATGGGCATGGCCCTGGCTGCCATAGCCGACGACGAGCACCTTCTTGCCCTTGATCAGATTCACATCGGCGTCGCGATCGTAGTAGACACGCATGGTGGTGCTCCCTGGAGTGGCAAACTCAGAACTGCGCGGCGCCGCGCGAGATGGCGACGACGCCGGTCCGCGATACGTCGACGAGGCCCAGCGGCTCCATCAGGCTGATGAAGGCGTTGAGCTTCTCGGTCGAGCCGGTCATCTCGAAGACGAAGCTCTCGATCGTCGAATCGATCACCCGGGCCCGGAAGATATCGGCGAGCCGCAGCGATTCGATGCGCTTCTCGCCGGTCCCGGCCACCTTGATGAGGGCAAGCTCGCGCTCGACATGCGGGCCCTCGTCGGTGAGGTCGCGCACCGTATGGACCGGGACCAGGCGCGACAGCTGCGCCTTGATCTGCTCGATGATCATCGGCGTGCCGGAGGTGACGACGGTGATCCGCGACCGGCCATTGGCGCGGTCGGTCTCGGCCACGGTCAGGCTCTCGATGTTGTAGCCGCGGCCGGCGAACAATCCCACGACCCGGGCGAGGATGCCGGGCTCGTTGTCGACGAGCACGGCGATGGTGTGCTTTTCGATGGCGCTCACGAGGAACTCCGAAAGAGAAGGTTGCCGCGGCTCAGACGAGGACCATACCCTCTTCCGATACCGGCCCGCCCACCTTCGTGTCCTCGGGCCCGAGCAGCATCTCGTTATGCGCCGCGCCGGAGGGGATCATCGGGAAGCAGTTCTCGCGCTCGTCGACGGCGACGTCGACGATCACCGCCTTGTCGACCGCCAGCATCTCCTTGATGGCGCGGTCGACATCATCGGTCTTGGTGACGCGCAAGCCCAGCGCCCCGAAGGCATCCGCCAGCTTGACGAAATCCGGCAGCGAGGCGGTGTAGCTCTCGGAGTAACGGCCGCCATGCAGCAGCTCCTGCCACTGCCGCACCATGCCCATATACTGGTTGTTGAGGATGAAGACCTTCACCGGCAGCCGGTACTGGCAGGCGGTCGACATCTCCTGGATGTTCATCAGGATCGACGCTTCGCCGGCGATGTCGACGACCGTCGCCTCGGGATGCGCGATCTGCACCCCGATCGCCGCCGGCAGGCCATAGCCCATGGTGCCGAGGCCGCCCGAGGTCATCCAGTGGCAGGGCTTCTCGAATTTGAAGAACTGCGCCGCCCACATCTGGTGCTGGCCGACTTCGGTGGTGACGTAGATGTCGCGGCCGAGGGTGAGCTGGTAGAGCCGCTCGATGGCGTATTGCGGCTTGATCACCTTGTCGGTCTTGGCGTAGGCGAGGCACTTGCGCGCGCGCCAGCCCTCGATCTCCTTCCACCACGCCGCCAGGCTCTCCTGGTTGGGCTTGAACCGCTTCGCCTTGAGCCCGGCGATGATCCCCTCGAGCGCGGCGGCGGCGTCGCCGACCAGCGGCACGTCGACGCGCACGTTCTTGTTGATCGAGGACGGGTCGATGTCGATGTGGATCTTCTTCGAATGGGGCGAGAAGGCGTTGAGCCGGCCGGTGACGCGGTCGTCGAAGCGCGAGCCCACCGCGACCATGAGGTCGCAGCCATGCATGGCGAGGTTCGCCTCATAGGTGCCGTGCATGCCCACCATGCCGAGGAACTGCCGCTCCGAGGCCGGCATGGCGCCGAGCCCCATCAGCGTCAGCGTGCAGGGATAGCCCGTCATATGCACCAGCTCGGCGAAGAGCGCGCAGGCGCGCGATCCTGAATTGATGATGCCGCCGCCGCCATAGAAGAGCGGGCGCTTGGCCGCGGCGATAAGCGCCACCGCCTCGTCGATCCGGGTCGCGTCGGGCTTCACCTGCGGCCGATAGGTCTTGTGCTGCACCGTGTCGGGACCGCGATATGCCCCGAGCGCGAACAGCACATCCTTGGGCAGGTCGACCACCACCGGCCCTGGCCGGCCGGTGCGCGCGACATGGAACGCTTCATGAAGGACGCGGGCCAGGTCGTTGACATCCTTGACGAGATAATTGTGCTTCGTGCACGGCCGGGTGATCCCGGTGGTGTCCGCCTCCTGGAAGGCGTCGTTGCCGATGAGATGCGTCGGCACCTGCCCGGTCAGGCAGACGATCGGCACGGAATCCATCAGCGCGTCGGTCAGCCCCGTCACCGCGTTGGTGGCGCCGGGACCGCTGGTGACCAGGACCACGCCGACCTTGCCGGTGCTGCGCGCATAGCCCTCGGCGGCATGCACCGCCCCCTGCTCGTGGCGCACCAGGATGTGGCGGACGTGATTCTGCTTGAAGAGCGCGTCGTAGATCGGCAATACGGCGCCGCCGGGATAGCCGAAAACGACATCAACGCCCTGGTCGCCCAGCGCCTTGATGACCATCTCCGCTCCCGCCATCTGCTCCGCCGCCATGACACCTCTCCTGGAAAATCCTGCAATACTAATGGGTTAAGTTGCGTTTCGCCGCGCCGGCAAGCGCTCGGTTGGAACAACTCGTCCCGCGCGAAGGGCGCAACCCTAGACAGCTAGGCCTTAATGGTCAACAGAAACTGACGAATAAATGAAAAAATTTCCGGCAATAACCTTTCCGAAAATTGCTCGGTCAGCACCAGCTTCCGCAGTGACGCGGGGTCCGGAAGCTGGCGGCGAAACCAGGTGTATTGCCGCTTGGCGTAGCGCCGCGTCGCCTGCTGGGCGGCGGCGATGGCGGCGTCCTGGCCGATGCGGCCCGAAAACCACGCGCCGAGCTCGCGGACGCCCACCGCCTTCATCGCCGGGAGGGTGGGCGCGAGCCCGCGCGCCAGCAGCGCCGCCGCCTCGGCCGGCGCGCCCCGCGCCATCATGGCGAGGAAGCGCTCGTCGCACAGCGCATAAAGCGCGTCCCGCGGTGGCAGCAGGACGATCGCGGCGGCACGCATGATGCGGGGCGGCGCTGCTCGCGCTGCCAGGCGCCGAGCCCCCGCCCCGTCGCCCGCACCACCTCATAGGCACGGATCAGGCGTTGCGTGTCGGAGGGCGCCAGGCGCGAAGCGGTCTCGGGGTCGAGCTCGGCCAGCGCCCTATGGAACGCCTCGCCGCCGAGCCGCGCATGGAGCGCCCGCGCCTCGTCCCGGAGGCTCGCCGCCACCGGCGGCACCGGCGCCAGGCCCTCGAGCAGCGCGCGCAGATAGAGCCCGCTGCCGCCGACCAGCAGCGGCAGCCTGCCGGCCGCGCGCGCCGCGGCGATTTCCGCCAGCGCGAGCGCACGCCAGCGCCCGACCGAGCACGCTTCGGCAGCGTCGACGACGCCATAGAGGCGATGCGGCGCCAGCGCCAGCACCGCCGGCTCCGGCCGCGCCGTCAGCACCTCGAGGTCGCGATAGACCTGCATGCTGTCGGCATTGATGATGGTGCCGCTAAGCGCCTCGGCCAACGCCAGCGCGAGGCGCGATTTGCCGCTGGCGGTCGGGCCGGCGACGATGACGAGCGACGTCTCCATGCGGCTTTCTAGCACGGCCGCACCCTGGGCTGGCTGCCGGGGTGGCGCCGCTATAGCATGAAACGACCGAGATCCCCGTGAGGCCAAGCGCCATGCCCGAGACCTATGAGGGTGGTTGCCACTGCGGCCGCGTCCGCTTCCGCGTCACCGCCGATCTCAAGGGGATCACCGAGTGCAACTGCTCGATCTGCGCCAAGAAGGGCTTCCTGCACCTCATCGTCGCGCCGCAGCAGTTCCTGCTGCTGAGCGGCGACGGCGACCTCGCCAGCTACCGCTTCAATACCGGCACGGCAAAGCACCTCTTCTGCCGCACCTGCGGCATTCATGCCTTCTATGTCCCGCGCTCCGACCCCGACAAGATCGATGTCAACGTCCGATGTCTCGACGGCATCGACCTTGGCGCGATCACGCCCCAGCCGTTCGACGGCCGGAACTGGGAAGAGGCGATCGAGCGGCCGGTCCCCTGGCGCTAGCGCAGGTCCCGCGAAGGGTGGAACCGTCACCGCCGCCCCCGCGAAAGCCAGGGCAAGCGCATAGGGCGTCCGACCGCTCGGTGAGAAGGATTACCACGGAGACGCGGAGGTCACGGAGAAGCGAAGAATGGCGCGCTTCGCGCGCCCAGCGCCTGTTCTTCTACGTGACCTCGTCGATCCGCTTAGCGGCTCGACCTCCGTGGTGAACCCCCTGGGTCCCCGCGGGGAAAGCGAGGTTGGTGATTCGATCTGCTCGAAACCGGCGCCAGCGCGGCCTTGCGTTTCGCCTGGGGCTCGCCGATAAAGCGCGCTGATGCCCGGCAATGTCCTGACCCTGATCGCCGCGCCCGCCGCCGCCGCGCAAGCCGCGACCGCTGTCGAGGCGATCGTCGGCGCGCTGCGGCGGCTGGGCGCCGGGGTGGCGCTGCGCCGATGGCTCGCGCCGGACATCGCCTGCGACATCCCGTTCGACGATCTCGACACCGATCAGGCCGATGCCGCCGCCCGCGCCGTGCTCGCGGAGATCGGCGCGCCCGCCATCGATCTCATCGCCCAGCCCGAAGCCGAGCGGCGCAAGCGCCTGCTGCTGGCGGATATGGAATCGACCATCATCGTCAATGAGATGCTCGACGAGCTTGCGGATCTACTGGGGCTGCGCGAGCGGGTCGCCGAGATCACGCGGCGCGCCATGAACGACGAGATCGATTTCACCGCCGCGCTGCGCGAGCGCGTGGCGCTGCTGAAGGGCATGCCCGAGCCGGCGCTCGCCGAAGCCGGGGGACGCATGCGCCTCACCCCCGGCGCCCGCGCGCTCGTCGCCACCATGCGCGCCCATGGCGCCTATGCCGTGCTGGTCTCGGGCGGGTTTCGCGTCTTCACCGGCCGCATCCGCGCCGAGCTCGGCTTCGACCTCGACATCGCCAACGAGATCCTGGTCGAGGACGGCCGACTGTCCGGCAGGGTGGGCGAGCCGATCCTGACGCGCGACGGCAAGCTTGAGAGCCTGAAGCGGCTTGCCGCCGAGCGGGGCCTGGCGCTCTCGGCGACGCTGGCGGTGGGCGACGGCGCCAACGACATCGCGATGCTCGAAGCCGCCGGGCTCGGCATCGCCTATCACGCCAAGCCGGCGCTCGCCCAGCGGGCGCGCAACCGCGTCGATCACGCCGATCTCACGGCGCTGCTCTACGCCCAGGGCTACAGCGACGACGAGATCGTCGAGGGGTGAAGGCCGAAACGCAGCGTCGCGTTGCGCTAGCTCTGGTCGATCTTGAGCGCGACGAAGCGCAGGTCGCCCTGGCGGTCGACGAGCAGCAGCACCGATTTGCGGCCCGCCTTCTTGGCATCGTCGATCTTGGCGGTGATCTGCGCCGGCGTCTTGACCTCTTCCTGCGCGACCTCGACGATGACATCGCCGGCGCGCATGCCCTTTTCCGAGGCGGCGCTGTCGCCGGCGACATCGACCACCACCACGCCGGCGGAATCCTCGGCCAGCGAGAAGCGCTCGCGCAGCTCCGGCGTCAAATTGGCAAGCGACAGGCCGAGCGTCTTGACCGTGCCCGGCGGCTCTGCCGGCGGCTGCTGCTTGCTGGGCGCGAGCGCCGCCTGCTGATCCTCCTCCTTGAGCTCGCCGACCTTGACGTCGAAGGTGTGCTCCTTGCGCTTGCGCCACACCGTGACCTTGACCGCCTTGTCGATCGGCGTCTCGGCGACGATGCGCGGCAGGCGGCGCATATCCGTCACCTCCTTGCCGTCGAAGGTCAGCACAACGTCGCCGGCCTGGATGCCCGCCTCCTGAGCGGGGCCGCCGTCGCGCACGCTGGCGATGAGCGCGCCCTTGGGCTTGTCGAGGCCGAGGCTCTCGGCGATCTCGTCGGTAACGCTCTGGATGTTGACCCCGAGCCAGCCGCGCCGGACGCGGCCGAAATCGCGCAGCTGCTCCACCACCGGCCGCGCCAGATTGGACGGGATGGCGAAGCCGATGCCGATCGACCCGCCCGACGGCGAGTAGATCGCCGTGTTGATGCCGATGACCTCGCCGTTCATGTTGAACATCGGGCCGCCGGAATTGCCGCGGTTGATCGAGGCATCGGTCTGCAGGAAGTCGTCGTAGGGGCCGGCGTTGATCTCTCTGGCCCGCGCCGACAGGATGCCGGCGGTCACCGTGCCGCCCAGGCCGAAGGGGTTGCCGATCGCCAGCACCCAGTCGCCGACGCGGGTCACGTCGCTGTCGCCGAACTTGACCGCGACCAGCGGCTTGGTCGGCTTGATGCGCAGCAGCGCCAGATCGACCTTGGTGTCGCGCCCGACGACTTCCGCCTTGAAATTGGTGTCGTCCTGCAGCGTGACGGTGATCTCGTCGGCATCGGCGATGACGTGGTTGTTGGTCACGACGAGGCCGGAGCTGTCGATGACGAAGCCGGAGCCGAGCGAGGTGGCGCGGCGCGGCGCCGCCTCGGGCTTGTTCTTGTTGCGATCGAGGAAGTCCTTGAAGAACTCCTCGAAGGGCGAGCCGGGCGGGAATTGCGGCACGTCGGGTCCGGGCCGCCCGGGCTTGTCGCTCTTGATCGTCTGGGTCGTCGAGATGTTGACCACCGCCGGCAGCAGCTTGGCGGCGAGATCGGCGAACCCGTCCGGCGCCGGTTTGGCCAGGGCGGCGGCTGCCGGCAGCAGCAGGGCAGTGATTAGCGTCAGCGCAAGCGCGAGGCGGCGCCCGCCATCCATCCGACTGATACGTCGACTCACGAGGCTGGCTCCCTAGGACAAGCAGCGCTGGAGAAAGATGATTTTACGGGAGAATCCCGCGATAAACCAGCAAGTTCCCGCGGGACGCCCCCGGTCTCGACGCGAACCCGACGGAAGATGCCCCGGAATCGGGTCAAATTGCTGCGAATGATGCGCCGCCGCGGCCGCGGCCCCGACGATCCCGCGCCGATCAGTGACGGATCAGCCATACCGCCGCAACCCCGAGGCATGCGGCGACCAACCCGGTGGCGCGCAGCGCCGAGGGAGGCAGCGTCACCACCTGCGCCACCATGCGCTTCATGCTGTCGGGAAAGGCCGAGTAGAGGATGCCTTCGATCACGAAAACCAACGCGAGCGCGGTAGCGAAATCCCGCATCTGGCGCTCTCAGCGCTGCGCCGGCGCGGCGCCGCCGGCGCCCGGCGCGCTCCGCGGCAACGCCTCGAAATAGCGGAAGAACTCGCTGTCGGGCGACAGCACCAGGGTGGTGCCCGAGCCCGAGAGCGCATCCTTATAAGCCTGCAGCGAGCGGTAGAAGGAGAAGAAGTCCTTATCCACGCCGAAAGCCTCGGCATAGATGCGGATGCTGTCGGCATCGCCCTCGCCGCTCAGGATCTGGGACTGCTTCTGGGCGTCGGCAATGATCTCGACGCGCTGGCGGTCGGCGTTGGCGCGGATCTCCTGGCCCTGCTGCGCGCCTTGCGCCCGGAACTGGGCCGCTTCGCGCTGGCGCTCGGCGATCATGCGCGCGTAGATCGCCTTGCTGTTGTCGTCCGGCAGGTCGGCACGGCGGATGCGGACGTCGATGACATCGATGCCGAAGGCCTTGGCCTCGGTGTTCACGTCGTCCCGGATCTGCCGCATGATGCTCGAGCGCTTGTCGGAGATCACGGCGATGAGCTCGAAATTGGCGACGAAGCGGCGCAGGCGGTCGGTGATGACCGCGCCGAGGCGGGTGCGCGCGACCTCCTCCGTCCCCACCGTCTGATAGAACTGCAGCGGGTTGACGATGCGGAACCGCGTGTAGGTGTCGACGACCATCTGCTTCTGGTCGGCCGCCAGCAGCTTTTCCGACGGCAGCTCGAAATCGAGCACGCGGCGGTCATAGACGATGAGGCTTTGCCAGGGCAGCTTGAACTGCAGCCCCGGATGCTCGACGACCCGGATCGGCTCGCCGAACTGCACCACGATCGCCTGCTCGGTCTGAGTGACGATGAACGGCACGGTGAAGAGGGCGATGGCCAGCACGATCAGGACGGCGACGCCGATGGCGATGCGCATGGTCATTGCTGGGCTCCCCGCGGCTGGGCCGGCGGCGACGCGCCGCCGGGCGGCGCGGCTGCGCCGGGATGCGAGGGGCTGAGGTTCGGCAGCGGCAGGTAGGGCACGACGCCCGAGGCGGTCGCCGCCTTGTCCAGGATGATCTTGTTGGCGTTCTTGAGCACGCTCTCCATCGCCTCGATATAAAGACGCCGCGCCGTCACATCCTCCGACGCCTTGTAGGATTTGTAGACGGAGAGGAAGCGCGCGGCATCGCCCTGCGCCTGCAGCACCACCCGCTGCTTGTAGGCCTGCGCTTCCTGCACGATGCGCGCCGCGTCGCCGCGGGCGACCGGGACCACGTTGTTGCGATAGGCCTCGGCCTCGTTGACCAGGCGATCGAGATCGATCTTGGCGCTCTGGACGTCGCTGAAGGCGGCGTTGACCTGGTCGGGGGGCGCGGTCTTCTGCAGCACGAGGTCGACGACCTCGACGCCGCTGCCGTAGCTGTCGAGAATGTCCTGCATCAGGTGCTTCGTGTCGTTGGCAACCTTCTCGCGCCCCTCGGTGAGCGCGCTGGCCAGCTGCGTGTGCCCGATCACCTCGCGCATCGCGCTTTCCGCGGCGGCCTTGACGGTTCCTTCGGGGTTGCGGATGTTGAACAGGAATTTGGGCGCATCCTTGATCACCCAGAAGACCGTGAAGTTGACTTGGACGATGTTCTCGTCGCCGGTCAGCATCAGCGCCTCTTCGGGAACCTCGGTCGCGCTGGTCCCGCGCCCGCCGATCTGGTCGCTGCGAAACCCGATTTCCGTCGGGGTGACGCGCGTGACCTTGGGCGTGAGCACCGATTCGATCGGCGTCGGCCAATGATAATTGAGCCCGGGCGGGGTCAGCCGGTTAAGCGCGCCAAAGCGCAAGACCACGCCCTGCTCATCCGGCTCCACGCGGTAAAAGCCGCTGAAGCCCCAGATGATAAGCACGACGACGACGGCGACGATGATGCCGCGGCCGCTGCCCCAGCCGCCGGGCAGCAGGCGACGGAACCGGGCCTGGCCGCGGCGCAGGATCTCCTCGAGATTGGGCGGTTGCGGCCGGCCGCCGCGTCCCCACGGGCTCTGACCGCCGCCCCAGGGGCCACCGCCGCCGCCACCACTGCCGCTGCTTCCTCCGCCGCCTTGGTTCTGCCAGGGCATCGTCGTCGGTCCTCCTCGGTGCGGCCAGCGCTGCCTTTGCAAATCGCCGGCTTTCGCCTATATGACAGCCGTCCCACGCAGCGACCGGTGGACGGATGGCCCCCCGATAGGGGCGCGCGTCGCCGATGTCAAGAACGAGAGGGCGGCATGAGCGGGTTGAGCGAGCAGGACGTGCTCGCCGCGTTGCGCCGGGTGATCGATCCCGACAAGGGCAAGGACATCGTCGGCCTCGGCATGATCTCCGGCGTGCAGCTGCGCGACGGCCATGTCGGCTTCGCCATCGAAGTCGAGCCGCAGCGCGGCCCCAAGCTCGAGCCGCTGCGCAAGGCGGCGGAGAAGGCGGTCGAAGCGCTGGACGGCGTGCTGTCGGTCACCGCCGTGCTCACCGCGCAAAAGCCGTCCGCGGCGCCGGCGGCGCGCCCGCCGCAGCCGCACGCGCATGCGCATGGCTCGCCGGCCAAGGCGCTGGTGCCGGGGGTGCGCTCCATCATCGCCGTCGCCTCGGGCAAGGGCGGCGTCGGCAAGTCGACGGTCGCCGCCAATCTCGCCCTCGGTTTCGCCGCGCACGGGCTCAAGGTCGGTCTGCTCGACGCCGATATCTACGGACCGTCCATGCCGCGCATGCTCGGCATCAGCGGCCGGCCCGGCTCGCGCGACGGCAAAGTGCTGCAGCCGATGAGCAATTACGGCATCAAATGCATGTCGATGGGCTTTCTCGTCGCCGAGGACACGCCGATGATCTGGCGCGGGCCGATGGTGATGAGCGCGCTGCAGCAGATGCTGCGCGACGTGGAATGGGGCGAGCTCGACATCATGGTGGTGGATTTGCCGCCGGGCACGGGCGATGCGCAGCTCACCATGGCGCAGCAGGTGCCGCTCGCCGGCGCGGTGATCGTCTCGACGCCGCAGGACATCGCGCTCCTCGATGCGCGCAAGGGCCTCAACATGTTCCGCAAGGTCGACGTGCCCGTCCTCGGCATCGTCGAGAATATGAGCTACTTCCTCTGCCCGCATTGCGGCGAGCGCAGCGACATCTTCAGCCATGGCGGTGCCCGGCGCGAGGCCGAGCGGCTCGATGTCGAGTTCCTGGGCGAGGTGCCGCTCGATATCCTGATCCGCGAGACCTCCGACGAAGGCCATCCGATCGTCGTCTCTCATCCCGACAGCAAGCACGCGCAGGTGTTTCGCGCCATGGCTGCGCGCTTGGCGGAGAAGCTCGGCGGCGCCCAGCGGCAGGCTCCGAGGATCGTCGTCGAATAAGGCGCAACGCGAAAGCGTTGTCGCCGGCGGGCGCCAGCGGTTGCTCTTGCACCGCGAAAGTCCGCACAGTCGCTGGCTAGCCGGCCAGGCGCGGCTCCCGCGCTTGCTGCGCAAGCGCTGACGCCGCCGCGGACGAACTCGCTAGCGCGAATTCGCCTAGAGCTCGCGGCAATTGACCGCGCCGAGCACGCCGTCGATCGGTGTCCATCCTCGGAGAGCGGCAGCAGGATGCTGCGGTAGAGCACCGCCGCGCCGACATGCGTGCCGACGCCTTCGGCCACCGGCTCGCGCTCGGCGATGACCCGGTCGATATGCGCGGTGGCGGAATAGAGCAGCGTGTCGTCGAGGCACTCGGCGATGCGTTGACGATCGAAGGTCGGCCAGGTGGGGTCGCGCAGCAGCTCGCCGATGAAGGCGAGCCGAGACTGGCGCGGCTCCGGATCGACGTCGATCAGCAGGCAGTTCGCCCAGTCCTGGCCGAAGTGCTGCGGATCGATCTGCGAGCGCCGCGGCAGGCCGCGGCCGCGAGCCAGCTCGCGCCACTGCGTGAGCACGCGCATCACCAGCCGCCGGTCGTCTGCCCGATGTTCCATGGTCCGATCGTCCCCTATCGCGCGTGGCATAGACCTTAAGCCCGGCTGTTTAACGAGATGTTGACGCAAATCGCCGGTGGCGGCGCAATGGCCGGTTAAGCTTCCGTCAACCATAAGGCTCATAAGGTGGGCGCAACGCGCGAAAACAGAGCGTGGCGATCCCTTCTCCAAGAGCGACCCATGGCCGTTTCGCCTCTCTGCCGCACTTTCCTCGACAACGCGCCGCTCTCGCTACCGGCGGCGCCATGACGCCTCCCGCCGCTCTCGCGGACGCCCATCGCCACTGGTCGGCGGGGGAACTCCGACCGTGCCGAGGAGATCTGCCGGGAGCTCCTTGCCGATCCGCCGCAACATGCGCGGGCATTGCATTTTCTCGCCCTCATGGCCGAGGCGCGGGGCGATGTCGGCCAGGCGCTCGACTACCTCGAGCAGGCCTGCGCGACGGCCGACGCGGCGTCCCAGATGCTCGGCGATCTCGCCGAGCTCTATCGCCGATCCCGGCGGCTTGCGGCGGCCGAGGCCGCGGCCCGGCGCGCCGTGGCGGCGGCGGACAGCGCGGTCGCCTGGCATCGGCTGGCGCTGATCCTCATCGAAGCGGACAAGCTCGAACCGGCTCGCGACTGTCTCGAGCGCGCGGTCGAGCGCGCGCCCGAATCGATCGATGCGCGCAACAATCTCGGCATCGTGCTGCAGCGCCTGGGAGAGCTGGAGCCGGCTTGCGCGGCCTACCGCGCGGCACTCGCCCTCGATCCCGAAAACGCGGCGGCGCACAACAACATGGCCTCCGTCCTGGGCGAGCTCGGCCAGTTCGAGGCCGCGCTCGAGCATGCCCGACGCGCCGTCGCGCGCGAGCCCTCCATGCTCGGCCCCCATGTCTATGCGGCGCTCGCCGAAGCCAATCTCGAGCGCAACGAAGCCGCGCTGGAGTGGCTCGACCGCGCCATGGCAATCGCGCCGCAGAGCGTCCCGGTTCTCACCGCGCGCGCCGATCTCTTGCGCAAGCTCGACCGCCTCGAGGAAGGGCTCGCCACCAGCCGCGAGGCGGTGACGCTGGCGCCCGAGAATGGCGAGGCCCAGAACGGCCTCGGGCTCATCTACCATGCGCTCGGCCGCGACGAGGAGGCGCTGGCCGGCTTCGACCGCGCGTGCCGCTTGCTGCCGCAAGCCGCCACCGCGCTTGCCAACCGGGCGACGGTGCTGCTCGAGCTGGGCCGGCGCGACGAGGGCTTGGCGACCCTCGATCTCGCGCTTGCCGCGGAGCCGGAGCTTGCCGCGGCGTGGTATGCGCGCGCCGATGCCAAGAGCTTCACTGCCGACGACCCGGATATCGCCGCCATGGAGCGCCTGCTGCTGCCGCGCCCGGCGCATCGGCGGCGGGGACAGCAGCCCGAGCGCGAGCGGCTCCTGCTGCATTACGCCCTCGGCAAGGCCTATCTCGACATCAAGGACGCGGCGCGCGCCTTTGCCCATCTGAATGCAGGGAGCCGCCTGAAGCGCGCCAGCCTCGACTACGACGCGGCGGCCGCCGCGCGCACGATGACGGCCATCGCCGAGGCTTTTCCCGCGGCGCTCATCGCGGGTCTCGGCAATGACAGCGAGCCCGACCAGACGCCGGTATTCATCCTCGGCATGCCACGCTCGGGCACCACGCTCGTGGAGCAGATCCTGGCGTCGCATCCGCTGGTCCATGGCGGCGGCGAGCCGCGCCACATCGAGCGGCTGGTGCGGGACCTCGGCGACGCCTACCCCGCCGGCGTCGCGACGCTGCCGCCGGAGCGGTTCGCCGCCCTCGACCGGCGCTATCTCGCCATGGCCGCTACCGCCACGCCCGGCGCGCTGCGCGTCACCGACAAGATGCCGAATAATTTTCTCCATGCCGGGCTCATTCATGTGGCGCTGCCCGGCGCTCGCATCATTCATTGCCGGCGCGACCCTGTCGATACCTGCCTGTCTTGCTACTCGAAGCTGTTCTCCACAGGTCAGGAGTTCTCTTACGACCTGGTCGAGCTCGGGGACTATTACCGCGGCTATGCCGCTTTGATGGCGCATTGGCGCTCGGTGCTTCCGGCCGAGCGCTTCATCGAGATGGATTACGAAGCCGTCGTCGACGATCTCGAGGGCGAGGCGCGGCGGCTCGTCGCCTTCTGCGGCGTCGCCTGGGACGATGCCTGTCTGAGCTTCCACCAGACCGCGCGCGCCGTGCGCAGCGCCAGCATGAACCAGGTCCGCCGGCCGCTCTACCGCAGCAGCCTCGGCCGCTGGCAAGCCTTCCGCAGCGAGCTCGGTCCGCTGCTGGCGGCGCTGGGCGTATCCTAGGCAAACTCCCGGAGGGAGTTTGTCCGTGGCGGCGCCAGCGGTTGCGCGGCAACCGCGAAAGCCGCGCGTATCTAACCGGTCAGCACCTCCCGGCGGATCAGCTCTTCCGCCCGAGCATCTCCATCAGCTCGGTCCATTCGCGCTTGCTGAGGCCGCTTTCCTCCTGCGTCGCCGCAGCGCCGGCCAAGAGACGCCGGACCACCGCCAGCCCCCGCTCGGAAATATGCGCGCCGCCCAAGCGGTACTGGCGGAAAGCCTCCGCCGTCAGCGGCACCCACTTGTCGACCGTGCCGATCATCGCCTCGGCATAGACGCGGATCTCGTGCTGCGCGTGCGCGTCGGCGCGCAGACTGAGGAAGTTAAGGAGGTTGTGCAGGTCCGTCTTCCAATACCATTGGGTATAGAAGTTGAGCGACAGGTTCATGCGCGCGAGCTCGCGCGCCAGGCCCTGGCGCTCAGCGTCGAGCGCCGCGCCGCGCTCATCCTCGTTGAGCATCTCGACATATCCCCGATAGGCGCGCTCGGAATCCTCGCGCAGCAGCTCGAGCACACGCCTCGCCTCGGTCCCCGACAACACCTCGCCCCGCCCCTGGCGGTTGCTGCTCGATTGCGCGGCGAGCTGATCGGGCGCGGGGATGTAGAATTCGTTGTCGAGGATCGAGTAGCGGGCCGAATACTCGTTGACGTTGGCGGTGCGGTGCCGGATCCACTGCCGCGCCACGAAGATCGGCAACTTGACGTGGTATTTGATCTCGCACATCTCGAATGGCGTGGTATGGCGGTGGCGCATCAGATATTGGATGAGCCCGCGATCCTCGCTCACCCGCTTCGTCCCCTTGCCGTAGGAGACCCGCGCCGCCTGCACCACCGCCGCGTCGTCGCCCATGTAGTCGATGACGCGGACGAAGCCGTGATCGAGCACCGGGATCGGCTCGTAGAGGATGTCCTCGAGCGCCGGGACGGTGGCGCGGCGCGTCGGCGTCAGCTCGGCGCGCAGGCGGTCGATCTCGGCCCTCTGCTCTGGTGTCAGCGGCATGGCGGCGCACGCTCCTGAAATGAGGAGCGCCACTTTACCTTTGGCTAACCATGGCTCCAAGCGCGACTCGGTGCCGGTTGCGCCAACCGCGAAAAGCCCTATATTTGATGTGTCGGGCAACCGACTACGGCGATAAACGGTGCATGGAATAAGCGTAGCGGACCCGGGGGCAGTACCCGGCGCCTCCACCAAACTCAAAACGCCGCCACGGGGCGGCGCAGCTTGGGGGCGAATTAGGATCGACGCGCGTAGTAAAGATGCGAGCCGTCGCTCGGCATGGTACCGCCGATATCGGGCCAATCCTGACGTGCCAACGACAACATGGCACATGAGGCACTCGCGGCCTAATCCCCCAACGGGGATGAAAGCCTAGAGCTACTCGCGGTCCGGGGGGCACCGGGCAACAGAAGCCCCCCACTTCGCTGACGCCAATCGGGCAGGTGCCGCGCGATCGTGAAAGATCTCCTACGATACGATAAAATGGTCGAAGCCGCGCTGCGCGGCGTGGTCCGCGAGGCATTGGCCCGGGCCGCCGCCAAGGGCCTTCCCGGCGCCCACCACTTCTACATCACCTTCCGCACCCGCTTTCCCGGCGTGGCGCTGCCGGATTATCTCGGCCAGCAATATCCCGACGAGATGACCGTGGTGCTCGAGCACCAGTTCTGGGACCTCGACGTGTCGGAAGCCTGCTTCTCGGTGACCCTGAGCTTCCAGAACAAGCCCGAGCGGCTGGTCATCCCGTTCGACGCCATCACCGCGTTTGCCGACCCCGCCGTCAAATTCGGCCTGCAGTTCCAGGAGACGCCGGACGATTCGGGCGGCGGCGCCGGCGGAGCCGGCTCCCGCCAAGGCGGAAGCGGCGGCGGAGAAGCCCGGCGAGGTGGTGGCGCTCGACGCTTTCCGCAAGAAGTAGCCGCCGCGGCCGTCCGCCGCCGGCAATCGCACCGTCCTTCCCTCGCCATTCTCTCTCCGCGCGGCCGCGCCGCGACTTGACGACGCGGCCGAAAAGCTCATCCTCGGTGGCGCCAGCGATATCACTGCAGAGCGAGAAAGATGGGCGATTTCGTCTTCCACGACATGCTCCCGACGGTCGAGGACACCACGCCTTACCGCAAGCTGACCGGCGATTATGTAAGCGCCGCCACGCTCGACGGCGAGGCCATCGTCAAGGTCGATCCGCAGGCGCTGACGCTGCTGACGGCGCAAGCCATGGTCGATTGCCAGCATTTGCTGCGCCCCGGCCATCTGCAGCAGCTGCGCCGGATCCTCGACGACCCCGAGGCCTCCGATAACGACAAGTTCGTCGCCTTCGATCTGCTCAAGAATGCCAGCATCGCCGCCGGCAAGGTGCTGCCGATGTGCCAGGACACCGGCACGGCGATCGTCATGGGCAAGAAGGGCCAGCGCGTCTGGACCGGCGGCGGCGACGCCGCCGCCATCGCCGCGGGCATCCGCAAGACCTATACCGAGACCAATCTGCGCTACAGCCAGGTGGCGCCGCTCTCGATGTACGAGGAGGTCAACACCGGCGACAATCTCCCGGCGCAGATCGAGCTCTATGCCGAGGAAGGCGACGAGTACAAGCTGCTGTTCATCGCCAAGGGCGGCGGCTCCGCCAACAAGAGCTTCCTCTTTCAGCAGACCAAGGCGGTGCTGAACCCGAAATCGCTCATCAAGTTCCTCGACGAGAAGATCCGCACGCTCGGCACCGCCGCCTGCCCGCCCTACCACCTCTCCATCGTCATCGGCGGCACTTCGGCCGAATACACGCTCAAGACGGTGAAGCTCGCCAGCACGCGCTATCTCGACAACCTCCCCGGCGAAGGCAACAAGCACGGCCAGGCGTTCCGCGATCGCGACTTCGAGGCGCAGGTACTGGAGCTGACCCGCGGCATGGGCATCGGCGCGCAGTTCGGCGGCAAGTATTTCTGCCACGACGTGCGCGTCATCCGCCTGCCGCGGCACGGCGCCAGCCTGCCGATCGGCATCGGCGTCTCCTGCGCCGCCGACCGCCAGATCCTGGGCAAGATCAGCGCCAAGGGCGTCTTCCTCGAGCAGCTCGAGACCAACCCGGCGAGCTATCTGCCCGATGTCGACGGCGCGACGCTGGGCGGCGAGGTCGTGCGCATCGATCTCACCCGGCCGATGGCCGAGATCCGGCGAACGCTCTCGACCTATCCGATCAAGACGCGGCTGTCGCTGACCGGCACGCTGGTGGTGGCGCGCGACATTGCCCATGCCAAGCTCAGGGAGCGGCTGGAACGCGGCGAGGGCCTGCCCGGCTATGTGAAGGACCATCCGATCTACTACGCCGGCCCCGCCAAGACGCCGCCGGGCTATGCGTCCGGGTCGTTCGGACCGACCACCGCCGGGCGGATGGATTCCTATGTCGACCAGTTCATGGCGGCGGGCGGCAGCTTCGTCACCCTCGCCAAGGGCAACCGCGGCGCCGAGGTGCGCGAGGCCTGCAAGAAGCATGGCGGGTTCTATCTCGGCTCGATCGGCGGCCCGGCGGCCGGCTGGCGCAGGACTGCATCAAGAAGGTGGAGGTCCTGGAATACCCCGAGCTCGGCATGGAAGCGATCTGGCGTATCGAGGTGGTCGACTTTCCCGCCTTCATCGTGGTCGACGACAAGGGCAACGACTTCTTCGCCAAGCTCACCTAGGAGCCTGCCGCGGGGCATGCAGGGATGTGATCGCGCGACCCGCCCTATGATGATCCGAAGAGATAACGCGTGGCGCAAGAGATCGACCTTCAGGCTCTAGGCCGGGGCGACAAGTCAGCTTGGGACGCCTTCGTCCGGCGCTATGCCGGGCTGATCGTCTCGGCCGTGCGGGGCGTTGCGCATGACGGCGGAGATATCGAGGACCTCGTCCAGGAAGTGTTCGTCCGGTTGTGCAAGGACGGGTTCCGCCTGCTCAAGACCTATGATCCCAGCCGGGCCGGCCTCTCCACCTGGCTTACCATCGTCGCCCGCAGCACGGCGCGGGACGCGTTGCGCCGCCGCCAGCTACAGCTGACGCCGATTGACGCCGTGCCCGAGGGGCTGCTGGCGACCGATGCGACACCGCCGGAGAAGCTCAAGCTCCCCGAAGGGCTGCTCTCGCCGCGCCAGAAGCTGGTGCTGACCATGCTTTATGACCGGGACATGGAAGTGGCCGAAGTCGCCGTCGCCCTCGGGATCGATCCCCAGACCGTGCGCAGCACCCATCACAAGGCGATGCTGAAGCTGCGGAGCCACTTCTCGATCGAGGACCGATAAGGGGTTTTGCGGAGGAACAAGAGGTGAAAAAAATGTGGCATTGTGGGGATGCGGGGCAAGCGGGACGCCTAAAAGGGGATGAGGAGATCAGGGATGGCGGGACCAATGGACGGCGCTGACGAGGCAGGCCTGTGGCGCCGGTGGCGCTTGGCCGCGGGCCTTGGGCCGGCGGCAAGCGCCGAGCCTGGCGCGCTGGTGCTGGCCGCCTATGCCGAGAACCGGCTCGCCCCCGCCGCAGTTGACGCGGTGGAAGAGTGGTTGGCGTCTAACCCTCAGATGTTGCAGGATATTCTCGCGGCCCGGCAGCCCCCGGAGGACTCCGTGCCGGCGGCCTCCGAGGCGGTGATGGCACGGGCGGCGGCGCTTGTAGGCGCTGGCGAAGCGCAGGTATTGGCGTTCCGCCGGCCAACCGCCCGGGTGCGTCGCTGGGGCGGCGCGGTCGGCTGGGGGGCGATGGCGGCCAGCATGCTGGTGGCGAGCCTTGCCGGCTTCGCCATGGGCAATGATGCCTATGTGACGTTGACGGACAGTTCGCGCCTCAGCCTCAGCCAGGAGCTGCTCGATCCCCCGACCGGCCTGTTCAACGGCGTCGACGAGGATTCGAATATATGACGAGCGTCGCCGGGGACGGCGCGCACGCTGGGTCGCGCGGCCGCCTTCTTTGGCTCGCTCTGGCGGTTTCGCTCGTGCTCAACGCGTTTGTCGTCGGCACGCTCGCCTGGTGGGTCCATGCCAACCGCATAATGACGCCGGCCGAGCGCTTCCGGCAGACCGTCGGTGAGCTCAACCTCAACGAGGACCAGCGCGACGCCTTCCAGCAATTCGTGATCGAGATGCGCCGCAACACGCGGCAACTCCACGACAATAACGAACCGCTGGTGCAGAAGGTCTGGGACGAGCTGGGCAAGGCGCAGCCGGATCGCGACCTCATCGGCCGCCTCGTCGACCAGGCGACGGAGAACCGGCACGCCTACCAGAAGAACATGAGCGATGTGCTGATCCGGTTTCTCGGCAATCTCTCGCCGGAGCAGCGTGGCCAATTCATCGAACTGACCAAGCGGCGCCAAGACCCGGTCGCGGCGCATCTGCGCCGGCTGGTCGCGCCCTAAGGCGAACTCGCGCAGCGAGTTCGTCCGCGGCGCCAGCGACGACGCCTACGGCGTCGCGCTGACGCTGTATTCGACACGGTCGAGGCAGGCTTCGACCTTGGCCACGAAATTTTGGCCGCTGTGCCAGCCTCCCTCGATAAGGCGGGCCTCCTCGATGTCATGCACGAAGAATGCCCGCCACTGCCCGCCGGGCGCCAGCCCCGACACGCTCGATCCGCCAAATTGGAAGGCGAGCACACGCGGGCTGCCGCCCTTGAAGCCCAGGGCGTGCGGGCAGATATCGCGCGCGAAGCCGGAGGTGCGCACGCGAACACAGCGCTTGGCGATGATGGCTTGCCTCAGGATCTCGTGGACGGGCATCGACCGCGCTCATGATCTTCCTGCGGGGACCCGATTTCAGCCTATGGCGGGACCGTTAATAAATAGTACTTGCTCCCGCCGGGCGCTCCGATCCCATATCCAACACGGGTGCGCGGCGAGAGGAGCCCTGCCATGGTAGCTGCCAGCAAGACGCGAACCGAGCGCGACACGATGGGCGAGGTCCAGGTGCCCGCGGAGCGGTACTGGGGAGCGCAGACGCAGCGCTCGCTGGAGAATTTCCGCATCGGCGGCGAGCGCATGCCGGCAGCGCTGATCCGCGCCCTGGCGCTGGAGAAAAAGGCGGCGGCGCTGGCCAACCTGGCGCTCGGCGAGCTCGACCCGGCACTCGGCAAGGCGATCATCGCCGCCGCCGAGGAGGTGATCGCCGGCGCGCTCGAGGCCGAGTTCCCTCTGGTCGTCTGGCAGACCGGCTCCGGCACGCAGACGAACATGAACATGAACGAGGTGCTGGCCAACCGCGCCAACGAGCTCCTCGGCGGCACGCGCGGGGCAAAGCAGCCGGTGCATCCCAACGACCAGGTCAACCGAGGACAATCCTCCAACGACAGCTTTCCAACGGCCATGCATGTCGCCGCGGTCGAGGAGATCCATCACCGCCTGCTGCCGGCGCTCCACCATCTCCACGCCGCGCTGGCGACCAAGGCGAACCAGTTCGCCGCCATCATCAAGACCGGACGCACCCATCTGCAGGATGCAACTCCCCTCACCCTCGGCCAGGAGTTCGGCGCCTATGCCCGGCAAATCGCGCTCGGCATCGAGCGCGTCGTCGCCTGCCTGCCCCACCTCTATCCCCTGGCGCAGGGCGGTACCGCCGTCGGCACCGGGCTCAACGCGCGCATCGGCTTTGCCGAGCGCTTCGCCGAGGCGATCGCCGAGATCACCGGCCTGCCTTTCGCCTCCGCCGTCGACAAGTTCGAGGCGCTGGCCAGCCACGACGCGCTGGTGGAAGCCTCTGGCGCCCTCAATGTGCTCGCGGCCTCGCTGATGAAGATCGGCAACGACATTCGCCTGATGGGCTCGGGGCCGCGCTGCGGGCTGGGCGAGCTGCACCTGCCGGAGAACGAGCCGGGCTCCTCGATCATGCCGGGCAAGGTCAATCCGACGCAGGTGGAGGCGCTCACCATGGTCGCGGCGCAGGTCATGGGCAATCACGTCACCATCACCATCGCCGACAGCCAGGGCCAGTTCGAGCTCAACGTCATGAAGCCGGTGATCATCTATAATCTGCTGCAGTCGATCCGCCTGCTGGCCGACGCCGCAAGGAGCTTCGCCGATCATTGCGTCGCCGGGATCACCGCCGACCGCGCGCGCATCGAGGAGCTGCTGTGGCGGTCGCTCATGCTGGTGACCGCGCTCAACCCGCATATCGGCTACGACAAAGCGGCTCAGGTGGCGAAGAAGGCGCATGCCGAGGGCACCGGCCTCAGGGAAGCCGCGGTATCGCTCGGCTATGTCACGCCCGAGGAGTTCGACCGCTGGGTGCGGCCCGAGGCGATGATCGGCCCCGGCTGATGTCCGGCCTCGTCCGCAAGCGCTCGGTGGTCATCGCCGGCCACTCGACCAGCCTCACCCTCGAGGAAGCGTTCTGGGACGATCTGCGCGACGTCGCCCGCCGGCGCGGCACATCGCTCAACGCGCTCATCGGCGCGCTCGACACCGAGCGGCGCGGCAATCTCTCCAGCACGCTGCGGCTTTTCGTCCTCGACTGCTATCGCCGGGGCGAGCTCGGGCCGCATACCCGCCGGTGATCGCCTTCTCCCCCGCCGAGCGCGTATGATCGGCATGCTCCGGCCACTTCGGGGCCAAAGCAGGTCGGGAGGAAGCTCATGACCCATAACCGGATTGGACGCCGCGCGCTTCTGCAACGGGCCGGCGCGCTGGCCTTGGCGGCGACCGGCGCGACGGCCGCTCGCGAGAGCCGGGCGCAACAGCAGGTGCCTTGGTCGTCCGGCACCGAGATGCCGACGCTCAAGGCGCCCGCCGATGCCTGCGATTGTCACATGCACATCTATGACAGCCGGTTTCCCGTGGCGCCCAATGCGACGCTCAGGCCGGGCGACGCCCATGTCGAGGATTACCGCCTGCTGCAGCAGCGGACGGGCACGGCGCGCAACGTGGTGGTGACGCCGTCGACCTATGGCACCGACAACAGCTGCACCCTCGACGCCATCGCCCGGATCGGCGCCACGGCCCGCGGCGTGGCGGTGGTCGATACCGGCGTCTCCGACGACGAGCTGAAGCGCCTCCACGGGCTCGGAATCCGCGGCATCCGCTTCAACCTGGTGCAAGCCGGCGCTACCACGGTGGAGATGCTCGAGCCGCTCTCCCGGCGGGTGAACGAGCTCGGCTGGCATGTGCAGATCCATATGCTCGGCGACAAGATCGTCGAGATCGAGCCGCTGCTGCAGCGCCTGCCCTCACCGGTCATCTTCGATCATCTCGGCCGCATTCCGCAGCCGGCCGGCATCGATCATCCGGCGTTCGCGGTGATCAGCAGGCTCATCGACAAGGGCCGCGCCTGGGTCAAGCTCTCCGGCGCCTACATCGACACCAAGCTCGGCCCGCCCGCCTATGCCGATACGACCAAGGTGGCGCAGGCTTACGTCAAAGCCGCGCCGGAGCGCCTGGTCTGGGGCAGCGACTGGCCGCACCCGACCGAGAAGGAAAAGCCGGATGATGCCGTGCTCTTCGATCTGCTCGGTGTCTGGGCCCCGAGCGGAGCGACGCGCCGGCAGATCCTGGTCGACAATCCCGCGGCGTTTTACGGCTTCCCGAAGCCGGCTTAGGAGCCTGTCCCGCGAAGACAGAACCATCACCGCTGCCCCCGCGAAAGCGGGGGCCCAGTAGCAACCGCACGTCGGCTGCCCTGGGTCCCCGCTTTCGCGGGGAAAGCGAGGATGGTGATTCGATCCTGCTCGAAACCCGCACCAGCGCGCATTTCTTATACAGGCGTCAGGGGCGCGGTGGCTTCTGTGCCTCCGTCCGCCGCGCCAGATACTGCTCCAGCGCATTGACCTCGAAGACCGTGCGCGGCGCATCGATGGGACCGTCGAGGCGCATGACCAGCGGCGGCGCGTCGGCGAGCCCGGCGAGCCGGAATTCGACGCGGCTCGCCATCGCCCATTTCGCCAGATCGAGGCTGGCGGTGGCGCGCCCGTCGCCGTCCTCGGCCAGGAAACGCAGGTCGTCGCTGCCGGCGACACCATCGGCAAGGCGGAAGTTTCCCTCGAGCGTCGAGAAGGCCGTGCGGCCGCCGACGCCGCTGCGCAACAGCGCTGCGAGATCGCCGCCGGGCTTCGCGCCGAGATGGTCGTGCATAGCCTTGAGATTGATGCCGGCGATGCTGCCGCCCTCGCTGCGAAGCGCCGCGTCGCCGGCGAGATGCGCGACGAGCGCGGCTTCGCTGCGGCCGGTGGTGGCGAGGCGGGCGTCGACGTCGAAGCGTCCGTCGATAAAATCGGCGCCGCCGGCGGTCGCCAATGCCTGCTTGAGATCGACGTCCTTCAGCGCGAGCCGGCCCTGCAGCGACGGCTCCGCCGCGTCGCTGGCGCCGCCGCTCGCTTCGATGCTGCCGCCGAGCAGCGAGCCGGTGAACTGCTGCAGCGACAGCGCGCCGTCGGCGACGACAGCGGTCAGCGACGGCGCATCGACGCGCCAGCCGCCATAGGCGAGGCTGTGCGCGGCCAGCTTGAGGCTCAGATCGGCGCGCCGAAGCAGCGCAAACCCGATCGGCTCTTCGGACCAGCCGCCGACCGGCGCCGCCAGCTTGCGCCGCGGCAAGCAGCACCCCGGACCGCACCGTGCTGCGCGCGCCCGCGCCATCGAGCGCTGCGCTCTGGCGCCCCGAGAGCAGGCGGTCGAGCGCCCAGTCCCCGGCGGTGAGATCAGCGTCGAGCTTCGGTATCGCGCCGGCGCGGTCGACCCCTATCCTGCCCTCGAGCCTGCTCTCCCCGATGGTGAGCGCCATCGGCGCCAGGGTGAAGCGGCTCTGGTCGCCGCTGAGCCGGCCCGAGAGCTTGACCGCGCCGGGGTCACGCGGTGGCTGGTAAAGCGGGTCGAAGACCTGCACCAGCCGGACAAAGCTCGGATGGTCCAGATCGTAGCCGAGGTCGAGCGTGCCGCTCGGCCGCGCGATATCGCCGACGACATGGGCGTGGCCGCCGAGGAGCTGCAGGTCGGTGTCGACGGTGAATGTCTGCCGATCGACTTGCAACCCGCCGCCGAGGCTGAAGGCGCCATAGTGCCGGCCGCGGGCCAGCTTGGGCGCGACAACGCGCAGCGCCCGCTCGAGCTCCGGCCCGTGCATGTCGAAAGCGAGCTGTCCGGTCGGCGTATCCAGCAGGCTTTCGATCACGCCGCTAAGACTGGCCGCGGCGCCGCCGAGATCGCCGATGCGGAGCTCGCCGATGGTCACCTCGCCGTTCTGCAGCGTGCCGGAGAGATGCACATCGCTCATGGGTTGGCCATGCCAGCTGAGCGCCTGAGCGCGCGCATCCAGATTGAGGTCGAAGCGGGACAGCGGGCCTCCGCCCGGCGCCGGCGCGGCTGTCCCCGCCACCGCAGTCGCGGCCGCGGCGGGTGGGCGGGCGAACTCTTGCGGCAGATAGGCGTCGAGATTGAACCGGTCGGCGGCGAGGCGCAGGCCGATGCCCGGCCGGGCGCGCAGCAGCACCGTCGCCGCACCGTTGAGCCGGGTCGCGTCGAGGGTGGCTTCGATGGTCTCGATATCGAGCCGGTCGCCTGCCAGCGCCAGGCGGCTCGACAGCGTCGCCTTGCGCATCCGGTCGGCGGGAATCGGATCGAGACTCACGCCGAGCCAGCTGCAGAGGCTGCGCAGATCGTCGGCATCGACGGTGAAGGCCGCCTGGGCGCGAGGCCCGTCAGGCGCCAGCGTACCGCCGCCGCTGAGCGTCAGGCTGGCGCCGCCCGGCAGCAGAGCGACCAAGCGGTTGAGCGTAACCCGGCCATCGGTAAGCGTCAGCTTCGCCTGCGCGTCGCGGACGAGGCCGCCCCGCCACAACGTGGCGCCGACGGTGACGTCGAGGCTGGCATTGATGCCGGCGGGCAAGCCGAGGCCGAGGCCGGGTTGCGCGGGTGGTAAAGCGGCGGCGGAAGGCGCCGCGGCGAACGCGCTGCCGGCAGGCCCGGCGGCGGGCGCGAGCGCCGCTCTGCGCGCGGCGGGCGCCCAGCGATCGAGATCGAGCTGCCCGACCGACAGCGAGAGCGTAAGAGCGAGCGGCGTGCCCGCCGCGAGGTGAAGGCGCCCCTCGCCATGCGCCGGGCCGAGATCGACGGCGAGATGGTCGAGCGTCAGCTCGCGCATCGAACCCACGAGATCGGCGCTGGCCGCGATGGGCTGCGCCAGCGCCGCCGGCACCGCGGTCCGGGCGAGCGTGCCGAGAAGCATACGCGCGTCTTCACCAGTGAGCCTGAGCTTGCCGGCAATGCGGCGGTCCTCGACCGGCCCGGTCAGCACGGCATCGAGCTGCACCCGGGCCACAGGCTTCGTCGTCACCGTGAGCTGCAGCGGCATCTCCGCCGCGTCCGGCGCGCCGCTCCTGAGATCGATGCTCATCGCGGCGCCACGCGCGACGAGGCTTCCCACCGCGCCGATCTGCCCGGAGGCCGGGTCGATCGTGACATCCGCATTGATATGCTCGAAACGCTCGATGCCGCCAGCGCGCCAGGTCACCGCGCCGTTCTGGAGCGTCAGCCGGAGCAGGGTCGCGGCCGCAGGAGACGAGGAGCGGCCGGGCTCGGACGGTGCGCCGGCGCGGTGCGGCACGGACGCCGGCGGAGCCGGACGCCAGTTCGGGGTCCCGTCCGGCAGGCGCTCGAGATCGATCTCGGGCTCGACCAGGGTGGCATTGCTCAGCTCGATCCGGCCGGCCAGGAGCGGCAGCAGCGCCAGCTTCACTTCGAGCGCGCGCAGCCTTACCATGGAGGCGACAGCGGCGCCGGGCGGGTTGGCGACGCGGACGTCCCGGGCGGTCACCGCCGGGGATGGCAGCAGGCTGAGGGCGATCGGCCCGGCGAGCTCGACCGGGTGGCCGATGCGCTCAGCGATCTGGGCCGCGACCGGCGCCTTGAAGCGATCGAGGTCGACGAGTTGCGGCGCGAGAATGAGGCCGGCGAGGACAAGGACCACGAGGATGCCGAGCAGGATTGCCGCTTTACGCAAGACACCTCTCCGGGACAGGCTGCACCATAGCATGCCGGGCGCGCCGGCAGGAGGATGCCATGGCTGACGTCGTCAACCTCAATCAATATCGCAAGCGGCGAGACCGCCGTGAGGCCGACAAGACCGCCGCCGCCAACCGCACGCGCCACGGCCGCAGCAAGGCGGAGCGTGAGAAGCTGCGCCGTGACGGCGACAAGGCGGCCAAGGATCTCGACAACAAGCGGCTCGATTAATCGAGCCCGAGGGCGCGGCGATAGAGCGTCGCGGTCTCGTCGTCGAAGGAGATGAAGAGCACCCGTTCCATCGTCTCGTCCGTCAGGAGGAAGCGATGCGTCTCGTCAACGGCAATGGCGCAGGCCCGCGGGCGCGGGAAGCCATAGGCCCCGGTGGAGATCGCGGGAAAGGCGATGGAGCGCAAGCCCCGCGCCGCCGCGAGCCCGAGGCTGGCGCGGTAGCAAAGCCCGAGCAACGCCTCCTCGTCCTCGGTCCCGCCGCGCCAGACCGGCCCCACCGTGTGGATGACATGACGCGCCGGCAGGCGGTGACCGGCGGTAAGCTTCACCTCGCCGGTCTTGCAGCCGCCGAGCCCGCGGCATTCCGCCAGCAACCCCGGCCCGGCCGCGCGGTGAATCGCCCCGTCGACTCCGCCGCCGCCCAGCAGCGAGGGGTTGGCGGCGTTGACGATGGCATCGACCGCAAGGCGGGTGATATCGCCGGTGATGAGCTCTATGCGACGGTCATACGCCATGTGTACACCCTCTGGTAGGGGGGACGGAACGCGTCGCACGCGCCACCGTTGCCGTACGGTACCGGCCGCGCCGGCCCATCTTGGAGAATGGCCATGAGCCGAGCCTTTGTCAGCGAGAGCGATACCGAGGCCGCGGCCGACACCTTGCCGGAGCTGCCGATCAGCCCGCATCCGAATTACGTCACTCGGCATGGGCTGCGCCTGCTGGAGGAGCGCCTGGCCGCGGCACGCGCCGAGCAGCGGCGCCTGGAAGCGGCGCCCGAGGATCCCGCCCGGGAGCTGCGGCTTGCTCATCTGGGCCGCGAGATCCGCTATCTCGAGGCGCGCATCGAGCGCGCCATCCCGGTCGACCCGGCGCAACAGCCGACCGACGAGATCGCCTTCGGCGCGGTCGTCGACGTGCTCGGCCCGGCCGACGAGCGCCAGCGCTTCGCCATCGTCGGCGAGGACGAGGCCGATGCTGAGCACGGCAAGGTGAGCTGGGTCTCGCCGCTCGCCCGCGCACTGATCGGCGCCGGCGTCGGCGATACCGTGCTGTGGCAGCGTCCGGCGGGCGCGATCGAGCTCGAGATCGAAGCCGTCCGTTATCCCGAGCGCGGCGGCTGACACCCCGCGCGCGACGCGGAACCCGTTAAACCCGGACGATCTTGCCGGGGTTCATGATGTTGTCGGGGTCGAGCGCCCGCTTCAGCGTGCGCATGACCGAGACCGCCTCGCCATGCTCGGCGACGAGGAAATCCATCTTGCCGTAACCGACGCCGTGCTCGCCGGTGCAGGTGCCCTCCATGGCGATGGCGCGCTGCACCATGCGATCGTTGAGCCGCGTCGCCTCGGCCAGCTCGTCGGGCCGATCGGGGTCGAGGATGAAGGCGAGATGGAAATTGCCGTCGCCGACATGGCCGACCAGCACCGCGGTGACGAAGGACCGCTCGAGATCGCGCTTGGTCTCGGCGATGCATTCGGCAAGCCGCGAGATCGGGACGCAGACATCGGTCGCCCACCCCTTGGCGCCCGGCCGCATGGCGAGCGCCGCGTAATAGGCGTCATGCCGCGCCTGCCACAGCTTGGAGCGCTCCTCTTGCGTCGAGGCCCAGCGGAAGGCGGTGCCGCCCTGCTCGGCGGCGAACTCCTTCACCTGCGCCACCTGCTCCTCGACGCCGCGCGTCGTGCCGTGGAACTCGAAGAACAAGGTCGGCGCGACGCTATAGTCGAGCTTGGAGTATTTGTTGACGGCATCCATCTGCTTGGCGTCGAGCAGTTCGATGCGCGCCACCGGCACGCCGGCCTGGATGGTGGCGACGACGGTGTCCACCGCCGCCTCGACCGAGGGGAAGGGACAGACCGCCGCCATGATCGCCTCGGGGATGCCGTAGAGCCGGAGCGTCACCTCGGTGATCACCCCCAGCGTCCCTTCCGAGCCGACGAAAAGCCGCGTCAGGTCATAGCCCGCCGCCGATTTGCGCGCCCGGCGCGCGGTGCGGATCACCCGGCCATCGGCCAGCACCACGGTCAGCGCCAGCACGTTCTCGCGCATCGTGCCGTAGCGCACCGCATTGGTCCCCGAGGCCCGGGTCGCCGCCATCCCGCCCAGCGACGCATCCGCCCCGGGATCGATCGGGAAGAACAGACCGGTGTCGCGCAGATGCTCGTTGAGCTGCTTCCGCGTCACCCCGGCCTCGACCGTGCAGTCGAGATCCGCCGCCGACACCCGCAGCACCCGGTTCATCTGCGAGAGGTCGATGCACACGCCGCCTTCGAGCGCCGCCACATGGCCTTCGAGCGAGGTTCCCGTGCCGAAGGCGATCACCGGCACCTTCGCCGCCGCGCACAGCCCGACGATCTCCGCCACCTCCGCCGTCTCGCGCGCGAACACCACCGCATCGGGCGACGCCGGCGTGTGATAGCTCTCATCCCGCCCATGCTGCTCGCGCACCGCCGCGGCCGTCGACAGCCGCTCGCCGAAAGCGCGCGCGCAGCTGCTCGATGACCGCTTGGTTGGGGTGATTGCGGCGCAACGCTGGCGCGGTCATGGCTCTTGCCCTTATTGCCGATGAAACATCCGGGAAGCGCAGCGTAGCCCAAGCTTGGCGCCGCTCCAACGCCCGAACTCCCGCCGCTGGATTTTCGCCGTCCCGCCGCGGCCCCCGATCGGCGGGAGCGATTCATGCGTCGCGGGCGCTTTTTGCGACAGATTTACACTGGCCGCCGACATTTGCGGGCATCTTCATTGCGAAATGCGGCGCGACTATTTCGGATGATTGAGGCGATCTCTCGCCTGCATTAAGTGTTTATTGTTGCGGACCTGTTAAGGTCGAGACCGGTTCGGGAGAAGCCATGACGCTCGCGGCTGTCACCCTCGACGACAAATACACGCTCGACGTCGGACGCGTCTATCTCACCGGGATCCAGGCCCTGGTGCGCTTGCCGCTGATGCAGCGCCAGCGCGACCGCGCCGCCGGGCTCAACACCGCCGGCTTCATTTCGGGATATCGCGGTTCGCCGCTCGGTGCCCTCGACCAGAATCTCTGGCACGCCGAGCGCTTCCTTGCCGAGAACCACATCCGCTTCCAGCCCGGCATCAACGAGGATCTCGCCGCCACCGCGGTCTGGGGGAGCCAGCAGACCAACCTCTTTCCCGGTGCCAAATACGATGGCGTGTTCTCGATGTGGTACGGCAAGGGACCCGGCGTCGATCGCACCGGCGACGTGCTGAAGCATGCCAACGCCACCGGCACGGCGCGACACGGCGGCGTGCTCGTGCTGGCCGGCGACGATCACGCCGCGAAATCCTCGACCTTGCCGCATCAATCCGAATACGCCTTCATCGACGCCTCGATCCCGGTGCTCAACCCGGCGGGAGTGCAGGACATCCTCGACCTCGGCCTCTACGGCTGGGCGATGTCGCGCTTCAGCGGTTGCTGGGTCGGCGTGAAGGCGATCGCCGAGACCATGGACAACTCGGCCTCGGTCCATGTCGATCCCGATCGCGTCGCCATCGTGCTGCCCGAGGATTTCGCCCTGCCGCCGGGCGGCCTCAACATCCGTTGGCCCGATTACAACGCGCTCGAGATGGAGCGCCGGCTGCGCCAGTGGAAGCTGCCGGCGGTGCAGGCCTTCGCCCGCGCCAACCGCCTCGATCGGGTGATGCTCGACAGTCCCAAGCCGCGGCTCGGCATCCTCGCCACCGGCAAATCCTATCTCGATGTGCGCCAGGCGCTGGCCGATCTCGGCATCGACGACGCGACGGCCGCCGCGATCGGCCTCAGGCTTTACAAGGTGGCGCTGACTTGGCCGCTCGAGCCCGAAGGCGTCCGCCGCTTCGCCGCCGGTCTCGAGGAAATCCTCGTCGTCGAGGAGAAGCGCCCGGTGGTCGAGCACCAGCTTAAGGACATCCTCTACGACATGACCGCGCGGCCGCGCATCGTCGGCAAGGTGGATGAGCGCGGCGCGCCGCTGCTGGCCGCCACCGGCGAGCTCGATCCCATGCAGGTGGCGCGCGCCATCGCCGCCCGCATCCAGCGCTTCCACACTTCGCCGCGCATCGCCGACCGCATCGCCTATCTCGCCGCCACCGAGCGCCAGCTCAAGACCGCCAAGCCGGCGATCGAGCGCATTCCCTATTTCTGCTCGGGCTGCCCGCACAACACCTCGACGCATGTGCCCGAGGGCAGCCGCGCCACCGCCGGCATCGGCTGCCACTACATGGCGATCTGGATGGACCGCGACACCGCCACCGTCACCCAGATGGGCGGCGAAGGCGTCCCCTGGATCGGCCAGGCGCCCTTTACCGAGACGCCGCACATCTTCGCCAATCTCGGCGACGGCACCTATTACCATTCCGGCATCCTCGCCATCCGCGCCGCGGTCGCGGCCGGGGTGAGCATGACCTACAAGATCCTCTACAACGACGCCGTCGCCATGACCGGCGGTCAGCCGATCGAAGGCCAGCTCACCGTGCCGCAGATCACCCGGCAAGTGGCGGCCGAAGGCGTCAAGCGCATCACCATCGTCAGCGACGAGCCCGACAAATACCCGAGCGACGCCGACTTCGCCCCCGGCGTCGACTTCTTCCACCGCGAGAAGCTCGACGAGGTGCAGCGCAGCCTGCGCGAGGCCCCGGGGGTCAGCGTGCTGATCTACGATCAGACCTGCGCGGCGGAGAAGCGCCGGCGGCGCAAGCGCGGCGAGTTTCCCAACCCGGCCAAGCGCGTCTTCATCAACGAGCTGGTCTGCGAAGGCTGCGGCGACTGCTCGCGCGCCTCCAACTGCCTGTCCGTCGTCCCGGTCGAGACCGAGTTCGGCCGCAAGCGCGCCATCGACCAATCTAGCTGCAACAAGGATTTCTCCTGCGTCGAGGGCTTCTGTCCGAGCTTCGTCACCGTCCATGGCGGCGCGCTGCGCAAGCATCACGCGCCGCAGGACCATGAGGAGATCCCGTCGCTGCCCGAGCCGGCCCTGCCGGTACTGGCCGAGCCTTACAACATCCTCGTCGCCGGCGTCGGCGGCACCGGCGTCGTCACTATCGGCGCGCTGCTCGGCATGGCGGCGCATCTCGAAGGCAAGGGCTGCTCGGTGCTGGACATGACGGGGCTGGCGCAGAAAGGCGGCGCCGTGCTGAGCCATATCCGGATCGGCCGCGCGCCGGAGGACATCCACGCCGCGCGCATCGCCACCGGCAGCGCGCAGCTTCTCCTCGGCTGCGACATCGTCGTCGCCGCGGCCCCCGACGGCCTCTCGCGCCTCAGGGCCGGCGCCAGCCATGCGGTGATCAACCGTCACGAGACCATCACCGGCGCCTTCACCCGCGACCCCGATCTCGCCTTCCCGCAGCGCGCGCTCGCCCGCGACATCACCGCGGCGGTCGGCGGCGCCAACGCCGAGTTCATCGACGCGACGCGTCTCGCCACGGCGCTGCTCGGCGACAGCATCGCCACCAACCTGTTCATCACCGGCTACGCCTACCAGCAAGGCCTCATCCCGGTCGGCGCCGCGGCGATCGAGCGCGCCATCGAGCTCAACGCCGTCGCCGTCGACGTCAACCGCCACGCCTTCCGCTGGGGCCGCTGGGCAGCACTCGACCGCGCCGCGGTCGAGCGGATCGCGGCGCCCAGCGCGCCGGTCGCGGAGCGTCCCGCCGAGACGCTCGAGGAGATCATCGCCCGCCGAAGCCGCTTCCTGAGAGGCTATCAGGACGGCGCCTATGCGCAGCGCTACGAGCAACAGGTCCGCCGCGCCGAGGCCGCCGAGCGCCGGCAGGTGCCGGGCGCCACCGGCTTTGCCGAGGCGGTCGCCCGCAACCTCTTCAAGCTCATGGCCTATAAGGACGAGTACGAGGTGGCGCGGCTCTACACCGACGGCGCCTTCCGGCAGCAGCTCCAGCGCCAGTTCGAGGGCGACTTCACCCTCGAGTTCCACCTCGCGCCGCCGCTCCTGGCCGAGCGCGATGCCACCACCGGACATCTGAAGAAGCGCCGCTACGGCCCATGGATGCTGCGCGCCTTCGCCGTGCTGGCGACGCTCAAATTCCTGCGCGGGACGCCGCTTGACCTGTTCGGGCGCAGCGAGGAGCGCAAGGTCGAGCGCGCGCTCATCACCGAATACGAAGCGCTGGTCGACGAGCTCATTGCCGGCCTCAATCGCGACACGCATGCCTTGGCGGTCGAGATCGCGCGCATCCCCGAGCAGATCCGCGGGTTCGGCCATGTGAAGCTCGCAAACCTCGCCGAGGCTCGCGTCAAACAGGAGAAACTGATCCAGGCCTTCCATGCGCCGCACGCGATCGCCGCCGAGTAACCAGGCGGTAACGGTTCGTCGCGTTCGGCAATCTTTCGCATCTCCAACCCGCTGACGGCATAGAAGCGGGACTTCGCAGGGACACCCCCCCAGGGACGCCACGGCGTTGCTTCTTCAGGCGAAGACGGCGCGGTCCATCGACCGCGGCCAGATGGAGAAAGACATGCGGATGATCTCGGCGGCCATCGCCGCTTCACTCTTCACCCTCCTCCCGCTCGGCGCCGGCGCGCAAGAGGGCGGGAAAAGCCACGACAGCACCGCGGCAGCGGCCTGCCAGGCCTGGGACCGCGGCGCGGAGGCGCGTCAGAACGGCTGGGCTCTCAAGGAGCTGAAGGGCGCGCAGCGTTGGGCGCTCCTCAGCTACTACGACCGGCGCGTCGGGCCGCGCGCCAACCCGAAATCGGACGACGTCGTCGTCGCCACTCATCCCGAATCGCCATCGTTGCGCGTCATCATCGTGCGCGGCGATTGCATCGTCGATATCGGCCAGATGGGGCCCGATCTGCTCGACCGCATCCTGCGCAACGCGGGCACGCCGATCTGACGGCGGACGCATCGCAATCAAGATCGCGCCGCCGGCCTTCTCGCGGCGATCGGCTTTTCGGACGTCGCACGTCGCTCCACACGCCTTCATCGCAAGCGTCATCTGAGGTTCCCGGCGGACGCGCATCGCCGCCCCGCGATGTCGTGAAAAAGCAAAAAATCGGCGGCCGTTAAGGCCGACTATGCGCGCCATGGTGGATCGCGGTGTGAAACCCGTGATCTGATGCTCGCGATCGCAAGCGGTGTCCGCGGCCATAAGCGCCTTGCCAAAAGCCCACGAACCGGAAACGCTGAGGGGGATCGCCGTGCCGTACGCAGGAGGGGCGCGGGAAAGGGAGCTCTATCATGGCGCGCAAAGTCGATCCGATTACCCTGTCGGTCATTCGCGGGATGCTGGAGACCACCCAGCGCGAGATGACATTGTCGCTGGAGAAGACGGCGCGATCGAGCGTCTTCAACCTCGCGCACGACTACTCGACCGCGCTCTTCAATCATGTCCCCGAGATGATTCTTCAGGGGCAGGACATCCCGATCCATCTGGGCTCGCTGATCCCCGCGACGAAGGCGGTCGCCGCCTATTTCGGCGACGACATCCATGAGGGCGACCTGATCCTGCACAACGACCCCGCCTTCGGCGGCAGCCACGCGATCGATGTGTGCATGTACAAGCCGGTATTCTATAAGGGGCAGTTGCGCTACTGGACGGTCTGCAAGGGCCATCTGACCGATATCGGCGGCGCGGTGCCGGCCGGCTACAACCCGAATGCGACGGAGATCTTTGCCGAGTGCCTGCGCATCCCGCCGGTGAAGATCTGGGACCGCGGCGTGCCGCGGCGGGACGTCCTCAACCTGATTTTCACCAACATGCGGGCGCGGCGGGATCAGGAGGGCGATTTCAACGCGCTGATCGGCGCCTGCCAGGTCGGCGAGCGCAACCTGATCGCGATGCTGGAGAAGTATGGCGCGCCGCAGGTCGATGCCTGCATCGGCGAGCTGCTCAACATGGCGGACCGGCACATGCGCACGCTGATCAAGGCGGTGCCGGACGGCGTCTACGAGGGCATGGCGGTTCTCGAGGACGCCGGCCACGGCCACGGCGATTTCGAGATCACGGCGACGGTGACCATCAAGAAGGACACCTGCCACATCGCGATCAAAAGCCCGCCGCAGATTCCCTATTTCATCAACTCATACGAGGGCAATTCGCATTCGGGGGTCTATCTCGGCCTGATGATGTTCGCGCAGTTGCCGCCGCCCTACAATGAAGGGCTCTATCGTTGCGTCACGATCGACTTCGGTCCCAAGGGGACGATCTGCAACGCGGTGGAGCCGGCACCACATATGAACTGCACCACGACGCCGATGGAAACTTTGACCGACGCGGTGCGGCTCGCCTTCGAGAAGGCGGTGCCATCCAAGGTCGCGGCGTCCTGGGGCCATTCGAACGGCTTCAACATTTCCGGCTGGGACACGCGCAACAACGAGGAATACGTGACCATGGTGCTGGCGACCATCATCTCGGGAGCCGGCGCCACCCCGCATCAAGATGGGTGGCACGCTTGCGGTCCCGAATGCTGCTTCGGCGCGCTGACCTCGGGTGATGTCGAACTTCTCGAATATTCCTACCCGATCATCATTCACCGCTACTCGCTGCTCGAGGATTCCGGCGGCGCCGGCAAGTTCCGCGGCGGCTCCGGCACGGCCTGGGAGGTCGAGCCGCTGGATCGCGAGATGACCTTCATCACCTTCGGCGAGGGCCGCCGGATTCCGGCCGTGGGGGCCGCCGGCGCCTTTTCGACGCTGATCGACCGCAAGGTCGGCCGTCTCGAGGTGAGGCGCGGCGGCAAGGTCGAGACGATCCGCAAGAACGTCATCGAGACGCTGAAGCCCGGCGAGACCGTCACCAACATGAATCCGGGCGGCGGCGGCTACGGCAATCCCTTCGAGCGGCCGATCGAGAAGATCCTCGCGGATGTGCGGAACGGGCTGGTCTCGATCGAGGGCGCCAGGGAGGATTATGGCGTCGTCATCAAGGACCCGGCCTCGCTCGAGGTCGATCTGGCGGCGACCAGGGCGTTGCGCGATCGGACGGCGGCGACCGCGGCGTGAGCGGCGGGAAGAAACCAGCGACAGAGGGGTCCATGCGCACCAAGTATCGCCTCGGCATCGATGCCGGCGGCACCTTCACCGACTTCGTGCTCGCCGATCGCACCGGAAACGTCCGCCTCTTCAAGGCCTTGTCGACGCCAGGGGACCCGACCAAGGCGATCGAGGACGGCCTGCAACTGATCAGCGAGGAGCTGGGCGAGAGCGCATCCTCCATCGTGTCGAATTGCGATCTCTGCATCAACGGCACGACGGTCGGCCTCAACGCTCTCATCCAGCACAAGGGCGGCAAGACCGGCCTGATCTGCACCGCCGGCCACGAGGATTCGATCGAGATACGCCTCGGGCACAAGGAGGATGGCTACCGTTACGATCCCGAATATCCCGCCGCAATCATGCTGGCGCCGCGCTATCTGCGCAAGGGCGTGCGCGAACGGGTCATTTCGGACGGCACGGTCAGGACGCCGCTGCATGAAGACGATGTCCGCGACGCCTGCGCGCTCTTTCTCAGGGAGGGCGTCGAAGCGGTCGCCATCTCTTTCGTTTGGTCGGTGCTCAATCAGAGCCACGAGCGCCGCGCGGCTGAAATCGTGCGCGAGATGATGCCCGAGGCGGCGCTCACCGTCGGCAGCGATCTCTATCCCCAGGTGCGTGAGTACACGCGCACCTCGACGGCGGTGGTGAACGCCTATCTCGGCATCGATCCTCAGCCGCTACGTCGCCGCGGTCGACGCCCATTTCCGGCGGCTCGGCGCCAAATTCCCGGTGCGGTACTTCCAGTCCAATGGCGGCCTCGCGATCGGGCGGGCGATGGCGGAACGGTCGGTCTATGCCATCAATTCGGGGCCGGCTTCGGCGCCGCAGGCGGGGCTCTTCGTGGCCGCGCCGTTCAAGAAGAAAAATGTCATCACGATCGACATGGGCGGCACGTCGTTCGACATCACGCTGACCAAGGACGGCGTCACCAACGTCAACAAGAACATCGACTTCCTGCGCTACCGGATCGGCGTTCCCATGATCCAGGTGGAGACACTGGGCGCCGGCGGCGGCTCGACCGGCTGGATCGACGCGATGGGGCTGCTGCAGGTCGGGCCGCAAAGCGCCGGCGCGGATCCCGGGCCTGCCTGCTACGGCCATGGCGGGACGCTGCCCACCGTGACCGACGCCAATCTGGTGCTGGGCTATCTCAATCCCGACGGCCTTCTCGGCGGCCGCCTGCCGCTCGATCACGAGAAGGCGCGCGCGGCGATCAAGAGCGTCGCCGATCCCCTCGGCATTTCCATCGAGCGCGTCGCCTATGGCATCTACACCATCGTCAACAACAACATGGTCAACGGCATCCGGCGCGTCTCGGTCGAGCGCGGCTACGATCCCCGCGATTTCGTCCTGGTCGGCGCCGGCGGCGCGACCGCGGCCCATATCACCTCGCTGGCGCGCGACATGGGGATCGACACCGTCATCCTGCCGAAGCTCGCCTCCGGCCTCTGCGCCTTCGGTCAAATCATCTCCGATGTAAAATACAATTATATGGCGACAAGTCCGTTGCGGCTCGATGATTCCGCGTCCTGCGCCACCATCAACACCCTGTTCAAGAAGATCGAAGCCGAGGGCGTGAAGCATCTCGAGGATGACGGCTTCACGGGCGACCACATCGACATCCGCCGCAGCATCGACATGCGCTATGTCGGCCAGGTGCACGAATGCACCGTCGACATCGGCCGGTTCGAGATCGACGCCAAATCGATCGACAAAGTGAAGGATGCCTTCCACCGACGGCACGAGGAGCTCTACACCTACGCCGAGCGCCACAATGCCGTCGAAGCCGTCAACATCGAGAGCACGCTCTATGGCCGCGTCGACAAGCCGAAGCCGCCGCGGATCGGCAAGGGCGCGCCGGCGGCCAAGGCGGTCAAGGGATACCGCAAGGCGATCTTCTCGGCCGCCGGGCGGCCGCAACGCACGCCGGTATACGATGGCGCCCGGCTCGGCGCCGGCGCGACGATCAAAGGGCCCGCCATCATCGAGGAGGTGACGACGACCATCGTCATCGAGCCGGAGTGGACGGCGAGGCTCGACACCAGCGGCGCCTACGTGATCACCCGCGCCGCCGCGGCGGCCGCTCGCACGCGGCGTCGCGCCGCCTGATCCGCGGCGAGCCGACGCCGGTGCGTCACCTGCCCGGTGATATCACAAATATCGCATTGCAAAGCGGTGGAAATCTTGCGAAGCTTTTTTCGGCGAGTTTCATGGGAAATACCGATGACTGCGGGGGTCGTCCGGTTGCTTAGACAAGCAGGAGGCGAGGAATGAAATACGCAGTTCTGGTGGCGGGGGCAGTGATTGCGGGTTCGACCCTGGGTCTGGGCGCGACGGCGAGCGCGCAGGAGAAGTGGTGGCCGGCGAAGATCTACAATCTCGATTCCGGCTCGGCGAAGGTCGACGAATACTCGCCTCTCGCCAAGGCCGCCAAGCCTTGGAACATCTGCGTTCTCTTCCCGCACATGAAGGACACGTTCTGGGTGGCCGTCGATTACGGCGTCGTCGAAGAAGCCAAGCGCATGGGCGTCAACATGACGCTGTACCAGGCCGGCGGCTACGAGAACCTGCCGAAGCAGCTGTCGCAGTTCGATGACTGCCTCGCCGGCAATTTCGACGCCATCATCGTCGGTCCGATTTCCGAGGCGGGGCTCGACAAGAAGTTCGCCGAAGGCGTCAAGGCGGGCAAGGTCATCATCAGCACGGTCAATCCCGTCGCGAAATCCACCGTGACCTCGAAGATGACTGTCGATTTCGACACCATGGGCGAGCAGACCGGGACATATCTGCTCGGCTACCTCAAGGACAAGACCGCCAAGGTCGCGACCTTCCCCGGCCCCGCCGGCTCCGGCTGGGCCGAGGACTTCCTCAAGGGCTTCAAGAAGGCGGTCGGCGGCAAGAGCAACGTCACCATGCTCGGCGACAAGTTCGGGGATTCCGGCGTCGCCGTCCAATCCGGCCTGATCCAGAATGCGCTCCAGGCCTATCCCGACATGAACGTCATCTGGGGGTGCGCGCCCGCCGCCGAGGCGGCGATCGGCGCCGTCGCGCAGGCCGGACGCAAGGACGTGCTCATCATGTCGTCCTACGAGAACCAGGCGATGCTCGATTCCTTGAAGAAGGGCGAGATCCTGGGATTCGCCACGCAATATCCGGTGCTGCAAGGCCGCATCGCCATCGACACCGCGGTGCGCGTGCTCGAGCATCAGCCTTACGTCAAGAGCGCGAAGGCCATCCCGGACATGATTGCCCAGGACAATCTGAGCAAGATCAATATGAGCCTGGTGCTGGCGCCAGCCGATTTCAGCGCGGCCTATTCGGTAAAGGCGCCGTGACCTCGGCGGCACGGGCGACCGGTCATCGGTGAGTGCGTGACCGAGGCCGGTGCCGGCACTCCGCGGGCCGTTTCGGCGGCCCGCGGCGACGGCGATTTTCTTCTTGGGCTCCGCGGGATTTCCAAGCGCTTCCCCGGCGTGGTGGCGCTGGACGGCGTCGATTTTGACCTGCGTTACGGCGAAGTTCATGTCCTCTTCGGCGAGAACGGCGCGGGAAAATCGACCCTGATCAATATCATCGCCGGCACCTACCCGGCCGATGCCGGCACCTTCGACTATCAGGGAGAGCGCGTCACCCATCTCACGCCGCATGGCGCGCGGGTCATCGGCATCAGCCCGGTGTTCCAGGAATTCAGCCTGGTGCCCGACCTTACCGTCGAACAGAACCTGTTCCTCGGCCGCGAGTTGACCCGGGGAGGCTTGCTGAACCACCCGGCGATGCGGGCGAAGGCGCAAGCCATCATCGACGATCTCGGGTTCGACCTCGATCCCGACCGCAAGGTGGGGGAGCTGTCGCGCGCGCACCAGCAAATGGTGGAGATCGCCAAGGCCTTCCTCACCGAGGTCCGTCTGCTCATTCTCGACGAGCCGACCGCGTCGCTCACCGAGGCGGAAGCGGCCAAGCTGTTCAGCCTCATCGCCAAGCTGAAGGCCTCGGGCGTCGGCATCATCTACGTCTCGCACCGGATGCGCGAGATCAGGACCATCGCCGACCGCATCACCGTGCTGCGCGACGGCCGCAAGATCGCGACCGTGAGGTCAGGCGACGTATCGGAGACCGAGCTGGTCGAGCTGATGACCGGGCGCAAGATCGGCGTGCTGTTCCCGCAGATCGACTGCCACCCCGGCAGGAAATTGCTCGAGATCGACCATCTCACCCTCGCCAACCGCTCGGTGAACGACGTCAGCCTCTTTGCCCGCGCCGGCGAGATCACGGGCATCGCCGGGCTGGTCGGTTGCGGCAAATCCGAGATCATCCGGGCGGTGTTCGGCCTGGAGGCGATATCCTCGGGCGTCATCCGCGTCGACGGCGAGGCGGTTGCGCATCCGTCGCCGCAGGCGCTGCTGCGGCGGGGCCTGTGCTATTTCCCGTCCGACCGCGTCGCCGAAGGCCTGGCGCTGGCCCGGCCGGTGCGCGAGAACGCATCGATGGCGGCGCTCGATCTCCCGGCCTTCGCCCGCGGCCAGGTGCTGCAGCGCCGCAGCGAGCGGCGTGTCATCCAAGGGATCGTCGATCAGCTGAAGCTGCGCCCCTCCAACATCGAACGCCTGGTCGCCAATCTCTCCGGCGGCAACCGTCAGAAGGTGCTCCTCGCCCGCGGCCTGACGCGGGAGATCAAGGTGTTCCTGTTCGACGAGCCGACGGTGGGCGTCGACGTCGGCGCCAAGGCCGAGGTCTACGAGCTGATGAAGGCGCTGGTGTCCGCCGGCGCCGCCATCATTCTCGTCTCGTCGGAATTGCCCGAGGTGATGAACCTGTCGCACCGGCTCTACGTCATGCACCGCTCGCGGATGGTGGCCGAATTGACCGGTGCCGGCATCAACGAGCCCGAAGTGCTATCCTACTTCTTTGGCGAGACCTCGCCCGAGAGGACGGCGTCGCTCGCGCAAGGCTGACAGGAAGCGGCATGGCCAGAGAGGCGACGACCAAGACAGCGCCGGCCTCGGCGTTCGACGGGATCTACCGCGCCTACGGGGTGGTCGGATTCCTGCCGACCATGCTGGTCGCCTTCATCATCCTCCTGGCGATCTTCGTCCCGCACTTCCTGGCGCTGCAGAATATCTTCAACGTGCTGCGCAGCTCATCCTATCTGGTGATCCTGGCGGCCGGGCAGATGCTGGTTTTGATCGTCGGCGGCTTCGATCTTTCGGTGGGCGCGGTGGTCGCGCTCACCAGCGTCGCCAGCGCCATGGTCATGGCCGGGCTCGGGACTTCCTTTCCCCATGAGCCGGGCATCGTCATTGCTCTTGGCGTCGCCGCCGGCTTGGGCTGCGGCCTGGCGGTCGGCCTGGTCAACGGGCTCTGCGTCGCCTTTCTTCGGATCTCCCCTTTCATGGTGACGCTCGGCACCATGTCCATCGCGACCGGCGTGGCGCTGCTGCTGACCAACGGCATTCCGGTCTACGGCATGCCGAAGGCCTATGTCGACGATTTCGGTCGCGGCTTGTGGCTGGAGCTTCCCACCGCCGTCTATCTCGCCATCACCGTCGTCGCGCTGGTCTGGGTGATGCAGAACTTCACGCGCATGGGCCGCTATATCTACGCCATCGGCGGCAATCTTCAGGCTGCCATCGTCTCCGGCGTCCGGGCGAAGACCTATCTGATCCTGGCCTATGCCCTCAGCGCCATGCTCGCCTCGGTCTCCGGGCTGGCGCTCACCGCGCAGATCGGCTCGGGCCAGGCGGTGATCAACGCGCAGCTGACGCTCGAGAGCATCGCCGCCGCGGTTATCGCCGGCGTCAGCCTCAAAGGCGGTGTGGGCAAGGTCGAGATGGTCGCGTTGGCCGCGGTCTTCCTGTTGATCCTGACCGACGCCATGGACCTGCTCAGGATCGATCCGCTGATCCAGACGATCTTTCTCGGCGTGATCGTCGTGCTGGCGGTGGCGGTCGACGAATTGATCAAGCGCAAGGTGACCGTTGTCTGACGTCGACCGCGTCGCCCGCCCCGGCCAGGCGAAGGGCCGTGACCCCCTGGGCTGGGCGCTCGCCTTCGTCCTGCCGCTGCTCATCGTGGCGATGGAGCTCGGCGTCTTCATGATCGAGCCGCGGGTGCTGTCGCCGCGCAATCTCGTGAACATCCTCAATCAGGCGAGCTACCTGCTGTTGTTCGCATCGGCGCAGATGGTGGTCATCCTGACGCGCGGCTTCGACCTGTCGCTGGGCACCAGCGTCTCGGCCATCAGCGTCGCGAGCGCCCTGGTGATGACCGGCCTCGCCGCCGATGGCGCCCCGATGTGGCTCGTTGTCGTGCTGGGCCTGGCCACCGGGCTCGGCTTCGGCTTGCTGGTCGGCCTGTTCAACGGCCTGCTGGTGTCGTGGCTCGGGATCAATCCCTTCGTCGTCACCTTGGGCAGCCTCAACATCTGCCTCGGCCTCGCCCACACCATCTCCGGCGGGCGGCCGGTCTTCAATGTCCCCGACGCCTTCAGCCATCTGCTCTACGACGGCAGCTTCATCCCCGGAGTTCCCCTGCCGCTGACGCTGGCGGCGATCGTCGGCCTGCTGCTCTATTTCGTGCTGGGCTATACCGTCTTCGGGCGCTCGCTCTACCTGATCGGCAACAATCCCCGCGCCGCCTACCTGGCGGGCCTCCCGAGCAGGCGCTATCTCGCCCTTGCCTATATTCTCTGCGCGCTGCTGGCCGCCTTCGGCTCGCTGATGCTGACGGCGCGGACCGGATCCGGCGAGCCCAATCTCGGCGGCAGCCTCATGCTGGAGAGCATCGCGGCCGCCGTGATCGGCGGCGTCAGCCTGCTCGGCGGCGTCGGCGGCATCGTGCAGGCCGGTCTCGGCGCGATCTTCGTCACCATGCTGTCGAACGCCATGGACCTGCTGGAAGTCGGCGGCTATGTCCAGCAGATCCTCCTGGGCTGCATCATCATCGGCGCGATATTCCTTGACCGGCTGCGCGCGACGCGGCGTTAGCGATGCGCGGCACGCGCAGCTCGGGCGCCGGCGATCGCGGGCGGCGCTTGCTATTGCCAATTATGTGATATGATATATCAAATTGTTGGAGTTGCGCCGCACGACGCCGCCGCGAGCGTCGGCCGCGACGACAGGACAGGAAGGCGAGATGGCGAGGAAAACGGTTTCCCGGGAGAAGGCGGGCTCGACCCTGGCGCTGGTGCCGCCGGCGCCGGCGAGGCGCGGTCGCAAGGCGGCCGACCGCCACGCCGTGGCGATATCGCCGGTGGTGCGCCATTCGTTGCAGGACCAGGCCTACAACAAGCTGCGCGAAGCGCTGATGAGCGGCCTGTTCAAGCCGGGCCAGAGCCTGACCTTGCGCGCGACCGCCGAGGTCATGGGGACGAGCCCGATGCCGGTGCGCGACGCGGTGCGGCGGCTCGAGATCGAGCACGCGCTGGAGCCGGGACCGAACCGCACGCTGGGCGTGCCGGAGATGACCTACGCATCGCTGCTCGAGCTGCGCGACATCCGGATTGCGCTCGAGGGCCTCGCGGCCGAAAAGGCGGCGATGCTGATCGAGCCGCGGGAATTGGCCGTCGTCGACACGCATTATCAGGACCTGGCCGCCGCCGCCGCGGCGGGCGATCACGCGACCTATATGCGGGCCAATTGGGCGTTCCACTCGGCGATCTACCGCGCCAGCCGCTCGCAGCTCCTGGTGTCGCTGATCGAGCCGACCTGGATGCGCATCGGACCCTATGTCGGCCTGATGCTGCCGGACCGCCGGAGCCTCATCAATTCGCTGGGCAACCATCTGCGCGCGCTGCGCGCGCTGCAGCAGCGCGATAGCGGCACCGCGCGCCAGGCCATCGGCCAGGACATCTGGGACGCTGCCGAAGGACTGGCGCGGATGCTGCGTGATCGCGAGGAGCGGATCGCCGAGGAAAATGCGGCGAAAGAGGCGCCCTCGTCGCGTCGGCGATCGCTGTCCCGCCCTGCCGCGAAGCGGAGCCAAGGCCGGAATTGACGAGCGAACTTCGCCGGCCGTCGTTCAGCGGCGCCGGCGCGCGATCTTTTGCGGAGGAATAAAGATGAACGCCACCAATGCCGAGCTTGCCGCGCGCCGTGCCGAGGCCGTCCCGCGGGGCGTCGTCACTTCCTATCCGGTATTCACGGCGCGCGCCGAGAATGCCGAGATGTGGGACGTGGAAGGACGCCGGTACATCGATTTCGCCGGCGGCATCGCCGTGCTCAACACCGGCCATCGCCACCCCAAGGTGATGGCGGCGGTGGAGGAGCAGCTGCGGCGCTTCACCCACACCGCGTTCCAGGTTACCGCCTACGAGCCCTATATCGCGCTGGCGGAGCGCCTCAACGCGCTCGCGCCGTTCGCCGGCAAGGCCAAGACCATCCTCTTCACCACCGGCGCCGAGGCGGTGGAGAACGCCGTCAAGATCGCCCGCGCCGCCACCGGGCGCACTGCCGTGATCGCGTTCAGCGGCGGATTTCACGGCCGCACCATGCTGACGATGGGGCTGACCGGCAAGGTCGCGCCCTACAAGAGGCAGTTCGGCCCGATGCCGGGCGACATCTATCACGTGCCGTTTCCCGTCGCCGCGCACGGCGTCACGGTGGCCGACAGTCTCAGGGCCATCGACTTCCTGTTTCGCGCCGATGTCGCTGCCGAGCGCGTGGCGGCGATCATCATCGAGCCGGTTCAGGGAGAGGGCGGCTTCTACCCGGCGCCGCCCGATCTGATGAAAGCGCTGCGCGCCTTGTGCGATCGCCATGGCATCCTGCTCATCGCCGACGAGGTGCAGACGGGATTCGCGCGCACCGGGCGCATGTTCGCCATCGAGCATTCCGGCGTCGAGCCCGATCTCGTCGCGATGGCCAAGTCGCTGGCCGGGGGATTTCCCTTGTCCGGCGTGCTCGGCCGCGCCGACATCATGGATCGCGTCGAGCCCGGCGGGCTGGGCGGCACTTATGGCGGCAACCCCGTGGCCTGCGCCGCGGCCCTGGCGGTGCTGGACGTGATCGCCGGCGAAAACCTGCTGGCGCGCGCCGACGCCATCGGCGCGCGGGTCAAGCACCGGCTGAAGCAGATGGCCGCGCGCAACGACACGGTGGCGATCACCGATATCCGCGGGCCCGGTGCGATGGTGGGCTTCGATATCGTCAAATCGCCGGGCGCCTACGAGCCGGACGCCGCCGCCACGCGCCGCGTCACCGAAGCGGCGCTCGGCGAGGGGCTGGTGCTGCTGTCCTGCGGCGTCTTTGCCAATGCCATCCGCATCCTGGTGCCGCTTACCGTGTCCGACGCCGTTCTCGACGAGGGGATGGACAAGCTGGAGCTGGCGCTCAAGATGGCGAAAGGCTGACGCAGCCGCCGCTACGCTCGCGCTCAGGATGAGGCGATTTTCTTTGTGCCATCAAAGGCTTTCCTCATCCTGAACTAGCGCGCGCAGCGCGTTTGTCGAAGGGCGCACGACGCCAATGCGGTGGAAACCCGCGCTAGCGGCGGCCGCCGCTGCGGCGCTTCGGCTCGGGCTCGTCGCTCTCATCCGGCAGGTCGGGCACCATGCCGAGCGCGCGCTTGTAGGTGTCGAGCAGCGCTTCCTGCTCGTCGAGATCATCCTGATCCAGCCTGCGGATCTTGATGATCTGCCGCATGATCTTGATATCGAAGCCGACGCCCTTAGCCTCGGCGAAGACTTCCTTGATGTCCTCGGCCAGCGCCCGCTTCTCCTCCTCGAGCCGCTCGATGCGCTCGATGAAGGATTTCAAACGCTCACCGGCGATGCCGCCGACATCCGGCATGGGGTCCCCCTCGTGTTTGGGCTTTCAGCGACCCTATCGAAGCGCGGCGCGGTGCGCAAGCGACGCAACCCGCGGGTCCCGCGCTCAGTGCTTGTGGCCGCCGCCGCCGACCGGCTTCTTGTCGTCCTTCTGGTGCTTTGCCTTCCATTCCTCGTAGGGCATGCCATAGACGATCTTGCGCGCCTCGGGATCGGGGAGGTTCATGCCGCGCTCCTCGGCCGCCTCGCGATACCAGCGCGACAGGCAGTTGCGGCAGAAACCGGCGAGATTCATGAGGTCGAGGTTCTGCACGTCGGTGCGCTCGCGCAGATGCTGCACCAAGCGGCGGAACGAAGCGGCTTCAAGCTCAGTGCGGGTTTTGTCATCCATCACGCTGTCTCCGTCAGGACCGGGCTCCTCCTTATTGTGGGGGGCCGGGGCGGCGATTGCCAGAGGTGACGGCTCAGCGATGCTCGATGCGGTAGATCTCGCGCCGCGCCAGGATCGGCGCCAGCGCCGCCGCGAGCCGCGCCGCCCAGGACGTCGCTCCCGGCGGCTCCGCGACAAGGTCCTGGCGCAGCTCGATCGCCACATGCGGCAATCCCCGCGACTCCGCGTGGTGGTGCACGGTGAAGCCGGGCGGCTCGCGCGCCGAATAGGGCTCGTTGTCGCCGACGATCAGCGCGGGATCGGCCTTGAGCGCCGCCAGCAGCGGCACGGGCAGGCGCTCGTCCCGGTTCCAGAGGATGCCGACCTGCCATGGCCGCGCGACGCCGTTCATCACCGGCGTGAAGCTGTGGATCGACAGCAACGCCGGCACGCTTCCCGCCGCCAGCAGCGCGTCGAGCCGCGCCGCGATCGCGTGGTGATAAGGCTCGAAGCAGGAGTGGCGCCGCGCGGCGCGCGCTTCGGGCGCAAGCCGCCGATTGCCGGGCACGGCGATGCCGTCGCTCGTCTCGGGGATCGAGCTTGGATCGTCGAGATCGCGGTTGCAATCGATGACCAGACGCGAATAGCCCGAGAGGACCGCCGGCGCGGCCAGCGCGCGAGCGAGGTGCCGCGTCACCGCCGCGGCGCCGATATCCCAGGCGATATGCTGCTCCAGTGCGCCGGCGGCAAGGCCAAGCCCGGCGAGCGAGCGCGGCACGGCGTTGCTGGCGTGGTCGCAGGTCAGCAGCACCGGCGCGTTCCCCGCCTCGCCGCAGAGCTCTACCGGAGCGGGATCATCGGGTCCGAGCAGCGCGGGTCCAGTCGATGCCATGCGGTGATCCGATCAGGCGGGGTTGTCGGCGGGCGGCGGCCCATCCTATCTTTTCCCCGCCGAGGCGGCGAGACCCGGCACGATGCTGCGACAAGGTTGACCCACGTGGATCCCTCCGGCCGCGACGACGCCCGTTCCCTGCTGCGCGCTCTCTTCGCGGCCGCGCTCGCCGCCGCCGACCCGGCGCACGTCGTGCCGCCGCATCTGCCGGCGCCGCCGCGCGGCCGCACCGTGGTGGTCGGCGCCGGCAAAGCGGCGGCGGCGATGGCCAAGGCGGTCGAGGATCATTGGCCCGGCGAGATCTCGGGGCTGGTCGTCACCCGTTACGGCCATGGCGTGCCGACGCGGCGCATCGAGGTGGTCGAGGCCGGCCACCCCATGCCCGATGCCGCCGGCACCGAGGCGGCGCAGCGCATTCTCGACAGCGTGCGCGGTCTCGGCGCCGACGACCTCGTGCTGTTCCTCGCCTCGGGCGGCGGCTCGGCGCTGATGGTGCTGCCGGCGCCGGGCATCGGTCTCGAGGACAAGCGCGCGGTGACGCGGGCGCTGCTGCGCAGCGGCGCCACCATCGGCGAGATCAATTGCGTGAGGAAGCACCTCTCCGCCATCAAGGGCGGCCGGCTCGCCGCCGCCGCCGCGCCGGCTGCCGTCGTCACGCTCGCCATCTCCGATGTCCCCGGCGACGATCCCGCGGTCATCGCCTCGGGCGCGACGGTGGCCGACCCCACGACCTTCGCCGAGGCGCGCGCCATCCTCGCCAAATACGCCATCGCGCCGCCCGCCGCCATCGCCGCGCATCTCGCCGCCGCGCTCGCGGAGAGCCCGAAGCCGGGCGATCCTCGCCTCGCCCGCAGCCGCTTCGTGCTGGTGGCGGCGCCGCAGCAGGCGCTGCTGGCCGCGGCCGAGACCGCGCGGCGCGCCGGCGTCACGCCGCTGGTGCTGAGCGACGCCATCGAGGGCGAGGCGCGCGAGGTGGCGCTGGTCCACGCCGCGATCGCGCGCCAGGCGGCTGCCGGCAAGCTCATCATCGGCGAGCGCGCGCTGCCGCTGCCGGCGGTGCTGCTGTCGGGCGGCGAGACGACGGTGACGGTGCGCGGCGCCGGCCGCGGCGGCCGCAACGCCGAATTCCTGCTGGCGCTTGCCGTGGCGCTCGACGGCCACCCGGCGCTCTACGCGCTCGCCGGCGACACCGATGGCATCGACGGCACCGAGGACAATGCCGGGGCGCTCTACGGCCCCGACACCGCGGCGCGCGCTGCCGCCGCCGGAATCGACCTGCGCGCACATCTTGCCGACAATGACGGCTATGGCGCGTTCCAAGCGCTGGGGGACCTGCTTGTCACCGGTCCGACACTGACAAATGTTAACGATTTCCGGGCGATTCTGGTGCTGGGGACGGGCTCGTCCGTCCGGATGGGAGAAGAATAAGTCATGCGACGCCAACGCAGCGCCAAGATCGTCGCCACGCTCGGCCCGGCGAGCTCCGCGCCCGAGACCATCGCCGCCTTGTTTCGCGCCGGCGTCGATGTCTTCCGCCTCAATTTCAGCCATGGCGAGCGCAGCGACCACCTGGCCCGGATCGAGACCATCCGCGCGCTCGAGAAGGAGACCGGCCGGCCGATCGGCATCCTGGCGGATATGCAGGGACCGAAGCTGCGGCTCGGCACTTTTGCCGTCGGCAAGGTGCGGCTCAGGTCGGGCGAGCATTTCCGCCTCGATCTCGACAAGACGCCCGGCGACGCCAAGCGCGCGCCGCTGCCGCATCCCGAGATCTTCGCCGCACTCGAGCCCGGCACGGAGCTGCTGCTCAATGACGGCAATGTGCGCCTCAAGGTGGAATCCTGCGGCGACCACTTTGCCGAGACCGTGGTGATCGATGGCGGCGAGCTCTCGGATCGCAAGGGCGTCAACGTCCCCAACGCCGTGCTGCCGCTGGCGGCGCTCACCGAGAAGGATCGCGGCGATCTCGGCTTCGCGCTCGATGCCGGCGCCGATTGGATCGCGCTCTCCTTCGTGCAGCGGCCCGAGGACGTCGCCGAGGCGCGAAAGCTCGTCGCCAACCGCGCCGGCATCATGGTGAAGCTCGAGAAGCCCGCGGCGGTGCGCCGGCTCGCCGAGATCATCGAGCTCAGCGATGCCTTGATGGTGGCGCGCGGCGATCTCGGCGTCGAAATGCCGCCCGAGGACGTGCCGCCGGTGCAGAAGCAGATCGTCCATGCCTGCCGGCTTGCCGGCAAGCCGGTGATCGTCGCGACGCAGATGCTGGAATCGATGGTGCACGCGCCGGTGCCGACGCGCGCCGAGGCGTCCGACGTCGCCACCGCGGTCTATGAGGGCGCCGATGCGGTGATGCTGTCGGCCGAGACGGCGGCGGGCGAATATCCGGTCGAGGCGGTGACGATGATGGACCGCATCATCCGCCGCGTGCAGGCCGATCCGCTCTACAATGCCAGTCTCCACACCGGCGCCGGGGCGGAGCCCGAGCACACGCCGTCGGACGCGATCAGCGCCGCCGCCCGCCAGGTCGCGCATACCATCGGCGCCGCCGCCATCTGCTCCTACACCACCTCCGGCGCCACGGCGTTGCGCGCGGCGCGCGAGCGTCCGGATGCGCCGATCCTGGCGCTGACCTCGAGCCTCCAGACGGCGCGCAAGCTCGCCGTGGTCTGGGGCCTGCACTGCGTCCACACCCGCGATGTCACCAATTTCTCGGACATGGTGCATCGCGCGACGGGCATCGCGCATCGCGAAGGCTTCGCCGAGAGCGGGCAGCGCATCGTCATCACCGCCGGCGTGCCCTTCGGCACGCCCGGCGCCACCAACGTGCTGCGCATCGCCTGGATCGAGG
>CAWBKF010000038.1:0-74665 GCA_963789275.1 uncultured Alphaproteobacteria bacterium
CGTCGTCATCGGCGCGGTGCTGTTCGGCATCGGCATGGCTGTTCTCGGCTACTGCCCCAGCAGCGACTTGGCCGCGATCCGCGCCGGCAGCATCCACGCGCTCGTCGGTACGGCCGGCATGATCGCGGGCGCGATCGCCTCCTATGCCCTGTCCTTCGACTGGTTGGCGCGCACATCTTGCCGATTGCCGCCCTGAGTCCGGTGCGGCTGCCGGATCTCACCGGCGTCCCCGATCTCGACTGGTTCGGCCTTCTGGCGCTGCTCGTCCTGACACTCTTTGTTGTCGTGGAGCGACGTGCGGACGCGAGTTGAGCCGCGGGCGCCCTGGAGGAAGCTACCCGCCGGCCGCCGTGTTCGTCGCGGCCGGCTTGTGCGCGACGAAGTCGATCAGCGCCGACAGGCCAGCATGGCCCGTCCCTTCGACGATGCTGTCGTCGTGCTCGCGCAGACGCAGGATCTCGAAGCCGTCGAAGGCTTCGCGCAGCAGCGCCGCCGTGTACATGTTCTCCCGGTGCGGCGGGCCGCCGGTCTTGTACTCGATCTGCTCCGGCCGATAGCCTTGCAGGAGCAGCAATCCACCGGGACGCAGCACGTCCTTGACGCGCTGAAAGATCAGCCGGCGCAGCGGCGGCGGGGCGAATTGAATGAAGATCGCGGCGACGAGGTCGAAGCGCTCCGTGCCCCAATCCCAGACGGCGACATCGGCGATCTCGGTCTTGAGGCTGACGCCGCGGCGCTTGGCCAGCCGCCGGGCCTTCGCCAGGGCCACCGGCGAGAAGTCGATGGAGAGCACCTCCAGCCCCTGTTCCGCCAGCCAGACGCCGTTGCGTCCCTCGCCATCGGCAATCGCCAGCGCCGTCTGCCCGGCCCGCAGACGATGCTTCTGCGACGCCAGAAACGCATTGGGCTCGGTGCCGAAGAGATAGTCCTCGCCCGCGAAACGTGCATTCCACCGTTCCAGCTCCGCCGTCTCTGCCACTGGCTTGTTCCTCTTACCGCGTGCACCGGCCCGCATCCCGTGCCGGCAGGGCAGTATCGTCCGGTTCCGTCCGCGCCATCAACTCCGCTCGACGGGGAAGCCGCGGGCATTCCAGGCGGCGATGCCGCCCGCGAGAATGTAGGCTTCGCCGGGGCTGCAGCGTGCCAGGCGACCCGCCTGCGCCCGGGTGCGGGCGCCGCTGCGACAGAGGTACACGGCCTTCGCGCCCGCCGGCAGGGAGGGCAGCGCCTCTTCCAGCCGGGACAAGGGGGCAAGGCACGCGCCCGGGATGCGTTCCACCCGATATTCGACATCTTCGCGCACATCGATCAGCACGCAGCCGCCCTGCTTCTGCCATCCACGCACGGTTTCCGCGTCGACTTCGCACAGCGGCGGCTCACCCGACTTGCCTTGCGAAATGAAGAGGTTGCGCAGCGCCTTCATCCAGACCTCCCTACGGCGACGACCGCCGCCCGCGCCGAATATATGCATTTTGGTGAATATATCAATGTCGAAACCTCGGTCGAAACCTCGCACTGGCCGTGGCGGCGACGGCCTCAGCCGAACGCCGCGAGGCTGCGCGCGAGCATGTAGAGCGCGACGATCACCAGGACTGCGCCGAAGACGCGGTGGAGCGTCATGCGGTCGCGCGAGAGATGCACGGCGAGATGCGCCCCGGCCCAACCGCCGGCAATGCCGCCGACGATATACTCGAGCGCGATCGTCCAATCGACGAGTCCCGAGGCCGCATAATTGAGCGCCGTGGTGAGGCCGAAGGCGCCCACCGCGACCAGCGACGAGCCGATGGCGTCGATGATGGGGATGCCGGTGGCGAAGATGAGGCCCGGCACGATCAAAAATCCGCCGCCGATGCCGAAGAATCCCGAGAGCGCGCCCACGGCGAAGCCGGTGCCCGCGACCTTGGCCGCCGCCGCGCGCCCGCTCGGGCGGGGTTCGGCCGGCGCCGCCCGGCCCCCGCGCTGCATCAGCACGGCGATGACGATCATGAGGAGCGCGAAGAGCGCGAGCAGCTTGTTGCCGTCGAGGCTCTTGCCGAGGCTCGAGCCCAGCGTCGCGCCCGCCACCCCGACGAGTGCAAAGAGCAGCGCGACGCGCCACCGGACATGCCCCTTGCGCGCGTGCGGGACGAGGTTGGCCAAGGCGTTGACGGCCACGGCCAGCGCGCTCGTGCCGATCGCGACATGGGGATCGCTGACGCCGACGACATAGAGCAGCAGCGGCACGGCCAGAATCGAGCCGCCGCCGCCGATCACCCCCAGCGAGAATCCCACCATCAGGCCCGAGGCCAGGGCGGAGACGCTGTGCATCATCATCATCTGCCGTGGCGGGAATCGCAAACGCGCGTGTGAAGTTCAGGATGCCTCGTTCGGGCTTCAAGGAGTTGCATTTCCGAGCGACCACAGACGGCGACCGTGCTTCCAGCCTCAAGGAAGGCCTCGGCCATCGCATAGCCTATGCCGGACGTACCGCCGGTAATCAGCACCGTGTTGTCTGAGATCTGCACTTTCTGACTCCCGCGATTATTCTATCTCGGGATATCCGACCGACTGAGCAAACAGCACGCGCTGCTCCGGCCGTAACCCGAGTTGCTGCGCGAGGCCGGTCTTGTCGCAGTTGTGGAACCATACCGCCAGCCCGGTGGCGGCGGCAAACAAATACACGTTGCCCGCGATCAGACCGGTATCGACGTAGTAATACGACTTCTGAACCTCAGGATCTTGCAATCCCGGCTCCTGAAAGCCCGCGGTGTGGGCAAGCCGATGAATGTCAACGACGTAGATCAGTTGAACGGGAGCGCCGGCATCGATGTCGCGCTGGCCGGGGGTCAGCGCGCCGGTGCGCAGATCGCCAGCGACGATGGGTGCCAACAGGTTGTTGAGTGCGTCGTACAAATAGACGCCCTCCTTGACCGCGACATAGAGGTCGATCTCCTGCGAGTTGCTGGCTGAACCGGCGGTCCTTCCAGCGAGCCCAAAAGGACCGGTCTTTCGATTCACTCCGAATGCGGCCCACAGCAGATTCGAAAGTTGCTGCAGGGGCAGCGCCGCTGGGCTGATCTCCCGCGTCGTCTTTCGCTGCTCTAGCGCCGCGAAGACCGAGACGCTTTTATCATTCGCCGGCAAAGGGAGCTGAACGGGAGGCAAGACCTTGGTTTCAACCGTCGGCAAAATGCTCATGCGATCCCTCTCGGGCCATTTCGTTAGCGGCCATCGGGTCTGACGGCTGGTTTTGAGGTTTCCTCCTACGAGGAAGCGGCACGGCCGTCATTGATAGAGATCAAGACCGCCATGATTATGTTCCCTCTAGCTCGTGTAGGTCGAGCCGAGCCCCATTGACTTCAGTAGCTTCCGATAGGCGATCGATGTGCGGTCGGCCGTGATATGCGCCTCCATTTGCAGGTCCAGCGGCAGATCCTCGGGCTTCTGCGCTTCGACCAGACACCGGTCCTCGTTAAAGATCTGCAGATTGAAGGCGTACACCTCCTCGACCGGGCTCTGCTTCTCGAAATTTCGCGCAATCGGGCAGAAGAGGCGCGCGTGCCGTGCCGATATCGGTGACGCCGCGTTCAGGATCCAGAGCCGGCCGCCCTGCGGGAAGTGCACAACGAGGCGGGCGCAGAAGGGAGGATAGACATCGAAACGCGCAGCCATTCGAAGCCCTCGGGCGCCAGATGACGCAGTGCGTTCGGGTAGTTGGGGACGGTGCTTAGGTATTCGACAGTCAGGCCGTGACCGGTCGGTTCGGCGCTGCTTCACACCAGACCGCGGAATTGGGCCGGCAACCGGCTGCCAAACCAAAGGTTCGCGTCGCTTCCTCTAAACGGCAATCAGCCACACGACATGATCATTCGACCATCTTTGACGACGATCACGTCGCCTTCGGCAAGAGGGCGCCACGCTTCGTTGCTCAGTGGAACGCTCGCAAGCAATGCGATCTCCTGACCCTCGCCGCTGTCACGCCCGATTGCGGCAATCCATTGACATCGACGGCACATTCCCGGTGGAGCAGCCATAAGCCGGGCGGGCCGATCGTCCCGTCAACTTGGATGCGCCGATGCCCGTGCGCGAATAGAGCATCGCCGTCCGCGTACGGAAAATTCTCGTTCTCCGTCACCTCCTCGCACGATTGTCGGGATCGTGATCGTCTACTTTGACACAGATCAAATGAAGAATGTGCGCGCAGACTATGCTTGAGGCTGTGAAGTGGCGCTGTGGAATTTCCCATCGGCGCCGGGTCATTTACGGGGTCGCTATCCACACGAGGAAAAGCAATGGGCGTCAAACGCGGTATCGCGGGTCGGCTCCGCACGGTCGAACGCGGCGCGAGTAGCGCGAACACGTCGACCCAATCGCGGTGCCTCGGAGTAGTCGGCCTCGGGGTCGTGTTTCTGTTGCTGGGAATGTACACCGCCTCGGCTCAGCCTCCGCGGATGCTACAATCATATCCACCGGCTAAAGCGGTCGTACATGGCCGCGACGCGGGATATTCTGTTCGTTTCGATAGGCCGGTCGATCATGAGAAGTCCCGTCTGTTCATTACCGAAGCCGGCCGGATGATGCAAGAGCTGCACCCCCGCCTTGAAGCCGCGCCTGAGGTCTTGTACGGAACCGCAGTGCCGCTGCCCCCCGGGGAATATGAGCTTCACTGGGAGGTGATATCGCTCTCCGGCGGGGAAGTGACGACGGGGTCCGTCCCTTTTACAGTTGGGCGCTGAGCGAATCCACGAGTTCTCCTCTCGCCGAACGCCTTTCAAAGCCCGATCATCGTTCGCTACGACGGCCGCGAGCCGGGCCAACTCGTAGCGATATTTTCCCGCGTCCCAGCGGCGCCGGGCTATCGGTGCATCATCAACAGGGGCAAACGGCTTTTCGCAAGCATCGGCCCAGCGACACAGGATGCAGCATCGGGCCCTCGGATTCAGTGACATTAGGCACCGCTGCTTAATGCCGACAAATGAACTATTTTCAGTCCAGATTGGTAGAAGAGGGTCAGGAAGACGGAGCAAGCGTTGTACTTTCCGCGGGTATTTCCTTTGAGCACGCTTGTAACGGCCGAGACGATCACCAGACGGCGCAATTTGCTCCTAATGCTCGCGGGAGGGCTGCTCGCCTGGCCGCGTGCTGTGGGTGTAGCGCGGCCGCACGTTATCGGTTTTCTTAGCAGCGCTTGGCCCGAGCCATATGCCCCTCTCGTTGCCGCCTTCTGCCGAGGCCTCAGCGACACCGGCCATGATGAACGCAATAATGTGGTGATTGAATACCGCTGGGCGCGAGGGCAATACGACCGACTGCCCGCGCTGGCGGCCGATCTTATCTTTCGTCAAGCGACAGCGATCATCGCCAGTGGCGGTGACGTTACGGCGTTGGCGGCAAAGTCGCTGACCTCAACGATTCCGATTGTCTTCGCCGACGGGGTAGATCCAGTCTCATTTGGGCTAGTCGCGAGTCTTGAACGTCCCGAACGCAATATCACTGGGGTAAGCGTGTTCACCATTGACCAGGAGCTAGTGCGGCTAAGCCTGCTCCGCGAATTGGTGCCTGGCGCCACCATCATTGCGATGCTCGTCAACCCCGAGAACCCAATCCGTGAATCCGACTTGGGCACCTTGCGAGGGGCGGCACAGGCGGATGGGTTGCTGCTTTTGACCTTCAGAGCCGCTGCCGAGCGCGACTTCGAGGCGGCCTTCGCAAGCATCGTCGAGCACCGCGCAGGCGCGCTCCTCGTCACCGGTGACGCTCTTTTTAACAGCCGGCGCGATCTGCTCACTGCTTTGGCGGCGCGTCTTGCGGTGCCCGCGATATATGCTTGGCGCGAGTTTACAGATTCGGGTGGTCTAATGAGTTACGGACCAAACCTTGGGGATGCGTATCGCCAGGCTGGCATCTATGTTGGCCGGATTCTGGGCGGCGCCAAACCCGCCGATATGCCGGTTGCGCGGTCAGCGAAAGGCGAGTTGGTGGTGAATGTCAAAGCCGCGAGAACTTTGGGTCTCAAAATCCCGGCATCGCTTCTCGCGCGCGCCAACGAGGTGATTAAATGAGGCCAGCCACTTCCGATTCTGTTAAGGGTTCTCTGATGCCTGCCGTGGCAGGGACGGTGCCGCGGGCCGGACTCGAAGCGCACATTCTTGTCGCAGCCGGAGACCAGCCTCAGGAACCCCTCCTCCAGCCCGGCGAAGAACAGGTGCTCCCGGACGATGCGTTCGAGCCCTTCCATGGCGTCGCTCCCTACCGAGACTCGCTCTCGCGAATGGCGCGCGCTTCCTCGGTGATGTCGATGCCCACCGGGCAGCAGGTGATGCAGCGCCCGCAGCCGACGCGGCCCGAGCTGCCGAACTGGTCGACCTAGGTGGCGAGCTTGTGGGTCATCCACTGGCGGTAGCGCGAGCGCGCGCTGGGGCGGACGCTGCCGCCACGGATGTAACAAAAATCCATGGTGAAGCAGGAATCCCAGCGCCGATCGGCAAGCTCGGTCAGCGCGATGTCGAAGCCCGCTGCCACCTTCGGACCCGTGTTCATCGAGACGCAGAAGCAGGTTCCCCCCGCCTTGGCGCAGTTCAGCAGGAGGCAAATCGGCGCGCGTTGCCGCGTACGAATTTCGGCACGGAACTCGACAAATGCAAGTGACTTCAATAGGTTGGCGCGCTATGGCGTAGACTATCGTAGCCTAGCGCGGTTATCGGAACGCTCTCCGAAGGCAGAGGTCGCACGTTCGAATCGTGTCGGGTCCGCCAAATTTCAATGACTTAGCTGGCGCTCGGCGCTAGCTCGTCGCCGCGGAAGCACGACGGAAGCAGCCGCCAGAGAGTTTTGGGACAGATCGCCGCACGTTCGTCGGTGGAATCGGGAAGCATCACTCGCAAGACGCATCCCCCCGGTTCTTGGCGCGCCGCAGCCGCTCGTTCAGCGCTGGCGGGCTGATGAGCGCGCCGAAGAAGGCGACCCAATTCGAGTACGACAGGGCGACCCCTTCTCTCCCTTACCTCGTCCGCGTGAGCGGGAGCAGGAGCGGGCGCCAAACAATGCTGCAAGCGCAGCGGCCGGGACACGCCGAAGGCGGCGGGCGTCGTGCAGCCCCCGCCGGGTCGGGCCGGCTGGAGCGCCGCAGGCGCGGGATCGCGCACGACCGGCGCTTGTCGCATTCATCAGAGCGATGTCTGAGAGTTCTTGTTAGGTCGGGTAGCCTTCGGACCCCGAGGGAAGCGCTGCTGCGGCCGATGCTTCGCTATTAAATCTCGCGCGTTTTGCGGTGCGATCTCCGCAATCGAACGCCCTCTGCGGGTTTGGCAACGGATCCGAACCGCCCCAACCTTGCCAAGGTTGGGGTCGAGGGTTCGAATCCCTTCGCCCGCTCCCAATTTCTCCATGTCCGACCCGGAGACATGGGTAACGGAACGTACCTAAGACATGGGTGACAACCTCGGGCCGAAAGGGTTGTCGAGGGGTTGCAGGGTTCGTTGCTCCAGGTCGAAGTATCCCAGATCATAGTGCATGAAGGAGACGAGCCAAACGGCATCGTCAACCTCCTTGATGCCGACGGTCTGGCCGGCGAAGACGGTTGAGAAGTTGATCTTTTTGCGGTGCAGGCAGATGCGGCCGCAGGCGGTAACGAGAATCTCGCGATCATGAAAGGGGTAGCTGATCTCGGGCAGGCCGCGATAGGTCCGGGATGACGGGGTATAACGCTCGGCCGGGCATTTCATGCCGATCGCTTCGTGCGGGCGTTCCGTGTTGAACTCCTGAAGGAAGGCGTCGAACTTGGCCTGCTGCTGCAGGCTGTTCATGCCTGGTGGGCGGGTGGCTTCGTTTTTGAGCGTCAGATGCATGCGCTCATGGCGGCCGTTCTGTTGCGGGCGGCCGGGCCTGATGCGCTCGATCTCGATCCCGAGCCTGAGCCACCAGACGGAAAGCCTGCTGAGGTTGAAGAGCGCGTTGGCGGAGGCAAAGGGAACGCCGTTGTCCGAGCGGATGCCGGCAGGCAGTCCGCGCTCCTTGAACAGCCGCTCGAAGGCGGTAAAGGCCAGGTCTTCTCGCGTTGACTGGAGTGCCTCGCACAGCAGCAGATAGCGCGAGGCGTGATCGGTGACGGTCAACGGATAGCAGTAGCTCCTGTTGCCGAGCTTGAACTCGCCCTTGTAATCGGCGCACCAGAGATCGTTGGGCGCCTGGCCCGGTGCCAAGGGAGTGCCGGTGGCGTGGCGCCGCCGGATCGCGGGCTTGACCAAGCCATGGCGATGCAGCACCGCATGGATGGTGCTCTTGGCCGGCACCCTGACCTCGCCGGCCAGCCGGCGCACCAGGAGCTCCCTGATCTTGCGGGCACCCCAGTGGGGCTTGTCCTGTTTCAGGCTGACGATCGCCGTCTCGACTTGGTACGGGAGCTGGTTGGCGTAGCGTACCGGCCGGCGTGACCGGTCGGTCAGGCCCTCGAGCCCGTGGTCCTTGTAGCGATCGAAGATCTTGTAGCCGGTCTTGCGCGAGATTCCGAACTCACGACAGACATGGCTCATCGGCTCGCCTTCCAGCAGGCGGGCCACAAACCGAAGACGCTCGTCCATCACCGAACTCTCTTTCCACGGCATCGACACTTTCCCCCCGCAATTGCGGGGGGAAAGTGTTACCCATGTGTCCGGTACGAAACGTCACCCATGTCTCGGGTCGGTCACCAAAAGCATCAGTACGATAGCGTCGCTGCCCCTCGGACGGTTTTGCTTCCCCGGTCGACTGGGCGAAGTCGGGGAAGCATGGGGGAAGCACCGAGGAGCGGGGCGTAGGCTTGCGTGGCGCACAATCGGCGGCGTAACGATGGACCGCTCGGCAGCGATCGCATCATGCGCGCTGAGTAGTTCGTATCGTTTCAACGCTGTCCCCGTCGTCATCGTAGCCTACCATCTGTCGCTGGCAGCGCGCGCGTCGTCGACTTCTTGATGCTTGATTACGACCATCGCACAAAGTGCTCGTACAAAACAGTGGCGAAGTTGCATGTTCGTCGCCGCATTCTCAAGAGAGCATGACGGATCTCTCGTCGCGCGCATGGGCTGCCGCGCGGCGTGCCGCCGAGTCGACGCTGTTCGCCGAGATCCTTCGCGTCGGCGCGCCGCTGCGGTGACGTCGCTGCAGCCCATTGTCGACAGCATTCTCAGGACAGATGGCCGCGTGACGTTCTTAACTTGGCAATGTTTTTGGCGCGTTCGACGCAATAGCAGTCGTCGCGCCTGTCCTCGTCGTAGTGCTGGCCGCGTCCAGGCCCCCACAGCAGGTTGAGCTGGAAGCGCGGCGCCGTCGCGGGTTTTCCCGTCATCACATACCTCACCAGCTCCGTTACGATCATGCAGGAGCTGAAGCACGACACAAACGGCACGGCGGGCGCAAAGCCCTCTCGCTGGGGGTCGGCGGACAGGAATGTGGCGACCGCTTCCGAGGTGATGGAGCAGAGCCGCTTGCCGAGATGGCTTCGCAGCCACGGCCGCCTGTCTTCTGTGGCGGCAGCGATGATCTCGTCCGTGACGGTTGCGTCCTGATTGTTGGCGATCTCGACGGGCAGGCCGGTGGCGCGCGCGTACATGGCGGCGAGATTTGAGACGACAGGTTTCTGGAACACGCACAACAGGCAGGCAACCGTTCCCGAGCAGGGGTGACAGCTCACTTGGCAGCTCAGCTCGCCTCCCACAGCTCCATCGATGATCAGCCCGGGCCACAGATGCTGAACCTCATGCCGCGGATCGACTTCGTCGAGGCCGGTGAGAACGACGTCAGGGTATCCGCCGTCGTACCTTGCCTTGAACTCCTCGATGCTCATCGGCAGCGCCTGCGCGTCGAGTTTGGGGCGCAGGAAGTCGGCGACTACCTGCGCCTTTGGCGTCTCGTACTCAGACGGGCCGACGATAATGGACGTGCCGAAATTCTCCCGGCGGTACGTCTGTCGGTCCAGAGCGAAAGCACGGCCGGATACGGGCAGGCGGGAGAGGAGATATGCGGCGCCGCTGCCGATGGCGCCGCATCCAATCAAGAGAATATCAAGGGGAAGCGTGGTCAGCTCCGGCCCGTCATCGATCTCTTCCGGCCGGTAGGACCAAAGGGAGAAGCTCGTGACGTCCAGCAGTGCGCCGCGTCCCGATTTGAGCTTGATGAGGCGCTTGAAGATTTCGCCGACACCAAGGCAGGCAGCGCCGATGGCGCCCACGGCATTGGCGCGATTGGACCCACGGGGAAGGTCGCCGCCGCGCGACGAGACGCTCGCGATCCAGCCGTCGGAGTTGATGACCGTCCAGGGCAAATCTGCCCGACCCTGCAATCCCACGGACAAAATAGCGTCGAAGTCGGACAAATCGGCCGACTGCGCGAGCTGCCAGGGGCGTTCGGGAACATAGCGCTCAGCGAGCGCCTCAATGTCGGCACGCAAAATGGTGCACTCGCCTGGCAATAGCACCGACACGTCCTGACAGATCCGGATCAGGAGCAGGAAGGCGGCGCGGAACGCCTCATGCCCATTGGGGGTGCGGAGGTAGTCGGCGTCACCTTGCAGAAGGATGCGCTTCTGCTGGAAGCGCTGCGTATCCTCGCCGCCAAGCGCCCGCGCGACGGCGGCGGGCCTGCTGAATTCGACGGGCTCCGCCAATTCAGGCTCCCGCCGTCAGGATGACGGCATCGGCATCGCCAGATAGGGAGAGGCGGCTTTGCACCTCCGCGGCCGAAAACCGCCGCCAGCCTACGCCGCGCTGGAAGATATGGACACCGCACTCGGCGAGTGTCGTGTCCTTGCGTTGGGCATAGTCCGGCGCGACGAGAGACAGCATTCCCGGAACCGCAATACCGTAGCGGCGATCCGTCAGCGAAAGGTCGGTTCCGAAGCGTGGGCCGTGAGAATGAATTTGGCCGATGAGCCGCACGCCGTTCTCGAGCGCCAGGTCCGTCAGGTCGTTGATGACCTCCGCGCCGATCATCAGAAGATCGGGCTCCTTTTGCACGTGGGGGCCGCGCAAGACGCCGAGATGCGTGATAATCGCCGTCGATCCGTCGCGGCGGCCAAGCCACATGGCGACGCCTTCATTCCTGTGAACCCCGTCGCGCGCCATTTCCGCGATCGACTCGGCGAAGACGTGCCAGACGATGATCCAGCGCTCCGGCTCCGAGAAAAACTTAGACATGGAAGCGCCCCGCATAGCTGGTGTCGAGTTCACCCTGGAGTATGCGGACGACCTTCAGAACCACGTTCCCGGACGAGCGCCATCGATGCTCGGTTTTCGTCCATTCGGGATGGGTGCGAAAGCCTTCCGCGGTCCAGTTGGCGCAGATATCAAGTTCCTTCGGGCGAAAGCCGCTTCCGGTGGGCCATGCCGTTGGCACGTCGAGTTTGCCGGTCGCCGGGTCCACGAATTTGACGGAGGCCGGCAGCGTGCCGGGATAGTCGAGCCACAGCAGCCGGGCAACGTAGATGTCGCCGGAATGCCCCGCCGGCGACACCGTCGCCCACAGCTCCAGGGGGCCCTTCCGCTCCATTTTCCATCGCGCCGCGTCGGGCGCTTCGGTCGCCGCCTTCAGATCATCCTCGAAATTCATCACCGCGAGGGAAGGCGGCGTTGCCGGATCACCCATAGACGATCTGCTGCGACAGCTTGAGGCGCAGCACCTCCTGGTGCCCGGCGATCTGCCCCAGGGTACGGTTCAAATCCTCGAGCTTCTCCTTCTCGTGGAAGAAGAGATACGAGATCATCGTTCCGTCCGGCCCCGCGCCTTCGGTCAGTTCGAAAGCAACAAGTACCCGGGCCTTGGCCTGACCCAGCGTCTCCTGCCGGCTCACGCCCGACTGCTTCAGATCGTCCTCCGCCGCCGGGTAGGCGACGATCAGTTCCAGAGTATCCACCTTTTCCATACTTCATTACCTTTCTGCTGCGGCGCCCCGACGGGGCGGCCAGCTATATCCTTGCTTTTGCTCGGCCGGCGGTGAGTTCCTCGAAAAGGATGTCACCATCCTGTATCAGGATGACTGGCGGAATTCGTGCCGTCAAGCTATATTGGGATACCGCATTCCCGAATCAGGAGGAAAACAGGATGACGGAGCTATATAAATTTATCGGGCAGACAATCAAGAAGCTGCGGCAGGAGTTTCCGAAGGGAATCCTAAGCCAGGATGCACTCGCGCAGCATATCGGAGTTGGAGCGAACACTTTGTCACGATGGGAGACCGGCGTTTATAAGCCGACCCCGGATGATCTCGACAAGCTGGCGCGTTTTTTCAAGGTACCGATAACGGTTTTTTTTCCGGATCTAAAAGTAGACGATCGCGTGATGATGCTCGCCTCAGCGACGGGCGGCCTGGACGCCAACGATTTTGAAGAACTCGTTCGATATGCGGAATTTCGCAAAGCCCGGCGTGCGATGGAAGGCGCCAAGCGCCGCCGTGCCAAGGGATAGGAGAACCGGATGAGCCGCCGCGCCTATTACGAGGATCTCAAGGAGCTGGCGCGCGAAAAGCGGCAGCTGTACGACGTGGACACGGGCGCTTTCGGCTTGCGCGAGGTCCGCAAAATCTACAAGGGCGAGGGCATCCGGCTCGATTACTGGCCGCTGTCCTACAAGATCAAGGCCATCTATATGTGCGCCGACGACGATCCATCGGTGGCCGTTCGGAAATCGCTGCCGGACGAACCGAAACTTTTCGCGCTGGTGCATGAGCTGAAGCATCATTATCGCGACCGGGAGACGCTCAACGGCGGCGTCATCTCCTGCGGCGACTACAACGCCAACGAGCTCATAGAGAAGGGAGCCGAGGTCTTCGCAGCGGAATTCATCTATCCCGAGGAGGAGTTCCGCGAGGACGTCAGCGGGCTGCATGCCGGCCCGTGGCGTGCCGACAACGTCGTCATCTTCAAGCGTGGCTGCAAAGCCAAGGTCAGCTATCGCTTCATCTGCAAGCGCCTCGAGCGGCTCGGCCTTATCGAGCCGGGCCAGTTCAGCGACGTGAAGTTCCAGAAGCTCGAGGAGACCATGTTCGGAGTGCCGTTTTACCGACGCCGGCGAGCGTCATAAGCGCGACCGAAAGTGCCGGCTTTGCGGCCGCATGCGGAGATTAATACACCTATTTTCCGCATATAGCGCGGAGATTAAGCTTGCGCTTGCGGAGAAAAACCGCCATAATCTCCGCATGAGATACGGAGATTATGGCCGCAACATACATCCATGAGCTGAAAGACTGGCCGAAGTTTCGCTGGAGCCAGGAACGTCTGGCGGCGCGGCTTGCGGCCGTGCGGCATCGCCAGGGGCGCTTCATCGGGCGCATGGAGGGGCTCGGCTTCACCCTGCGCGCCGAGGCCGTGCTGCAAACCCTGACAGAAGAGGTCATCAAGTCCAGCGAGATCGAAGGTGAGGTGCTCGACAAGGAGCAGGTACGCTCGTCTATCGCCCGGCGTCTCGGCATGGACATCGGGGCTCTGACGCCCGCGGAGCGCAACGTCGAAGGCGTGGTCGAGATGATGCTCGACGCGACGCAGAAGTTCGACCAGCCGCTGACCGACGAGCGTCTGTTCGGCTGGCACGCCGCGCTCTTTCCGACCGGACGCAGCGGCATGACGCGCATCCAGGTCGGCGCCTGGCGCGGCGACGGCTCGGGTCCCATGCAGGTCGTCTCCGGCCCTATGGGCCGGGAGAAAGTCCACTACGAGGCGCCTGTCGCCAAACGGCTGGCCCCGGAAATGCGCGCTTTCCTCGCCTGGTTCAACGCTCTGCAATCGACCGACCCCGTGCTGAAAGCCGCGGTCGCCCACCTCTGGTTCGTCACCATTCACCCGTTCGACGACGGCAACGGACGTATCGCCCGCGCGATTGCCGACATGGCGCTGGCGCGCTCCGAGAACAGTACGCAGCGCTTCTACAGCATGTCGGCGCAAATCCGCGTGGAACGGAAAGCTTACTACGACATTCTTGAAGCGACCCAGAAAGGCGATCTCGATATCACTGATTGGCTCGAATGGTTCTTGGGCTGTCTCGATCGCGCGTTCGATGGTGCAGAGACGATCCTGGCGGCGGTGCTCGGGAAGGCGCGCTTCTGGGAGACTCCACGGCGGCGAGCAGTTCAACGAGCGGCAGAGAAAGATTCTCAACCGCCTGCTGGACGGTTTCGAGGGCAAGCTGACCTCGACCAAATGGGCCGCGCTCGGAAAAACCTCGCAGGACACGGCGTCCCGCGATATTGACGACCTCGTGAAACGGGGAATCTTGATCAAAGACCGTGCCGGCGGGCGTAGCACCAGCTATTCACTTGTTGAAATTCATTAGCATCACTATCGTCGTCGATGCTGCTGATGATCATCGTCAGCGCCATCATCATGGCGACGCTCACCGTGTCCTCCCTCAAGAATCCCAAGCGACTTCTTCGTCATGAAATCTGACGACCCCATCGAGGATCGCGACGATCTGCCCGACTACCGCGGCCCGCAGGAAATCGACGGTCTTGAGCTGAGTACAGCGCTCTGCACGCTGCATTTGCTCGGTGGTGATCCCTATTTGCGGATGCAGGCGTTCAACCTGTCAGTTGTCGACCAGTTCATCATGAAGCTGGAATACGACACCTTGCGTAAGCTGAACGATGAAGAATCGACGCCGATGCCCAAAGCGACATTTCTCTCGGCGCAATCCCAAATGTGGATATTCGCAGCCTATGAGGTCCTCAGGACATTGCGCGGCCGAGCTGCGGATGTAATCAAATGGCACGAAAACGGCGGGCTTAAGCTGAAGATCGATGCCCTTGAAAAAGAGCTTGGGTACGTCCATCCGGGCCGAAAGATGCGGGCCAACCAGCTCCGACAAGTGCTCGATGATCCCACAATCATCGACAAAATCAAAAGCGATCTCAGGCTTGTTCATATCCCCTTCGCCCGCATTGAATATGTCCGTGTCGCGCTCGCCAAGCACGAGGTAAGGGGAAACAAGAGCTCGGTCGCCTATGCCGCCGGATACGGGCGCATCAACCGATGGTGCGGTTCGCTTGACTATGAGCTTGAAAGCGACGGCGCCATCCTGGGAATCATCAGTCGCCGGGACATCGCCGATGAGTTGCGGGCGATTTCAGACCGAAGCAAACCGCCGACCGACGAGGATATCGCGTCCTTCGACATGTTCATGAAAGGGCCGCGGACCAATCCGTTTGGAAGCTCTGGCGAGTAGGCTTCCTGACTGATGCGCGACCCGTGTGGTTTATCGGGCGAGGACAGTCTTCGGCCCGTAGACGGCGGCATCGGTCGTGCGTGATCGTGCCGTCGGGTGAGATGCTCCACGCCACCCTCGAATTCCACCAAAGACCTATGAGGGGCGTGTCGATGTGGACGCTGGCACGATTCTCGCGCGCCGCGCGATTCGCGTTGCTAAGCGCCGTGAAGTCCTCGGCTAATTGTGCCAGTCTCTCACCCGCATCGACTCCACCGACGATTTGATTAGCAGCAACGCAAACGCCCAAAAAGGCATTGCATGTCAACTCCAGCGTGTCGTCAACATCGTCTGGCTCACATACAGGCAGAGCCTGCACGGTAAACCGCGCATCTTCATATTCACCTTCGCCCTCCCAAGTCACATGACGGCTGAGCGATGTTGCAGAGGGATGCGCGGCGTCGCCCGAAAGCTGTCGGTAGATAGCCTTGCGTCTCGGTCGGCCCCTTGCGTGGGCCAATCCCCCCGCAACGCCCCCAAAGAGTGAGAGTGCAGCCCGGGTTTGCCGTGACGGGTTGAGGGTCGCGAGAGAGGCTCGCGGCACCCGTCGCGGAGAACCACGATGCCCAGGCAGACTGCTCACGCTCGCGCCGGCTCGGACCGGGCGAGCCTCTATCAGGAAATCACCGACAAGATCATCGCCGAACTCGAGGCCGGTCGTGTGCCATGGGTCCAGCCTTGGGGAACGACACCGGCGAAGGCGCCTCTTGCGATGCCGAAGAACGCGGCGACGCAGCGCGGGTACACCGGCGTGAACGTACTCATTCTATGGCGTGCGGTCGTCGAGCGAGGGTTTGCCGGGCAGAGCTGGCTGACGTTCCGCCAAGCCCTGGGCCTTGGCGGCAACGTCCGCAAAGGCGAGCACGGGACCACCGTCGTCTATGCCGATCGTTTCATCCCCGATGATGAGCGGAAGCGCGCGGAACGCGATGGCGATGAGCCCGGTGCCATCCCCTTCCTCAAGCGCTTCACCGTCTTCAACACCGACCAATGCGACAACCTTCCCGGCGGCCTGGTCACCGTGCCGCCGCCGGTCCCCGAGGGGCTGATCCTGCCCCAGGCCGAGGCGCTGATCGCCGCGACCGGCGCGAATTTCCGCATCGGCGGCGACCGAGCCTTCTACAGCCCATCCCAGGACTTCGTTCAGGTGCCCCGACCCGACGCCTATTTCGAGCCGATTAATTGGCACCGGACCGCTCTCCACGAGCTCGGTCACTGGGTCGGTCATCCCTCGCGCCTGGCCCGTGATCTGTCGGGCATGTTCGGATCGGCGCTCTATGCGAAGGAGGAGCTGGTCGCCGAGATGACCAGCGCCTTCGTCTGTGCTTCGCTGGGCATCGTGCCCACCGTGCGCCACGCCGACTATCTCGGCTCCTGGCTCGATGTGCTGCGCGAGGACAACCGCGCCATCGTGCGCGCGGCGAGTGCCGCCTCCAAGGCGGCCTACTATCTGCTCGCCTTTCGACCTGAAGCCGCAGAACCAGGCGTTGCCGCCACCGAGGTCGGCGGCCAGGCGGCGGCCTGAGTTTCTTTCGCGGCGCCGATCCCGCGCTCGCATCGCGGATGCCGTTCCCGAGAGAAAGAGGGCTGAGGGGGATTCCGTGACGGGTTGGAGGTCGAGAGAGAGGCTCTCGGCGGCCCGTCGCGGAGAAACTCGACATGGCAACTGCCATTCAGAAGATCACCCTCAGCGCCTCGCGCGACATTCCCTTCAACAAGCTGGTGCTCAGCCAGAGCAACGTCCGCCGCGTGAGGGCCGGCGTCTCGATCGAGGAGCTGGCCGAGGACATCGCCCGGCGCACCCTCCTGCAAGGGCTCAGCGTTCGCCCAATCCTCGACGCCGACGGGCAGCAGACGGGCATGTTCGAGATCCCCGCCGGCGGCCGTCGCTACCGGGCACTCGAGCTGCTGGTCAAGCAGAAGCGCCTGGCCAAGACGGCGCCCGTGCCCTGCGTGGTGCGCGATCGGGCCACCGATGTTTCCGCGGAAGAGGATTCACTCGCCGAGAATGTCCAGCGCGTGGCATTGCACCCGCTCGACCAGTTCCGCGCCTTCCAGGCGCTGCGCGAGAAGGGGCTCGGCGAGGAGGAGATCGCGGCGCGCTTCTTCGTCGCGCCGACGGTCGTGAAGCAGCGCCTGCGGCTCGCCGCCGCCTCCGCGAAACTCCTCGACATCTATGCCGAGGACGGCATGACGCTGGAGCAGCTCATGGCCTTCACGGTCACCAACGACCATGCGCGCCAGGAGCAGGTGTGGGAGGCATTATCGCATTCCCACAACAAGGAGCCGTACTTCATCCGCCGACAGCTCACCGAGGGTGCGGTCCGCGCGTCGGACCGTCGCGCACAATTCGTCGGCACCGAGACGTATGAAGCCGCCGGCGGCGTGATCATGCGCGACCTCTTCCAGCATGACGATGGCGGCTGGCTGCAGGATCCCGCGCTGCTCGATCGCCTCGTGATCGAGAAGCTCCATGCCGAGGCCGAGACGTTGCGCGCCGAGGGCTGGAATTGGCTCGCGGTTGCCGCCGACTTCCCTTACGGCCATACCGCCGGTCTGCGCCGGCTCACGGGCGAGACCGCTGGCCTCACCGATAAGGAAGGCGCCACGCTTGCCGCGCTCAAGGCGGAATACGACGCCCTCGAGGCGCAATATGCCGAAGCCGAGGAATTGCCCGACGAGATCGACCATCGCCTTGGCGAGCTCGAGACCGCCATGGCGACGTTCGAAGACAGGCCGGTCCGCTACGACCCCGTCGAGATCGCCCGCGCCGGAGCCTTCGTCAGCATCGACGGCGAAGGTGCATTGCGCATCAAACGCGGCTTCGTGCGGCCCGAGGACGAGCCGGCGGTCGATCAACCGAACTCGCGGCGAAGTCGAGTCAACGGCAGCATCAGGCTCGGACGGCCCGGCTCAACGCGCCGTCATCACCATCGGCACCGCGCCGGTCAGCTCCGACGCCGAGACCGCTGACCAGGACGAGTTCGTCCGTCCGCTTTCGGATCGCCTCGTGACCGAGCTGACCGCCCATCGCACGCTCGCGCTCCGCGACGCCGTGGCGAACGATCCGCATGTCGCCTTCCAGGCGGTCCTCCATGCGCTTTGCCTCGGCGCCTTCTACAGCTACGCCGCCGACACGTGCCTGGAGATCACGGCGAAGCAGTCCGGCTTCAGTGCACAGGCCCCGGGTTTGGCGGAGACCGCATCGGCCAAGGTGATCGACGCGCGGCACGCGCAATGGGCCAAGCAGCTGCCCGAAGCGCCGGCAGACCTCTGGGATGCTCTGACCGCGTTCGACGGTGACAGCCAGGCGGCGCTCTTCGCGCATTGCGCCTCGCTCACCGTGAACGTGGTCAAAGAGCCCTGGAACCAACGGCCGGCCGCCATTGCTCATGGCGATCTGCTGGCCCGAGCCGTGAATCTCGATATGGCGGCGGCTGGCTGGCGGCCAACGGTCGACAACTATCTCGCCCGGGTGCCGAAGGCCCGTATCCTCGAGGCGGTCCGCGCAGCCAAGGGCGAGGCGTCCGCGCAGCTCATCGACCATCTAAAGAAGGCTGACATGGCCAAGGAAGCCGAGCGGCTCCTGGAGGGCACGGGCTGGCTGCCCGAGCCGCTTCGTGTTGCCCAGGAACCCGCCGCGGAGAGCGCGACCGAACCCGACGCGCTGCCGGCGTTCCTCGCCGAAGAGCATGAAGCGGGTTCTGACATCACCACGACTCAGTCGCACGCCGTCGCGGCAGAATAGAGGGGAGCGGGGCGACTGCGATCGCCCCGCTTCACTTTCGACTCGGGCCTCGGCTGCCGTGTCGGCTCACGCACCTTCAGTCGCATTCCCAAGATCAAAAGCCGCACTCGCCACCCATCGACCGGTTGCTGTGACGAGTGAGCGGTTTCACCTCACGGGACCAAAGGGTCCGGCGCTCAGCGCCGGGCCCTTTTCCTGTTGGTGGACCATGAGAGGCAGAGGACGGCCGGGACGGGTTTGAGCCGGTGGGGTCGAGAGAGAGCGCCCAGCCGGCTCGGCCCGTTCCCGCTCTCCCGAGGTCTCCACCATGGACATGTTCGCGTCGTCGCCGACCATCACGGCGATCCCTGCCGCCTTGCCCGAACGATCCGACACTTCCAGAGCGCTCGCAGCCGCGGCTGCAGCTCTCCTCGATCATCTCGCTCGCGGCCGCATGATCGATACGCCGACGCTGCGCGCGGCGATGAGCAACACCTTTGGCGGTTCCGATGCCGAAGGCACGTGGGACTGGAAGTCAGCCTACGACGCTTGCGAGGCCGCGACCGTCCTCTTCCTGCGCAAATTCGGACCCGGCATGCGCGGTCGCGCGAGCGGGCGCGCGGCGTTCCTCGCGATGCTGGCGAAGGTTGCGGCGCTGATGCCCTCGCATACGCGCCGTTCCGAAGAGAGCCAGGCGCTCCAGCAGTTTTCCACGCCGATCGCACTCGGCTTCGCCGCTGCCACCGCGGCGGCGATCACACCGGCCGATCTCGTGCTGGAGCCGTCGGCCGGAACCGGCCTGCTCGCCATCTTCGCCGAGCTGGCCGGGAGCGGTCTCCTCCTGAACGAGCTGGCGGATCTTCGCGCCACCTTGCTTCGCCGGCTCTTTACGAATGTGCCGCTGACGCGGCATGACGCGGCCCACATCCACGACCATCTCGATATCGGCGTGCGGCCCAGCGTCGTGCTGATGAACCCGCCGTTCTCGGTCGCGGCGCATGTCGAGGGCTCCGTCGCAGGCGCGGCACTCCGCCATGTCACCTCGGCGCTCACGCGGCTCGTCGACGGCGGCCGTCTTGTCGCGATCACCGGCGCGAGCTTGTCTCCCGACAATCCGGCTTGGCGTGACCGTTTCGTTCGCCTGCAGGAACGCGGGCGCGTGGTCTTCTCCGCTGCGGTCGATGGCAGCGTCTACGCCCGTCATGGCACCACCATCGATACGCGCCTGACCGTCATCGACCGCGTCCCGGCTGACGATCCAACCGTCTTCCCGGCCTCGCCTGGCGTCGCTGCAGATCCGGCTACGCTCCTTGGATGGGTTACCGCGCAGGTTCCGCCGAGGCGGCCGCTTGCCGCTTCCGCTGCCGGCCGACCGACCGCGCATCCGCGCGCCGATCGTACCCGATCGGGATCGACGTCCCGGCAGATCTCCGCCCCGGTCACCTCCGTACAGCTGGAGGCGATCGAGCTCTCCTACGAAATGGTCGACTGGAAGCGGGCCGAGGGCGGTCGCATCACTGATGCGCTTTATGAAGGTTACGCCCTTCAGTCGATCCGTATTCCCGGATCTCAGGCGCACCCGACCCGGCTCGTCCAGTCCGCGGCGATGGCGTCCGTCGCTCCCCCTAAGCCTTCCTACCGGCCGCATCTCCCCGCTGGGCTTGTCGCGCGCGGCCTCCTGTCCGACGCGCAGCTCGAGAGCGTCATCTTTGCCGGCGAGGCGCACGCCGGTCATCTCGCGGGATCGTGGACCGTCGACGACACCTTCGATGTGGTCTCGGCCGCACCGGACGACACCGCGTACGCGGTGCGTTTCCGTCGCGGGTGGATGCTGGGCGACGGCACCGGCGCTGGCAAGGGCCGCCAGGTCGCCGGCATCATCCTCGACAATTGGCTAAAGGGCCGGCGCCGCGCGGTGTGGGTCAGCAAGTCAGACAAGCTGATCGAGGATGCGCAGCGCGACTGGTCAGCCCTCGGGCAGGAAAGGCTCCTCGTCACCCCGCTCGCGCGCTTCCGCCAGGGCACGCCGATCCGCCTGGAGCAAGGCGTCCTATTTGCAACCTACGCTACGCTGCGGTCCGATGCGCGCGAGGAAAGGGTTTCGCGCGTCCGCCAGATCGTCGATTGGTTGGGCTCCGACTTCGATGGAGTCATCGTGTTCGACGAGAGCCACGCCATGGCGAACGCCGCCGGCGGCAAGAGCGAGCGCGGCGATCAGGCGCCCTCGCAGCAGGGCCGCGCCGGCTTGCGTCTCCAACATGCGCTGCCCAACGCGCGTGTCGTCTATGTCTCCGCCACCGGTGCCACGACCGTGCATAACCTCGCCTACGCCCAGCGGCTCGGTCTCTGGGGCGGCGAGGACTTCCCCTTCGCCACGCGCGCCGAGTTCGTGCAGGCGATCGAGGCGGGTGGTGTCGCGGCGATGGAAGTGCTCGCCCGCGATCTCAAATCGCTCGGCCTCTACGCCGCGCGGTCGCTGTCCTATGAAGGCGTCGAATACGACCTGGTCGAGCACGCGCTCACGACCGAGCAGATCCGTATCTATGACGCCTATGCCGGCGCCTTCCAGATCATCCACAACAATCTCGACGCCGCGATGCAGGCCGCCAACGTCACCGGCGAGCACGGCACGCTGAATGCCCAGGCCAAGTCCGCCGCGCGCTCGGCCTTCGAATCCGCCAAGCAACGGTTCTTCTCGCACCTGATCACGTCGATGAAGACCTCGACCCTAATCGGCGCGGTCGAGCGGGATCTCGACGCCGGCCACGCGGCCGTCATCCAGATCGTATCGACCGGCGAGGCGTTGATGGAGCGCCGGCTCGCCGAGATCCCCACTGAAGAATGGGGCGACGTCCAGGTCGATATCACGCCCAGGGAGTACGTGCTCGACTACCTGGCGCACAGTTTCCCGACGCAGCTCTTCGAGCCCTTCACCGACAGCGAAGGCAATCTCTCCTCCCGGCCGGTCTATCGCGACGGGCAGCCGGTCCAATGCCGCGACGCCGTCGAACGCCGTGACCGCTTGATCGAGCGGCTCGCATCCCTTGCCCCCGTCCAGGGCGCCCTCGACCAGATCGTGCAGCGCTTCGGCACCGAGATGGTTGCCGAAGTCACGGGCCGCTCCCGGCGGATCGTGCGCAAGGACGATCGGCTGTGCGTCGAGAACCGCCCCAGCTCGGCCAACCTCGCCGAGGCGCAAGCCTTCATGGACGATGAGAAGCGCATTCTCGTGTTCAGCGACGCCGGCGGCACCGGCCGCAGCTACCACGCCGATCTCGCGGCCAGGAATCGGCGTCTGCGCGTCCATTATCTCCTGGAGGGGGGCTGGAAGGCCGACACTGCGATCCAGGGGCTGGGCCGCAGCAATCGGACCAACCAGGCCCAGCCTCCGCTGTTCCGGCCGATCGCCACCGATGTCAAGGCCGAGAAGCGCTTCCTCTCGACGATCGCGCGCCGGCTCGACACGCTCGGAGCCATCACCAAGGGCCAGCGCCAGACCGGCGGCCAAGGCCTGTTCCGGTCGGACGACAATCTCGAATCCGACTACGGCCGCGCCGCGTTGCGCCAGCTCTATGTGCTGCTGTTCACCGGCAAGGTCGAAGGCTGTTCGCTCCAGGCGTTCGAGAACGCCACGGGCCTGCACCTGACCGACCAGGACGGCAGCCTCCGAGAGGAGCTACCGCCGATCACAACTTTCCTCAACCGCCTGCTGGCGCTAACCATCGATCTGCAGAACACGGTGTTCGGTGTGTTCGAAGCTCTGCTGCGCACCAGGATCGAAGGAGCGATCGCGTCGGGCACGTATGACAGCGGCGTCGAGACGCTCACGGCGGAAAGCTTGACCGTCACCGATCGCCGGGCACTTTATGTCCATCCGCAGACAGGTGCCGAGACGCAGGTCTTCACCATCTGCCGGCGCGAGCGCAATCGCCCTCTCACGCTCGCCGACGCTCTTCAACGTGCCGGCGATCGCTGCGCGATCCTGCTGATCAACACCCAGTCCGGCCGCGCCGCCGTGCAGATCCCGGCGCCGAGCCTGATGCTCGACGATGGCGAGGTCGAACGCCGTGTGCGCCTGCTGCGGCCGATGGAGCGCCCGGCCATCTCGCTTGCGATGATGGCGCAGACGCATTGGAAGGAGGCCGACCGCGACGCCTTCGCCCGCGCCTGGGAGAGCGAACTCGCCGACGTCCCGGCCTTCACCGACAGCGATCTGCATATCGTCACCGGGCTGTTGCTGCCGATCTGGAAGCGGCTGCCCGACGAATCGATGCGGGTCTATCGGCTTCAGACCGACACGGGCGAGCGGATCATCGGCCGGCTGATCTCGCCGGCCTGGGTAGCGCAGGCCGTCGACGCCGATGCGAATACGATCGCACCGGTCGACGCCTGGACCGCAGTGCTCGACGGCCGGACAGTTCTGGAGCTCCAGGAAAGTCTCCGGCTTCGCCGCGTCAAGATCATGGGCGAATTCCGTGTCGAGCTCACCGGCTTCACGGACGGCATGGTCGACCGGTTGAAGGCGATGCGCCTCGTCTCGGAGATCATCGCCTGGAAACTGCGCTTGTTCGTGCCGACGGGTGCCACGGGTCCGATGATTCTCGGCGCGCTAATGGAGCGCTACCCGCTCGTCCGCGTCGCCGACCGGGCGGCGGCGTAAGGGAGGCGGCCATGTCATCGCAGGCCGCCGAACTGGCACACCGTCTCGCGCGCAATGCCGAGGCGGTGTGCCGCCACTATCTCCCCAACGGACACCGCGAAGGGCGCTACTGGGTGGTCGGTGATGTCGCCAACACACCGGGGCGCAGCCTGTTCGTCCGGCTGAGCGGACCGGACAGCGGCAAAGGCGCCGCCGGCAAATGGACCGACGCCGCCACCCGCGAGCATGGCGATCTCCTCGACCTCATCGCGCTCAATCGCGGCCTGAATCGCCTGTGTGACGTTCTCGCCGAGGCGCGCTTCTTCCTCAGCCTGCCACGCCTCGACCCTGAACCGGTCAAGCGGCACGAACACTCACCGGCGTCCCGCGGGTCGCCGGATTCCGCGCGCCGGCTGTTTGCCATGTCGCACCCGATCTCGGGTACAATCGCAGAAGCGTATCTACGCCGACGCGGAATTACCTCTTTGCGTGACTGCGGCTCCCTGCGGTTTCACCCGCGCTGCTACTACCGCCCCGATCCCAACGCACCCACCGAAACCTGGCCCGCGCTGATCGCCGCGGTCACCGACCTCGACGGCAAGATCACGGGCGCGCACCGCACCTGGCTTGATCCATCGGGCAGCGACAAGGCTCCGGTCGACACGCCGAGGCGGGCGATGGGTCACCTCCTCGGACACGGTGTCCGCTTTGGCGTGGCGAACGACGTGATGGCAGCCGGCGAAGGGATCGAGACCATGCTGTCGTTGCGCAGCGTGATGCCGACGCTGCCGATGGTCGCCGCACTCTCCGCCAATCACCTCGGCGCCATCCTGTTTCCGGAAGCACTGCGCCGTCTCTATATCGCACGCGATTCCGATCCGGCCGGAGACGCGGCGCTGGCAAGTTTGAACGACCGGGCGGAGGCGGCCGGGATCGAGGCACTGACGCTTTCCTCGGCACTCGGCGACTTCAACGAGGATCTGCTCCGCCTCGGGGCTGGCGATCTTCGGGCGGGTTTGCGTTTGCAGCTCGCTCCGGAGGACGTGGTCCGCTTCATGGATTGGGCGACGACCCGGACGGGGTGATCTGCCGCGCTCTGCGCGTCGCCGATCGCATCGGAGCGCGATGAAGCCCTTCCGTGTCGGAAAAGGGCCCCTCCACGGCCTTCTAGAGCGCGATCGGACGGCGAGCGGCCCGGTCCCGCAACGGCGGGCCTTCCGTTTTCTTCCCCTGCCGGCTGGGCCGGCATTCCTCGCGAGGCAAGAAAGCCTCGGCCCGCCGTCCTCCGCTGCGCTCCGGCCGCTGTCGCTGCGCTCGGCGGTGCAGGCCCGGTCCGCCCGCCGTCAAGTGATCGCCACGAAGGCCGCGATGGGCGCGGCCAATCCGACAAAGGACTTCACCATGGCGACCGACCGCGACGACACCGACTTCGAGCCCCCGCACATCTCTTCCCCGACCGACCATGTCCTCGCCGAGCTTCAGCTCTACGGCCACCGCCCCTTCCAGGATGAGCCGGACCCGAGGCCGCTTCCCGAAGCCGACGCCGCCGGCGGAGCGGTAGCCGATATCTTCGACGCGCTCGTCTCGACGCTGAGCGACACGCGCCTCGAACCCGACCTCGAGGAATTGCTCTGGTCGACGGTCAATCTCTTCCACCGCGCCGCCGACCGGATCGGACGGGAACTTGACGACAATGAGCAGGCACAGCGGCGCAGCCAGAAGGAGCAGGACGGCTCGGAGATCCGCTCGGTCGACCTCGAGCGCCTCACCGCCGAGGGCATGACGCTGATCGAACGCCGCAACAGCATGGAATTCTTCCGTGACCAGGCCGCCGACCAGTTCGAGCGCCACACCGGCTCTGCCTGGCGGCCACGCTCCGGATCGATGGTCAACCATCGCACGCTGACCTCGGCCATGATCGACAGCCGAGACTTCCTCGTCGCCATGCGTCGGGCCGAGAACGAAGTGATCCTCCCCGCCGGTCCCAAGGTCGCCTTCACCGGCGGGCTCGACTTCAACGATCATCACCTAATCTGGGACGCGCTCGACAAAGTTCACGCCAAGCATCCCGACATGGTGCTGGTCCACGGCGGGTCGCCGAAGGGCGCCGAGCGCATCGCCGCCCGCTGGGCCGATCACCGCAAGGTGCCGCAGATCGCCTTCAAGCCCGATTGGACGAAGCATGCCAAGGCAGCACCGTTCAAGCGCAACGATCAGATGCTCGAAATCCTCCCGATCGGGATCATGGTGTTCCCCGGCACGGGCATCCAGAGCAACCTGGCCGACAAGGCCAAGAAGCTCGGCATCCCGGTCTGGAAGTTCGGAAAGGGCGGCGCGTGAGCGCCGCCGTACATCTACGAATCCGCAAACCCGCGCATCCGTAGTGGCGTATTTCCGCATCTTCGCAAAGCCGCGTTTCAGCCTAAATTGCCCGCCGGGACCGGTAAACTTCGCCACCACCAGAATTTCCGCAGTTCGCCAGAGATCGCCTCCGCAGATCGCGGCCGATCCGGCAATAACCACCCGTATCCACCGAGATGCGCAGCCACTACCGGATTCCAAACTCAGGAGAGATCGGATATTGTGAGGGCCGCGCCGTGGTGGTGGAGGGAGGCGCACCCGTTCGACCTATTGTCACGGAGGTCTCCGCCATGATTATTGTCGGCATCATCCTTAGCGTCTTCGGCATCGGCTTCTTCTGCTGGCTGCTGTTCACGCTCGCCGTCTACGCTCTCCCCTTCTTCGCGGGTCTGACCGTAGGCCTAGCCGCCTTTCGCAGCGACGCGGGCGTGATCGGCGCTATCATCATCGCCGTCCTCACCGGCGGCGCGACCTTGGCGATCGGACAGATCGCCTTCGCGACGGTCCGATCGCCCCTCGTCCGCGCCGTGATCGGGCTCCTCTATGCCGTACCGGCCGCTATCGCTGGCTATCATTCGACCCTTGGGCTCGCACATATCGGCGTGCCGTCCGAGGCTTGGCGCGAGGCATTCGCCGTCGTTGGCGCCATTCTTATCGGCGGCACGGCCTGGGCGCGCATGTCGCTGTTCGACCGTCTAAATCTCAGGCGCGGCGTTGCAGCGGGCTTGGCTTATACCCCCTTGACGGCCGCGACCAAGAACGGGTGAACCCGCGCTTCATCGTCCCTCGGTTGGTATCGGTGCGATGAACGAGGAATCGCCTAGGTGACTTAGAACGCCGCGGCCCTGGTCGCAGCGCTCGGGGTTTGCTCGCCACCCACGGGCCGACAGATATACCTTCCCTCAGCAGCGCCGCCGTGGGCACGCATTGTCGGGTCGTGACGCCGTCCTTTCTGTCCGCCAGGGTTTCCCTTTCTTCGCCTGGAATGCCGGACCCCTTGAGCAGAGCTTCCGGTGTCAGCCACATCTTCTCCCGAGGATGCTGTTCGGCGCGCGGACCACACGGCCTCTCTTTGGCTTGATCTGGCCGGAGGACGGCTGCGCCTCGATCGCCTGAGCCGCAACGGCGTCGGATCGACTTTCTTCCCCTGGGCTTCGCCCATTCCTCGCGAGGCAAGAAAGTCTACCGCCGCCATCCTCCGCTGCGCTCCAGCCCGCGAGCGGGTGCGTCGTCGATCGCCTCCGGCCCGCCGATCGCCATCGAGGCCGCGGTGGTCGCGGGCTCGAAACCAGCAAGGAGAAGTGACATGGCTAACATCGGTTCCTTCAAGAAGTCCGGCAGCGAGTTCCTGGGCGAGATCGTCACCCTGAGCGTCCAGACCAAGGGTGTCCGCATCGTCCCCGAGACCAACCGGGCCAACGACAATGCCCCCAGCCATCGGGTCTATGTCGGCCGCGCCGAGATTGGGGCCGCCTGGTCGAAGCGCTCCAGCGAAGGCCGCGACTACCTCTCGGTCAAGCTGGACGATCCCTCCTTCAACGCGCCGATCTACGCCAACCTCTTCGACGACGAAGACGGCGAAGGCTACACCCTCATCTGGTCCCGCAGCCGCAAGCAGAACGTGGACTGAACCCGGCTTCCCCACCGCCCCGCCCGGTCTCTCGGGCGGGGCAGGCGGCGGCGGTGTGCCGCCTCAGCGCTTTTCGAGCCACATCCTCACGCCATGTCGCGGGCGTAGTGTAACCAACCCCTGAGGCTCCACCGGATGCCCCTTGAGAAGGCGCAGTCGATAAGCCTGAGCGATGGCGGCCAGAATCAACACGGTCTCAGTCATTGCGATGGTGGCGCCGATGCAAACACGGGGACCGGTGCTGAACGGCAGATAGGCGAAACGCGGCCTGCCGGCACTGCGTTCTTCCGAAAACCGGGTGGGTTCGAACCGCTCAGGATATTCCCAGAGCGCGGGATTGCGATGTAAGACCCAGGGGACCACCCATACAATGGAATCTTTCGGAATGTGCTGGCCGCACACCTCGTCGTCCGCGACCGCTTGCCGCCAACTTAGCGTATGGACCGGCGGGTAGAGCCGCAATCCTTCCTGAATAACCATACGGGTATAGGGAAGGTTTGGAATGTCTTCGAATGTCGGCGTGCGCCCTTGCAGCACCTTGTCCAATTCCTGATGCAGTCTTTTTTCCTCCGCCGGGTGCTGCGAGAGCAGATACCAGACCCACCCGAGCGCCGTTGCTGTGGTTTCATGTCCGGCCATCATGATCGTGACGACCTGATCTCGCACTTGCCGTGCGGTCAGGCCGATGCCTGTCTCGCTGTCGCGCGCCGCAATCAGTCGCGCGAGAAGGTCCGCGCGACTGTTCTTCTGGGGATCATCGAGGCGCTCGGCGATCAGGCGATAGATCGCTTGGTCCAGATCTCGAACGATCCGCCGGCCTTGCTTCTCCTTGCGGCGTGCCCAAGCTCGATTAAGGACGGGAACGACACCCCAGAAACTGAATGTCATCTTGGTCTGGTATTCCGAGGAGCTTCGTTCTATCACTTCGGCCATATTCGTACTATCTGACGCAAACATCGCACGCGAGATAATTTCCAGCGTCAGCGCGCCCATGGTCTTATCGACGTCGACAACAGCGCCGTGCGGAAGAGCAGCCCACCGCGTCAGCAGAGCCTGGGTTGCGTCGGTCATTATCGACGCATAGCCTTGTACGCTCCGATTGTCGAAGACCGGCGCGATAAGCTTGCGAAGATTACGCCATGTCTCGCCGTCGCTGGTGACGAGACCAACGCCGAGGGCCGGCCCTAGAACGGGCCGCAAGATATCAGCCTTCAGGTAGTTGGATGCATTATCCGAAAGAACGCGTTTGATGCCGTCTGGGTCATTGATGATGAAGCTGCGAAACCACAAGAATTTGCGCTCGACGATTCGGTCTCTGAAGAGGCCTTCGTGGAGGCCCGCGATAAAATTATCCCGGCTGACGCGCAGAAACTTGAAAAAGGGGAGCGGACGCTTTGGCACGACTGGGCCGGCGAGTTCGGGGCAACCCTCCGTCTCTATCCCCGCCGCATCTCTCTCTTGATCGACCAGCTGAACTGACATTCCTGATCCTCTCCATGCGAGTGAGAATTATCAGAGTCGCTTCCTCTCCATGGTCCCCGAGCTGCTTCTTTACCGCGCACGACGCCTCCTCCTGACCGCTCAGGAGTGGCGACGACGCCCGCTAAGGCGATACCAAGATGTCAAACCCGACAAGAATCTGTGTCGGAGGCGCGCTTAAGAATTGTCACGCCGATGATCGGCGGATTCTCTCTGCTGGCAAGTCGTTTGCTCTTCGCTCGCCTGTCATTTCGCGATTGGCCCGTTAGTGGGACATGCTCGCCGCGCCCAATAGATGACTCGCTGCAGCGAAGCCGGAACGAATTGCTCCCTCGATCGTCGCCGGCAACCCGGTATCAGTCCAATCTCCTGCCAATGCTAAATTTTCCCACCGGGTACCCGTCTTCGGCCGGCGGGCGAGCTGCGCCGGCGTGGCGGCAAAAGTCGCGCGCCTCTCTTTGACGATCTGCCATGCAGGCAACGGCGCATCTGAAAGATCGTAAGCACGCCGCACCTCCGGCCAAAGGAGCTGGGCGAGGTCCTTAGCGGGCATGGCGACAAGCTGGTCCGCTGCGCTAATGGTCACTGATAAGACCTCCCGCTTGCGAAACACCCATTGCGCAGCTCCACCGATGAGACCGATGAAAAGCGGCGTGTCGTCCGGCGCCGTGACGCGGAAATGGGCGTTCACGATCGGACGGAAGGCGTCCGGCGTGGGAAGATCCGGGAACACGCGAGCGGCAACCGGTGCCGGCACGGCGATAATTGCTGCCGCGTCGGCATCAAGCACTTCGTCGCCTCCATCAAAGATAAGCTTGGAGATGCGCTGGCCGCCAGTGTCGACCGCACGCAATCGCGACCCCAAGCGCAACTCTCCACCCATCGCGCGTAAACGATCGACAGCAGGATCGATCAGGCTTTCCGACAGGCCGTCGTTTGGTGCGAGGGGACGGCAGGCGGCTCCTCCCCTCCCGAACGTTTCGCGCAAGACCTGCACGAGGGGCGCCGCAGATGCCTCTTCGACATCCGTATTGAGCGCGGATACGGCCAAGGGCGACCACAGCCGTTGGAAAATCAACGTGTCTCGGTCGAGAACTGCGGTCAAGGTGTCTTCGGGACGCGCCCAGGCAAGGCGCAGCCCGCGCAGGTAATCCCAAGCGCTCGTGCCAGGGACGCGGCGGCTCTCGCGAAAAATCCACCAGGGCACTCTTCCGAGATTGGGCCGGACCGCCCAGCGCTCGCCGCTGCTGAGATTGAGAAAGTCGAATTTTGCCTCGGCCGGACCCGTAACGGTCGCCGTGGCCTCAATCTCGCGCAGATAAGCCATGACGGCCGTGTTTCCGGCCGTCACCATATGGTTGCCATTGTCGATGCGGCAGCCCAGCGTTTCATCGAAATAGGAGCGACATCGCCCCCCGGCGTGGGGCGCTGCTTCGTGCACCACGACGCTGAGCCCCGCTTTGGCGAGTTGGAGCGACGCTGCAAGACCGGCTAGACCGGCACCGACAACATGAACTCGTCTTAGCTCACTCACGGTTGCCCACGCCCGTGCGAGTCATCGACATCTCGCCACGCGCACGGGCGCACCGGCGTATCTTTGCAGCCCGCTCGCGGTTCGGCAGCGGCGCTGCGCAGGGCATCAGGCGACCGATCCGCCATCCTAATCGTAACCGCTGAAGCGCCCCCGGTTAGTCGCGATTCCTGAGCCTTTCGAAGACGAGGGACACGGAGCGATCGGTTCATGCAAGCTGCTTTCGATGTTCCAAGGTGCGACACGAGGGGTTGTATTTGCGGCTGCGAGCCAGCGCAAGTTCCCCTCGACGTCGTGCACACTCAGCAAGCTTCAAATCTGCGATCGGCGGAAGCGGGCAGGCGTGATGCCTGTCACCCGGCGAAAATTGATGGTGAGATGGCTTTGACTCGAAAACCCTACCGCATGCGCAATCTCTGCAATCGGGGTTTGGGCGTCGCGTAGCAGCTCGCGGGCGCGATGAATCCGTTTCTCGATGACATAGCGGTGAGGCGGCCTGCCGGTCACGGCCTTGAACGCTTGGCCGAAGTGATGGGGGCTGAGCCCGGTAATCCGCGCAAGTTCAGCGAGGCTTAGTTCGGCGCTCAGATGGGCGTCGATGTACTCGATCACGCGCCGCAGCTGGGCCGATGCGAGTCCCCCCTTATGCAAGCTTGACCGCTTATTCGCCAATCCGTAGCTGCGCAGCAGGTGCACGGCGAGCGCGGCGCCGAGTCCTTCGACGTAGAGCCGTCCGCCCGCACCGCCCTGGTTCAGCTCGAGCTGACCGAGAGCGCCTATGCGCCGCAGCACCGGATCTTCCACACCGATCGACGTCCGGAGAGCATAGTCGGCTACCCCGTCGAATGTGCTTTGGCAGGTCTCGGTGACGAAGGCTTCGTCCATCGCGAAGGCGAAGAACGACGGCGAAGCATTGCAACGTACCCACAAGGGAAGCCGCCCATCACCAACATGAGCCTGACCTCGTGACATGGCACTCGACTGCAGGCGATCGCTCTCCGGCGACCGCCACTCCATGTGAAAGGGTGCGCCGTCATAGATGCCGACCGTCACCTGAGATGCGCCGACATGCACGCCGTCATTCGGCTTGAAAAGGCAGTCAGCGAGCGTGACGCTCCCGAGCCTTAGCTGGCTTCCGAAGCCGAGCCCATGAGGTTGGGATGAAGAGGCCAACGCGAAGTCGATAGTGAGATCGCCTCGGCCCGCTTGGTGCTCTAACGAGTTCATTGCTTGCGGTCTCCGTTTGGAGTTTGTGGAAACGGGCACTCTCAACGACGGGACCGCCAAGCTCCGTTCTGCATGCCCCGGCAGGAGCGCAAATCATCAATGCGATGGCCGTGACGCGGTGGGGCAAAACTGTGAGCTGTCACGTGCACAGAAGACGCGGTATGACTTTCTGTCGCAAGAAACTCATCGGTGCAGAAGTTTCTCGGTATTTCTTGATAAAATTCGGGCTTTCGCGACAGACTGGCCCGAAATACACAAATGTTTGTGATCCATTTTTCGAGATCCCAAGCTGTGCTCTCGGATCATGTCCACGACATTTTCGGCCAAGCGTCCTCTGCCGACTTGATCGAACGGCTCCAACTCGTCGGCATGTCGCCTCTTGGGGACCTCTTGGGGGGCCGCCCGCGAGCGGAATAAGCACAGGAAACTTGAAACTTACTGTCGAATACCTAGTATATTAGGTGGCAGTATATTAGGTACTGCGGCTGCTTCTCCGTATGACATTACGGGAAGTGGTCGCAAAGAATCTTCGCAGGGCGCGGCAAGCCAAGGGGCTGTCGCAGGAGGAGCTTGCCGACCGTGCGGGCATCAATCGCAACTATGTCGGGATGCTGGAGCGTGAGGAACACGCAGCGACAGTGGACATGCTCGAAAAGCTCGCCGACGTGCTCGAGATCGACCCCATCGAGTTCCTGGATCGGACGAAATGAACGGGTTGCTCCGGTCGTCAGGCCGCATGCCCGCTCGATCAGGTTCCAACTCGCGATTTTCTGCGCCGTTGATCGCTGTTTCAGACAACGCACCGGTGGCATCGATGGCACGACCCACAGTTGAGGCACGTCATGTCTGAGCGCCAGACACATCCATTCATCACCGATACTGCGCCAATCGAGAATCAGTTGACGGATTACGACCGCGCCCATTTGACGACTTATCTGCGGCTGCTCGACGCGGCCAAGGAAGGAGCACCGTGGACAGAAGTCGCACGCATCGTGCTCGGCATCGATCCGGCCGGGGAGCCCGACCGGGCCAAGAGAGTCTATGACAGCCATCTCGCTCGTGCCCGATGGATGACCGATCACGGTTATCGCGACCTCCTGCGCGGCGCCGCTCGCTGAACAAATTTTGCGAGCGCCGCGAACCCGGCGATCTGCTTTCGTGCTCTTGTCCGAACACGTAAACGCGTATTTCCGTCTTTCCGGTTGGCAGGTTTTCTCCATTTCCTGATATGCCAGGGCGTTTGCGACAGACGCCCCAGCATGGCGCGCGCCAATATTGCAAACGTCTTCGGCAGCGTGTTGAGAGAGAACGCTGCGGCGACCACGGGAATATCGCTGTTCAATTGACCAGTTCGAGGCGAGAGCGCGCAAACCCACCACAAGAGAACCTCATGCCGATACCAGACTGGCGGTCTCCCGCCGCCTATCAGTACGTCTCTGGGTTGACACTTGCCGGCCTCGCTTGGGAATTCCTACGGCGTAATCCGGATTATCGGAGCGACTACCAACGTAAGGATAGCAAGGCTCCCCTACGCACCGTGTCCAGTGTCGCTCGCGCCGACCCTGGCCGGTGCTGGGGGTTGCGATTTCCTCGCCGACCCCGACAAAAGCGCTGACGAGGCTCCGGTCTTCTGGCTGCCGGAACTCCACACCTCAACCATCTTCCTCGAGGAGAGCCCCGTCGAAACGGAGTCGACGGTCCGGTTCCTGCCAGGCGCCTGGCGTGGCGAACTCGCCTCGCGGCGGGCCGCTGATGGTCTGCACCTCATCCTCATCGATGGCCGCGATGAGCATCGGATTTGGATGCCCGCCCCGCCGGCGGGAGGCGCGCCGCTTGCCGCTATCCTCCCGCTGGATGAGACCGCCGATCTTCGCGCTGCTGCTTCTCTTCGGTTTCATCGGCACGTTACCTGTGCCGGTACGGCGGCCGGCCCTCATCTCACCCAACAACGGCAGAGGCGCGTGACCCTCAGTCTCCGTGCGCTCGACGGACGCATTGCGGGCGCCACCTACCGCACCATCGCCGAAGCACTCTTCGGTTCGGCCCGCGCCGCTTCCGAACCTTGGAAGACCGCTTCCCTCCGCGACAATACGATCCGTCTTGTCCGCACCGGCAGAAATCTCATGGCCGGCGGCTATCATGACCTGCTGCGGGGCCGCCCGCCTGCCCGCTGATCGAGGGGGTAGCGTTTTCTGCCTGTCGATCTTCGCCATACCTCCGAACGACATCGATCGCCGACGGTGATCCAGGACGCGCCCGACAACTCCGCCGGACGCCATGAGATCACGGAGGTACGATCATGCCCGATCCGCTCGCCGGCCTTCCGCCGCGCTACTTGCGAACACCCGAAGCCGCCCGCCTTCTCGGCCTCTCCGGGCGCACGCTCGAGAAGCATCGCACCTATGGCACCGGGCCGCGCTACTCGAAGCTCGGAGGCCGCGTCGTCTATCGCATCGACGACCTCCAAGCCTGGGTCGCGCTCGGAGCCAAGGCATCCACTTCCGACCCCGGCGCCGGAACGGTGTTGCCGGCGAAGCGCCACGCTGTCATCCCGCCGGTTCCGGCCGGCCAGGTGCGCCGGTGAATGTTCGGCTCATGTCGGGACGCCACCGCAAGCGATCCGAGCGCGAGCAGCTCGAGCTGTTCCGGGCTCTTCCCGGCGATCTCGCGCCGAGGGACGCACAGGACCTCATGGCCTATCCATTCTTCAGCCTCGCCAAGACCCACCGCACGACCCCGATCGATTTCCGCATGAATCATATCGCGATCCGGGTCGAGGCGGTGCCCGAGCACGGCATGGCAACGATCTGGGACGCCGACGTGCTCATCTGGGCCGCGAGCCAGATCGTCGAAGCACGCGACGCCGGACTGCGCACCTCGCGCCTCATGGCGGCGACACCGCGCGAGATCCTCACCTTCACCGGCCGCGGCACCGGTGCGCGCGACTATCATCGGCTGAAGGCGGCACTCGATCGTTTGCAGTCGACGACGGTCGCGACGTCGCTGCGCCAGACCAGCGAGCGGCGTATGCATCGTTTCTCCTGGATCAACGAATGGACCGAGCGCGCCGACGCGCACGGCCGCGCCGACGGCATCGATCTCATCGTGCCGGACTGGTTCTATCGTGCGGTCCTCGACGACGCGCTGGTGCTCACCATCGACCCGGCTTATTTCGGTCTGACGGGTGGGTTGGAGCGCTGGCTCTACCGTCTCGTCCGCAAGCACGCCGGCCATCAGAAGGGCGGCTGGCAGTTTGATTTCCGGCATCTTCACGTCAAGTCGGCCAGCCTGTCGCCGTTCAAGCGGTTCGCCTTTGAGCTGCGCGATATCGCTCGCCGCCAACCTCTGCCGGGCTATCGGCTCTACGTCGAACGTGCGACCGCCGGACGTGAGCTGCTGGCCTTCACGCGGGCGCATCCGTCCACAGGTGCCTGTGGACAAGTTGTGGAACCGCGCGTGCTATCGGGAACCAACGAGCACGTGCCATCAGGAACCACACCCACGTGCTATCAGGAACAGGAATCGCGCCTTTCCTCAAGCAATTCAATCACGTCGGAGCCGCCTAACTTAAACTCTAACGTGGAAGAATCTAACTCTTCTGTGGTTGGCGATCTCCGCGACCGGTGGAAAACCGGGAGGAGACCGCGGTGATCGTGGCGCTCCTCAACCAGAAGGGCGGTGTCGGCAAGACGACGCTTGCGCTGCATCTCGCCGGCGAATGGGCCCGGGAAGGAAAGCGCGTCATCCTGATCGACGCCGATCCGCAAGGCTCCGCCCTCGACTGGTCCGAACAACGCGCGAAGGAACGGCTTCCTCGTCGGTTCGGCGTCATCGGGCTTGCCCGTGACACGCTGCACCGCGAGGCGCCGGAGCTCGCCCGCCACGCCGATCACATCGTCATCGACGGCCCGCCGCGCATCGCCGCGCTGATGCGTTCGGCCCTCCTCGCCGCCGATCTGGTGCTGATCCCGGCCCAGCCGTCGCCGTTCGATGGCTGGGCCTCTGGCGAGATGCTGAAGTTGTTCGATGAGGCGCGAATCTTCCGTCCGCAGCTCGTCGCCCGCTTTGTACTCAACCGCTACGGCGCGCGTACCGTGATCGCTCGTGCCACGGCCGAGGCACTGGCCGAGCATGAGCCGCCAGCGCTCACCGCGCGCATTGGCCAGCGCGTGAGTTTTGCAGACGCCGCGCAATCCGGCCGGCTCGTCGCTGAGCTCGACGAGGCCGGCCCGGCTGCGCGCGAGATCGACGCGCTCGCACTCGAAGTCGCCGATTTGGCACCATGACGGAGAGATTATCCAAGCGGCCCTTCTCCGCTCGGCCCGGCGCCGCGGAGTCCTGGGTCCGCACCGCTGAGCCGTCGAGCAGCCGCGCGCCAAACGGCGGCTTCACGGCGCGTCTGACGATCGATGTGACGCAGCCTTTGCGCGGCCGGATCAAGATCGCGGCGTTCCAGCGCGGCCTCACCGTCGCCGACATGCTCCGCGCCTTGCTCGACCGCGAGTTTCCCGATGATGGCGGAGCGGCATCATGAGCGCGCCGGCGGCCAACACCCTGACGCATGTCGAGTTGATCTGGCTGGAGAAGCGGATAGAGCAGTGGATCCGCTTCGGCCACGACGTCGCCGAGCAGATCCTCGATCGGCGCCGCCGCATCCTGAGCTTCGCGCCCGGGAGCGTCCTTGCGTATGTCCGCTGGGCGGCGAATGACTTCGGAACGGTGGTCTCGCGGATCGACATCCTGCGCGCCGTCATGCCGGGCGAGGCCTTCTCGACCGTCCCGTTTGTGCGCCCCGGCGGGGAAATCCTCCTACGCCTCTCCGGCTGGCCGAAGGTCGAGCGCGTGCTGCAGGCGATCGACACGGTAGAGCAGCTCGGCATCGATCCAGTCGATGCCTGTCCCGATCACTGGCGGCATGTTCACAACCGGCTCGCGGCCGACGAGGAGCCGCGCCCGTATCTGCGCGAGCGCCACGTGGCTTGGCTCAAACGACGGAGAACCGCACCATGACGCGCTTCGGATATGTCGTGACGACATATTTCATGACGCTGGCCGTCGGGTTCTCGGTCTTCGTTCACCCGGCGCCTTCGCTGATCTGGAACGCCAGCGCCAGCGTCCCGATCGGTCTCTATGCCGTGCATCCCGTGGGCGCGCTGCACGTCGGCGAGTTGCTCGTGGTCTCACCACCGGAACCGCTCGCGACTTTCCTCGCCGAGCGCGGTTACCTGCCCAAAGGTGTGGCGCTCCTGAAGCGCGCCCTCGCCATTCCAGGTCAGACGGTCTGCCGCACCGGCCGCACGATCACCGTCGATGGCGCCGCGGTGGGTGAGGCGCTCGACCGTGATCGGCGGGGCCGACCTTTGCCCGGCTGGCCGGGCTGCCGCGTCGTCGCGGCCGGCGAAGTCTTCCTGATGAATCGGCGGTCGGAGGACTCCCTCGACGGCCGGTATTTCGGCCCGCTCCCCGCCATGACAATTGTCGGCCGCGCCGATCCTCTCTGGACCCGCGAGGAGGACTGACCATGCCGAAACCCGGCCGACGCCGAGCCGTCACACCGCGACCACCTCGGCGCGGCTCTTCCTCCTTCCCGGCCATTCCGCTCCTCGCGGATCGCCGGCCAACCGCCTGGCGCTCGTCTCGACGGCGCGCGCTCCTATGCGTCGGCAGCGCTGTGATATTGCTGATCGGCAGCGGTCTTGCTCACGCCGAAGCTGTCGCCACGATGCCGCAGAACGTCTCCACGGCGGTCGATCCATTCGTTGACATTATCGCCGAGGGCTCACGGCGGTTCGGCATTTCGCCGTCGTGGATACGTGCCGTGATGGAGCTCGAAAGTCATGGCAATGTGCGTGCCCTGTCGCCCAAGGGGGCGATGGGCCTGATGCAGATCATGCCCGAAGTGTGGGCTGCTCTGCGTTCCCGCTACGACCTCGGCGCCGATCCATACGATGCCCACGACAACATCCTGGCCGGCACTGCCTATCTGCGGGAGCTGCGCGACCGCTACGGCGCTCCCGGCCTTCTTGCTGCCTATGATGCCGGTCCGGCGCGCTACGAGGACCATCTCGCGACAGGCCGGCCGCTGCCTGCGGAGACCCAGGCTTACGTGGCCGCCCTCGCTCCGTTGATCGGCGGCGGCGCGATCGACAGTGCCATGGTTGCCGAAGCGGTGGTGGGCTCCTGGTCCGAAGCACCGCTGTTCGCCGGTCAGGCCGAGAGCAGCGCGACGAAGTCTGCGGGAGCATCCGATCCGCGCATCGGCCAACCGTCGGCCGACAAATCAGTGGAGGATCGGACGCCGCTCGCCCCGCAATCCGAGGACCTGTTCGTCAGGCCATCCCATGGAAATGGGCAGCCGTGAGCGGGATCGGGTTTGATCGCAGGTTAGCGGGCTGTTGCGCAGGTTTGAGTATTGGACCGGGGCAGCACAGGAACCCGACCAACGGACGGCAAGGTAAAAGCGCCGCCGTCGGCCGGGCGCATGTAGTTGGTTGGGTTGGGCTTTTCGGGCGCTCTGGCAATACCCCCTGCTGTCGCCTCATGCCAAATTCCCAACGATTTCAATGTCCCGACCGCCATCGCTCGAATTCAGCGACGCCCTGGGTATCCATGACGGCCCGTGACGACGAGCTGCGCATCCGCCCAGGTCGCATCCGGGACGGCAACCGGGGTGCCAAGCGTCCGAAGACCTTCGTCGGCGAGGTCATGCGCGCCGCGAAGAAGGCGGGGCATGTCGGGAGCAGCTTCGGTCGGAAAGCGGGCGGCGCCAGCCGATCGCGCTTCGGCCGAGGCCGGCGCGCAGCGCTGTCATTGTCGCTGCGCTCGACCTCGCGTCGGGTGGTGATAAAGGCGCGCGTGGTACGCCATCACGGTACGCGCTTCCGCTCAGCACCATTACCCAGGCACATGGCGTATCTGAAGCGGGATGGCGTTACGCGCGACGGAGAGGATGCTCGGATGTTCGGCGCCACCGCGAACGCCGCTGATGAACGCGCCTTTGCCGAGCGCTGCGCGGATGACCGGCACCATTTCCGATTCATCGTCTCACCCGATGACGCCGCAGAGATGGAAAGCTTGCGTGCCTTCGCGCGCGAGCTGATGGCCGATGTCGAACGGGATCTCGGCACCCGGCTCGATTGGGTGGCGGTCGACCACTGGAACACCGACAACCCGCACGTCCATGTCCTGGTCCGCGGCCGCGCCGAGGACGGACAGGATCTGGTCATCAGCCGCGACTACATCAGCCGGGGCTTCAGCGACCGGGCGGCCGAGCGCGTGACGCTGGAGCTTGGGCCGCGCAGCGAGCAGGAGATCCGTTCGGCCCTGGAGAGGGAGGTCGAGGCAGAGCGCTGGACCAGCCTCGACCGGCGGCTGCGGGACATATCCGACGAGGGCGCCAGCATCGTCGATCTGCGCCCCGGAGGCGCCAGTGAAGACCCGGAGCTGCGCCGCTTGATGCTCGGCCGCGCGGCGAAGCTCGAGCGCCTTGGACTCGCCGAGCAGGTCGGAGTGGCGCGCTGGATGTTGAAGCCACGTCTGGAGCCAACCCTGCGCGAGCTCGGAATTCGTGGCGACATCATCAAGACCATGCACCGGGCAATGACCGCCGCCGGGCGCGAGCCGGACGTGACGGGCTTCGCTCTCCATGGCGATGATCCCGGCGATCCCGTGCTCGGTCGGCTGGTCGGCCGCGGTCTGTATGACGAGCTGAAGGGGACGGCCTATGCGATCGTCGAAGGCGTCGATGGCCGGACCCATCACCTGCGGTTCTCCGATCTCGACATGACGGGCGACGCCAAGCGCGGCGCGATCGTCGAGGCGCGCGCCTACGAGGACGCTTCCGGCCGCCACCGTCTGTCACTCGCCACGCGATCGGATTTCAGCATCGAGGCGCAGGTGACCGCATCGGGCGCGACCTGGATCGACCGACAGCTCCTCGCGCGCAAGCGGGCGATCAGCGCCGGCGGCTTCGGTGCCGAGCTGCGCGACGCGATGGATCAGCGCGTCGATCATCTCATCGAGGAGGGATTGGCCCGGCGGCATGGACAAAGAGTTGTCTTCGCGCGTGATCTCCTGAACATCCTGCGTCGACGCGAGCTAGACGATGCCTTCGCCAAACTCTCGATCGAGACCGGGCTCGCACATCATCCATCCGCGGAAGGCGACCATGTCGCCGGCACCTATCGTCAGCGCGTCACGCTGGCGTCGGGCCGTTTCGCAATGATCGATGATGGTCTCGGCTTCCAATTGGTACCTTGGCGGCCGGCATTGGAGCAGAAGCTCGGCCAGCATGTGTCAGGTACCATTATGCCAGGCGGTGGCGTCGATTGGAGCTTCGGGCGCAAACGGGGGCTCGGCATTTGATTATCGCGGAATGGCAGCAACGGGTGTGGAAACCGGGCGTAAGACCGTCGCGTCCTATACGGCTGGTTTGCGCCCACCCCGGCCGCTCAGGCACTGTTGGTCCCTTCTCGGAAGCGGACATTAGGTCGGCACGTGCGTTCGACCGACATGTGCCAAAGGACTAAACCGCTCTCGCGGTAGGATGCGGCGACAGGCGGCGGAGCTAAGGGGATAGCGGGGCGAAGTGTCCTGTCTTGAAGATGAGGGGTTGCCAACCTCACTCAAGACAGGAGCACCCCCATGAACGGCGAGACCATCAGCCCGTTACGCCGCCGCATGATCGAAGACATGACGGTGCGCAAGTTCGTCGAGAAGACACAGAAGGATTACGTCCGTCATGTCAAGGGCCTCACCGTCTTCCTTGGCCGAACACCGGACACCGCCACGGCCGAGGATCTGCGCCGTTATCAGCTGCATCTGACCGAGAGCGGGGTCCGCCCGCCGAGCATCAACAGTGCGGTTTCGGCGCTGCGCTTCTTCTTCTCCGTCACGCTCGACCGGCCCGAAGTCACCAAGCGGCTGACCTTCGTCGCCGAGCCGCGGAAGATACCTGTGGTGTTGAGCCCCGAGGAGGTGACGCGGTTTCTCGATGCGGCGCCCGGACCCAAGTACAAGGCTGCGTTCAGCGCCGCCTATGGCGCTGGTCTGCGCGTCTCCGAGGTCGTAGCGCTGAAGGTGTCGGATGTCGATTCCGAGCGCATGCTGCTTCGGATCGAGCAAGGCAAGGGGCGCAAGGATCGCTTTGCCATGTTGTCGCCACAGCTGCTCGGGCTGCTGCGTGATTGGTGGCGGATCGCGCGGCCTCAGGTCTGGCTGTTTCCCGGACGCGACAGGATCAACCCTCTCACGACGCGTCAGTTCAATCGCGCCGTTCACGCCACCACTCACATGGCCGAGATCGCCAAGCGGGTGACGCCGCACACGCTGCGCCACAGCTTTGCGACCCATCTCCTGGAGCAGAACATCGATATCCGCGTCATCCAAGTTCTGCTCGGCCATGCCAAGCTCGAGACCACCAGTCTCTATACGCGGGTTGCCACCAATACGATCCGGACGGTCATGAGCCCGCTCGACCGCCTGACGCCGCTGCGCGCCGGGAGAGACGAGCCGCCCGCGTAGCGTCCGCCGCCCTTGGTCCAACCCGCTCTGGAGGTCGCGGATATCTTCCGCGACCACGGGGCCGCCTGGCGCTGCGCCAACGCCGGCCATGTGAGCCTCGGCCAGCTGAAGGTCATGTCGGCCATCGAGAGCTGCCGCACGGCGGCTCTCGGCGGGCATGTCGCGCGCTGCGAGAAGTGCTCGCACACGCACATCGCCTATAACTCCTGCCGCAATCGGCATTGCCCCAAGTGCCAAGGCGCGGCAGCGAAGGAGTGGCTCGCCGACCGCGAGGCCGAGCTGCTGCCCGTGCCCTATTACCACGTGGTCTTCACGCTGCCGGCGCCGATCGCCGACATCGCCTACCAGAACAAGGCCGTGATCTACGATAGCTTGTTCAAGGCCGCGGCCGAGACGCTCATCACCATCGCCGCCGACCCGAAGCACCTCGGCGCCCGCATCGGCCTCACCGCGGTCCTGCACAGCTGGGGCTCGGCGCTCACGCATCACCCACACGTCCATGTGATCGTGCCGGGCGGCGGCATCTCGCTGGACGGGGCGCGATGGATATCCTGCCGACCTGGCTTCTTCCTCCCCGTTCGTGTGCTCTCGCGGCTCTTCCGGCGCCTGTTCCTGGAGAGCCTTCTCGCCGCCCATGGCGCCGGCCGCCTGCGGTTTTTTGGCGACCACGCTCCGCTGGCCGAGCGCGGCGCCTTCGCCGCCTATCTGGCGCCGTTGCGCAAAGTCGAATGGGTTGTCTACAGCAAGCGACCTTTTGGCGGGCCTGAAGCGGTATTGGCGTATCTGTCGCGCTACACGCACCGCGTCGCCATCGCCAACAGCCGGCTCATTGCCTTCGACGACGGCGGTGTGACCTTCAGGTGGAAGGACTACCGCGCCAAAAGACGCGAGCGCTTCAAGGTGATGACGCTCGCTGTCGGCGAGTTCATCCGCCGCTTCCTGCTTCACGTGCTGCCCAGCGGCTTCCACCGCATCCGCCACTATGGTCTCTTCGCCAACGGCGGGCGAGCCGAGAACATCGCGCGAGCACGTCAGCTGCTCAATGTGCCGGCGACACAGAGCAAGACCGCCGATGCCGACAGCACCGATGACGGTGAACCGCACGCGCTATCGCATCCTTGCCCCTGCTGCGGTGGCCGCATGATCATCATCGAGACTTTTGAGCGCGGTGGTACAGCCCGATATCGCCCGACCGCCCCGATCAGGGTCGACAGCTCATGACGTCCATCGCCTGCTCTCGAACTGCGACTGTCGCTCGCCGTCGCCGCTGCCTGTCAGCCGGCCACGATCGAGCTCGCCCGCCGATCATCGTGACGCATCAGATCGACCGCTCCATGCTGCCGAACGCACGTCAAAGATCGCGCCGGCACCATGCGCAACCGCCATATCGCGCCACCGACCGCGGCCGACAACGCAGCAATCCTGTACGCGCCGCTCTCAAATCCCCATAGCGCACGGGCGCCCCACCATCGCGCCTGTCCCTGCCCGCGGTTTCCTCCCCCGAGGCTTCTCGGACGCCTGCCGCCTGAGCATGCGGCGCCGTCCCTGTCGCGGCAGGCGTCCGAGAAGCCTTAACAGGAGCGGTCCTCGGAATATGCCGGAGTTGTTGGCTGGTCTGGGCCGGAGGGAGACGCTCAGCCGCACAGACGAAGCGCAGGTTGTGATCGCGTTCGACATCGTAGACGGCAGCGGACCGCTCTAAGTGCGCTGACGCGCGGGACAGCTCGCCTTCCCAAAAATATGGATATGGGATTCACTTGCAGGCGCAGTCAGGCCAACCCGATGCGTTTGCCGCCCTCGCGGAAGAGAGCCGCGGTGTCGGGTGCGAAGTTGAACGCGCCGAGGAAATCGACGGTTGAGTAGTGCGGCAGAGTCGTGCGGATGGACGCGCCAAGGGCGCGGCCTTCGTCCAGCCTGCCGGCAAGCGCGAGACAGTGAGCGGCGATCGCCAAAATTATTTGATGCGCATTCGGCCGCGCGGCCGCCCTGAGCGCCCAGTCGGCGGCCTCGTCGAACGCCCCCAGGCGAACGAGAGCCATTGCCCTCGCACCGAGCATGCCGAAGAGAAGCGGATCGAAGGGGCTCAGATTGCGTGAATGATCGGACGCCTTGATGGCGAGGCCCGGATCGCCCGATTGGCAATGGACGAAAGAGAGCGAGTAGTGGGCAAGCGCGAAATTGGGACTGAGATCGACGGCTTGTTGCAGCTCGCGCAAGGACTCGTCTTGACGGCCGCGCAGCCAGAGTGCCCGCCCCATCGCCCAGTGCGACGCAGGATTGTGGTCGTCGACGAGAAGGCTGTGGCCGGCTGCCTCGAAGGCGCGATCGCTTTCTTTCGCGCGATCGCCCCAGCGCTGGAAGGCGTTTTGCCAATGCGTGAACGACAGGCCGGAATAGGCGCGGGCGAAAGTCGGATCGAGCTGCACGGCTCGAGCAAAAAAGCGCTGCGCGAGCGCGTTTTCGCTTTGCGTGAAGCGGTACATATGCCAGAGCCCGCGATGGTAGGCTTCCCAGGCATTCAGCGAGTTCGGCGCCTTAAGGATGGCTCGGTTTCGTTCGACCGTCTCGATCTCGGTGGAAATCGACGACACGATGCTGTTGCCGATCTCGTCGAGCACCTCGAACGTGTCGTCGAGCTTGCGATGGAACGCTTCCGCCCAGAGGATGCGCGCCGTGCGCACCTCGACAAGCTCGACCTCGACGGTTATCCGACCTTCGCTTCGCTGCACCGTACCGCTGGCGACGAATTCGACGTTCAGCCTCCGGCCAGCCTCCTCCGGCCCCACGCCACGCTCGGCGAGCGCGAAGACCGAGCCGCGCGCGATGACGAAGAGATCGCGCAATTTGGCGAGCCGCGTGATGATGTCGTGGGTGAGGCCGTCGGCGAGGCCGCCGCGAGATCTTTCTCTGTTCGTCTCCTCGACAAACGGCATGACGGCGAGGGAAGCGCGGCTCGGAGCATGCGCGAGCGATTTCTACGGCATCGGGTTGCGTTTGCGGGCCCGATGCCGCCTCCGCCGAGCGCGTCCCGGTCCGCGCGCCTTCTTTGATCTGCCGCCAGGTTGTCCGCAGCGGCGCGAAATCGAGTCCTTCGGACTCGAAGAGCCGCGCCGCCGCCGCGAGATGCTCTTCGCATGCGCCGAGCTTTCCCTGCCGCGCCAAGCCGGTCAGAAGCAACGTATGCGCGCGTTGATCGAAGGGAGAGATCTCGATCCATGTGTCGAGATAGGCGGACGCTTCCTCGCATCCCGGCGGCAGCTTGAGGACGAGCTGCTCCAGTATCGCCGCCTGGCAAGCGGCGAAGCGCCGCCGATGCGCCGTGAGCCAGGCGCCGAAATTCGGGCTGCGGTCGATCTCCAGCCCTTCGAGAAACTCGCCCGTGAACAACTTGGCAAGCTCTCGCAGGCGCTCCAAACCGATTTTTTCAAATCCCGCTTCCGCCGCGGCCGCGACCTCGCTCGCGTCCACCAGCACAGCCGCCGAGATCGAGCGCCACCCTGTCGTCCGAGGCCTGCAGCCGCGAGCGATGCGTTTCGTCGAGCAGCTGACGAAGCTTGCTGAGGCACCAGCGCAGCTCGCCGCGCGGGTCGTTGGGCGCGTCCCACAGCAGGTCGCACAGCCGGCTGCGCGCGACCGCGCCGGACGCCAGTGCAAGATAGGCAAAGAGCGCGCGCGCCTTGCGCGAGGCGGGGAACTCGACGCTGGCGCCGTCCCGAAGGATGGTCAGCGGACCCAGCATGCGCACGCAAAACCCGCCATCGCCGGCCGCCAAGGCGGATTCCATGGTCGTTTCCACGCTGCTTCCCACGCCAGTCTCCCCGGCAGCACTCTATCACTAAACTCCAGGCGGTCGCCACCGGCCGGCAAGAGGCGGCATCCCCGCATTTTCCCCGGCCGGCCCATGATTTGCTGCAGGTTCCCCACGCACAGCGGAGAGGACGGGATATGTCTCAGCCAGCAATCCGGAGCACCAAGGGACGAGGTCGTCTCTTTGCCAGCATCCTCGACACGGTCGGGGATACGCCGACCATAAGGGTCAATAACCTGGCGCCGGATCATGCGGCGATTTACGTCAAGGCGGAATTTTTCAATCCCGCATCGTCGGTGAAGGACCGGCTGGCGCTCAACATCATCGAGCAAGGCGAGCGCAGCGGGGCACTGAAGCCGGGCCAGACCGTGGTCGAGGCCACGAGCGGCAACACCGGCATCGGGCTTGCCATGGTCTGTGCCCAAAAGGGCTATCCCCTGGTGGTCACAATGGCCGACAGCTTCTCCATCGAGCGCCGCAAGCTGATGCGCATCCTGGGCGCCAAGGTCGTGCTGACGCCGCGCGCGCTCAAGGGCTTCGGCATGTATCAGAAGGCGCTCGAGCTGGCCGAGACCCATGGCTGGTTCCTGGCGCGCCAATTCGAGACCGAGGCCAACGCCGCCATTCACGAGACGACGACGGGACGCGAGATCATCAACGATTTCGCGGGATCGCGCCTCGACTGGTTCGTGACCGGCTACGGCACGGGCGGGACCGTCGCTGGTGTTGGCAGGGTGCTGCGCCGCGAAAGGCCGGAGACGAAGATCGTCCTCTGCGAGCCCGCCAACGCCCAGCTTCTCGGCAGCGGCCGCCCGCAAGAACGGACCCCGGACGGCGCACCGGCGGCGAGCCACCCCGCTTTCGAGCCGCATCCGATCCAGGGCTGGACGCCCGACTTCATCCCCTACGTGCTCCAGGAGGCAATCGCCGCGCGCTTCTACGATCAGCTCGTGCCGGTCGCCGGCGCGGAGGGCATCAAATGGGCGAAGGCGCTCGCGCAGAAGGAAGGGATTTTCACCGGCATCTCCGGCGGATCGGCTTTCGCCGTGGCGCGCGAGATCGCGGACAAGGCGCCCAAGGGATCGGTGATCCTCTGCATGCTTCCCGATACGGGTGAGCGCTACCTGACCACGCCGCTTTTCGACGGGATTGACGTTGAGATGAACGAAGAAGAGCGCGCCATTTCGCGTTCGACGCCCGCCGCTCAGTTCGCGGCATAGCCCCGGCCCGGATCGGAAGACGCGCCATGCCGCCGCAAGAAAAGGCCGCCGACCGCCCGGCCGAGGAGACGCTCGACCCCGAGAATTGGCGCGAGGCGCTGGCGCTGTCGCATCGGATCGTCGAGGATGCCGTCGCTTATCTGGAAGGCGTCCGCGATCGCCCGGTGTGGCGGGAAATGCCCGCCGAGGTGCGGTCCCGGTTCTCCACGCCGCTGCCGCGCAAACCCGAGCCTCTCTCGGACATCTACCAGACGCTCAGCGAGACCGTGATGCGCTATCCGATGGGCAATATCCATCCGCGCTTCTGGGCGTGGTACATGGGCTCCAGCAACTTCACCGGCGCTTTGGGCGATTTCCTTGCGGCGGTCCAGGGCTCGAACCTCGGCGGCGGCGATCACGCCGCGACCTTGATGGACCAGCAAGTGGTGAACTGGTGCAAGGAGATGATCGGCTTTCCCGCCGCCGCGAGCGGAACTCTCGTCAGCGGCGGCTCGATGGCCAATATGATCGGACTTACCGTCGCGCGGAACGAAAAATCCGGCATCGACATACGCGAGCGCGGGGTGGGCGCCCTGGAGAAGCCGCTGCGCTTCTACGGCTCGGACCAGCTTCATGGCTGCCATCGCAAAGCCGTCGAAGCGCTCGGGCTCGGAAACGTCGCGTTGCGCCATATTCCGAGCGACGGCAGCTTGCGCATCGATGTCGGCGCCCTGCGCCGCGCGATTGCCGAGGATCGCGCAGTCGGGCTTTCAACCCGCTTGCGTGATCGCCAGCGCCGGCACGGTCAATACGGGCGCGATCGACGACTTGGCGGCGCTGCGCGCCTTGACGGCGCAGGAGGATCTCTGGCTGCATGTCGATGGCTGCATCGGCGCGCTTCTCGCCATCGCTCCCGAGAACGCCTACCGCGTCGCCGGTATAGACAAGGCCGACTCCGTCGCGCTCGATCCGCATAAATGGCTGCATGCGCCGTTCGAGGCCGGCTGCGTGCTGGTGCGGGACGCGGCGGCGCATCGCGAGACCTTCGCGGTCACGCCCGAATATCTGGAGACCGCCGTTCGCGGCCTCGCATCGGGCGCATGGCTGCACGAGTACGGTTTGCAGACCTCGCGCGGCTTTCGGGCGCTCAAGGTCTGGATGTCGCTCAGGGAGCACGGCATCGAGAAATTCGGTCGCTTGATCGACCAGAATATCGCGCAGGCGCGCTATCTCACCGAGCTGATCACGGCCGAGCCGGCGCTCGAGCTGGTGGCGCCCACCAATATCAACATCGTCTGCTTTCGCTACCACCCCGCCGATGCCGACCGCACCGCTCTCAAGACCATCAACGCGGAGATCATGGCAAGGCTCCAGGAGCAGGGCCTGGCCACGCTCTCCGATACGACGGTGCATGGCGAGCATTGCCTGCGCGCCGCGATCAACAATCACCGGACACGGCGCAGCGATGTCGAGCTCCTCGTGCGGGAAACCGTCCGTCTCGGAAACGACGTTCTAAATGAAAACGACACGGCGGACCTTGCGATGCAGAGGGGGCTTCAGAGCCAACAGCAGTAGATCGCGCGCGCTTTGCCCGGACCCGAACTCGACGCCGATCGGCGGTTCCTAAGCCGAGGGAGTTCACAATGGAGGTCGCAACCTGGCTTTCCGAGCTTGGCCTCGAATGCTATGCTGCCGCCTTTGCGGCCAATGACGTCACGCCGGACATCCTTCCCCACCTTTCGTCCGAGGATTTGAAGGAGCTGGGGGTTACATCAGTCGGCCACCGGCGATTGTTGCTTGCCGCGATCGGCGAGCTGCGGGACGGGACTGTCGCGCAAGGCCGCCCCGCCGCATCGAAGATACCCGGATCCGCGCCGTCCGCTCCACCGGCCGGCACCGAGGAAGGCGAACGCCGGCATCTCACGGTGATGTTTTGCGACATCGTGGATTCGACCACGCTGGCGGGAAAGCTCGACCCCGAGGATATGCGGGCGGTCACCCAGCTTTTCTACAAAGCCTGCGGCGAAAGCATTAGGGCCTATGAGGGATACATCGCCAAGTATCTCGGCGACGGCGTTCTCGCCTATTTCGGCTACCCGCGCGCGCATGAGGACGATGCGGAACGCGCGGCGCGGGCCGGGCTCGATCTGATCGCCGCCATCGGGAGGATCGAGACGCCTGTTTCGGACAGCGTGCGCGCACGGATCGGCATCGCCACGGGACTGGTCGTCGTCGGCGAAGTTGTCGGCGAAGGCGCCGCGCAGGAGCGCTTCGTCGCGGGCGAGACGCCCAACCTGGCGGCGCGGCTGCAAGCGCTCGCCGCGCCCGATACCGTCGTCGTTTCCGCATCGACACGCGACTTGCTCGGCACCGATTTCAGGCTGAGCCATCTCGGCAAGTTCACCCTCAAAGGCTTCCCGCCCGGGGTGAACGCCTGGCGGATCGATGAGGCGATGACCGCGGAAAGCCGCTTCGAGAAGCGCCGGAGCAAGGAGCTGGCCGATTTCGTCGGACGAGACGAGGAGCGGAGCTTGCTCCTCGACCGGCAAAAGCTGGCATGGCAGGGGCGCGGGCAGCTCGTGCTGATTTCAGGCGAGGCGGGCATAGGGAAGTCCCGCATCGCGGCCTGGCTGACCGAGCAACTGCCGGCAGGACTCTTACACGCGGCTCCTCTTTCAAGGCTCGCCCTACCATAAGGAGAGCGCTTTTCATCCCTTCATCGCCCAGATGAAGCGGGAAGCCGGCTTCGAACCCGGCGATTCGCTCGAGCGTCGCCGTGAAAAGCTCACGGCCTTGGTCGCCGACAGCGTCCCGGACAGCGAGATCGCTCTTGCGCTTCTTTCGGCGCTGCTGTCGCTGGACCTGCCCGACCAACCCGGTCTCGACCTCAGTCCGACGCAGCAACGGCGCGAGACTCTCCGTGTGTTGCTCGACCGCATCGTGGAGATCTCCCGGCGCAAGCCGCTGCTTCTCATCTTCGAGGATGCGCAGTGGGCGGACGCGACATCGCTCGAGCTGCTCGAGCTCGTTGCCGAACGCATCGCGCGCATGCGCGTGCTCGCCATCGTCACCTCGCGGCCCGAATTCGCGCCGCGTTGGCCGATGAGCGCCGAGATCAGCACCGTAAATTTGGTTCGGCTCGACCGTCGCCACGCGCAGATGATCGTCCAACGGCTGGCGAGCGGACGAACGCTGCCCGACGAGGTTCAGGCGCAAATCATCGCGAGAACGGACGGCGTTCCGCTCTTCATCGAGGAGCTGATCAAATCGGTGCTGGAATCGGACCTTCTCGTCGAGGCCGCCGGACGGCTTCAGCTCAAAGGGGTCCTGCCGCGCTTTGCCATTCCAGCGACGCTGCAGGACTCGCTGATGGAGCGCCTCGACCGATTGGCGCCGGTGCGGGGAATTGCGCAAATCGCAGCGGCCATCGGTCGCGAGTTCTCGTTCTCCTTGATCAGCGCTGTCGCCGATATCGATGCCGGCAAGCTGGCCGACGGGCTTTCTCAGCTCGAGGCGGCGGAGCTGATCTTCCGGCGCGGGACGTCGCCCGATGCGATCTACGCCTTCAAGCACGCGCTCGTGCAGGATACCGCCTACGGATCACTGCTCAGGAGCCGGCGACAGCGGCTCCACCAGGTCATTGCCAAGACCATCTGCGACAAATTCCCAGAACAGGCCGAAACCGAACCCGAAGTCATCGCACATCATTTCACCCAAGCAGAATTGATCGGGCCGGCTGCCGCCTGGTGGGCAAAGGCGGGTCGGCGCGCGATGAGCCGATTGGCGAATTTCGAGGCCGTCCAGAGCTTTACCCGGGGCTTGGGGCTCGTCGCTGCCTTGCCCGAGGGCACGGAGCGCGACAAGCAGGAATTGTCGTTCCGATTGTCGCTTGGGCTCCCGCTCCTGGCGACGCGCGGCTACGCCTCGACGGAGGTCGTGCGAAACTACGAGGCAGCAAGCGCGCTCGCCGCGCGCCTCGGCGATCGCGAAGCGCAATTCACCAGCGAGCGCGGCCTCTGGAACTGCGTCTACGATCGCGGCGACTTGGACCGCAGCGTCGCCCTTTCCCGGCGGTTGCTCGAGCTGGCGGAGGCCGATAACGACGTGGCGAAGCTGGCGCTTGCCTGGCGCGCGCATGGCTCGGCCCGGATGAGCAAAGCGGAGCTCGCCGCGGCAGAGGAGGCGTTCGACACTTGCATTGCCGTCTCCGACCGGTTGTTGCCGGATTCTTGCATCGAGCGCTACGGCGAGGCGCCGCAGGTGGTTGCCTACCTCTACAAGGGGTTCGTGCAATGCATCAGCGGTCGTTGCGACAGTGCGCTGGAGAACGTCGCTCACGCCTCGGGCTTGGCGAAGAAGATCAAACATCCCTTGAGCCAGGCCTTCGCCTCGTTGCTGGTTGCCGTCATATTGCTGTTCAGGCGCGACTATCAGGCCTGCGAAGAACTGTCGAAGAAGCAAGTCGCGTTCAGCGCCGAGCACGGCTTCGTGTTCTGGTATGCCGCTCACCAGATCACGCATGGCGCCAGCGCCGCAAATCTCTCTCACAGCGCCGCTGACGCCGCCAAGGCGAAAGCGGGCATAGAAAATTGGCGCAAGACAGATGCGCTGCTGCACATTCCGACGTGGTCGTCTTTCCTTGCCGATGCGGCGCTCGCGTGCGACGATCTAAGAGTGGCGGATGAGGCCATCGCCAATGGCCTGATCATCGCCCACGAAAACAACGACGTCCTGGTCCTGGCCGATCTGCAGCGCCTGAGGGGACGCCTGCTGGCGAAGGAAGGCCGGCGGAAGGAAGCGCTGCAGGCGCTGATGGAAGCGATTGAGACGGCCCGCCGCCAAGGAGCCGAGCTCTATCACCTCAGAGCCGCGCGCGATTTGGCGCGCCTGCTTGCAGAAGGTGACCGCCAGCGGGCGATAGAGCTCCTCGCCCCCGCCGTCGAAAGCTTCGTGGAGCATCGCAACGGTCTCGACTACCAAGAATTGGCGGCGCTGTTGCGGGAATTGCGAAACCGCCGATAAGCGACCGACTAATGCTGCGCGTTCGCCGAGGAGGCGCTGCCGCCCCGTCCTGGACCTGGGACAACAGTGATGAACGTCGGCTCAAGCCCGAATCTCGGGGATCCATCGCGGTGCCGCGAACGGCCGGAATTGGCGCGGGGCGGTCCGCTGCGCCAACGTCGACAGATTTCCGCTTCGGGTCAGGGGACTAAACCGCTCTCGCGGTAGGATGCGGCGACAGGCGGCGGAGCTAAGGGGATAGCGGGGCGAAGTGTCCTGTCTTGAAGATGAGGGGTTGCCAACCTCACTCAAGACAGGAGCACCCCCATGAACGGCGAGACCATCAGCCCGTTACGCCGCCGCATGATCGAAGACATGACGGTGCGCAAGTTCGTCGAGAAGACACAGAAGGATTACGTCCGTCATGTCAAGGGCCTCACCGTCTTCCTTGGCCGAACACCGGACACCGCCACGGCCGAGGATCTGCGCCGTTATCAGCTGCATCTGACCGAGAGCGGGGTCCGCCCGCCGAGCATCAACAGTGCGGTTTCGGCGCTGCGCTTCTTCTTCTCCGTCACGCTCGACCGGCCCGAAGTCACCAAGCGGCTGACCTTCGTCGCCGAGCCGCGGAAGATACCTGTGGTGTTGAGCCCCGAGGAGGTGACGCGGTTTCTCGATGCGGCGCCCGGACCCAAGTACAAGGCTGCGTTCAGCGCCGCCTATGGCGCTGGTCTGCGCGTCTCCGAGGTCGTAGCGCTGAAGGTGTCGGATGTCGATTCCGAGCGCATGCTGCTTCGGATCGAGCAAGGCAAGGGGCGCAAGGATCGCTTTGCCATGTTGTCGCCACAGCTGCTCGGGCTGCTGCGTGATTGGTGGCGGATCGCGCGGCCTCAGGTCTGGCTGTTTCCCGGACGCGACAGGATCAACCCTCTCACGACGCGTCAGTTCAATCGCGCCGTTCACGCCACCACTCACATGGCCGAGATCGCCAAGCGGGTGACGCCGCACACGCTGCGCCACAGCTTTGCGACCCATCTCCTGGAGCAGAACATCGATATCCGCGTCATCCAAGTTCTGCTCGGCCATGCCAAGCTCGAGACCACCAGTCTCTATACGCGGGTTGCCACCAATACGATCCGGACGGTCATGAGCCCGCTCGACCGCCTGACGCCGCTGCGCGCCGGGAGAGACGAGCCGCCCGCGTAGCGTCCGCCGCCCTTGGTCCGACCCGCTCTGGAGGTCGCGGATATCTTCCGCGACCACGGGGCCGCCTGGCGCTGCGCCAACGCCGGCCATGTGAGCCTCGGCCAGCTGAAGGTCATGTCGGCCATCGAGAGCTGCCGCACGGCGGCTCTCGGCGGGCATGTCGCGCGCTGCGAGAAGTGCTCGCACACGCACATCGCCTATAACTCCTGCCGCAATCGGCATTGCCCCAAGTGCCAAGGCGCGGCAGCGAAGGAGTGGCTCGCCGACCGCGAGGCCGAGCTGCTGCCCGTGCCCTATTACCACGTGGTCTTCACGCTGCCGGCGCCGATCGCCGACATCGCCTACCAGAACAAGGCCGTGATCTACGATAGCTTGTTCAAGGCCGCGGCCGAGACGCTCATCACCATCGCCGCCGACCCGAAGCACCTCGGCGCCCGCATCGGCCTCACCGCGGTCCTGCACAGCTGGGGCTCGGCGCTCACGCATCACCCACACGTCCATGTGATCGTGCCGGGCGGCGGCATCTCGCTGGACGGGGCGCGATGGATATCCTGCCGACCTGGCTTCTTCCTCCCCGTTCGTGTGCTCTCGCGGCTCTTCCGGCGCCTGTTCCTGGAGAGCCTTCTCGCCGCCCATGGCGCCGGCCGCCTGCGGTTTTTTGGCGACCACGCTCCGCTGGCCGAGCGCGGCGCCTTCGCCGCCTATCTGGCGCCGTTGCGCAAAGTCGAATGGGTTGTCTACAGCAAGCGACCTTTTGGCGGGCCTGAAGCGGTATTGGCGTATCTGTCGCGCTACACGCACCGCGTCGCCATCGCCAACAGCCGGCTCATTGCCTTCGACGACGGCGGTGTGACCTTCAGGTGGAAGGACTACCGCGCCAAAAGACGCGAGCGCTTCAAGGTGATGACGCTCGCTGTCGGCGAGTTCATCCGCCGCTTCCTGCTTCACGTGCTGCCCAGCGGCTTCCACCGCATCCGCCACTATGGTCTCTTCGCCAACGGCGGGCGAGCCGAGAACATCGCGCGAGCACGTCAGCTGCTCAATGTGCCGGCGACACAGAGCAAGACCGCCGATGCCGACAGCACCGATGACGGTGAACCGCACGCGCTATCGCATCCTTGCCCCTGCTGCGGTGGCCGCATGATCATCATCGAGACTTTTGAGCGCGGTGGTACAGCCCGATATCGCCCGACCGCCCCGATCAGGGTCGACAGCTCATGACGTCCATCGCCTGCTCTCGAACTGCGACTGTCGCTCGCCGTCGCCGCTGCCTGTCAGCCGGCCACGATCGAGCTCGCCCGCCGATCATCGTGACGCATCAGATCGACCGCTCCATGCTGCCGAACGCACGTCAAAGATCGCGCCGGCACCATGCGCAACCGCCATATCGCGCCACCGACCGCGGCCGACAACGCAGCAATCCTGTACGCGCCGCTCTCAAATCCCCATAGCGCACGGGCGCCCCACCATCGCGCCTGTCCCTGCCCGCGGTTTCCTCCCCCGAGGCTTCTCGGACGCCTGCCGCCTGAGCATGCGGCGCCGTCCCTGTCGCGGCAGGCGTCCGAGAAGCCTTAACAGACTCAGACGACGCCTCAGTCGAGTTGAATGTCCGCTTCCCCTCACTTACCGCCGAAAGCTGTCCAACCGCTTCCGGACATCCCGGCCGGCTCGGCGCCGGCTCGGCCGTCGGTGCAAAGGGGCGTTTTTGCACGGCCAAGCTGACGGGCGACCCATCCGATTTATACGCCACGGCGGCCGGCGCCATACCTGCCGACAATTCACACTTGCCAGTCGTAGCACGACGCCCCTGATCCTTCGTCGCCATGAGTGCGACCAAGATCCTCTGGGGCCAGGTGCTCCTCGTAAGCAGCATCGTGCTCGCCTTCATCTGGGCGGCGACGGAGTGGACAGCCTGGCGACTTGCCTTTCAGCCGCAGCTCGGACACCCCTGGTTCGAGCTGTTCGGCTGTCCGATCTATCAGCTGCCGGCATTCTTCTGGTGGTGGTTCGCCTACGACGCCTATGCCCGCGAGATCTTCGTCGAGGGCGCCTATATCGCAGCATCGGGCGGTATCGCCGCGATCGTCGTGGCCGTCGCCATGTCGGTGTGGCGGGCACGGGAGATCAAGAAGGTCACGACCTACGGCTCCGCGCGTTGGGCCGAGACGCGCGAGGTCCGCGGTGCTGGCCTGCTCCGTGCCGAGGGCGTTCTGCTCGGCCGGTGGCGCGGCGCCTATCTGCGCCACGACGGTCCCGAGCATGTTCTGTGCTTCGCGCCGACCAGAAGCGGCAAAGGCGTCGGACTCGTCGTGCCGACGCTGCTGACCTGGCCGGGCTCGGTGATCGTCCATGACATCAAGGGAGAAAATTGGACGCTCGACCGCCGGATGGCGCGCCCGCTTCGGGCGCGTGCTGCTGTTCGATCCAACCAATACCGACAGCGCGGCCTACAACCCCTTGCTGGAGGTGCGGCGTGGCGAATGGGAAGTCCGCGATGTGCAGAACATCGCGGATGTGCTCGTCGATCCCGAAGGCGCGCTCGAGCGACGGAACCATTGGGAGAAGACCAGCCACTCGCTGCTGGTGGGGACCATCCTGCATGTCCTCTACGCCGAGGCGAACAAGACGCTCGCCGGGGTCGCCAACTTCCTGTCCGATCCGAAGCGGCCGATCGAGGCGACGTTGCGCGCCATGATGACGACACCGCACCTCGGGCCTCGTGGCGAGCATCCGGTTGTCGCCAGCGCCGCTCGGGAGCTGCTCAATAAGAGCGACAATGAACGGTCCGGCGTCTTGTCGACGGCGATGTCATTTCTTGGACTCTATCGCGATCCGTGGTGGCGCGCGTGACGCGGCAATGCGATTGGCGCATCCGCGATCTCGTCGAGGACGCGCGTCCCGCCACGCTTTACTTGGTCGTGCCACCGTCGGATATCAGCCGCACCAAGCCGCTCGTGCGCCTAATCCTCAACCAGATCGGCCGGCGGCTGACCGAAGAGCTGGACTCCAAACGCCGTCGCCATCGCCTCCTGTTGATGCTGGACGAGTTTCCCGCGCTGGGCCGCCTCGATTTTTTCGAGAGCGCGCTCGCCTTCATGGCGGGCTACGGCTTGAAAAGCTTCCTGATCGCGCAGTCGCTCAACCAAATCGAGAAGGCCTATGGTCAGAACAATTCGATCCTCGACAATTGCCATGTCCGCGTGAGCTTCGCGACCAATGACGAGCGCACGGCGAAACGAGTCTCGGATGCACTCGGCATGGCGACCGAACTGCGCGCGATGAAGAACTATGCTGGACATCGGCTAAGCCCATGGCTCGGGCACTTGATGGTGTCGCGCCAGGAAACAGCGCGGCCGCTGCTAACGCCTGGGGAGGTCATGCAGCTGCCGCCCGATGACGAGGTGGTGCTTGTGTCCGGCTGTCACCCTATCCGCGCGAAGAAGGCGCGGTATTTCGAAGACGCGGAGCTGAATGCCCGCATCCTGTCGCCGCCAAGGCTATCGCCACCTGGCAGCCATGGAGTGGTCGATAATCGGCCTTCGCCGCCGCATACAGGTGATTGGGCCGACGCCGTCGTCACGCCGCCCGTCTCCGCGACCGACGATCCGGCAAATGCCGGCATCCGCCGTGAGCCGGAACTGCCGGCGCATGAGAACATCGTACCCGAGCCGGCCAATCGGCTCCGGGAGTTCGAGCCGCTTGAGGAAGAGAGCGATGACGATGCGCAGCGCCTGCGCGCGGTCCAGCGCAGCGCCCAAACTGTCGCCCGCCAGGTGAGTTCTCGATCCCGCCGATGACATGGGGCTGTGAGGCCGAATGAGGACGGCCCATACATTCCGCTTACCGCCGGAGTTAGCCCGTAAGTTGACGGACTACGCCGCGCAAAAGCACGTGCCCCAGGCCTTGGTAGTCGAGACGGCGCTTGCTTCGTTTCTATCCCCGGATGGCGCCGACCGCCTCGAAGCGGCCTTAGCGCGCCGGCTCGATCGCATGACCCGGCGAATCGAACTCCTCGAACGGCATGTTACGATTTCGAACGAGGCAATGGCCGTGTTCGTGCGCTTCTGGCTGACCAGCACGCCGCCCTTGCCCGACACTGCGCTGGCCGCGGCGCAGGCCAAGGGCCGGGAGCGTTATGAGGGGTTCGTCGAAGCGCTGAGCCGGCGGCTTGCGCGCGGACGCAAGCTCGCTGAAGAGGTCAGCCACGACGTCGACGCGACCGCGCCCGAAACCGATTCTGAGCCTACATAGTGGCTCCTTCGGATTTCGTCTCGCGCCCTTCCCGCACATCTACCGAAACAAGACCGGTGGGAAATTCCGATTCGTTGCGGCGATAGGCAAGAAGGCCGGAGAGCGCGTCGTCCTAATTGGCGTTTCCGCCGATCGCCTGTCTTTCTACCCCACGCTACGACGACCCCATCAGCCTTGTTGCATCGGCCTGATTCCGGCCCCTTCTAATCAACCCCGCTGATCCACCTGCCTCGAACACGAGGCGCAGCCGCGGGGTTTCCAGTGACGACAAATTCCTTCCGATCCGAAGCGCATTCGCATGCGACGCCAAGCCGCCGCGATGGCACGCGGGGTCGCGCCGAGCATTCCTCTCCCGCCCAATGCGCATTGCCCGGTGCTTACAGCGAAGGACCGAAGGCATGAGGAATCTCGGGCTGACGGCGCGCATCTTTCTCCCCTTCGTGGCCGGTTACTATCTCTCCTATGTGTTCCGCACGATCAACGCGGTGATCGCCGGACGGCTCGCAGCACATCTTTCACTCGATGCCAGCCATCTCGGGCTATTGACTTCGGTCTATTTCCTTGCGTTTGCCGTGGTCCAGTTGCCAGTCGGCGCCGCGCTAGACCACTACGGCCCGCGCCGAGTGCAGGGCGTCCTGCTCGTCCTCGCCGCTGCCGGTGCCGCCCTCTTCGCCGAGGCGACGAGCTTGCCGGGACTACTGCTCGGCCGCACTCTCATCGGCCTGGGAGTGTCGGGTGGACTGATGGCGGGGCTCAAGGCGATCGTTCTCTGGCTGCCCAAGGAGCGTCTGGCGCTCGCCAATGGTGCGTTCGTAGCGCTCGGCACGGCGGGCGCCGTGACCGCCACCGAGCCGGCCGAATTGTTCTTGGCATCGACCGACTGGCGCCACCTCTTTACGCTGCTGGCGGCGCTCACCGCCGCCACCGCCATTGCCATCGTCCTTCTGGTCCCGAATACCGCGGCCGTTACCTCCAGTCACCGCGGCGCTGGCGGCTTGCGCACCGCCTACGGAGATTCCCGATTCTGGCGCATGGCGCCGCTGTCGACGAGCTGCATCGGTACGGCCTGGGCGCTGCAAGGCCTCTGGGCGGCACCGTGGCTGGCTGACGTTGACGCTCTGCAGCACGAGGCCGTGGTTCATCACCTCTTCGTCATGGCGGTGGCGCTTTGCGCCGGAGCCTTGCTCGTCGGTCTCGCCGCCGATCGTCTACGCCGCTTCGGAGTGACGCCGCGCGCGCTGCTCGGCCTCTTCGCCGCGTGCTTCATAGCCGCCGAACTCGCTCTCGTTTTTCGCGTCCAAATTGCGACCTCGGTACCGTGGGCAGTGATTGCCGCCATGGGCGGGGCCACGGTGCTGAGCTATGCCATTCTCGCGGATCTCTTCGGCACGGAACTCGCCGGCCGCGCCAACGCCGCTCTCAATCTTTTCCACGTCGGCGGCGCCTTCGCGCTCCAAAGCATGATCGGGTTCGTCGTCGAGGCGTGGCCGCGCGATGCTGGCGGCCACTATCCCGCACCCGCCTACGCGGCCGCGTTCTGCTCGATGATCGTGCTGCAAGCGGCCTCGCTCGTCTGGTACCTGCTGCCGGAGGGGCGCACGATCCGGCAACTGCGGCTTCTCGGGCCGGACCACGACCGCGCCCTGCGCGAAACGGCAGATGACCGTAAGCGCGCCAGAGATCGGCTCCTTTGACGCTGTTCACGCTACCCGGCACTGCGTCGCGACGGCTCCTCTCAGGCATTGGCGCCAAATCCTCTCGCGACTCGGCGCCGCCGCAACAGAGTCTCCGGTAACACGATGATCACGGAGAGAGACGATACTCGCCCGGCACGGAAGCCGGACAGAGCCTCGTCCTGATCGACGTTCCGCCGTTCGCCTGTCTTTCCACGCCAGGCTACGACCACCCCATCAGCCTTGTTGCACAGGCCTCTTTGTCGTCCTTTCTAATCAACCCTGGTGATTCACCCGCCTCGATGAAGAGGCGCAGTCGCGGGGCTCGCAGTGACGACCAATTCCTTCCGATCCGAAGCTTTCGCGCGTGGCGCGCGCATGCTGCGCACGGCGCTCGGGCCAGCCATTGCCGGCTACCTCGAGGACGCTGGCGTCGTCGAGGTGATGCTCAATCCCGACGGCCACCTCTGGATCGACCGGCTGACCGGCGGGCTCGAGGATACCGGCCGTCGCGTTGCGCCGGCCGACGCCGAGCGGATCGTTCGGCTCGTCGCGCACCATGTCGGCGTCGAGGTCCATGCCGGTCGCCCTCGCGTCTCGGCCGAGCTGCCGGAGAGCGGCGAGCGGTTCGAGGGTCTGGTGCCGCCGGTCGTCACGGCTCCCTGCTTCGCCATCCGTCGGCCTGCGGTTGCGGTGTTTACGCTCGGCGATTACGTGGACGCCGGCATCATGTCGGCGGCTCAGGCGGAGCTGCTGCGGGCCGCCGTCCGGGAACGGAAGAACGTGCTGGTCGCCGGTGGCACCTCGACCGGAAAGACCACGCTGGTGAACGCGTTGCTCGCCGAAGTGGCCAAGACCGGCGACCGTGTCGTTTTGATCGAGGATACGCGCGAGCTGCAATGCGCCGCGCCGAACCTCGTGGCGCTGCGCACCAAGGACGGCGCCGCCTCGCTCTCCGACCTCGTGCGCTCCTCGCTGCGGCTCCGTCCCGACCGCATCCCGATCGGCGAGGTGCGCGGCGCCGAGGCGCTCGACCTCCTCAAGGCCTGGGGCACTGGCCATCCGGGCGGCGTCGGCACGCTGCACGCCGGCTCCGCCATCGGCGCGTTGCGCCGGCTGGAGCAGCTCATCCAGGAAGCGGTCGTCACCGTCCCTCGCGCGCTGATCGCCGAGACCATCGATCTCATCGCCGTGCTCGCCGGTCGCGGTGCGGCGCGGCATCTCGCAGAGCTCGCCCGCGTCCAGGGGCTTGGGCCTGGTGGCGACTATGTTCTCACCCCCTCAGGAGAGCCATGATGCCCATCCACCGCTTCCGCATCCGCCATCGTCTCGCTACGGCCTACGCCTTCCTCCTGTTCGCAGCGCTCACTGCGCCGGCCTACGCCGCCGGGTCCAACATGCCGTGGGAGCAGCCGCTGACCCAGATCCTGGAGTCGATCCAGGGTCCAGTTGCCAAGGTCATCTCGGTGATCGTCATCATCGCCACGGGCCTCACCCTGGCGTTCGGCGAGACCTCCGGCGGCTTCCGGCGGTTGATCCAGATTGTCTTCGGCCTGTCGATCGCCTTCGCCGCCAGCTCCTTCTTCCTGTCCTTCTTTCAGTTCGGCGGCGGAGCGCTGGTCTAATGGCGCAGGAGGAGACCGTCACCGGATTCTACGCGCCGGTCCATCGTGCGCTGACGGAGCCGATCCTCCTGGGTGGCGCGCCGCGCGCGGTGGCGATCGTCAACGGCACGCTCGCCGCGGCCGTCGGGCTCGGCCTCCGGCTCTGGATCGCCGGCGCCGCGATCTGGCTGATCGGGCATCTCGCCGCGATCTGGGCGGCCAAGCGCGATCCCGCCTTCGTCGACGTGGTGCGGCGCCACCTCCGCCACCCCCCGCATCTTGCCGCGTGAGGGCCCACCCATGATGAACCTGGCCGAATATCGCCGCCGCACTCAAAGGCTCGCTGACTTCCTGCCCTGGGCGGCGCTCGTGGAGCAGGGCGTCATTCTCAACAAGGACGGCTCCTTCCAGCGCACGGCGCGGTTTCGTGGACCGGACCTCGACTCCGCCACGCCGGCCGAGTTGGTCGCCATCACCGCGCGGCTCAACAATGCCCTGCGTCGTCTCGGCTCTGGCTGGGCGATCTTCATCGAGGCGCAGCGCCATCCCGCCAATCGCTATCCCGAGAGCCGTTTTCCCGATCCGGCGTCAGGTCTCGTGGACGCCGAGCGCCGGGCGCAGTTCGAGGAAGAAGGCGCGCATTTCGACAGCGGGTATTTCCTGACGCTGGTCTGGCTGCCACCCGCCGAGGACGCCGCGCGGGCTGAAGCGTGGCTCTATGAGGGACGAGCGCGCGAGGGCGCGGACTGGCGCGCGGCGCTCGCGGGATTCATCGACCGCACCGACCGCGTGCTGGCCTTGATCGAGGGCTTCATGCCCGAAGCCCGCTGGCTCGATGACCCCGAGACGCTCACCTACCTCCATTCCTGCATCTCGACCCGGCGCCAGCGCGTCCGCGTGCCCGAGACGCCCATGCATCTCGACGCCATCCTCGTTGACGAGGACCTGACCGGCGGACTCGAGCCGCGCCTCGGCCGCGCGTCTCTGCGCACGCTCACCATCATGGGTTTTCCGTCGCAGACCTGGCCCGGCCTGCTCGACGAGCTCAATCGGCTCGCCTTTCCCTATCGCTGGTCGACGCGGGCGATCTGTCTCGACAAGACCGACGCGGCCAGGGTGCTCGGGCGCATCCGCCGGCAATGGTTCGCCAAGCGCAAGTCGATCATGGCGATCTTGAAGGAGGTAATGACCAATGAGGCGTCGGTGCTGATGGACAGCGACGCCGCCAACAAGGCGCTCGACGCTGACGCGGCGCTCCAAGAGCTCGGCTCCGACCTCGTCGGCCAAGCCTATGTTACCGCGACCGTCACGGTCTGGGACGAGGATCCCCGCATCGCTGACGAGCGCCTGCGCCTGGCCGAGAAGACGATCCAGGGTCGGGACTTCACCTGCATGCGCGAGACGGTCAACGCGATCGAGGCGTGGTTGGGCAGCCTGCCGGGCCATGTCTACGCCAATGTCCGTCAGCCGCCGGTCTCGACGCTCAATCTCGCGCACATGATGCCATTCTCCGCGGTGTGGGCGGGTCCGGAGCGCGACGAGCATTTCGGGGCGTCGCCGCTGTTTTTCGCGCGCACCGAGGGCTCGACCCCCTTCCGCTTCGCGCTGCACGTCGGCGATGTCGGCCACACCCTCGTGGTCGGCCCGACCGGCGCCGGCAAGAGCGTGCTGCTGGCGCTGATGGCGCTTCAGTTCCGCCGCTATCCCCGCTGCCAAGTCTTCGCCTTCGACTTCGGCGGCTCGATCCGCGCGGCGGCGCTCGCCATGGGCGGCGACTGGCACGATCTTGGCGGTTCGCTCGCCGGCGGCATCGCCGAGCCGGTAGCTCTGCAGCCGTTGGCGCGCGTCGACGACGCGGGCGAACGCGCCTGGGCCGCCGAGTGGGTCGCGGCGCTCCTCCGCCGCGAAGCCGTGACCGTCACCCCCGAGCTGAAGGAGCATCTCTGGTCGGCGCTCACGTCGCTCGCCTCGGCGCCGGCGCTCGAGCGGACGATCACGGGCCTGTCGGTACTCTTGCAGTCCAGCGCGCTGAAGCAAGCCCTGCAGTCCTATACTGTCGGCGGTCCTTGGGGACGGCTGCTGGACGCCGAGACGGAGCGTCTTGGCGAGGCCGAGATCCAGGCCTTCGAGACCGAAGGGCTGATTGGTGCCGGCGCCGCGCCCGCTGTCCTCTCCTATCTGTTCCATCGCATCGAGGACCGCCTCGACGGCCGCCCGACCCTGCTGATCGTCGACGAGGGCTGGCTCGCCCTCGACGATCACGGCTTCGCCGGCCAGCTCCGCGAATGGCTGAAGACCCTCCGGAAGAAGAACGCCTCTGTCATCTTCGCCACGCAATCGCTGGCCGATATCGACGGCAGCGCCATTGCGCCCGCCATCATCGAGAGCTGCCCGACCCGCCTGTTCCTGCCGAACGAACGTGCCCTCGAACCGCAGATCGCCACGATCTACCGCCGCTTCGGCCTGAACGATCGGCAGATCGAGATCCTCAGCCGCTCGACGCCCAAGCGCGACTATTACTGCCAGTCGCGGCGCGGCAATCGGCTGTTCGAGCTGGGCTTGAGCGAAGTCGCGCTCGCCTTCACCGCCGCCTCATCCAAGACCGACCAGGCCGCCATCACCGAGATCATCGCCGCGCATGGCCGCGACGGCTTCGCCACTGCATGGCTCCGTGGCAAGGGCCTCGATTGGGCGGCGGACATGCTCGTCACACGCAGCCAGGAAACTTCCCCATGATCGTTCAGCGCCTTCGTCCGGTGCTTGCCGTCGGCGCTGCCGCGCTCGCGCTTGCAACTGCGAGTGTTCCCGCCCGCGCGCAATGGATCGTCTACGATCCGACCAACTTCTCGCAGAACGTGCTCACCGCAGCGCGCGCCCTGCAGCAGGTCAACAACCAGATCCAGAGCCTGGAGAACCAGGCCAACATGCTCATAAACCAGGCGAAGAACCTGGCGAGCCTGCCGTATTCCTCGCTAGCCCAGCTCGAGCAGTCGATCACCCAGACCGAGCAGCTCCTCGCCCAAGCGCAGCGGATCGCCTACAACGTCACGGCGATCAATCAGGCGTTCACCGCGGTCTATCCGCAGGCCTACTCCAGTTCGACGTCCTCCCAACAGCTCCTCGCCGACGCCCAGACACGCTGGCAGAATTCGTTGGCCGGCTTCCAAGATGCAATGCGCGTGCAGGCCGGCGTGGTGCAGAACCTCGACAGCACGCGCACGCAGATCAGCGCCCTGGTCTCGTCGAGCCAGTCGGCCTCCGGCGCACTCCAAGCTGCCCAGTCCGGAAATCAGCTCGTGGCGCTCCAGACCAAGCAGCTTGCCGACCTCACCGCCGTCATGGCGTCGATCGCACGGGCCCAGAGCCTGGAAGGCGCGCGTACTGTCGAGAACCAGGAACAGGCGCAGCAGCAACTTACCAACTTCCTCAACTATGGCTCGGGCTATCAGCCGGGCTCCGCGCAGATGTTTCACTGATGCGCTGCCGCCCGCTCACCATCGCCGCGATCGGCCGCGCTGCCGTGTTTGCCCTGGTCGCCGCGACGATCGTCGCGGCCGGCATTCGCCTCCGGCACGAGGACGCCGGCCGGCCCACGTCCCTCACTACCACTTCGACTGCAAGCGATCCGCTCGCCCGGGAGCTGGCGCGCTGCCAGGCGATCGGCATGGCGGCGAAGGATGACGCCGCCTGCGAAGCTGCCTGGGCCGAGAACCGCCGCCGCTTCTTCACCTACCGCCCGGCCGACAGCGCCACGAGCGCGCCAACGATCGATCAGAAGCCGGCTGCCAACCCCGAAGATCGATAAGCGCCATGGGCGGGACTGGCGTCATCGACAATTTTCTCGGCGTCTTTACCCAGTACATAGATTCCGGCTTCGGCCTCGTTCAGGGCGATGTGCGCTGGCTCGCTGGCGTCCTGATCGCGATCGACATCACGCTGGCCGGTCTTTTCTGGGCGATGGCGCCCGACGAGGACGTACTCGCGCGCCTGATCAAGAAAACCCTCTCTATCGGCGTCTTCGCCTTCGTCATCGGCAACTACAACAATCTTGCCCAGATGATCTACAACTCCTTCGCCGGCCTCGGCATCGAGGCGGGCGGCGGCACGCTCAGCCAGGCGCAGCTGCTTCAGCCGGGGCGGCTCGCCCAGGTCGGCGTCACCGCCGGCCAGCCGATTCTCAAGTCGATCTCCGGGCTGATGGGCTTTGTCAGCTTCTTCGACAACTTCATCCAGATTGCCATTCTGCTGATCGCGTGGCTGATCGTCGTCATCAGCTTCTTCATCATGGCGATCCAGCTCTTCGTCAGCCTAATCGAGTTCAAGCTCACCACGCTTGCCGGCTTCGTCCTGGTGCCGTTCGGCCTCTTCGGTCGCACCGCCTTCCTCGCCGAGAAGGTGTTGGGCAACGTGGTCTCGTCCGGGGTGAAGGTTCTGATGCTCGCCGTGATCGTCGGCATCGGCTCGACAATCTTCGGCCAGTTCACCGGCGGCATCAACAATCCGCCCACCATCAGTGACGCATTGACCCTGATTCTCGCGGCGTTGGCGCTGCTCGGCCTCACCATATTCGGGCCCGGCATCGCCAACAGCCTCATCGCGGGCGGCCCGCAGCTTGGCGCCGGCGCCGCCGTGGGGACGGGGCTGGCGGTTGCCGGCATTGGCGTAGCCGGGGTTGGACTTGCGGCTGCTGGCCTGGGCGCCGTCCGCGGTGCGGTCGCCGGAACCGCGCGCGCAGGCGCCAGCGTTGCCGGCGGCGCCACCGCCGCCTATCGCGTGGGCGGTCTCTCCGGTGTCGTCGAGGCCGGTGTCTCAACGGCAGCCAGCCCGCTCCGCCGCGCGACATCCAGCCTCCGCAACAGCTTTGCGGACGGGGGCCGGGCCGGAACGGGGGACGCGAGCTCCGCGGGTACGGGTCCGCCGAGCCAAGCCGAGGCTTCGCAACCGCCCGCTTGGGCGCGGCGCATGCGGCGGAGCCAGGCAGTAAGCCAGGGCGCCTCGGCCGCCGACCATGCCATCCGCTCCGGCGATCGCCCGAGCGGCGGCAGCGCCGTCGATCTCTCCGAAGGAGAATAGCTCATGTTTCGGCGACCAACGGTTCGCTACGGCAAGACACCAGAGCCCGAAACACCCTATCAGAGGGCCGGTCAGGTTTGGGACGAGCGCATCGGCTCGGCCCGAATCCAGGCCAAGAACTGGCGCCTCGCCTTCTTCGGCATGTTGGCGCTGGGCTTCGTCCTAGCCGCCGGTCTCGTCTGGCAATCGGCGCGCGGGACGATCACGCCGTGGGTTGTGCAGGTCGATCACCTTGGCCAGGCCCAGGCCATGGCTCCGGCGCAAGCGAACTACCGGCCAACCGATCCGCAGATCGCCTGGCATCTCGCGCGCTTCATCGAAGAGGTGCGGAGCATCCCGGCCGATCCGGTGGTGCTGCGGCAGAGCTGGCTCGACGCCTACAACTACGTCACTGACAAGGGCGCGCTGGCGCTCAATGACTATGCGCGCACCAACGACCCCTTCGCCAAGGTGGGCAAGGCTCAGATCTCGGTCGATGTGTCGAGCGTGATCCGTGCCTCCGACGACAGTTTCCGCGTCGAATGGGTCGAGCGCCGCTACATCGACGATGCGCTCGCCGCGACCGAGCGCTGGAGCGCCATCCTCACCATCGTTGTGCAGCCCGCCACCGAAGCCGATCGCCTCAAGAAGAATCCCCTCGGCGTCTACGTCCATGCCCTCAACTGGTCCAAGGAGCTCGGCTGATGCACACGGTGCCGTTCGCAACATTTCTGCTCGCTTGCGCCTCGCTCGGCGCCTGCTCGACGTCGAAGCCCCCCGAGATCAGCTACGATGACACGCAGCGACAAGCGGTGTTGCAACCCGATCCACCCAAGCCGGTGCAGATCGTCGAGTTGCCGAAGCTTCTGCCGCTGCCGGACCAGCTCAAACCGATCCCTGAGGCCAAGACCGCGCCGCCCGAAGCTGCCGATGCGCGTAAGCGGGTCGCGCAGGCCAACGGGGCGGCGCGCGTGCAGCCGACCCGCGCCGGCTACATCAACGCGATCCAGGTGTATCCGTTCTCGGAGGGTGCGCTCTATCAGCTCTACGCCGCGCCCGGCGAGATCACCGACATCGCGCTAGAGCCGGGCGAACAGCTCGTCGGTCCGGGCCCCGTCGCCGCAGGGGACACCGTGCGCTGGATAATCGGCGATACCGAAAGCGGGTTGGGGACCGGCAAGCGTGTCCATATCCTGGTCAAGCCGACCCGCCCGGACCTCGTCAGCAATCTCATCATCAACACCGATCGGCGCACCTACCATCTCGAGCTGCGCTCGGACGACAAGACCTACATGGCGGCGGTGTCCTGGCTCTATGCCCAGGACCAGCTCATCGCGCTGCGCCAGCAGAATGCGGCCGCCGATGCGGCGACTCCGATTGCCTCCGGCGTCGATGTCAACGCGCTCAACTTCCGCTACCGCATAGAAGGCGACAATCCAGCCTGGCGGCCCCTGCGTGCTTTCGATGACGGGCGGCAGGTATTCATCGAATTCCCTTCTGGCATTGGTCAGGGCGAGATGCCGCCGCTCTGGGTGATCGGCGCGGAAGGCGGCGCCGAACTGGTCAACTACCGCGTCCAGGGCAACCACATGATCATCGATCGGCTCTTCGCCGCGGCCGAACTCCGACTCGGCGGTGAGCCCCAGCAGAAGGTCCGCATCGTCCGTATCGACGGGAGACCGCAGTCGTGACCGACACCCCGCCGGACGAGGCGACGGGGCCTTCCGGCGGTGATCGGCCGCCGCAGGAAATGCGGCTGCGGTCCAGCCGGGCACCCGTGACGCGGCTCTCCCGCAAGGTCCTCCTCGCCATTAGCGCGGTTGCGGCGATCGGAATCGGCGGAGCGCTGTTCCTGGCTCTGCGACCGCAGCACCAGACCACCGGATCCGAGCTCTACAACACCAGCAATCGGACGACGCCGGACGGCCTCGCCAATCTGCCGCGCGACTATACGGGCCTGTCGAAGACCGTTCCCCAGCTTGGACCGCCGCTTCCCGGCGATCTTGGCCGACCGATCGTCAATGCCGGCGCGCCGGCCCCCGGCATGCCGACGCCGCCGGAGGGTCCGAATCCGGAACAACAGCGCATCGCCCAGGAACAGGAGGCGGCGCGCACCAGCCATCTGTTCGCCACGACCAATGTCGCGCAGATCGCTACGGCCGCCGTTCAGGCGCCGACCAGCGCTCAAACCGCGGCGCCGGCGGCGCTCGGCTCGAGCAATCTGACCTCACAGGATCATAAGCTTGCCTTCTTGAACGGTAACGTCGACCGCCGCACGGTTAGTCCCGATCGCGTCGACGCACCCGCCAGCCCTTATGTGCTGCAGGCCGGCACCGTGATCCCCGCCGCGCTGATTACGGGACTGCGCTCCGACCTTCCTGGCCAGGTCACCGCTCAGGTCACCGAGGAAGTATATGATAGTCCAACCGGAAAGGTTTTGCTGATCCCGCAAGGCGCGCGCCTGGTCGGCCAATATGACGCTCAGATCGCCTTCGGTCAGTCGCGGGCGCTTCTCATTTGGAACCGCCTGATCATGCCCAACGGACGTTCGATCGTGCTTGAGCGTCAGCCCGGTGCCGACCCGGAAGGCTATGCCGGCCTCGAGGACGAGGTCGACAATCACTGGGGCATGCTATTCAAGGCAGCGATCCTGTCGACCCTGCTGAGTGTTGGCTCCGAGGCCGGCACGAGCGACAATGAGAACTCGCTGGTGCAGGCGATCCGCCAGGGCACTTCCCAAAGCTTCAACCAGGCCGGCGAACAGGTCGTCGGGCGCTCGCTGAACGTCCAGCCGACGATCACGATCCGGCCTGGCTTCCCGGTTCGGGTGATGGTCACCCACGACCTTGTGCTTGAACCCTATCGCGCCTGAGGAGACTGCCTTGGCAAAGCTGAAGCTCGGAGCTATCGCGGACGATAAGCCGGTGAAGCTGACTGTGGAACTGCCGGCGGCGCTCTATCGCGATCTCGTCGCCTATGGCCAGGCGCTTGCGCGCGACACCGGTCAAGGCGCGTTTGCGCCCGCAAAGCTGATCGGGCCGATGTTGGCGCGCTTCATGGCGACGGACCGCGCCTTCGCCAAGTTGCGGCGAGCGACCTCCAGCTCGGAAAAGGCGTCGTGAGTGTGATTAGGCACTTACTGTTCACACTACTAGCCAAGCCGATCAACCTCTCGGCATCTAGGGCCGTCTCCCTTCCATTGGGTGCGTGGAGCAATAATCCCTCACCGTCTGAGCGCGCTTGACCAGATACGAGGGCGGCGCGACCCTCGACCGATGTTTGTGGCAGCTAGTTTCGTTGGGGAAAGAGACTTAGATGATCCTTCAAATCCTCCATGCTGCGCAGGGGCTCGATGCCGCGCTCGGCCGCAAGCTCGGGCCGGCATACAACGCCGTGCTTGGCATCGGGCTTGTCATCGAGATCGTCCGGCGCCTGCTCGAGCTTGGCGATCTTCCAGGGATTGGCGCTGACGCCGCGCGGCCGATGCTCGCCGTGGCCCTCTTCGGCTTCTTGCTGCTCCACCAGATGAGCGAACTCGCCGAACACATAGACCAACGGCGCAAGCGAAGAGGACTAACAGACGACGCCGATCGTTAGCATTCCCGGTCCTTAATCGAAATTGACTAGCTCGGCCCACCGGGCATGCGCCGGGAGTGCCGAGTGGATCAATGAAGCAAGGCAGTCGGGTGATTCGGGCACAGCGCTGGTTGCAGGGGGGCACGCGGTCTACGAGTTCGCCGAGCCTTCGAGCGAAGCGTCCTTCTTGTTCCATGCGTGGACTTGCTTGCATTCGGGACAGGACACTCGGTTGAGGCCGATGGGGCGCGTGTCCCAACTTGCTGGGTCAGCCATGAGCCCAGTGGGAACAGCGCGACCGGTCACCGGGCATCGGATCATCACACGCCGCTGGTCTGGGTCTCCGCGAATCATCGGGTTCCCTGAGTGGATCGCTGCCTACTTGCGCTGGAAGCGGCTGCGGTCATTGAAGACTTCCACGGAGCGCGTCTTTTGGTGCGTCATATCGGAGGCGCAGATGAGTTGAGCGTGTTGCCGCCCGTCTCTTCCCGTGAATACGGCGTCGACGACCCATTCGGTGCCCAACGCGCCGAAGCGGCCAGGATGAGCATCGCGGAAGCGCTGTCCCCGCTCGATTGGTTGCTTCGAGGCCATTAGATGATCTCAACCGAGCTATGGACGGGCAGCATAGAACCTGCCAGCTCCTACTGAAAGCACCGAGCACGCAGGTTGGCCACTCATACGCCATGCGATGTCACGGTACTGCTTGGATCGCTTGCGCCGTTACGCATCGACCGTCGCGCGGCGCCTCAGAAAGCGACGCTCCTTAATAGCTCGACAATGACTCGCTCTAGCTCACTAACGTCCACACAGTTCGCCTCCAGCTTACAGCCGAGACAGATTTCCTCGTTGAAATGTTCCAATACCGCTCTGGGGAATCTGGTCGACAGCCACGCGAGCGTTTTTCGCCTAACCTCCTCCATCTTCTCAACTCATTTGATCCTGGGTTGGGTCCGCCGCTTCGACACGCCAAATTACCCATTGACATGGGTCGAAATTAGGTAGCACCTGAAATCAACATCCTTGGAAATCTGAAGTTCAAGCGGCGCGCATTGTGGGCGAGTTTCTCGTCCCAAGGCGCCAATCCTTCTCGTTTTCACGCTAGGAGGTTCCCGTGTCAGAAGCGAAGCATGGAAAGTCGACGTCGCTATCCGCGTTGAGCAACCCCGTGGCCGAGATTTTCGCGCGCAATGCGGATCAGTGGTGCGCGACACAAGCCGCATTGCTCGCCGATGTTGACGCGCTGACACACGCTTGGCTGCGTCGCCGTCGGGAAGGCGTCGATTCAATGCAGCAGGCGATCCAGAAAATGACGGGGTGCCAGGACCCCGGAGAAATGCTGCGTATCCAGCAGGAATGGCTTTCAGGCATGTTCCGCCGTGCTACTGAGGACATCGCCGCATTCACCACCAGCATCTCGTCGATAACAAAAAAAGCGACCACCGACATCGAAAGGGCCGCCCACGAAATCACCGAGCCGATCCGAGCTGTTGGCGAGGAAGAGCCTAAGACCACAAGTGTTAGGCCGCACCAACATAAGTCGGCTGCCTGATCACCCAGGCATACGCGTCCGGTATGACAACAATGTGGTGTAGCGCCAGCGTGTAGCGGTTACGTCCGGCGAGCGAAACGAACGTTTTACCGAATGCAACCGGAGGATCGCCTCGGTAGCGGCGGGCGGGAGCTTGTTCAGATCGGCCGCGCGCTCAGCCCTCGGCTCGTCTCTTCTCCTCCGCGCGATCCGCGCCTTCGCAGACTGGTCGCCCGTGCCTGGCGCAGTGATGCGCACGTTGGTGCGCCGGCTGCCGCGGCTCGGGCAGTTTAATGCGCATTAAGAGCTGGAGCGACGCGATGACGATCGTCGAAGTTCCAGTGCCGGGCGACGATGTCAGCACTCCGATGCGCAACATGCGGCGATGGCTCGACGACATGCAGTTCGATCCGTCGAGCTACACCTGGACTGAGATCGACGGGCGAACCGTCATACGGGTGAAATTTGAGGTAGCCGCGGAAGCCGTGGCGTTCGCCGAGCACTTCGGGGGACGGGTGCTTTGAGATTGGCGTGAGCTGGCCTACCGGTTGATTCAGGGCGATCGACATAGCATAGCCAAGCCGGATGGTCGAGTGGCGCGTGCCGGAAATGCGGCGCTCGATCAGCTCGGTCGAGCAGGCCCGCATCATACGCGAAGCCGACACGATGGCGCAGCGGCCCGTCGGCCCGCTACTTGCACAGGGGGATGGCGCGACACCATATTCCTGTCATGGTGGACTCGTACGAAAGACTTCGCGCCGCGCTTGACGATATCATTGAGCGATATCGCGCAGGCGTAGTCGGCGACCGGACGCGGGCGACTCTAAACCGTAAGGAAGCGATAGAGCTGATCAAGGCACTCGGCTTCACGGAAGGAGACGCCATGCGATGGTTAGATTCGAAGCGCCGATCTCTCGTCTGACAAGCCCGCTAGCTAAAATTGCCAGCGCACTTGGGGGTAATCCATGGCTGATGAAGAAGCGGCAGTGATTTTGGCGTCCAATGCTTGGGCACGGGTTGTCGAACTCGTCACGGAAGCCGAGGGGGAAGACTACAGCGACGAAACGCTAGCTAAGACGCTCGAAAGGGCAGAGCTTGAACTGTACAAGGCCGAATTGAAGTCCCTCGCCCTCGTCTGAAAGCCGAGAAGCACGACTTCGACCGGTCCAACTCGCGCATAGCGGTTTAATCTGTTGCCTAACATGGTACCGCTACCCATGTAATGTATCATCTGTTGCCATAAAACCCACTGAGAGGATCAACGTGTTCTGACGAACGCGCGTCGGGCTTTTTCACCAAGACGCAGACTGCCCATGCTCATAGTGACAGCCAACAAGTGCTCAATGCACTCCACGCTGCTGCGGCGCTCTTCAAACCAAAGGTGCAAGCTGGGTCCATGGAAGCCCAATTGCCGACGACTGACGGATTGGCACCGACCGAGCAACCAACTCAACGGAAGCCGCGCATTTTGACGGCAACACAGGAGGTTCCGGCGCCCCCCGAGCCCGAGATACCTGCTCCTCTGCCAATCAACAGACAAGGAGCGGCGACAAGACGGCCAGCGACCGAAATTCCGGCATCCGAATATGGTCGCGTACGAACCTTGGCGAAGTATGGAATGACCGCTGAGCAAGTTGCCAGATTGTATGAGGTCAGTCTAAACGAGGTGAAGCGCGTCACCAGGACGTAAGCGCCGGTCTTACCGGCCTCGACCTCCTGCGCACCGCTCAGTGCCTAGCGAAGTGGCACTGCGAGTTGACCGCGCTCTGGGCCACGCGGCGCGCTCCTTAATCGCTTGTTCTGCACGGGAAAGCCTTCGCAAGGGCTGACATCACCGTGCTGGGGGCCGCCAAATCGAGTTGGTCTCTGTGATCGTCGAGGTACTTCTTAACAATCAGAGTTAGCTGGGCATCCCTTGCTGTTGGAGGGAGACAGATCGAAGCCAAGTCATCAGAGAGGTTTCTCGCGTTGTGCAGCGTCGCCACGGTGTCATACACGCCGATGATATAGTCGGTACATTCGTCAACCGTTCTCTCGCAGAAGGCCGACAGCGATTTACCGGAAAAGAATTGAATCATCTGATCGCCCGATGCAGGGCGGGCAGTGACAGCACTGCCAAGAACGAAGATCGCTGCGATGGTTTTCTTCATGCTGTGCCCTTATGTCGCGTCCGGTCGGCGATCTGACAGCTACGCTTTCACGCTTGCCGCCGATTTCGCACGACATTGGGCCGATTCCGGGTCGAGGAGCGCCACTCGTCTCCCAGATCGCAGAGCCTCATGGTGTAACAGCCGCCATGCGAAGACCGGCGGCCTTGCGGCGCAATTCGCACGCTCCGCCGATCGGCGTGCCGGCAGCGGTCGCACGCCCAGCCGCCACATGATCTCAGGGATCGCCTTTCGTCCTTTTCGACAAGCCGCCATGGGGGTGGCGGCGGTCGCCGCGCCGGTTCGATCTCCGGACATACATGATGCTCGCCTCGGGGTGTTCATGCTTCGCCTTGAGTGCGGCGATGAGCGCATCTTCCGCCTCAATGGTGAGCACCTCGGAGCGGGTCTGAAGCCTGAGTCCGACCGTGTATTCCATGGCCAAGACTGCCTCCGGTCGCGATGACGCCATGACTGAAATAAGTGTAGCTCTGTTGGATAACTCTTGCACCCGGTATTGGCGCTATGCCTCACCAGGGGGCCGAAGCTAACCACATGGTTGGCATTGCCGGCTCGGTAAAAGACGGTCCACGTCTCAAGCTGGACTCGTTCTCTCGGGCGCCGAAATCAGGGAGCGACCTCGCGCAATGACCGCCATCTACTAGCAACCGGCGACTGCGTCAATGAGTGGTTGGATCGGGCTGACGAGCGTACTCGGCGTCTTTGCCTTGGCCCTGCTCCTGTCGTTGCGCCGTGATGCCGATGGTGCTCGCTAAGACCCGCTCCCTCGGAAGGATGACTCGGGCGATGGTTCTTCGCCGCGACGCGCAGCATTTCCGCGCGCGTTGTCGGCTCAAGCTTTTCGAACGCACCGGGCGCGGTCCAGTAGTCGAGGAAACGGCGCATCGCGTCTTCCTTATGTCCGGAATCCAGCAGGCGGGTGAATCCGCCACGCAACGCCTGGACCGCGCGGTAGGCCGCGCTCGTCTCTGCGCGATCGAGCAACGGAAAGGCGACCGGCTCGATCAGCGTAAGGCTCGCCAGCCGCCACGGCGTGACAAGCGCAAGGCGAAGCGCGATGACGCCGCCATAGGAGTACCCGGCGAGATGAAAGCGCTCGCCTGCGGGCAGCAGCGGGAAGATCCGTTCCAGTTCTTCGTCCGGGCGAAAGGCCAGAGCCGCGGGGACGATGTCTTCCTTGCCATAGCCGATGAGGTCCGGCGCTTGCACGTAGTAGAGCGGCGAGAAAAATTTCGATCACCTCGCCCGCGCCGCCGCGTACGGGCAGGCAACCCGGGACGGCAAATCGTTAGAGGCGGTCGCAGCATCGCTCGTCGGGGACAGTCTCGAAAAGCAGGCCGCCGCGCGACAGCGCCAGCGTCGAGCGATGATCGACCAGCTTTCGCGCGAGATTGGGCGAGCACCGCCTGTCGACCCCTCGCTGCGTCGCCGCATGGACACATCGCCGGCATGATCAATCCGCCGTCCAAAGGCAAAGGCGGGTATTGGACGAACGACACCCTTTCACCGCCGGCGACTGCCGAGGCCTGGTTGGCTGGCGCGCAAAAGCACGATGGCGGCTGGTGGACCGATTGGGCTGGCTGGCTCCAGGCTGCGTCCGGGCAGAGGATATCGCCGCCGCCCGCCGGAAGTGCCGCCTATCCTCCGATCTGCGACGCACCGGGAACATACGTCCTGGAAAAATAGGGCGCACAACGATGCACACCCGGCCCGAGCACTGGTGGGCTCCGCTTGTCGGGACCTTTCTACCGTCGACCACCCGTTGGGCGTTCCATCGACCGCAAAGCGCCGGATTGCGACGGCAGTGCTCGACGAAAAGCTGCAGCACGACCTTAAGCTCCGCAGAGTGGCGCAAGTCGCCCCGGCCGCGTGCCGCCTCGATGTCGTCGCGTATCATCAAGCGGATTGCCTGTCGTCCGTCGGGGCGATGCACGAGATGGCAGCCGAGCTCGGCGGCGATCGTCTCCGGCAGGTGCTCATGCTCGGCAATCGCGTCGATCTCCTCGAGCGTCAGGTCGCTGAGCGCGATACAATCTTCCATCGTCAGCATGGCGAAGCATTCTCAATAAGTTCACAACCCTCGCCGCCGCCGCCTCACTCGGCGGCGTACGGACGCTTGACGTTTTCCTGGCGCGGCAGGACGTTGAATAGTCCCTCATTCGGGCAAAAATCGCGGTAGTCGTCTTCCGGCTCTTCCGGCGCGCGGTCGCTGAGCCATTGCCGACACCGCCGCCACGCGGCGCACTCCAGGCAGCCGAGTTCCGCCTCGCGGAGCACGG
>CAWBKF010000039.1:0-60639 GCA_963789275.1 uncultured Alphaproteobacteria bacterium
ATAGGATAGTTGCTGCGGCATCAGGCCGAGGATCGAATAGGCGTCCATTGCCACGACGTCGTAGCGATGCGCGCATGCGCCTTCGATGCCGGTGCTGGCGATGTAGTGGGTATCGCTCGTCAGGCCCTGCTGCTGAAACAAGGTGGTGCGGCTCTCGACCATGCCCTGATAGAAGACGTCGACGTCCTTGAGGTAGATCCACGTCCTGACGCAATGGTCGCGCAAGCTCCCGCCCTGGCGCGAGAGCGCGGCGATCAGCTCGTCGAACACCGCCTGCGTCTGTGCTGCGGCGCTGGCGGCGGAGCCATCGGCGCCGGCGCAGAGGCGCGTGCTCCAGAGATGCGCGAGGCCGCCTTTCTCAACCAACAGATGCTTCTGCGCCACGCGATGCTTGGTGAGCGGCGCGCCGCTGTCGATGTGATAGGCCAACAGCGCGAGCTTCGCGCCGGGGAGCGGCGGCTGCTGCACGATCGAGACCGCAACCGGGCCGTCCGCGGGCGCGCAGAAGAGCCGGCTCTCGCGCACCGGTATCACCTGGTTCATCACATCGCTGACGAAAATACGTCGGAAGATGGCGCTGTCCGGCGCGAGCTTCAGCGCCTGGCGCGCCTCGGCATAGCGCTGCTCGATGCTGTCGATCTGTTCGGAAAGACCGAGCTGCGCCGAGGCCTCGACGCAGATGAAATGCTCGGCATCGCCGGCCGCGCCGAGAAAGCTCCTGCTGGTGATCCCATCGTCCTGACGCATTTGCGGTGACCTCTCGCGCAACCTCGACGGCGCGGGACCGCTCGTCATCGCCGAGCCCCCGGCGTCCCGAGCCGAAATAAGTCCGAGCGCGGGGCCTGTCGTTGACCTGGATCAATGCGGGATCGCGCCCGTCCCTCACTCCCCGCAGCGCCGGGTAGCCATCGCAGCTTCGGCCATGGTCGGCTCTCGACAATGCAGAAAAACACCGCCAGAAGAATTCGTTAGTTTCGTATGGAGCTCCTGCGGTGCTTCGCCGCAGCCGCTGGATGATATCGCCGTCCCAGCGTTTTCAGGCCTGCGGCAGCAGCACCGTCATCGTCACCCCTCAGTCCGGCACGCGCGGCCCGTCGGATCGTAGGCCCGGCCTCCCCGGGCTATGGCTCGGCCTCGCTTGGGCCGATGCCGAGGCCGACAATTTCGCGCCGTCCGTCAATGTTCACCGCAACAGCAGATATCGCGGCGACGGACACGATCCGGCCGCCGTCGCCGACTTCGGCGGCCGGGCGGGAGGTCGTTCACGCGCAGCGTTCGACGGCGCCACCGGGCTGGGGACGCCATGCCGACGCCGCACGGCTCGCCCTATCCCGGAATCAGCGTCATGCTGTCGTCGGCGCATCCGACCGCCGACCGAATCCGCTCAGTTGCCGCCGAGATGCGACCGGGCGGCGCTGCAGGTACCAACGCTGCGATCGCCCGCGGCGACGACCGGCGACGGGAAGCCGCGACGCGCGGCGCGACGTTAGGCGGCGACCGTCTTGCCGTAACAGGCGACGTCGAACCAGCGCTCGCCCGACGGCGCGGCGTTGGGCGGCGCCACGGCCCGCTCCGGGTCGCATCCGCTCAACGGCAGCAGCCCGTAGCGCGCGGCGATGGACCTGGCCTCGCCGGCGCGCGCCAATACCTGCTCCGGGCTGGCGCCGTCGACCAGCAGGAGCTGCAGCACCCATTGCAGCGGCGGCTCGTCGGGCGGGCCTGACGTCACGCGGCCGAGACGCGCCGCGTCGTCCGGCAGCTCCGCGAAATTCTTGCGTATCTCGATGACGCCGACCGCGGGCGCGTGATCGCGCGCGCCGGGCGCGCCGCTGGCGGGGTAGAGCACGACGACGTCGATCAGGTGCGGGTAGTCGCAAGCGAGATTGCCGATCTCACAGTCCTGAAAGTCGTCATGGACGCGGAAGCGCGGCGCGCCGGGCACGCGCAGGTGACGGCGGAGATGCTGGACGACGCCGATGTGCAGCCAATCCTCGCTGACCTCGCTCGGGAAGTAGCGGTCCCGCGCATCCATCTCATCGCGCACGGCCTGGCGGGCGCCCTGACGCGCGAGCGCGGCGACGAGCGTCAGCTCGAGATGCTGGGACGATGGGTTCATGGCGGTCTCTCCGACTGAGCCGGCAGCGGCAACATGAGCGCGTTCCGGCGCGGCGCGGAACAAGCCCGAAGGCGATGAAGGGACTAGCCGGGGCATGGCATGCTCTCGCTCTCCGCCGGCAGCTCGATCGCCAGCTCGCGCAGGCGGAAACGCTGGAGCTTGCCGGTGGCGGTCCGTGGAATTTCCGCGACGAAGCGGATGTTGCGCGGGCACTTGTAAATCGACAGGTGCGACCTGATACGCTCCTGGATCAGCGCGGCGAGCTCGGGACAGCCGACGCGATCGGCTGGCACCACGAACATCGACAGGCGCACCAGCCCATCGCTGTTCTCGACGCCGACGACGGCGGCATCGAGAATTCCCGTGGTCGCAAGAGCGCAATCTTCGATCTCCACCGGCGATACCCATTGGCCAGAGATCTTCAGCAGATCGTCGCCGCGGCCATGGTGGTACCACCATCCCTCGCTATCGAAGCTGAAAACGTCGCCGGTGCGGTACCAGCCGCCGACGAAGCTCGCGGCGGTCTTTTCCGGCTGCTGCCAATACTCCATGCACAAAGACGCCATGCGCACCCACAGGATGCCGCAGACGCCGGGCTCGGTGACGGGCTGATTGCGTTCGTTCAGGAGACGCAGCTCGATCCCCGGCTGCGGCCGGCCGGTGGCGCCGGCGCGGTAGGAAGCGGGCGTGTTGGCGATGAACAGGAACAATGTCTCGGTGGCGCCGATGCCCTCGAGGATCGGCTTGCCCGTGGCCTGCCGCCAGCGCTCGAACAGGCTGGCCGGCAGCTTCTCACCAGCGGAAACGAAACAGCGCACGGAGCGGAAGGCGTCGCCCTTGGCGTGACCGTCGCGCAGCAGATTGCGATAGATGGTCGGCACGCTGAACATGACCTGCGGATGGTGGCGCCGAACCATGTCGGCGACGGCATCGCTGTCGGGCCAGCGGTCGTCGAGGATCACCGTCGCGCCCACGCGCAAGCCGCCGAGCAGGCAATGGGCGAGGGCGAAGGAGAAGAACAGCTTCGACGAGGAGAACAGCTTGTCGCCCCGCTTGACGCCCAGAATTTCCCCGAGGTGCCGATCGCCGGGCAGCACGTCGCGATGACAATGCACGGCGGCCTTGGGCGTTCCGGTCGTGCCCGACGTATAGATCCAGAACGCCATGTCTTCCGGCGACATCGGCGCACTTTCCAGGCGGTCCGGCCGGTCCCTGAGGAAAGCGCCGAGGCTCATCGCCGGCGCGACGGGCTCGCTCGCGGCGCCGCAGACGACCAGCACCGGCGGGCGATGCGCGCCGTCGGCCGCCGCCTCGTCGAAGAGATCGAGGAAATCACGATCGATGAACATCGCCCGGCAGGCGCTGTCGACGATGGCGAAGCGCAGATCCCTCGCGGCCGAGCGCGTGTTCAAGGCAACCGCGACGCCGCCCACCTTCATCGCCGCGAGAAAGCCGGCGACAAGATCGGGCGTATCCTTGAGCAGCAACAGCACCCGATCGCTGCGGCCGACGCCGCTTCCCGCCAGCGCGTTGCCGAAACGATTCACCAGCGCCTCGAGTTCGGCGTAGGTATGGCGCGTGTCGCGGTGGATCAGCGCGGGGGTAAGCCCGTGCCCCGCGGCAAGCGTGGGCCCGAGCAGCGCGTCGCAGGCGTTCATGCTCGTCCGGGCGCGCTCTTTCGTCATGGCGGCCCGCCTGCTCTTCCGGCGGCGACGAAACGATCCCCGAGAAGGAGCTTCATGACATCGGCTCTCCGCCGGCCGCCGCCGCTTGACCCAGCCTCAGAATTGCATTTGACAACGGTCGGGCATAAGGGTGAATATCAATTCAGATGAACGAATGATCATTCAATGCCGCGGCCGGTGTCAACTGTTTTTTTGCCGGCGGCCTCCCGAGGGGCCGCTCCGGGCACGGCCCTCGCCGGGAGCACTTTGGCGACCGCCGAGCCGGCACCGGCGAATGACCGGCGCTCGGGCGGCACGGAAGCGACGTGCGGGCAGCCGATCGTGTGAAGAGGGTGCGGCGACTTGACAACGGCGAGGACGGGCGCGATGCAGCGGTCGAACGGGCGACATCACGGCGAAAGGCGACTGGCATGACCGAGACAGCGGATCTCGCGATCAAAAGCCAAGTCGCCGATGCGGCGCTGGTACAACGCCGCCGCGGCCAAATCGTGACGGCCGCGGTCGAGTTGTTCTCGCAACAGGGCTTCTACACCACCACGATGCAGGAGGTGGCGCGCAAGGCCGGCGTGAGCATCGGCCTCATCTACCAGTACGTCCACGACAAGGACGACGTATTGCTGCTCGCGCTGCTCAGCGTGCTCAACTCCTACAAGCGCGAAATCCCTGCGGCGCTGGCGGGCGTGAACGATCCGCTGACCCGCTGCTGGGTCGCGGTCGACGCCTATTGCCGCGTCGTCGACAGCCGGCGCGAGGCGACCGTGCTCGCCTATCGCTCGACCAAGTCGCTGCCGAAGGCGCGCCGCGATCTCATCAAGAATGCCGAGATCGAGACCAACGAATTCATCGCCAACTGTTTGCGCGATTGCGTCCGGCATGGCCTGTTCCGCGATGTCGACATCGAGCTCGCGACCTACCATTTCGTCACCTTCGCCCATACCTGGGCGCTGAAGCACTGGCGCATGCGCGAGCTCTGCACGCTCGAGCAGTATATCAACGAGGGGCTGGATCTCCTGCTGAGCGCCTTGCTCACGCCGAAGGGGCGGCGGCAATACCGGAAGCTCCGCGCGGGCCGCAAGGCGCCAACAGCCGCGGCCGCGCCCCGACCGGGGCGCTGACCGCCGCCGCCTCCCCGCCCGCCGGCACCGCGACAAAGTGTCACCAGACCGAATCCGCTTGACAGAGCCGTCGTACTGAACGACCATTCATTCATATGAATGGGCGTTCACTTCCAGGGTACGGGGTAACCGGGGATGTCCATGCTCAGCAGCCAGCAGGTCGGACGGGCGCTCGTCGTCACCCTGTCGCGCCCGCCGGTCAATGCGATCAACGACGAGTGGATCGATCGCTTCGACGCCGTCCTCGACGCGCTCGACGCGCGCAACGACACCGCGGTTCTGCATATCCGCAGCGATCAGACGGTGTTTTCGGCGGGGGCGGACCTCGATGTCATCCGCTCGTGCTTCGCCAGCGGCGGCGGGCCGGATGCCATGGTGGCGACGGTTCGGCGATTGCAGGCGCTTTATGCGCGGATCGAACGGCTGCGGCAGGTGACGGTGGCCGAGATCGGCGGTACCGCCGCCGGCGGCGGCTTCGAGCTGGCGCTGGCTTGCGACCTTCGCGTCGCCTCGCTCGAGGCAAGGTTCGGCCTGCCGGAGGTGCGGCTCGGCCTGCTGCCCGGCGCCGGCGGCACGCAGCGGCTCGCCCGGCTGTGCGGGCAAGGCGTCGCGCGGCGCGTCATCCTGGCCGCCGAGCTCGTCGATGGCGCGGCCGGCCGGGCGCTCGGCATGGTGCAGTGGGCGGTCGCGCCGCAGGAGCTGGCCGATTTCACCGCCCGGCTGGTCGCGGCGATCGCTGCGCTGCCGATGGCGGCGCTGGCGGCGAGCAAGCGCTGCCTGGCCGAGGCCGGCGAACCCGCGGTCGCGGGCTTCCTCGCGGAACAGCGGGAGACGCGCTTTTTGCTCGATCAACCCGAGACCCGCGCGCTCGTGGCCGCCTTTCTTGACCGGCGGCCGCCGGCGCATGGGGCAACGTCCTGCGGCGACAGAAAGCGAGTGGCACCATGAAGCTCGATGGAATGACGGCGGTCGTCACCGGTGCGGCCTCGGGCATCGGCCTTGCCATCGCCGAGGCCATGGCCGAGGCGGGCGCCCATGCGATTTTCGGCGACATCGCGGTGGAGAAGGCCGAGGCCGAGGCGCAACGCCTGCGCCGGCGCAACCTCGCGGCCGACGCCGAGCGCGCTGGACGTCACCGACGATCGCTCGATCGCGGCTTTGCGGAGCGGCCGATGGCGTTCGACAGCCGCGTCGACATCGTCGTCAATGCCGCCGGCTGGGGCAAGGTCCAGCCCTTCGTCGAGAACGAGCCGAGCTTCTGGGAGCGCGTCATCGCGCTCAACCTGATGGGGCCGATCAAGCTCACCCGCGCCTTCCTGCCCGGCATGATGGAGCGGCGGTCGGGCAAGATCATCAACGTGTCGAGCGACGCCGGGCGGGTCGGCAGTTTGGGCGAGACCGTCTATTCCGGCGCCAAGGCCGGTGCCATCGGCTTCACCAAGGGCCTGGCGCGCGAGATGGCGCGCTATTCCATCAGCGTCAACTGCGTCTGCCCGGGACCGACCGATACGCCGCTGCTGGCGGCGGTGCCGGAAAAGTTCCGCGAGGCGTTTCTGCGCGCCATCCCGATGCGGCGGTTCGGCAAGCCGTCGGATGTCGCCGGCGCCGTCGTGTTCTTCGCCAGCGCGCATTCCGACTACATCACCGGCCAGGTCATCAGCGTCAGCGGCGGCCTGACCATGGCCGGCTGAACCCGATCTCGCCTGAGATTGAGGAGCATCGAACGATGACGGAAGTACAGCTGCGACCTTAGCGATGAAGCAAGTCCGGGCGGCGGACTTCAAGCCGGCCCATTTCGGCTGGTCGGTCGTCGCCGGCAAGGTGGCGACGATCACCCTCAACCGGCCGGAGCGGAAGAACCCGCTGACGTTCGAGTCCTATGGCGAGCTGCGCGATCTCTTCCGCGAGCTGGCTTATGCCACCGACGTCAAGGCGGTGGTGGTGACCGGCGAGCGGCGGCAATTTCTGCTCCGGCGGCGACGTGCACGAGATCATCGGCCCGCTCGTGCGCATGCAGGAAGCCGGACGACATGGGCGGCCTTCTCGCGTTCACGCGCATGACCGGCGATCTCGTCAAGGCGATGCGCGCCTGCCCGCAGCCGATCGTCGCCGCCATCGACGGCATCTGCGCCGGCGCCGGCGCCATCCTCGCCATGGCCTCCGATCTCCGTTACGGCACGGCGCGGAGCAAGGTCGCCTTTCTCTTCGTGCGCGTCGGGCTCGCCGGCGCCGATATGGGCGCCTGCAACATCCTGCCCCGGATCATGGGCGCCGGCCGCGCCGCGGAGCTGCTCTACACCGGACGCTCGATGGACGGCGGCGAAGCGGAACGCTGGGGCTTCTACAACAAGCTCTGCGCACCCGAGGCGGTGCTCAACGAGGCGCAGGCGCTCGCCCAAAGCCTCGCCGCCGGCCCGACCTTCGCCCATGCCATGACAAAGAAATGCATCCATCAGGAATGGGACATGTCGATCGACGCGGCGATCGAGGCCGAGGCGCAGGCGCAGGCCATCTGCATGCAGACGAAGGATTACGGCCGCGCCTATCGCGCCTTCGTCGCCAAGCAGAAACCGGTTTTCGAGGGTAATTGATGGCCGACCGCAGCTTCCTCGACTGGCCGTTCTTCGGTGCCGAGCAGCGCAGCGCCGCCGAAACATTCGAGCGCTGGGCGGCAGAGCGACTGCCGGCGGCGCTCGGTACGGAGCAGGACGCCGAGCGCGACGTGCGCGCCACCGTGCGCCGCCTGGTCGGCGCGCTCGGCGAGGCCGGGCTGTTGCAACACGCCGCACCGGGCGGAGACGGCCCCAGCGGCGGCCTCGACGTGCGCACGCTCTGCCTGGCGCGCGAGATCCTGGCGCGCGCCTCGGGCCTCGCCGATTTCGCCTTCGCCATGCAAGGGCTCGGCAGCGCGCCGATCAGCCTCTATGGCAACACGGCGCAAAAGCGGCGCTATCTGCCGCGGGTGAGCGCGGGCGCGGCGGTCGCCGCCTTCGCTCTCTCCGAGGCCGAGGCCGGTTCCGACGTGGCAGCGATGACCACCAGCGCCCGCCCCTGCCCCGGCGGCTTCCGGCTCGACGGCAGCAAGACCTGGATCTCGAACGCCGGTGTCGCCGATTTCTACGTCGTCTTCGCGCGCAGCGGCGAAGGTGGCGGCACCAAGGGGATCTCGGCCTTCATCGTCGACGCCGACAGTCCCGGCCTCGGCATCGGCAAGAATATCGATATCATCGCGCCGCACCCGCTGGGCACGCTCAGCTTCGAGAACTGCCGCGTCGGCGCCGATCAGCTTCTCGGCGAGCCCGGCGCGGGCTTCAAGATCGCCATGGCAACGCTCGACATCTTCCGCTCGACTGTGGGCGCGGCGGCGCTCGGCTTCGCCCGGCGCGCGCTCGACGAAGCCGTCGCACGCGCGCTGACCCGCCGGCTCTTCGGCCAGGCGCTGGCGCAGCTGCAGCTGATCCAGGCCAAGATCGCCGATATGGCGCTCGCCGTTGACGCCGCCGCGCTGCTGATCTACCGCGCCGCCTGGAGCAAGGACTGCCGCGGCGGCCGCATCAGCCGCGAAGCGAGCATGGCCAAGCTCTACGCCACCGAAGAGGCGCAGCACGTCATCGACGAGGCGGTGCAGATCTTCGGCGGCCTCGGCGTCGTGCGCGGCATGGCGGTCGAGCGCCTTTATCGGGAGATCCGCGCGCTGCGCATCTACGAGGGCGCGAGCGAGGTGCAAAAGCTGATCATTGCGGGCCAGGTGCTGCAAGCGGCGCGCGCCGGCGCGGCGGAGGATAGCCGGCGATGACACCGACCATGCAACAGGCGATGGCCCGGGACCTCGCGCGCAAGTTCGCGCGCGAGCGGCTCGTGCCGCGCTCGGCCGAATGGGACCGCGACGCGTGCTTCCCGCAAGAAGCCGTGAGGGAGATGGGGCGTCTCGGCTTCCTCGGCATGACGGTGCCCGAGGAATGGGGCGGTGCCGGTGCCGATATCGTCTCGCTCGCGCTCGCGCTCGAGGAGATCGCCGCCGGCGATGCCGCCTGCGCGACCATCATGAGCGGCCACAACTCGGTCGGCTGCACGCCTCTCTATCTCCACGGCACGAACGAACAGAAAGAGCGCTTCCTGCGACCGATGGCCGAGGGGCGCATGCTCTCCGCCTTCTGCCTCACCGAGCCGCAGAGCGGGTCCGATGCCGGCAATCTCGCAACGCGGGCGCGGCGGCAAGGCGACCACTACGTCATCTCCGGCAGCAAGCAGTTCATCACCAGCGGCAAGAATGCCGCCGTCGCCCTCGTCTTCGCCTCGACCGAACCGGCCGCCGGCAAAAAGGGGATTACCGCCTTCATCGTGCCAACCGACACGCCGGGCTATGTCGTCGGCCGGGTCGAAATCGAAGATGGGCCAACGGGCGTCAGACACCTGCCACATCGTCTTCGAGGAGATGCGCGTCCCGGCCAGCCAGCGCCTCGGCGCGGAAGGCGACGGCTACCGCATCGCCCTCGGCAACCTCGAGGGCGGCCGCATCGGCATCGCCGCGCAAGCCGTCGGCATCGCCCGCGCCGCGTTCGAAAGCGCCCTTGCCTATGCCAAGCACCGCGTGACCTTCGGCAAGCCGATCATCGAGCACCAAGCCATCGCCTTTCGCCTTGCCGACATGGCGACGCGCATCGAGGCGGCGCGCCTGATGGTGCTGCACGCCGCGGGCTTGCGCGACCTCGACCAGCGCTGCCTCAAAGAGGCGTGCATGGCAAAGCTGCTCGCCTCGGAAGCCGCCGAGTGGGTGTGCAGCGAAGCAATTCAGATCTTCGGCGGCTATGGCTATCTCACCGACCTGCCGGTGGAGCGCCTCTACCGGGATGCGCGCGTGTGCCGAATCTACGAAGGGACGAACGACATCCAGCATCTCGTCATCAGCCGCGAACTGGCGGGCGGCTGAGGACAGGCGTCAGCGATCTCGGCCAGGCGATGCGGCGGTGTCTCGCGGGCGCCGGGCGCGTCAGAGGAAAAGCGAAGGAGACGGCGATGAAAAACGTGATGGTGTCCCAGACCGGGCTCAGGGCGATGGCGGTCGCGGCTTGTCTCGTCCTCCTATGGGCCACGACGCCGACGGCGGCCCAGACGGTCAAGATCGGGGTGATCCTCACCTATTCCGGCCCCTCGGCTTCGCTCGGCGACCAGATCGACAAGGGGCTCGACCTCTACGTCAAGGAGCACCAGAAGGATCTGCCGGCGGGCGTCAAGGTCGAGCTGATCAAGCGCGACGACACCGGGCCGAACCCGGACGTGGCCAAGCGCCTGGCGCAAGAGCTGATCACCCGTGATCACGTGCAGTTCCTTGCCGGCGTGGTGTGGTCGCCCAACGCCGCCGCCATCGCGCCGCTGGCGACCGAGGTGAAGGTACCGTTCGTCATCATGAACGCCGCGGGCGCCGGGCTCACCCGCGCCTCACCCTATATCGTGCGCGTCTCGTTCACGCTGTGGCAGACCAGCTATCCGCTGGGCCAATGGGCGGCGCGCAACGGGATGAAGAAGATCTACACCGCTGTGAGCGATTATGCGCCGGGCCATGACGGCGAGGCCGCCATCACCAAGGCGTTCACGGATGCCGGCGGCGAAGTCGTCGGCGCCGTGCGCTTCCCGCTCAAGGACCAGGACTTCGTGCCGTTCCTGCAGCGGGTGAAGGATGCCAAGCCCGACGCGCTCTACGTCTTCGTGCCGTCGGGCAAGCAGGCGGCGGCGGTGATGAAGGCCTATGCCGATCTCGGGCTCAAGGCGGACGGCGTCAAGCTGCTGGGGCCGCAGGACATCGTCCCCGATGCGGAGCTGCCGGGCATGGGCGAAGAGGCGCTCGGCATCATCAGCGGCGGGACCTACTCCGCGGTGTCCACAGGGCCGCAGAACCAGGCCTATGTCGCGGCGTGGAAGCGCGAATACGGCGCCCAGTCGATCCCCGACTTCATGTCGGTCGGCGGCTGGGACGGCATGGCGGCGATCTTCTCCGTCATCAAGGCGAGCAACGGCCAGCCCGACCCGGACAAGGCGATGGCGCTGCTGAGAGGCTGGACAAACCCCGACAGCCCGCGTGGCCCGATCCTGATCGACGCGGACACGCGCGACATCGTCGAGAACGTCTATATCCGCCGCGTCGAGAAGGTGGGCGAAGGCCTCGGCAACGTCGAGTTCGATACCGTTCCGCAGGTCAAGGACCCCTGGAAGGAGTTAAACCCGCCGAAATAAACGATCGATGCCGCGGTTCGCCGGCAGTCTCCACCGGCGAAGCGCGGCTCCCAGCGAAGGCGACCGCCCCAATGGACGCAGTCTCGATCTTCATCAGCATCGCCTTCCACGGGCTCGCCTTCGCCATGGTGCTCTACCTCGTCTCGGTCGGGCTTTCCGTGACCATGGGGCTGATGGGGTTCGTCAACCTCGCCCATGGCGTCTTCGCCGCGGCCGGCGGCTATGTCATGCTGACGCTGACAAACGGTTATGGTGTCCCCTTTCCGCTCGCCATCACCGTCGCCTGCCTCGCCGTCGCGGCCGGCAGCGTCGTCCTCGAACGACTGCTCTACCGCCGGCTCTATGGCGGCGACGAGCTCGATCAGGTGCTGCTCAGCATCGGCCTCATCTTCATGTCGGTGGCGACCGCCAAGTTCTTCTGGGGGCCGCTGCCGCAGCCGATGCATCCGCCCGCCTATCTCGGCGGCCAGCTCGATCTGGGATTCCGCAGCTTCCCGACCTACCGTTGTTTCCTGATCGTCTCCGGCGCGCTCGTGGTGACCCTGCTCTGGCTCGGGCTCGAGCGCACGCGCTTCGGCGCGACGCTCCGCGCGGCGGTCGACAACCGCCGCATGGCACAATCCATCGGCATCGACACAAGCCGCCTTTTCACCCTCGCCTTCGCGCTGGGCAGCGGACTTGCCGCCTTGGGCGGCGCGCTCGGCGCCGAAATCCTGGCGGTCGATCCCGGCTACGCCCTCGAGCAGCTGATCTACTTCCTCATTGTCGTCGCCGTGGGCGGGCTCGGCAGCGTCCGTGGCCCGTTCTTCGCCGCGCTGCTCGTCGGCACCGCGGATACCGCCTTCAAGTACCTGCAGCCTGAGCTGGGCGCGTTCTTCATCTATGCCATGACGCTGGGGCTGCTGCTGTGGCGGCCGCATGGCCTCTTCGGGCGCGCGTGATGGAGCGGAACCACTCCCGCCACCTCATGTCGGTCGCCGACGCCTTGCGCGAGCTGGTTTGGCGCGCCGGTCCAGGCAGCGGCGCCGCGCGGCGGGCTCCGTCGGGAATGTCGAGCGCCGTCGATGCGTTGCGCCGGAGCCATCGGCTGCGCCCGCTGGAGACGCTACCCTGGCTTGTCGCGGCGGCCGCGTTCTTTCTCTTCCCCGATTATCTCGCGCTCGGTGCGCAGATCCTGCTGGCCATCCTTTTCGCGCTCTCGCTCGACCTGATCCTGGGCTATGCCGGAATCGTCAGCTTGGGCCATGCCGCCTTCTTCGGCGTCGGCGCCTACACGGCCGGCCTCCTGGCGACGCATGGCTGGGGCGAGCCGCTGAGCGGCCTTGTTGCCGCCGGCATTGCCGCCGGTCTCGTCGGCATCCTCAGTGGCGCCATCATCCTGCGCACGCGAGGGCTGACCCTGCTGATGCTGACCCTGATGATCGCGGCCATGCTGCAGGAGGCCGCCAACAAGGCCGGCGAGATCACGGGCGGCACCGACGGGCTGCAGGGCATGCAGGTCTCGCCCGTGCTCGGGCTGTTCCGCTTCGACGTCTTCGGCCACACCGCCTATGTCTACTGCCTGGCGGTGCTGTTTTTCGGCTGGCTGGCGGCGCGGCGCATCGTCCAGTCGCCGTTCGGCCGCGGGCTCATCGGGATCCGCGAGAACGAGGAACGCATGCGCGCGATCGGTTCGCCCGTATTCCGCCGTCGGCTGGTGATTTACGCCATCTCGGCGGCGTTGGCCGGGATCGCCGGCGGGTTGATGGCCCAGACGACCCAGTTCGTCGCCCTCGACGCGCTCGGCTTCGAGCGCTCCGGCACCGTGCTGATCATGCTGATCCTCGGCGGCGTTGGGCGGCTTTACGGTGCTTTTATCGGCGTGCCGCTTTACATGATCCTGCAGGACCGCTTCGCCCAGCAGGATCCGGTCTACTGGTACTTCTGGATCGGGCTGCTGCTCGTGCTGGTCGTCGTGTTCGCGCGCGGCGGCGCGCTGGGGATCGGCGAGCGCCTCATGCGCCGCCGGGGCCGGCCATCATGACGGCCGGCAACGCCGCGGCCCTGGAGACGCGCGGATTGTGCAAGAGCTACGGCGCCCTTGCCGTCGCGAGCGACATCAATTTCCGCCTGGAGCGCGGTGCGCGCCACGCGCTCATCGGCCCGAACGGCGCCGGCAAGACCACTTTCCTCGACCTGGTGACGGGACGATTCCCGCCGAGCGCCGGGCGCATCCTCCTGAGCGGCGTCGACGTCACCGCGCTGGCGCAAGAGCAGCGTGTCAAGCGCGGGCTGGCGCGAACCTTCCAGATCAACACGCTGTTCCGCGGCCTGAGCGTGCTCGACAATGTCTGCATGGCGACGAGCGAGCGGCTCGGCCGCGCCGGCGACCTCTTCCGCCCGGCAGGCTCGCGCCGCGACGTCATCGACGGCGCCTATGCCTCGCTCGAGCGTCTCGGACTGGCCGAGGACGCGGCCCGCCTCGTGCGCGAGCTGCCCTACGGCCGGCAGCGCCTGGTCGAGATCGCCGTGGCGCTCAGCCTCGAGCCTGACGTGCTGCTGCTCGACGAGCCGGCGGCGGGGGTGCCATCGGCCGAGATCGGCATCATCGTCGACGTCATCGAGAGCCTACCGCCGAAGATCGCGATCCTCATCATCGAGCACGACATGGATCTGGTCTTCCGCTTGGCGCGCCGCCTCACCGTGCTGGTGCAAGGCAAGGTGCTGGTCGAGGGTACGCCGCAAGAGATTGCCGCCAACTCGGCGGTGCGCGAGGTCTATCTCGGCGAGCGAGCGCCAACATGAGCGCCGCGGCGGACTCCGCGCCCGGCATGAGGCTGGACGGGGTACGCGCCGGCTACGGCGACACGGTGGTGCTCGACGGCATCTCGCTGACGCTGCCGCCACACCGGGCGATGGCCGTGCTGGGGCGCAACGGCGTCGGCAAGACGACGCTGCTCGCCACCATTATGGGGCACACGACGCTGCATGGCGGCGCGATCCGCCTGGGCGAGCGCGACATTGCGACGCTGGAGCCGCACCGCCGCGCCCGGCTCGGCATCGGCTGGGTTCCGCAGGAGCGCGAGATCTTCCGCTCGCTGACGGTGGAGGAGAACCTCGACGTGGCGGCGCGCCCCGGGCGCTGGCCGGCGGCGCGCATCTACGAGTTCTTCCCCTCGCTTGCCGCGCGGCGGCGCCACCGTGGCAACGAGCTGTCGGGCGGCGAGCAGCAGATGCTGGCGATCGGCCGGGCGCTCATCGGCAGCCCCGCGGTGCTGCTGATGGACGAGCCGCTGGAGGGCCTGGCGCCGGTGATCGTCGATGTCGTGCTCGAGGGCATCGAGCGGCTGAGACGCGAGGACGACCTCGCCATCCTGCTCGTGGAGCAGCATGCCCGTCTGGCGCTCGCCGTCACCGACCGCGCGATCGTCCTCGACCGCGGCAGGATCGTGCATGAGAGCGACAGCCACGACCTCCTCGACACGCCGGAGCGGCTCACTGCCCTGATGGGCGTCGCGGGGCGGCGCGTGCGTCCCGCCTGGCGCGCCTCGTAAGGGCCGCTAATCCATCGCTGGCCGGGAGAACAGCCGGCCGGCGAGGCGACAGGCGAGCGCGGCTGCGACCCGACGGCGGTAGTGGGCCGGGACGATCGTCGTCCGCATCGGTGCCACTTGCTTCTGCACGAGCTTGCTGATCTGTCGAAGCGCCTCGGCATCGAGCGGACGATCGATCAGCGCCTCGCAGCCGGAGACGAGCAGCGGCCGTGAATTCGTGCCGGTCAACGCGATGCGCAACCCGGCTAGCGCGCTGCCCTTCCGGCGCAACGACACCGCGACCCCGGCCAGCGGAAAGTCGATGGCGCCGCGGAAGCGTGCTTTCTCGTATCCGGCCATCAGCCCGGGCTCGATCGGCAGCCGTACGGACAGGAGCATCTCCTCGGCGCCGAGAGCAAGATGCGCCGCGCCGTCCTCGCGGAAGAGCTCGTCCAGCGCGATCCAGCGCGTGCCGCCGGCGCCGCCCAGCTCCGCTTGCGCTCCCAGCACCAGAAGCACCGGCGCGGTATCGCCGCTGTAGGCGGCATGGCAGCGGTTTCCGGTCGGCGCCACGTGGCAGACCGTGCCGCGATACTTCAGGCAGAAATCGTTGCTTCGCCGCCACCAGTCGCTCTGGTTGTAGAACACGCAGCGCGTATCGAGGCAGAGATTGCCGCCGAGCGTAGCGCTCGCCCGATGCGTCGCGCCGGCCACGGTGGCGGCAGCGTCGGCCAGCGCCGGGAAATTCCGCCGGATGAGGGGATCATCGACGAGGCGCGACAGCGTCACCCCGGCGCCGATGCGGATGCCGCCCGGCTCTGGCGCGATCTCCTGCATGCCGGGCAGCCCGGTGATGTCGACGAGCGCCGCAGGGCTGCCGAGCCCGCGACGCAGGTTGGCGACGAGATCGGTGCCGCCGGCGAGGAGGCGGCAGTCGGCATGGCTGCGCCGCACGGCCACTACCTCGGCGACGCTTACCGCGCGGATCAGCTCAAAGGACGGAAGCAGACTCATGACGCGGCTCCACGCGCCGCTGCGATGCGGCTGTCGCGCTGGCGGCGCGCCAGTGCCTCGAGAATGCGGTCCGGCGTGATCGGCAGCTCCGTCATGCGCAACCCGACGGCGTCGGCCACCGCGTTGGTCACCGCCGGCAGGAATCCGGCGAGCGATCCCTCGCTCGCTTCCTTGGCGCCGAAGGGACCGTTGGGATCGAGGCATTCGACGATATGCACCTCGATCGGCGGGGACTCCACGATCGTCGGGATGGGATAGCCAAGCAGGCTCGCATGCAGCGGCAGGCCGCCCTCGTAGCGAGTCTCTTCGCCCAAGGCCTGAGCCATGCCCATCCATACCGAGCCCTGGACTTGCCCCTCGACCGCGAGCGGGTTGATGGCGCGCCCGCAATCATGCGCGACCCATACCTTCTCGACGCGGACCATGCCGGTGTCGGCATCGACCTCGACCTCGACGACTTGCGCTGCAAAGCTGAGCGCCATGGTCGAGCCCACGGCACCGCCGCGATGCTTACCACCCTGGTATTCGACGGGCACGGTGAAGGTCCCCTTCACCGTGATGCTGCCGCCCTGGGCGAGCGCGGCCGCCGCGACCTCGCGGAAGGCAAGGCCGAGGCCCTCCCCGCCGCTGACGCGGAAGCGCTCGCCCACACACTCGATCCGGTCCGGGCGGCTCTCGAGCTTTCGCGCCGCGGCGGCGAGGAGGATGTCCCGCAGCTGCCGCGCGGCGTCGATCGCGGCGTTTCCCACCATGAAGGTGACGCGCGAGGAATAGGAGCCGTTGTCCTTGGGCGTCACCGCGCTGTCGGTGGCGACGACGCGCAGCCGGCCGAGATCGACGCCGACGATTTCGGCCACGGCCTGGACGAGAACGGTGGAGGAGCCCTGGCCGATATCGGCGGCCCCGGTCAGGATGGTGATGCCGCCGTCGAAGTCGAGCCGAAGCTCGACCACGGCATGCGGCTCGCCGGTCCGGTGGATCGGCTTGCCAGCGCCGCTGACATAATGCGAGCATGCCATGCCCAGGCCGTGGCCCGGCGGCAGGCGGCCTTTGCGCCTCTGCCAGCCGCTCGCCCGCTCCACCCGGTCGAGGCATTCGGGCAGGCCGTAGGAATTGATGATGATGCCGTTCGCCGTCTGGGTCGGCGCAGTCAGTAGGTTGGCGCGACGGACGGCGAAGGGGTCAAGGCCGAGCTCGGCGGCCATGGTGTCGAGCAGGCACTCGAAGGCGTGGCGCGCGTCGACCGAGCCGTGGCCGCGCATCGCGCCGCAGGGCGGCGTATTGGTATAGACGCGGCATCCGTCGTATTTCACCGCCGGGATGTCATAGATGCCGTGCAGCAGCGAGCCGGCATAGAGGATGGTGACGATGCCGTAGCCGGCATAGGCGCCGCCGCGCTGCACCACGTCGCAGGCCGCAGCGGTCAACCGTCCCTGGCGCGTCATGCCGAGCTTGACGCGGATTTCCGTCTCGGGCCGGCCACGATGGGTCAGGAAGGTCTCCTCGCGCGTGAGGTTGAGCCGCACCGTGCCGCGGGCGGCGCGCGCGAGGAGCGCGGCGACAATCTCGAAGTTGAGCGGCTCGACGCGCGCGCCGAAGCCGCCGCCGACGAATGGCTTTACCACGCGGATCTGCGATTCCTCGAAGCCAAGGCAGTGCGCCAGCATCAGGTGGAGGTAGTACGGCACTTGCGTCACGCTGTAGAGCGTCAACCGCTGCCGCTCGGCGTCGTACTCGGCCAGCACCGCATGCGGCTCCATCTGCCCATGCGCCACCTCGGCGCAGCGATAGCGCGCCTCGCGCACGAGGTCGGCGGCGGCGAATCCGTCGGCGATCTCGCCGAACTCGTCATGCACCTCGCGCAGTACGTTGCCGGCCTGGGTTTCGTGCAGCAGCACCGCCCCCGGCGCGCGCGCGGCCTCGGCCGAGAAATAGGCGGGCAATTCGTACACCCTTAGCCGGATGAGCGCGAGCGCCCGCTCGGCGGTCTCTTCGTCGACGGCGGCGACCGCCGCCACCGGCTCGCCGCGATAGCGCACGCGCTCGCGCGCCAGCGGGTATTCGTTCATGCTGATGGGCAGCACGCCGAAGGGCTTGTCACAATCGGCGCCGGTGACGACGGCGACGACCCCCGGCAGCGACCGCGCTGCGGCGACGTCGACGTCGAGCAACTCGGCATGGGCGTAAGGGCTGCGCAGGATGCGGCCGACCAGCGCGTGCGCCGGAAGATCGGCAGTGTAGGCCGCGCGCCCCGACACCTTCTCGATGCCATCGATCAGCGGCAGCCGCCGCCCCACGGCGGATTCGCGCAGCGCGGTCACGGCGCGTCCCCCGCCGCCGCCTGAACGGATTCGATGATTTTGACGTAACCGGTGCAGCGGCACAGATTGCCCGAAAGCGCCGCGCGGATGTGCGCCTCGTCCGGGCTGGGGTTGCGCCGCAGCAGCGCCTCGGCCGCCATGATCATCCCGGGCGTGCAGAAGCCGCATTGCGTGCCCAGCTTCTCGTGGAAGGCCCGCTGCAGCCGCGACAGCCGGCCAGGCGATCCGATGCCTTCGATCGTCTCGACATGCCGCCCGCCACAGCGCGCGGCGAGCGTCAAGCAGGCATGGCGCGGCACGCCGTCGATGAGCACCGTACACGCGCCACATTCGCCGCCGTCGCAGCCGCGCTTGGTGCCGGCGAGGCCGGCCAGGTCGCGGAGATACTCGACCAGCAGCAAATTGTCCGAGACCAGATCCGTCCGCGGCCTGCCGTTGAGCGTCAGGGAAAGGATCATGCCCATCACGCGCATCCCTTCGGACGGTGGCGACACATCGCCTTTTGAAGCCCGCGGATCAGCTCAACGATAAGATGCCCCTCGCACTCGGCATTGATCCAGGTCAAGCACTCGCTGCCGGTGGAATGACCGCCGTTGCCTCGAGCTCCACCTTTCCCGGATGGTCGAGGAGGTCGGCGACGAAGATCATGCTCATCGCCGGGAAATGCCGCCCGATCAGGCGCCGCCAGACGCGGCCAAGCTCGGCCCGCGCCGCGAGATAGGCAGGCTTGTCCGTGCAATAGACGGTCATGCGGCAGATATGCTCCGGCCGCCCTCCGGCTTCGGCGAGGACGGCGAGCACGTTTTCGAGCGCCTGCTCAAATTGCGGCACCAGCTCGGGCGACCGGAAGATCTGGGCGGCATCCCAGCCGACTTGGCCGGCGACAAAGACGATGCGCCCCGGCTCGACGGCGACCCCGTTTGCATAGCCGATCGGCGGCTTCCAGCCCTGCGGCAGCAGTACCGTCATCGTCACCCCTCAGTCCGGCATGCGCGGCTCGTCGGGATCGTCGGCCCAGGCCTCCCCGGGCTTGGGCACGCGCGCGAGCCATTCGCGCACGAGCTCGACATGCAGTTTTTCCTCTTGCGCGAACTCGCTCGCGACACGGCGGATCTCCTCGGGTGCCGCGCCGCGCGAAAGGTCGGTGAAGAAAGCGAAGGCGTGCAGCTCGTTCCGCAGCGCGATCTGGAGCGCATGATACGGCGTCATGAGATAGTGGAGGGCGTCGCCGAGAGCGGTCTCGAGCCCTTCGGCCCCCGGCACGGCCAGGGCCGCGCCCGGAGTGACCGCGCTGCCGCGCTCGGCGAGGTCGCGCGCCAACGCCTCGGCGTGCTTGCGCTCGGCGCCGGCGAGCTTGCGAAACAGGCCGGCGACCTCGAGATTGCCGTGCACCTCCAGCTGCGCCGCGAACTCTTCATAGCGCTCCATCGCCTCGAGCTCCATGGCATAAGCGCGCGCGAGGAGGTCATCGACGGTGGCGATGGCCGGTGCGTTCGTTCCGGGCTGGCCCGTGTCCGCCGCGGTCACAGCGCGAACCCCCGCGCCAGATCCTGCAGCGACCGCCGCGCACGCCCGATCTCGGGCCGATAGGGCTTGCGGTCGCCGGCATAGAGCACGCCGATGTTGAAGCCGTCATCGGTCATGATGCGCCGCGCCGCCCGCGCCGGATCGTCGGTCGGCGGTACCGGCGAGGGCCGCGCGAGCTCTTTCCAGTCGCGCTGCTCCGGACGGAAGGTGATGCATGGGCTCAAGACCTCGACGAAGGAAAACCCCGGCGACTTGACCGCCTTGGCGATGATGTCCGCGGTGCCGATGATGTCGCCGGAGAAGGCACGAGCGACGAAATTAGCCCCCGAAGCGAGCGCGATGACCAGCGGCTGGAACGGTCGCAAGCCCGTGCCGCCCGGCGTCAAGGCATTGTCCCAATCGGGCTCGGTGGTCGGCGAAGATTGCCCCTTGGTCATGCCGTAGACATGGTTGTCCATGACGATGTAGGTGAGGTCGACATTGCGCCGGCAGGCGTGGAGAAAGTGGTTGCCGCCGATCGAGTAGCCGTCGCCGTCGCCGCCCGCAGCGATCACGGTGAGATCGGGGCGCGACACCTTAAGGCCGGTGGCGACCGCCAGCGCCCTGCCGTGCACGCCGTGGAAGCCGTAGCAATTCGTGTAGGCCGGCATGCGCGAGGAGCAGCCGATGCCCGAGATGATCGCGACCTCCTCGCGTCGGCAGGCGAGATCGGCAAGCGCTCGCGCGAGCGAGGTGAGCACCCCGTAATCGCCGCAACCCGGGCACCATACCGGCTTGGTGTCCGATTTGAAGTCCTTCGCCGAGGGCAGCGTGGCGACTGGCGCATTCATGGGCGGCTCCATTCGATGAGCTCGCGATGGATGTCGCCGGGACGTATCGGCAGCGGCCCGGGACGGTGTATGGCGCGCAGCTCGGCATCGAGCGCGTGCTCGGCGCGGAGATAGCGGTAGAACTGACCGCTATGGCTCTGCTCGACGACAAGCACGCGCTTGACGCCTTCGAGCGCAGCGGCCAGTCGATCGGGATGCGACGGCGACAGCAGCCGCAGCGACACCAGCTTCACGGCGATGCCGTCATCGCGGGCGCGCGCGATCGCCTCGCGCGCGGGGCCCGTGCATGAGCCCCAGGTGAGGACGGCGATCTCGCCATCGCCCTCGATCTCGGCCCAGTGCGGCCCGAAATCGACCGAGCGGAGCTTGCGCTGCCGCTTGTCGAGCTGGGCAAGGTGATCCCCCGCCTGGCTCGACGGCGTGCCGCGCTCGCTGTGCTCGAGCCCGTCGGCGGTGTACATGAGGCCGGGCGCGCCGGGGATCGCCATAGGCGAGACGCCGGACGGGGTGAGCGCGTAGCGCCGGTAGTCTTGCCCGTTAGCGGCGGCGACGGCGCGCTTGCCGGCGAAATCCTCCTCGCGCGGCCGGTCGAGCACCATGCGCGTCTGCCCCATCGACTGGTCGGACAGCACCACCACCGGCACCTGCATGGCCTCGGCGAGATGGACCGCCCATTGCGTCGTCGTCAGGCAGTCCGCCACCGAATTCGGCGCCACGACCACATGCGGCGCATCGCCGTGCACGCCATAAAGCGCGATGTTGAGATCGCTCTGCTCCGACTTGGTGGGAATGCCGGTCGACGGCCCGCTGCGCATGACGTCGACGACGACGATCGGCACCTCGGCGGCGACGGCAAGGCCGAGCGATTCGGTCATCAGCGCGAACCCGGGACCCGATGTCGCGGTCAGCGCCGGGCGTTCCGCCATAGGAAGCGCCGATCGCCATGTTGATCGAGGCCAGCTCGTCCTCGGCCTGCACCAGCACGCCGCCCAGCCCGCTCAAGGCCGGCGACATCCATTCCAGCATCTCCGTCGCCGGCGTGATGGGATAAGCGGCGACGAAGCGGACGCCGCCCTTGAGCGCGCCGTAGCCCGCCGCCTCGTTTCCGCTGATCAGCCAGCGCTCGGCGCTATGCCTGCGGCTCGGCGCGAGCTTGTGCGGGCAAGACACGCCCGCGGCGGCGAGGCGCCCGGCCTTGATGCCGGCAAGGCTCGCCGTCAGCCTGTCGCCTTCCTCGCCGAGCGTGCGGCGCACGGCTTCCGCCACCGCATCTTCGGGCAACCCGATGAGGCCGGCGACGTAGCCGAGTGCGATCATATTGGCTCGCCCGCCCGGTATCTTCTTGGCGAGATCCTTCATCGGCAGCGCCGACCGCCTGGTGCCAGGGCCGATCATGGCGGCGGGCGGCTCGCCCTGGCCGGGATCGCCGATGACGACGCTCTCGGCGTCGAGCGGGATCTCGGCGGCGAAACGCTCGAGGTTGACCCAATCGACGGAAATCAGCAGGTCGAACCGGTCGTCATGTCCGTCGATCGGCTCACTGGCCAGTCGGATCAGCGCCGCCGCTTCGCCGCCGCGGATCTGCGGCCCGCTCGTCCGGCTCATCAGGCCGTAGTATCCGGCGAGCGCCGCGGCCTCCAGCAGCATGTTGCCCGCAGTCATCACGCCGCTGCCGCCGCTGCCGGTCATGGCGATGGACACCGCGGGCGAGATCTCGGGCCGAGCCGCCAATGCCATCATCGTCTCCTCCCTCGCGGATCTCACTATCGGCGCGCCGCGGCGGCGAACGATTGATCTGGATCAAACCCTACGAGCGCCAAATGGCCCATAGTTTTCCCACTTGACAAAATCACCGGTAATTCGGTACTATAATACCAAAATAGAGAAAGCCGGCGTCGAGGTCAAGGCGGAATCGAAGGATGGGGCCGGCGCCCGGGCGCCGAGGAAGGGAGCAGGACGATGCAGCCATCCGCCTATCGCTGGATGATGACCGCAGCGAACGCACCGCTGATCCGTACCGCGTTCAACCCCTTCGCCTTGGCCTCAGGCGAGGTCGCGGTGGAAGTCGCGGGCTGTGGCGTCTGCCATACCGACCTCGGCTATTACTATGACGGCGTCCGCCTCAATCACGCGCTGCCGCTGGCGCTGGGCCATGAGGTGAGCGGCAGGGTCGCCGCCGCGGGCGCCGGCGCCGAAAGCTGGGTCGGAAAGAGCGTGATCGTGCCGGCGGTGCTGCCCTGCGGCGAGTGCGAGCTGTGCCGGCGCGGCCGCGGCACCATCTGCCGCCATCAGAAAATGCCGGGCAACGACATCCAAGGCGGCTTCGCCAGCCACATCGTCGTGCCGGCGCGCGGCCTTTGCGCCGTGAACGAGGCGCGGCTCAAAGCCGCCGGCCTTAGCCTTGCCGATGTCTCCGTCGTCGCCGACGCGCTCACCACGCCTTACCAGGCGGTGAAGCGCGCCGGTGTCGGGCCAGGCTCGCTCGCGATCGTCGTCGGCGCGGGCGGCATCGGCGGTTACGCCGTCCAGATCGCCAAGGCCTTCGGCGCCACGGTCGTAGCCATCGATGTGGATGCGGAAAAGCTCGGCGCCATCGGCCGCTGCGGCGCCTCGGCCACGCTCAACGCGCGCGAGATGGACGGGCGCGCCCTCAAGGGCGCAATCCAGGCTTTCGCCAAGGAGCGGCGCCTGCCCGGCACCGAGTGGTCCATCTTCGAATGTTCCGGCACGGCCACGGGCCAGCTCATCGCCTATGGGCTGCTCGTCCACGGGGCGACGCTCTCGGTCGTCGGCTTCACGCTGGACAAGGTTGAGCTGCGTCTTTCCAATCTCATGGCCTTCGACGCCCGCGCCCTCGGCAATTGGGGCTGCCCGCCGGAGCTTTATCCGGCCGCGTTGGAGCTGGTGCTCGACGGCCTGGTTCAGATCAAGCCCTTTGTCGAGCAGCGCCCGCTCGGCGAAATCAACGCCGTTTTCGACGCCGTGCACCGGCATGAGCTGAAGCGCCGCGTCGTGCTCGTTCCCACCGCGTGATGCCAAAGACTGGAGAGGATGATCGCCATGGCCGCCTCGACGCTTTCAATCGCTACCAAGACCAAGCCCGCGGCGCTCAAGGACCACAACCTGGTTCCCGAGTTCTCGGTGCCGGGCGTCCGCTTCGAGAAGCGCCCGGCCAAGACGCCCGACGGCGCGATCGTGCCCGGGCTCTATAATGCCTGGATCGTCTTCGACAACCAGAGCCAGTTCAATTCCTACACCACCGAGATGGCCAAGGGCGCCATCATGGCCTTCCGCGCCGCGAGCGCCGCGCGTGACGTCGTCGCCGTCGTCTTCACCGGCGCCGGCGACAAAGCCTTCTGCACCGGCGGCAATACCAAGGAGTATGCCGAGTACTATGCCGGCAATCCGCAAGAATACCGGCAGTATATGCGCCTGTTCAACGACATGGTCTCCGCCATCCTCGGCTGCGACAAGCCGGTGATCTGCCGCGTCAACGGCATGCGCATCGCCGGCGGCCAGGAGATCGGCATGGCCTGCGACTTCTCGATCGCTCAGGACCTCGCGCGCTTCGGCCAAGCAGGGCCCAAGCACGGTTCCGCCGCGCTCGGCGGCGCGACGGATTTCCTTCCCGTCATGGTCGGCATGGAGCGAGCCATGGAATCGGGCACGCTCTGCGAGCACTGGTCGGCGCACAAGGCCTATCGCTTGGGCTTGATCAGCGACATCGCGCCGGCGCTCAAGCTCGACGGCAAGTTCCTGCCCAACCCGCTGGTCGTGACCGACCGCTATCTCGACGAGTATGGCCGCATCGTGCATGGCGAGCCCAAAACCGGCGCGGCGCTGGCCGAAGGCAAGAGCCTGCTGGCGCGCGGCACGATCGATCTCTCCCTCCTCAACGAGAAGGTCGAACAGCTCTGCACCAAGCTGCTGCTGACCTTCCCGGAATGCCTCACCAAGAGCTTCGAAGAGCTGCGCAAGCCCAAGATCGACGCCTGGAACCGCAACAAGGAGAACTCCCGCGCCTGGCTCGCCCTCAACATGATGGCCGAGGCGCGCACCGGCTTCCGCGCCTTCAACGAAGGACCCAGGGATCATCGCGAGATCGATTTCGTGGCGCTGCGCCAGTCGCTCGCCAACGGCGCGCCATGGAGCGAGGACCTGATCGAGAGCCTCATCCCCAAGGCCGGAGGCGCGCGGTGATCGCAGCCGCGCCCTCGCCGCTGCGCGTCTGGCTCGACGAGGCCGGCACGCTGCTGCGGCTGCGTCTGGCGCGGCCCAAGGCGAACGTGATCGATGCCGCCATGATCGCGTCGCTCGATCACGCGCTCACGGCGCATCTCGGCCGCCCGGATCTGCTCGCCGTGCTGATCGATGCGGAAGGCCCGAATTTCAGCTTCGGCGCCAGTGTCGAGGAGCATCTTCCCGGTCATTGCGCCGCCATGCTGAAGAGCCTGCACGCCGTGCTGCTGCGCCTCGTCGCGAGCCCCGTGCCAGTGCTCGTGTCCGCGCGCGGACAGTGCCTGGGCGGTGGGCTCGAACTGGCGCTGGCAGGGACGCTGCTCTTTGCGGCGCCCGATGCCAAGCTCGGTCAGCCTGAGATCAAGCTCGGCGTCCTGGCGCCGGCGGCCTCCTGCCTGCTGCCGGAACGCATCGGCCGCGCCCAGGCCGACGAGCTGCTGCTGTCCGGGCGCAGCCTGGAGGCCGCCGAGGCACAGGACATCGGCCTCGTCACCGCGATCGCCGAGGATCCTGAGGGCGCGGCGCTCGCTTGGTTCAAGCAGCACCTCGCCGGCAAGAGCGCCGCTGCCTTGCGCCATGCCATGCGCGCCGCGCGTCTCGATCTCGTCGAGCGCGTGCGGGTCAAGCTCGCGCGTGTCGAGGCGCTTTATCTCGACGATCTCATGGCGACCCGCGACGCGGTGGAAGGCCTGGAGGCCTTCCTCGCCAAGCGTCCGCCCAGATGGGAGCACCGCTAGCCATGACCGCCACCGCCGACATCGTCGCCCGCTGCCAGACCCTGTTCGACGACCTCCATTTCACCTATGCGCGGGAATGGAAGGCGGCGGTGCCCGGCCGCAAGGTGGTGGGCTACATGCCCTTCTATGTGCCGCGCGAGCTGATCCACGCCGCCGGGGCGCTCCCCTTGGGCGTGCTGGGCGGGGGCGACCAGCTCGAGGTCATCCACGGCGACGCCTACTATCAAAGCTACATCTGCCGCATTCCGCGCTCGACCGTCGAGCTCGGCGTCACCGGGCGGCTCGATTTCGTCGATGGCATGCTGTTTCCCAGCATCTGCGACGTGATCCGCAACCTTTCGGGCATGTGGAAGATCATGTTCCCGAAGGTGAAGAGCCGCTATTTCGACGTGCCGCAAAATTTTCGCAATGATATCGGCGGCGAGTTCTACATCAACGAGCTCAACGAGCTGCGCCAGATGCTCGCCGAGATCAGCGGGCGCGCGATCGGCGACGACGCGATCCGTGCCTCGATCGCGCTCTACAACGAGAACCGCCGCCTCGTGCGCGAGGTCTATGCCTTTCGCTCCAGGCAACCTTGGAAGGCGCCCTCGGCGGAAGTTTATCTGCTGATGCGTGCCGGGATGACTTTGGCGGTCGAGGAGCACAACCGTCTGCTGAAGGAGTATCTCGCCGCCGCGCCGCAGGAGGATCGTCCGCGGCGCGACAATTCGCGCGTCGTGGTCACCGGCGTCTTCTGCGAGCAGCCGCCGCTCAACCTCATCAAGTCGATCGAGCTTTCCGGCTGCTATATCGTCGACGACGATTTCATGCTGGTGAACCGCTGGGAGCGCTCGGACGTGCCGGTCGAGGGCGATCCGATCCAAAGCCTCGCCTTCGCCTATCTGCACGACAGCGGCGACACCTCGGCCAAGTACGAACCTGACCAGAAGAAAAAGGGCCTATATCTCGTCGAGGCCGTGAAGCGCAGCGGCGCCGAGGGCGTCATCTTCGCCGCGCCGAGCTTCTGCGATCCGGCGCTGCTCGAGCGGCCGATGCTGCAGAGCGTGCTGGCCGCACACGGCGTTCCCTATATCGCCTTCAAATACGCCGAGAACTCCGGGCAGATGCAGCCGATCCGCGAGCAAGCCGGCACCTTTTCCGATTCCATCAAGCTGTGGAGCGAATGATGAGCGCCAAGCCCGCGACCGAAGCAGTCAAAGAGCTGTCGATGCTCAAGCAGAAGGAGATGATCGCCGGCAATTACGAGCTGCTCGCCACGGCCCGTGAAGGCGGGCGCAAAGTGGTTTCCACCTTCGTGCCCGGCAATCTCAACGAGCTCATCATGTGTTTCGACATGGTCAACAACCTGCCGGAGATCAACGCTATCCAGAGCGGCATGCGCAAGAAGAGCGGCGGCTACATCATGGAGGCGGAGAAGCGCGGCCATTCCGAGGACGTCTGCACCTACGTCAAGACGGACCTCGGCATGATCGCCAAGGGCAATCTCGGCCCCGACGGCCGGCCGCTGCCGGACCCGGACCTGCTCCTGCTTTCCTATACCGGCTGCTTCACTTTCATGAAGTGGTTCGAGCTCTTGCGTCAGCAATACAAATGCGAAACCGCGATGCTGCATGTGCCCTATGAGGGCGACGGGCACGCCTCGAAGAACATGCGGGATTACGTGGTGAAGCAGCTCAAGGAAGAGGTCATCCCCAAGCTCGAGCGGGTGAGCGGCGTCAAGTTCGACATCGACCGGCTCAGGCAGTATCTCGGGGAGTCCGCAAAGGCCGAACAGGATTTCGTCTGGGTGCTCGAGTCGGCCAAGAACAAGCCGTCGCCGATCGACGCCTATTTCGGCGGCGTCTACTATATCGGGCCGATTTTCACCGCCTTCCGCGGCACTAAGGATGCCACCGAGTACTATCGCCTGCTGCGCGGCGAGATCGAGCAGCGCGTGGTCGACAAGCTCGGCCCGATCACGCCGGACGGCGAGATGCACGACGAGCGTTATCGCCTTGTGATCGAAGGCCCGCCCAATTGGACGAGCTTCCGCGACTTCTGGAAAATGTTCTACGACGAGGGCGCGGTCGTCGTTGCCAGCACCTACACCAAGGTGGGCGGCGTCTACGATCTGGGGTTCCGCCATGACCCCGCCCATCCCCTGGAGTTGCTCGCGGAGTACTGCCTCGGCTGCTACACCAACCGCAACCTGCCGTCGCGCATCGATCTCATCGAGAAATACGTCAGGGAGTACGAGGCCGACGGCCTCCTGATCAACTCGATCAAGAGCTGCAACAGTTTCTCCGCCGGCCAGCTCCTCGTGCTGCGGGAAATCGAGCGGCGCACCGGCAAGCCCGCCGCCTTCATCGAGACCGACCTCGTCGATCCCCGCTACTTCTCGCCAGCCAACATCAAGAACCGGATCGAGAGCTACCTGCAGATGATCGAGCAGAAGCGGCAGGGCGCGACGCCGTCCGCCGCGGCCGAGTAAGGAGAAAGCCATGCGCTGCTTTATCGGCGTCGATCTCGGCTCTACCACGACGAAGGCGGTGCTTATGGACGAGCATTTCGACGTGCTCGGCCGCGGCATCACCAATTCGCGCTCCAACTACGACACCGCCACCCGCGTGGCGAAGCACGAGGCGCTCATCAACACGCGCTTCACGCTGTTCCACCGGGCGCTCTCGGCCTTGCCCGACCTCGGCGGCAAGCTCGATCAGTTCCTCGGCGATCTCGAGCGCAGCTTCCGGCTCGAGCAGTTCCTCGACCAGCTCGCGGATCTCGAGCGGACGTGCCTGGAGAATGTCAAAGGCGAGCGCTTCAAAGGCAAGGAGCGTGCCGTCGGCGAGGCGCTCGCCGCCGTCTTCGTGCGGCTGCGCGAGGAGGCGCCGGCACTCTTCGCCCGCGACGCCAAACGCAAATCCGACTTTTTCCGCGACATCGCCGGCTCGCGCTTCATGACCGTGGCGCAGGAGATTGCCAAGCTTGCCGGGCTGTCCTACGACCTGATGCTCAACGTCTACGACAAGGCCATCATCGACGTCGAGAACCGGCCGCCCTCCGGCGAGATGAAGGACAAGTACCTCAAGGCGCTCGAGCGGGTCGCGGCATCGGCGCCGGAATTCGGCGGGCTCGTCGGGCGGATTTCCGGTCCGGTTCGCGAAGGGCTCGAGATCCCGCTCGAGCAAACCTATCTCGTCGGCACCGGCTACGGGCGGGTGACGCTGCCCTTCTCTAAGGAGCACATCCGGTCGGAGATCCTCTGCCACGGCCTGGGCGCCCACATCATGTACCCGCAAACACGCACCGTGCTCGACATCGGCGGCCAGGACACCAAGGCCATCCAGGTCGACCCCGTCGGCATCGTCGAAAATTTTCAGATGAACGACCGCTGCGCCGCCGGTTGCGGCCGCTATCTCGGCTACATCGCCGACGAGATGAACATGGGCCTGCACGAGCTCGGCCCGATGGCGATGAAGGCCACCCGCACCGTGCGCATCAACTCGACCTGCACGGTGTTCGCCGGCGCCGAGCTGCGCGACCGGCTGGCGCTGGGCGAGAAGCGCGAGGACATCATGGCCGGCCTCCACCGCTCCATCATCCTGCGTGCGATGTCGATCATCTCGCGCTCGGGCGGGGTGCGGGATCAATTCACTTTCACCGGCGGCGTCGCCAAGAACGAGGCCGCGGTGAAGGAGCTGCGGCAGCTCGTCCGCGAGAATTACGGCGAAGTCGTCATCAACATCAATCCCGACTCGATCTACACCGGTGCGTTGGGCGCCGCCGCCTTTGCCCGCCGCGCGGTCGAGAACTGACGGAGAGCAAAGCCATGGCCGTAACCGCAGGCATCGATGTCGGCACCGGCGCCGTCAAAGCCGTGTTGTTCGAGGCGCAGGGCGACAAGACGCGCTGGCTGGTGCGTCGCACCGAGCGCGTGCGCCAGCGCGATCCCTTCAAGCTCGCCGAGCTGACCTATGACGGCATCCTCGAGGAGGCCGGAATAAAGCGGGACGACGTCGCCTATGTCGCCACCACCGGCGAAGGCGAGGCGCTGACCTTCCACACCGGGCATTTCTACTCCATGACCACGCATGGGCGCGGCGCCATCTTCCTCGATCCCGAGGCGCGCGCGGCGCTCGATGTCGGCGCCTTGCACGGCCGCGCCATCCGCCTCGACGCGAGGGGCAAGGTGCTGAGCTACAAGATGACGAGCCAGTGCGCCTCGGGCTCCGGCCAGTTTCTCGAAAACATTGCCCGCTATCTCGGCATCGCCCATGACGAGATCGGCATGCTCTCCAAGCAAGCCGACAACCCGGAGAAGGTGAGCGGCATCTGCGCCGTGCTGGCCGAGACCGACGTCATCAACATGGTCTCGCGCGGCATCACGGCGCCTAACATCCTGAAGGGCATTCATTCCTCCATGGCTGATCGCCTGGCCAAGCTGCTGAAGAGCATCGGCACCATCGACGGCGCCGTGCTCATGACCGGCGGTCTTGCGCTCGACGACGGTCTGGTCGCCGCGATGCAGGAGGCGATGGCCAAGGAGAAGCTGGCCTATCCCGTGCGCCGCCATCCCGAATTCGATCTATGCCGGCGCGATCGGCGCGGCGCTCTGGGGCGCGTTTCGCCACGAGAAACTGGCGCGGCTGGGTGAGCTGGCCAGGGCGTCCTGACGCGGCGGGGAAGGAGGTTTACCCATGGCGCTCACCATCATCGACACCTGCACCAATTGCGATGCCTGCCGCCCGGTCTGCCCGAACGAGGCGATCACCGTCGGCGATGGGATCTACGTCATCGACCCCTTGCGCTGCACCGAATGCGTCGGCGCCGAGGACGAGCCGCAATGCAAGCTCGTCTGCCCCGCCGATTGCATCTTGCCGCATCCGGATTTCCGTGAGACGCGCGGGGAGCTGCTGGCAAAGTACGAGCAGTTGCACAGCTGAAAGCGATCCGGCGGCGCGGGCTTGCCGTCGGCGCCAGGACAGGGCACCCTCTCCCGCGCGCCACGGTCATCGCCGGCACGTCACGGGAGGCTTGTCTCATGGCTGCACGAAAGACGCTGAAGCTTCGCATCGACGCCGAGAAGTGCCAGGGCCACAATCGCTGTAAGGCGCTGGCGCCGGAGCTGGTCGTTCTCGACAAGTTCGGCAACGCGCAGCCGGCGGGCGACGGCACCGTGCCTCCGGAGCTCGAGGAGAAGGCGCGGCTCGCCAAGGCGAATTGCCCGGAATTCGCCATCGACATCATCGAAGAATGACAGCACGAGGGAGCGCGCCATGACCACGCGTCCGCCGGTCAGCGACTGGGCCACCGACTGGGATCATCTCGACCGCAAGTGGAACGAGAACCCCTATCCCATCTGGGACCAACTGCGCAAAACCTGCCCCATCGCGCATACGGACCGCTTCATGGGCGCCTATCTGCCGACGCGCTACGAGGATGTGAAGGCCATCGCTCATGACAGCGAGCATTTCTCCTCGCGACGCGTGGTGCTGCGCGAGATGCGGCCGGAAAACCCGGCGCCCAGCCCGCCCATCACCTCGGATCCGCCGTATCACAAGCGGGCAAAGCAGATCCTGCTGCCGCCCTTCACCTCCGACGCGGTGAAGAAGCTGGAGCCCAAGGCGCGCGCCACCTGCAACGAGCTCATCGACCGCTTCATCGGCGAGACGACGGTCGATGCGGCACAGGCCTATTCCCGCCACATCCCGGTGCGCATCATCGCCTTCATGCTCGGCGTTCCCGAAAGCGACAGCGCGCGCTTCATCGACTGGATCCACCAGATCCTGGAGGTCGGCATCACCGAGGAAGAAGCGGTGATGACCGCCGCCCGCGAGATGACGGAGTATTTCGCCGGGCATGTGGAGCGCGTGGGGCGCGACGGCGGCAACAATCTCATCGCCGACCTGCTCGCGGTGCGCGAGGAGGGCGAGCCGCTGTCGCAGGACCACCTCCTCGGCACGCTGCGCCTGCTGTTGATCGCCGGCATCGACACCACCTGGAGCGCCATCGGCTCTTCGCTTTGGCATCTCGCCAAGACGCAAGCCGACCGCCGCCGGCTCATCGCCGAGCCGGCGCTGATGCCATTCGCCATCGAGGAGTTCCTGCGCGCCTATGCGCCGGTCACCATGGCGCGCGAGGTGGTCAAGGAGACGATTGTCGGCGGCTGCCCGATCAAGCCCGGCAACATGCTGCTACTGTCGTTTCCCGCCGCCAACCGCGATCCCGCCATGTTCCCCGACGCCGACAAGGTGATCATCGACCGCAAGGAAAACCGGCACGCGGCGTTCGGGCTCGGCATCCACCGCTGCGTCGGCTCGAACCTGGCGCGCATGGAGATGACGGTGGCGGTCGAGGAATTCCTGAAGCGCATCCCCGAGTTCCGCCTCGACCTGTCGCAGCAGGTGGCGTGGTCCGAAGGCACCGTGCGCGGCCCCCGGCGCCTGCCGCTGATCCTCGGCTGATTCCCCGTCTAGCCCACCCGGCGCCGCAGCGCCAAGCGGCGGTGCGGGCGGAAGCCCATGCGGTCGAGGAAGCTCAACAGGCCGAAATGGTTCCACTCGACCTCGGTGCGCATGCGCTCGACGCGCAGGCCCTGGAGGTTGGTCATGAGCTGCGACAGGAGCGCGCTGCCCACGCCCTTGTGGCCGTGGCTCGCCGCGACGCCGATGGTGTCGACGACCGCTTCCGGCTCGAGGCTGCCGAACTCACCGAACTCGACCCGCACCATGATGAAGCCGCAGACCCTGCCGTCGAGCTCGGCGACGAGGGAGACGCGCACGCCGGACTCGTCCATAACTTCGGCGAATTTGCGCTTGAAATAGGCGGTGCGGTCGCGGCCGGTGATGCCGCGGTCGATGGCGAGGATGCCGTCGAGATCGCCGCGGGTCATCGAGCGGACGGGCACGCAGTCATGGGACAGCGCCTCGAAATCGTCGCCCGAGGCGCTGCTGTAATCGATCTCGGCGCCGCCGATTGCGCGCTGCGGCTTGGTCCCGGGTGCGGGCATGGCTCCTCTCCTCTCCGTCATCCGATGCTCGTCCCGCCGACGGCGCGCTCCAGCACGAGGCGCGGCGCCAGCGAGAATCCGGTCTCGGCAAAAAATCCCGTGAGGTCGGTGTCGGACCAGTCGGTCTGGGTCGCGATCTCGGTGATGCCGTGGATGCGCATCGCCGCCGCCATGCCGTCGAGAAGCCGGCTGCCGACTCCCCGAAGCCGCGCGTCTGCCGCTACGCCGATGGCATCGAGCGCGGCTTCGGGGACCTTGCCGCCGAACTCGCCTTCGTAGAGCCGCGCCAAGACGAAGCCCACAAGCCTGCCGTCGCGCTCCGCGCCCAGCGCCACGAAGGCTGCCGGCTCACGCGCCAGATGCGCCAGGCGCTTTTCATAGAAGCCGCGACGCGAGCGGCCGGAGACGGCCTTGTCGATCGCCACCACGGCGTCGAGGTCGGCCGCGGCCAGCGGCCGGATCGATATCGGCGGCGGCGCCGCATGCGGCTCGGAAGGTTGTTTCATCGGGTTGTCCTCCTCTCTCGCAGGGGTCAGCGCCTCGCCGCCAATTCGACGGCGAGGCGCCCGTCCGCTTCTTCGTCCAGCAGGTCGTCGAGCGCCGGCAGCAGACCCATCTCCTCCTTCTGCACATGGGAGACGAGCCGCTCGATCAGCTCCGCGCCGGTCGCGTGGAATTGCGTCCAGGCCTCGGCGGCGAATCCCGCGGCGCGCGCGCTCTTGGCGATCTCCACAAGGCGATGCGCGAGCGGCAGGATCGCCTGATGCTCCTCGAGCAGATAGGCCGCCATTTCACCATCGCCGGCCTCGGCCAGGAGGGGAAAGATGCTCGCTTCCTCGAAGGCGAAATGCGGGCCGATCTCGGTTTCGAGCGCGGCGATCAGTTCCTTCAGCAGCCGCGCGGCATCGGCGTCGGCGGGCGGCGGCGGCCGCCTCGGGCGCTGGCGCCCGAGCAGCGTCTCGAGCCGCTCGAGCAGGGCAATCGTCGCTAGATGGTCCTCGTGGAGCGCGCGCGAGACGTGTCGCCGGAAATCCATGGGTGCGTCTTCCCTCCCCTGCCTAGGGCCGCGACTTCAGCCGCAGATCGCGGACGCGCACCGCCTTGCCCTCCGAGCGCGGCACCTCGCCCGGCCGCTTCACCGCCACATCGCAGGAGATACCGAGCAGGGATTTCAGATGATGCGCGACGGCAGCGGCTAGCGAACGGCGCGCCGCTTCGTCATCGACCGCGACGGTCGGATCGGCCTCGACCTCGAGCGTCACGTGATCGAGGGCGCCGCTGCGCTCCACCACCACCTGATAATAGGGCGCGATGCCGTGTAGCCCCACCAGCGTTGCCTCGATCTGCGAGGGATAGACGTTGACGCCGCGCACGATCAGCATGTCGTCGCTGCGCCCGGTGATGCGCCACAGGCGCAGATGGGTGCGGCCGCAGCGGCAAGGCTCATCGGTGAGCCGGGTGATGTCACGCGTGCGATAGCGAACCATCGGCAGCGCTTCCTTGGTCAGCGTCGTGATAACCAGCTCGCCGGTCTCGCCCATCTCGCGCGGCTCGCCGCTTTCGGGATCGATGATCTCGAAGAGGAAATGATCCTCCCAGGCATGGAGCCCCGCCTGCGCCTCATGGCACTCGATGGCGACCCCCGGCCCCATGATCTCGGAGAGGCCGTAGACGTCGATGGCCCTGATCCCCAAGCGGCTTTCCAGCGCGCGGCGCAGCCCGTCGCTCCATGGCTCGGCGCCGAAGAGGCCGACGCGCAGCGGGCCGCGGCGGAGATCGACGCCCAGGCGCTCGGCCACCTCGGCGATGTTGAGCGCATAGGAGGGTGTCGCGCACAGCACGGTGGCGCCGAAATCGCTCATCAAGGTGACTTGGCGCTCGGTGCCGCCGCCCGAGGCCGGCACGACGGTGCATCCAAGCCGCTGTGCGCCGTCATGGGTGCCGAGCCCGCCGGTGAAGAGGCCATAGCCATAGGCGTTGTGCACGATGTCGCCGGCATGAACGCCGGCGGTGACTAGCGAGCGTGCCATGAGCAGCGCCCAATTGGCGAGATCGGCGGCGGTGTAGCCGACCACGGTCGGCTTCCCCGTCGTCCCGGACGAGGCATGGAGGCGGATCAGCGTCTCGCGCGGCACGGCGAAAAGGCCGAAGGGATAATTGTCTCGCAGATCGGCTTTCGTGGTGAAGGGAAAGCGGCGAACATCGCCGAGACCGCGCAACTCGAAGGGCGAGACCTTCGCGGCCTCGAAGCTTCGGCGGTAATGCGGCACATTGGCGTAGGCATGGTGCAGGACGCGCCGCAGCCGATCGAATTGCAGCCGCTGCAGCTGCTTGCGCGGCATGGTCTCCACATCGGGCGAGAAATAGGCGTGTCCTCGAGCGTTGTCCCGCTTGCGCGCTGCGTGCGTGGCCATGGCTCAGCTCCATCCCGGTCGGGTGCCGGCGTCTCTGCCCGCCGAAAGCCGCGGCAGATGCGGCAAGGCAAATCCCTGATTGAAGGCGGCGCGGGTGACGATCACCGCCTTGATCAGCCAGCCCGCGGCGAGGGCGAGCGCTCCCGCCGCCAGCGCCATCGGACCAGCGAGGGTGGCAAAGCCGAAGGCGGCGAAAAGGAGAGCGGCGGGCAAGAGGGTGCCGAGGGCGAGCACCGGCAGGTCGATGGCGCGCAGCGCCGCGAGTGCCGCTGCCGGTGCGCCGCCATGCGCCAGCTGTCGGCCATAGGCGGTCCAGGCGATAAAGCGTGCAGCGATGGCGACGAGCGCCAGGACGAGCATGACGGCGCCGGCGCGCGGCGTCAGCATCAGGAACGCCCCCGTCCCTTCGGCAAACGCGGTGGCGAGCATCAGCGGCACGATGCGCGGCGCGCGCCAGGCGGGAATGCCACGGGAGGCGCGGAGCATACGCGCCTGGCAATAGACGAAAGCGAGCGCCAGCAGAAGGCTAACGATGGCGAGCGCCATGCCGCCATGCCACGCGGCGGCGGCGAGCGCGAGCAGGAGCGGCGGCGCCACCAGCGCTTCCCGCGTCATCCATGAGGCCTGCGGATGGAAGAAGACGTGGAGAAATCGCCAAGGCCGCCCGATTTCGAGCCATACGAGCAAGAGCCCGGCGGCGATGAAGAGCGCCGCCGCCGCGAAGGCACGAGGCGCGGCCGCGCCGCTCGCCAGCGTGCTCACCGCGGCGACGATGGCGAGGCCGCCGCCAGTGCCGCCGCCGATGAAGTTGCCGGCGGCGCGGCGGTCCCAATTCGTCTGCGGCCAGGGCGCGATGCGGTCCATGGCTAGTCCCAGAGGTAATACATGCCGGGGCCGGTGCCGAGCTCCTCATGCATGCGGAAATATTGGTTCTCCGCCAGCAATCGCGACACGTTGCTTGCGGGCTCGTCGATGTCGCCGAAATGGAGCGCGCCGGCGATGCAGGAGTTGACGCAGGCCGGCGACGCCTCGGGATCGACGCCCGGCGTCTGGCCCTTTTCCCGTCCGGCATCGATGCGATCGACGCAGAAAGTGCATTTCGTCGCCACCGCCAGGCGCCGCTCGTCGAAGCGCGCCGATTCCGCCGCGCTCGGTCCCGCGCCATAAGCGAAGCTCGCGCGGTCGGTCTTGTGGCGCGCCTGGTAAGGGCAGGCGACGGCGCAATAGCTGCAGCCGATGCAGAGATCGTAATCGATGGTAACGATGCCGTCGGCGCGCTTTCGCGTCGCCGTCGAGGGGCATACATCGAGGCAAGGGGGCGCATCGCAATGCATGCAGCCGACCGGCACGAAAGCGCGGCGGACGTCGGGATAATGTCCCGTCTCCATGTCGATCACGCGGCGCCACTGCACGCCGGGCGGCGTGCCATTGGCCTGCTTGCACGCCGCCGTGCAGGTCTGGCAGCCGACGCAGCGGCGGAGATCGGCGACCATCGCCCAGCGCGTCATCGCCGGCCTCCGACGCGCGCGAGGCCGACGCGCACGAGATCGGCGCCCGAGCCGGTGGCATCGGTGAGCTCGAGCGAGAGCGGCACCAGCGTGTTCATGCTGGGGACGCCGAGGTCGCGGGCGAAGGGCGTCGCCCAGTGGTCGAACTGCCCCACCATGAGGAGCGTGTCCGGGCGAATGCCCTGGCGCAGCACGGCGCGGCCACGCGTAGCGCGGCGCGGCGTGCGGATCTCGATGAGATCGCCCTCGTCGATGCCGAGCCGGGCCGCCGTATCCCCGTTGATGACGACGCCGCCGTGGCCGGCAATGTTGGACGCCACCTCGTGGATCATTTGCACGCTGACATTGGCGCCCCAGGCGTATTGCATGCTTCGCGCGGTGACGAGCCAGAACGGGAAGTCCTGCGGCGTGCCGCCGCTCTCGACCACCGCCTTTTCCCAGAGCGCGGGAAAATCCTTCCACGCCGGCAGCGCCTGATACTCCGCCAGCTGATTGTCCCACCAGGTCATGCCGTGCGCGTGCAGGCGCCGCCCCAACTCCTGGCCGATGCGGAAGAGCCGTTCCTGATAGGGGAGCTCGAAGCGCAGGCCCTGGCGCTCGAGCGCGGGATAGAGATACCAGTCGCCGCGGGCGAAGGGGCGTGTGCGGAAACCATGCGCCTTGTACCAGTCGAGCCCGTCGCCGGCGGCGCCGTCGGTGACCTCGGCGCTGGCGGCGCGGCAGGCGGCGTCCCAGATCGCGTCTCGGCCATGGGGCGTTGCGACGTCCAGGCTGAAATCATAGGAAGCGGTCTTGAGCGGAACGCCGGCGGCACCGCGATTGATGGCGGCGTTGTAGGGCTCGAGCAGGCCGGTCCGCTGCGCGAGCTCCGTGGCGATGTCGGTGAAGTCGCGCGCCGCGCCTTCGGCCGCCACCACGGGCTGGCGCAGCGCGAAGCCCTCCTCGTCCCAGAACTGCTCGACGAATTTCGTGCCGCCGATGCGGATGAGCTGCAGCCCCTCGAGATCGGTGCATTCCGGCAGCAGAATGTCGGCCATGTGGTTCGATTCGTCGTGCGTATAGGCGAAGGCGACGACGAAGGGAAAACGCGCCATCTTGCCGGCGAGCGCCGCCGTGTCCCAGAACGAGATCGCGGGATTGGTGCGATAGAGAAACCAGATCTCGGGAAAGGTCACCTCCGGCAGTCCCGCCGGCGTGCCGTCGAGGAACATCCAGGCGAGATGGGTGGGCCCCAGCGCCTGGCTCCACGGACCGTTGGCGGCCAGCGGCACCAGCGTGCGATAGGCATTGCGGATGTTAGGCCGCGGCGACCAGTGCGCCTCATCGGTCGGGTTGAAGGGGTAGTCCATGAACCCGTCGGGACCCGGCTTGACACTGCCGATGCGGTCGGACATCGGCCGATTGAGGCGCACCGTGGTTCCGAGCGTGCCGCCGGGAACTTCGAGCGCGCCGACGAGCGCCACCGCCACCGTGCGGGCCCAGCAGCATTCATAGCCGCCCCAGCCGTTATTGACCGTCTTGCCCAGCGTAATGGCGACCGGGCGGAACGGCAAAGTCGCGCTGTCGATCTCGACGGTCTCGCCGACGCAAGCCGCCGCGAGAAAGTCGCCGGCGACGCGGCGGATGGTCGCCGCCGGCACGTCGCAAATTCCCGCAGCCCATTCCGGCGTATAGGAGCTCATATGCGCGACGAGTTTGCTGAACGCCGTCGTGCCGGCGAGCGCGCCCTCGGCGAGACGCTCGCCATCGGCGCCGCGCTCGATTGCCGCCGCGGTGAAGCTGCCCTCGAGCGCCGGCTCGGCACCGGCCGTGTCGTACGGCACCGCCCGGTTGCGCGCGCGATCCCAGATGAGCGGCTTGCCGCTGCCGGGATCGCGCAGGTAGTAGCCCTGGGCGCCGACAAGATACGGGGAGGCCGTTCGCTGCCCGAGGAAGGCGAGGTCGAGGCTGGCGCGCGGCGCCTCATGCAGCAGCACATGAATGACGGCGTAGAGGAACGCCGCATCGGTCTTCGGCCGGATCGGGACCCATTCGGCGGAGCAGGCGCCGGTCACCGAGAGATGCGGCTCCACCTGCACGCGCTTCAGGCCGCGAATGCGGGCGTCCGCGTGGCGCTTGACGCCGACCACGCCGCCCGAGGCTTCGGTGTTGCTGCCCAGCGAAATGATGTAGCGGCAGGACGGCGTATCCGGCGAGACGGTGAAGGCGCGATGCCAGAGTTCGCCGTAGAGATGCTCGGAGTGATAGCACTTGACGCCTTGGCCGCTGCCGAAGCCCATATCGACCGGGCCCCAGGCGGAGAGGAAGGCGGGAAAGGTTCCCATGTAGGATTGCGGCGTACCGCCGCCGCCGAAGCTGGCGGCCACCTTCGGATATCCCGAGGCATCGAGCAGCCCGCTCGCGCGCACTGCCTTGAGCTTCTCGGCGATGAGGCCGAGCGCCTCGTCCCACGAGATCGGCACGAAACCCGGCTCCTCGTCGCGCCCCTTCTTGGGATTGGTGCGCTTCATCGGCGTCAGGATGCGATGCGGGTTGTAGGTCTTCTGCACCAGGCCATACGCCTTGACGCAGACGCGGCCGGCGCCGGGATGGATATCGGCGGCGCAGTAATTGGGCTCGACCGCCAGCGCCACGCCGTCCTCGACGCGGACGGTCAGCAAGTCGGGCCCGGCGACGCATTGGTAGCAATATGTCGGGACGCGCTTCGCCATGTCCGCCGCCGCCGTCATGAGATCGCGGCTCCCGCGGCTCTCGCCTTCTCCGCCTTGGCGTTGAGCCGCTCGAGCGTCTTCTGCACGTCGGTGACGAAGCGCACATGCTTGCCGCGTGCGATCTGATCGACGGCGTCTCGCGCCGTGATCTCGAAGGTGACCAGCCGCCCCTTCACCTCGGCGATCGCGGCGCGAATGTCGACCGCCATGCCGAGCAGTGTCGGCGCCAGGTGATCGAGCTCGATGCGCGTGCCGACGGAATCCTCGCCGGCATCGAGATGCTGCAATAGGCCGTCGCGGCAGGCCTGCTCGATGTCCCGCACCAGCGCCGGGGTCGCGTAGACCCGCCCCCCCTCGCCCATAAAGCCGATGGTGCGCGTGTCGTCGACGCCGAGCCGCCGCTCAAATACGACCCCGGGAACCAAGCTCGCCTTCATCCGGTCTCCTCCACCGCGTTATTCGGTACTAAAATACCGATTTGAGATGAAACTCTGCGCCGCCGCGCCGGCGCTGTATTTGATCTGGATCAATCCACCTCCCGAACCGGCCGGAGCGCCGGCGCGGCCAAGCCCGGTCCGATGCGCCTACGCTACCCGGCAGCCCGGAGCGGGGTCGTTCACCATGGCCTCGGCGATGCCGGTCATGTGGAAGCTCCTTCGGCCATTGTATCCCTTGCCTCACCCGGGCGCCGGCGCGCTTGCGCGCGCAGCTTGAAGCGCTGGATCTTGCCCGTCGCCGTCTTCGGCAGCTCCGGCACGAAATGAAACCAGCGCGGATACTTGTAGGCAGCGAGCTCGGCCTTGCAGTGGCGCACGAGCTCTTGCTCGACCCCGGGCAGATCGGCCTGCGGCTGCTTCAGGACGACCCAGGCCTCCGGCTTGACCAGTCCGTCGGAATCGGCGCGGCCAACCACGGCCGCCTCGAGCACGCCGGAATGCTCGCCGAGCTTGGTCTCGATCTCGAAGGGCGAGCACCAGATGCCGCCGACCTTGAGCATGTCGTCGTTGCGGCCGCAATAGACGTAGTGGCCGCTCGTGTCCTGCAGGTAAGTGTCGCCGGTATTGAGCCAGCCCTCGACCATGGTGTGCCGGGTGCGCTCTGGATTGTTCCAGTAGTACTTCGCCGTCGAGCCGCCGCGGATGAAGAGCTGTCCGGCGTCGCCGGCCCGAACCGGCGAGCCGTGCTCGTCGAGGATCTTGGCGTCATAGCCGGCCACGACCCGCCCGCTCGTGCCGGGCGCAATATCGTCGACGCGGTTCGAGATGAAGATGTGCAGCGCCTCGGTCGAGCCGATGCCGTCGAGGATCACGCTGCCGGTGAGCGCGCGCCACTTGTGGAATATGTGCGCGGGCAGCGCCTCTCCAGCCGAGACGCAGCAGCGGATCGAGGAGAGATCGGGCCGCGCCGTCTCGAGCGCCTGGATCTGCGCGGCGTAAAGCGTCGGCACGCCGAAATAGAGCGTCGGGCGGAAGCGCTCGATCATGGCGAAGGTCGATTGCGGCGTCGGTCGCTCCGGCATCAGCACGGCGGTGGCGCCGGACCAGAGCGGGAAGGTCATGCCGTTGCCGAGCCCATAGGCGAAGAACAACTTGGCGGCGGAGAAGCAGATGTCGTCGGCGCCGATGTCGAGCACGTCGACGCCATAGAGCTGGCTCGTCACGACCATGTCGCGATGGGCGTGGACAGCGCCTTTCGGGCGGCCGGTCGAGCCGGAGGAATAGAGCCAGAAGCAGTCGTCGCCGGCGCTCGCCGGCGCCGCGGCAAGGCTGCCGGGCGCTTCGCCGAGCAGAGCGCGCAAGGTCCGCCCCTCGCCGTCCACGCGCAACACATGCGCGGGCTTGTGCGCTGCGCGCGCCAGCGCCGGCTCGATCTCGCCGGCGAACTCCGGCGAGTAGGCGACGGCGCCGCAGGCGGAATCCTCGATCATGTAGGCGTAATCGTCGGCGCGCAGCAGCGTATTGACCGGCACCGGCACGATCCCTGCCTTGATCGCGCCCCAGAACAGGTAGAAGAACTCCGGACAGTCCTTGACCGCCATGAGCAGCCGCGCCCCCGGCGCAAGACCGAGCCGGCGCAGCACATTGCCGCAACGCGCCACCCGCTCGGCAAGCGCGGCGTAGGTCACCTCCTCGGCGGCAGTGCGAATGGCGGTCCTCGCGCCGTTGCCTTCCCCGAGGTGGCGATCGATGAAGGGCACGGCAACATTGAAGCGCTCGGCGAATTCGAGCCTGGTCGGCTGGACCGTCCGGTCCGCGATGACAGTGTTGTCCCGCATGTGCCGTCCCCTTTCGTTCCCCCACACCGCGTGGTGGCGGGCGGTCAACGCACCGCCCCCCGATCGCCAAAACATATATACCAGTACCGAATTACCTATTTACATTGACCTCCCGGTGCGTCAGCTTGTCAAGCAGGCTGGCTGCCGGCGTGCGGCGTCGAGACCGGCGAAAGACCGTGAAGCCCGGGCACTCCCGGCGAGCCAAGCGGCGCGACAGATTGACGCGGCGGCGCTGCCCGGATAAGCAGTCGCCGGCACCCGGCACATCGAGGCGATCAATGAAGACAGTAACAGCAGCCGAGGCCGGCGCAACGTTGCGGATCCGAGCCGCCGTAGCGGCGGACGTGCCATCGGTGATCGCGCTCGACGAGGAGGTCACCGGCCTCGCCAAGCCGGACTACTGGCAAGACCTGTTCGAGCGCTATGGCGCGCGACGGCGCGACGAGCGCTTCTTTCTCGTGGCCGAGCGCCAGAGCCGCATCGAAGGCTTTGTCATCGGCGAGACGCGCGCCTGGGAATTCGGCTCGCCGCCCTGCGGTTGGATCTTCGCCATTCAGGTCCGGCCGAAGAGCCGCCTCAAGGGCGTCGGCACGCAGCTCTTCGACGCCATTTGCGATCGCTTCCGCAAGATCGGCGTGGTCAGCGTCCGCACCATGCTGGCGCGCGACAACACCACGATCCTGTCGTTCTTCCGCAGCCAAGGCATGATGGCGGGGCCCTTCATCGAGCTCGAGACGACGCTCGAGTGAGGATGGGCGTGCAACGATGACCAAGCCACTGCCGGAGCGCGCATGAAGCTGCAGAAAGCCACCTGCTTTGCTCTCTTCGCCGTGCTCGAGTTGGCCGCCGATCCCGCGCGCCAGCTCGCCGCGGCGGAGATAGCCGACAAATACGGCATTTCGCTGCATCATCTGGCCAAGGTGCTGCGCGATCTCGGCCGCGCCGGCATTGTCGACTCCACGCGCGGGGTCGGCGGCGGCTACCGCTTCGCCGGCAATCCCAAGCGCCTGACGCTGATGGACGTAATCGAGATCTTCGAGCCGATCGAGGCGGATGCGGGCGGCGACGATCCGCGACCGAATACCGATGCCGGCCGCGCCCTGCGCCTCGTGCTCGGCGAGATCGACGAGCACGCGCTCGCCACCTTCCGCTCGATCAGCATCTCCACCATGCTGAAGATCATCGCTCAGCGGCCTTGGACGGCCGCGCTCGGCGACCGGCGGCCGCGCAAGAAGGCCGCGAGAGCGTGACCCGAGCCCGGCGGCGATCGACGCAAGATGAGACAGGTGAGACATGACCGAGAGCGCAGCCCCGGCCGAGATCGACGAGGTTCTTTTGCGGTCCGGCCGCTTCGTCGACAGCGACCACCCCGACGTCGTCGCTTTCGCGGCGCGCGTCGCGGGCCACACGCACGACCCCGTCTCGGCCGCGGTCAAGCTCTACTACGCCGTGCGCGACGAGATCCGCTACGACCCCTACATGCCCTACGACGACACCGATACCTATCGCGCCGGCGCGGTGCTGGCCAGGGGTCGCGGATATTGCGTCGGCAAGGCGGCGCTGCTCGCGGCCGCGGCCAGGGCACGCGGCATCCCGGCCAGGCTCGGGTTCGCCGATGTCCGCAATCATCTCGCGACGCCGCGTCTGCTGCAGCTCATCGGCGGCGACGTTTTCATCTATCACGGCATCACCGAGCTGTGGCTCGACGGTGGCTGGGTGAAGGCGACGCCCACTTTCAATCTCAGCCTCTGCGAGAGGTTCGGCCTGCACGCGCTCGACTTCGACGGCCGGGCGGATGCGCTGCTTCATCCGTTCGATCGAAGCGGGCGGGCACATATGGAGTATCTGCGACAGCGCGGCAGCTACGCCGACGTTCCGGTCGACATGATCATGCCGGCGATGTTGGCGGCCTATCCGCGCCTCGCCAGGCTCGCCGCCGGCGAGCGCGGCGACTTCGCGCAGGAGGCGGAGGAGCAGGCGTGACGCTCGCCGGCGCATGCGTCGGCGCGGGGCGCGCGTCGGCATGACGGAGCCGATCCTCAGGGTCTGCGACCTGTCGAAGCGCTTTGACGGCCTCGTCGCGGTGAACGCCGTCTCGCTCGAGGCCCGGCTCGGCCAGGTGCATGCCGTCATCGGCCCGAACGGGGCCGGCAAGACGACGCTGATCAACCTGCTGTCGGGCGATCTGACGCCGAGCTCCGGCAGCGTCCGCTGCCAAGGGCACGAGATCGCCGGCCTGCCGCCGCACCGGATTGCGCGGCTCGGCATCGGCCGCAGCTATCAGCGGACCAATATTTTCCCGCGCTTCACCGTCTTCGAGAATTGCCGGCTCGCCGCGCAATCGCGGCTCGGCACGTCGATGCGGTTCTTCCGCCCAGCGCGCTCCTACGGCGCGGTCAACGCCGCCGCCGAGCGGGCACTCGAGTTCGTCGGGCTTCAGCGCGAGGCCAGCCGCGTTGCGGGCTTGCTGTCGCACGGCCAGCAGCGCCAGCTCGAGATCGCCGTGACGCTCGCTACCGTGCCGAAGGTGCTGCTGCTCGACGAGCCGCTCGCCGGCATGGGCACGGAGGAATCTGCGCAGATGACGGCGCTGATCGCGGGCTTGGCCGCCGACCACGCAATCGTCCTGGTCGAGCACGACATGGACGCGGTGTTCAGCATCGCCCATCAGCTCACGGTAATGGTCAACGGCCGCATTCTGGAGAGCGGCGAGCCGCAGGCGATCCGGCGCAGCAAGGCGGTGCAAGAAGCCTATCTCGGCGGTGCGGACATCGCCGCGGGCTGACGGCTCGCGGCCCGTGCGCTGCATTGATCCAGGTCATGGCACCCTCGGTCGCAGCCGCGGCAACCTGCGGCTCCGGCGCTTCGCGAGGCAGACGAGCCGGCCCCGGACTGGGAGGCGGATATGCTCTACGAGGACATACTGTTCGAGCCGACCGACAGCGTGGCGCGCATTACCATCAACCGCCCGCAGGTCCTGAACGCGTTTCGCGGCAAGACCTGCGTCGAACTGATCGACGCATTGAATCGCGCGGGCTGGGACAAGTCGGTTGCCGCGATCGTGCTTGCCGGTGCCGGCGAGAAGGCGTTCTGCACCGGCGGCGACCAATCGGCCCATGACGGCCACTATGACGGTCGCGGCATTATCGGGCTGCCGATCGAGGAGCTGCACAGCATCATCCGCGACGTGCCAAAGCCGGTGATCGCCCGGGTTCAGGGATATGCCATCGGCGGCGGCAATGTGCTGGCAACGCTTTGCGACCTCACGATCGCCTCCGACCAAGCAGTGTTTGGCCAAGTCGGCCCCAAGGTTGGCTCGGTCGACCCTGGCTTCGGCACGGCTTATCTCGCCCGCGTCGTCGGCGAGAAGAAGGCGCGCGAGATGTGGTATCTCTGCCGGCGTTACACGGCGCAGGAGGCGCTGGCGATGGGGCTGGTGAACGCCGTCGTGCCGCATGACCGGCTGGACGTCGAGGTGGCGCGCTGGTGCGACGAGATCCGCGAGCGCAGCCCGACCGCCCTCGCCATCGCCAAGCGCTCGTTCAACGCCGATACGGATCATATCCGCGGCATCGCCGGCTTGGGGATGCAGGCGCTCAGCCTTTATTATCAGAGTGAGGAATCGCGCGAAGGGGTCCGCGCCTTCGCCGAGAAACGCAAGCCGCGCTTCCGCGATGTGATCACGGGCTGACCGCGGTCTCGCTGCCGAATCCCAGCACCTGTCGCTATCAGAAACTACGTCCGACAGTATTGGCGGTGCAGGCCACCGAGGACGGGCACTGACATGATCCGCCCGACCCGTTGGAGCGGTCGATGGATCGGGGCGTCTTTGTTCAGTGACAGGTGAGTCCGGAGCTCGTTGTAATAAGAGACGCGCATCCTCCCGTTCGGCGACGTGCCGCCGAACCGCTTCTGGATCGGCGCCGGCGGGTGCGAAGACGCGGCGGCCGTCGGACAGATCGACCGCGGCCATTCCGTCGGGGATTGGCAGAAGATCCTGCAGCACGAGCGCGCTTCCGCCCATGCCGCCCCTCTCTTCCTTTCCGGCCACTCTGACCAGCGCGAGCCTGGCTGGCTTGTCTCGCCCGAAGCCGAACTGGACGCGCCAACGGAACATCATGCTGGTGGAGATGTCATGGCGTCGGCAGACGGCCGCGGCGCTCACCCCGGGCGCCTCCGACTCCATCACGATCGCCCGCTTCTCCTCATCGGTGAAGCTGCGTCTGTCTGACCGTCGATCATTTGCCAGTTCGGCTGTCGGCGGCCGTGTCAAGGTCATTTCGACAGGCGGTGGCTTAGCAGCGCTGCTAGCACCGCTGCTTATCGGCGGGCGGGCGCTTGGATGAAGTCGCGAGCGCCAGTCGATCGATATCGCCTCCGCGTCGAACAGATCGCGCCATCGACGCAGGCTATGCGCAGAGAGGTCGAGGGCGGTCGCGTAGTGAGTGACGCTCAGACCGCTCCAGTTCAGCGCTTCGACATGCATCGCCCAGAACGCCTGGACTGCCTTCGACTGCTTGCCGATCGACAGCGGTTTGCCCTTCCGACGGCGACGTTCGAGCCGTTTCTCCAGCTCGATTCCCATCGTCGTATGCAAGGGTTTGTCGCCCACCAGCACCTTCAGCTAGCGCGAGAACGTCGTCTCCGCAAGGCGATGACGACGACAGTAACGACGCTGCGACAGGCCGCTCCGGCGCCACGCCTCGATGTGGACCGACCACCATTCGCGCCGCGCCTTGTTCTCGAAGTGTCTCGACCCCACGGGAGATCCTCTCATGTGCGAAGGAACCCGATATGGACCGCCAGAGCATGCCAGCAGAACTGTGCAGGAACCGGATGCTTACAACCCAACCGACGGACGGCAAGATAAAGCGGGTGTCCCCGCTGCCGGACCTTCGGTCCTAACTGGTTGTCTGCACATTGTTTTTAGGCCGCGCCCGGAGACACGTCCGAGGTGGCGTTGCACCGCTTGAGCTACTTTCTCCCGTGTTTTCAATGGTTCGAGCGCCATCGCCCGCGATGTGTGGGGAACAGGAGATCGCCCCCTCTGCGCTGGCGTCGGTCCTTCTACGCTGCGGTACGGCGACTGCCTTTTCTCTCTTGCTGGGCGCGTTTCGACTTCCAATAGTCGTCTCATGGCGCACGATGAAAACGACTTTCGCATCCGTCCCGGCAAGATCCGCGACCGCGGTGGCGCGCGTGGCCGGCGCCCGACCAGCTTCATCGGCGAGGTGCATCAAGCCATCCGTCGCGCGGGCGGCAACCCCAACCGGCTGTCCGGGACCGCGAAGGGAAGCGGCCGGTTCAATGCGCGGGGCCGAGGCGCGGCGACGGCGCTGACGCTCAAGGGGCGTGGTGCGTGGAGCCGGGACGGGAGCGGCGAGCGCACTCGGGCGCGGCGGGTGGCGGTGAAGGCCCGCGTGGTGAAGCTCAACCCGCAGCGGGGAGCGGCGCGCGGCCGACAGTTCGTCAGCGCCAAGGCCGTGGGCGCGCACGTGCGCTATCTCGAGCGCGACGGCGTGACCCGCTATGGCGAGAAGGGGCAGGCCTACTCCGCCGAGCGCGACGTGGAGGACGGGCGGGGCTTCCTCGAGCGTGGCCGCGATGACCGCCACCAGTTCCGCCTCATCGTCTCGGCCGAGGACGGGGTGGAGCTGTCCGACCCGCGCGAGACCACGCGCGCTCTGATGAAGCAGATGGAAGCCGACTTGGGAACCAAGCTCGAGTGGATCGCGGTCGATCACCACAACACCGGACATCCGCACACCCATATCCTCGTGCGCGGCGTCACCGACGACGGCAAGACCCTCAACATCGCCGGCGACTACATCGCCCACGGAGTCCGCGAGCGGGCGAGCGAGATCGTCACCCTGGAGCTGGGCCGCCAGACCGAACAGGAGGTGACGCGGAGCCTGGAGCGAGAGGTGGATCCCGACCGCTTCACCCGGCTCGACCGGATGCTGATCGCCGAGCAGCGCGGCCGCGAGTTCATGGACCTACGCCCTGACCAGGACATGCTCGACACCTTCCGCCACAACCGAGCGCTGCTGATCGACCGGGCGCGCAAGCTGGAACGCATGGGGCTCGCGACCGAGATCAACACCGGCCGCTGGAGGGTGTCGCCTGAGGCGGAGCCGGTCCTGCGGGAGCTTGGCGAGCGTGGCGACATCATCAAGACCATGCACCGGGCGCTCGAGCGCGAAGGCTTGGCCGCGGACCGCCATCCCACGCGCTACGTCCTGCACCGGGCGACGATGACCGAACGCGTCGTCGGCCGGGTGCTCGACAAAGGGCTGGGCAGCGACGAGATGGGCGAGCGCGTCCGTCTGGTCATCGATGGCGTGGACGGGCGTGTCCATCATGTCGAGCTGGACGCCTCCCGCGCGGAGGAGATCGGCCGCGGTATGATCGTGGCGGCCGGCGTGGCTCCGTCAGGCGCTCGCGCCGCCGACCGCAACATCATAGACATCGCCGACGCGCAAGGCTTGTACCGCCCATCCGTGCATCTGGAACGGGCGCGCGCCGCCATCCACCGCATCGGCGGCGACCCTGATGGTTTCGTCCGCTCCCATCTCCGCAGGCTGGAGGCGCTGCGCCGGGCGGGACACGTCGAGCGGGTCGACGCCGATCATTGGCGCGTACCCCCTGACCTTCCCGAACGCGGGCATGCCTATGACCTCGCCCGCGACGGCGCGAACATCCGCGCGAGCATCCTGTCCCCCATCGACCTCGGCGGCCAGATCGGTCATGACGGCGCGACCTGGCTCGACCGCGAGCTTGTCTCCCGCCAGCGCACCGCGCTCGCCGACGAGGGGTTCGGGCGGGAGGTGACGGCCGCACTCGAGAGGCGCAAGCAGACGCTCGTGGACATGGGCCACGCCACCGAACTGGGTGACGGTCACGTGCGGGCGCCCAAGGACCTGATCCAGCGGCTCGAAGCGGCGGGCATCGAACGCACCGGGTGTCAATCGGCATTGGAGTGGGACCCCGTATCGGCGTGCAAAAGGGACCCCTCTACGGGTTGTCCAGGTAGTCCATAGGCGGGGCCCGCGCGTGGCGCGCAGTGCCTCACGAGCGACGGAGCGACACGCGTGGGAGGTCCCTGTGGACCCACCTGGGCAACCCGCGGGGTGGGGTCTGGGGAGGGGTTTGGCTTAGGCGCGGTTCTTGAAGCGCCAACTCTCGTTGCCGGTTTCGACGATCTCGCAGTGATGAGTGAGACGGTCGAGAAGAGCCGTTGTCATCTTGGCGTCGCCGAAGACGGCGGGCCATTCGCCGAAGGCGAGGTTGGTGGTAACGATCACCGAAGTCTGCTCGTAAAGTTGGCTGACCAGATGGAACAGGAGCTGGCCGCCGGATTGGGCGAAGGGCAGATAGCCGAGTTCATCGAGGATGACGAAGTCCTTGCGGGAGAGGTAATCGGCCATGCGGCCCTGCCGACCGGCGCGGGTCTCGGCCTCGAGCTTGTTGACGAGATCGACGACATTGAAGAAACGGCCGCGGGCGCCCGCCCGGATGCAGGCTCGGGCGATCGCGATGGCGAGATGGGTCTTGCCGGTGCCGGTTCCGCCGACCAGCACGACGTTGCGCTGATGGGCGAGGAAGTTGCCGCCGGCGAGATCGCGTACCAAGGTCTCATTGACCGTGGCATCGTCGAAGATGAAGTCGTCGATATCCTTGGCGAGCGGCAGCTTGGCGATGGCGATCTGATACTTGATCGACCGGGCTTGCTTCTCGGTGATCTCGGCCGTGAGCAGGTCGCCGACGAAGCGCTGTGGTTCGTGCTGACGTTTGACGGCGGTGGCGATGATCTCGTCGAAGGCCGCCTTCATGCCATAGAGCTTGAGCTCGCCCATGGCGGCCAGAATCTCGGAACGCTCCATCACAATACTCTCCTCAGGCTGTCATAGCGGGCGCAATCGGCGACCGGCTCGTGCCGAAGCCGCAGCGCATCGGGTGTCATGATGGTGAGCGGCGCGGTGGGCTCGCGGCGCCTGGCGAGGATATTGAGGATCACGCTGGCGGCATGGACGCCATCGCGCAGCGCCTCGCTGCAGGCGGCCTCGACCGCGGGGAGGCCATCGCTCAGCACGGCGGTGAGGACCTCGACCATCTGGCGATCGCCGTCATCGGCGGCGGCGAGCTTGCGCCGGACCCGCTCGAGGCTGGCCGGCAGAACCCAGTCCTTAAACGGCGCGCCGTTCCGCAATGCCCCCGGCTTGCGCGCCAGCACCGGCACGTAATGCCAGGGATCAAAGACCGTTTGATCGCGTCCGAAGCAGCGGCGGTGCTCGCCGACGATCCTGCCGTCCTGGCGCAGTTCGATCCGATCGGCATAGGCGCGGATCTCGACTGGGCGGCCGACCGCGCTCGCCGCGACCGAGTACTTGTTGTTGTCGAAACGCACCAGGCAGGTCTTGGAGACCGAGGCCGGGACCGCATGGAATCCGTCGAACCGTCCGGCATAGGGAATCAGGCTGGGCCGCTCCGCCTCGAAGGACTCCCAGATTGTCCGGTCGCGCTGCTCGGGATGGCGATGCGCCTTGGCGTAGGCGATGCACTGGTCCAGGAGCCAAGCGTTCAGCTCGTCATAGCTCTTCACTCTGAGCCGCGGCGTGAAGAAACGCTCACGCACCAGCCCGACCTGGTTCTCGACCTGCCCCTTCTCCCAGCCTGACGCCGGGGTGCAGGCGACCGGATCGACCAGGTAATGGCCGCACATCTGGACGAAGCGACGATTGTAGGCGCGCTCCTTGCCGACGAAGATCGTCTCGACCGCGGTCTTCATGTTGTCGTAGATGCCGCGCGTGCAGGCGCCCTTGAAGAAGGTGAATGCCCGGTCGTGGGCGTCGAACACCATCTCTTGCGTCTCGCGCGGATAGGCCCGTACGAACAGCATGCGGCTATGGCAGAGCCGGACATGGGCAACCTTCACCGTGACCGTCACGCCGTTGATCAGCACGATCTCGTGGCTCCAGTCGAACTGGTAGGCCTCACCCGGCGCGAAGCTCAGCGGCACATAGGCCGCTGCCGTTGCCTCTCCGCGTTCCTGCTCCCAGCTCCTCGCATAACGCCGGACCGCGTCGTAGCCGCCGTCATAACCGGAGATTCGCAGCGTCTCGAATATCCGGATTAACGTCAGACGCTCCCGCGGCGCCTTGCCTTCGTTGGCGAGCAACAGCGCATCGATCTCATCTCGCCAGGGACCGATCTTCGGCAAGGGCTGCGTCTCGCGCGTGTAACGAAACTCGGTCGCATCCGACCGCAGCACCTTCCGAACCACCTTCCGCGACAGCCCAAGCTCCCGGCAGATCGCCTTGATCGGCTTCTGTTGGACAAAATACGCCCGGCGGATCTTCGCGATCGTTTCCACTACCAGCATCCCAAAACAGGCCCCCATGTTCTCCATGGAAGCCATTGTGAACCCCGTGCTCCCGGGGTCCCTTTTGGATGCCGATAACCCCGATTACGGGGTCCTTATTCCATGCCGAAACACACGGCGCCTGCGTCCTCACGCGCCAACGGGCAAACTCGGCCTGATAGGCGACGTCGTTGCGCGGGTGACCAAGGTCGACCCGGACGCCCTCTTCCGCGCGTTGAAGGCGCGCCTCTCGGGATCTTCGGCGGTCGCCGTGGCGGACCTGGAAGAGCTCGGCCTCTCGCTCGACCATCCGCCGGAAGCGACTTCAAGTCGGTCTTGTGCAGGATCGCGGCGCGACGGGTCTCCACGGTCCGTTGGTTGATGAAAAGGCCGGTCATCGGGTGAAAGTGTCGCTTTTCGGCTTCGCCAAAACCCGCGTAATGTGTTCGGTCAACTCCCGCAGTATGAACGGCTTGCCGATGAAGGCGTGATTATCCTTCAGCGCTTCTTTCGTCGCGAGTTCGCCAGACATAAGCAAGGAAGCAACGCCGAGCGTCTTCGCGTGCTCTGCGAGATGCAGTCCCGTCTCGCCAGGCATGACGAACGTCCGCGAGAAGTAAGTTCTACCTTGCTGCCGCGCAGGGCCACGCGAGCCGCGATGCCGTCGCTAGCCATTGACACGCGATAACCGCAGTCTCTCAAAGCCATGCCCAACAGATCACAGATGTGGGCGTCGTTCTCGAGGATCACGATATGCTTGAATTTGGACATGGCACGACTCCCTACTTTTTGGCGGAAAGATCTCGTAGCCGCTGGGATGCCCATCCACAATCGCCGATGGCGCAGGATATGCCCCGACTAGGGGTTCGGGATACCCTCGGAAACCACTTATGCGCGGTCACCGGCCGCCTGGACCGTCGCATGGCCCGAAGGCACACGCCTCCTCTGGAATTTCATCACTCAACGGCGAGCAGTGGCCGTTTTAGTGTTCTCGTGAAGTCGCCGCTCCCGCCGGCCGCCCAGCCGGCGACGATCCAGTTGCCAGTGAAACTTGCGGCGGTGCCGAATTAGGTCAGGCTAGCGGATGTCGCATCGCAGGGGTTGACCGGCCGGACAGCTATAGTCGAGATTATCCGCGCAGCTCCCGCCATACGTTGAGCCACGTTGAAGAAACATTCGGTCAAAAACGCCCTGCTGCAGACGGAAGTTGCTCACTCCAAACTGTCCATTGGGGCCGCCACACACGTGGAGATATAGTGTTGTCGCGGGACAGTCGCCGATAAAAGTGACGTTACAATCGCGCCGCGCAGTCGTGTCTAGTGGCGTCACGCCGTTCGCAGTCTTATCTTGTAAGACTCTAAATTGATCCTCTGGTGATACCGGAACGTGCTTTAACTCGTCTCTCGTTCTTTCGTCTTGAGCAGCGACGGGAAATATGGTTGAGGCAAGTAGGGCGACGGAGATTAGCGTGAGACTTCGTAGCATCGTCACCTCCCCAGCGGGTATAAGGCTGATTGACGGCTGTGCGCCATACCCGCTTTCGAAGCGACAGCTCATTCTCGTGCCGCCGCAGCATCTTGTAAGAGGTTCTAGCGGGAAGCGCAAAGGTACCACGAAGCTCCTGCTTGCGGCGACTTAACAAAACTAGGTGATGCTGCTCCAGCGGCGGATCGGCACAACCCCGACGGCGGAGTGTAGGGGATGCTGAGCCGGGACCAAACGGTCCTTGAACTCACGCTAGCGGCGCAATGGTGATCGGCGCCTTGACCAGACGCTCCCAGCGTCCGACAGTCGCCCCATGTGTGGCCGTTTCCTGAACAGTCTTCTGCCGGCCGAGGTGGCGCGTTTCTTCGGCTCGCGCAACCCGCCGCCGAATTATCCGGCCCGGTTCAACATCGCGCCGACGCAACCCGTCTTGACCGTTCGTCTCAACCTCGAGACCAAGGAGCGCTCCTTGGACGTACTGCGCTGGGGCCTGGTGCCGCACTGGGTCAAGGATCTGAAAATTCGGCGCTTGCTGCATCAATGCTCGAGCGGCGGCGCTTGCGACGACGCCGGCATTTCTGAGATGCGTTTGAAGCACGCCGCTGCATCATTCCGCCGGCGGCTTCTGTGAGTGGAAGAAGACCGGCGCCATCAAGGCGCCTTACGCGATAGTGCCGGATGGTGAGCCACTCTTCGCCTTCGCTCGCCTGTGGGAGAATTGGCGCGACCGCACGGTCAAAGGCTCTGAGTGGATCAGGACGTGCGCTATTGTGACAGGCGAGGCAAACGAGCTTGTCGCGCCGATCCATAACCGAATGCCCGTGATCTTACCGGCTGGGGCTTGGGCCAAAGGTGCCGAGCACATGGTCCGCATGGTCTTCGACGACATAATCGTCGATACGGCTCCCCTCAGGCCGGCCCTTGGGGCGCGCCTCAACGTAAACATTCGCCATGTTCTTCTCTCCCTAGGTAGTTTTTGGTGGCGAAATGAGAATTACACAACGCCCAAACCTTCGCTACCCACTCGAAACGTCCACGCTACCAATAGCCGTCCGGAACTTCGGCAGCTCGAGTCGGAGCGGCAGTGTTGCGACCCGGCTGCGAACGGTGAAAATGACCCTGAACGGCAGCTTTGGGGTAGGTGCCCGACGGCGGACGGCGGCCATCTCTGCTATCGAACGCCACTTAGTTTGCGTACCGACGCCAAGTGCGGGTCGGTCGGTCGCGTTGGTATAGCGTCGGCGTGATTGGATGAGCGGATTGACGATCTGCTCGCGGCGACGGCCGGCGGAGCGCCAATGTCTGCTACACTTTCCTGAACTTATGGGGAGGTCGCGATCGGCGCCGATCGTGACCCACCGATAGTGCCGAGTTTCATCGTGAAATCAGCACGATAGTAACTGTTCGGTGTGGGGTCACGGTTCGGCGCGTTTTCACAGCCTACTCTGGCTTCCCGGCCGCGCGACCGCACAGAAGCCTCTAGGGTCACCGCTGCGTGACGGAGTGAATGATCATGACCCTTACAGTCTATCATTGGATCCTCATCGCCGCGTTCGTCGGCATCGTAGTTTGGGCGTTTGGCCGGAAGCGCAAAGCCCGCTTCGAGAAGGACGCCAAGATCCCGTTCGACGAGGGGAAGGGTTGAAGGTCAAGCCGGGGGCTGAGCCTGCTCAGAGCGCCTCGGCAAAGGATTGAGACCTGCCGCACCGGCGCGTAACCGTGCGGCCCGTCGCGATGTACCATCGAAAACGAGATTGTATCGCTACCGCGATGGCTTGACCCGCTTCCGTCGCCTTGCCGGCGTGATCTTGGGGCCCTGCGTCTTGGGTTTGGAGAACAGGCTTCGCCGCTTCGGGAACATGCCTGGTTCGCCAGAGAGCTTTTCGTCGGCTTCCACGATCGCCTCCAACTGGCGAATTATTGGGCTTCGTACGCGCCTGCCGGAGGCCTCCGCGTCGAAGGCCAGCTCCAGCAATCCCTTCAACTGGGCTGCCAGCGCTTCATACCGATACTGGGCTCGCCGTGCCCGACCGAGCAGGCTGTCGATGTTCGTCGTCTTCAGCCGCATCGCGCTCTCCGGTGATGATGCCGTAACCGAACGACGATGCGTTCGGCATCGGACGATTGTCAACCGATGATGGGACTGTCCAGCTGCCTGGACGGCGCGCGGCGCGGGCGCCGACGGACGAAACGGTCGCATGATCTCGGCCTTCAGCGCCGCTGCGTCGAGTCACGTGCTTGATTTGAATCAATTCGCTAGAACGGCCATTGCGGTACTGACTATCCCTCGACGCTCGGCGCGGGCAGCTGGTGAATATCGAGCCGCCAGGCCCATCGGGCTCTCTCCGGCGCCGCAAAGGGACGATGTATACCAACATCCTGATACCAACGGACGGGTCGGAACTCGCCGGAAAGGCTGTCCAGCACGGCATCGCCTTGGCCAAGCGGATCGGCGCCAAGGCCACTGCGCTAACGGTCTTACCGCCTTTTCATATCGTCACGACCGACACGCAGATGCTCGAGGACACGCCGGCTCAGTACAAAGCACGCATGCAAGAACATGCCGAGAGAACGCTCGGCGCCGTCGCCCGCGCAGCGCAGGCGGCGGGCGTCGCATGCGAGACGGTTCACGTCGAGCATGAACATCCCCACCGGGCGATCATCGATACTGCTCAGTCGCAAGGCTGCGACCTCATCGTCATGGCCTCGCACGGCCGCCACGGCGTCGCCGCGATCGTCCTTGGCAGCGAGACGCTCAAGGTACTCACGCATTCCAAGATCCCGGTACTGGTCCATCGATGAGCCGTGATAGGCTCCGGGCAGCGAAAACTCGTACGAACTCGGTGCGGCGCTATTGTCGACGAACCGGCACATGGCCGCACGATTGAACGCGACTTCAGAGTAGGCTTCGCAGCAGCGCGAATTCGCTTTCAGCGACTGCCCCGACTGGCTCGGGTGCATAGGGTCGCGGAGTCGTCCGCTTCTGTATGCGGTGGCGGTGTCGCGGAAGGGGCCGTCGTGAGCGCAGGCGGACAGGTCGAAATTGGGCAGCGTTATCGCGTCGTCAGGGCGACTGGCGCGCCATCGACTGTTTGGGAGGTGGTGAAGATCTACCGGCCTTGGCAGGACGGCTTCGAGCATGCCTGCCTCAGGGGTGTCGACGGTTCGACCGAAACGATGACGCTCGCAACCTCGGTAATCGCAGACAGGAAGCGGTTTGTGCGTGAAGGCTGAACCGCAACAGTCCGCGGCCAGGGATGCGCTGGTGAGCCCGGCGGGATTCGAACCCGCGACCCCTTGATTGAGGATTAGATTTGGGCACGCCAACATGGCTCAACAGGGGTTAACGAGTCGAAGCGCCTTCCGACATCTAACCGCTCTATCTGCCTCGCTGATGACGAGCTTCAGCTCGCGGCGCGGCGCCGTCACCCCTGGGTTCCGCGCTGGCCCATGAGCCCGCGCAGGGCCACGCGAGCCGCGATGCCGTCGCTAGCCATTGACACGCGATAGCCGCAGTCTCTCAAAGCCATGCCCAACAGATCACAGATGTGGGCGTCGTTCTCGAGGATCACGATATGCTTGAATTTGGACATGGCACGACTCCCTACTTTTTGGCGGAAGGATCTCGTAGCCGCCGGGATGCCCATCCACAATCGCCGATATTGCAGGATATGCCCCGACTAGGGGTTCAGGATACCCTCGGAAACCACTTATGCGCGGTCACCGGCCGCCTGGACCGTCGCATGGCCCGAAGGCCCGCCAGCGCCTTGAGTTCACTCCTGAGGGCGCTGTGGCGTAAATGGCGGCCGAGAAGCCGATGGCCCATTCAATGCAACGGTAACGCGCAAAGTGGTATAGGCAACGCTGCGCCGCGTTAGCTTTAGGCGGCCCTGCGAAGGGGAACGCGCCATGCAAGCCAAACTGGGTTCTCCTGCTCGCCGCTGGAGAGAACGAGCTGCTGGTCTTCGCAAAAGAGCGAAGGCTGAGCATGACCTTAGGCAGCAGCAGACATTCCTCATGCTAGCAGGCGATTGCGAGGAGATCGCCGCGAAATTAGGAGAGCGTTCAGCTTCCCGCAGAAGGTGGTTTAGCCCGATAACACGCGGCCGGAGAACCGCCGGGCGCACGCGCGTGCTTCGTTCTCCCCTCTAAATTCTACGCACACAACGGCCTCTCCCTGAATTTCCTCGGAGGTGAACCGCGACGCGTTGATCGCTGGTGCAACTCTCATCATGCTATCCTGACGCAATGCCCGTTTCCGACGCTGAAATACACCGCGCCGCTCACGCCTGGATTCAGCAGCACGGCGAGAACGCCACGGCCAAAGCCCGCGAACGGGTCGAGCAGATGCGCCGCAGGGGCGACGCCACGGGGGCGGACCATTGGCTGCGCATGTGGCGAGATCGACGACAAGGTGCAGACCTTCCTCACCCGGCCGCTCGAACGCGATCGGCCCTATGTCTGGCTCGATGCCACCTATCTGAAAGTGCGCGAGGCGAGGCGGCGATTACCCGCCTCGTCGGCGCGATCCTGCTCGAGCAGAATGACGAATGGGCTGTCCAACGCGCGCGCTATATGACGCTGGAAACCATCGCGCCTTTGAGCGACAATTCCATCGTCGAGCTGCCCGTCGTGGCAGCCTGACACTGCCGGCAAACCATGCCGGAGAGCGCGATGCCACCGCCGCTCCTACACCACGCCATGGGGCACGATCAATCATAGCGCCTACGACAAGTCACATACGCTGCCCTTTCGCCGCCTTCTTCCGCGTTAACGCTAAGGGACTAATCGTGGAGCAACGGGATTTTTGGGATACGGCAAACTGGATCCAACAGGTCGGGACAGACTTGAAGTTGTTCGCTCCGGAGGAAAAATAAAATGACAAAAGCAACTATGACTACTGCCGACTTCGTCAAAGCATTCACAGAGGCCATGACTCTACGAGGACGTCGAAGGCATCCTCAGGCTCTGGGCTCCGGACGGCGAGTGGGTGATCATGGCTACCGGCGAGACGTTCACCGGGCTCGATCAAATAAAGCAATTGGCGACACGATCTGTGGCCGCTCGGAATCACCCTGCAGGTGACGGCCTCTTGCCCTTCAACGTCTTTACCAATCCCGAGGGGACGAGGCTCTGTTGGGAGTATGTGCATAAGGCGATAGTGACAGACCAATGGCCGGCCTCTACAAATAGGCCAGCTCCAGGCACCAAGGTTCAAATCCCGATCGTTCTGATTTGTGAGATCAAGAAGGGCAAGCTCACCAAGATCAGGGAATACTTCGATCTGTCGACTGCCACTGAACCTGGTGTTCACCGCAAGCTCTACTCCTAGGTCTTTCAATCGACATTCCAAACTCGGAACCCCGCGCGGGAGCGCCGAGATGAGCCGGAGACCTGCAAGTCCCCTCTGCAGCCTCCGCGTGCTCGTCGCCGAGGACGAACTGCTCATCTCGCAATTCATCCGGGGATCCTGCTCCACCTCGGATGCACCGTCATCGGGCCGGTTCGCGAACTCAGCGAGGCGCTGCACGCAATAGGCGCCAACGACGTCGACGGCGCGCTGCTCGACATTCAGCTGGGCGAGGCAAGCATCGAGCAGGTGGCGAACGACTTGGCGCGGCGGCATATTCCGTTCATCCTGATGACCGGTCAGGGAAACCCCGGCGGCCCGGCGTCTCTCGCCACCGCGCCGCTGTTGACCAAGCCCTTCAACGTGCGACAGCTTGAAGACATGATGAGCCGCGCCTTCCGGCCCCGGGGTCGAGGCGAGCCGGATTGATCCTGACGAAAATCCATCCCGCGCGGCGCGGCGCACGGCCTGCCGTATGCGAGAAAATCCTTGCGCTTGCACGCGCGCAACCTGCGGTGTCAGATTGTCTCGGAGAAACGGTGGGGACCAGATCCGTGGCGGTACGTCGTTCACCACTCCACAGCCGGCCTCAGCGGCCACAGCGCCGGCGCGCGCCTCAAAAGCGCGCGAGGGTGTTTGAGGCCTTTAGTCGCCGTCGCGGATCACCCTGGCCCGGCGCCGAGCTTCGCGCTCCCGCTCGATCTCGTCTAGCTGAGCCCTAAGCCTTTCTTTGGCGGCGTGTAGGCGCTCTTTAGGCGGCCGCATCAATTCCAGCCGCTCAGGGGATAGCTTTGCCACGCCCTGAGTATGGAGAGCCGAGGGCGCGGGAGGCAGCCGAAAACGCACGATCTCGACGGAGTGGTGCCCGCGCTCAATCAGCCGGGTCGAGGGAATGGAGAGCGCCTCAGTGATAAGGTAGTCGTCGCGACCGGTGATCTTGCCGTCCATGAGCGACCTCCCCTCCGCCATCCCAAATGAGACGGGGATAGTCACGCCGACGTGGTTAACGAATGGTTGACGGGCGGGGCGGTGCGCGCTGGGATCGGTCACCAGCCCCAGTGGCTGTAATGACCATAGAAGCCGAATACGACGAGCAAGATGAACACCACGACAATGATCCAGATGAAATTGCCACCACGGTCAAAGCTGGGATCGGCGCTGCCCGGCTGGCCGTACCGGCGGCGCCGGTAGCCGATCCCGCCGCCGCCCAGCAGCAGGATCAGCGCTACAATGATGAGTATGGGCCCCAGGCCCATGGCGTTCGCTCCCATGTTGGTCGGCACCCTAGAATAGTTATGGGCGGTGCCGGGCGCGAATCCTGTACCGCTGTTAATGCCATGCGCTGCCGGCGGTGCGACAACAGCGGGCGCATCCGGCTGATCGTCGGCTACCCGCTCGGCTACGAGGCGAACCCCGGCTTGAGTGTGCCGTGAGCGCATATAGCTTCATAGGCGGCTACCTTTGCGGGCGGCGGTGTCGGTCGCGTGAGCTGTTGGAACGCGAGCACGTGGCCAAAGTGCACGGGCATGTCCTTTAGGAAGTTCGCGAGGCGAACCTCTAAGGCCATCAATTCCCGCGACTGACTAACCCACTCTGGGCTGTCCGGATTACGACTTCCGCTGATTGCAGCGACCTTTATGCAATCATCTTGAAGGCTCCGGATAAATTCGCAGAAAGCCTTCGTGAAGAAAAAAGGCGCTTCGTCGATTATCAGAAAGTATGGAACGACAGTACCCGAATCGATTTCTCCGCGCGCCGCATTATTCACCACGTAGCGCAACAAATCTTTTGTCGCTTCATAAATGCGCTAGCGCTTCTCGAATAGGTCATAACGAAGGCGATCAAGTGCAACGTCGGCTTGTTGCCCGGCGATGGCTGCTTGCTGTGCCGCAATCCGCACTTGATTGGAGCCAAGACGCCACGTCACAAAAACCGCCGCTCCGGCAGCCAAAATAGTTGCGACAGGGCCGGCGAGCGCGATAATGGTCACGTATCACTGATCCGCCGCGGGAGGGAGCTTGAAGAACGACTCCCACGAGCCAGACGTCGGGGATGAGGTGATTGTCAGCTCGTTCGTCGCCTGGATCGGCCAATCGCCCGAGCGATGCCTGACCTCGTCATGCGGCGCGCCCAAGACCACGTCGCTCACGCTCGCCTTGTTGTGATCGGGGAGCTCGATCTCGTGAACCGTCACCGCGCCGCCGAGGATCACGATGACGATGGCACCGACCGCACAAAGCTTCCGGATGGACGGGATGGACATCAGCAGACCGAACTGCCGGATGGATGGGATCGACATCGTCTGAATAACAGCCATGTGCTTAACTCGCTTCTTCACCGGTTGTGCTGGAAAAACACGCAACGATGATTTTGACGGATAAGCCGGCGCCTTCAAAAGCCCTTGATCAACCGGCCTTGCTCTCCTGCTCCAGCGCGTGCTCGGCGCCTCTCTCACTAATGCTATGCTCACGTCCCTGCGAGCGGCGAAGGAGGCGGCGCCATGGGCCACCGTGCGCGCATCTATCTGCAGCGAACCGGGACCATCATCGCGGTCGACCTCGGCGAGAAGGATCTCGATGTTCGCCCGATCCTATACGGCCGCGCGCAGTTCGAGCACGACGGCAAGATGGAGGTTGGGCACATCGAGCTGATCGACCCGTCCGACTGGGAGAACAGCGGCGCCGTTCCCAAGGTGCTGGTCGTGCAGCAGCAGTAGCTGCCTCCTGTCGGCCCCAGCGGCGGATGGGCGTCGGTCTTTAGCAGAGAGCAGCTAGGCCCTCGATGTCGCCAGCAAGGAGGAAGCGTTCGGCGTGCTGCCGAGCCGCCCTGCAACGTTTGGCGCGAGTGGGGAGACGTTAAATCAGAACAATGTGCTCCAGGAAACTGTCGCCGCCTCTGCGGGGTTTTCCCCTGCGCTCTTGCTCTGGAGTGACCATCTCACTAGCGTAAGCGTGCGAGGCGCAGGGTCGGGGAGGCGCGCTATGCAAGGGTTGGAGGCGCTCTATGTCGCGGAATTCGGAGACGTAGTCGCGACCGGACGCAGAAACGGCGGCGTTGTTGTCGTGCTCGAGACCGGACGGATTTTTGGCGGCGACAGCGGCTACTACTACGTCGGCCAGATCAAGGTCACCGGCACGGCATTGTCGGCTGAGGTGGAGGTTGTGAAGCATGATCCATCCTGGCGGGACGTGTTTGGCGACACGGCGCAGCGCTTCAA
>CAWBKF010000040.1:0-83312 GCA_963789275.1 uncultured Alphaproteobacteria bacterium
AGGCTATTTGAAGAAGCCGAACGGGTGGCCGACGACCCCGCTCAGGATCAGCATCTGGACAAAGTGGCGCTGCTCTTCCGCGCTGGCGGCGTCGTGGGGCCGGGATGGCGCGACGCCCCGCCCCGTACCGGCCGGCACGGCTTCGTGCTGCTTCCCGACGTGATCGCCCTCGGATGGAAGCTGCGGCGGCCCTGCGCCCGTGGCGCCGATGATGACCAGGCTGATCCCCGCCGCCAGCATGAGAGAGGAGAGCCTCAAGACGGAGAATGCGGCTGACTGCTGGGTCACGTGGTCTCTCCAGGAGCGGAAATCGCCGAACCGTCGCTTCTCTTTCCACTCCTCGCCCGACGCGCAGCCGCTTGTCTGCGTGCCTCCGGAATTCGCAAGCTCTCGGCATGACGCCGAGGCGCGATGATCTCGCATCTCGCCCGCGGCGCGGCCATCCAAGAAGCAAGCTCCCCGATAGTGATGGAACACTCGCAACGAGACGTTCCTCCGGAACTCGACGAAAGATTCGCCGCCGATCCGTGCCGGGCGTGGCATGGCTTTGCACGCACACGGGCTCCTGGCACGCCAAAGGGCCGCTGGGCGGGCGCATCGATCCGATGCCGCGCGTTGGCAAAGCATTAATCTCTCATCGGCTACTCTCTGTCTCCGACCCCATTGCTGAAGATGGCGGGACCGTCATGCCTGCTCGGAGCGGCGCGAAACGCGTGCTCATCGTCGACGACGATCAGAACATGCGCACGCTTATCCGGCGCATGCTCGTCCGCATGGAAATCCACGAGATCATCGAGGCGGACAATGCCCCGCAGGCCCTCGACCAGGTTGAGAAAGCGTCAACCGGCCTCGACTTGGTCATCTGTGACTGGACCATGCCGGGAATGTCGGGCATGGAGCTGTTCCTCAAGGTGCACGCGCTGCGGCCCGAGCTTCCGTTCCTGATGCTGACCGGTCGGACCGATACGGATTCGGTGATCGCCGCCAAAAAGGCCGGGCTGCACGCCTATCTCGCAAAACCCGTCTCGCCGGCGCAGCTGCAAGCCAAGGTGCGGCTACTTGCCGGGGGAAGCTCCTGACATGCCGGGCGGTCGTCCGCGCGAGTTCCAAGCGCTGGGGAACCCGCGTCCCGCGGCTGGTGTCGCGGTCGCGCCGCCGAGCCAGGACATGACCAAGACCGCCGATATCACGCAAGCGCTGCTTCAGGAGGCGGCGAGGCGCAACGGCCATAAGGGCTGGCGCGTCATTATTTTCCACCTGTCGAAGCTGCAAAAGGCGCATCGCCGCGGCAAGCACCTGCAAATCACCGGCAACATGCTCCAAGACATCGTGAGGCGGCATCAAGGGCGCCTGTTCCCGTTGCCGAGCCGTGATCTCGCGATCGTGTGCAAGGACATCCCGGCCGAGACCATCGAAGACACCGTCGAGACGCTGCAATATCTTTTCAATGACGATCCCTTTGCGCAGCAATCCGTCACCGACTATGGATTTCACTCGAACTTCGACCTGGAATGGGAATACCCGCAGTTCCTCGTCGCTTTTCGCAAGCGCCGGCTGCTCGCTCCACCCGGGGAGGCCCCGCTTCAGGCGCCGCCGCCATGGGATTCCGCTCAAGCCAGCTCGGTGCTCGATCTCGAGCGCGTTGCCGGGCTGCTGAGCGCGGTCGGCAAGCTCGACCTTACGCCGATGCTGCGACGTCAGATGGCTTGGAGGATGATCGTCGGCCAGGAGCCGCAGCCTCATTCCGAGGAGCTTTTCATCTCGATAAAGGCGCTGCGGGAAGCGGCCGGTCAAGCCTTCGAGGTTGCGAGCGATCGCCAGCTCTTCGGTTATCTCACCCGCTGGCTCGACGCCTTCATGCTGAAGAGCATTTCCTGGGAGCACTTCAGCGTGGGATCGCCGCTCAGCTTCAATATCAATCTGGAAACGCTCCGAGGTCCGGAGTTTGCGGCTTTTGAAAAGCGCCGGCCGCCGGCCTGGCGCGATCGCATCATGTTGGAGCTGCAGCTCGCAGACCTGTGGGGCGACTTCACCGGATTTTCGGAATTGAACAAAGGCCTGAAGCAGACCGGCTATCTGCGGTGCCTCGACGGCGTCGCCTTCAGTGCTTTGCGGTTCCTCAACCTGCGCCAGCTCGATGTCGACTACGTCAAGCTGATTTGGGACGACACGCTGTTGACGCTTGGGGACGCGGCGCTGCGCGAATTGTGCAACGCCATCGCCGAATGCGGCAGAGAGCGGATCATCCTGACGCGCTGTGGCCGTGAAGAGGCGGTTCGCGTCGGCCGTATCCTTGGGATCCAGATATTCCAGGGCTGGGCCATCAAGGGCGCCGGCCCTCAGGCCTAGGGATCGCCGCCGGCATCCGGACGGAACGGCAGCACGTCACCACGATGAGACACCGGCTCATCTCGTCGAGGCGGGCCCAATCGCCATTAAGAGGCGGGCTAGTCCTTTGTAGCCAGCGGCAATGCCACGTTTACCTTGACTTAAGCTGCAATAGATGAGCATCAACTTCGTCATGCGACGCACGATAGCTGCGGCCAGAAAGAGATAGGCGATCATGACCAAGACAGTGAATGGCAAGAACGGACCCTTCGATGCTTCCGCGCTCTTCGGCAACTTCCAGTTTCCCAGCTTTGACGTGGAATCGATCGTCGAGATGCAGAAAAAGAACCTCGAGGCGCTGACCCAAGCCAATCAGCTCGCGCTCGAGGGCATGCAGGCGCTGACGCGGCGCCAGGCAGAGATCATACGCCAGGCCATCGCCGACGCCTCGGGGCTGCTGGGCGATTGGACCCAGTCCGGCACCCCGGAGGATCGCGTTGCCAAGAGCGCCGATGCGGCGAAGCTTGCCTTCGAGAAGGGGCTGGCGCACGCGCGTGAGCTGAACGAATTGACGGTCAAGGCCGGCACTGACGTGTTCAGCGTCATCACCAGGCGGGTCAGCCAGGGCTTCGACGAGATGCGTCTTTACGCGAAGAAGCAGGCGCCTGCCGCGTAAGGGCGATCGGATCGATTACCTCTCTCTCATCGCCTCGTTGCGGTAGCGCATCAGCGGCGACACCAGGTAGTCTATCAACCGTCGCGATCCCGTCTTGATCTCCACCGTCACCGCCATGCCGGGGGAGAGGTTGATCAGCCTGTCGTCGACCTGCATTTGCGTCCTGTCGAGCGAGACGCGCGCGTCATAGACCAGCTCGCGGCCCTCCGGCTCGCTGCTGTCGCTCGTGGCGGCGGGCTTTTGGCTCGCCTTGTCCTGCGGCTTCTCGCGCTCGATCGCGTCTTGCGAGATACTCTGCACCTCGCCATGCAGCAACCCGTATCTGGTGAAATTGAAGGTGTCGACCTTGATCGCCACCGCGTCTCCCTCATGAACGAAGCCGATGTCGCGGTTCGAAACCATCGCCTCGACCTCGAGATGGCTGTCGGCCGGCACCAGCACCATCAGCTGCTGCGCCGGCGTCACCACGCCACCAACCGTATGCACGGCAAGCTGCTGCACGGTGCCATCCACCGGCGCGGTCAGGGTTTGCAGGCGCCGGTGCTCTTTCGCTTGAACCAGTTGCTCCTGCAGGCTCGCCGCCTTCTGCTCGGCCTGGGACAGGTCGGACAGGTTGGTGCGGCGGAATTCCGCGCCGGCCTGCCGCCGCTGCTCTTGCAGCCCCGCCAGCGCCGCGCTCATCTCGACGAGCTTCGCCTGCTGCGCCTGCAGCTCCTGCTGATGCTCGACCAGATCCTGCTGCAGCTGCAAATGCTGCAGCTTCTGTCCCCACCCGCGCTCGACCAGGAATCCCAGCGCGTCGACGCGCCGCTTCAGCAACGGGATGGCGAGACCGAGTTTCTGGACCTCGGCCGCCGCCTCGGTGCGGCTCGCCTCGGCCTGGGCGATCTGGCGGTCGAGATTGGCAAGCTTGGCGCGATATTCCTCGACCTGATTGGCGAGCAGCGTCCGTTGCAGCAGCTGCTGCGCCGGCGAGGCGCCGTCCGGCGCGACGAAGCTCGCCGCGGGATCATCGACATCCTCCAGCAAGGCGCGCAGCCGATTGACATCGAGGCGCGCGGCCAGAAGCTCCTTGGCGAAGCGGTCGCTTTCCGCGGCGTCGATCGTGGGATCGAGCTCGACGAGCACCTCGCCTGCCTTCACCATCTGCCCGTCCCGCACCTCGATCGCCCGGACCACGCCGGTCTCGAAGGGCTGGATGACCTTGGTGCGGCCGGTCGGCACGATCTTGCCCGAGGCCGTGGCGATGATGTCGACGCGGCCGAACACTGCCCAGCTCAACGCCGCCACGAAGAACAGGATGATAGTCGCGGCGATCGCACGGCCGACCGGCGAGGCCGGCGTCTCGACGATCTCCAGCGCCGCGGGCAGGAATTCGAGCTCCGTGCGCCGCCGCGTCGCCTCGCGCGGCCAAGGCAGGATGCGCGCGGTCTGTCCGGATCGGCTCATGCGATACCGGCCTGGAGGCGCACCAGCGAGGCGTATCGCCCGCCCTTGTGCATCAGCTCCTCGTGCCTGCCATCCTCCACAAGGCGGCCGCGCTCGATGGTGAGGATGCGGTCGCACAGGCGCACCGCGGACAGGCGGTGTGCGATGATCAGCACCGTGCGACCTTGGGCGATGCGGCGCATATTGTCCTGGATCACCCGCTCGCTCTCGTAGTCGAGCGCGCTCGTCGCCTCGTCGAAGATCAGGATGCGCGGGTCCATGACCAGCGCGCGGGCGATGGCGATGCGCTGGCGTTGGCCACCCGACAGGCTGGCGCCGCGCTCGCCGACATTCGTGTCATAACCCTGCGGCAGTTCGAGGATGAAGTCGTGCGCGCCGGCGAGTTCAGCCGCGGCGATCACCCGCTCCATCGCCATGCCGGGATCGGCGAGCGCGATGTTGTCGCGGATCGAGCGGTTGAACAGCATGTTCTCCTGGAGAACGACGCCCACTTGGCGGCGCAGCCAGGAGACATCGATCATGGCAAGGTCGATCCCGTCGACCAGGACCCTGCCGCTTTCGGGGACGTAGAGGCGCTGCGTCAGCTTGGCCAGCGTGGATTTCCCCGAGCCCGATGGCCCGACGATGCCGACCATCTGGCCGACAGGAATGTCGACATTGATGTCGTGCAGCACTTCCGGCCCGTCGACGCGATAGCGGAAGGTCACATGCCGGAAGCTGACCGCGCCCCGGATGGTCGGAAGCGCCGCGCGGCCGGGATCGTAGGCGGGCTCCGGATGGGTGTTGAGGATGTCACCCAGCCGCGCAATGGAGATTCGCGCCTGCTGGAAATCCTGCCACAGCTGCGCCAGCCGCAGCACCGGCTGCGCCACGCGGCCCGCCAGCAGGTTGAAGGCAACGAGCGCGCCTACGGTCATCTCGCCGTCGATCACCGCCAGGGCGCCGAAATAGAGAATGGCGGCGGTGACGACCTTGCTTACCACCTGCACAGCCTGGGTCGCCCAATTGCCAAGCGAGAGCACGCGGAAGCTCGACCGCACATAGCCGGCGAGCTGTTCCTCCCAGCGCCGCTGCATCTGCGGCTCGACCGCCATCGCCTTCAAGGTCTCGATGCCGGTAACGCTCTCGACCAGGAAGGATTGGTTTTCGGCGCCGCGGTTGAATTTCTCGTCGAGGCGCCGGCGGAACACCGGCGTGACGGCGGCCGAGATCGCGATGTAAAGCGGGAGGGAAGCGAGCACGATGCCGGTGAGGAATAGCGAATAGTAGGCCATCACCGCCAGGAAGACGAAGGTGAAGAAGAGATCGATGACCACGGTGAGCGCGGAACTCGTCAGGAAATTGCGGATGTTCTCGAGCTCGCGCACGCGCGCCACCGAATCGCCGGCGCGGCGCGCCTCGAAATAGGCGATGGGCAGCGCCACCAGATGCCGGAAAAGGCGAGCGCCCAGCTCGACATCGATGCGGTTGGTGGTGTGGGAGAAGACATAGGTGCGCAGACCGCCGAGAACCGCTTCGAAGAGCGCGATCGCAACGAGGCCGATGATCAGCACGTCCAGGGTGGTCAGCCCGCGATGCACCAGCACCTTGTCGATGACCACTTGGAAGAAGAGCGGTGTGACCAGCGCGAAAAGCTGGAGGAAAAAGGAGGCGACCAGCACTTCGGCCAGAATCCGCCGGTATTTGTGCATCGCCTGCAAAAACCAGGTGACGTCGAAGCGGCGGGCGAGGTCGCTCAAGCCGGCCCGCCGCGCCATCAACACCAGCCTTCCGCTCCACTGCGTCTCGAATTCTTCGCGCGGGATGAGCTCGGGCCGGCCGCCGCGGGGATTCTGGATCAGCACCTTGTCATCGACGAGCCTGCCGACGATGAAGAAGCTGCCATCCTTGCGCTCGGCAATGGCGGGAAGAGCAAACTTGGTCAGGCGGTCGGTCTTGCTCGCAACCGCGCGCGCCTTGAGCTTCAGATCCTTCGCGCAGCGCAGCATCTGCGTGATGCCGATCGGCGCTCCGCCGAATTGGTGCCGGATCTGCTCGGGATCGACCGCAATGCCGTTGAAGCGCAACAGAAGGACGAGCGCTTCGAGGCCTGAGGTGTCGTCAGTTCTCCGCTCGACGCCTTGCGGCATCCTTTGGTCCCTCCCGGAGGTACGATACTACGGTCCTCACCGGCACGCGCGTTGGATGTTCTCGGCCTAGCTGCAGCAATGTGTCGAATAGAAAACACAAATTAATAATGGCGCGAATGACCATTGCGCAACAAGTCAGTGTCCGCACACCCATATCATGGTCTGCAGAAGCTAACCCTCGCTTCTCGGAAATCGCAAGTTGATTCTCCCCGTATTAACCCTCGTATTGCCGCACGCTTTGAGGGCCGGGCTCCGTGTCGAGCAAGGCCCCTATCGCCGCGGGCGGTCGCGGAAGGCCTCGAAAGCTTCTTCCTGGGCAGCGAGGCCCTTCTCGAGCATCGCGCGCATGAGGTTGTCGCCGAGCCGCCCGGCATCGACCAGCGCTACCGGCGGCGCGCCGAGCAGGTCGGCGAGCAGGCTCGCGCGGATCTCGGGCTTGGCAGCGTCGAACATCGCGCGGCATTTCACGATCGACAATCCCGGGACGAGATCCTGATCGCCGTTCTCGACCATGATCCGCGTCGCGACCGTGAAGGCGGCGAAATCCAGGAGGCCGGGCGACAGCCGCTCGATCTTCGCCAGGAGCTGTGCCAAGGCGGCGCGATCGAGCTTGACCGCGGCGGTGGCATAGGCCCGGGATTGCTGCAAGCGGAGATAAGACACGTCGCGCCTGCCATCGGAGCGCGCCGCCCACTCCGCCTCGTTGAGCAGCGCCGCTTCCGGGAACTCGCTCTCCGCCCCATTGGAGGCAGTGCAGTAGACGATGCCGTCCACGACCTCCTCGACGATATAAGACCGGCCATCCCTGGCATAGGCGGCGCCACCGCGCGAAAACCGTGCTGTCATGACATTCCTTCGAGCCGGCCACGCCGGTGGCGGCGTCCGATCCTACACTGTCGTGCCGGCGGCGACAGCGCCTCATTGCCGCCCTGGAGGCCTCGCCGGCGCGGTGGATTGTGGCGAAATCGTGCCGTTTCGTGAAAGTTATTTCACGCGGCCGAAACCGTCCTGTGATGCCGCGCGTGATCTACTGCCGGCGGTTGAACCGGCTCGCGCGGATCGTCGCACGGATGACGCGCGAGCCGCGGCACGAACAGAGAGGATCACATGAACAAGCGCACAGGATTACTCGCGGCCGCCCTGGTCGCCGGCATGGGCATGGCCGGGGCAGTCGTTGCCCAGGCCGCCGAGCCTGCCGCGGCGCAGCCGACGGCGACGATGCATCACCACCACCATCACGGCATGATGGGGCAAAAGCACGTCGCGAGCGTGCAGCAGGCGCTCAACGGCAACGGCGCCAAGCTCGCCGTCGACGGCAAGTGGGGCCCGAAGACCGCGGCGGCGCTGAAGCAGTTTCAGCAGCAGCACGGGCTGAAGGCGACCGGCCATCTCGACCATGCGACGCGGGAGCAGCTGAAGCTCATCTGAGCTTGGCCCCTGGCCGCGCCTTCCCGGACCCGCCGCCCCTCGCGGCGGGTCCGGCGTTTTCGCCAAGCGGCTGGTGGCAGGCTGGCGTTCCGGCGCGACCCGCGCTATGCCGCAGCGCGCATGCAGCGGGCGGATGGGCAAGGCGCCGGCCCGTCGGCCGCGGCGTGCCGCTCGCCCAGCTTTTGACGGAGTATGGCCATGCGTATCCTCGCTCTCGTAGCCGCGCTTTGGTTGGGGCTGATCGCCTCGGCCGAAGCGCAATCGGCTTCCGGTATCGAGATCAGCCATCCCTGGGCGCGCGCCACCGCGAGTTCGGCGGCCAATGGCGCGGTCTATCTGACGATCGTCAACCATGGCGCCGGCGCCGATACCCTGACCGCCGCCGCGACGCCGGCGGCGGCGAAGGCGGAGCTGCATACCAGTCTCAGCGACAATGGCGTGATGAAGATGCGGCCGCTCGCCGCAGTGCCGGTGAAGGCCGGTGGCAGCGCCGAGTTCAAGCCTGGCGGCATGCACATCATGCTGCTCGGTCTGAAGCAGCCGCTGAAGGCGGGGGACAGCTTCCCGCTGACGCTGACCTTCGAGAAGGCCGGGGCGGTCGAGACCACGGTCATGGTCGTGAAGCCCGGCGGCGCCGGGGCGGGTGACATGCCCGGGATGAAGATGTAGGAAGGGCGCCATGGAAGCCACGACCGTCGAGGCGGCCGACGAGGCCGCGCGCCACTGGGGGGGCGACGACCCCGGACCGATCCGCCCGGGCAGCGAGCAGCACAAGCGGCTGTTCAGCCGCATGCTGCTCGACACCTTCAACCCCTACAAGCCGGCGGTCATCGACTGGCCGACGCTCGACGCCGCGGCGCGCGAGCGGCTGGTGAACCTGCCGATCTGGGACATCGCCGTGCAGACCGAGGGCAAAGCCAGCCGGCGGGTGAAGAGCTATGCCGAGACGGTCGCCGATCCGCTGCTGCGCCAGGCGATCGAGCTCAACGGCTTCGAGGAGGCGCGGCACAAGACGGTGCTGGCGAACATGGTTAGGGCCTATGGCATCACGCTGGCGCCGGAGCCCGACTATCCCGCGCCGCGCGACCCCGAATGGGCGTTCATGGTGACCGGCTACAGCGAATGCATCGACAGCTTCTTCGCCTTCGGCCTGTTCGAGGTGGCGAAGCGCTCAGGCTTCTTCCCCTCGGCGCTGGTCGACACCTTCGAGCCGGTGATGCAGGAGGAAGGCCGCCACATCACCTTTTTCGTCAATTGGGTAGCGTGGCACCGGCGCAACCTGCCGTGGTGGAAGAAGCCGCTGTTCCAGGCCAAGATCCTCGCCGTCTGGGCCTTCCTGATCTGGGAGCGCATCGGCATCGCGCGCGGCCTCGGCGGCGCGGCGCAGGACAACAACTTCACCGTCACCGGCAGTAAATCGGTCGGCGTCGACATCACGCCCTTGGAGCTGATGGGCATCTGCCTCGCCGAGAATGACCGGCGGCTCGCCGGCTACGATCCGCGCCTGCTCCGGCCGCGCTTCGTGCCGGCGATGGTGCGGCTGGCGCGCCGCTTCATGGGCAAGTCGAAGAGCGCCGCGGTGGCGATCGGCTCGGACGCGCACAAGGCGCTGTTCTGCCGGCATTTCAATGACACCTACCAGCATTATGTGCCGGACGAGCTGCCCTGGCCGGAGCTGGACGCGGCAGCCCTGCAGCGGCTGCGCTCGGTGCCGTTCTGGGAGGAGGTGCTGCACACGGAGCTGCGCGCCGGCGCCATCGTCAAGGCCTTCTCGGTCACCGTCGATGATCCCGTGCTGAAGCAGGCGATCGACCTGCAGGGCCTCGAGGAGACGCGGCATGCCGAGCTGATCCGCGTCATGATCCGGCGCTATGGCATCGACGTGACCGAGCATGCGCTCGACCCGATGCCGGCCGATATCGAGACCGCCTTCAAGGATTTCGGCTTCGGCGAGTGCATGGATTCGTTCCTCGGCTTCGGCGTCTTTAAGATCGCCCGCGAAGCGGGATTCCTGCCCGAGGAAATGTTTGCGATCTTCGACACGCTGATGTACGAGGAAACGCGCCACATCGTCTTCTTCGTCAATTGGATGGCGTGGCGCCAGGTGCAGCAGGGCAAGGGCGCGCGCTGGCGGCGCGCCGCCGCCTCGCTGCGGTTTTACATCCGAGCGCTGAAGCGCATGGTCGGCACCGCCCGGCGCGGCGCCAAGGCCAATGACGGCAAGGATTTCTCCGCGACCCAGGCGAGCGTCTTCCTCGACGGCTTCACCTTCCGCCGCTTCCTCGAGGATTGCTATGCCGAGAACGCGCGGCGCATGAGCGTGATGGATGAGGGCCTGCTGCGGCCCGCCTTCCTCCCGCGGCTTGCCGACATCGCGCTGGCGAGCCTCAGGCTCTGGTCGGGCAGGAAGCGTCCAGCCGCGCCCGCCCCGTGAACTGTCGCGCCCGAGGTCAGCGTCGCGCAAGGAGCCTGTCTGGGAAATCGGACGGGTCTGCGTTGCACGAGGATGGGGCGATGTTAGGAGCGTGGCCGCAGGCGATGCTGGAAGCATCGTCAAGGCCGCGCGACGCGGCAGCGCCCCATCCTCGTGCAACCCTCCGGGGCCAACTCCGTTCGATCGCTCTGCGATCGAACCCTCCGGGGCCGACCGCGAAGCGGTCGGCCGGGTCGGCCGGCATTGCGCGTCTGGAGCGAACTCCGTTCGATCGCTTTGCGATCGAACCCGGAGGGTCCGACCGCGAAGCGGTCGGACGGGTCGCTCGTCGCTCGTCGCTCACGATACGCACGGCATCGCTTCGCTCCTCGCTCCTAGCCAGACGCGAAATGACGATGTCGCAGACCCGTCCCATTTCCCAGACAGGCTCCTAATGAAGACCGTCACCGTCCTGCTGGCGATCGCCGGGCTGCTGCTGGGGACGGCGCTGGTCGGGTATTTCGGCTTCGGCGAGGTCGGACACGCGCTGCTGGCCGTGCGCTGGACGGGATTCCTGGCGATCATCTCCTGTCATCTCGCGGGCATGGCGGCGCTCGGCTTCTCCTGGTATGTGCTGTCGCCGCGCCCGGCGCCGCTCCGGGCTTTCCTCTGGGGGCGGCTTATCCGCGATTCCGGCTCGGAGATCCTGCCGCTGTCGCAGCTCGGCGGCTTCGTCATGGGAGCGCGCGCGGCGACGCTGCTGGGGATCACCGGCGCCGCCGCCACCGCCTCGACCATCGTCGACGTGACGCTCGAGGTGGTGGGGCAGCTCGGCTACACCGCGCTGGGAGTCATCCTGCTGGCGTGGCTGAAGCCGGATGATCCGCTGGTCGGCTGGGCCGCTGTCGGCATCGTGGCGGGCCTCGTCCTGGTGGTGGGATTCATCCTCGTCCAGCGCCACGGCATCGGCCGCATGGAGAGCCTGGTCCGGCGGATTGCGCAGCGCTGGAGCAAGGACCCCGCCCTCGCGCTCGAGCAGCAGCCGCTCAATCTCGAGATCCACGCGATCTACCGCCATCCGCGCGCGCTTTATCTCGCAGGCCTGCTGCATTGGGCGGTCTGGGTTGCGAGCAGTGTCGAAGCGTGGCTCGCGCTCCGCTTCATGGGCGCTCCGCTCGGCATCGGCGCGGTGATCGTCATCGAGAGCCTGCTCTATGCGGTGCGCAGCGTCGCCTTCGCGGTGCCGAACGCAGTCGGCGTCCAGGAAGGCGCCTATATCATGCTCGGCGCCGCCTTCGGCCTGACGCCGGAGGTGGCGCTGGCGCTGTCTCTGCTGAAGCGCGCGCGCGACCTCGTCATCGGCGTGCCGGCGCTGATCGCCTGGCAGATCCTCGAAAGCCGGCGCCTGCTGGCCGGACCCGGCGCGCCGATTGGCGCGCCGTCATCCTTGACGCCGCCCGGCGGTACCCCGTAGCCTTCCGCTCGATGGTTCCCTTCGGGGATTGAATGGGAACACGGGTGAGGGCGCGAGCCCGATGCCGTGGCTGCCCCCGCAACTGTAAGCGGCGAGCCGAGCGCAACCGACGCCACTGGCGCGAGCCGGGAAGGCCACGCAAGGCTAGGACCCGCGAGCCAGGAGACCTGCCATCACCGTGGTCAAGCGCGGGCGTATCGGCCGGGGTGTGCCGATCGGGACAACGGCCGGGCGTCCGCCCAAGATCCGTTTGGATCAAGCCGCAGCCCCCGCTTCGCATTGACCGGAGACGCGACGGTCGTGCGTTCGGGGGGAAGATGCGGTTCGAAGAGCTTGGGCACAAGATGCCCTGCGGTGGCGTAAGGATTTCCCTTCCGGCCGTTACCGGCATGCGCCGGGTCGGTGCGACCTGTCTTCTGGCTGGCTCATCCGTGCTGTCGCTGGCAGTTTCCGCGCTGGCGCAGCAAGCCGACAACACTAGCCAGTCGATGGAGGAGGTCACGGTCACGGCGCCGCGCCTCAACCTGCTGGGCACGGCTGCGACCGCCAGCGAAGGCGTCGTTGACGACCAGGAAATACAGCTGACACCGGCCTACCGCCCGGGACAGCTGCTCGAAACCGTACCGGGTTTGACCGTGACCCTGCATAGCGGCGAGGGCAAGGCCAACCAGTATCTCATGCGCGGCTACAATCTGGATCACGGCACCGATCTCGAAACTTATGTCGACGGCATGCCGATCAACCAGCCCACCCATGCGCACGGGCAAGGTTATACCGATCTGAATTTCATGATCCCCGAGCTCGCGGACGAGATCACCTATACCAAGGGGCCTTACTACGCGAATGTCGGTGATTTCGGCGCCGTCGGTTCGGTGAGGGTCAACTATCGCGACACCATTCCGGATCAAGCTGCCGCGACCATCGGCACACTGGGTTTCGGGCGCCTCTTCACCGCGGAATCGCAGCCGCTCGGCCAAGGGCATTTGCTCGAGGCCGTGGAGGCGCAGCATTACGACGGTCCCTTCGTGGTGCCCGATGACGCGCGCAAGGAAAATGTGGTTCTGCGCTACAGCGAGGGTGGCGCGGATAACGGGTTTTCCGTGACCGGCATGTTTTATCATCAGGTCTGGACCAACACGACGGACATACCGCTGCGCGCGGTTTCCGACATTGGCTATTTCGGGTCGCTCGATCCGAGCGATGGCGGCCATGCCCTGCGCGGCAGCCTATCGGCCAATTACCACGCCAACCTCGGCGCGGGACAATTTTCCGCGAGCACGTTCTACATATACAACTCCTTGAATTTATATAACAACTTCACGCATTTTCTTGTCGATCCCGTGCACGGCGATCAGGAAGACCAGTTCGAGAACCGCAACGTGATCGGCAGCGCGGCGGATTACACGCTGCCGGTAACCGTGGGCGGCTTCCAGAACGAGTTCCTCATGGGGGCTTTGACACGTTACGACATTTTGGACGTCGGGCGCCTGCCCAGCGCAGGTCAGGTGCCGTTGACCACGGCGGAAGCCGCCGGCGATCCCGCATCCTTTTCCAATCATGACCTCGTGAATTTGTTCGCCGGCGCAGTCTACGTGCAGACGACAACCCACTGGACTCCCTGGTTTCGCACCGTGCTCGGCCTTCGCGATGACTACCAGCATGGCACCGACGACGATCTATTGGCAGCGCTGCATACGACGGCCGGCTACACCAATGGCGGCGCACGCGGCCAACAACTGGTTCAACCCAAGGCCAGCCTGATCTTCACGCCGAACAAAAATCTCGAGTTCTACCTGTCCGCCGGCGAAGGCTTTCACAGCGCCGATCTGCGCGGCGTCAATCAGGACAGGAGCGTCGACCTCGGATTGCCGCAAACGCCGCTGCTGGCGAATCAATGGGGCGAAGAGGTGGGCGTGCGCACCTCCTTTCACAAGGACTTCACCCTGACTTTCGCGGTCTATAATTTGTGGCAGTCATCCGAGACGATCATCGACCCGGATGTCGGGCAGGATACGGCAGGTCCCCCCAGCGAGCGCTACGGTTTCGAGATCAACACGACCTATGAGATCACCAGATTTCTGGAACTCTACGGCAGCTTCTCGGCCAACCACGCGCGCTTCACCCAGCCCTTCGATGATGGGACGGGACATCTCGGCGAATACATCACGGATGCGCCGGAAGATGCCGGCTCGCTCGCATTGTATCTGCACGACCTCGGCCCCTGGAGCGGCGGCCTGACCTATCGCTATCTGGGGAATTATCCGCTCTCCTCGGGCCCCTGCGTCAATTCGGCCGCCGTGCACGACTTCCCGGACGTGGCGACCTCCTGCGCCAACGCCCCGACGGCGCCGGGTCAGGTCAACGGCAAGGGATATGGACAGCTCAATCTCGACGTCCATTATGCCTTGCCTCAGGGCTGGGGCGCGTCTTTCGGCATCTACAATCTGCTCGACACACACGCCGCGGCGGCCGAGTTCTGGTACGTCGACCGACTTCAATCCGAGATCTCTGCCTATCCCGACGGACGTGCCGACATCCACGAGCATCCCCTCGAGCCGCGCATGGCCAGGATTACGCTCTCGAAGCTGTTTTAATGAGAGCACCGCGCGCTCCGCGACGGTCGCTGACACGCACCGACTGCCGAATTCGCTTTTCCCAACCTGCGGCACGAACACGCGGGCGTGCGGCTCAGCGCGCAGTAGACAAAGGCAGGGCGAGCGGATATCTAATGGCGCCATAGGGGATCGGGGGCGATGAGGGGCGTTATTTCTGCGCGGAAGACGGCTCCCGCCGGTGCGTGGCTGGCTTTCCTTGCCATTGCCATTCAGGTTCTGTTGCCGTTTGTCGTCGCCTACGAGATCGCCCTGGTGGGTTCGCCCGCCTATGCCGACAGCCTCTCCAGCATCTGCTCCGCGCACGCGCAGCCGGAAGTTCCCGCCGGCTCCGGGCAACGCCATCACGGCCCTTCGGGCGGCTGTCCGATCTGCACGGCGATGGCGGCAGCGCAGGCCTTCACCGCGCCGGCGCCGCTGGTGTTGCCGCCGCCTCGTGCCATCGGCAATGACGTTCCTATTGCCGCGGTCGGCTCGCGCCCCGGCGCGATCGGTGCCGCGCCCTATCAATCACGCGCTCCACCTCCTTCGGTTTGATGCTGGCGTCTCTGGCGCGCCTTCCGGCGGCCGGCTTACTGCATTGAAACCGAAGGATTCCCGACATGAACCGACCGCTTTGTGCAGCGATGTTCCGTTCCTGGCCCATCGCGCTATCGCTCGCCCTTGCCGCCTCGTTCTCCGTCGCCTCCACCGACGCCCTGGCTTGCGCCTGCGGCTGCGGCGTCTTCGACGTCGGCACCAGCTCGATGTTTCCGAGCGGCTCGGGGGGCACCGTCTATCTCGGCTACGACTATCAGGACCAGACCATCAATTGGAGCGGCAACTCACGCGCGCCCGCCGCCAATAACGGGGACAAGGATCTCCGTACCAACTTCTTCACCGCCGGCGGTCAGTACATGTTCAACCGGAGCTGGGGCATCCAGGTGGAAATCCCGTATTGGGACCGGAAGTTCACGACCGACACGAATTTCGGCAGCTCCCCGCCTAATCTCCAGACGGCTCAGTGGTCGGATCTCGGCGACATCCGCATTGAAGGCATTTACACCGGGTTCTCGGAGGATTTGTCGACGGGCATAACCTACGGCGTGAAACTGCCGACCGGAAGTTTCGAATACGACGAAGCCGTCGTCGATCGCGACACCGAGATCGGCAGCGGCAGCACGGACATCCTGCTCGGCGGCTTCCACCGCGGCGCGCTGACCGACGATAGCGTTTGGAGCTGGTTCGCCCAGACGCTGCTCGATCAGCCGGTCCTGACCAATGAACATTACCGCCCCGGGACCGAACTCGACACCGCCGCAGGAGTTATCTACAGCAACTGGATGGTCGGAAACGTCGTGATCACCCCCCTGGCTCAGGCGATCGTCTCGGTGCGGACCCGGGACAGCGGCTCCGCCTCGGCGAGTCCGCTGGCGTCCGGCTATGAGCGCGTGCTGCTGTCTCCGGGGGTCGAGTTCGCCCTGGGCCAGGTCTCGACCTATGTCGACGTCGAAATTCCGGTGTTTCAGCACTTCAACGGCGACCAGCTGACGGCGCCATGGCTGCTCAAATTCATTGCGGCGTACCACTTCTAGGCGGGAGCGAGATCACATGCGCAAAATTCTCTCCTTCGCATCGGCGACGGCGGGCCTGGCCGCGCTTGTCCTCGCCTCTTGCGCAGCCCTGGCAGCGACGGATGCCGGACAGCCGGCACCGCCGCTCGCCGCGACGGAACTGGACGGCAGCAGCTTCGATCTCGGCGCACTGCGCGGCAAGGTCGTCATCGTCAATTTCTGGGCGACCTGGTGCGGGCCCTGCCGCGAGGAGATGCCGGCACTGGAGGCGTTCTACCGGCAGCACCATGGTCAAGGCCTCGAGATGATCGGCATCAGCGCCGACCGGCCGCACGACCGCGGCGACGTCGTCAAGGTGATGCAGGGATTTTCCTATCCCGCAGCGATGCTCGGCGATCTCAAGGTCAACGGCTTCGGCCGGCCGGGGACCCTGCCCGTGACCTATATCGTGGACGGCGCTGGGATCGTCCGGGCCGTCATGACGCCGGACAAGGTGACGATCACGGCAACGTCGCTCGACCAGACGGTAGCGCCGCTCCTGCCCGGAAACCACCCCGCCCGCTGAAACGGCGGCTTTCTGCCTAAGGTTGATGCCGGATGTTCGATGGTCCCAAAGCCGCCCACGCCACGATCCCCTGACGCAAAGCGGTCCCTTTGGCCGATCGCGCTCCTTGCCGCGCCGCTCGTTGCGCTGCTGCTGCTTGGCGCGGCGGCGGCGCAGGGCGGCGGCAAGTCCTTTGCGCAATGTTCGAACCAAAACACCGGCCCCGACCTTGGGATCGCCGCGTGTACCGCGATCATCGCATCGGGCCGGGCGTCGAACGCCGATCTCGGTCGTGCCTTCCTCAACCGCGGCATCGCCTATTCTCGGGATCGCCAATACGACCGCGCGATCCAGGATCTCGATCACGCCATCCAGCTCAATTCCAACAATGCCGTCGCCTTCGTGAACCGGGCCGGCGCCTACGACAGGAAGGGTGCCTACGATCGGGCGATCGAGGATTTCGACCACGCCATCCGGCTCGATCCCGGCGATGCGCTCGCCTTCCTCAATCGTGGCAGAACTTACGACCGCAAGGGCCAGTTCGACCGGGCAATCCAGGATTTCGATCAGGCGATCCGGCTCGCCCCCGATAATGCTTCCGCCTTCGATGATCGCGGCATCGATTACGCGAGAAAGCGCCAATACGACCGGGCGATCCAGGATTTTGACCAAGCCATCCGCCTCGCCCCCAGCTCGGCCAACGCCTTCGACAACCGCGGCGTCGCTTACGGCAGCAAAGGCCAGTACGACCGGGCGATCCAAGACTTCGATCAGGCGATCCGGCTCAATCCCAGCTACGCCATCGCCCTCTACAACCGCGGCAACTTCTATGACAGCAAGGGCCAGTACGACCGAGCGATCCAGGATTTCGATCAGGCCATCCGGCTCGATCCCGGGAATGCCGCGATCTGGAACTCGAGATGCTGGGCGCGGGCGATCATTGACCGGTCTCAGGCAGCGATCGGGGACTGCAACGAAGCGCTGCGTCTTCGGCCCGGCGATGACGATACACTCGATAGCCGCGGCCTCGCCTATCTGAAGTTGAAGAAGTTCGATATGGCGATCGCCGACTATGCCGCGGCGCTTAAGATCAACGCCAGCAGTGCCTCGGCGCTCTACGGGCGCGGCATGGCAAAGCGGATGAAGGGCGACGCAGCGGCGGGGGACGCCGATATTGCCGCGGCCACGTCAATCGATCCCAAGATCGCCGATGAGTATCGGCGCTATGGCGTGGGTGCGCCATGACCAGCCCTCCGGGGCTGTGTCGGGTTCACCCTCGCTTATCGACGGGGTTCCGCACGCTCAACATGCAAGGAAGGAGACGTTTCATGACCAGAACAATGCCGATCATCCTCATGAGCCTAATGCTGGGTCTCGCGCTTGGCGGCGCCGCGCGCGCTGATAACGGCATCCGCGTCGATGGCGCCTGGGCGCGCGCCACGCCGTCCGGCGCCAAGACGGGCGCCATCTATCTCACCATCACCAATACCGGCACCGCGCCGGATACCATCCAAAGCGCGAGTTCGCCCGCCGCCGACGAGGCGGAGCTGCACGAAATGAAAATGGCGAATGGCGTCATGGAGATGCGGCCGGTGCCATCGCTCACCATCGCGCCCGGGAAGAGCCTGGTGCTCGCGCCCGGCGGGTATCATCTGATGTTGATCGGGCTCAAGGCGCCGCTCAAGGAGGGCGAGATGGTGCCGGTGACGGTGACATTCGCCCATGCCGGCGCACAGCAGGTGATGGCCTCGGTCGCGAAGATCGGCGCCACGCATGCCGGAGACAAGAGCACGAGCTCCGCCGGTTCCGCCATGCCCAGCGGCAAGTCCGATATGTCGACGATGCCGGGCATGCAGCACTGAGCCTTGGCCGCCAAGGGGTGCAGCTTTATCATTAGATTCCAACCTGGTCTGCAGCGAGACTGCGTCATCGGCGTAGGCGGAAATTTTTGTCAATGGAGTACACCGGGGGCGTAGACGCCGCCGCGTGGGTCTGGACCCGCTCACCCTTGGCGCAGCAGCCGCTCCACTGCCTCGCGCAACGCCTGCGCTTTGAACGGCTTCGCCAGCGTCTCATGCGCGCCCATCACCTTCGCCACCTCGAGGAACTTCGCGCTGCGCAGCTCGCCGCCGGCCGAGATCGCGAGGAACTTGATCGCAGGGGCTTCAGCGCTTGGACCTCACGCATCGTGGCGATGCCTTCCTTGCGTGGCATCAGCATATCGGTGATGACGAGATCGGCGTCGTGCCGCTCGAGCACGGCAAGGCCTTCCGCGCCGTCCGCCGCCTCGAGCAGGGTATGACCCGCGGGCTTCAGCACCCGCAGGATGAGCCGGCGCATTGCAGCATCGTCGTCGATCACCAGAATCGTCGCCATGGCGCGCCTCCTGGCCAGCGCCGATTGTGGCGGAGCCGGCGCGGCAAGAAAAGCCTCGCCGTGGAGGATCGGACAAGGCCGCGGGGCGGGCGATGGCGGCCGACGCGTGACCGCGCTAGCCTTGGCCGGACGATCGGGAGGAAGCCTTGGTCTATCGCCACACGCTGGGCCACCAAAGCTGGGTCTTCGCCGATCTGCGGGAGCTCATGGCGAAGGCGACGCCGCGGCGCTCGGGCGACATGCTCGCCGGCATCGCCGCCGGCTCCGCCGAGGAGAATGCCGCCGCCAAGCTGTGCCTCGCCGACCTGCCGCTCGCGGCGTTTCTCGCCGAAGCGCTGATCCCCTATGAGGCGGACGAGGTCACCCGCCTCATCCTCGACAGCCATGACGCCGCCGCCTTCGCGCCGGTCGCGCATCTGACGGTGGGCGGCTTTCGCGACTTCCTGCTGTCCGAGGCGGCCACCGGCGAGCGCCTTGCGGTGCTGGCGCCCGGCATCACGCCGGAGATGGCGGCCGCGGTCTCGAAGCTCATGCGCAACCAGGATTTGATCCTGGCGGCCCGGAAATGCCGGGTGGTCACGCGCTTCCGCAACACCATCGGGCTCCCCGGCACCATGGCGGTGCGGCTGCAGCCGAACCATCCGACCGACGATCGCGCCGGCATCACCGCCGCCATCCTGGACGGGCTGCTCTATGGCTGCGGCGACGCCGTGATCGGCATCAACCCCGCTTCCGACAGCCTGGCGGCGCTGGGCGATCTGCTGCGGCTCGTCGACGACATCCTGCGGCGCTACGACATCCCGACGCAGGGCTGCGTGCTCGGCCACGTCACAAGCTCGCTGGCGCTGATGGAGCGCGGCCTGCCGGTCGATCTCGTCTTTCAGTCGATCGCCGGCAGCGAAGGCGCCAACCGCGCCTTCGGCGTCAGTCTCGCGGTGCTGGCGGAGGCGCGCGACGCCGCGCTGGCGCTGAAGCGCGGCACGATCGGCGACAACGTCATGTATTTCGAGACCGGGCAAGGCTCGGCGCTCTCGGCCGGCGCTCATCACGGCGTCGACCAGCAGACGCTCGAGGCGCGCGCCTATGCCGTGGCGCGGCATTTCAAGCCGCTGCTGGTCAATACCGTGGTGGGATTCATCGGCCCGGAATATCTCTATGACGGCAAGCAGATCATCCGCGCCGGCCTCGAGGATCATTTCTGCGGCAAGCTGCTGGGCCTGCCGCTCGGCTGCGACGTCTGCTTCACCAACCACGCCGAGGCCGATCAGGACGATATGGACACGCTGCTGACGCTGCTCGCCACGGCAGGCGTGACCTATATCATGGGCGTCCCCGGCGCCGACGACGTCATGCTCAACTACCAGTCGACCTCGTTCCACGACGCGCTTTACGTGCGCGAGGCGCTGGGGCTGAAGCGCGCGCCGGAATTCGAGGACTGGCTGCGGCGGATGGGGATCGTAGCCGAGGACGGGCGCCTGGCGCCGCCGGGCGCGGCGCCGCCGCTGCTCGCCGATCTCAGCGCGCTCGCGCCATGAGCGACGAACCCGACCCGTGGCAGGCGCTGCGCGCGCTGACCCCGGCGCGCATCGCGCTGGGACGCACGGGGTCGAGCCTGCCGACACGCGAGGTGCTGCGTCTCGGCCTCGCCCATGCCCGGGCGCGCGACGCGGTGCACCTGCCGCTCGACGCCGCCGCCGTGGCGGCGAGCCTTCAGGGCCTCGGCCTCGGCACGCTGCAACTGGCGAGCGCGGCGCCGTCGCGCGAGGTCTATCTGCGCCGGCCGGATCTCGGCCGGCGGCTCGCGCCCGCTTCGCGCCGGAAGCTGGAGAGCCTCACGCCCGCCGCCGTCGACCTCGCCTTGGTGGTAGCCGACGGGCTCTCCGCCGCCGCCATTCACGCCCATGCCGCGCCGCTGCTGGCGGCGCTCCTGCCGCGGGTCGGGCAGGCGGGCTGGACGCTGGCGCCGGTGGCCATCGCGACCGAGGCGCGCGTCGCCCTCGGCGACGAGATCGGCGCGCTGCTGCGCGCGCGCGCCAGCCTCGTCCTCATCGGCGAGCGGCCTGGCCTCTCCTCCCCCGACAGCCTCGGGGCATATCTCACCTTCGCCCCGCGGCTCGGCCGCAGCGACGCCGAGCGCAACTGCGTCTCCAACATCCGCGCCGCAGGGCTCGCCTACGCGCCGGCCGCGTTCAAGCTCATCTGGCTGCTGCGGGAGGCGTTCCGCCGCGGCCTGACCGGCGTCGCGCTCAAAGACGAGAGCGATCTTCTCTTGCGCGGCGACGGCGACGGCGCGCCGCTCTTGCCTCTTCCGACAGCGCAGGATTGATCCAGCTCACGGCGCGGGGCGCCTCGCATCGGTAGGGTTCTTCGCAGGAGGGAGCGATCATGCCCTATGCCAGCAACGAGGTGCTGCCGCCCGCGATCCGCGCGCATCTGCCGCCGCATGCGCAGGATATCTTCCGCGCCGCCTTCAATCATGCCTGGGAAAGCTATGGCGCGCGCGAGCCGGCGCGGCGCGAGGAAATCGCCCATCGAGTCGCCTGGGCCGCGGTCAAGCGGCGCTATCGCAAGTCAGGCGATCGCTGGGAGCCGATCGACGAATAGGTCACTCGCTCATCGCCCTGAGCTCGTCCGAGGTGGCGCGCAGCCGGCGCATGGTCTCGCCGAGCATATTGGCAAGCAGCTTGATGCCGATCTCGGGATGCTCGCGCACCAGCACGTCATAGGCGTCGCGGTCGAACACATAGCACTCCACGTCCTCGTCGGCGACGATGGTGGCCGAGCGCCGCGAGCCCTCGACGAAGGCGATGTCGCCGACGATGGTGCCGACGCCCAGGCTGGCGACGCGCTTCATGCGCGTGGCGCCGGCGAAGAGCAGCCGCACGCTGACGCTGCCGCGGGTCAGGATCCACATCTCATGCGCCTCGTCACCTTCCCGGCAGACCACCGCGCCGGCGGGAAATCCCAGCGGCGTCAGCAGCGCCGCCACGATCTCGAGCTCTTCGGCGGTGAGACCGCGCATCAAATCGTGATGCTCCAGCGAAACTCTTTCCGGGCTGGCGCGCACCTCGTGCGACAGCGCCTCTTCCTCCATCCACTCCAACGCGGCATCGGCATCGACAAAGATCGCCTCCGGCGGCAACGGCACGCCGTTCTCGCGGCTGTTGAGGAGATCGACCAGATCCGGCCGCAGATTGGCGAAAAGCAGGTGCTTGCCGCTGTGGCGCGAGCGCACCGTCTCGTGCTGCAGGATGGCGGCGGCCGAGACGTCGATGTCGGTGACGGCGCGCATGTCGAGGGTGAGCATGTCGGCCTCGCGGAAGAGGTCGTTGATCTCGCGCGACAGCTCGTCGGCATTGGCGAAGAACATGACACCCTGCAGCTCCAGCACCGCGCGGCGCCGCCCCGACTGGCGCAGCAGCACGACGTCGCCGGCCGGGCGCTGGCGCTTGGAGACGACCTCGTCGCCGCGATAGCGCCGGCGAACGATCTCCCGGCTCATATCGGCGATGAAGAGAAGACAGGCGAGGCCGATGCCGACCAGCACGCCGCCGATGACGGCGCCGCTCGCGGTGATCGCCGTGACCACGGCGGCAACCGCCAGCGGGCGCCAGCTGCCGCTGGCGATGAGGCGCGAGGGGTTGAGCAGCAGGTCGCGCAGCAGGCGCAGGCTCCACTGGTCGAACAACAGCACGGCGATGGCCAGCAGCACCGCCCAGACGGCGATGGCCGGGATCAAATCCCAGACCGGCGACAGCGTCGCCTGCACCACCAGCAGCAGGGCGGCGGCGGTGAGCACCGACAGACGCGAGCGGCCGCCCGCTTCGTAATTGGCGGTGAGCTGGGCCGAGGAGGCGGCGGCGGCGACGCCTCCGACCAAGGCGGAGACGAAATTGCCGACGCCCTGGCCGAACACGTCGCGCGCCGCTTCGGTGCGCACGCTCGACAGGTTCTGCGCCACCCGGTAGGCAAGCAGCGATTCGAGCGCCGCCACCAGCGCCAGCACGAGCGAGCTCAGCAGCAGCGCCGGAGCGATGCCGAGAAAGGCCTGCCGGGCGCCCGGCGCCAGCAACGACACGAAGGGCAGGCTCGACGAGCTGGGGGAAGTCGAGGCGCGCAGGATGGTCGGCCCGAGCGGCCCCGCACCGAAGGGCAGCCGCGCCAGATGGTAGGCGACAATCCCCAGCAGCAGCCCCACCAACATCGCCGGCACGCGCTTCGACCAGGAGCCGAGATAGACGATGAAGATCGCCAGCCCCACGGCGAGCGCAGGCTCGGCCAGGCGGGAGAGCCCGGCGGCCGCCGACCAGCCGGCGGACAGGCCGAGCAGCTCCTGGAGCTGCTGCGCGATCACCAGGAAGGCGACGCCGTTGATGAAGCCCGCGAGCACCGGATGGGGCGTGCTCTTGATGATGCGCTCGACGCCGGAGATGCTGAACAGCATCTGCCAGATGCCGGCGAGCAGGCCGCAGACCGACATGGCGTCGATGATCATGACGCTGTGGCCGGCGAAGGCCGGGTTCTGCAGCAGCCAGGCCGCGAGGCTTGCCTGAATGATCGAGATGCTGGCGCGCGGCGAGGAGATGACGAAGGACGGGGTGGCGAAGATCGCCGCGAAAATCGCCGAGAAGGCGCCGCCGGTGAGGCCGGCGCTGGCGCCCTGGGCCATGCTGTGCAGGCCCAGCGGCGCATAGGCCAGCACGCCTGAGGCGATGCAGACCGGCAACGCCACCAGCCCCGCGACGACGCCGGCCCCGATCTCGCGCCGCAGGAAATCCAGCCGCGCAGGCGCTATTCGGCCGACCATCTCGCTGCGCATCACCTCCCACGATCGGCGGCATCCCCGCCGCCACAGCCTGCCACGCGATGATGACATCTGCGGCCGGACCCAGCAACGGGTCCCGGTCGTGATCCCTGTCGCTGCCGATCCGGCAGCGACCATGCCATGCGCGACGGAGCCGTGGCCCGGCTATCGCCCGCCGCCCGGCCCCGCCGGCGGCCGGTGATAGACGGTGATCGCCAGCAGCATATCGACATCCCGGCCGTTCTTGGCCAGCGGCAGCAGCAGCCGCTCGATCGCGACATAGTCCTTGTCGAGGTGAAAGATCGGTGCGCCGCGGTGGTAACCGATCTCGGCGCGCTCGGCGGCGGCGACGTAATGCGGATAGGTGAAGCCGGTCAGGAAACGCGGATGCACCTCGTCGAGGTAGCGGCCGGTGAAATCGGCCCCCATCGCGCTGACCTGCTCGGTGCCGACCAGCCGATAGCGAAACCGCAGCGGGTTGCGCTCGACATCGACCATCCACAGCCAAGCCAGCAGCCCGGGTATGGCGGAGGGGTCAATATGCTGCCGACCGGGCAGCCCTCCGGACGGGGGACGCACCGCCTGCCAATAATCGTAAAAACTCCGAATGCGCTGGTCGCAATCGGCGGGAAGCAACGGCTCCGACACATGACCTCCCGCGCAGGGTTCGCGCTCACCTTTATAGTGTAGGTTCTTACACTATCACAATTCTCACGAGATGGGCCATGTCACGCGCGCGAAGCACCTACCCGCCCCCTGGCGAACGGTGTGCAGACGCTGCACACTCGGACGCGAGAAAGAGAGGTGCCGAGCATGGCGGACGGAGATCACTGGGTGACGGTGGCGCGGCGGGCGGCGCTGGGCGAGGGCGAGGTGCTGGGCGTCGAGGCCGGCGGCAAGCCGATCGCGCTCTATGCCGTCGAGGGAGCGGTCTACGCCACCGACAATCTCTGCACGCACGCCTTCGCCTATCTCAGCGACGGCTGGCTCGACGGCGATGTCATCGAATGTCCGCTTCATGCCGGGCGCTTCGAGGTCAAGACCGGCAAAGGGCTGGGCCCGCCCATCCCGTGCGACATCAAGACCTATCCGGTGCGGCTTGTCGGCGACGACATCCAGGTGCAGCTGGCCGGTTGACGCGGCTGGTCCTCGTGGAGTCGCGGGGATAAGCTCTGACGCGCAGCGAGCGGCGACGGGTCTGTCGCCGCATCGGACAAGAAGAGGCCGCCTTTGAGAGATCGCCGATGACCACCAGCACCGCGCGACCGCGCTCCTACGAATTCGTCCTGCTGGCGCTTCTCATCCTGCTCTGGGGCAGCGTCGGGCTCAATCGCATCGGCCTTGGCTTCATTTTCCCGCAGATCAAGGCCGAGTTCGGCATGCCGAACTGGCAAGCGAGCCTGCTGATCTCCGGCACCTCGATCACCTGGGCTTTCGCCAGTTGGGCGGGCGGCTGGCTCTCCGACCGCTATGGCCGGCGGCGCGTCCTGCTGCCGGCGGCGGCCTTCATCTGTGTCATGACCGCGGCGATGGGCGGCACCTGGAGCTTTCTGTCGATGTTCTTCGTGCGCGACCTGCTCGGCATCGGCGACGGCATCGGTTGGTCGGTGGGCGAGGCGACGATCAGCGAGGAGGTGGCGCCGCAGCGGCGCGGCATCAGCCAGGCCCTGTTCACCGCGGGCTACACGCTCATCGGCGCCGGCGCCGGCGCGATCATCATCACCTCGCTCTCCTCGCATCTCGGCTGGCGCTGGACCTTTCCGCTGATTGCCGCTGTGACGACGCTGGTGGTGATCGCGCTGGCGGCGGTGATGCGCGAGCCGGTCGCCCGCCGGGCGCATCACGCCACCGATTGGCGCGCCGCCGTGCGGCTGCTGCGCAACCCCTCGCTGGTCTTTCTGACCATCATGGGCTGCGCCATCCTGAGCTGGCTGCAGGTCTTTGCCGGCTTCGACCATTCCTTCCTCGTCGAGACCCGCCATTTCAGCCCGATCGATGCCGGCGAGATCGCTTCCTCCTGGGGCTTCATCGGCGCGATCGGCTCCGTGCTGCTGCCGCTTGCCTCCGATTACTGGGGCCGGCGGCCGGTGGTGCTGGCCAGCTCGCTGGTCTGCGCCGCCAGCCTCGCCGCCTATGCCTTCGGCGGCTTCGACAAGACGATGATGCAACTCCTGCTCGGCCTCAGCGGCCTCTGCGGCTTCGGCCTGCTGCCCATCGTGCTCGCCACCTGCGTCAGCGAGAGCGTCGGCGAGGAGGAGCGCGGCGCCGCGCTCGGTGTCACCAACTTCTTCGGCGTCATCATCGGCACGACCTTGATGCCCTTCATCGGCGGCGTGCTCGCCGACGGCTTCGGCTTCGCCGCGACGCTATGCATCCCGATCGCGGCGCAGCTCGTCGTCGCCAGCTGCATCCTGGCGGTGACCGAGACCGCGCCGCGCGTGGTGGCACGACGCAGCGCGACCGGGGCGCGGCAGACCGCCTAGCCGCCCGCCGCGCTCAAACCGGCTGCAGCGTCTTCCACATCTCGATATCGCGCTCGGCGGTCCAGATGCGGGGATGCTCGATGCCGCTCATCTCGTCGAAGCAGCGCGAGACGTCGAAGGGCATGCAATGCTCGAAGATCACCCACTGGCCGTAGGTCGGCTGCATCGCCCGGTAGGTCGCCTCATAGACCTGCTTGAGGCCGTGGCCGGCCTTGACCCCGGCCTCGACCGAGCGCCGCATGTCGCGCAGGAAGGCAGCCGTGCCGGCGATCGCCCGGTCGGCAGCGGCGGCGCTCATCATGGCGTCGCCGCGTCCCGGCACCAGCTTCTCCGCCTTGAAGGCGCGCAACCGCTCGAGCGTCTCCGGCCATTCCTTGAAATAGGCGTCGCCGCAATAAGGCGTGGCCCCCTCCTCGACGAGGTCGCCGGAGAACAGCACCTTCTCGCGCGGCAGCCAGGCGATGGTGTCGCCCTTGGAGTGGCCTTTGCCGATATGCTTGATCTGCACCTCGGTATTGCCCATCCACAAGGTCAGGGCGCGGTCGAACACCAGATTGGGCCAGGTCAGGCCGGGCACGCTCTCGACGGAACGGAAGAGCCGCGGGAAACGCTGCACCTCGCTGTCGAAATCCTGCTGGCCCCGCTCCTTGATGAGCTCCAGCGTGCCGTGGCTCGCGATGATGTAGGGCGCTTGGTAGGCCGAGGCGCCCATCACGCGCACCGCATGGTAATGCGACAGCAGCACGTATTTGACCGGCTTGTCGGTGACTTCCCGGACGTGGCGGATGACGTCCTGGGCCATCGCCGGCGTCGCGCGGGTATCGATGACCATCACGCCGTCATCGCCGACGATGACGCCGGTGTTGGGATCGCCCTCGGCGGTGAGGCAATACGCGTTCTCGGCGAGCTGGATGAACTTCTCCTGCTTTTCCGCGAGATCGGCTTGCGAGGCGAAGGCTTTGGCCATGACGCGTTCCTCTTCCTGTCTCAGGCGTAGACGCGCTTGTAGAGATCGATGATCTCCTCGGCGCTGGGTACGCGCGGGTTGTTGCCCGGCGAGCCCGACGCGAGCGCCTGGCTCGCCATTACCGGCAGCAACTCGAGATAGCGCTCCTCCTCGATGCCATAGGCTTTGGGCGTCGGCACCTTGAGATCCCGGTTGAGCGCGCGTAGCTCGTCCAGCAGCCGCGCCACCGCGGCCTGGTTGCCCTCGGCCTCGCCGGCCACGCCCATGGCGCGCGCGCAATCGGCATAGCGCGCCAGCGCCGCCGCGGCGGAGAAGGCGGTGATCTCCGGCAACAGCATGGCATTGGAGAGCCCGTGCGGCACGTGGAAGAAGGCGCCGATCGGGCGGCTCATGCCGTGGACCAGGCAAACGCTGGCATTGGAGAAGGCCATGCCGGCCTGGGTCGCGCCCAGCATCATCGCTTCGCGCGCCGCCCGATTGTCGGGTTCGTGGCAGGCGCTGCGGATATGCCGGGCGATGACGGCCCATCGCCGCCTTGGCGACGCCATCGGTGAAGGGGCTCGCCTTGCGGCTGACATAGGCCTCGATCGCGTGCGTCAGGCTGTCGAGGCCGGTATCGGCGGTGAGTCGCCAGGGCATGGTGAGGGTGAGCTCGTAATCGACGATCGCCGCCGCGGGGCAGCAGGCGAGCCCCATGATCAGCATCTTCTCGTCGCGCTCGCTATCGGTGATGACCGTGAAGCGCGTCACTTCCGAGCCGGTGCCGGCCGTCGTCGGAATGGCAACCAGGGGCAGGCCGGTCTTGGGGATGGCATTCGGCACCTTGTAGTCGCGCATGCGGCCGCCATTGGCCGCCAGCACCGACATGGCCTTGGCGGTGTCGATGGGGCTGCCGCCGCCCAGCGCGATGAGGCTGTCGAAAGAGCTGGACCGCAGCGCCGCGACCCCGGCCTCGACCACCTCGGTGGTGGGATCTGGCACGGTGTCCGAGAAGACCTGCCAGGCGATGCCGGCGGCATAGAGCCGGTCCGTGACCTTCGCCAGCAGGCCCGAACTTTCCATGAAGCGGTCTGTGACGACGAGCGGCCGGCACGCGCCGAGCGCGGCCAGCGCCGTCGTTACCTCGGCAACGGCGCCGCCGCCGATATAGAGCAGCCGCGGCATGGTGATGGTGGCGATCATGGGCCCTCCCCGGCAGCCGGTTCTTGCGCCACCGGTTTTAGTACGAAACCGGCTCGCCCACTAGACGGCGGCGGCGCGGGGTCGTGGCCGGCGCCTGATCATAGACCGCCGCGTCGAGCCGCTCCATGAAGGTGAAGGGTGCCGGCGGGGGGTGGAAGCCGCATTGCGCGTAGAGGCTCTGCGCATCGCGCGTGCCGAGCAGCCAGCGCCGCAACCCCTGCAGCTCGGGATGGCGCAGCACGGTCTCCACCAGCCAGCGACCCAGGCCGCTCCCCCGCTCCCGCGGCAGTACGAAGACGTCGGCCAGGTAGGCGAAGGTCGCGCGATCGCTGACGACCCGGGCAAAGCCGATCTGCCGTCCGTCGCGATAGAGGCCGAAAGCGAGCGAGCTCTCGATCGCGCGCTCAACCACGGACAAGGGAATGCCCCTCGCCCAATGCGAGCGGACCAGGAAGCCATGGATGACGGCGAGGTCGAGCCGCGCTTTGTCGGTGTCGATCTCGTAGCGAATGCCGTTTGCGCGCTTGCTGACGGGAAACAACGTCTCAGTCATGACCGCCCCCTCGAGCCGGGGTGAGAACCTGTCTTTTCGGATGTCCCGGCGCGCGGCCGCGCGCGAGCGGCGCCGAGGGGCAGCCTGGAGGCTGCTCAGCGGGTTCGTCGTCGCTCGATCCGAACAAAAACGGTCATGGCGGTGGAAGATGTGTCGTCTTCACGCCGTTGTCAATGCAACTGAAGCGGCCAAGCGTGCTCGCTGGGCGCGGAAGCTGCTAGGATCGCCCGAAGCCCGCGGAGCGACAGGAGGACCGGGACATGGTGCGTCTCGCCGGGGGCGGCGGAAGCGGCGGCAGCAAAAGCCGCTGGCGCCGCTTGGGCTTGGGCCTGGCCCTCGCCGCGGCCGTGCTCGCGGCCCCGCTCGCGCTCCAGGCAATGGAAGAGCTGCGCTTTTTCCGCATCGGCACCGCCGCGACCACCGGCACCTATTTCCAGATCGGCGGCGTGCTGGCGAGCGCCATCTCCAAACCGCCCGGCGCGCGCGACTGCGAGCGCGGCGGCAGCTGCGGCGTGGCGGGCCTCGTCGCCGTGGCGCAAGCGAGCCAGGGCTCGCTCCAGAACGTCCTCGCGCTCGGCGCGGGGCAGATCGAAATCCGCGCTCGTCCAATCCGACGTCGCCTATTGGGCCTATGCCGGCGCCGCCATCGCGCCGAAGCGCTGCGGGCCGGCGAAGAGCGCCGCGGCCAAGCCGACCGGCCCGGCGCCGGTGAAGAGCCAGGGTCCGATCCAGGACCTGCGCGCCATTGCCGGCCTCTATCCCGAGGACGTGCATGTGGTGGTCCGCGCCGACGGCCCGATTCAGAGCCTGCGCGACCTCAAATCCAGGACGGTAGCGCTGGGCGAGCCCGAATCCGGCACGCTCGCCGACGCCCGCCTGGTGCTCGAGGCGGCGGGGCTGAGTGAATGCGAGGTGAAGCCGCAATACCTTCGCCTGTCGGAGGCGGCAGACGCGCTTGTCGAAGGCCGCATCGATGCCTTCTTCATGGTCGCGGGCTACCCCGTGCCGGCGATCACCGACGTCGCCACGACGACGCCGACGCGGCTGCTGCCGATCCCGCGCGAGGTGGCGGAGCGGCTGCTGCAGAAATTCTCCTTCTTCAGCCTCGATGTGATCCCCGCCGGGAGCTATCCCGGCATCGACATCGAGACGACGACCCTCAGCACCACGGCGCTTTGGGCGACCCGCGCGGAGATCGAGCCGGATCTCGTCTATGCCATCACCAAGTCGCTTTGGTCGGAAGCCACGCGGCGGCTGCTCGAGGAGACCCATCCCACCGGCCGCCGCATCCGCCTCGCCACCGCGCTTGACGGGCTGACGATCCCACTCCATCCCGGCGCTGCGCGCTACTATCGCGAGATCGGCGTGAAGATCCCCGACGGGCTCTAGGCGATCTCGCGCGGCGAGATCGTCCGCGGCGGCGACAGCGGTTGCGCGAGCAACCGCGAGAGCCGCTCGGCGCGGGCGAGCTGCCCTCTCGCCTCAGCCCTGCTTGCGGATATCGAAAGTGAGCGTTCCCGCTTCCTCGCGGCACTGGAGCAGCCGATGGCCGGTGGTCGCACAGAAATGCTCGAAATCCTTCACCGCGCCGGGATCGGTGGCAATGACCCGCAGCACGCCGCCCTCGGGCAGGTCGCGCATCGCCTTGCGCGCCTTGAGGACGGGCAGCGGGCATTTGAGCCCGCTGGCATCGAGGATGACCGGTTCGCTCATCTCAGCCGAACTTGCCGCTCTTGGCGAAGCCGGAGGGGACGACGCGGCCGCTTGACGCGCGCTGGCCGATCCAGGCGCGGATGTCAGGCTCGGTGCGGGTGCGCTCGCCGCTCTTCCAGCTGAGCCCTTCGGCCTTGCTGAAGACCTTGGCGTCCGCCAGCTCGCCCTCGTGATAGCGCTGCAGGATGACACCGCGGCCGCGCGCCATCTCCGGCACCTCGGCGAGCGGAAAGATGAGCAGCTTGCGGTTGCTGCCGACCACGGCGACGGTGTCACCCTCGACCGGCGCGCAGATCCGGGCCTGGGCGCCATCGCCGGGAGTCATCACCACCTTGCCGGCGCGCGTCTGGCCCAAGGCCTCGTCCACCGGCACGATGAAGCCGCGCCCATCGCTGGACGCGAGCAGCAGCTTCGTGCCGGCGGCATAGGGCAGGATCGCCGCCACGTCATGCTCGTTGGCGAGATCGATCATCAGCCGCAGCGGCTCGCCATGGCCGCGCCCGCCCGGCAGCTTGTCGACCGGCAGCGTGTAGAAGCGGCCATTGGTGGCGAAGACCAACAGCTTGTCGGTGGTGGCCGCCGGCACGACGAAGCGCCCCTCGTCGCCTTCCTTGTACTTGATGTCGGCGAGCGCGAGGTTCTGGCCCTTGACGGCGCGGATCCAGCCCTTGGCCGAGCACAGCACGGTGACGGGCTCGCGCTCGACCAGCGCCTCGACCGGCACCACCAGCGCCGCGGGCGCGGCGCCGATCTCGGTGCGGCGCTTGCCGAGCGGCCCGCCGCCGAACGCCTTGCGGATGTCCTCGATCTCGCCGGCGATCGCCTTCCATTGCCGCTTCTCGTCCTCGACCAGGCCCTCGAGCTCTTCCTGCTCGGCAGCGAGGCTCTTCAGCTCCTTCTTGATCTCGATCTCCTCGAGCCGGCGCAGCGAGCGCAGCCGCATGTTGAGGATCGCCTCGACCTGCACCTCGCTGAGCCGCCAGCGCTTCATCATGCGCTCCTTGGCGTCGTCATGCTCGCGGATGATGCGGATCACCTCGTCGAGATTGAGGTAGACGATCATCTGTCCCTTGAGGATCTCGCTGCGGCGCGCGATCTCGGCAAGGCGATAGCGCGTGACGCGCAACAGCACGACACGGCGATGGTCGAGGAAGGCCTGCAGCGCCTCCTTGAGGCTCATCACCCGCGGCACGCCGGCGGCGTCGAGCACATTCATGTTGAGCGGGATGCGCGTCTCGAGCTCGGTGGCGCGGAACAGCGATTCCATCAGCACAGCCGGATCGACGTTGCGCGACTTCGGCTCGAGCACGATGCGGACGACATCGGTCAATTCATCATGCACATCGGCCAGCAGCGGCAGTTTGCGCTCCTCGAGCAACGCCGCGATCTTCTCGATGAGGCGCGATTTCGGCACCTGATAGGGCATCTCGGTGACGATCACCCGATAGAGCCCGTGGCCGTGCTTCTCCGGCTCCCAGCGCGCGCGCAGCCGGAAGCTGCCGCGGCCGGTCTCATAGGCCTGACGGATGGTGTCGGCCGCCTCGACCAGCACACCGCCGGTCGGGAAATCCGGCCCGGGGACGCGCTCGACCAGCTCGGCGACGGTGCAGCGCCTGTGCTTGACGAGATGGAGCAGCGCGGCGCAGAGCTCGCCGACATTGTGCGGCGGGATGCTGGTCGCCATGCCGACGGCGATCCCGCTGGCGCCGTTGGCGAGCAGGTTGGGAAACCGCGCCGGCAGCACTACCGGCTCGCTGTTCTCGCCATCGTAGGTCGGGCGGAAATCGACCGCGTCCTGGTCGATGCCGGCGAGCAGCGCCTCGGCCACCTCGGTGAGCCGGCTCTCGGTGTAGCGATAGGCCGCCGCATTGTCGCCATCGATATTGCCGAAGTTGCCCTGGCCCTCGACCAGCGGATAGCGCTGCGCGAAATCCTGCGCCAGCCGCACCAGCGCGTCATAGACGGCGACGTCGCCATGCGGGTGGAATTTGCCGATGACGTCGCCGACGACGCGGGCGCATTTCTTGAAGCCGGATCGGGGATCGAGCTTGAGCTCGCGCATGGCATAGAGCAGCCGGCGATGCACCGGCTTCAGCCCGTCGCGCACGTCGGGCAGCGAGCGCGCGGTGATGGTGGAGAGCGCATAGGAGAGATAGCGCTCTCCCAGCGCCTCGGCGAAATCCACATCACGGATATCGCCGGCGACGGCAGTCTTGCTCATGCGGATCCGATCGACAGGGCGGCGTCAGACCAACGACGCCTAGAGGGTCTGTTCACGCGATATCTTAGCCATGCGCTGCAGCACGTCAACGAAGCGCGACCGCGCCTGCGGCATTTTCCGCTCATGCGGCTCGAAAACTCGGCGCTCGAGGAAATACTCGGTGAGTGCGAGACCGTCGAGCACGTCCTGCGGCGAGGGCGTGTTCTGCTCGGCGCGCACCAGCAGAAAATGCGGCAGACGCAGCAGCTTGTCGCGGTAAGGCTCACCCGCGACGGCCGAGACCGCCTGCCCCGATCGGGGCGAGACATAGACGAGATCGGCGGTCTCGCCGGTGGCGGCGCAATGCGAGAGATCGAGCCCGAATCCCAGCTCCGCCAGCAGCATCAGCTCCCATTCGACATAGCCAACCGCCCAGCCGCGATCGGCATCGAGCAACTCGAGCAGCGCCAAGAGGCCGGCGAAAGCCTGGGGATGCGGCTCGCGCTCCGGCAGGCGTCACCTCGGCGAGCGCGGCGGCAGCGGCGAGGCAGGCGAGTCGCGCGGCATCGTCGATGAAGCGCGCGGCGTGGGCGTGCAGCAGCTCGCCGCTGAGGGTGCCGAGATGCTCGGCGAGCCGCGCGTTCCACACCGCCGCGACGCGGTTGCCGATCTGATAGACGGCGCTCAGCTTCCGCCCCTGCCCGCCCCGCACCAGCCCGGCATGCCGGCCATGGTCGCGCGTCAGCAGCTGGACGATGAGCGCGCCCTCGCCGTGGCGGCGCGCCGCCAGCACGATGCCCTCATCCTCCCACTGCATGGCTCAGCTCAACTCTCGAAGTCCAGGCCCATCGCGCGATAGCGCTCGCGATCCTCGGTCCAATCCTCGCTCACCCGCACGAACAGAAAGAGGTGGACGCGGCGGCCGAACATGCGTTCCAGCTCGGCGCGCGCGCGCTCGCCGATCGCCTTGATCCGGCTGCCGCTCTTGCCGAGCACGATCGCCTTCTGGCTGGCGCGCTGCACATGGATGGTCGCGGCGATCTTGACGCTGCCATCGTCCCGCTCCTCCCAGCTGTCGGTCTCGACCATCGTGGCGTAAGGCAGCTCCTGATGGAGCTGGAGGAACACCTGCTCGCGCGTCGCCTCCGCCGCCATCAGCCGCTGCGGCAGGTCGGTGAGCTGATCCTCGGGGTAGAGCCACGGCCCCACCGGCACCGCGGCGGCGAGATGGCGCTTGAGATCGGCGACGCCGTCGCCGCTCAAGGCCGAGATCATGAAGACGGCATCGAAGATGCCTTCCTTGCTCAGCCGCTCGGTGAGCGGCAGGAGCTTGCGCGCGTCGACGAGATCGACCTTGTTGAGCGCCAGCACGGCGCGCCGACCGGCGGATTTGAGCCGGTCGACGATGCGCTGCGCCTCCTCATCGAGGCCGCGCGCGGCGTCGATCAGCACCACCACCTGATCGGCATCCGCGGCCCCCGCCCAGGCAGCGGCGACCATGGCGCGCTCGAGACGGCGCTTGGGCGCGAAGATGCCGGGCGTGTCGACCAGGACAAGCTGCGCCGCGCCCTCGATGACGATGCCGAGGATGCGCGAGCGCGTCGTCTGCACCTTGGGCGTGACGATCGACACCTTGGCGCCGATGAGCTGGTTGAGCAGCGTCGATTTGCCCGCGTTGGGCGCGCCCACCAGCGCCACGATGCCGCAGCGCCGCTCGGCGGCCGCGGTCATGAGCCGGTATCGAGCGCGGCGAGCGCGGCGGCCGCCGCGGCAGCCTCGGCCGCCCGCTTGGACGAGCCGCTGGCGGATGCCGGCGGCAAGCCCTCGACGGCGACGGTGACGGTGAAGGTGCGGCGGTGCGCCGGCCCCTCGGTCGCCACCGTGCGATAGACCGGCAGCGCGCGGCCGCGCGCCTGCGCCCATTCCTGCAACGCCGTCTTGGGATCGCGGGGCGGCGCGCCGAGCTTGGTCAGGCGCTGCTCCCACCAGCGCTCGACGAAGGCGCGCGCCGCCGCCAAGCCACCGTCGAGATAGAGCGCCGCGATCACCGCCTCGCAGACATCGGCAAGCACGCTCGGATTGCCGCGCGCCCCCGCCGCCTCCTCGCCGCTCGAGAGCACGATATGCGCGCCCAGGCCGATCTCCTTGGCGATGCTGGTGAGCGTCTCGCGCCGGACCAGGCTGGTGTGGCGCCGGGTGAGCGCGCCTTCGGCCTCGTCGGGAAAGCGGCGCCACAGCAGCTCCGCGATGATCAGGCCGAGCACGCGGTCGCCGAGGAATTCAAGCCGCTCATAGCCGCGCTTGGGCACGCCGCGGCGCGTGCGCGCGCTGGGGTGGGTGAGCGCCTCGACCAGCAGCTCCGGGTGATCGAAGGGGTGGCCGAGGGCGTCGGCAAGCGGTGCCAGGGCGGCGGCCGCGTCTTTCATGGTCAATGGATCGCCGTGAACAGCCGATCGTAGCGGACGGTGAAGGGCCAGTTCCAGATCTCCCACCAGCGGGCGTAGCCGTTGGTAGAGAAGAAGATGAACTCGGCATGGCCGACGAGGTTCTCGACCGGCACGTAGCCCACGCCGCTGGTGGGATCGCGGCTGTCGGCGGAGTTGTCGCGGTTGTCGCCCATCATGAAATAGTGGTCGGGCGGCACGATGAAGGGACAGGTGTTCTCCAGGTCGCGGCTCTCCTGCTGCGGATCGTCGCAGCGCTTCGCCGGCGTCTGATAATCGCGCGGCGCCAGCAGAATCGGATGCTGCACGCCGTTGGGCAGAGTCTCGATGAACTGCTGGCGGAGCGCGCCGGTCTCGGGATCGACGTAGCTGTCGGTGCGCACGCGCTTCACCGCGACGTCGTTGATATAGACGGTGGCATCCAGCACCTGGATCTTGTCGCCAGGCAAGCCGATGAGCCGCTTGATGTAGTCGGTCGAGGGATCGCGCGGGTATTTGAAGACGATGACGTCGCCGCGCTGCGGCTCGTGGAAGAGGATGCGGCCGGAGATCAGCGGCAGGCCGAACGGCAGTGAATAGCGGCTGTAGCCGTATGAGAACTTCGAGACGAAGAGATAGTCGCCGACCAGCAAGGTCGGCACCATAGAGCCCGAGGGAATATTGAAGGGCTCGTAGAGGAAGGTGCGGATGATAATCGCGATCGCAACGGCATAGACGAGCGTCTTGATCGTCTCAACGACGCCGTCCGAGGTCTTGTTTTTCATTAAGGACGCTCGCTAGAACGTTGAAATATCGTGTTTTGTGGAGAAACAGCCCGGAGGTTGGCGACGATTAAGCGAAGCCGGCGACGGGAAGTCAAGGGCGGGGGCGCGCCCGGCTTGGTAAACGATTTGATAACGCCGCTACGGCAGCATGGGAGCCATGGCCGTAAGCGCGAGCGCGATGTGAGCATTCTGGACAGGCCGCCGGCGGCGGAAAAGCCGCGGCAGCGGCAATCGCACGCCGCTGGCGCGGCGCCGGATGAGGCATCGCTGCTGCGGCGCGCGCTGGAGCGCCTGCAGGCCGGGCAGCGCCGCAAGGCGGCAGCGCTCTGCCGGCAGATACTTGCCGACGCGCCGCACCACCGGCAGGCCCTGCTGCTGCTCGGCGCGCTCGAGGCCGAGGCGGCCGATGCCGGGATCGCCGAGGCGCTCTTCTCCCGCGCTCTGGCCCTCCATCCCGGCGATTTCTTCGCGCTCCACAATCTCGCGCGGCTGTGCCAGCGCCGCGGCGACAATGCCGGGGCGGTCGCACTCTTCGAGCAGGCGCTGGCCCGGCGGCAGGATTTCGCGCCGGGCTTCAACGATCTCGGCGTCTCGCTGCATCGCACCGGCCGCCATACCGCCGCACTCGCCGCGCTCGATCGCGCGCTGGCCATCGATCCCGCCTATGCCGTCGCCCACGGCAATCGGGGCCGCGTGCTGATGGATGGCGGCCGCGCCGGCGAGGCGGTGACCGCGTTCCGCCGCGAAATCGCGCTGGCCCCGCGAGCGAGCGAGGCCTGGTACAATCTCGCGCTGGCCTATGACGCGCTCGACGAGCTCGCCGAAGCCGAGATGGCGCTGCGGCAGGCGCTGGCGCTCGAGCCCGGGCACGTCGATGCCCATTTCCGCCTTGCCGTCGTGCTCGAGCGCAGGCACCGGCCGGCGGAGGCGGCGACCTACTGCATCGCCGGCGCGCGGCGCCACGGTGTTGCGGTCAGGCGCTGCCTCGGCGCCACCGCCGAGGCGCGCGTGCTGCTGCTCGGCGCCGCCGGTCTCTGCAACCTGCCGACGCGCGCGCTGTTCGACCATCAACGGTTCGAGACGATCGCGGTGCATCTGCTGCCGCCGGGCCGCGATGGAACCGGATCGGACGAACTGCTCGAGCGGCTGCCGCCTTACGACATCGTCTTCAACGCCATTGCCGATGCCGATCGCGGCGCGGCTTTCCTCGCCGCGGCGGAGAATGTGGGCCGAAAGCTTGGCCGGCCGCTGCTCAATCCGCCGGCGCGCGTGCTGCGCACGCGACGCGATCTGACCTCGTCTCTGCTGGCGGGCATCGCGGGATTGACGGTGCCGCGCATCCGGCGGCTGACACGGGCGGAACTCATCGCGCCGGCCGCGGCCGAGCTCGCGGCACCGACGCTGATCCGCCCCTGCGGTTCGCATAGCGGCACCGACCTGGAGCGGATCGACGGCGCCGATGCGCTTAGGGCCTATCTCGGCCGCGTGCCGCTCGACGAATTCTACCTCACGGACTATCACGACTACCGCAGCGCCGACGGTTTTTGCCGCAAGTACCGGCTGATCTTCGTCGACCGCGAGGTCTTTCCCTACCATCTCGCCATCGCCGAGGATTGGATGATTCATTATTGGCGCGCCGACATGGCGCCCTGGATGAAGCGCGAGGAGGAAGCGTTCCTCGCGGATTATCGCAGCGTCTTCGCCGGTCGGCTGGGCGAGGCCGTACGCGAGGTGGCACAGCGGCTCGACCTCGATTACGGCGGGATGGATTGCGGCATCACGCCCGACGGCAGCCTCGTGGTGTTCGAGGCCAACGCCAGCATGCTCGTTCATCTCAACCAGTCGCGCGAAGATTTCGCTTACAAGCACGCCTATGTGCCGCGCATCTTCGACGCAATCGCCGCCCTGGTGAGGCGCGCCGTCGCGGCATCGGCGTCTTAGCCCGGCTAAGCCGGCACGGCGGTGATGATGACGAGCGCTTGGGCAAGCGGCGGCTCGTCGGTCAGCGTGACGTCGATGCGCGCCGCCATCCCGGGCGGGGTCAGCGCCTTCAGCCGCTCCAGCGCGCCGCCGGTGAGCACCAGGGTAGGCCGCCCGCCTGGCAGGTTGACGACGCCGAGATCGCGCCAATAGACGCCTTTGCGGAAGCCGGTGCCGAGCGCCTTGGAGCAGGCCTCCTTGGCGGCGTAGCGCTTGGCGTAGCTCTCGACGCGGTTGGCGCGCCGATCGGAACGGGCGCGCTCCTCGGCGGTGAAGATGCGGTCGAGAAAGCGGTCGCCATAACGCGCAAGGGTTTTCTCGATGCGGCGGATGTCGATGAGGTCGCTGCCGAGCCCGAGGATCATGCGCGCGCCGCGTCCATGAGGGTCCGCATGCGTCGGATGGCGCCGTCGAGCCCGGCGAAGATCGCCTCGCCGACGAGGAAGTGGCCGATATTCAGCTCGACGATGGTGGCGATCGCCGCCACCGGCGCCGACCGTGTCGTAGCTCAGCCCGTGCCCGGCATGGCATTCGAGCCCGATGCTCTCGGCATGGGCGGCAGCGGCGATCAATCGCTGCAGCTCGTGCGCGCGGGCCGCGCCCTGGGCATCACAATAGGCGCCGGTATGCAGCTCCACCACCGGCGCGCCGAGACGGCGCGCCATGTCAAGCTGCGGCATTTCGGGATCGATGAACAGCGAGACGCGGATCCCGGCATCGACGAGTTGCCGGACGACGGGCGCGAGATGGCTTTGACCGCCGACCGCATCGAGCCCGCCCTCGGTCGTCACTTCCGTGCGCTTCTCCGGCACCAGGCAAGCGGCGTGCGGTCGGTGCGCCAGCGCGATCGTCAGCATCTCGGGCGTCGCCGCCATCTCGAGATTGAGCGGCAGCGCGATCTCGCGCCTCAGGCGGGCGATGTCCTCGTCGGTGATGTGGCGGCGATCCTCGCGCAGATGCGCGGTGATGCCGTCAGCGCCGGCCGCCGCCGCGATCGCGGCGGCGCGCAGCGGATCGGGATGGCGCCCGCCCCGCGCGTTGCGCAGCGTGGCGACATGGTCGATATTGACGCCGAGGCGCAGCGCGCGCTTGCCGATGACCATCAGCCGCGCGAGCGCTCGACCGAATTGATCACCGGCGTGGCACGCAGCGCCGCGATGATGTTGGTGAGGTGCTTCACGTCCTTGACCTCGATATCGACCAGTATCTCGAAGAAATCGACCGAGCGGTTGGTGATCTTGAGATTGGTGATGTTGCCCGCCTGCTTGCCGATGACGGTGGTGAGGCTGCCGAGGCTGCCGGGCTCGTTGCCCAAGGTGACGTTGATGCGGCCGACATGACCGATCTCGCCGTCGCCCTTGCTGGTCCAGGCGACATCGAGCCAGCGCTCGGGCGCGTCGGTGAAGTTCGCCAGCGCGTCGCAATCGATGGTGTGGATGGTGACGCCCTTGCCGGTGGTGACGATGCCGACGATACGGTCGCCCGGCAGCGGATGGCAGCAGCCGGCAAAATGCAGCGCCATGCCGGGGATGAGCCCGCGGATCGGCACCGCGTTCTCGGAGGCCTTCTTGCTGCGCGCGGTGGAGAGCCGTACCACCTTGGCCGGCTTGGCATCCGGCCGGGGCGGGTAGATCGCATGCACCACCTCGCGCCCAGTGGCGAGCCCCTCGCCCACCGCGACGAACAGATCCTCGACGCTGTCGCAATTGAAGGTCTTGAGCACGTCATCGAGCGCCTTCTCGATGAAGTCGTGCCCCTCATGGCGGAACGCCTTTTGCAAGATCGCCTTGCCGAGATCGAGATATTGCTGGCGCTGCTGGGTGCGGACGAAGCGGCGGATGCGCGCCCTCGCCTTGCCGGTGACGACGAAACGCTCCCAGGTCGGTGACGGCGTCTGCGCCTTCGAAGTGATCACCTCGACCTGGTCGCCATTGGCGAGCTGGGTGCGCAAGGGGGCCAGGCGGCCATTGATCTTGGCACCGACACAGGTATCGCCGATGACGGAATGGACGGCGTAGGCGAAGTCGACCGGCGTCGCGCTGCGCGGCAGCGCGATGAGATCGCCCTTGGGGGTGAAGCAGAACACCTGGTCCTGGAACATCTCGAGCTTGGTGTGCTCGAGGAACTCCTGCGGATCGGAGGCGTGCTCGAGGATGTCGAGCAGCTCGCGCAGCCAGCGGTATTGCCGTCCCTCGGTGCGCGGCGCGCCCTGCTTGTAGACCCAATGGGCGGCGACACCGAGCTCGGCCACCTCATGCATCTCGCGGGTGCGGATCTGCACCTCGATGCGCTGCCGCTCCGGGCCGATGACGCCGGTGTGGAGCGAGCGGTAGTTGTTGGGCTTGGGAGTCGAGATGTAGTCCTTGAAGCGCCCGGGCACGACGGGATAGCGGCTGTGGATCACGCCCAGCGCATGATAGCTCTGCTCCACCGTGTCGACGACGACGCGGAAGGCCATGATGTCGGAAAGCTGCTCGAAGCCGACATTCTTCTGCTGCATCTTGCGCCAGACCGAATAAGGCGTCTTCTCGCGTCCGGACACCTCGGCCGCCAGCCCGCCCTTGGTCAGCGTCTCCTGCAGCTCGTCCATGATGCGCTCGGCGAGGCCCTCGCCCTTCTCGCGCAGGAAGGCGAGGCGCGCCATCAGGCTGGCGCGCGCGTCGGGATGGAGCTCGGCGAAGGCATGGTCCTCGAGCTCGTCCTTCATCTCCTGCATGCCGATGCGCTCGGCCAGCGGCGCGTAGATCTCCATGGTCTCGCGCGCGATGCGGCGACGCCGCTCCGCGTCCTTGAGGAAATGCAGCGTGCGCATGTTGTGCAGGCGGTCGGCGAGCTTGACCAGCAGGACGCGGATGTCCTCGGACATGGCCAGGACCAGCTTGCGGAAGTTCTCCGCCTGCTTGGTCTGATCCGATTGCAGCTCCAGGCGCGACAGCTTGGTGACGCCGTCGACCAGCTTGGCGATGTCCGGGCCGAACAGACGCTCGATATCCTCGAGCGTCGCCACCGTGTCCTCGACCGTGTCGTGCAGCAGGCCGGTGATGATCGACGCGGCGTCGAGCTTCATCTCGGCGAGAATGCCGGCGACCTCGATCGGATGCGAGAAATAGGGGTCGCCCGAGGCGCGCAGCTGCGCGCCATGCGCCTTCATCGAGAAGACATAGGCGCGGTTGAGCGCGCCTTCATCCGCGGCGGGATCGTAGGCCTTGACGCGCTCGACGAGCTCGAATTGGCGCATCATGGCAGGTCGCCCCGCCAGGCCTGCGCGAGGTCGGCGGAGGCGCGGCGCGAGACTGCGAAGCCGCCCCCGCGCCGCATTCCTACTTCGACTTCTCCCGGATCTCGCTGCCGCCTTCCGCCAGATCCGGGTTCACGTCGTCACTCAGGCCGACGGCATCGTCGTCGGCGACGAACAATACGTCCTCGCCAAGCTCTTCCTCGACCGCGCCTTCCTCTTCCTCCAGGTCGACGGGCTGCGCCAGCTCGGTCGGCCACTGCTGGGCGCCGATCTCGATCTCGGCATCCTCTTCCGGCTCGTCGATCTCGACATGCTTCTGCATGCCCTTGATCAGGGCGTTCTGCAGCGTGTCGAGCCCGATGGTCTCGTCGGCGATCTCGCGAAGCGCCACGACCGGGTTCTTGTCGTTGTCGCGATCGAGCGTGATCTGCGCGCCGGCGGTGACGTCACGCGCGCGCTGCGCGGCGAGCAACACCAGCTCGAAGCGGTTCGGGACCTTGAGGACGCAATCTTCTACGGTTACACGAGCCATGCCGACACTTCTCCCGGGCGGAAACTGAGTCTTTCAATATATAAGCGGAGCATTGCCTGCCGCAACACCAGTATTGTCGCCTTCTCGCGCACGGCCCCTTCGCCGAGCCGCGGCGCCTCTATATTTTCTTTTTAATATCAAATAGTTAAATATCACTCACCGAACCGTGCGGCGATCTGCTCCGGAGGCAGGCGGCCGATCAACTCGCCAAGGCCCGCACCCGACACCGGATGGCGCCAACCGGGCGCCACATCGCGGAGCGGCAGCAGCACGAAGGCGCGCTCATGGAGGCGGGGGTGCGGCAGCACCGGCGCCTGCGCCCTGACCATCCCGTCATAGTCGAGGAGATCGAGATCGAGTGGGCGGGGTTCGTTGCGCCGGCGGCGGGTCCGGCCGAAGCGCGCCTCGATTTGATGCAGCAGCGCCAGCAGGTCGGCCGGCCCGAGCCGCGTCGCCACGGCTGCGACGCCATTGACATACCAGGGCTGATCGCCCGCCGGGACCGGCGCCGTGCGATACCAGGGCGAGCAACGCTCGAGGACGAGCCCGGCTTCGATCAGCGCCTCGAGCGCGGCGGCGAGCGTCGCCGGCGGGGCGCCGGCAAGGCTCGGCAGGTTCGCGCCGAGGCCGATCAGGATCATGGCTCGTGAGGACTGCTTGACGCCGGCCGGTGGCTGCGGGCAAATGCCCAGGGATATTCAGCCCACCGCATATTGTTTGCATTCTTGTTTGCGTTCATGGAGCAGGCACCGATGCTTTTTTATCCACAAGAGAAAATCGCCCTTTTCATCGATGGCGCCAATCTTTACGCCGCCGCACGCGCCTTGCAGTTCGACATCGATTACAAGCGGCTGCTCGAGGTATTCGGCTCGAAGGGGCGCCTTATCCGCGCCTTCTACTACACCGCGGTGATCGAGGACCAGGAATACTCGCCGATCCGGCCGCTGGTCGATTGGCTCGACTACAACGGCTACACCATGGTGACCAAGCCGACCAAGGAGTACACGGATGCCCTGGGGCGCCGCAAGATCAAGGGAAACATGGATATCGAGCTCGCCATCGACGTGATGGAGATGGCGCAATATCTCGACCACATCGTGCTGTTCTCGGGGGACGGCGACTTCCGCCGCCTGGTCGAGGCGGTGCAACGTAAGGGTGTGCGCGTCACGGTGGTTTCGACCATTCGCTCGGCGCCGCCGATGATCGCCGACGAGCTGCGCCGCCAGGCCGACATGTTCGTCGAACTCCAGGATCTCGCGCCCAGCATCATGCGCGTCCATCACCGCGAGGACAGCCAGCGCCAGCAGGCGACGACCCCGGGCTACGGCCCGGCGTGACCGCGGCCCCGGCAGTCGCCGCGCCCGAACGCGACTGCCCCCTCTGCCCGCGCCTTGCCGCGTTCCGGGACGCCCAGCGCGCCAATCATCCCGATTGGTTCAACGCGCCGGTGCCGTCCTTCGGCGGCGAGGACGGGCGGCTGCTCATCGTCGGCCTGGCACCCGGCCTGCGCGGCGCCAACCGCACGGGGCGGCCGTTCACCGGCGACTATGCCGGCGTGCTGCTCTACGACACGCTGAAGAAGTTCGGCTTCGCGCGCGGCGCGTACGCGGAGCGCGCCGATGACGGGCTCGCGCTGGTCGGATGCCGCATCACCAACGCCGTGCGCTGCGTGCCCCCGGAGAACAAGCCGGAGCCGGCGGAGATCAAGGCCTGCAACCGGTTTCTCATCGCCGAGCTCACGCGGATGAAGCAGCTTCGGGCGGTGCTGGCGCTGGGCGCGATCGCGCACCAGGCGGTGCTGGCGGCGGCCGGTGCGCGCCGCTCCGCCTTTCGCTTCGCGCATGGCGCGTTGCATGTGCTGCCGGGCGGGCTGCTGCTCGCCGACAGCTATCACTGCTCGCGCTACAACACCAACACCGGCAGGCTGACCCCGGCGATGTTCGAGGCGGTGCTGGCGGAGCTGCGCCGGCGGCTCAGCGATTGCGCTCCCGCATGATGCGTGCCTTGTCGCGCTGCCAGTCACGCTGCTTTTCCGCGTCGCGCTTGTCGGCCTTGCGCTTGCCTTTGGCAAGGCCCAGCTCAAGCTTGGCGCGGCCGCGATCGTTGAAATAGATCGCCAGCGGCACCAGCGTGACGCCCTCGCGCTTGATCGCGCCCATCAGGCGATTGATCTCGCGCTTGTGCAGCAGCAGCAAGCGCGGCCGGCGCGGCTCATGGTTGAAGCGCGAAGAGGGATATTCCGGGAAATGCGCGTTGACGAGGTAGATGCCGCCGTCACGCTCGGTGGCATAGGCCTCGTTGATGCTGGCGAGGCCCTGACGCAGCACCTTCACCTCGGTGCCGGCGAGCTGCAGCCCCGCCTCTATCGTATCCTCGATGAGGTAGTCATGACGCGCCCGCCGGTTCTGCGCGACAAAACGCTCGGTCCCGCGCAGCGCCATCTAGATCAAGATCAATTAAGAACACCCGCGCTACGCATCGCCAGACGCATCTTCTCCTGCGCCTCGGGGCTGGCGGGCACGAGCGGCAATCGGACGTCCGGGGTCGATTTGCCGAGCAGCGAGGTGCCGAATTTCACCGGCGCGGGGCTGGTCTCGCAGAACAACGCGTCATGGAGCGGCGCCAGGCGATCGTTGATCCGGGCGGCACGCGCCCAATCGCCCTTCGCCCAGGCCTCCTGCATGTCGGCGCAAGCGCGCGGCGCGACATTGGCGGTTACCGAGATGCAGCCGACGCCACCTTGCGCATTGAAGGCGAGCGCCGTGACATCCTCGCCGGACAGCATGCAGAAATCGGCGCCGACCGCCTGGCGGGTGCGCAGCGGCCGCGCGAGGTCGTTGGTGGCGTCCTTGACGCCGACGATGTTCGGCAGCTTGGCCAGCCGCGCCATGGTGGCCATGCTCATATCGACCGCGGTACGGACCGGGATGTTGTAGATGATCAGCGGCAGCTCGACCGCGTCATTGATCGCCTTGAAGTGCTGATAGAGCCCTTCCTGGCTCGGCCGGTTGTAATAGGGGCAGACGACGAGCGCGGCATCGGCCCCCGCCGCCTTGGCATGGCGGGTGAAGCCGATCGCTTCCTCGGTCGAGTTGGAGCCGGTACCGGCGATCACCGGCACGCGCTTGCCGGCGGCCTCGACGCAAAGCTCGACCACCCGGTTGTGCTCGACATGGCTCAAGGTCGGCGACTCGCCGGTGGTGCCGCAAGGCACCAGGCCGTGCGTGCCCTGGCCGATCTGCCAGTCGATGAACTCCTGAAACGCCTTCTCGTCCACCGCTCCGTCGCGGAACGGGGTGACGAGCGCGACGATCGAGCCCTTGAACATGAGAATCCTCCCCGTCTTCTGCCGGGACGATAGCCCCCGGGGCCGGCGGCGGCAACATATCGCGCCGAATTAACCAAAAGTTGACGGCTTCGCGGGATGCTGCAGCCGGTGGGGCAGCTTGTTTGCCGGCGACATGTCGATAGAATACCTCGCAGTTTTGCGCCCGCACGCTCGCGGCGCCCTGGAGTTGTGATGCCGGCGAGGTGGCTCGCTCATCGTCTGATGCTGTTGGTGCTGCTGCTCTGGGCCTCGGCGGCGCCGGTGCGGGCGGAGCTTGGCGATGCCGACCGGCAGATCTATCACGAGGCGTTTCAGGCGGCGCGATCCGGCGACTGGGCGCTGGCCGGGCAACGCGTCGAGAAGGCGCATGACCGGCTGCTCGCCAAGGTGCTGTGGTGGCTCAACCTGTCGCGCGCCAACAGCGGCGCCTCCTTCACCGATCTGACCGGCTTCATCATCGCCAATCCCGACTGGCCGGGCCAGCTGGGGCTGCGCCAGCACGCCGAGGAGGCGATGGTCGGCGTCCCCGACCACAGCCTCGACCAATGGTTCGAGCGCTTTGCCCCGGTGACGCCCGCCGGCAAGTTCAAGCAGGCCGACATCTGGATCGCCCAAGGACGCGAGCAGGAGGGGCTGGCGCGGATCCGTGAGGTCTGGGTCAAAGGCGACTTCACCGCGTTCGAGGAAAAGTCGGTGCTGCAGCGCTACCATGGGACCTTGCGTCCCGCGGATCACTGGGCCCGGCTCGATCGCCTGCTGTGGGACGGCCAGGTCGAGGCGGCGCGACGTATGATGCCGCGGGTCGATCTCGACCACCGCGCGCTCGCCGATGCGCGCATCCGCATCGCGGCGATGGAGCCCGGCGTCGAGCGCTTGCTGACGCGGCTTCCGGCCGCGCTGCAGAACGATCCCGGTTTGCTCTTCGAGCGCATGCGCTGGCGCGCCCGCAAGGAGCATTACGATGACGCCATCACCATGCTCGAGCATCCGCCGGAGGACTTGGTACGGCCGCTCGCCTGGGCGAGCGAGCGCCAAGTGCTGGCGCGGCACGCGCTGGCGGTCGGCGACATCTCGGTCGCGTATCGCCTGGCGGCGCGCCATGGCCTCAGCAGCGGCCAGACCTTCGCCGAGCTCGAATTCCTCGCCGGCTGGGTGGCGCTGCGCTTCCTGCGCGAGCCGGACCTTGCCTACAACCACTTCGTCAAGCTCTATGACGAGGTGAAGCTGCCGGTGAGCGTCGCGCGCGGCGCCTATTGGGCGGGGCGCGCCGCCGAAGCCATGAGCAACCACCAGCTTGCCAGCGCATGGTACGGCACGGCGGCGGTGCAAGTGACCACCTATTACGGCCAGCTCGCCGCCACCACGCTCGGCGAGCCCACGATCGCGCGCGGCATCACCGAGCCCAAACCGACCGCGGCCGAGACCGCTGCATTCGACAAGCACGAGCTGGTTCAAGCGATGCGCGACATGGCGCAGGTCGGCGCCAACGACTATATCGGCCCCTTCGCCCGGCGGGTGAGCGAGCTTGCCAAGATCCCGGCCGAGCACGCGCTGCTCGCTCATCTTGTCGTCAAGCTCGGCCGGCCCGATATCGCGATCGCCGTGGCGAAGAAGGCAAGCTATGCCGGCGTCACGTTGCTCGACGAAGGCTATCCCATCACCGAGCTGCCGCCGGGCGGCGGCGCCGAACGGCCGCTGGTGCTGGCGATGACGCGGCAGGAAAGCGCATTCGACCGCGAGGCGATCAGCACGGCCGGGGCGCGCGGCATGATGCAACTGATGCCGGCCACCGCCAGCCACATTGCCAAGACGCTGCACATGCCCTTCTCGGAGACCCGGCTGCTGACCGACCCGCATTACAACATCACCCTCGGCCGACAGTACCTCGACGGTCTGCTCGGTGATTTCTCCGGCTCCTACGTGCTGGCGATCGCCGCCTACAATGCCGGCCCGTCGCGGGTGCGACAGTGGATGCGCGACTATGGCGACCCTCGCGCCAAGAACGCCGACGTGGTCGACTGGGTCGAATCGATCCCGGTGGGCGAGACGCGCAACTATGTCCAGCGCGTACTCGAGAACCTGCAGATCTACCGCCTGCGCCTCGGCGATCGCGGCCTCGCCTTCTCGCTCGCCAGCGACCTGAAGCGGTGACGACGCCGCGGCCATCCCTTTCCCGCCTGCGAGGAGACCTGCCATGACCACCGCTGCGATCGCCGCGACCGAGGCCTACGTCTTCGACGCCTATGGCACCTTGTTCGACATCACCTCCGCGTCACGGCGCTGCAGCGATGCGCTGGGCGACAAGGCGGAGGCGCTCGCCGCGCTGTGGCGCACCAGACAGCTTGAATACAGCTGGCTGCGCAGCCTGATGGGCCGGCATGCGGATTTCTGGCAGGTCACGGGCGAGTCTCTCGACTACGCCCTGGCGGCACTGGCCATCACCGGCGACGGCCTGCGCGAGCGGCTGATGGATGCATTCCTCACCATAGAGGCCTATCCCGACGCACGCGCCGTGCTCGAGGCGCTGCGCAGCGCCAAGCGCCCGGCGGCGATCCTCTCCAACGGCTCGCCGCGCATGCTCGCCGCGGCGGTCGGATCGGCAGGGATCGGCGAGCTCGTCGACCATCTGCTCTCGGTCGAGGAAGCGGGCATCTACAAGCCCGACCGCCGCGTCTATCAGCTCGCCGTCGACCGCCTCGGCCTGGCGCCGGCGCGCATCTGCTTCGTTTCGTCCAATGGCTGGGACGCCGCCGGCGCGGCGGCCTTCGGCTTCGCGTCGGTCTGGGCCAACCGTGCCGGCGCGCCGCGCGAGCGATTGCCCGCCGAGCCGGTGGCCGAGATCGGCAGCCTCGCTGCGCTCCCGGCGCTGCTCGGCCTGTGATCGGGTTTCGCGAGCGGTACCTCACGGCACAGGACGGACTCCGGCTCTATTTCCGCGACTATGGCGACCCGCTGTCGCCCCGCCTGCCGCTGCTCTGCCTCAGCGGACTCGTCCGCAACAGCGCCGATTTCGCCGATCTTGCGGCCCGCCATGCCGGCGAGCGGCGCGTCCTCGCGCTCGACTATCGTGGCCGCGGACGCTCGGCCTATGACGGCAATTGGCGCAATTACGAGCCGCTCGTCTATATCAACGACATCGCGCATCTCATCGCCGCCGCCGGCCTCCATCGCGTCATCGTCGTCGGAACCTCGCTGGGCGGAGTGCTCGCCATGGGGCTCGCCGTGCTGAAGCCGACGGCCCTCGGCGCTATCGTGCTCAACGATTTCGGCCCCGAGGTTGTCCCCGGCGGCATCGGCCGCATCCTCGGCTATATCGGCCAGGACCATCCGCAGCCGGATTGGCCGAGCGCGGTGCGCTATCTGCAGGAGCTGCTGCCGACATTGTCGATCCGCACCGAGGAGGGGTGGCTCAAAATGGCGCATGGCACCTTCCGCGAGGGCGCCGACGGCCGACTGCATTTCGATTGGGACGTCGCGGTGGCGAAGCCGCTGGCGCGCACCGCCGGGGCGGTGCCGGATCTCTGGCCCTATTTCCGCGCGCTCGGTCGCATCCCGACCTTGGCGCTGCGCGGCGCGCTGTCGGATGTGCTCGCCGCCGAGACCTTCGAGCGCATGGCGCTTGCCAAGCCCGATCTGCTGCGTGTAAGCGTGCCCAATGCCGGCCACGCGCCGACGCTCAACGAACCCGAAGCCGCCACCGCAGTCGATGACTTCATCCGCCGCTTCTGACCTGCCGGACATCGCCGATCTGCGCGCGGCTGCCGGGCGGCTTGCCGGCCGCGTGGTGGTGACGCCGCTGTTGGAAGCGCCGCTGCTGAGCGCAAGGCTCGGCCTGCGCCTGCTGGTCAAGGCGGAGACGCTCCAGCGCACCGGGTCTTTCAAGTTCCGCGGCGCGATGAACACCCTGCTGCAGCTCGACGAGCGTCAGCGCCGTGCCGGCGTGGTGGCCTATTCCTCGGGCAACCATGCGCAGGGCGTGGCGGCGGCAGCGCAGCTGCTCGGCATTCCCGCGACCATCGTGATGCCGGCCGACGCCCCCGCCATCAAGGTCGCGAATACACGCGGCTACGGCGCCGAGGTGGTGCTCTATGACCGCTGGGGCGAGAGCCGCGAGGCGATCGGCGCCCGGCTCGCCGCCGCGCGCGGCGCGAGCCTGGTCCCGCCCTATGACGACGCGCGCGTGATCGCCGGCCAGGGCACGGTCGGACTCGAGATCGCCGCGCAGGCCGCCGCGCTCGGCGTGACGCTCGACGCGCTGGTGGTGCCGGCCAGCGGCGGCGGGCTCGTCGCCGGCTGCGCCCTGGCGCTCGCCGCGGACAGTCCGGGCACCAGGATCTACAGCGCCGAGCCGGAGGCGGCAGACGATCTGCGCCGCTCGCTGGCGGCCGGCGAGCGCGTGGCCAATGACCCCGCGCCGCCTTCGATCTGCGATGCGCTGTTGGCGCCGACGCCGGGCGTGATCCCCTTCGCCATCCATCGCCGGCTGCTCGCCGGCGGCGTCGTGGCGAGCGACGCCGAAATCCAGCGCGCCATGGCCGTGGCTTTCGCCGAGTTGAAGCTGGTCGTCGAGCCCGGGGGCGCCGCGGCGCTGGCGGCGGTGCTGGCCGGCCGCCTCGACGCCAAAGGCACGACCATCGCCGTCGTTGCTTCAGGCGGCAATGTCGATCATGAGACTTTCGTCAAGGCGCTCGCCGGCCGCTGACGACGGAATCCTAAGCGGGCTTGGGCTCGGCGCGTGGCGGCGCGTTGAGGCGCGCCGGGCGGACCGCGTCCTCGGCCACCGCCTCGATCGTGTCGACGCGACGGCTGAAGCCCTCGAAGATCGCGCCCTGCTCGATCGACAGCGAGACATGCGTCACATCCGCGACGACGCGGGCCGTGCGCGCCAGCACCACCGAGGTGGCGGTAAGCCGGCCGGCCAGATTGCCGGCGACGACCGCGATATCGGCCTCGACGGCACCGGTGATCGAGCCGCCCTCGCCGAGCGTGAGCTTGCGCGCGACCACATCGCCCTTGATCGAGCCGCTGATATGCAGCTCGCCCTGGCTGACGACGTCGCCTTCGATCTTCAGGTCGCTGCTGAGGATCGACGGAGCTGCGGGGCGGCTCGGAGGACCTTGCCGCTCGCTTTGCTCAATTCCCGTTTGCTTGAACCACATTTTTGCCCGCCTGCAAAAACTTTTCGGGGTCCTGCGCCGTGCCGTTGACCAGCACCTCGTAGTGGAGATGCGGTCCCGTGCTCCGACCGGTACTTCCTAGCTCTCCGACCTGGAAATGCGCCGGCACCTTCTGGCCGCGTGCCACCAAGAAACGGTGTAGGTGGGCGTAGCGGGTGACGATGCCGTGGCCGTGGTCGATCTCGACGACTTTGCCGTAATTGTCTTTCACACCGGTAAAGATCACGGTGCCGGGGGCGGTGCTGTAGACCGCGCTGCGATAGGGCGCCTCCAGGTCGAGGCCGGTATGGAAGGCCTGGCGGTGGTTCAGCGGATCGACGCGGCTGCCGAATTCGCTGCCGAGGCTGTAACGCGCCAGCGGCGCGGCCAGCGGCAGCGTCTTCAGGATCTTTTGCAGCTCCTCGCCGCGCGCCTCGGCGGCGGCCATATGCTTCTTGTCGAGCGCGATATAGGGACCGCCCTCGCCTTGCGGCACCGAATTCAGCCGTCCCAGGAGCTTCTCGACATCGACGCCGGTCGAGGCGAGAACCTGCTCGATCTCGCCGCTGCCGGAAGCCGGTGCGTTCTGGCTGTGCTGGTCGGACGGGCGGTCGGCGATCGAGCGCTGCGGTGCGGCCGGGACCGGGACTATCGCGGTGCCGTCAGCCGTTCCCGGCGCCGCAGGCGTCAGAGGCCGAGCCGCGGCCCTGCAGCTCGGTGAGCCGAGCCTGCAGGCGATCGCGCTCGGAGAGGGTCTTGTCATGTTCGGCGGCGAGCTGCTGCAGCTTGCGCTCGTTGCTGGCGAGATCGGCCTTGGCCTGACTGGTGCGGGCGTTGGCGCCTTCGAGCTCGGTCTCGAGCTGGTGAACGCGCGCCTGCAGCGCCTGACGCTGCGAGTCCGACTGACGCAATTCGCCGCGATTGGCATCAAGCGTGTGGTTGAGCTGCGCCACACTCTGGGTTCGGTTGCTGGCCGCGTCCTGCGCCTGGGCAAGCTGGCGCTGCAGCTCGGCCTCGTCGGCAACGGCGTGGTCACGCGCCTCCTCGAGCGCCTTGATTCGCGCCTGCGCCTCGTCGACGGCGGCCTTGCTTTCGAGGATTGCCGCCGCGTTGCCACTTTGCGTCAACCGGGCGTTGGCCGCGGCAAGCTGGCGTTGGAGGTCATCGACCTGTCCCTGGAGCGCCACGCCGGAGCCCGCTGCCTGGTCGGCGCGCCGATGCTGCAGTTCGATCAGCCCGTAAGCGACCAGGGCAGTCGCCGCGACGCCAGCGAGCGCCATCGCCACCTGGGCGCGGCGGCTCAGCATGATGTAACTCACCCGCCCTTCGGCTCTAACCAGGATCTGGCGCTCAGGAAACAGCCGCAGGATCGATTTCAGCAGTCTGCCGAGCAAGTCCCCTCCGCTATCGACGCCAAAGCTGCCGCGCCTTCGGCCGAAATACGCACCGGGCCTCAGCGTGGTCCCCCCCACGAGGACACTCGGTGAACGGAACCGAAAAAATGAACTTGCGCTTGCCCGCCAGCGCAAAGATGGTGGCGAAACAATCGCAGGTTTCCGGCCTTTCCCGCGATTTACCATAACGACCCTACCGGCTCGAAGAGCCCCTGGCAAGGCGTTTCACCCCCTGCCCGGCCGCGGCACGGGCGGACGGCAAGCATCGCCAGCGATGACGGATCGGTTGTCGCGCGCCCGCTGCTCCGCAGCCGTCGTCCCCCGAAAGCCGCGCGGCGCGACAGAGAGTTCTGTCGTAGCATTCCCCGCCCTTCCCTGGTGCAACCAACCGCGCAAGACGCAAATCCCCTGGCCAAAGCGCGCAATACCCGCGCCAAGCCTCCAGCGTTAACCAACTTTGCTGACAAACCGTTAACGTGCTCCAAAAGGAGCGAAATCAACTGCAAGTATTCGCCAGAAACACCCGGCGATGACGCCTTAACTTGCCGCGATGCGCTGCTTGCCGCGATCGAGATGAGCGTAGAAATACCAGCAGGCGATGCTGCGGTAGGGCCGCCACGCTTCGGCGAGGCGGGTGAGCTTGGCGGCGGGCGCCTCGCGCGAGACGCCGTAGACGTCGGCGATCGCCGCCCGGATCGAGACATCGCCGAGCGGCAGCACGTCAAGCCGGCCGAGCGAGAACATCAGGTACATTTCCGCGGTCCAGCGGCCGATGCCCTTGATCGCGGTGAGCGCCTCGATCGCCGCCTCGTCGGACAAGAGCTCGAGCGCGGCGAAGAGCGCCGGGGCGCCGACCGCTGCAGCGGCGAGCCCGCGCAGATAGTCGCGCTTCTGCCGCGAGACGCCGGCAGCGGCAAAGGCGGCTTCGTCGAGCGCCATCACCGCCTCGGGCGTGATCAGGCCGCCGCAGGCGTGAAGCAGCCGGCCCGCGATGGTGGCCGCCGCCTTGCCTGAGAGCTGCTGGCGCAGAATGGCATGAAACAGGCTGGGAAAGCCGCCGGGCCGCCGGCCGTAGGCGCAAGGTCCGACGGCCTTGATCACTTCCGCCAAGCGGCGGTCGCCGCGCATCAGCCGGCGCCGCGCCCGCGCCAGCAGCCGGATCGCCTCGGCCTGATCATGCGGCAGTGCCAGGATGGTCGTGTCGGAAACCATCGATCCATCGCCAGGCACGGACATCGACACCCTCACCTTCCCGTTCGCCGCAACAATAGAACCACAGCAGCGGGATTGCCGCGCGGGGTTTTGCAGCGGTCGGGAAGGATCGGGTATGCGACGGTGGCGCTCGCCGGATCGCGCCCCCGCGCTAGAGATGCAGATTGAGGATGTGCCGCGACGCGGTGGCCGCCATGCTCCGGCCGGTCTTGACCGAATTCGACGGGTTCATGGCCGATTTCGGCAAACCGTTGGCCTGGGTTTGCGCCTGGCGGCCGGCGCGCTGCAGGCGCTGGGCGGGAGAGGGCAATGCCTGCCGGCGCAGCACGGGGAGGTTCGAGGTCGGGATGCCACTGGTCGACATATATCTGGTCTCCTTTGGGCGCCCTGGCCGATGATTGCTGCGACAAGGCCACCCCTTGCCCTTCTGAAAGCAACAAGCGTGCCGCGGGGCGAGCGCGAAATTCCGCACGCGCGCGCGGCGATATCTCGGTTGGCCGGCAGATTTTGCCGGCCGGCGGGTGCTCCGCCGCCGATCACTGCCGCCCGAGGCCGGGAAATCGCGCCGATCGACGCGTGTTCCGCCGCAACCGGCGGGTATCCAGCCTTGGCCGCGTCAATAGGGCACGGGCCGCGTCACCTGGACCGGCACACCGTCGCGCCGCGTCTCGGCCAAATGGATCGTGTACCAATCGAGCCGGCCGTCATCGAGGCCGGCCGTCTTGGTGACCAGCTCGTCGGCGTCGATCGCCAAGGTCGATCGGGGGGCCCCTTTCTCCTCTAGCGCATCGGCGTCCTGCTGCGTCGGATGAACCTCGAGATAGAGCTCGCCGCCCGACCACCCCGCCTTCGCCGGCTGGTCCACCACGGTGACGGGCACGCCGATCGCCACCATCCGATAGAGCCAGTCGATGTCCTCGGGATAGAGGCGGATGCAGCCATGGCTGTCGCGCCGGCCGATGCTGTAGGGCTTGTTGGTGCCGTGCACGGCGTAGCCTTTCCAGCCGAGATAGAGTGCGTAGTCGCCCATCGGATTGTCCGGCCCGGGCCCGATGGATGGCGGCAGGTCGGGGTCCTCCGCATGCTCGGAAGCCGTGGGGATCCAGACCGGGTGCGGACGCTTGGCGGCGATCCGCGTCCGGCCGAGCGGCGTCTCCTTGCCTTCGCCGCCGATGCCGATGGGGAAGCTGCGCGGCTCGCCCTTGTCCGGGAAGTAATAGAGCCGGAGCTCCGCGAGGTTGATGACGATGCCGCGATGGGGCGCGTCCGGCAGGATGTGCTGCGTCGGCACGGTCAGCTCTGTGCCCGCGCCCGGCAGCCAGGGGTCGATGCCGGGATTGGCGGCGCGCATCTCGACATAGCCCACATCATAGCCGTGAGCGACGTCGAGCAGCGTGTCCTGGTCGCGCGTGACATAGCGGGTGGGAATGCCGACAAGCGCGGACATCACCGCTGGCCCCGCCGAGATCAGCAGGATGGCCGCACCCGCCAGAAGACGCCCTGAGCGCATCCCTCCTCCTTCGCGCGACGCCCAGGCGACGCCATAGCGGCCTGCGGCGCATTGACGGAAATCAATGCCGAGACCGCGGTGCCGGGCGAGAAGCATCCTGCAGGAAAAGGTGGCGATGTCCCGTCTGAGGTGTCTTTCCGTCCTCGGCTTCGGTCTGCTGGCGCTGCTGGCGCTCTCGGCGTCGTCCTGGCCCGCCGCGGCGCAGGTGCCCGGCAAGGCGGACCGGATCCTCGTCCTCAAGGCCGAGCGGGAGCTGCGGCTGCTGCGCGGCGGGGTGGTGCTCAAATCCTATCCGATCGCCCTCGGGCGCCACCCCAAAGGCCCGAAGCAGCGCCGCGGCGACGGCCGCACCCCCGAAGGCCTTTATGTCATAGACCACCGCTTTTCGCGTACGCCCTACCATCTGGCGCTGCACATCTCCTATCCCGACGCCGAAGATACGGCACGCGCGCTCGCCGCGCATCGGCGTCCGGGCGGCGACATTCTCGTCCACGGGATGCCGGCCCGTTTCGGCCACACCGATCCCGTGCGTTTCTTTCGCGACTGGACCAATGGCTGCATTGCCGTCGGCAATATCGCCATCGAGGAGATATGGCAGGCGGTTGATGATGGCACGCCGATCGAGATCCGGCCTTAGCGGCTCAATCGTCAAAGACATACCGCCCTGGGGCGTCGGCGAGCGGGGGATAGCCTTTTGCCGCCGCGCCTAAAGCGGGCGGCGCTGCCTCTGGCGAGGAATATTCTGCCAGCCATTCCGTCCAGGCCGGCCACCAGGATCCCGGCAGCTCGGGATTCTGCGCGATCCAGCTGTCGGGGTCGACATAGCGGCCGTCGGCCGGGCGGTGGCTGCGCCGGTAGCTTCGCCCCGGCGCCGGCGGCGGATCGACGATGCCGACATTGTGGCCGCCGGAGGTGAGAATGAACGTGACGTCGGTATCAGTAAGCAGGTGGATCTTATGCACCGACCGCCAGGGTGCGACGTGATCCCGCTGCGTCGCCACGACGAAGGCCGGAGTGTGGATGTCGGCGAGCGCTACCGGGCGGCCCTCCACCGTATATCGTCCTTCGGCAAGGTCGTTCTCGAGGAACAGCCGGCGCAGATACTCCGCATGCATGCGATAGGGCAGACGCGTTGCATCGGCGTTCCACGCCATGAGGTCGCTCATGGGCGCGCGCTCGCCTTTGAGATACTGGCGCACGAGCTGCGACCAGACGAGATCGTTGGAGCGCAAGAGCTGAAAGGCGCCAGACATCTGCCGGGCATCGAGATAGCCTTGCTCCCACATCGTGTCTTCGAGATAGGCGATCTGGCTTTCGCCGGTGAAGAGGGTGAGCTCGCCGGCCTCGCTGAAATCCGTCTGCGCCGCGAAAAGCGTCAGGGTCTTCAGCCGATCGTCGCCGTCACGCGCCATCGCCGCGGCGGTGATCGCCAGCAGCGTGCCGCCAAGGCAATAGCCGCAGGCATGAACCGGCACGGCGCCGCAGACCGCGCCGATGACGTCGAGGGCGGCGAGCACGCCGAGGCGGCGGTAATCATCCATGTCGAGATCACGTTGCGCCGCCGTCGGATTGCGCCACGAGATCGCGAAGACGGTGAAGCCGCTCTCCACGAGATAGCGCACCAGCGAATTCTCCGGCGAAAGATCGAGAATGTAGTATTTCATGATCCAGGCGGGCACGATCAGTACCGGCTCGGGATGCACCGCTGGCGTCGTGGGCGTGTATTGAATGAGCTCGATCAACTCGTTGCGAAACACCACCTTGCCCGGCGTTACCGCGAGCTCGCGGCCCGGCTGAAAGGCTTCCGTGCCGACAGGTTTTCGCCCGGCGACGGCGCGCTCCCAATCCTCCATGAAGTGGAGGGCGCCGCGCACGAAATTCTGGCCGCTTTCCGCCAGGGTCTGGCGCAGCACTTCCGGGTTGGTGAGCACGAAATTCGATGGCGAGAAGATATCCAGGATCTGGCGAACGGTGAAAGCGACAATGCGCTCGTCGCCTGCCGCGACGCCGCGAATGCCGGTGGTGGCATTGTGCCACCATTGCTGCTGCAGCAGGAAAGCCTGGTAGATCTGGCGGAAGGGCGGCTCACGCCAGGCGTCGCCGGTGAAGCGATGGTCCTGGGGCAACGGGTCGATGCAGGGCGGCGTCGCCGGCTCGGCGGCGGCGCGGGCGAGATAGAGGCCGAAGCGCACCCATTTGCGCATCGCCTTCTCGATCAGGGCCGCCTGCTTGCCTGGCGCATTCGCCAGGTGGATCGCCCAATCGGCGAAGGGGAGCAGGAGGGCGGCGGGAGACAGGGAAGAGGTAAGCCGTCCCTGCCAGGCATGGAGCAGCCGATCGATGACCTCGGCTTGCGCCGCATCGGCGTCCAGTTCGGCATGTGGCGCAAGCGCAGGCGCCGGCGTTGGTGCAATCGGCCGCGGCGGCGTCGGAAACGGCACCACGGCGCGATCATCTCCTGATTTTGACGAAGGTTCCATGCGTGCGCGCTCCTCACCCGACCCATGAAGCCGCCCCAAGCCCGTTTTCCTCCTCGCGCCCAGCAGTCTCTCGTACGCCGCCTTTCGCCCGGATCGTCCGGAAGTCGATGAACCCTACGCCCTCCTGGCCGGCGGCGAATTGACCTGGCTCAATCGGCGGCCCGACCGTGCGCCGTCATTTGTCCTTGAGGCTGAGGATATAAGCCGCAACGGCGTCGATCTCGGCGCTGGTGAGCTTGATGTCGGGCATGTCGCCATGGGGGGTGGCGAGGAACGCGTGCAATGAGGACGAGGTCGTCGTCGGCAGGCGCGCGATGGCGGTGAAGCCGGGGACGTCGGCAAACGGCGCCGCGGGATCGCCCGCCTCAACCGCATGGCAGCTCGCGCACCACGCCCGGGCCAGACTATGCCCTCGCGCGGCATCGTCACCCAGCCCCGCGGCAACGGCCCCGGCCATCAGGATTGGCAAGGCAGGGAGCAGGATCCACCGGCGCCTCAACGGTCCGCCTCCCGCCGCCGGCAGACCGAGCCCCGGCGCACGCCCTGCCCACCATAGATGTCGCGCCCGCCGCCGCTCACGGACGGACGATCTCGATGCGATCCTCGACCTCGGTCACCCCCGATGCGGACCAGGCGGCGCGCTCGACGGCTTCGCGTTCGGTCCAGGCGTCGACCTTGCCGCCCAGCGTCACCTTGCCTCCCGAAACCACCACCGTGATCCGGTCGGCTTCGACCTCGGCATTACGCTCCAGCGCGGCGCGGATCTGTGCATGTACGTCGTCTGAGCGCACTCTCGCGACAACGGCGATGTTGTTGATGACACCGCGTATCCCACCGAGCTTGCGCATGTCATATTCGGCCTCGCTGCGCTGGAAGCCCCAATCGACCTCGCCGCTCAACGTCACGATTCCGTGCTCCACCTTGACGGAAATCCGCTCGGCGGGGACCAGCTGGTCCCAGCCCAAGAGGCGCACCGCCCGCGCGGCGATCTCGTCGTCCGCCAGCTTCTTGTCCGACGGCAGACGGACCTCGAGCTCCTGCGCCAGGGCGTGGACCCCCTTCACGTGGCGCACGACCCGCTCCGCGGCGAATTTTTCGGCGAAACTGCGGACATGCCCGGAGAGCGTGACAACGCCGTCGCCGACACTCACGCCGATATGGGCGGCATCGACGCTGGGCTCGAATTCCAGCGCGTCGATGACGCGTTGCTGCAGATGCAGATCGTCCTTCATGGCGCAGCTCCCTGGTTAATCTAATCGAAATCGAATGCTAGGCGTCTGCGGTTCCTCGACATTGATCTGTGTCAAGGCCGTTCCCGGTCCCCGCTCGGCAGGGATAGAGTCCGGTGACCGAGGCATAGGGCCGCGTGTGCACGCCCAGTTGGGCTTTGATTCATATCAAAGCGACACGCCGCGGGATCAGCGAGACTTTCCGCGCAAACACCTGTACGTCACATAATCGCCGAGGAGCACCCGATGCTGACAATCTCACTGGAGCGGGTCGTGGAGTTGCTTGATAAGGCCGACGAGATAGAGCTGCCGGAGCCCGCGCTGCGCGGGGACGCCGCCGAGGCGGTGATCGGCGACGCCGATGCCATCGATGAGCTTCTGGCCGATGACCCGGCCTATCAGAGGCTGGCGGCCGCCGTCGCCGCGCTCACCCCCGGCGAGGCCTGCGACCTGCTGGCACTGGCGCTGCTGGAGCAAAATTCCGCGGCGCTGGACGAGTGGCAGGCGATGCTCGAGCAAGCCCGCGATGTCGCGGAGGACGAGGTCACCGATCAGATCCTTGAGACCTTGGTGCTGACCGACGATATCGTGCTCGCGCTCGAGCGTCTCGGCTACGTTGTCGAGGATGAGGCGGAGGCCGAGACCGACGGCTCCGACGCAGCTAAGCCGGACGAGCCCGACGCAGAATAATCTCGATCGGCGGACGAGGTCCGTGGCGCCAGTTCCCGAGCTTGGCTGGCCGGGCATCTGTGGATTGCGTCCGCGCTTCGGTGCGAGCTGTTGCGCCCGCGGGCGCCGCCGCATTCCCGTCTGCGCGACCTCGGCGAATCAAGGCGCCGCGATGCAGAACATACGCGCCCTGTCCTCGTACTCGAAGAGCTCGGCATACCGCCCCCATCCGATGATCGCCCGCAAGGTCTTCTCCGCATCGCGACGGATCATGTGGTCTTCGAGCTCGGACTCGAACCGCACCCGAGGGGCACGATGGCCCTCGCGCTCCTCGAGAATGCGGCGGATATGCCCGGCGAGAGGGACGAATTTGCGCAGGTGCTCGTTGAAAAGCCGCTTGCGATCTTTGGTCGCGCTGCCGGCGAACACGCGTCCGGCCGCGGAAAGCTTCAGACTACCGTCGCTGAGCTCGGCGAATTCGAGGATGTGAAGCGCTTCGGCTGTCGGGAAGAGGTCATCGACTTCCAGCGAGAGCGCGGCGGCGATCGCCCCCAGCTCGGCATGCCCGCCATAGGGCGCGGCAGCCAGGGTCTCGATCAGCCCGCTTATCTGGTTGACCGAAGCCCGCGGCAGCGCCTGGGCGAGGCCGCCGTGAACCTGGCCCTGGGCCTTGATCGAGGCGATCGCCCGCGACGTCAGGATCGAATAGATCTCGTCGACGATAGCGCGAAACGAGCCGTCCAGCCGGTCGCGCGGATGGGGAAGCGGCACCCGGACCTCCGCGGCGATATGTCCGGGATTGGAGGCGAGCACTAAAATCCGATCGCACAGAATGACCGCTTCTTCGATGTTGTGCGTCACCAGAAGCACCGATTTGATGGGCAGTTGATGCTCTGTCCAGAGATCGAGGAGGTCGGTGCGCAACGTCTCTGCCGTGAGCACATCCAGCGCGGAAAACGGCTCGTCCATGAGCAGCATGACAGGCTGAGTGACGATTGCCCGGGCAAAACCGACGCGCTGGCGCATGCCGCCCGAAAGCTCGCGCGGATAGGCCGACTGGAAGCCGTCGAGTCCGATGAGATCGATGGCGGACTGCGCCCGGCGCCGGGACTCCGCTCGCGAGAGCCCGATCGCGTCCAGCCCGGCCTCGACATTCTCAAGCACGGTGAGCCATGGAAAAAGCGCAAAGGTCTGAAACACCACGGCAATGCCCTCGGCGGGGCCGGTCAGCGGCGCACCGCGGTAGAGGACGTCGCCGGCAGTCGGCTTGATGAGCCCTCCGGCGATCCGCAGCAGGGTCGATTTGCCCGAGCCGGAGCGCCCGAGGAGGCCGAGGATCTCCCCGTCGCGCAACGACACGTCTATGTCAGCCAATACCGGCAGCAGCTCGCCAGAGGGCCTGGCGAAAGCCATGCAGACTTTACGGAGTTCGATGATCGCGGCGCCGGGCTGCTCGGTCATGGCTTGCCTCAATCGAGACGGGTCCGCCGCTCGGCAAACGCGTAGAGCGGCCGCCACAGCAAGCGGTTCGTGGCGATCACGAGGACCGACATGACAGCGATGCCCAGCGCGATCCGCGGGAAATCGCCGGCCTCAGTCATCTCGGCGATATAAGCGCCGAGTCCGGACGCGTTCAGCTTGGTCGAGCCCCAACTCACGGATTCCGACACGATGCTGGCGTTCCATGCGCCACCCGACGCGGTGATCGCTCCCGTCACGTAATAGGGAAAGATTCCGGGCAGCGTAACCTCTCGCCACCAGCGCCAACCCCGGATGCGGAAGCTCGACGCGGCCTCGCGGAGATCGGTTGGAATTGCGCTCGCGCCGGCAATGACGTTGAACAGGATGTACCATTGTGTCCCGAGGATCATCAACGGGCTCAGCCAGATCTTTGGCGCCAGGTGGAACCGCAGGATAAGAAAGACCGCCACCGGAAAAAGCAGGTTTGCCGGAAAGGCGGCGAGCAGCTGCGCCAGCGGCTGGACCTTCTCGGCGAGCTTCGGCCGGAGCCCCACGGCAACCCCGATCGGGACCCACACGGCCGACGCGATTACAATCAGGATGGCAACGCGCAGCAGGGTGAGGCCGCCATTCTCGAAGGCGATGGCGACATCGCCCCACGACAACTCGGTTCCGGCAAAGCGCAGGAGCGCTGCTACCGCATAGCCCATGGCGGCGAGAACGAAGCCATACCACAGGAGGTCGGCGAGCCGCGGCGGCGGCGCCAGGGGGGCGATCAGGCTTCGAACATTCGATGGCAGCGAGAGCCGAGCCCGCGCCGCGACCGCCATCGCGGAACCGAGGGGACTACCGACCGATTTCAGCCAGCGGGTCCGGCGGAACAGGTCCAGGATCCAGGACCTGGGCACCACGGCAGCCGCAGTCTGCTCGGACCGGAACTTGTCGGCCCATGCCACCAAGGGGCGAAACAGCAGCTGATCATAGACGAAGATCGTGGCGCCCATGGCGAGAATGGCCCAGCCCACGGCGGCGAGATCGCGTTCCTCGATCGCGCGAGCGACATAGGAGCCGATGCCGGGCAGGTTGATCTGCAGGTCGCCTACGGTGATCGCCTCTGAGGCGACAACGAAGAACCAGCCGCCGGACATCGACATCATCGTGTTCCAGATGAGGCCCGGCATGGCGAAGGGCGCCTCGACCCGCCAAAAGCGCTGCCACGCCGAAAACCGGTAGCTGCGGCTCGCTTCGACCAGATCTTGCGGAACCGTCCGCAGCGATTGATAGAAGCTGAACGCCATGTTCCAGGCCTGGCTGGTGAAGATCGCGAAGATGGCGGCGAGCTCGGGCCCCAGCGCATTGTTCGGAAACAGCGAAACGAAGAACAGCACGGTAAAGGAGAGATAGTCCGAGGATCGGAACCGACTGCAGCACGTCAAGCAACGGAATCAGCACCAGTCTCCGCGCGCCGGCTTTTGGCCGCCAGCGTGGCGTAGGTAAGGGTGAAGACCAGTGACGCAATAATCGCCACGAGCATGCGGATCGTCGTGCGCAGCGCATAGAGTGGCAGCCCGAACGGCGAAAGACTGATCTCCGGCTGCTGCGCCTGAGCGAAGGGGGACATCATCTGGCGCGCGCCTGAGCCGATGAGAACCAGGATCGCGAGCAGCAGGATCGCGGCAACAACATCCCGCCAGCTTGGCATGCGCTGATGCCACACTCCTCCCCTGAGAACCTCGGCGTGATGCTCCATCGTCCGTCTCGATCAAGGGCCAGGCGGCCAAGCCGTGCCAACGTCTCTATCCCAACTCTGGGAAAAGTTTATGACGCCCCCCCCTGCCGTGAAAGTTTCACCGCTTCCGGGCGACGCTTGCCGCCGGCAGTGCTTGACCATTAATGGCGCGCAAAGCGTCGTCATTGCGACGCCTCACCGCCTCACCCACCGCGCCGCGCCAGGCGGCCGGCCCGGCGCGGCGAGGCTTCGCTATGTGCTATTTGCGCAGCGAGTGCTGGAATATCCGGTCCGCCTTCTCATTGGCGGCTTTGGCGTCGGCCGCGGCCTGCGCCGCGCTGGCCTCGGCGGTCTGGGCCGCTGTCTGCGCGGCCTGCGCCGCCGCCAGGGCCTGCGCCGATTGCTGCTTGGCCTGTTCGGCATTCTGGCTCGCCGCCGTCAGCAGCGCGCGGTCCTGGTCGCTGAGCGTCGTGCAGGCGCCGAGGGCCACCAGCGGCACCGCGGCAAGCATCAGATGTCGTATTGAGCGCATGTTCTCCTCCTTGAAGCATTACTGCCGACGCCGCCGATTGGGCGGCGGACAGGCGACCAAGACGCTAACGTCCCGCCCGATCGCGACATTGATATGTATCAACTCTGGACACGACCGCAGCAGCGCCTTCATGACCGCGCGAGCTCGATGCGGTCTTCGACCTCGATCACGCCCGGCGCCGACCAGGCGGCCCGCTCCGCGGCTTCGCGCTCGGCCCAGACGCTCACCGTGCCGCCGAGCGTCACCCGACCGCCGGAAACGGCAACGATGATGCTGTCGGCGTCGACCCCGGCATGGCGCGCGATTGCCGCGCGGATCCTGGCACGCACATCCGCGGTCCGCGGCTTGGGCGCCACGGTGATGTCATTCACCACGGCCTGCACGCCGCTCAGCTTGCGCACGTCGTATTCGGCTTCGACACGTTGGAAATGCCAGTCGACGGCACCCGACAGCGTAACCACCCCGCGCTCCACTTTGATCGAGATGCAATCGGCGGGGATGGCGACATCCCATTGCAGGAGCCGGACGGCTCGGGCCGCGATCTCATCGTCCGCCAGCTTCTTGTCAGAGGGAAGCCGGACCTCGAGCTCCTCAGCCACCGCGTCGACGCCTCTCACCCGACGGGTTGCCTGCTCTGCGGCGGATTTCTCTGCATAGCTGGCGACATGGCCCGATAGGGTGACGACGCCGTCCCGGACGCTCACGCCGATATGGGTGGAATCGACGCTGGGCTCGAATTCGAGCGTGTCGATCACCCGTCGCTGCAGGTAGAGATCGCGGTTCATTCCTGCCCCCGCTTCGTCCGTGCCAGGGCTGAGCGTGGCGCATGGGCAGTGGCGCGACATTGATTTGGGTCAATCCTGGCGCCGCGCTTAGGGGTGCGACGGACGGCGGTCGCATTCATCCGCGAGCTGCCGGAGCGCTTCACTCACGCTGACGGCGTAGGTCATCGGTTCCAATCGCCGGAGAGCTGTCGGCAGGCGCCGCAGCTGTTCCGCCGCAACGCGGCGGACGGCATCCAGGCTCGGTGCCGCGGCGAGGCGCTGCCCGCTGCGCATCACCGGCTGCAACAACGCTTCACCCGCATGTGTCTCGCTCTCCAGCCCGAGAATGTCGCCGGCATAGTCTCCATCTGCCGCTCGGCGGCGCCAGATCTGCTTGCGCCCCGGCCATGTCGCTTTTCCCTCCGATCGCTTGCGCCGGGGAATTCCGTCATATTCCTGGAGCTTGTAGGCGCAATCGAGCGCCGGTGCATCCGAGGACGTCGTCAGGCTCGTGCCGATCCCATAGCCGTCGATGGGAGCGCGCTCGCGCGTGAGCGCGGCGACCGCGTCCTCATCGAGCCCGCCGCTCGCGAAAATGGTGATGCTCTGCAGGCCGTGCCCATCGAGGATGGAGCGCACGCGGCGCGCATGCTGTCCGAGGTCGCCGCTATCGAGGCGCACACCGCGAATATGGATATTTTCGCGCGCGAGCCGGTGGGCAAGCTCGGCTACCTTTTCAGCGCCGCGCTCGGTATCGTAGGTATCGATCAGCAGCACAACGCCCTCGGGCCGGCTGCGAGCGAAATTCTCGAAGGCACGGCTCTCGTCGTCATGCGCCTGGATGAACGAATGCGCCATCGTGCCGTAGGCGGGCATGCCGAACCGCAGCGCCGCTTCCAGCGTCGCCGTCCCGGCGAAGCCCGCGACATAGGCTGAACGCGCGGCAAGCAGCCCCGCCTCCGCGCCATGCGCCCGCCTCAGGCCGAAATCGACCAGCTGCTTGCCCGGCGCCGCCAAGACCATGCGCGCCGCCTTCGAGGCGATGACCGTCTGGAAATGCACCAGGTTCATGAGGCGGGTCTCGACGAGTTGCGCCTGAGGCAAGGGCGCGATCACGCGCAACAGCGGCTCGTCCGAGAACACGATGGTCCCCTCCGGCAGCGCGTCGACATCACCGGTGAAGCGGAAATCCGCCAACGACTCGACGAATTCCCGCGGGAATTGGCCCAGCCGATGAAGCGCCTCGCGTTCCGGCTCGGTGAAGCGCGCCGCCTCCAGGAATTGGATGGCCTGATCGAGGCCGGCAGCCATGAGAAAGCCGCGCCGCCGCGGCAACTTGCGCACGAAGAGTTCGAAGACGGCCGTGCCGGAAAAGCCGTGCTCCCAATAGGCTTGCAGCATCGCCAGCTGGTAAAGATCGGTAAGGAGGAGGCTATCACTCTGCGGCATCGGGAAGATATCCCTTGGAGCTATGCAAACGTCCGCCTGAGCAGCGGACGCAGTTCCGCGAGCGGCTGCGCGTTCAGCACATCCTTCCGGGTGAGCCAACCGCGCCGTGCCTGTCCGACGCCGAAGCGCAGGAAGGAAAGCTCGGTGCTGCGATGGGCGTCGGAGGCGATGCTGACGAGCACTCCGGCTTCCTTTGCCATGCGGCAATGAATGTCGCTGAGATCGAGGCGGTCGGGATGGGCGTTGAGCTCGAGGAAGCAACCCCGGCCGCGCGCCGCATCGATCAGGCGCGGCATGTCGACGTCATAGGGTTCGCGTTCGCCGATCAGGCGGCCCGTGGGGTGGGCGAGGATGGTGACGTACTGGCGCTCCAGGGCGCGCAGGATACGCTCTGTCTGCTTCTCGCGAGACAGGTTGAAGCGGCTATGAACGGCCGCGACGATCAGATCCAGCTCGGCCAGCACGGAATCCGGCAGATCGAGCTTGCCGTCCTCGAGGATGTCGACCTCGATGCCCTTCAGCACGGTGAACCCCTCGAGGCGCGCATTGAGGCGATCGATCTCGGCTATCTGGCGGCGCAGGGCCGCGGGATCGAGTCCATGCGTCATCGCGAGATGGCGCGAATGCTCGGTGACGGCCATGTAGTCGAGCCCGATGGCGCGCGCCGCATCCGCCATCTCCGCGATGGTGTTATGGCCGTCCGTGGCGGTGCTGTGCAGGTGGAGATCGCCGCGCAGGTCGGCGAGCTCAACCAGCTTCGGCAACTGATCGCGCGGAAGCGGCCTCGATCTCGCCACGGCTCTCGCGCAGCTCCGGCGGGATGAAGGGCAGGTCGATGGCTTGATACACCTCGGCCTCGGTCTCTCCGCCGATACGTCGACGCCCGCGGAACACGCCGTACTCGTTGATCTTGAGCCCCTTCTCCTGGCCGAGCCGGCGGATGGCGATATTGTGCGCCTTGCTGCCCGTGAAATAATGCAGCGCTGCGCCATAGCTTTCGGCCGGCACGATGCGCAGGTCGACCTGCAGGCCCGAGCGCAGCACGATGGTTGCGCGCGTGTCGCCGGCGGCGGCAATGCGGGCGACCTCCGGATAGTGCGTGAACCATGTGGCCACGGGCTGCCCCTTGGCGGCGGTAGCGACGATATCGATGTCGCCCACCGTTTCCTGGCATCGGCGGTAGCTGCCGGCGACCGTCACCTGGCCCACGCCCGGCGCCCGCCTCAGATAGTCGATCACCGGTCCGATCAGGCTCTCGACCGCCGCGAGCTTGAAGCGGGATGGCCCAGGCGATCGTTCCTCGATCGCGTGGAGCAGCTTCTTCTCCATGCCCGCGCCGAACCCGGGCAGCGCCCGCACGCGACCGTCAAGCAGCGCCCGATGCAGCTGCTCGATACTATGGATGTGAAGCTTCTCACAGATCAACCTTACGCGCTTGGGCCCGAGATTGGGCAGCCGCAGCAGATCGAGCGCGACCGCCGGCACGTGACGACGCAACTCGTCCAGCAGCGGCAGCCGCTCGCGGGTGGCCAGCTCCTTGATTTTGTCCGCAAGGTCCGCGCCAATACCCCGCACCTTCGGCAGGTCTTCGCCGCGCGCAAGCAGGCCGGCCACTTCCGAGCCGAGCCCGCGCACGACGCGCGCGGCATTGCGATAGGCGCGGATGCGAAATGGATTTCCTTGTTCCAGCTCGAGCAGATCGGCGACCTGGTCGAGCGCGTCAGCGATCTCCGTGTTATGAGCGGGCATGATCCGGCCACCGGCAAGAATGGCAGCAAGTGTCGCAACTGCGCCCTCTCCTCACCTTGATCCATATCAAGCCGGCCGACGCAGAGACCATGACCGCCGACCGCAGTTCAATCCTCCAGGGACCATGTCTTAGCAATCAGCAACATGTCGCACCGCGTAGCCGCGACGAACGTCTGCACCTCCTCTTGCTCGAGCGTGGAAGTCTCGATCGCGACAAGCCGTGGGTTCAGCCGGTTGATGTCGTTGAGAACATCCGTAAGGTCGCGACACGGACGCTCGGCCGAGACTTCCGGCAGACCCGTGAGTTCGACCTGATCGACCGGCGCGCCAGGAAAGCCGGCCGCCGCGCCGCCGAGCGTCAGCACATGCACCTGATCTTCAGGGGTCGTGAGTGCCCGGGCCGTTCCCAGCGTCCTCTCATGATCGGCGATACTCCCGTCCAGCACAATGGCAATGCAGGGGCGCTCACCGCCCTCATTGCGACGCAAAAGCACAATTGCCCCGAGATCGCCCGCCGTGTCCTCCCAGGGCGACCGGGGCCGCCAAGAGCCTGAGAACGGACGCGTGCCGGCATCGATCATCAGAATATCACCCTCTGCGGCGGCACTCGATGCGGCGCTCGGCAAGTCGCGCAGCTCCGCAAAGGACCAATCGACACCCTCGCGCTTCGCCGCCCCTTCGATCGTGCGCCGCATCGAGGCCGCAAGCACCGAAAGCAGCTGCTGCAGCTCGTCGACTTCGAACGGGCCCGACACTTCCGGCGCGGACAGGCTCACCTCCCGGGCGAACGGAAGACCGGCGAGACGCAGAAGATTCTCATCCCTGAGGAAGACGCCGTGCAACGGAACCCGCCACCGCGCAGCCAATATCGCGGCCTCCCGCGCCACGACGTCGAAATTGCCCTGCGCATCGCAAGCAATGACGACGCGCCTTATGCCCGGCTCAATCATCGTTCTCACGGGCGGCAATGCGTGCCCGCCGCGACGTCCTTGGCACGCTGGCGCGAGTTCCCCGCTGCGCGAACGCCGCCAATCTCGCTGCGATGGCGCGATTGACCGTTTCTTCTGAATAGTCGCCGCCGACATCGGACAAGCCCGCCGGCACGCCGGTCAGAGCCTCAATTCCCTGGTCGATGGTCTCGATTGGAATTATCGAAAAGAGACCGGCGGCGGCTGCGTCCACCACCTCGCGTCTCAGCATGAGGTGTTGCGCATTGGCGGCGGGGATCAGAACACCTTGGTCGCCGGTAAGGCCGCGCGTGCTACAAATTTCGAAGAAGCCCTCGATCTTCTCGTTAACGCCGCCGATCGCTTGGATATTGCCATGCTGGTCGATCGAGCCGGTCACCGCCAGGGATTGCCGGACCGGCGTCCCCGACAAGGCGGAAAGCAGGGCCAAGAGCTCTGCGGCGGAGGCGCTGTCGCCCTCAACAGGCCCATAGGATTGCTCGAAAACCAGACTGGCGGTGAGCGACAACGGACCGTTCCGCCCGAAACGGCCGCCGAGAAAGCCCGACAGAATGAGAATACCTTTCGAATGAATGGGCCCGCCGAGCGCGACCTCGCGCTCAATGTCGATGACCTCACCCTTGCCAAATCTCACTTGCGCGGTGATGCGGCTCGGGCGGCCGAAGCTCATGCCGCCAAGGGTGACGACCGACAGCCCATTCACTTGCCCGACGCGTTCGCCCGCGGTCTCGATACGCAGCGTGTTTCGGCCGATTTCTTCCTGGAAGCGGCGATGGATGCGATCGGCGCGACGCCGCCGGGCGTCGATCGCCGCGTCGATCTCGGCATAGCCGACCACGGCTTTGCCAGCCATCTCCGCCAGATGATCTGCCTCCTGCAGGAGATCCACCAGCCCGCGAATTTCTGCGGTGAGCTTTGCCGCATCGCCGCTCATGCGCGCCGCCTCCTCGATCGTCCGAGCCACGGCGATGCGATCGAGCGGGCGCAGTTTCTCGCGCCGCACCGCGGATGCGATGAGCCGCGCATAGAGCACTGTGGTCTCCGCCGAGCGGTCGATGCGATCATCGAAATCAGCGGCGATCTTGAACAGCTCAGGAAAATCCGGATCGAGCTCGGAAAGAAGATAATAGTGCCGCGGCGACCCCACGAGAACGACCTTGACCTCGAGCGGGATCGGCTCGGGATCGAGCGACACGGTGCTGGCAAGACTGAGCAGCTGCTCGAGCGACACGGTGCGGATCTCGCCCGAACGCAGGGCGCGCTTCAAAGCATCCCAGCCGAAACTAGCGGCAAGGAGCCGCTGAGCGTCGAGCACGAGATAGCCGCCATTGGCGCGATGCAGCGCGCCCGGGACGATCAGGTTGAAATCGGTGACGAGCGCGCCAAAACGGGCCAGATGCTCGATGCGGCCGATCAGGTTCTGATGGGTCGGCTGATCCTCATAGACGATCGGCGCACCTGTCTGACCGGCATTGTCGACGAGTACATTGACCTGGTAGCGGCGGAACGACGGCATCTCGGCCACCGAGGTTTCCGATTGCCCGGCATCGCGGTCCTGTCCGGTGAACTCCTCGGCATGCTCGAGGACGTCGCTCTCGACTTCGCCAAGATAGGCCACCACCGCGGAGAGGTCAGTGAAGGCGGCACGCACCTCTTGCAGAAGGTGCCGCACCACCACTGCCGTCGTGTCGCGGTTGAGCTGGCGGACCGCGTCGCGATGTTCGCGCTCCCAATCAGGGATCTTGCGCACGATGGATTCAAGCTCAGCCTGCAAGGTCTCGATCTCGACCCTCATCCGCTCTCGCTCCTCCACGGGAAGCCGCTGGAAGACATCGGGTGCGATGACTTCGCCATTGCGGGTGGGGGCAAGAGCAAGGCCCATCGGCGTGCGAAGCAGGCCGATGCTCTTCGCCTCGGCCTTGCGCTGCAGGGCGCCAAATGCCTCCTCATGACGGTGCTTGAACTGCTGGTCGATGACCTCACGGCGCGTCCGATAATCTTCGCGCTCGAAGGCGGCCGGAAGCGCCACGCGCAACTCCGCGACGAGATGCTTCATCGCGTCTCGCAGCGCAGCTGCGCGTCCGGTCGGCAGCACCAGCCGGCGCGGCCGGTGCGGGTCGGCAAAATTGTTGACGTAGCACCAGTCCGGCGGCGGCGCCGCGCCGGCGGCTTGCTGCTGCAGAAGCTGATCGATGAGCGTGTGTTTTCCGGCGCCCGGGGGGCCAAAGGCGAAGACATTGAACCCCTTGCGGTGGATGCCGATGCCGACGCGGATTGCGTCGAGCGCGCGCTCCTGGCCGACCAGGCCTGGGAGGTCCCCGAGCTCTTCCGTCGTGGTGAAGGCGAGACCATCCAGGTCTGAGACGCGGCGCAGCCACGACGCCGGCAGTGCCCGTCCCGGCAGAAAAGACACCATCGGTCCAGCTATGTCGGCCGACACCGGCTTTTCGCACCTCGCAATGAACGCATCCTTGCTCATGGGCCGGGCCTCCCTCCCGCGGTTGATGTTGATCTCTAGCCTCGGGCCGCGCCACACGCTTTGAGCCAAATCAAGGGGACCGATACCGCCGCGGCCTTTGAGCTATGTCAATGCCGTCGACCGGCCGCTGCCCCAGGATTAGCCACATTTCGGGGAGGCAGGTTCATGCCGAGGCACAGTATTACCTGGATCGTCATCGCCGATGGCAGTCGCGCGCGGATCCTGGCGCCGCGTGAAGGCGGCAAAGGCTTCGATATCGTGTCCGAGGCCGCCTCGGAAAGCGCCCATACGCCGTCGCACGAGATCTGGAGCGACCGGCCGGGCCAGACACAGGAAAGCGCCTATTCCGGCCATCACAGCATCGAGCCGCGGCACGATCCGCATGAGGAGCGCAAGCTAGCTTTCGTCCGCGGTCTCGCCGCCCAGTTGAACCAAGCGGCCGGAGAGAAGCGTTTCGACAACCTTATCCTGTTTGCCCCGCCGCGTTGCCTGGGCCAGCTGCGCGACGGGCTCGACGAGCCCGTGCGAAGCAAGATCAAGGCCGCAGCCGCGAAGGATCTCACCAAGCTGCCGCTCGGCGAGCTTCCGCAGCATCTCGAGGCTCTCGAGCCGCGGTGAGGCTGGCCGGCGCTCTTGCCGAGTTTTGCGCGGCGGGTCCACCGCCGCGAGGTGACCCAGTCTGACGCATCGGGTGCAAAGGCGACATGGCGCATGTCGGCGGACGGGCAAGACAGGATCGATGCATTCCTCGCTTCAGAAAGCCCCCCGACGCCCTGCATCGTCATGGACCTGCAGCGCGTGGGTGAGCGGTATCGCGCCCTTCAGGCGATGTTTCCGGCAATGTCGATCTACTATGCCGTGAAGGCAAACCCCGCGCCGGAAGTCATTGCCACGCTTGCCGCCCTCGGCGCCAATTTCGATCTAGCCAGCGAGGGCGAGATCGCGCGCTGCCGGGGCATGGGATTGCCGGCGAACCGCTTTTCCTTTGGCAATACCATCAAGCGCGAGGCCGAAATCGGCCGGGCGCATGCGTGCGGCATCGACCTCTTCGCCTTCGACAGCGCCGCAGAAGTCGAGAAGCTCGCGCGCGCCGCTCCCGGAGCGCGTGTCTTCTGCCGCATGCTGGTCGGCGGCCACGGCGCGGAATGGCCGTTGACCCGCAAATTCGGCTGTGACCGCCGGACAGCCGCAGAATTGCTGCTGCATGCAGGCCGGTTGGGCTTGCGTCCGGCCGGCGTCTCCTTCCATGTCGGCTCGCAACAGACCGAGCCGCAGCGCTGGAGCAGCGCGATCGCCCATGCAGCGGAAATCTTCCGGCACTGTTCGCGCCAGGGAGTGGCGCTCGAACTGCTCAATCTCGGCGGCGGATTGCCGGCCCGCTACCGCACGCCCGTTCCGGACCTGTCGGTCTATGCGGAGGCGATCGAAGCTGCGCTCGGCCGCGATTTCGGCGGCGCTCGACCGCAGATTCTCCTGGAGCCGGGGCGACACCTGGTCGGCGATGCCGGCCTGTTGCGTGCCACCGTGCTGTTGATCAGCGAGCGGCCCTATCATGGTGGCGAGCGCTGGGTCTACCTCGATGCCGGACGATATAACGGTCTTCCCGAGACCCTGGACGAGCGGATCGCTTATCGATTGCGAACGCCGCGGGATGGCGACCGCTGCGGGCGCGTGGTGCTCGCCGGTCCCACCTGCGACAGCACCGACATCCTTTATGAGAGATCCGGGTACGAGCTGCCGCTGGCCCTCGGCATCGGCGATCCCGTCGATTTCCTCTCGGCCGGCGCCTATACCGCAAGCTATGCATCGGGGGAATTCAATGGCTTCCCGCCCATCCGCACCTATTGCATCTGAGCCTCCGGCGGTCACGCGCATCGTCATTCTCGGCGCCGCCGGCCGCGACTTTCACAACTTCAATATGGTGTACCGCGGCGACGCAACCAAGCGCGTGGTCGCCTTCACCGCGACCCAGATCCCCGGCATAGCGGGTCGGCGCTACCCACCAAGCCTTGCCGGACCGCTATATCCCGAGGGCATCCCCATCATCGCCGAGGATGGGCTCGAAGAGCTCTGCAGCGGCCGCGCCATCGACGAAATCATCTTCGCCTATAGCGACGTGCCCCATGAGCATGTTATGCATTTAGCGTCGCGCGCGCTGGCGTTGCGCGCCGATTTTACGCTCTTGGGGCCAGCACGGACGATGCTTGAAGCATCCTTGCCGGTGATCGCGATCACCGCTCTGCGGACGGGATGCGGCAAATCGGCGATCGCGCGGTTCATCGCCGGGCGCCTGCGCGAGCGCGGCAAACGGGTTGCCGTACTTCGCCATCCGATGCCCTATGGCGATCTCGCCGCCGAGCGCGTCCAACGCTTTGCGTCGCTGGCTGATCTCGATCGAGCCTCCTGCACGATCGAGGAGCGCGAGGAATACGAGCCGCATATTGCCATGGGCAATTTGGTTTTTGCCGGGGTTGATTATGCTGCAATTCTCGCGGCTGCCGAAAGCGAGGCCGATATCATCGTCTGGGACGGCGGCAACAACGATTTTCCCTTCATTCGACCCGATTTGCACGTCGTCGTCGCGGACGCGCTGCGGCCGACGCAGGTCGCGACGCACCATCCCGGCGAGGCGGTTGCCCGCATGGCGGATGTGCTGGTCGTCAACAAGGTGGATGTGGCGCCAAGCGGGGACGCCGAGGCGCTGATCGCACGCTGTCGCGCGGTCAATCCGCGCGCGGTCATCGTGCGCGGCGCCTCGCCTGTAAGACTCGATCACCCCGCCATGATCAGGGGCCGGCGCGTGCTCGTCATCGAGGACGGACCGACCATCACCCATGGAGGCATGGCCTATGGCGCAGGCTTGGTCGCCGCTCGCGCCGCGGGCGCGGCGGAGATCGTCGACCCGCGCGCCAGCGCTCCGCCGGAGATCGCTGCCATCTTTGCCGCCTACCCGCATATCGGCAACGTGCTGCCGGCGGTGGGCTACAATCCGGCCCAGCTGCACGCGATCGTGACGGCGATCAACCGCGCCGATGCCGACGTCGTGGTCGCTGCCACGCCCATCGATCTCACGCGGCTCATCCGCGTCGACAAGCCGATCGTGCGTGCGCGCTACGCTTTCGCCGAGGCCGATGAGCCGGGGCTGGCTACTGTCGTTGACCGCTTCTTTGATCGCCGCGCCACCGGCACCGGCGCGCGGTGAGGCGGGTAGTCATCGCGCTCGGCAGCCACGCAAGCTCCGTCATGGCCACGCTCTGGCGGCCGAAGCGCGTCTTTCTGGATTGGCGAGGGCGGCGAACGCCCCGGCGTCATGGCGATGAAGGCGCTGGGTGATGCTTTCCGACGGGGATCACCGTGCTTGCTTGAAGCCCCTTTTCGCTTTCTCCCGCTTGCGCGACATAGCGGACCTCATCACCGACGTGGAGCCTGTCGAAGGCGCCGCCGACGACGCTGTTGCGGTGCATATAGATCTCCTGACCGTCCGCCGCGACGATGAACCCGTAATCCTCCGCGGGAAAGAGCCGCGCCACCGTGCCATGCTCCGGAACCTCATGCGCCTTGTCCTGGCCGCGAGCACGTCTGACATGGTCTTCGAGCTGCCGGCGCACCGCATCGAAGGCGTCGCGCATGGCGACATACACATCTTCATGCGCATGGTGCTCGGAGGGATTGCGATTCACGACAATTTCTCCTCCAGGAACAGTAAGGTTCACGCGCATGTGATAAAGCTGCCCCTTGTGATGATGGCGAGGACCGGATTCCACGACGACGTGGCAGCGCGTGATGCGATCATAGAACCGCGTGAGTTCTTCGGCTCTCTCGCGGATTCGCGCTTCGAGCGCCTCCGATGATCCCATGCCGCGAAAAGTGATCTGAATGGGCAGGTCCATAGACTCTCCTCCCAACATGCGCCACACCAGCGCGCCCGCGCGGATAATTCGTGCGCATTCAGTATTGTAACGATATCGCGCGAGATCCGCGGTTGCTTTGATCTAGATCACCGGCCGAGCCTCCCGGCGTTGGCGCCCCCTGCTCTCAATCGGATGGCCGGCCACTGTGCGGCAACCAAGCCGCCACCAGAATTGGTCGGTCCTCGAATTGACGTACGTCAATGTTCGACGCGGGAAAGCCTGTAGCCTTGCGACGGATCGACACTCGACCGACCGCGAGCCGAGAATGAGGAGAATGTGCATGCCACGCTTACGCTTAGGCCTTTGCGGTGCGGTTGCCCTCCTTGTGCTGGATGCCTGTGTCAGCAAGCCGATGGGCCCGACGGTCGCCGTGATGCCGGCTCCGACCAAGCCGTTCGCCGTGTTTGAAGACGATCAGATGATCTGCCGGAACTACGCCGATCAACAGGTCGCGGGCGGCGCCGAGCAGGCCAACACGCAGGAAGTCGGTACCGCCGCCATAGGCACCGTGCTGGGCGCCGGCCTCGGCGCCGCCGTCGGCGGCGGACGCGGCGCCGCGGTGGGTGCCGGCACGGGTGCCATTGCCGGCACCGCGGTCGGATCGACGCCTGCGGCGCGCGCTCAGATGAGCCTGCAGCAACGCTACGACATTGCCTATTCGCAATGCATGTATTCGCGGGGCAACCAGGTGCCTGGCTACACGGCCGCCCCGACGTCGCCCCCACCACCCCCGCCACCGCAGCGGAGTTAGTCCCCTCGGCGGCGCATCGTGCACGAAGCGCTGCTTCCCGTGACGCCCGCCGCAGAGAGGTCAGGGCGATGGCACGCCATCGCCCTGGCTCCACTACTTCGCCTTGATCTCGATCTTCTTCTGCTGCTTCACCGCTTCCGGCGTCTTCGGCAGGGTGAGCGTGAGGACGCCCGCGGCGAAAGCCGCCTCGACCTTGTCACGATCGACACCCTCGGGCAGCGTGAACGAGCGTTGGAACGAGCCATAGCTGCGTTCCGACAGGTAGTAGTTCTTCGCTTTCTCTTCCTTCTCGTCGCGCTTTTCGCCCTTGATCGTCAGCGTGTCGCCGGAGACGGTGACATCGATGTCCTTCTCGCTCATGCCCGGCAGTTCCGCCGTGATATGGTATGCCTTGTCGTCCTCGGCGAAATCCACCGCCGGCGTCGCGAAGGTGCCCGAGAGCCACCGCCTCCCTAGCGGCTCGACATCGAAAGCGCGGGGCAGTGACGGCAGAAAGCCGCGGCCCCAGAATTGATCGAAGAGCCGCTGCATGTCGTTGCGGAAGGATTGCCACACATCGGCTCCCGGCCCTAGCGCGGGAGTAGGCGCCGTCTTGTTCTCGCTCCGCTTCACCTCGACGCTTGTCTGAGACATGAGATCGCCCTCCGTTATTGGGGTTGAGCACCGCGCCTCATCAGAGGAGGCGCGCAAGCCAACGCGACATACTGGTGCCAGGGCGGCGACGACACCTTGATCCAGATCAAACGCCGGATATCTGACCGCGCGATGCCGCGGCTATCAACGCAGGCTGTAGCTTCACGGCCTTGCTGGTCCTTGGGCACTGCGCGAATGGCTCCTCTGTCGATCATCTACATCCTCTACATCCTCGATGACGACGAGGCCGTCGGCCACTCCCTCGGTGTCGAGGTCTCTCACCGTGCGGAGCTTTGGCGATGGCGGTGCGCTTCATGCGGGCCGGGGCCGCCGGCTTCATCGAAAAGCCGGTCTCGGAGGGCAAGTTTCTCGAAAGCGTGCGCCGGGCGCATGAGGAGTTGGAGCAATCGGCGAGCAAGAGCGAGACCGCAAGTGCAGCAGCCCGTGCATGCCTCGCCCTGCTCGCCGGCCGCGAGCGACAAATGCTCCGGGCTCCTTGTCGCGGGCTTGCCGACGATCGCCTATGAGCTAGCGATCAGCGATCAGTCCACGCACGGTCGAGGTCTATCGTGCACGCGTCATGGAAAAGATGCAGGTCCGCAGCCTCTCGCATCTGGTTCGCCGCGCCTTGGCGGCAGGCATCGCGTTCGCCCCCTGAAGGGGCATGTATCTAGATGGTGCGCACGCGGCGCCCCGACATGTTCGGACGGAACCTTGATCTACGGCTCGGAGCCTGCGCCGCCATCGCGCAACAGCTGCGCGCGCGCCTCGGCGCCGAGCCCGACAAGGTGACGGCGTATCTCTTCCTCGGCGACCGGCGTGCCCCCGGCGATGAGATCGTCGTGGATCCTTCTGATGACCGCCGGGTCGTCATGCCCAGTTATCTCGGTATCAACGACGGCCTGCGCATAGCGCTGCGCAGCCTCGCCGACGAGCCCCATATGCCTTGCCGCCCAGAGGCCCAGCAGCCGGTTGCGCCGAGCCCTGATTCTGAAGGCAAGTTCCCGCTCGCGCTCGAAATTGCGCTCGGCGGCCTTCTCGCGGTCTTCAAACATCGGCATGTGACGCTCCAGGGCGGAAATCTCGGCGATCGCCGGCGCCACCATGTTAATAAAAATCATCATGGCTCACCCCAGCGCCGCCGGGCTTGAGCTAGATCAATGTCCGATCCCCCATTCGAGCCGATCGTTAAATTGTTCGAACCCGGAGGACCACAATGCCAGACAGCACAAAATCCGCCGTACCGCGTAATCCGCCGACACAGGCGCGTGAGTGGGAAGCCCCGTTTGGCGCTTTCCTCGAGGGCGGTCAGCAGGCCTATGCGCGATGGTTTCAAACCATCTTTGCATTGTCCCAGGAGATCAGCCGCTTCGCGCAAGGCCGGCTGCAAGAGGACATGGCGGCATGGACGAAGCTCGCCAGCTGCCACAACCCCGCGGAAGCAATAGAGTTTCAGCGCCAGTTCTCCACCACGGCCGCGGCGCAATACGGCGAGGAAATAAGCAAGCTCTCCCAAATGATGACGGGAATGGCCGTCACGGATCTCTTTTCGATGCCGCAACGGCCAAAGAGCGACGCCGCCTGATCGGCGTATTGGAGGTTGGAGCAGACGATGATCCTGCGGCACCTTTTCTTGACCTTGGCTTGCCTTCTGCCACTCTCGGCGCCGGCCTTGGCCGATTTTCGCGGCGGCGGGCCTCCCGGCGCCGGACATTGGGGCGGCGCCGATGGTGGTTGGCATGGCCACGCCGGCTGGCCGGGCGACATCCACCATTTCGACGTCGGCTATTGGCATGGCGGTCATTGGGTGGCATGGCGAATACGGCAGTAGGCTGGGCTGGTGGTGGATCGTCGGACCGGACTGGTATTGGTATCCGGCGCCGGTCTACCCCTATCCCGACCCGTACCTGCCACCAGGCGCGGTGGCCGGATTCTGGTACTGGTGCGATTTCTATCACCAATACTACCCATTTGTCGGCGCCTGTCCCTCGGGCTGGCGCGCGGTGCCCGCGCAATAGCCGCTCCACCGGCTCGCGCGGCGAGAAGGCGGTTCCCGGACAAGGCCTTGAGAGAAAAATCGCGCCCTGGCCTCCCTGGCCAGGGCGCGATTGAGCGAAATCAATGGCGGGCGGCCGGCTCCCTCCGATGGTAGTATCGCTGAGCGATCCGAGGCCAAATGCCTGAGGAACACGAACTTACGGCCACTTCCCACAAGGAGAGTGAGGCGCAGCTCCAGCCAGGCGGGGCGCTGGTGCCGATGGCGCTGCCGGCGGTGCTGCCGGCCGAACGATCGCCGCCGCGACGACGGCGGGTTCGGCTGCTGTTGGCCATGGCCGTGCTGCTCCTTGGCGCGATCGGCGGCGGCTATTGGTGGCTCGCATCGCGCCCCGTGCTGCCGCCCGGCATTGCCTCGGGAAACGGCCGTATCGAGGCGGACGAGATCGACATCGACACCAAATTCGCCGGCCGCATCGCCAAGCTGCTCGCCGATGAGGGCGACATGGTGCATGCCGGCCAGGTGGTCGCGGTCATGGATACGCAGGACCTCGAAGCCACCTTGCGGCGGGACGAAGCCGTGGTGGAGCAGTCGCAGCGGGCGCTGGAAGAGGCGCGTGCGAACGTCGCTCAGCAACAGAGCCAGGTGCTGCTGGCGAGGCTGGAGCTCGAGCGGGCGCGCTATCTCCTGCAGAAGAATGACGTGTCCAAGGAGGTTTTCGACCAGCGCCAGCAGCAGATGGACGGCGCCAACGCCGCCTTGGCGGCGGCCGTCGCCAAGGTGGGCGAGGCCGAGCATGCGCTCGACGCGGCCAAGCATGACGTGGAGCTCTATCAGGTCAATATCGCCGACAACACCCTGGTCGCCCCTCGCGACGGACGCATCGAATACCGCATCTCCAATATCGGCGAAGTGCTGCCGGCAGGCGGCAAGGTCTTCACGATGCTCGACACATCCTATGTCTATATGGACATCTACCTTCCGACCGCCGATGCGGGCCGGGTGAAGCTCGGTGCCGATGGCCGCATCGTTCTCGACGCCTATCCGAATATCCCGATCCCGGCGAAGGTGACCTATCTCGCGACACAGGCGCAATTCACGCCCAAGGCGGTCGAGACGAAGAGCGAGCGCGACAAGCTCATGTTCCGCGTCAAGGTGCGCATCGACCCCGAGTTGCTGCGCCAGCATGCCGAGGCGGTCAAGACGGGCTTGCCGGGCATCGGCTACGTCAAGACCGACCCGAAGGTGCCTTGGCCGGCATCGCTCAAAGGCAAAGCCGGCGGATGACCCCGCCGCGCGAACCCGTGGCGGCGCTGCGCGATGTGTCACACCGCTATGGCGCGCAGAGCGCCCTGATCTCCGTCAGCCTCGACATCCCGGCCGGCGGCATGGGCGGGCTTATCGGCCCCGATGGCGTCGGCAAGTCGACGCTGCTCAGCTTGGCCGCCGGCGCGCGGAAGATCCAATCCGGGACGGTCACCATCCTTGGCGGCGACATGGCGGATCTGCGCCATCGCACCGCCGCCTGCCCGCGGATCGCCTATATGCCGCAGGGGCTCGGCAAAAACCTCTATCCCGATTTGAGCGTCCGCGAGAACATCGAGTTCTTCGCGCGCCTGTTCGGCCAGGGTCGCGCCGAGCGGCAGTGGCGCATTGCCGAGCTGCTGCAGAGCACCGGCCTCGCCGCGTTCGCCGGCCGCCCGGCAAGCAAGCTGTCGGGCGGCATGCGCCAGAAGCTCGGCCTGTGCTGCTCGCTCATCCACGATCCGGATTTCCTGATCCTCGACGAGCCCACCACCGGCGTCGACCCGCTGTCGCGGCGCCAGTTCTGGGAGCTGATCGAGCGCATGCGCGCCCGCCGCCCGGAGATGAGCGTCATCGTCGCCACCGCCTATATGGATGAGGCCGAACGCTTCGACTGGCTCGCTGCCATGGATGGCGGCAAGGTGCTGGCCACCGGCACGCCGGCCTCGCTCAAGGCGAGGACCGGCGCCGAGACCCTCGAGCAAGCCTTCATCGCTCTGCTCCCGGAACAACGGCGTGCCGGCCACCAGGCTCTGGTCATTCCGCCACGCACCGTCGCGGTCGGCGGGCCGGTCATCGTCGCCCGCGACCTCACGCGCTGCTTCGGCGCCTTCACCGCCGTCGACCATGCGAGCTTCACCATCGATCGGGGCGAGATCTTCGGCTTCGTCGGCTCGAATGGCTCCGGCAAGACGACGACGATGAAGATGCTCACGGGATTGCTGCCGGCCAGCAGCGGCGAGGCCTTGCTCTTCGGACGCGCGATCGCCGCGGCCGATCTCGAGGAGCGCCGCCGGGTCGGCTACATGTCCCAGTCATTCTCGCTCTACAGCGAGCTCACCGTCGCCCAGAACTTGACGCTTCACGCGCGTCTCTTCCATCTGCCGCCGCGCGAGGCGAAGGCGCGCATCGCCGATCTCTGCGATCGCTTCGAGCTTCGGGCCTATCTCGATCATCTCGCCTCGGACCTTCCGCTGGGCATCCGGCAACGCCTGTCACTCGCGGTCGCCATCGTTCATCGGCCGGATATACTGATCCTGGACGAGCCGACCTCCGGCGTCGATCCGCTGGCGCGCGACCGGTTCTGGGAGCTGCTCGTCGATCTCTCGCGCCGCCAAGGTGTCACGATCTTCGTCTCGACCCATTTCATGAACGAAGCGGCGCGCTGCGACCGCGTCGCGCTGATGGATAGCGGGCGGGTGCTGGCGACCGACACGCCCGCAGCGCTGACCGCCGCACGCGGCGCGGCAAACCTCGAGCAAGCCTTCATCAGTTATATAGAAGAGGTGAGCAAAGTCGGGGAGCCGCGGCAAACCCCGACAAGCGCGCCCGTGCCGCGCGGCGCGCGCTTCGCCACGCGCGACGCCGGGTCCATGGCGCGCCCCGCCGCATCGTTCAGCCTGCGGCGGCTCCTCGCCTACACCATCCGCGAAGGTCTGGAGGTGTTGCGCGACCCCATCCGCATGGGCTTCGCTCTGCTGGGAACGGCCTTCCTCATGACGATCTTCGGGGCCGGCATCTCGACCGATGTCGACAACCTCTCCTTTGCCGTCCTCGACCGCGATCAGACGCCGGAGAGCCGCGCTTACCTCGAGGAGCTGTGGGGATCGCGCTACTTCACCGAACAAGCGCCGATCGCCGATTACGCCGATGCCGAGAAGCGCCTCGCCGCCGGCGACGTCCGGGCGATCATCGAAATCCCGCCCAATTTCGGCAGGGACATCAAGAAAGGCGTCGCCACCTGGGTAGGCGCCTGGGTGGACGGCGCGATGCCGTTCCGCGCCGAGACCATCCGCAGCTACCTCCAGGGCGTTCACCAGCAATTCCTGAGCGATTTGGCGCTGCGCACGACCGGGACGACGGCAGCGGTGGCACCCGCGACGATCGAAACGCGCTTCCGCTACAACCAGGACTTCGAAAGCGTCTATGCGATGGTCCCCGGCACCATGGCGCTGCTGCTGGTCCAGATCCCCGCCATCCTTATGGCGCTCGCGATCGTGCGCGAGAAGGAGCTGGGGTCCATTACCAATCTTTACGTCACTCCGGTGCGCCGGATCGAGTTCCTGCTGGGCAAGCAGCTCCCCTACATCGCGATCTCCCTGGTCAATTTCCTTATCCTGTTTCTGATGGCGATCTTCATCTTCGATGTGCCGCTGAAAGGCAGCTTTCCGGCCTTGTGCGTCGGCGCCGTTCTCTATGTCACCGCCACCACGGGGATTGGCATGCTGATGTCGTCCTTCACGCGCACGCAGATCGCGGCGCTGTTCGCCACCGCGCTCTTCACCATCCTGCCCGCCACGCAGTTCTCCGGCATGCTCGTGCCGGTCTCCTCGCTGTCAGGCCCGCCGGCGATCATCGGCCGTTTCTTCCCCATGACGTATTTCCTGCGCATCAGCGTCGGCACCTTCACCAAGGGGCTCGGCTTCGACGATCTCGCGGCCAATTTCCTGGCGCTCCTCGTGTTCATTCCGGCGCTCACCCTGTTGAGCCTCGCTTTCCTGCGCAAGCAGGAACGTTAGGGACAGCCGCAGTGCAACGGCTCGCCAACATCTTCTGGCTCGGCACCAAGGAACTCCGCAGTCTCCTGCGCGACCCCGTCCTCATCGCGCTGGTGATCTGGGCCTTCTCCATCGACGTCTATCTGCACTCGCAGGGCAGCTCCCAGGAAGTTCACAATGCCTCGTTCGGCGTTGTCGACGAGGACCACTCCGACCTCTCGCGCCAGATCGTATCGGCCTTTCCGGCCCCCTACTTCAGGCCGCCGCGCGCGGTTTCCGAGCGCGACATCACCCGCCTCATGGATACCGGCCAATACACCTTCATCCTCGACATCCCGCCGAATTTCGAACGCGACGTTCTCGGTCGCCGCCAGCCCGCGGTCCAGGTCAATGTCGACGCGACGGCGATGGTGCAGGCCGGGTTGGGCTCCGGCTACGCCCAGCAGATCATCACCACCGAAGTCGACAATTTCGTCTCGCGCTCGGAAGGCGCGTTCCTGTCACGCTCGCAAGGCCTGCCGGCATCGCCGGTGACCCTCGCGGTGCGCATCGCCTTCAACCCCAATGCGACCACGGCATGGTTCGCCAGCGTCATGGGGATCGTCAACAATGTCAGCACGCTGGCGATCATCCTGGCCGGCGCGGCCATCGTCCGCGAGCGCGAGCACGGCACCTTGGATCATCTCTTGGTCATGCCGCTGACGCCGTTCGAGATCGCCATGGCCAAGGTCTGGGCCAACGGTCTCGTCATCACGCTCGCCGTGGGATTTTCGCTTGCCTTTATCGTCCGCCTGCTGCTCGGCATTCCCGTCGTCGGTTCGGTCCTGCTCTTCATGGCCGGCGTCGTCCTTTATCTCTTCTTTGCCACCGCGATCGGCATATTCCTCGGCACCGTGGCCCGCTCGATGCCCCAGCTCGGCCTGCTCTACATGCTGGTCGCGATGCCGATGAACATGCTTTCCGGCGCCAACACGCCGCTCGAAAGCATGGCGCCGGCGCTGCGCACGGTGATGCAGGCCTCCCCCTCGACGCACTTCGTTTCCTTCGCCCAGGCGATCCTCTTCCGCGGCGCCGGCTTTGCGGTCGTCTGGCCGCACTTCCTTGTCGTCGTGCTGGTCGGCGGCCTGTTTTTCGGCGCTGCCGTTCTGCGCTTTCGCGCCGTCACCAGCCAGGTGATGTGATCCTCGCCTGCCTTCGCGAGTCCCGGAGCGCCGCAACCGCGATCGGTCGAGGTTCCCTAACCGCCGCCTGACACCCGTCCACGTCACACGGCGCGGATCCTGCCGTTCCTTGGTCCGGAGGGGAGAGCCGACTAGGTAGATTCCGAGTCTACCCTCGTCAGCCCGGTGCCCCTTACCTTCGGAGCCGCGCGGTCGGCACGGCGCGCCGGCTGGCCTAAGGTGCTCAAGCCACGTGCCGTCGCGTGTGTTCGCTGCGGCCGCCGGCGTCCCCCACAGGAGGATCCATGAGCAACCTGCAAAAAATTCCGGCGGCGCTGTCTCGACGCTCGCTGTTGCGCGACCTTGCGTTCACGGCTGGTGGCGCTGCCGCGCTCGGCGCGACCGTCTGCGGACATCGCGCGGCCGCAGCTCAGACCAAAGTAGCCCAGAAGGCTGTCGGCTATCAGGCCACGCCGCAGGGCGCGCAGCGCTGCGACAACTGCATGCAATTCGAGGCGCCCTCTTCGTGCAAGGTTGTCGATGGCAGCATTGATCCCGCTGGTTGGTGCAAGATCTACGTGAAGAAGCCGGCATAGTGACGAGGAGGAAATCGCGACTGCGACATAGAAAATCGCGGTTAGATTTGCAATGCGTCTAAGAGTGATTCTGCTCATGGCCGTGCGAGGGGCTTTGCCAGCGTGCCAGATTTTGAGCGCTTCTTCATAATTAACGTGCCGGGAGCCGCGAAACGCTGCAGAATTGAATATGCAAGCGAATGCGTGCGATGCGCGGGGCGGCGTTGATTCAGATCAATGATCTGGCGGCGCGGAGAGCGCAGTGAAATACAGCAGCTAGTTGGTGAGCGGCTGATTAACAAGGGGGCATGCC
>CAWBKF010000041.1:0-37074 GCA_963789275.1 uncultured Alphaproteobacteria bacterium
CTTGCGCGATGAAGCCGCCCTCATGCTCACCTTCTCCAACCTCACCTACCGGGTCGGCGGCCGCGCGCTGCTGGAGGATGCCTCGGCGCATATCAACGCCGGCTGGAAGGTCGGGCTGATCGGCCGCAACGGCACCGGCAAGTCGACGCTGCTCGACCTCATCCGGGGCGAGCTGCAAGCCGATGGCGGCGAGATCGAGCTGCAGAAGAGCCTGCGCATCGGCTTCCTGGCGCAGGAGGCGCCGGGCGGCGACCTGACGCCGCTCGAAGCCGTGCTCGCCGCCGATGACGAGCGCGCACGTCTGCTGGAGCGGCCGAGGCGGAAGACGACGGCGCCGATGCCGCCGAGATCCACGACCGGCTGCGCGCCATCGGGGCCCATGCGCGCCGGCGCGCGCCGCCGGCATTCTGGCCGGGCTCGGCTTCGATCACGCGGCGCAGCAGCGGCCGCTCTCGTGATTTTCCGGCGGCTGGCGCATGCGCGTGGCGCTGGCCGCCGCGCTGTTCGCCGAGCCCGATCTGCTGCTGCTGGACGAGCCGACCAACCATCTCGATCTCGAAGCGGCGCTGTGGCTCGGCGAGTTCCTGCGGCGCTACCGCCGCACCGTGATCCTGGTCAGCCATGACCGGCAGTTCCTCGACGAGGTGGCCGATCACATCCTGCATCTCTCGGAGCGGCGGCTGACGCTCTATAGCGGCGGCTACGAGAACTTCCCGCGCACGCGGCGCGAGAGCCTGGCGCGCCAGCAGGCGCTGGCCCAGCGCCAGGAGCTGGAGCGCAAGCATCTGCAGGCTTTCGTCGACCGCTTCCGCGCCAAGGCAACCAAGGCGAGCCAGGCGCAGAGCCGGGTCAAGATGCTGGCGCGGCTCGAGCCGGTGGCGCTGGCCGAGAGCGAGGCGCCGGTGCGCTTCGAGTTTCCCGAGACCGGCGAGCTGGCGCCGCCGCTCCTCAGCCTCGACGACGTCACCGTCGGCTACGCGCCGGGAAAGCCGGTGCTGCGCCACCTCGATTTCAGGCTCGATCCCGACGACCGCATCGCGCTGCTCGGCGCCAACGGCAACGGCAAATCGACGCTGGCGCGGCTGATCGCGGGGCGGCTCCAGCCGATGGCGGGCGAAATGCGGCGCGCGCCGCGGCTCGCTGCGGCTATTTCGCGCAGCATCAGATCGAGGAGCTCGACCCCGAGGCCAGCGCCTTCGACCATCTCGCGCGGCAGATGCCGAAGGCCAGCCGCGAGCAGGTGCGCGCGCGCCTCGCGCGTTTCGGCTTCGGCGTCGATCTCGTGTTCGTGCGCGCGCGCGAGCTCTCCGGCGGCGAGAAGGCGCGGCTCAACTTCGCGCTCATCAGCCACGAAGCGCCGCCGCTGCTCATCCTCGATGAGCCGACCAACCATCTCGACATCGAGGCGCGCGAGGCGCTGGTGACGGCGCTCGGCGATTTCGGCGGCGCGGTGGTCATCATCAGCCATGACTGGCATCTGCTGTCGCTCATCGCCGACCGGCTCTGGCTCGTCGCCGACGGAACCGCGAAGCCGTGGGAAGGCGATCTCGACGATTATCGCCGCTATCTCCTGGAACGGCGCAGCGACGAGCCCGCCGCTGAAGACGCGCGCGTGCCGAACGCCGTGAAGCGCGAGGCGCGCCGCGCCGCGGCCGAGCGGCGACAGGCATTGGCGCCGCTGCGCAACGCGCTGCGTGCGGCGGAGCAGCGACTGGCACAGATCACCGCGCGCAAGACCGCGCTCGATCGGCAGCTGGCCGATCCCACGAGCTACGCGGCGGGCGGTGCGACGCTGGCGGAGCTGCTGCGCAGCCAGGCGGACGCGGCGCATTCGCTCGCCGAGGCCGAGGCGGCCTGGCTCGCCGCCGCCGAAGCCGTCGAGCGCGGCTAGCCCGGATTTCTCACACAGGCACGCGCTGCGACGGCGATCTTTGACGCCAGGGCAGGAGCCGGGACGCGCGGCGATGCACCGCATCGTGAGCGTCCCGGCGACGCCCCCTGGCGCCAAAGAGCGCCGTCCCTCCGGGTTCCAGTGGCGCGCTGTGAGAGGGGTGGGAGAGGATGTAAGAGGAGGGAGAGAAGGGGAACGCAGCACGTGCCTGTGTGAGAAATCCGGGCTAGGCATAAGCGTCGCGAGCGTCGCAGTACCGCGGCATGCCGATGGCTCGAGGGCGCATGCCGTTGTCTGTTTTTTGCCACAGCTTGGCCACCAAGCACGCGAAGGGCGCAGAAAACGCCGCTAATCCCGGCGCCAGGAACGATTCGGCGGCGACGCGCGACTCGAGAAACGGCTGGCGTGGGCGGTTTGTTCTAATTTTTGCACGCCGCGATCCCGGCCGCTTAAGTATCACTTAACCTGCGGTCGAGCATTTTGGGTTCACGACGCGCGATGGGCGCGCCGCTGCACATCAGGTCTCGGGTCTATGGCGACGGTGACGCGCGAAGTGATTGTCCAACTGGTCGAGGAGGGATCCTGGACGGAGCGCGCCAAATCGCTCGAACGCATCGCGGCGCGCTTTGCCGCGGGCGGCTTCGAGGAGTTCGAATGGCATGCCGCCATCGACGCCTTCCGCATCGTGCTCTACGATTCCGAGCCGCTGGTGCGTCTGGTGCTGGCCGAGAACGTTAAATTCGCGCTCGACCTGCCGCGCGATATCCTGCTGGCGCTGGCGCGCGACACCGCGATGGTGGCGACCCCCATTCTCGAGCACCAGCCGCTCCTCGAGGAGGACGATCTGCTGCCGATCGTGCAGCATCATTCGCCGGCGCATCGCTTTGCCATCGCCGCCCGGCGGACGGTCACCGAGCGCGTCGCCGCGGCGCTCTGCCGCTATGGCGAGCGCGCGGTGATCCTGCGCCTCCTCGCCAATGACGAAGCGGCGCTCACCGAGCAGACGCTGCATGCGCTAATCGACCGCTTCCCCGGCCGGCCGGAGCTGCTCGAGGCGATCACCATGCGCCGGCTGCTGCCGGTCAGCATCGGCAGCCGCATCCTCGGCCCGCCACGCCGCGAGGAGGGCGCAAAGCCGGCGCTGCGCGTCATCTCGGACCGCACCGGCTCGCTCGGCTAAGCCATCAAATCGGTCGGTTCCGCGGCAACGGGCGAGGACGTTCCTCGTCCGCCTCAGCCGCCTTTGTAGAGCTTCACCAGCGCTTCGGTCTGGCGCGCCAGCAGCGCGACATCGGTGTGAACGGCAACGAAGAGGAAGCCGCCGGAGAGCACGCGGCGGCTCTCATCCTCGCGCAGGCTGAGAAAGCCCGGCGCCTTGCCGGCGCTGGCTATCGCCTTGCCCGCGGCCATGATCGCCGACTGCACCTCGGGATGCTGCGTGTCGGCGAGATGGCCCATATCGGCCGCGAGATCGGCGGGACCGATGAAGATGCCATCGATGCCGTCGAGCGCCGCGATCGCGGGGATGTCGGCCACCGCCTTGCGCGTCTCGCATTGCACGAGGACGCAGATCTCCTCGCTGGCGCGCCTGGCATAGTCGGGAATGCGGCCATAGCGGTTGGCGCGCGTCGTGCCGGCGAAGCCGCGGATGCCGTGCGGCGGATAGCGCGTCGCCGCCACCGCGCGGCGCGCCTCCTCGGCCGATTGCACGAAGGGAAAGAGCAGGCTGCGCGCGCCGATATCGAGCAGCCGCTTCACCATCACCGCGTCGTTCCAGGGCACGCGCACCACCGGCTCGGCGGTGCCGCCCTCGGCCGCGCGCAGATGATGCGCGATGTCGGGCAGCTCGTTGGGCGCGTGCTCCATGTCGAGCAGCAGCCAGTCGAAGCCGGCGCCCGCCGCCACCTCGGTTGCGGCCGGGCTCGCCAGGCTCAGCCACAGGCCGATCTGCGGCTTGCCCGCGGCGAGCGCCCGCTTGAAGCGGTTCTGCGGCATGTCGTGGCGCATCAGTGGATCTCCGGCTCGGGGACCGGCGCGTCACCGGCGAGGAAATCGAAGTCGCAGCCGGTTTCGGCCTGGCCGATGTGCTTGTCGTAGAGCTTGCCGTAACTGCGCTGGAAGCGCGGCCGGGGCGCCACCCATTGGGCGCGGCGGCGCGCGAGCTCATCCTCGGCCACCGCCAGCGTCAGGCGCCGGCCCGGCACGTCGAGCTCGATCACGTCGCCGCTTTGCGCCAGCGCCAAGGGTCCGCCGACGTAGGATTCCGGCGAGACATGCAGCACGCAGGCGCCGTAGCTCGTGCCGCTCATGCGCGCGTCGGAGATGCGCACCATGTCGCGCACCCCCTGCTGCAGCAGCTTCTTGGGGATCGGCAGCTGGCCCCATTCCGGCATGCCCGGTCCGCCTTGCGGCCCGCCATTCTGCAGCACCAGCACCGACTCGGCGCCGACCTCCAGCGCGGGATCGTCGATCCGGCGGCTCAGATCGTTGTAGTCGCGGAACACCACGGCGGGGCCGCGATGGCGCAGCAGGCGCTGCTCCATCGCCGACGGCTTGATCACCGCGCCGTTGGGGGCGAGGTTGCCGCGAAGCACGGCGAGCCCGCCTTCGGGCTGCAGCGCGCGGTTGGGCGAGCGGATGACGTCGTCATTGTAGACTTCGCCGCGGGCGATGTTCTCGCCCAGCGTCTTGCCGGTCACCGTCAGCGCGCCGAGCTCGAGCAGTGGGCCCAATTGCTTCAGGAGCGCGGGCAGCGCGCCGGCATAGAAGAAATCCTCCATCAGGTATTGGCCCGACGGGCGGATGTTGGCGAGCACCGGCGTCCGGCGCGAGATCGCGTCGAAATGCTCCAGCGGCAAGGTGATGCCGGCGCGGCCGGCCATGGCGACGAGATGGATGATGGCGTTGGTCGAGCCGCCCAGCGCCATCAGCGTGGTGATGGCGTTGTCGAAAGCGGTCTGCGTCAGGATGTCGCGCGGCCGCAGATCCTGCCATACCATTTCGACGATGCGCCGGCCGCTCGCCGCCGCCATGCGCTCATGCGCGCTGTCGACCGCGGGGATCGAGGAGGCGCCGGGCAGGCTGAGGCCCAGCGCCTCGGTCACCGCCGCCATGGTGGACGCCGTGCCCATGGTCATGCAGGTGCCGGCCGACCGCGCGATGCCGTCCTCGATGCCGCGCCAATCCTCCTGGTCGATGTTGCCGGCGCGCAGCTCCGCCCAGTATTTCCAGACATCGCTGCCGGAGCCGAGCTGCTTGCCGTGCCAGTGGCCGCGCAGCATCGGCCCGGCCGGCAGGAAGATCGCCGGCAGGTTCATGCTGACCGCGCCCATGATCAGCGCCGGCACCGTCTTGTCGCAGCCGCCCATCAGCACGACGCCGTCGATCGGGTTGGCGCGCAGCAGCTCCTCGCTCTCCATCGCCAGCAGGTTGCGGTACATCATGGTCGAGGGCTTCATGAAGACCTCGCCCAGCGCCATCGCCGGCATCTCCAGCGGAAAGCCGCCGGCCTGCAGCACGCCGCGCTTCACCGCCTGGGCGCGCTCGCGGAAATGCTGGTGGCAGGGGTTGATGTCGCTCCAGGTGTTGAGGATGGCGATGACCGGCTTGCCGCCGTAATCCTCGGCCGAGAAGCCCATCTGCTTGGTGCGCGAGCGATGGCCGAAGGCGCGCATGTCGTCGGCGCCGTACCAGCGCGCGCTGCGCAGCTCGTCATAGGATTTGCGACGCGACGTCACCGGCCTTCTCCCTCGCTGTTTTGCGCCAGTGAAGCGGCGGCCCGCCTCCCTGTCAATCCGGCGGCAGAGCCCCCAAGCCGGCCGACGGAGCCAATCACCTCAACGGACTTAGGCCGCGCCAGGCCCGCTACCTTGGATTATGGATGTGCCGTTGGGAGCAGGCCACGGCAGCCGCTTAATCGCGGCCTGCGCGCATTTCACCAACCTAACATATCAACCAAACGTTAACCACGTCGCGCCAGGATGGCCGCCGGACGACGCAGAGGAGACGCAGATGGATGGGACGGGATCGGCCGTCATCCGCGGGCGCTCGCACGTTGAGGGCTATCAAGGCCCTTTAGCGGTGGTCGTCACGCTCATCGCGGCGGGCATTGCTTTGCTCACGGCCGTCATCACCGCAAGCCAGCAGGACCGCGGCATCGAAGCGGACAAGAATGACCAACCGGCTGCATTCGCGCGCGCGCTCTTGCGCGACGTCGACCAGGCGATGCGGCCGCGGGTCAAGCTGCGCGATGACCTGGGCGATCCCGCGAATCTGCGGATACCGGACGACCCAACGGATCGTGCCGCCTACCTCGGCAGCTACGAGATCGATATCCCCGGCAGGTTCGCCGCCGATCCCATGCTCTTGGAATTGCCCAGCGCCTTCGCCCGGCGGCCGATCGACCAGCTCGCCCGTTTCGTCCGGCACTACAATGAAAAGATCGAGGCCGCACACGACGCCCAAAGCCTCAAAAGCGCCCTCGACAGCACGCCCAATGTCGATGCCGGGGCGCAAGCCCTCAGCAACGAGCTCGAGCGATTGTTCCCCTTCGCCGAACCGACCAATGAGGAAATCCTGTCGATGCTTCAGGCGCCGCTATCGGTGGTCGGACGGTACGAGAAATATTACTTGCTGGACACGCTGAAGAAACGCTGCAAGGCCGTGACCTACGACGACACCCAGGCCGTGAGACACGACTACGAGAGAGTTGCGCGCGAGCTGACCGATATTCCCTGCGACGGCGACGGCGAGATCGCCGTGCCGCCGTAGAGAGGGGCGGGATTGCGAAAAGGTCGGAACATCTTCGCCGCCCCTCCCCCGCTCGCAAAGAAGAAGGGCCGGCGTCGCCGCCGGCCCCCCTTGTCGCTCGTCGGAGGTAGAACTCTAGGCGACGCCGCGCGGCGTCAGCATCTCGAGGCGCACGTCGCGGCTCAGCGGCAGGATCGCCTCGCGCACAGGCACCTGGATCACTTCGCCCGGCTGATAATCGGGATCGGCGAGGTTGTCGCTCACCGTCATCAGCGTCATGTGAATGGTGTTGGCGTCGTGCTGGCCCAGCAGGCGCGCGACGACGGCAAGCTCGGTGACCAGCCGGTCCTGGACGCGCACGCCGGCCTGGGTCATGGAATCGATCAGGGAATCGAGGCCGGCGATGAGGATCTCCGCCCCTTCCTCGATCGGGCCGCAGACCGGGATGCCGGCGAGCCGCAGCGGCGCCGGCTCGAGCGCATCGGCGATCTCCAGCGCCCAGGTCCTGACCGCCTCGAGATAGACACTCTTGTGACGGCGGTGATGGGTGGAGGCGGCGGTGGCGATGACGGTGGCCAGCGCGGCCAGCCGGTCCTCATCGCCGAGATTGAGCTCGCCGAACTCCGCCAACAGATCACGCAGGCGGGTCTCCGTCGCCGGGCCCACTGCGGCGAGCGCACTGTTGATGGTTTCGATCAAGGAGCTCATGTCGCCAGCCTCCCCGCGGGACAAATGATCGTGGCTTGCGAATCTTAAGAATTGGTTGCCATTTCTCTGAAGATGTGCGTTTACCCTTAGGTATAACTTTGCCGCTATAATGAAACCTGCGCGATTATTGAACTCGCACGCAACTCGCCGAAAAGTCGCGTAAAATCCGTGCAACCCGAACGATCCCATGTTATCCAAACATTAACCAGGTTCGCGGAGACTAGGCGTTGCGGCACAAGCAAGGTCACGATTTACAAGCACAGGGTCGGCTATGATGGATCCACAGAACGCACTTTCGGACCGCAACCTCGAAGCCGCCACTACCCTATCGCTGAAGCGCGAGCCCGCCTGCTTCGCTTTCCTCTCCAGCCGATCGGCGACGGCACCGCAACCGATTGATTCGCTCAATCTGGACCTCGCCTCGGTCGATTACTTCAGCGGCCGCGCCTCGCTCTGGGCGACGCTCGAGGTCCGCTCGGGTGCCACCAACGAGCAGCCGGTGGCGGTGCTGGGCTTCGACGAGACCTTCCTGCGCCCCTTTACCCGTGCCCTCATCGAAGCGGCCGCGAGCCGGCATCCCTACCGCATGACCATCCTGCGCGAGACCGGCGAGAGCGAGCGCCAGCGCGTCGTCGAATACGTCACCGGCCCCGGCACCGCGCTCTGCGAGGTGGTCCTGACGCCGCACGATACCGTGGTCGTCGTCTCCGGGCGTGCCAGCGAGGACGGCGATGAAGAGACGCTCTTCCAGCTGCCGCGCAGCGACAGCTTCCTGCGCGCCTTCGTCAAGATGACCTGTCAGGCCGACCAGGCGCTGCGCGACACGCTGAGCGAGAGCGAGAAACTCGCCCGCCGGCGCGCCGGCGAGCGCTGCTGATCCGCCGCTCTTTTCCCGCCCTTTCTTCCTAGAACAGGCTCGGCGCGCGGTAGAGCACGCCGCCCTCCGGCGTCACGGTCGCCTCCGGGGTGAGCCGGGCCGGCTCGATCTTGCCGTCGAGGATGTGCTCGACAGCGATGCCGGCGGCGATGAGATAGTCGGCGATGATGCGGCGGTGGCAGCGCCACCACACCGCCTCGGCGCACATGATCGCGACCCGCCGCACGTCCGTCAGCCGCCGCAGCGCGGCGAAGGCGGCGCCGAACGCCGGCGTCTCGGCGTAATCGGCGTAGTTGCGGAACGCCGCCTCGCGCCACAGCGTGTTCCGCGACACCCCCGCCCCGGCGCTCGCGGCGCGCCTGCCGCCCAGCGCCGGGAAGTGCTCGTAGGCAATGGCGGCATCATCGAGCGATCGGGCGAGCGCCTCGCCGTTGAACTGCGGGTGGCGGCGCGAGAAGGGAAAGCGGCGGACATCGGCGACGCAATCGACGCCGGCATTGGCGAGCAGCGCGATGAAACCCTCGATCGGCCGCGTCGAATGCCCGATGGTGAACACTGTCATGCGGCATGAGCCTACCGCCGCCGCAGGCAGGCGCGCTATCCCGCCGCCAGGTGCCGCCGGCCCTGGCGCGCCTCGGCCTCGTCCAACGCGGCGATGAGCGCGCCATAAGGCGGCAGGACCGCGACGCCGGCCTCGACCAGGACGGAAAAGCCGTGATGCCCGAACAACACGAGATCGGGGAAATCGGCAAGCTCGAGCCGGGCGGCGCGGCCGCTGGGATTGAACACCAGCAGCAGCCGTTCCTCGGCGCAGGCGCGGGTGAACCCCAGCAGCGGCTCCGGCAGCTCGAGCAGCGTCAAATCGCCGCGGCACAGCGCCGGATGCGCCTTGCGCCAGGCGATGAGCGTCCGCCAGGACTGGAGCGGCGCGCCGGGATCGGCCTCCTGGGCATCGACGCTGGCGTGGCGATGGGCTTCCGGCACGGGCAGCCACGGCTCGCCTTCGGTGAAGCCGGCATGCTGCGCCGCGCGTGCCCAGGGGATCGGCGTGCGGCTGCCGTCGCGGCCGCGGAACTCGGGGTAATAGGCGATCCCGAAGGGATCGCGCAGCTGGTCGAGATCGAGCACAGCCTCGCCGAGGCCGAGCTCCTCGCCCTGATAGACGCAGAGCACGCCTTTGAGCGACAGCAGCAGCGCCATGAGCAATCGGACGAAGGCCGGATCCGGCGGCGCGCCTGCCGCCCCTGGCGCGCCCCAGCGGCTCGCCGCGCGCTCGACGTCATGGTTGCTGAACGCCCAGCACAGCCCCTCGCCCTGGCCGGCGGCGGCGATCTCGCCGAGCGCGCGGCGCAGCGCATCCGCGGCGCCGCCGGCGCGCAACGGCCGCAGCGTATAGGCCAGATGCAGCCCGCCTGCGGCGGTGTAGCGCTCGACGCGCTGATAGGCGCCGTCCTGGCTCGACACCTCGCCCAGCAGCACGGTGCCGGGACGCTCATCCGCCAGCGCGCGCAGCCGCCCGATCAGCGCCGGCATCTCCGGCTGCATCATGTCGAAGAGATGCTGCTGCAGGCCGAAGGGCTTGGCCGGCGCGGCGCCGCCCGCGGGCGGACGCGGCGGATTGTCGCGCAGCGCCGTGTCATGCAGCAGGAAGTCGACGGCGTCGAGGCGGAAGCCGTCGACTCCGCGCGCCAGCCAGAAGCGCGCGGCCGCGACCAGCGCCTCGGTCACCTCCGGGTGGCGCAGATCGAGGCTCGGCTGGCTCGGCAGGAAATGATGCAGATAATACTGGCGCCGGCGCGGCTCCCAGCTCCAGGCGGCGCCGCCGAAGACCGAGAGCCAGTTGTTGGGCGGCGTGCCGTCGGGCCTGGCATCGGCCCAGACATACCAATCGGCGCACGCGCCGGTGCGGCTCGCCCGGCTGTCGCGGAACCATTCATGGTGGTCGGAGGTGTGCCCGCAGACGAGGTCGAGGATGATCCTGAGGCCCAGCGCGTGGGCGCGGGCGAGCAGCCGGTCAAGATCGGCGAGCGTGCCGAAGGCGGGATCGACGGCGCAGTGATCGGCGACGTCATAGCCGAAATCGCGCATCGGCGAGAGGAAGAAGGGCGAGAGCCACACCGCGTCCACCCCGAGCGATGCGACATAGTCGAGCTTCGCCGTGACGCCGGGAAGATCGCCGATGCCGTCGCCGTTGCTGTCGTAGAAGCTGCGGGGGTAGATCTGATAGATGACGGCGCCGGGCGACAAGCCGGAATTCTGCATGCGCTTGCTTCACTCTTCCGCTCAGGGGCCTCTCGGGTGTTTCCCGAGGGACCGGTATCGGCCAGAAAGCTTGCCGAAGCATGAACGCCGGAGCAAACGCCGGTAACGGATTGAGGCAGCCGCGCCTCAGGCGCAGGTGAAAGTAGCCTGGGGCCTCATTTCCGGTTGCCTTGGCAGCAGGGTATCCGGGCATGAGTGGAAAGCCGGACAATATCCGGAGTCGCCCGCGGCGTCGCCCTGTCGCGGCCGCTTCGGGCCGTCACGAGCTCATCGACAGCATCGACGGCGTCGGGTTGAGGTGGCGATCCAGCGGTCGAAGAAATGCTGGCGCCGCCTCGCGGCGTCGCGGCAGTGCTGGCGCGCCCCCGACTCAGGCAGCGCGCGCGCCCCGCGGCAAGCTGCCGCGGAGCGCGCACCGTTTCCCTAAGCTACTGCTTCGGCGCCATGCCGTTATCGGGCGCCATGCCGCTCGCCGGCGCCGGCTGGGCCGGCGTCGCGGTGCTGCCGCTGCCTTGGCCCGGCGACGAGCCCTGCTCCAGCTTCGCCAGTTCCTGCCGGTTCAGCTCCTCGGCCATGTTGTCCTCGGACGCCATGCCGCCGCGCTTATGCGCCGCGGCCATGCTCTTGTTTTTGCCAGCATGCTTGCCCTTCGCCTTCGTTGCGGGCTCCTCGGCCGCTGCGGCGGGCTGCGAGGTGCCGCTTTGGTTGGATGCCGCGGGGGGCGTCTGGGGTTGCGTGCCGTTGGTCTGCGCCGCGGCGGGCAAGCCGGCGGCAAGCAGCGCGGCAAGGGCGACGCCGCCAAGAAGATGTCTCATGCGAGGATCCTTTCCCTGGTCGCAAACTTGAAGTGCCGCGAGGCGCGGCCCTGCTTATTTTGAACAGGCTCAACCGGAGGATTGTTCCGCCTCGGACGGCTTTCAATCATCGGCGCGGCCGGCCATGCTGCACCTGGCCAACCAGGGAGCGCAGAATGGCGGATGGCCTCACGCTTTACGGCAGCTTCACCTCGAGCTCGACCTACAAGCCGATGCTGTTCCTGGCGCTGGCGCCGCTGCCCTTCTCGTTCCGGACGGTGAACCTCAAGACCGGCGCGCAGAAATCGCCCGACTATCTCGCGGTCAACCGCTACGGCCAGGTGCCGGCGCTGCGTGACGGCGGCCTCACCATCGTCCAGTCTAACGTCATTCTCGATTACCTCGCGCGCCGCACCGGCTGCTTCGAGGGCGAGAGCGAACAGGATCGCTGGCGCGCGCGGGAATGGCTGTCCTGGGAAGCGGACGCGATCACCAACATCGCACGCGTGCGGCATTTCAGCCGCTTCCGCGCGGTCGAGCCGGCGGTGATGGCGCATTTCCGGCCGCTCGCCGAGGCGGCGCTCGACTTCATCGACCGCGCCTTGGATGGCCGCGACTGGCTGGTGGGCGAGCGCTGCAGCATCGCCGATATCGGCTGCTGGGGCCGCATGGTGTTCATGGCCGAGGGCGGCATCGAGATCGCCCGCTGGCGCAACCTCGAAGCGTGGTCGCTGCGCCTCAAGGCAATGCCGGGCTTCGCGCTGCCCTACGATCTCATCCCGAAGAAGGATCAGGAGATCGCGGGGGGCCGCTGAGACGAGCGCAAGAGCGCTCGCGGGGGGTTTTCGCGGTTGCTGGCGCAATTAATCTGCATCTTTGCCATCCATCCCGGCGTTGCGCCGCGCGCGGGCGACGAGGTCGGTGACGATCGGGCCGAGCCGCGCGGGATCGGCGATCTGCGCGACCGTGGGGCCGCGATGCCAGCCTTCCAGCACCGCCAGGAGGCCGCCGCCGGCCTCGAAGACACGGCCGGTGACGTCGCGCGATTCGGCGCTGGCGAGCCAGACAGCGATCGGCGCCACCCAGCGCGGATCGCGCGCGGCGCGCTGCTCCTCGCTGAGGCTGCGCAGCCCTTCGGTCATGCGCGTCTGCGCATGCGGCATGATGGCGTTGACGGTGACGCCATAGCGGCGCAGCTCGCGCGCGGCGATGATGGTGAAGGCGGCGATGCCGGCCTTGGCGGCGCCGTAATTGGTCTGGCCGGGATTGCCGAAGAGGCCGGAACTCGACGAGGTGTTGATGACGCGCGCATCGACCGGTCCGCCCTCGGCCTTGCTGCGGTCGCGCCAATAGACGGTGGCGTGATGCGCCGGCGCGACGGTGCCTTTCAAATGCACCTTGATGACCGCGTCCCACTCCGCCTCGCTCATGTTGACGAGCATGCGGTCGCGCAGGATGCCGGCGTTGTTGATCAGCACATCGAGCCGGCCGAAATGCTCGATCGCCTGGTCGATAAGGCGCTTGGCGCCGGCCCAATCGGAGACGTCGTCGCCATTGACCACGGCCTCGCCGCCCCGCCCGCGGATCGCCGCCGCCACCTCCTGCGCCGGCGAGGCGTCGCGGCCGGAGCCGTCCGACGCGGCGCCGATGTCGTTCACCACCACCTTGGCGCCGTGCGCCGCCAGCAGCAGCGCATGCTCGCGCCCGATGCCGCGCCCCGCCCCCGTCACCACCGCCACCCGCCCCGCGCACAACCCGCCCATGTTGCCCTCCCCGGTTTTGCCGCAGCATGACCGGTTCCGTCGACCCGCGGCAAGAGCGGGGCTATGCTCAGGCGCCAAATGGGACGGATCCTCAGAGCCTGCCTAGCGATCCTCGCCGCGGTTGCAGCACTCAGCAATGCGGCCGCGGCGCGGCCGGCCGACGAACTCGCCATCGGCATCACCCAGTTCCCGTCGACGCTCCATCCCAGCATCGATACCATGGCGGCGAAAAGCTACACCCTGGCGATGACGCGCCGGCCGATCACCACCTTCGACGCCGGGTGGCACCTCGTTTGCATGCTGTGCACGGAGCTCCCGACGATCGAGAACGGGCTGGCGGTGCCGGTGGCGCTGCCCGGAGGCGGGCGCGGCATCCGCGTCACCTATACGCTGCAGCCGCGAGCGCGCTGGGGCGACGGCGTGCCGGTCACCACCGAAGATGTGCGCTTCACCTGGGAGGTCGGCCGCCACAAGCAAAGCGGCCTCGCCAATGCCGAGCTCTACCGCCGCATCACGGCGGTAGAGGTGAAGGACGACAAGACCTTCACCTTCGTCATGGACAAGCTCGATTTCGACTATGCCGCGGTCAATGATTTCGAAGTACTGCCGGCGCATCTCGAGCGCGCCGCTTTCGCCGACCCCGCGCAATACCGCCTCCACACCCTCTACGACACCGATCCCGCCAATCCCGGCCTCTATTTCGGCCCCTACCGCATCACCGAGGTAGCGCCCGGCTCGCATGTCGTGCTCGACCGCAATCCCACCTGGTGGGGCAAGCCGCCGGCCTTCCGCCGCATCGTCGTCTGGACGGTGGAGAACACGGCGGCGCTCGAGGCGAACCTGCTCGCCGGCGGGCTCGACATGGTCGCGGGCGAACTCGGGTTCTCGCTCGACCAGGGCCTCGCCTTCGAAAAGCGCCATGGCGACCGCTTCACCGTGCTGTTCAAGCCGAGCCTCGGCTACGAGCATGTCGATCTCAACCTCGACAATCCCATCCTCTCCGACCGGCGGGTGCGCCAGGCGCTGCTCTACGGCATCGATCGCGAGGCGATCAGCCGGCAGCTCTTCGCCGGCCGCCAGCCGGTGGCGGAGAGCTTCGTCTCGCCGCTCGACTGGGTCTTCACCGCCGATGTGCCGCACTACCCCTACGATCCCGCGCGCGCCCGTGCGCTGCTGGACGCCGCCGGCTGGCGCGGCGACGGCATCCGCCGCAACGCCGCAGGCGAGCGTCTCTCGCTGGAGCTTTCCACCACCGCCGGGAACCGGATCCGCGAGCTGGTCGAGCAAGTGCTGCAGAGCCAATGGCGCGAGATCGGCATCGACATCCGGCTCAAGAACCTGCCGCCGCGCGTGCTGTTCGGCGAAAGCCTGGTCAAGCGCAATTTCACCATGGCGCTCTTCGCGTGGATCAGCGCGCCGGAGAACGTGCCGCGGTCGATGCTGCGCTCCGACGAGATCCCGAGCGCGGCCAACGGGCTCAACGGCGAGAACTTCACCGGCTTCCGCAATGCAAGAGGCCGATCGAGCTCATCGACGCCATGGAAGTCGAGCTCGACCGCGACCGCCGCGCTACGCTGTGGCACCGCCTCGAAGCGCTTTACGCCGAGGAGCTGCCGGCGCTGCCGCTGTTCTTCCGCGCCGATCCCTATGTGCTGCCGCATTGGCTGAAGGGCGTCGTGCCTACCGGCCACCAATACCCCACGACCCTCTGGATCGAGGATTGGCGCGTCGTCGGCCGGGAGGCGGGCTCCTGAGGTCGCGACGGGCCGGCCACTAAGCCAGGCTGGCGAGCAGCCGCGCCGCCAGCGTCAGGTCGCGCATGTCGCCTCCGTCGGCGAAAGCGCGATAGAGCGGCTCGAGCCGGGCAAGCGCTTGCGCCCGCCGTCCCGTTTCGGCCCAGATGCGTGCGCAGGCTCGTCGTCGCCCGCAGCTCGAGCAGGCGCGCGCCCTGGCGCTCCGCCATCGCCACCGCCTGATCGAGGCAGCGCTCGGCTTCGGCGCGTTCATCGGCTGAGAGCGCGAGCGTCAACTCGCCCTTGAGGCGCCACAGCTCCGGCACCAACAGGCCGGCCTGCGACGTGGCCGCGCGCTCCAGCGTCCTGGCGACGATGTCGAACGCGTCGCGCTGGCGTCCCTCGGCGGCAAAGGCTTCCGCCATCACCGCACAGTAATAGAATTCGAGTGGTGCCTGGACGCTGCGGCGCGCGAACGCCGTCTCCATGCGCTGCCAGCCCGGCCGCCTCCCCGAGGCGGTAGCCGGCCCAACCGGCGTGGAACTCGGCCGCCATGCGCATTGGCGCAAAATTGTACCGCTCCGCGAGTGCGAGAAGTCGGTCGGCGATCAGCGCGCAATTCGCGGCATCGCCCAGGGTCGTATAGGGGACGATGGACGTTGTGGAAGGCATGAGCCAGGCTGCTCGGATGATGCAGCCGCTCGGCCAGCGCGATCGACTGCTCGGCCGCTTCGCGCACGTGCTCCGGCAGGCCCATGACGCCGTAGGAGATGGCCCGGACGGCGTGAGCGCACACGCCGGGATCATGGCCGCCATAGTCATGGGCGAGCTGGTGGTGACGCTCGGCGACGTAATGCGCCACCCCTTCCGAGGCGAACTCCAAGGCGAGCCCGGCCTCGCCGCGGAATGAGGCGGTGCTCCATCGGCAATGGATCGCCTCGAGCCTGAGATCCTCGTCGTTGAGCCGCCCGCTGAGCGCGATCAATTCCTCTGCCCGCGATGCCGGCGCCATCGAAGCGCTGGCGTACGACTTCGTCCAGCCACAGGCCCCAAACCGCTTTGAACAGCTCCGGGCCGTCTCCGACCGCTTGCGCCAGCGCATAGGCCTCGCGGTAGCACGCGGCAAACTCCTCGGTGCCGAAACCCCTGGCCACCGTCAGCGCCGGACCGAGCTTGAGCGAGAGGGCGAGGAGTTGACGATCGCGCCGATCTCCCGCCGCGAGCTGACGCGTGCAGTCAATGGCCGCCGCATAATTCGCGACCGCTTCCGCGTAGCTCGATTGCGCTACCGCCTGATCGCCGGCTCGTTCCCAGTGGCGGCTTGCCTCCCAATGCAAGCTCGCGCGGGTGAAGTGATGGGCGGCGATCCCCGGCTCGCTCGCGGCGGTCCCCTTCGCCTCGAGAGCGCGACCGATCGCGGCGTGAAGCGGCTGGCGGCGCGAGCGCAGCAGGCTTTCATAAGCTGCCTCCTGAACCAGCGCGTGCTTGAAGCTGAAACGGCCTTCGACGGCATTGCCGCGCGGGAACACCAGCCCCGCCTCGACGAGCCGGGCGAGCGCGGCGTCGAGGTCGGCGTCGCCGACGCCGGCGACCGCGGCAAGGAGGGGCCGCGCAAATTCGCGCCCGATCACCGCGGCGATTTGCGCCACCTCTTTGACGCGCCCCAGCCGGTCGAGGCGCGCCATCAGCGAATCCTGGAGCGTCGGCGGCACCACCGCCCGGTTCGCCCCGGCCTCGAGCACGGCCTTGGTGAGCTCCTCGACATAAAGCGGCACGCCGTCGCCGCGGCGCAGGATTTCGGCAACGAGATCAGGGGGCAATGCGGCGTGCATCGCGAGATTGCGCACGATGTCGGCACAATCCTTGCCGGAGAGCCGATTGAAGGCGAGCGCGGTGACGAACGGCCGCCCGGTCCAGGATGGCACGAACTCGGGACGATGGGTGACGATGACCGCAACCCGCGCCGCCTCGATGCGGTCGACGATCACATCGAACAGCTCGCGGGTGGTCGGATCGATCCAATGCGCATCCTCGAGCAACAGCAGCACCGGCGCCGCTTCGGCAAGCGCCAGCAGCCGTTCGGCCAACACGACCATCAGCTCGCTCTTTTGCTGTGCGGCGGTCATATCGACCGCGACCTCGTCACCATCGGGCGCGAGTCCGAGCGCGCCGGCAAGGATGCGGAAAGCGCGCTCGGGCAGCGGGCTCGTGGCCGCCAGCATCGAACGCAGTTTCTCGCGCCGGAGCGCGACGCCGTCATCGGGCGCGAACCCCGCCGCCTCGGTGAAATGGCGGATCACGGGATAAAGCGCGGTATTGCGGTGATAGGGCGAGCATTGCATGCGCACGCAGACATGGCGCTCGTCCCGGATACCCTCGACCAGCGCCTCGACGAGACGCGACTTGCCGATCCCGGCTTCGCCCGCCAGCAGGACGACCTGACCTTCGCCGCCGCGCGCGAGCTGCCAGCGCTCGGCCAAGAGCGCAGTCTCCTGCGTCCGTCCGACGAGAACGCCCGCCTCGCGCACCGCCTGGAAGCGGCTTCGCGTCTCGCTCTCGCGCAGCACGCGCCACACGCCCACCGGCTCGGCGATGCCCTTCATCGCGTGCTCGCCGAGGAACGCGTAATCGAATAGCTCGCCCAGGAGCCGCCGCGTGATGCCGGCGATGAGCACGCCATGGGGCTCGGCCAGCGCCTGAAGCCGGGCGGCGAGATTGGGCGTCTCGCCGACGATGGTCTGCTCCTGCGCCGTGCCGCTGCCGATGATCTCGCCGACGACCACCAGGCCGGTGGCGATCCCGACCCGCGCCGCGAGCGTGCCGTCGCCGATCCGCTGGACCGCCGCGACGAGCTCGAGCCCGGCGCGGGCGGCGCGCTCGGCACCGTCCTCATGCGCCTGCGGATAGCCGAAATAGGCGAGCACGCCGTCGCCCATGAACTTGGCGAGGAAACCGTCAAAGCGCGCGACGACGCCGGCGCAGGCGTCCTGGTATTGCCGCACGAGACGCCCGAAATCCTCGGGATCGAGCCGGCCCGACAGCGCGGTCGAGCCGACCAGATCGGCGAACATCACCGTCACCTGACGGCGCTCGGCCTGGCCCTCTTGCGGACGCTCCCGTTCGATGGCAGAGGGCGGCGCCGCGGCCGCGCGGCGTTGCGCCGCGGCCATCAGCTTGCGCCGGTGGCCGAGCGAGAGGCCGAGCGCGGCGAGGTCGTGGTCACTGAGGTCGGGCAGGATGTCGATATCGATGTCGTTGCGCGACAGCAGCTCGAAATGCTGGCCGAGGCCGAGACCATCGAGAAAATGTTTGAGATCCGCCATGCGCGCTTTCCTGCCGGTCGAGCCTAGGACGCCGACCCGGCCCAATTCAAGGCTGCGAGATCGCATCGCCCGGGGCGTCCTTGAAAATCGGCCAGTTTCGGGTATCTCTCGGGGGTTCGCCGAGCTCGGCGAACGCTGCCAGAGATCTGAGCCATGACCCGCTTCGTCATCGTGCGGCTGCTGCAGGTGCTGGCGGTGCTGGCGATCATGTCCTTCGTGATCTACGGGCTGATCGGGCTGATGCCGGGCGACCCCATCAACCTGATGCTGGCCGCCGACCCGCATTTGACGGCGGCGGATGTGGCGCGGCTGAAGGCGCTGCAAGGCCTCGACCAGCCGCTGCTGAAGCGCTACCTCGCCTGGGCGGAAGCGGCGGTGACCGGCAATTTCGGCTATTCGCGGCTCTACGCCACGACGGCGATCGCGGCGCTGGTGCCGCGGCTCGCCAATACCGCGCTGCTGATGGGGGTGAGCTTCGTGCTGGCGCTGGCGGTGGCCTTGCCGCTCGGCGCCGCGGCGGCGCGCCGGCCGGGCGCGGCGCTCGACACCGCCGCCAATTTCCTCAGCTTCGCGGGCATCTCGATCCCGCCCTTCTGGCTCGCGCTGATGCTGATCCTGGTCTTCGCCGTGGCGCTGGGCTGGCTGCCGGCCGGCGGCATCGCCACCATCGGCGATGGCGGAGTTCGTCGACCGCGCGCGCCATCTCGTGCTGCCGGTGACGGTGCTGACGCTCGCCAGCATCGGGGGATACCTGCGCTACATGCGCGCCAGCATGATCGAGGCGCTGCGCCAGGACTACATCCGCACCGCCCGCGCCAAGGGCGCCGGCGAGACGCGCGTCCTGTGGGGCCATGCGCTGCGCAACGCGCTGGCGCCGGTCATCACCGTGGTGGCGCTGTCCTTCGGCTCGCTGTTCTCCGGCGCGTTGATCACCGAGACCATGTTCGCCTATCCCGGCATGGGCAAGCTGATCTATGACGCCATCCTCGGCAACGACTTCAACGTGGCGCTGGCCGGGCTGCTCTTCGCCACGCTGCTGGTGCTGCTCTCCAACCTCGTCGCCGACATCGCCTATGCCGCGGCCGATCCGCGGATCACTTACCGATGATGCGGCTCCGCCGCAGGCCGACGACGCGGCTCCGCCGCGCGCTGGCGCAGCGCCGCGTCGCCTGGAGCGGCGCGATCCTGCTGCTGCTCGCGTTCGCCGCGGCGGCGGCGCCGGGAGTGGCGGCGCTGCTCGGCGCCGATGGCGATCACGTCGATCTCTACCGGCGGCTCGCGCCGCCGTCGCTGGCCCATCCGCTCGGCACCGACGAGCTCGGCCGCGATCTCCTGCTGCGCCTGCTGGAAGGCGGGCAGGTGTCGCTGCTCGTCGGCATCACCGCCGCGCTTGCCGCCGCCGGACTCGGCACCGCGATCGGTCTCGGCGCGGGCTATCGCGGCGGCAGGCTCGATGCGGCGCTGATGCGGCTGACCGACGGCATCATCGCCCTGCCGCTGCTGCCGCTGCTGGTCGTGCTCGCCGCCATCGACCTGCGCAAGCTCGGCCTGCCGGCCTGGGCGGTGCAGTCCGAGGCCGCGAGCCTCTACCGCATCATCGTGCTGGTGGCGCTGGTCGGCTGGACGAGCGTGGCGCGGCTGGTGCGCGGCGCGACCTTGTCGCTGCGCGAGCAGGATTTCGTCCGCGCCGCGGTGGCGCTGGGCGCGAGCCCCGCCCGGGTCATGCTCGTCCACATCCTGCCCAATCTCGCCTCGGTGATCATCGTCGCCACGACGCTGTCGGTGGGGCAGATCATTCTGCTGGAATCGGTGCTGAGCTATCTGGGCTTCGGCATCGCGCCGCCGCTGCCGAGCTGGGGCAACATGCTCACCGGCGCGCAGGAGACCATCGGGCTCGCGCCGCAGCTCGCGCTCTATCCCGGCCTGTTGATCTTCGTCACCGTCATCGCCTGCAATTTCCTCGGCGACGGGCTGCAGGACGCGCTCGATCCGCGCGCGCGCCGACGCTAAGCTCGGCTTGCGCCCGTGAGCAATCGGTTGACAGGTTCCGAAGGGCTGGGCGAACCTTAATGAGCGCGACAGGGAGGGCAACATGGACGAGTGTTCGCACCTCGATACCATAAGGAAGGTGACGCCGAGCGCGCGGGGCTGCGAGGAGTGCCTGAAGATGGGCGCCGAGTGGCTGCACCTGCGTCTCTGCCGCCAATGCGGCCATGTCGGCTGCTGCGACCAGTCCCCAAACCGCCACGCCACCAAACACTTCCACGCGACCCGCCATCCGATCATCGAGGGCTACGACCCGCCTGAAGGCTGGGGCTGGTGCTATGTGGACGAGGTCTTTTTCGACCTTTCCGACGGCGCGACGCCGCAGCTCGGGCCGATCCCGCGCTACTATTAATTGGAAAGCGCCGCCAAGACCGCAAGACACGCTCACGCGGCGGCGACACCTGAGTCTCGGCCTGAGGTCGCCCACGACATGGCTGATCGGCTGGAACTGGGCGTGGCCGAAGTGCCGGCCATGAGGTAGATTGCGTCGGGGTCCAGATCGCGAGAAAAAGGGCCGCCGCGGCAAATGGGCTCGACAGCGGCTCAAAGGGAGGACGCAGATGAATCGATTGGCAAAACTGCCGGTGCTGGCGGCGTTGGGCATCGGCCTCGTCATGGCATCGGCTTCGGCCGATACCAGCGGCAAGAAGATCGCCTTCTCCAACAACTATGCGGGGAATTCCTGGCGACAGGCGATGCTGAGAAGCTACGATATCGTCACCAAGAAAGCGGTCGCCGACCACATCGTCGCCGCCGCCGATGTCTTCACCACGGCCGACAAGGAAGTCCCGACCCAGGCCGCGCAGATCCAGAATCTGATCCTGCAGGGCTATGATGCGATCGTCATCAACGCCTCCTCGCCGGACGCGCTCAATGGCGCGATCAAGCAGGCCTGCGACGCCGGCATCGTCGTGGTGTCGTTCGATGGCATCGTCACCGCGCCCTGCGCCTGGCGCGTCGTCGTCGACTTCAAGGACATGGGTCGACAGGAAGTCGCGCAGATGGCGAGTTTCCAGCCGAAAGGTGGCAACCTGCTCGAGATCCGGGGCCTCGCCGGCACGTCGATCGACGATGCAATTCACGCCGGTATCCTCGCCGGTGTCGCCGAGCATCCCAACTTCAAGATCCTCGCCGCCGTGACCGGCGACTGGGACCAGACCACGGCGCAGAAGGCGGTCGCGACCGTCCTCCCCTCGCTCCCTGCGGTGGTCGGCGTCGTCGATCAGGGCGGTGACGGATATGGCGCCGCCCAGGCCTTTGCCGCCGCCGGCCGGCCGCGTCCCACGATCATCATGGGCAACCGGCAGGACGAATTGCAGTGGTGGAAAGAGCAGAAGGGCAAGGACGGCTACGTGACCTGGTCGGCCTCGATCGCGCCGGGCGTATCCACCCTCGCCTTCTGGGTTGCGCAACAGATCCTCGACGGCAACAAGAACGTGCCGCACGATCTGTTGGTCCCCTACCTCGCCTTCACCCAGGCCGATTTCGAGGCCGTCCTGCCGACGATCGAGAAGGGCAGCGTCGCGAGCCACGAATACACTGAGGCCGACGCGATCGGCGCGATCAAGGCGAATACGAAGTAGTCACACAGGAGGTGTGGCGCCCGGCTCGTCATCGCCAGGCACGGCCATCGATGGCCGAGCCGGGCGCGCCCATCGTCAGGCTGGACGGCGTCGCGAAGCATTTCGGCGCCGTCCGTGCCCTCGACGGCATCGATCTCATCGTCGCTTCCGGCGAATGCGTCGGCCTCGTCGGGCACAACGGCGCCGGCAAATCGACGCTGATGCAGGTGCTGGCCGGCACGCTGGCGCCGGACAAGGGCGGCATCGTCATCGGCGGCGCCACGCAGACCGGCTATTCCGTCGCGCTCGCCCAGCGGCTCGGCATCCGGTGCGTCTTCCAGGAACCCTCGCTCTGCCCCAACCTCACCGTGGCGGAGAACGCGCGCATCAACCACGCCTCGCTCAACGGCCCGGGCTGGCGCCGGCGGGCCGGCGACCTCATGCTCGCCAAGCTCGACGACATCTTTCCCGGCCACGGCATCGGCATGGCGGAGTTCGTCCGCGATCTCCCGATCGGCAAGCGCCAGATGGTCGAATCGGCACGCGCCTTCACCGTCACCGAGGACCCGCTGAGGCTCGTCATCCTCGACGAGCCGACCTCGTCGCTCGACGCGCATACGGCCGGCCAGCTTCTGTCGTTCGTCCGCCGCGTCGTCGCCGGCGGCGCAAGCTGCATCCTGATCTCGCATCTTCTCGGCGAGGTGCTCGAGACGTCCGACCGCATCGTCGTCATGCGCGACGGCAAGGTCGTCGCCGCCGGCACCACCGCAGCTTTCGACCGTGCCGCGCTGGTCAGCGCCATGGGCGCGGTGCGGGCGCAGGAGCGCCGAGACGCCGAGCCGGCCGCGCAGACACGTGGCGCCGCGACGCTGCGCGTCCGCGCCAGACCGCAGCGACAGCAGGACCGTGCCGAGCTCGTTGCGCATGAGGGCGAGATCATCGGCCTCGCCGGGCTCTCGGGGCACGGCCAGACCGAGCTGCTGCTGCAAATCTTCGCCGGCGCGTCGCGTCGGACCGACCGCACCGAGGTCACGGCACCGGTCGCCTTCGTTGCCGGCGACCGGCAACTCAACGGGATATTTCCACTGTGGTCGATCGCCAGGAACATCGCCATCCGCTCGATCTCGCGGCTGCGCGGCGGCATGCTGATCTCACCGGCACGCGAGGACGCATTCGCCGCGACCTGGCAACGGAAGATGGATATCCGCACGCCGGATATGCGAAACAACATCCTGTCGCTCTCGGGCGGCAATCAGCAAAAGGCGCTCTTCGCCCGGGCGCTCGGCTCGGACGCCCGAGTGGTCCTCATGGACGACCCGATGCGCGGCGTCGACATCGGCACCAAGCTCGAGGTTTACGACCTGATCCGCGCCGAGGCGCGTGGCGGACGCACCTTCCTCTGGTATACGACCGAGACCGATGAACTGCAGTACTGCGATCGCACCTATGTCTTCCGCAGCGGCCAGATCGTCGCCGAGCTCGGTCGCGGCGAATTGACGGAAGAGAAAGTCATCCAGTCGTCGTTCCAGGCCGCCGGCTGAACCAATGGCAGCGATTTCCCTGCCGCGCGGTTCCCGCCGCCCGACGGTCGCCGGGATCGCCCGGCATCGCGTGTTGCGCGGGTTGCTCCCGACCCTGTCGCTGACCTTGATCTTGATCGGCATCGGCTGGCTCAACCCGCGCGCCATCAGCTACTTCGGCTTCACTCTGATGCTCAACCTGGCGATCCCGATCGCGCTGGCGACGATGGCGCAGATGTTCGTGATCGCCGGCAACGAGCTCGATTTGTCGATCGGCACCTTCGTCGGGTTCATCGGCTGCGTCACCGCGACATGGCTGCACGACGCGCCGCTGTTCGGCGCGCTGGTGCTGCTCGGCGCGATCGGCGTCTATGCGGCGCTGGGAGCTCTCATCCACCTGCGCGGCCTGCCGTCGATCGTCATCACGCTCGGCATGAGCTTCGTCTGGCAGGGCCTGGCGATCCTGCTGTTGCCGAAACCGGGCGGCGCGGCGCCGGGCTGGCTGCTGCATATCATGAGCGTCAAGCCGCCTTGGATACCCTTCCCGATCATCGCGGCCGTTCTCATCGCGCTGATCGCGCATGCCGGTCTCATGCGTACCTCCTACGGCGCGATCCTGCGCGGCTCCGGCGGCAATCCGGTCGCGATCAGCCGTGCCGGCTGGTCGCTGTTGAAAACCAAGGTCACGATGTTCACGCTCGCCGGACTCTTCGGCGTGCTCTCGGGCATGGCGCTTATCGGCATCACCACCTCCGCCGACGCCAATATCGGCAATGGCTATACGCTGCTCTCGATCGCCGGCGTGATCCTCGGCGGCGGCGAGTTCGTCGGCGGGAACGTGTCGCCGATCGGCGCTGTCATCGGCGCGCTGACGCTGGCGCTCGCCGCCTCGCCGCTGCTCACCTTCATGCATATCCCGCCCGACTGGCAGGTGGGCGCCAATGGCGCGATCCTGATCATCGTGCTTGCCGCGCGGGCCGTCATCAGCCGCAAGGAGGGGTGACGGCGATGGCCTTCATGCGCACCCTCGCCGCCAAGCCGTGGCTGTGGTCCTTTCTCGGCGCGCTGGCGGTCTGGCTCGCCGCCATTGCCTTCACCGGCGGCTATGGCGCCGGCGGCATGATCACCGCGGCGTTGTCGCTCGGCGTCTTCATGGTGATCGTCGGCGTCGGCCAGATGTTCGTCATCACGCTGGGGCCCGGCAATGTCGACCTGTCGCTGCCGGCCAATATCGGGCTCGCCAGCGCGGTCGCCATGAAAGTGATGGGCGGCAGCGATGCCATGGTGGTCGTCGGGCTGGCCGCCGCGCTTGCCACCGGCATTGCGATCGGCGCCGCCAACTACCTGCTGATCCGCGCGCTGCGCATCCCGCCGATCATCGCCACGCTGTCGGCGAGCTTCATCATCCAGTCGATCGATATCAGCTATGGCCGCGGGTTGCAGATCAAGCCGCCGACGGGCTTTGCCGAATTCACCAATATTCAGTTCCTCGGGATTCCAATCCTCGCGCTCTTCGCCGTGTTGTTCACCGTCGCTGCCGGCATGGCCCTCGACCGGATGGTCTACGGGCGCTCGGTTAGCGCCATCGGCCAGAACAGTCGCGCGGCGCGGCTGGCGGGGATTCCGGTGGAGCGCATCCGCTTCCTCACCTACACGCTCTCCGGCGCGCTCGGCGGGTTGGACGGCGCGTTGCTCGCGGGATATTTCCGGGGCGCCAACGTCGACCTTGGCAATGAATACCTGCTCGCCTCGATCGCCGTCGTGGTAATCGGCGGCACCTCGGTTGCGGGCGGCAGGGCCAATGTGCCCGGCCTCTGGGGATCGGCGCTGTTCCTCGTGCTGCTGCTCACCATGCTGAACACGTTCGGGGTGAGCGCCGGTGTCCGCCTGGTCCTGACCGGTCTCGTCATCGTCGGCGTCATCACCGCAGCCGGCGGACACAAGGCGCCGCGCTGAAAGGCGCCCACCCCCCGGTCGCGATCTTCGATCGCGGCGCTAAGCCGCCTTGGCCAGAACCCGCTCGACCAGCCGCGCCCAGTAAGAGGCGCCGATCGGCAGGATCGCGTCGTTGAAATCGTAACGCGGATTGTGCAGCCCCGCACCGTTGCTGGGACCGTTGCCGATGAAGACATAGGCGCCGGGCCGCGCCTGCAGCATGAAGGCGAAATCCTCCGAGCCCATGGTCGGCGACAGCTCGCGGTCGACATTGGCCTCGCCGACCACCTCCGACGCGATCGAAGCGGCGACGGCGGCCTCGGCGACGCTGTTGACCGTGGGGGGATAGCGCCGCTCGTAGCGCACCGCGACACTCGCCCCCATGGCCGAGGCGACACCCTCGGCGATGCGCCGGATGCCTGCCTCGATCGCGTCCTGCAGCTCCGGCTTGAAGGAGCGCGTCGTGCCGCGCAGCACCACCTCGTCCGGGATCACGTTCCAGGTGTCGCCGCCATGGATCTGCGTCACGCTGACGACCGCGGCCTCGAGCGGATGGGTGTTGCGGCTGGTGATGGTCTGCAAGCCCGTGACGATCTGCGCCGCCGCGATGACGGGGTCGACACCGAGATGGGGGAGCGCCGCATGCGCGCCCTTGCCCTTCACCGTGATCTCGAAGATGTCGAAGGCGGCCATCATCGGCCCACTGCGCAGCGCGAACTTGCCGACCGGCATGCCCGGCCAGTTGTGCATGCCGAAGATCGCTTCGACCGGGAATTTCTCGAACAGCCCCTGCTCCACCATGACGCGGCCGCCGCCTTCATTCTCCTCGGCCGGCTGGAACACGAAATGGACGGTGCCGGCGAAATTGCGCGTCTCGGCGAGATAGCGCGCCGCGCCCAGCAGCATGGTGGTGTGCCCGTCATGGCCGCAGGCATGCATCTTGCCCGGGTTCTGCGAGGCGTAGTCGACGCCGTTGCGCTCCTGTATGTGGAGCGCGTCCATGTCGGCGCGCAGCGCAATGGCGCGCGTGCCGGGCCGGGATCCCGTCAGCGTGCCAACGACGCCGGTGCCGGCGAGCCCGCGATGCACCGCGATGCCGAAATCGTGCAGCCGCTGGGCGACGAACTCGGCAGTGCGCGTCTCCTCGAAGGCGGTCTCGGGATGGGCGTGAATCTCATGGCGCCAGGCGGCCAGATCCTCCTGGAAATCGGCGATACGGTTAACGATCGGCATGAAGGCTCCTTCCGGAAGACCGATGCTAGCCGAGCGCAGGGCGCAGTTTCAACCGGCGGTGCCGCGATGCTCCTCGCTCATCCCGCCGCGGCGCTTGACCGGCGCCCGCCGAAACGGCGACGATGGCGGCAAGGGACAAGAATAATCGGGCATGTTGGATTACCCCTCGTCTTCACGCGACGCTGCAAGCATCGAAAGCCGCGCCTCCTGGGTCGTGGCCTTTGCCGCGCTCGCCATCATGAGCCTCTCCTATGGCGCGCCGCTGGTCGCGGTGGTGGGCTTGAAGCCGATCGCGGCCGATCTCGGCAGCGCGCGCTCGGTCCCGGCGCTCGCCTATTCGCTCGCCTGGCTCGGCAGCGCGGTCGGCGGCATCGCCATGGGACGCGTCGCCGCGCGCATCGGCGTACGCTGGACCGCGGGCTTCGGCGCGGCAATGATCGCCATCGGCCTCTTCGTCTCGACCGGCGGCGCGCCCTGGCAGCTCTATCTCGGCCATGGGGTCCTGATGGGTCTCCTCGGCAATGCCGGGATCAACGCGCCGCTCTACGTCTATGTCAGCCACTGGTTCGACCGCCGCCGCGGCACCGCGCTGGCGCTGATCTCGAGCGGGCAATACGTCGCCGGCACGATCTGGCCGCCGCTGTTCGAGCGCGCCATCGCGGCGTTCGGTTGGCAGCGCACCATGACGCTGTTCGCCATCTTCGCCATCGCCGCAATCCTGCCGCTGACGCTGCTGCTGCGCCGGCCGCCGGCAGCGCCCGCTGATGTGCACACCGGCACGAGCGGCCGCACCGGCACCGCGATGCTGGGCTGGCGGCCGGGCCTGGTGCTGAGCCTCATCGCGCTCGCCTCCTTCACCTGCTGCGTGCCGATGGCGATGCCGCAGGGCCATCTCGTGGCGCTGTGCAGCGATCTCGGCATCACCCCGGCGCGCGGCGCGGCGATGCTGTCGCTGCTGCTCGGCACCGCCTTTCTCAGCCGGCAATTCTGGGGCTGGATCTCCGACCGCATCGGCGGCCTGCGCACGGTGCTGGCCGCCTCGCTCTGCCAGGCGCTCGCGCTCAGCGCGCTGACGCTGACCCAGGACGAGACCGGCCTCTTCTTCGCCTCCGCCGCCTTCGGCTTCGGCTTCAGCGGCATCATCCCAGCCTATGTCCTGGCCATCCGCGAGCTGTTCCCGGCGGCCGAAGCCGCGTGGCGCGTGCCGGTCCTGCTGCTGTGCAGCGGTTCCGGCATGGCGGCGGGGGCGTGGCTCGCCGGCGCGATCTACGATCACTACGGCTTCTACGCCCCGGCGCTCGCCACCGGGATCGGCTTCAACCTGCTGAACCTGGCGCTGGTGGCGACGCTGGTGCTGCGCCAGCGCCAGCAGCCGCTCCGCGCCGCCCTGGCGTGATCGCGACGGTGGGACCCGTGCCGTTCCACCTCCATCCCGCGCGCGACGCCGGCGACATCGCCGCCGCCGCCGCGCTTTTCCAGCGAATATGCCGACGGGCTCGGCATCGATCTCTCTTTTCAGGGATTTGCGGCCGAGCTCGCCGCCCTCCCCGGCGACTATGCTCCGCCCGCGGGCGAGCTGCTGCTGGCCAGCGCCGATGACGGCGCGGCACTCGGCTGCGTCGCGCTGCGGCGGCTGGAAGCGCCAGGCATCTGCGAGATGAAGCGGCTTTATGTCCGGCCCGAAGGCCGCGGTCTCGGCATCGGACGCGCTCTGGTCGCCGCCGTCATCGACGCCGCCGAGGCGCGCGGCTACCGCGAAATGCGGCTCGACAGCCTGCCGACGATGCGCGAGGCGATGGCGCTCTACCGGCACTTCGGCTTCGTGGAGATCGCGGCCTATCGCTTCAATCCGGTCCCCGGCACGGTCTATCTTTCCAGGCGCCTTGAGCCACCATCCTAGGGGCAAGGCGGAGGCTATATCTCCGCCGGCAGACGGCCCTCCTCGACCGCGTGGCAGGCGACGCGCGCAGCGCCCGCCGTGAGCAGCTCCGGCCGCTCGCGCCGGCAGCGGTCGTTGGCGTAGGCGCAACGGGGATGGAAGGCGCAGCCGGCGGGCGGGTCGATCGGGCTCGGCACCTCGCCCGCCACCGGCGCGCGGACGCGGCCGGACATGGCGATGTCGGGGATCGTCGCCAGCAGCAGGCGGGTATAGGGATGGCGTGGCGCCGCGAACAGCGCCGCCGTCGGCGCGAGCTCGACGAGGCGGCCGAGATACATCACGCCGACCGTGGTCGAGACGTGGTAGACGACGGCGAGGTTGTGCGAGATGAAAAGATAGGTGAGGCCGAGCTCGCGCTGCAGATCCTTCATCAGATTGAGGATCTGCGCCTGCACCGAGACGTCGAGCGCCGAGGTCGGCTCGTCGCAGATGAGAAAGTCGGGGGTCGCCGCCAGCGCGCGCGCGATCGAGATGCGCTGGCGCTGGCCGCCGGAGAATTCATGCGGATATTTGTCGCCGTCGACGGCGGCGAGCTTCACCTGGCCGAGCAGCTCCTCGACGCGGGCACGCACATCGCGCTCGCTGGCGCAGAGGCGATGCGTGCGCAAGGGCTCGGCGACGATGTCGCGCACGCGCCAGCGCGGATTGAGGCTGGCATAGGGGTCCTGGAAGATCATCTGCAGCCGGCGGCGGAGCGGCCGCCGCTCGGCGCGCGAGGTCCGGAGCGCGATATCGGTGCCGGCGAAGACGATCCGGCCGCGCGTCGGCGCATAGAGCCCGACGATGACGCGCGCCACCGTCGATTTGCCGCAGCCGCTTTCGCCGACCAGCGCGAAGGTCTCGCCGCGACCGACGGTGAAGTCGATGCCGTCCACCGCCTTGAGCATGACGCGGCCGCGGCGCTCGAGCAGCCGGTTGAGCAGCGGCGGCGAGACGTCGAAATACCGCGCCAGGCCCTCGACGCGGAGCAGCGGCGTGCCCGCGGCCTCAGTCATGACCGGCCTCGCTCGGCACCGCGGCGTGCAGCCAGCACGCCGCCGCGCTCGCTCCGGCCGGCAGCAGCTCCGGCCGCTCGCCGCGGCAGCGATCGAACGCCTCGGGGCAACGGGGATGAAAGGCGCAGCCGGAGGGGATGGCGTCGAGCCGCGGCATGGCGCCGTCGATCTGCAGCAGCCGCTCGCGCCTGACGCCGAGCACCGGGATTGCACCCATCAGCCCCACCGTGTAGGGGTGCTGCGGTTTTTTCACCACCTCGCGCACCGGGCCGATCTCGACGATCCTGCCGGCATACATCACCGCGACGCGGTCGGCGGTCTCGGCGATGACCCCCATGTCATGCGTCACCAGCATCACCGCCGTGCCGTGCTCGCGCGTCAGCCGCTTCAATAGCGCGATGATCTGCGCCTGGATCGAGACGTCGAGCGCGGTGGTGGGTTCGTCGGCGATGACCAGGCGCGGATTGGCGGCAAGCGCCAGCGCGATGACCACGCGCTGGCGCATGCCGCCGGAGAATTGGTGGGGATAATGGTCGAGGCGCTGCTCGGGGGCGGGGATGCCGACTTCCAGGAGCAGCGCCAGCGCGCGCCGGCGCGCCGCCGCGCGGTCGAGGCCGAGATGGATGCGGATGGTCTCGGTGAGCTGGCGGCCCACGGTATAGAGCGGGTTGAGGCTGGTGAGCGGGTCCTGGAAGATGGCGCCGATCTCCTTGCCGCGCAGCGGCCGCATTGCTGCGTCGGAGAGGTCGTCGATGCGCCGTCCGGCGAAGACGATCCGCCCCCGGGCGATGCGCGACGGCGGCTCGAGCAGGCCGATGATCGCGGCACCCGTGATCGACTTGCCGGCGCCGGATTCGCCGACCACGCCCAGCACCTCGCCCGGGCCGATGGAAAACGAGACGTCGTCGATCGCGGTGAGGAGGCCGCGCCGCGTCGGGATCTCGACGCGCAGATGCTCGACCTCGAGCAGCGGCGCCGGCATCAGCGGAGCTTCGGGTTGAGCGCGTCGCGCAACCAGTCGCCGAGCAGGTTGACGGCGAGCGTCAGGCTGGCGAGCGCGATGGCGGGATAGAGCAGCATCCAGCGCCATTCGCCGGAGAAGATGAAATTGTCGCCGATGCGGATAAGGGTGCCGAGCGAGGGCTGCGTCACCGGCATGCCGAGCCCGAGGAAGGACAGCGCCGCCTCGGTCAGGATGGCGATGGCGAGGTTGATGGTGGCGATCACCAGCACCGGCCCCATGGCGTTGGGCAGCACATGGCGCCAGGCGATCATCACCGGGTGGACGCCGATGATGCGCGCCGCCTGGACGTATTCCTTGGAGCGCTCGACCAGGGTCGAGCCGCGCACGGTGCGGGCGAATTGCACCCAGATCGAGCTGGCGATGGCGAGGATCACGACATAGACCGCGGTCTGGTCCTGCCGGTCATGCGGCAGCAGGCTGCGCGCCACGCCGTCGACCAGCAGCGCCACCAGTATCGCGGGAAAGGAGAGCTGCACATCGGCGATGCGCATGATCAGCGTATCGACCCAGCCGCCGGCATAGCCCGCCAGCAGCCCGAGGCCGAGGCCGAGGATGGCGGCGAGGAATACCGCGGCGCCGCCGACGAACAGCGACAGCCTGAGACCGTAGAGGATGGACGAGAGCACGTCGCGGCCCTGATCGTCGGTGCCGAGCGGGTAGGACCAGTCGCCGCCTGCCTCCCAGGCCGGCGGGTCGCGCGCCTGCATCAGGTCGAGGCTGGCGAGATCATAGGGGTTGTGCGGGGCAAGCAGCGGCGCAAGCACCGCGCCCAACACCAGCAGCACCGTGGCGGCGGCGGCGGCGACGGTCACCGGCGAGCGGCGGAAGCTCCAGAAGAGGTCGCTGTCGGCGAGCCGGCGCAGCGCCCCGGGCAGGGCGCCGGGTGCCGGCCGGTCAGAGGCCATGGACGCCCGCGGCGCCGCGCTCGATCCGCAAGCGCGGGTCGACGGCATAGTAGAGGAGATCGACGATCAGGTTGATCACCACGAAGAAGAAGGCGACCAGCATGAGATAGGCCGCCATGACCGGAATGTCGGCGAAGCCGATCGCCTGGACGATGAGAAAGCCCATGCCCGGCCATTGGAAGACGGTCTCGGTGATGATGGCAAAGGCGATGATGGCACCGAGCTGCAGGCCGGTGATGGTGATCACCGGCACCAGCGTGTTCTTAAGCGCGTGGCCGAAATGCACAATGCGGTTGGGCAGGCCGCGCGCCCGGGCGAATTTGATGTAGTCGGTGCGCAGCACCTCGAGCATCTCCGTGCGCACCAGGCGCATGATCAAGGTCATCTGGAACAGCGCCAGGGTGATCGCCGGCAGGATCAGCGATTTGAGCCCCGACAGCGTCAGCAGGCCGGTCGTCCACCAGCCCAGAGCCACCACGTCGCCCCGGCCGAAGGACGGCAGCCAGCCCAAGGTCACCGAGAACAGCACGATCAGCAGGATGCCGATGAGAAAGGTGGGCAGCGACACGCCGATCAGCGAGACCGCCATGAAGACGCGCGAGAGCATGCCGTCGCGGTGCAAGCCGGTATAGACCCCCATCGGCACGCCGATCGCGAGCGCGAGCAAGGCGGCGGCGATGCTCAGCTCAAGTGTGGCGGGCAGCCGCTCGGCGATGATGGTGCCGACCGGCCGCGCATACTGATAGGACACGCCGAAATCGCCCCTCAGCGCGCGGGCGAGGAAATGGCCGAACTGCATTGGCGCCGGGTCGTTGAGGCCGAGTTCCTGGCGCAGCCGGGCGCGGTCCGCGAGCGAGGTATCCTGTCCCACCATGTTGTTGATGGGGTCGCCGACATAGTGGAACAGCAAGAAGGCGATGAGCCCGACGGTGAGCATCACGGCCACGGATTGCGCCAGCCGGCGAAGGATGAAAGCGATCATGCGCGGGCGCCGCCGCGCGCTGCCACCTGGGCCCGTGCCATGGGCTGCCGGCCTCCACGGCGCGCGGCCGGCGTCGCAGCTACACCGTCAAGAGGTCGCGGCTCAGCGTCGGCGCGCCACATTGGGCGCGCAGGATAGGGCGATGCCCCCTTCTGTCAATCATCAACGCCGGAGGCCGGCGCCGTCTCGGCATTGCTCGGCGACCGCGTCGCCGCTTCCGCGCGCAACCGATCCATGACCCGCCGTCGATAATCGGGATCGACGATCACCCGATCGAGATCGATGCCGTCGAACATTGGCTCTTCGCCCCGCTTGGCCACGCCCATGCCCGCCTCCCCTGCGCCGCACAGAATGACCAAGTTGCGTAACGCTGGGCCAAGGAAATCTGCGGTTCGCCGCGGATGGCCTGGGGAAAACCCTGTTGATATCCGCGCTGGTTACACCGAGCGTGCGTCGGCCGCGGCGCTGGGCGATCAACAGCTTAGAAGCTGATGGTGCGACAGGTCGTCGCAGCTGGATGCCGATCCAGCCGGGTCTTGCGTCAACACGCGCCCGCAACCGACGATGCGCCGGTGCGGCCGCCGCGCGTTTGACTCCGTCGCGCCGGCCGGCGGATAGTAGGCCGCCCTCGATCAGCGAAGGAAATCCCATGCCGCGTGGCAATTCGACGGCGAGCCGCGACATCGCCTTTCATCTGCACCCTTACACGCATCTCAAGAAGCATGAGAGCGAAGGCCCGCTCGTCATCACCGAAGGCAAGGGCATCCATGTCTATGACGAGAACGGCAAGGAATATATCGAGGGGCTGGCGGGGCTGTGGTGCACGTCGCTGGGCTTCGGCGAGGAAAGGCTGGTCGAGGCCGCGACGCGACAGCTGAGGCGGCTGCCCTACTATCACATTTTCAATCAAAAGTCGCATGACGGGGCGGCGGAGCTGGCCGAGCGCATCATCGGCCTGATGCCGGTGCCGATGTCGAAGGTGTTCTTCAACAATTCCGGCTCCGAGGCCAATGACAGCGCCGTCAAGATGGTATGGTACTACAACAATGCGCGCGGCCGTCACCGCAAGAAGAAGATCATCGCGCGCATGAAGGGCTATCACGGCGTCACCGTGGCCGCGGCGAGCCTCACCGGCCTCGCCAACAACCATCGCGATTTCGACCTGCCGATCGCGCAGATCCGCCATGCCGATTGCCCGCATCATTACCGCTTCGCGAAGCCGGGCGAGAGCGAGGAGGATTTCGCCACGCGACTGGCCGAGAGCCTCGAGGCGCAGATCCTGCGCGAGGATCCCGAGACGGTCGCCGCCTTCATCGCCGAGCCGGTGATGGGCGCCGGCGGCGTCATCCTCCCGCCCCGGCACCTATTTCGAGAAGATCCAGAAGATCCTCAAGGAAATACGACGTGCTGCTGATCGCCGACGAGGTCATCTGCGGCTTCGGGCGTACCGGCAACATGTTCGGCACCGAGACCTACGGGCTGAAGCCCGACATCATGACCATGGCCAAGGCGCTGTCCTCGGCCTATCTGCCGATCTCCGCCACGGTCATCAGCGAGGAGCTCTACCAGGCCTTCGTCGGGCAGAGCGAGAAGATCGGCGTCTTCGCCCACGGCTTCACCTATTCGGCGCATCCCGTCTGCTGCGCCGTGGCGCTGGAGACGCTGAGGATCTACGAGGAGCGCGACATAATCGGTCATGTGCGGAGGGTGGCGCCCCGCCTCCAGGAGGGGCTGCGGCGCTTCGCCGGCCATCGGCTGGTGGGCGAGGTGCGCGGCGTGGGGCTGCTGGCGGGGGTGGAGCTGGTCCAGGACAAGGCGACGAAGGCGTCCTTCGATGCGAAAATCGGCGCCGGCGCGATCCTGGCCGCACGCGCCCAGGAGCACGGCCTGATCCTGCGCGCCATGGCCGATACGGTGGCGCTGTGCCCGCCGCTGGTCATAAACGCCGAGGAGATCGACGAGATGCTGCGCCGCTTCGGCAAGGCGCTCGACGACACCGACGCCGCGCTCAGCCGGGCGGGGCTCGCCTCGGTCGCCTGACACACACTTCTTATTGCGCGCCGCCCTGGGTGCGCTATTCTTCAGGGTTCGCGGAAGCACGGACGGACGCCATGGATTATCAGAAATTTTTCAAGACCCGGCTGGACGGGCTGCGCGCCGAAGGCCGCTACCGCGTCTTCGCCGATCTCGAGCGCCGCGCCGGCGCCTTTCCGCGCGCCTTCAACCACGATCTCGGCGCCGAGGTCACCGTCTGGTGCTCCAACGACTATCTCGGCATGGGACAGCACCCTGCCGTGCTCGCGGCGATGCACGAGGCGATCGACCGCAGCGGCGCCGGCGCCGGCGGCACGCGCAACATCTCCGGCACGACGCATTACCATGTCGAGCTCGAGCGCGAGCTCGCCCAGCTGCACGGCATGGAAGCGGCGCTGGCCTTCACTTCGGGCTACGTCGCCAACGAGACCGCGCTGTCGACGCTGGCGCGCGAGCTGCCGCGCTGCATCGTCTATTCCGATGCGCTCAACCACGCCTCGATGATCGAAGGCATCCGCCACAGCGGCGCCGAGAAGCATATCTTCGCCCATAGCGATCCCGCCGATCTCGAGCGGCTTCTCGCCGACGCCGATCCGAGCCGGCCGAAGCTGGTCGCCTTCGAGAGCGTCTATTCGATGGACGGCGACATCGCCCCGATCGACGAGCTGTGCGACGTCGCCGAGCGCTACGGCGCGATGACCTATCTCGACGAGGTGCACGCCGTGGGGCTTTATGGCGCGCGGGGCGGCGGCATTGCCGAGCGCGACGGCATCAGCCATCGCCTCACCGTCATCCAGGGCACGCTGGCAAAGGCCTTCGGCCTCGTCGGCGGCTATGTCGCGGGCTCGGCCGCGCTCATCGACTTCATCCGCAGCTTCGCCGCCGGCTTCATCTTCACCACCTCGCTGCCGCCGGCGATCGCCGCCGGGGCCGTCGCCTCGATCCGCCATGTGCGCGCCAACAACGCGCTGCGCGAGCGGCATCAGGAGCGCGCCGCACGGCTGAAGCGCCGCCTGCTCGAGGCGGAGCTCCCGGTCATGTCCAGCCCGAGCCATGTGGTGCCGGTGCTGGTCGGCGACGCCCGGCTGTGCAAGCAGGCCTCCGACGATCTGCTGGAGCGCCACCGCATCTACGTCCAGCCGATCAACTACCCCACCGTGCCGCGCGGCACCGAGCGGCTGCGCCTCACGCCCTCGCCGCAGCACAGCGACGAGGATATCGAGCGGTTGGTGGCGGGGCTTGTTGATGTCTGGGCGCGGCTGCCCATCCGCCGCGTGGCCTGAGCCGATGTTCAAGGACAACTCCCTCATCCCCGCCGAGGCGGTGCGGCTCGCCGCGCTGGGGCTGCTGGCGGAAGCGCCGCGGCGCTACGGCGACCTCGCCGGCGAGATCCGCCATTTCACCAGCCGCGTCGTCGGTCCCTCGCTCGACCTGATGGGCACCTCGCTGGAGCTGCTGCGCTATGAGGGGCTCATCGAGGCGGTGGACGGCCAGGGCATGAGCGGCAATGCCGTGCTGCGGCTGACCCCGCAGGGCGCCGAGGCGCTGCCGGGCCTGCTCAAGGCGCAGCTCCGCGCGCCCAGCAGCGACATGAACCGGCTGGTGCTGCTGCTGAAGCTGCGCTTCCTGCATCATCTGCCGGAAGCCGAGCGGCAGGGCCAGCTCGCGCTGATGGCGGAATCGCTGGAGAGCGAGCGCATACGGCTCGACGAGCTGCGCCACCACAGCGCCCCCGGCCTGTTCCGCGACTGGCTCGAGCACGACATCGCGCTCACTGACGACCGCATCGCCTGGCTGCGCGGGCGCTGAGCGCGGGCGTCATGCGTGTGCAGTTTCTCGGCTGCGGCGACGCCTTCGGCAGCGGCGGGCGCTTCAACACCTGCTTCCATGTGACGACGGCGGAGAGCAGCTTCCTCATCGATTGCGGCGCCTCGTCGATGATCGCGCTGCGCAAGTTCGGCGTCGACCCCAACGCCATCGCCAGCATCTTCATCAGCCATCTGCATGGCGATCATTTCGCGGGGCTGCCGTTCCTGCTGCTCGACGCGCAGCTGGTCAGCCGCCGCAGCGCGCCGCTCACCATCGCCGGGCCGCCCGGCCTCGCCGAGCGCCTCGGCATCACCATGGAGGCGCTGTTTCCGGGATCGGCGGCGATCGAGCGCCGCTTTCCGCTCGAGCTGATCGAGCTCGCGCCGGGCGAGCGCCGCGCGGTGGGCGGCGTGACGGTGACGCCCCATCTCGTGCGCCATGCCTGCGGCGCGCCACCGTTCGCGCTGCGGCTCGAGAGCGGCGGCAAGGTCGTGGCCTATAGCGGCGACACCGAATGGACCGAGGCGCTGATCCCGGCCGCGCAAGACGCCGACCTCTTCATCGCCGAGGCCTATTTCCATGACAAGAAGATCCGCCATCATCTCGACTGGCGGAGTCTCGCGCCGCATCTGCCGGCCATCCGGCCGAAGCGGCTGATCCTCACCCATTTCAGCCCGGATATGCTGGCGCGGATCGGCGAGCTGCCGGTCGAAGCGGCCGAGGACGGCAAGATCGTCGAGCTGTGAGCGGACGCCAGTGCGCGTTTCGAGCAGATCGAATCACCATCCTCGCTTTCCGCGAAAGCGCTAGTTGATGCATACATTTCGCAGCAACGCATTCCTCAACAATCGCTTTGCCCGCGAAAGCGGGCATCCAGGACCTCCAAATGCATTGAGCGGTGCGCTACACCTGGGTCCCCGCTTTCGCGGGGACGGCGGAATAAGTAACGGGAGCTGCAGCGACTTTCCGAATGTGTGCATCAGCTAGTCT
>CAWBKF010000042.1:0-12133 GCA_963789275.1 uncultured Alphaproteobacteria bacterium
ACGCCATCACCACGCTGATGGCGCTGGGCGGCTCGACCAATGCCATCATCCATCTCGTCGCCATGGCCGGCCGCGCCGGCATCACCTTGCCGCTGGAGCATTTCGACGCGATCTCGCGCCGGACGCCGGTGATCGCCAACATCCGCCCGTCGGGCCAATACCTGATGGAGGATTTCTTCTATGCCGGCGCGCTGCCCGGCGCTCCTGAAGCAATTGGGCCCGCTGCTGGACCTCGGCGCGCTGACGGTGACCGGCAAGACGCTGGGCGAGAACATCGCCCGCGGCGAAGTCTACAATGACGACGTCATCCGCTCGCCCAACCGCGCGCTGCAGCCCGAAGGCGGGCTTGCCGTGCTTCGAGGCAACCTCGCCCCCAACGGCGCCGTGATCAAGCCGTCGGCGATGGAGCAGCGCCTGCTGCGCCATCGCGGCCCCGCCGTGGTGTTCCGCGACTACAACGATCTGAGCCGCCGGATCGACGATCCCGCGCTGGAGGTCGGCGCCAACTCGGTGCTGGTGCTGCAGAATGGCGGGCCGCAAGGCGGACCGGGCATGCCGGAATGGGGCCAGCTGCCGATCCCCAAGAAGCTGCTGCAGCAGGGGGTGCGCGACATGGTCCGCATCTCCGACGCGCGCATGAGCGGCACGAGCTACGGCGCCTGCGTGCTGCATGTCTCGCCGGAATCCTACGTCGGCGGACCCTTGGCGCTGGCGCAAAGCGGCGACGTGATCGAGCTCGACGTGCCGGGCCGGCGCCTGACGCTGGCGGTGGCCGAGGATGAGCTCGCGCGCCGCCGCGCCCAATGGGTGGCACCCCGGCCGCGCTTCCAGCGCAGCTACGGCAAGCTCTACGACAAGCACATCGGCCAGGCCGAGACCGGCTGCGACTTCGATTTCCTCGCCGGCGACGCGCCGGTCCCCGAGCCGGAGATCCACTGATGCGCCACGACATGCCGCAAAACCGCTTCAAGCGGGCGCTCGCCGCGGGCAAGCCGCAGATCGGCCTGTGGCTGAGCCTGGCGAGCCCGGCCGCAACCGAGGTGGCGGCGGGCGCCGGCTTCGACTGGCTGCTGCTCGACATGGAGCACGCGCCCAACGAGTTGCCCGACATCGCGCATCATCTGCGTGCGGCCGAAGGGGGCACCGCCGAGCCGGTGGTGCGCGTGCCCTGGAACGATGCGGTGATGGTGAAGCGGCTGCTCGATATCGGCGCGCGCAGCCTGCTCTTTCCCTTCGTGCAATCGGCCGAGGAGGCGCGCCGCGCGGTGGCGGCGACGCGCTACCCGCCGCACGGCATCCGCGGCTTCGCCGGCACGACGCGCGCCAACCGCTATGGCCGCATTCCCGACTATGCCAGGCGCGCCAGCGAGGAGATCTGCGTCCTCGTGCAATGCGAGACGCGCAAGGCGGTGGCCGACATCCCCGCGATCGCGGCGCTCGACGGCATCGATGGCATCTTCATCGGTCCCGCCGATCTCGCGGCCGATATGGGCCATCTCGCCGACACGCAGCATCCCGAGGTGCAGTCGGCGATCATGGCCGCGGGCAAGGCGATATCCAGCGCCGGCAAGGCGCCGGGCTTTCTCAGCCTGCGCGAGGATGAGAGCCGCCGCGTGCTCTCCGGCGGCTTCCTCTTCGTTGCCGTTCACACGGATGTCGCGCTGCTGGCGCGCCAGACCGAAGCGCTGGTGAAGCTCTACAAAGGCGGCTGAGGCGGACGAGAGACGTCCGCGCTCGTTGCCGCGTAACCGACCGATTTGGTTGCTCAGCCGTGCGAGCCGGTGCGGTCCGAGATGACGCGCAGTACGGGTTTCGCGCCCTCGTCGCGGCGCGGCGGGCCGAGGATGCGGCTGCCGATGCTGACCGGCAGCAGCCGGCGCATGGTGATCGCCTCGAGCAGCTCCGGCCGGCCGGGGAAGCGGTCGATCAGCGCATGCAGCGTCTGCTCGGTGAGCGCCGCCTCGTCATTGGCGAGGAGGCGCAGGATCACCGCGCGCTCTCCATAGCGGCAGAGCGCCGAGGCGACGCGCTCGGTGACCGTCCGCCGGGCGGCGATGGCAAAGCGATGCGCCGGCGAATGATGCTGCACGATCGGCAGCAGATCTTCCTCCTCGAGCAGCGGCTGGTGCTCAAGGATGGGGGTCGCCACCATCGCGGTGTCGCGCGCCAGCGCCAGCAGGATATCGCGCGGCAGGTCGGGCGCGAATTTAACGTTCTCGGCCAGCACCAGCCGAACCAGCGGCTCGGAATCGTAGAGCACGATGCGGAACGCGTCGATGGCGGCATGCCATTCGAACTCGTCGAACCCGCCCGCGGCAAAGCGCGCCGCGATGCGTTCGAGCGATTTGGCGCGCTCCGTCCAGGATCCTTCCTCGACCAGTTGGACAATCACTTCGCGCGTCACCGTCGCCATGGACCGAGACCTGATGTGCAGCGGCGCGCCCATCGCGCGTCGTGAACCCAAAATGCTCGACCGCAGGTTAAGTGATACTTAAGCCGCGGGGATCGCGGCGTGCAAAAATTAGAACAAACCGCCCACGCCAAGCCTTTCTCGAGTCGCGCGCCGCCGCCGAATCGTTCATGGCGCCGCGATTAGCGGCGTTTTCTGCGCCCTTCGCGTGCTTGGTGGCCAAGCTGTGGCAAAAAACAGACAACGGCATGCGCCCCCGAGCTATCGGCATGCCGCGGTACTGCGACGCTCGCGACGCTTATGCCTAGCCCGGATTTCTCACACAGGTACGTGCTGCGTTCCACCCTGTTGGCGCGCTGCCGCGTCGCTGCGGGCTTGACGATGCGCTGCATCGCCAGCGCCCTGGCTCCTAACAGCGCGCCAACAGGGTGGAACCCGGAGGGACGGCGCTCTTTGGCGCCAGGGGCGTCGCCGGGACGCTCACGATGCGGTGCATCGCCGCGCGTCCCGGCTCCTGCCCTGGCGCCAAAGATCGCCGTCGCAGCACGTACCTGTGTGAGAAATCCGGGCTAGCCGCGCTCGACGGCTTCGGCGGCGGCAAGCCAGGCCGCCTCGGCCTCGGCGAGCGACTGCGCCGCGTCCGCCTGGCTGCGCAGCAGCTCCGCCAGCGTCGCACCGCCCGCCGCGTAGCTCGTGGGATCGGCCAGCTGCCGATCGAGCGCGGTCTTGCGCGCGGTGATTTGTGCCAGTCGCTGCTCCGCCGCACGCAGCGCGTTGCGCAGCGGCGCCAACGCCTGTCGCCGCTCGGCCGCGGCGCGGCGCGCCTCGCGCTTCACGGCGTTCGGCACGCGCGCGTCTTCAGCGGCGGGCTCGTCGCTGCGCCGTTCCAGGAGATAGCGGCGATAATCGTCGAGGTCGCCTTCCCACGGCTTCGCGGTTCCGTCTGCGACGAGCCAGAGCCGGTCGGCGATGAGCGACAGCAGATGCCAGTCATGGCTGATGATGACCACCGCGCCGCCGAAATCGCCGAGCGCCGTCACCAGCGCCTCGCGCGCCTCGATGTCGAGATGGTTGGTCGGCTCATCGAGGATGAGCAGCGGCGGCGCTTCGTGGCTGATGAGCGCGAAGTTGAGCCGCGCCTTCTCGCCGCCGGAGAGCTCGCGCGCGCGCACGAACACGAGATCGACGCCGAAGCCGAAACGCGCGAGGCGCGCGCGCACCTGCTCGCGGGTGGCCTTCGGCATCTGCCGCGCGAGATGGTCGAAGGCGCTGGCCTCGGGGTCGAGCTCCTCGATCTGATGCTGCGCGAAATAGCCGCAGCGCAGCCGCGGCGCGCGCCGCACGTCGCCCGCCATCGGCTGGAGCCGCCCCGCGATCAGCCGCGCCAGCGTCGATTTGCCGTTGCCGTTGGCGCCGAGCAGCGCGATGCGGTCGTCGGGATCGAGCCTGAGATCGAGGTGGCGCAGCACCGGCTTTCCCGGCGCGTAGCCGACGGTGACGTCGTCGAGGCTGAGGAGCGGCGGTGCCAGCTCGCCGGTTTCGGGAAACTCGAAGCGCACCGGCGCCTCACTCTCGGCCAGCGCCACCGGCTGGAGCCGAGCCAGCATCTTGACTCGGCTCTGCGCCTGGCTCGCCTTGCTTGCCTTGGCGCGGAAGCGGTCGACGAAAGCCTGCAGATGCTTGCGCTCCAGCTCCTGGCGCTGGGCCAGCGCCTGCTGGCGCGCCAGGCCCTCGCGCCGCGTGCGCAGGAAGGTCTCGTAGCCGCCGCTGTAGAGCGTCAGCCGCCGCTCCGAGAGATGCAGGATGTGATCGGCGACATCGTCGATGAACTGCCGGTCATGGCTCACCAGGATCACCGTGCGGCGGTAGCGCTGCAGGAACTCGCCGAGCCACAGCGCCGCTTCGAGATCGAGATGGTTGGTCGGCTCGTCCAGCAGCAGCAGATCGGGCTCGGCGAACAGCGCCGCCGCCAGCGCCACGCGCATGCGCCAGCCGCCCGAGAATGACGAGAGCGGCCGCTGCTGCTCATCATGATCGAAGCCAAGCCCGGCGAGAATGCCGGCGGCGCGCGCCGGCGCCGCATGCGCCCCGATGGCGCGCAGCCGGTCGTGGATCTCGGCGGCCTCGGCGCCGTTCTCTTCCGAACTCGGCCGCTTCGAGCAGCCTTGCGCGCTCCTCATCGGCAGCGAGCACGGCCTCGAGCGGCGTCAGGTCGCCGCCCGGCGCCTCCTGCGCCAGGAAGCCGATGCGCAGGTTCCCCTGCAACTCGATCTCGCCGCCATCGGGCTGCAGCTCGCCGCGGATGAGGTCGAGGAGGGTCGACTTCCCGGCGCCATTGCGGCCGATCAGCCCGACCTTCCAGCCGGAATTGATCTGCGCCGAGGCATCCTCCAGCAGCGCGCGGCCGCCAACGCGGTAGGTGAGGTTGGAAAAGGTGAGCATGAGGCCGGCTTCATAGCACAAGACGGCGGCGGAGGCACCCCGGCGCAACGCGAAGCGTTGTCGCCGGCGGGCGGCAGCGGTTGCTCTTGCAACCGCGAGAGCCCGCGCCTCGCAAGCCCCGCCCACCCGGCCGAAACGTTACCTCTGCGAAACGATCCAGTAGCGGCCCCTGCGGTCTGGACGGAGTATCGAACTTGAAATAGCCTGGACGAAAATTCTTCCTGGGGATCGGCCATGTCATCATCGATCGCGCAGCGACGTGGAGCCAAAGCCGCGCGGCGGAAGAAACTGCTCGCCGAGCGACGCCGTCACGCCGACGCCGGAGGCTCCCTCGCGAGCCGCGTGCAACGCTTGGCGGTTGCTCCCATCGATCGCTGCCTCTTGCAGGACGGCCTGTTCGAGAGCGGCATGGGGACGCTCCTCCTGGCCCGCGGAACCCCGTCTGCGGGGTTCACCATGGCGACTTTCCTCCTCGACGTCTTTTGTCTCGGGGTCAAGGATGTCGTCCTCCGCCAGGTCGAGTCGTCAGAGCTGGACGAAATCGTCGAGGTCATGGGCGCCGGGGCGCCTTTCGCGGCGGTCGAGCCCAGCTATGCGCGAAAATTATTGCGCGATCTCGTTGCCTACGCGCGATCGATCGGCCTCGAGCCGGCGCGCGAGTACAAGATGGCGGAGCTGTTGTTCGGGGACGTCGCCGCGGATGCCTGCGACAGTCGCTTCGAGTTCGGCTCCGACGGCAGGCCGCTCTACGTCCCGGGACCGGGCGAAACCCCTGCCAAGGTGCGACAGCAACTCGAACAGCTGCGCCGCGCGGTGGGTGAGGACGGGTTCGATTTCTCCGAGTTCGGTGGGGAAGAGGACGATGACGAGGCGGATCCGGCTTTCTCCGATGAGGAGGATGGCTTGTTCGAAGGCTATGATCCTGCCGTGGCACCCGATCCAAGCGAATGGCTCGAGCTGGACGAAGGGGAGCGGATGCTCAGGGTCGAATATTACCATCGACGCGCCGGCATTCACATGGGCCATGACAAGCTGCACGCCACCATGCACACCGTCGTCGAGAACCAGATTGCGGCGGGTGATCCGCCGCAGGTCGGGCCGACAGTCGAACGTCTCACTGCGGAGGGCCTGGACCGTCACGAGGCTATCCACGCGGTGAGCTCGCTGATCGCCGATTTTTTCTTCGACGTGGCGCACGGAGAAACGGCACCGTTTTCGGTCGACGCGTATGTCGCCGCGATGGAGCGCCTCACCCCGGAGAGCTGGCGGCGCTTTTTGGAGGAAGCGGCGGCGAGCGCCGAGGAGCCCTAGGGTTGCGTGGCCGATAAGGCCGCGGATTCCGAGTTTCGCGCCTTTCCGCCGACTAGGTCGTATATGCATTAGGCCGCTCGCCAATGTCCGCTGTCTGGCGCATCTCGGACTGAAAGCTGACACGCCGCCGCTTCCGGGATGTGCCATGAACGGAGTCATTTAATGCTGCAAGGTGTTATCCGTCATACTCAGATCGGCTCGCAGATGGAGAGGCCCATGAGCCTGGAACAGAACAAGCGAGTGGCGCTGGAATCGTTACGCGTAATCGAGACCGGCGACTCAGTGGCGGCGGATCGAATCATCGCGCCGGAATTCATCAATCGGGAGGCGGATGACGATCCCAATCGACCTGATCGGGGGCTCAGAGGCCCAGCAGGCTTGATCGCCACCAGTCGTTGGCTGACCGGGACTTTTTCGGACCTCAGATTTGATCATCATGAGGTGGTTGCGGAGGACGAACGCGTCATCGTTGCGGCGACCATGACCGGTACCCACACCGGAACGTTTCACGGCATACCCCCAACGCACAAACGGTTTCAGCAGCGCCAGTTTCATTTATTTCGGATGCGTGCCGGACAAATCGTGGAACATTCGGCCCTGCGGGACGATCTCGCCTTGCTGCAGCAACTCGGTGTGCTGAAGCAGTAAGTAATCGTGCGCAGACTGTGGGCGGAATACCGGTCATTCATACATGCGGTCGGGAGTAACCGAGTTGTGCCGAGAGCCGCCTGTCAGCGACTCCCTCGTAGCTGATCGTCTTCCCCGCGTACTCAAACTCCACAGTTTGCGTCTTCAGCGCGCCATCAACGGCGTCGTTGTTCCTCGGCGAACGGCTGCAGCGTGCCGCGTCCATGAAAGGAGGCCTGGCGGCGCAAATCGACCAGTTCGCTCTCTGCGACGTTGGCCCACTGGGCGACGTCGGCACCCGAGCGACGTTTAAGGACCACTTGCGAAGCATGCCTGACGATGAAGCCAGCCGCTCCATCAGCGGTCGACAAAGGTCGTCGAGCACCTTCTGCTCGCTGATCAGCGCCTCGAACACGCGCACATAGGCGGCCCTGCGCTCTCCTCCAGCAGCTCGCGCGCTTGCGCCTCGGCGCCCTGCGTGTCGGTCAGGCGGTCCTTAAGACTGGCGTCAGGCTGCGCGATCTCGGATTCCCAATCTGCGTCAAGGCCAGCGCGCGGTCGTGGTCAGGACGGAGGCTTCCTCGCCGTCAGATAGGCGACGCGCTCGACCGCGACGGATTTTGGTGCCGCCACCGTACGCCGAATATCTTCCTCCAGGATCTTTCGCTCCTCTGGCGTGAAGCGTTCGGCCAGGATCTCGCCGAGCGGCGGGGCCCAGGGATGCGGCGCAGTGCGGATGAAGGTCTCCCACGAGGTGTAGATGAACGGGAGCAGGTCGATGTGGAGCTCCAGGTGTATCTCGGTGAAGCCGCACGCTTGGAACAACCCAACCAGGTCGCGTTCGGAGTAATTGGTGATCGGGCTCGCCTGTATCTTTTCCAAGGTGTCGGGAAACTGGGCCGCCCTCCAGCGATGCAGCAGCGACAGGACAGGGCCGCCTTGTCCGGCGGGCCGCTTCTCGAGGATCTCCCGCAAGGCGCTGACGGCAAGCGCTTCGTCGCGAAGGACGGGTTCGGCGATCGAAACGCGGCCGCCGGGCTTGAGCGCGCGGCGGAATTCGCGCAGCGCGGCGAGCTTGTCGGCGACATAGGCGAGAACCGCGCGGGTGGTGATGACGTCGAGGGACCCGCTCTCGATGGCTGTCAGCTTGTCGGCGGCACCATGGTGGAAGGCGCATTGGTCGCGAACACCGCGCTCGATCGCGAGCAACTCGGCGTGCCGCAGCAGCGGCTCGGAGACATCGACGAAGAGGGCCCGCAGCGACGGCCCGATCCGGTCGATGGCGCGGAAGCCGATGAGGCCTTCGCCGGCGCCGATATCGGCAAGCGTCATTCCCGCCGCGAGCCGGGCACCGTCGAGGACGTTGTCGGCGTAGCGTTCGAGCCTGGCGCGGATGATGCGATCGTATTCGGGATCGTCGCCGTGCCGGAGATGCAAGAGCCAGTTGGACCACACATCGGCCGCGGGCTCGGATGAATTGCGCGTCATTTCCCCCTACCTCGATTGCCCCTCAGGGGAATAGCATATCGCACGATCCCGCCAAACGCTTTGGCGCTGCCTATGAGGCGTTTCGGCAAAACTCCACACCGCCGATGACTTTCTCGACGTAACTGGACGCGCGAGGCTATGCGCCGTGCCGCGAATGCAACGCAGTACCGTTCGAAGGCGCATGGGCGCCCAAACATCTCATCACTTCTCCACGAAACTCCACGATCGTCCTTGCCCGAACCGTCCTAATGGTTCCTCGTGGGGTCGCCGGCGCTATAATCCAGCGCGCGGGAGAGTTCTGGGGAGGGAAGGGGTGACACACCAAATCTTGCTGGTCGATGACGATGTCGAGCTCGCCGACATGATCCGCGAATTCCTGGAGCTCGAGGGCTTCGTGGTCGAAGCCGTGCATGATGGCCCTGCCTTCTTTCGCTGCGCCGTGGACGGCACGGATCTCGTGGTGCTGGACGTCATGCTGCCGGGGCTGTCGGGCTTCGAGGTGCTGAAGCGGTTGCGCCAGCGCTCCAATGTCCCGGTGATCATGTTGACGGCGCGCAGCGAGGATGTCGATCGCATCGTCGGGCTGGAGATCGGCGCCGACGATTACGTGTCGAAGCCCGTCAATCCCCGCGAGCTCGTCGCCCGCATCCGCGCCGTGCTGCGGCGGACGAGTTCGCTCTCGCCGTCGTCCTCCGGCGACATCGCCGTCGGCGAAATCCGCCTCAACGCCGCCGCCCGCAACGCCTGGTCGCACCAGCAGAAGCTCGATCTCACGACGGCTGAATTCAATCTCCTCGAGCATTTCCTGCGCAACGCCGGCCGCATCGTCGCGCGCGAGGAGCTTTCTGCCGCCGCCTTCGGGCGGCAGGAATCGCTGGGCGCGGCCGATCGCAACGTCGACACGCTGGTCAGCAAGGTACGGCGCAAGCTCGGTCCCGCCAACGACCTCGACCAGCGGATCAAAACCGTCCGCAATGTCGGCTATATCTACGCAGTGCCGTCGCCGCCGGCTGCACCCGAGGCGCATCCCGGCGAACGCTCCTGAAGCGGGCTGAACGGCGCCGTCCGGAGGAGGAGCTCATTTTCAGGCGAAGGCCTCCGCGCCGGCAGAACCACTCATGGCTGCGGCTCGGCCTCGTCGCCTTGCTCTGCGCGCTGCGCGCGCCGGCGGCTCGCGCGGATGACGACTATCAGCTGGGGCACGGCCTCGACCTCGGCCCCTTCAATTTCGCCGGTTACAGCAATCTGGTCGCGGGCTTTCCTGAGGGCGAGCAGAAATCGCTCGCCCTTGGCGATCTAAGCCTCTTCGTCAGCGGTCATTTCGGGCGGTTCTTCAATCCCTTCACCGAAGCGGAGCTGGCCAATCTCAATATCGTGAGCTTCCGGCCCGCCAGGCCGCGACCGCGGCGATGGCGACCTCGTCCTCGAGCGCCTCTACAACGATTCCTACCTGACGCCCAGCACGACGCTCCGCCTCGGCAAGATGCTGACCCCGGTCGGCGAGTGGAACGTGATCCACGCGGCGCCGCTGGAGCTGTCGACGGTACGGCCGGCCGTCACCTACCGCGATTTCAGCGAATACGCCACCGGCCTTTCCGTCCTCTACAGCGATCCCCTCGCGCGCCTGCCGGACGTGCAGGTGTACTGGCAGCCGAGCGGCGAATTCGCCGAGCGCCCCGACACCATCACCTTCCACCAGTACAAGACCGTCGAAGGTGCGCGTATCGCCTTTCCGCTCGGGCTCCTGGACCAGGTCGGTATCTCCTTCCAGCAGTCGAAGGACACCTTCGGCTCTAACCAATCGCTTTACGGCCTCGATTACCACTACACCATCGGCCGCCTGACCCTGCAGGGGGAAGGCACCTTTTCCGATATCGGCAATGCCGCCGCCGTCCATGGCCGCGACACCGAATGGGGTCTCTACGCCGCAGGCTCCTACGCGCTCAGCGAGAAATGGTCGGTCTATGGCTGGTACGAGGAGTTCGCCGACCGGACGGCGCCCTCGGTCGCGCATGATCTGCTCGCGGGCATCGCCTACCGGCCGGAGCCGCCGATGGTGCTGCGGCTCGAGTATCTGCAGAATCTCAGCGGACGACCGGTCAACCCCACGGGGCTGTTTGCCGCCTGGGCTATCCTTTTCTGAGGGGCGGCATGACGAGGCTGCTCCTTGCCGTCACCCTCGCGCTGGCGTTCGTGGGCATGGTGCCGGCGCGGGCCGAAGGGCTGCTCGTCATCGCCAATTCCTCGGTCGAGGCGGCAACGCCGCTGACGCTGGGCGAGATCGCCGCGATCTATCTCGACCGGTTGACGATCTGGCCCGATGGCAGCCACATCATCCCCGTCAATCGCGAGGCGACCAGCCGGACCAGGGCGGCGTTCGCCGCGCGCGTGCTGCATCAGGACAACGCCAGCCTCGCCGCCTACTGGAACCAGATGCACTTCATGGGCAAGCTGCCGCCGGTGGTGCAGGAATCCGAGCAGGCCATGCTCGCTTTCATTCGCGCGGTTCCGGGATCCATCGGCTACATCAGCGACACGACCGCGCCGGTCGGTGTGAAGGTATTGGCCCATGTTCCCTACGGCAGCGCCGGACGGCACGCCTCGTGAGCGGCTTTCTCTCACGCTCCATCCCGCGCCGCATCCTCGCGGCACTGCTGAGATCTATGTTGCCACCTATTTCGCGACCGCGATCGTGGTCTATTCCGGGGTGCGCGCATCGCTGCTCGAGAGCGACGCGGCCACCCTCAACCAGCTCGCCGACCTGAAATACGAGCAGCTCGCCAATGTGATCCGCGCGCTCGCCACCGACCTTACCGCCTGGTCGGAGGCCGACGTCATGAACGATCTCGTCTCCGGCGACCTCGACAAGCGCATCACCCATGCGCTCGAGGCGCTGAAGCGGCTCTACGGGCTTTCGGGCGACCTCTACGCGTTCAACGTGGCGGGCACGCTGGTGGCAAGCTCCAATGCCGGCATCAGCCCCGGCGGCGAGCGCCTCCCGGCACCGTGGCAAGGCACCGCCGACCGGCTTACCTTCATCGCCAAGGGTGCCGACCCGATCACCGGGGGCAAGATCGTCGCGCTCGAGATTCCTGTCTTCGCCAGCTTCGACCGGAGCTATCGCATCGGCACGCTGGTGATCAACCTGGCCATCCCTGCAGTTCGTCGAGCATCTCCTGTTCGCGCTGGAGCACGGGACCATCCTGCTGGAGAAGGGCACCCGGCCGCGCGTACTAGCCGCCAATCCCAGGGACATCGCCGACCGCGCGGGTGTATCGCCCGCGGTTGCGGCCGCCGCCGAGCGGCGCGGCGGCTTCGTCATTGGCCGCTCGGTGCGGCAAAGCGGCCTCGTCGCGGACTGGCAAGTGGTGACGGTAGAGGGCATCCGCCACCGCCACGCGCCCGCTACGCTGGGTGGCGAGGAACTCGGCGCTGCTGGGCGTCTGCCTCGGCCTGCCGATCATCCTGCTCGGCCGCTGGCTCTCGCACAAGCTGACGAGGCCGATCGCGCAGCTCACCCGCGTCACCCGGGAGATCGCCGATACCGACCTGCTCGAGGCGCGAGCGCCAGTGACTCGTGCGACGAGCTCGGCTCGCTCGCGCAGTCCTTCAACCGTATGACCGACAATCTCCAACGCGCCACCCGCGAGCGCGAGCAGTTCGTGCGCGAGCTAGCCGCGCTCAACCAGACCCTCGAGGCGAAGATCGCGATCTGCGGCACCGAGGAGGTCGAGGCCGCGGTCAAGGCGCAGCAGCGCCTCATCGGCGACATCTCGCACGAGATCAAATCGCCGCTCGCGCGTTGAGCATGGCACTTGGGCTGGCGCGCCGCTTGGCCGAGCAGGACAGGCTGCG
>CAWBKF010000043.1:0-51820 GCA_963789275.1 uncultured Alphaproteobacteria bacterium
CATCGTCGCCCCTTGCGTCATCGACGGCCCGATCAACGGCCCCATCTTCCTCGCCTGGGTGGTCCAGTTCCCCGTCCCGACACTGCGCCCCGGCGATATCGTCGTGCTCGATAACCTTGGCAGCCACAAAGGCCAAGCCGTCCGCCGCGCCATCCGAGACGCCGGCGCACATCGGTTCTTGCTGCCGCCCTACAGTCCGGACCTCAATCCGATCGAACAGTTCTTTGCAAAACTAAAGACCTTGCTGCGCAAGGCCGATGAACGCTTCGTCGACGCCGTTTGGAACCGCATCGGCTCTCTGCTCGATCAGTTCAGCTCCGATGAATGCGCACGCTACGTCGCGCATGCCGGCTATGGACCGACTTGAGATGATCGTGCTCTAGCGTCGGCGAGAGGTTTCACGCATATGCACGTCGAGCACGATACAATCACAGTCATCCAGACGGGCATGACGAAAGAAATCCGCGCACGAGGCAAATTGAATAACCAAGAATCCCTCGCATTCGAGCAGCATCCGAATGGAGTCTCTGACGGCCTCGTCATCGTCGATGACCTAGATTGTCGCCTCATGCGCCATGGCGATTCCTTCGCGCTATGGCCGGCCTTTGTACGTCCTGTGGCCCCGCGACACTTTGATCTGGGTCAACTGCCCTCGCACCAGCATCACATTCATGGTCTGCGTTTCAGATGGGCAACGTGACTTAGGGTTCGCCATGCTGTCATTCCCTTCGCGCGCCTCGACGAGGTCTGCTGAGCGTGCTGTCGTCCGACGCGAGCGTCTCCAATCGAGCCCGGTCCTCGATTTTCACATGCCGCTTATCCCTGAAAGCGATGATGCTGCGGCTCGCGAGGGTCCGGAACGACCGGCTCACTGTCTCGAGCGACATTCCGACGTAGTCGCCGATGTCCGACCGGCTCATCGGGAGGTACAACTCCTTTGTGCTTTCCCCTCTGGCATCCTGATGGTGTTCGAGCAACTGAAGGAACATCGCAACCTTGGCGAGGGCATGGTGGCGCCCGAGGAGGAACGCATGCCGCTGTGCCTCACGCAGGTCGTGGCAAAGCTTGCAGATTAAGTGAAAGTCGAGAGCGGCATCCTTCCGCAGCCGGCTCTCCAGAGCAGTCACTGGTAGGCGATATGCAGCAACGGAAGTCACCGCCTTCGCCGAGTTGGCGTACTTGCCCTCTTCGGCCAGCCCAAACAGATCATCTGGAAACAAGAAAGCGCTAATGCGCTCCGTCTCGTCTGGCAATACCCTGTAGGTCTTGACGACGCCGGTGGTGATGTTGAACAGGGCGTCACCGTGATCGCCCTCATGGTAGATCTGCGTCCCTTTCTTGAAGCGGACAACCGATGCGATGACTGAAAGCCGGGCTCGCTCCTCATCGGTGAGGAGTTGCATCGTCTTACCTTTTGAGGAGCCCCACAACGCCACAGCGGCAATGGATGGGCCGTGGCTGGGTAGGTGATCGCCATCGTTGCCCGTCTTTCCGGTCATCTCGACCTCGATAACACTGTCGTTCTAATTGGGTGGGCCACAGCCTCCGCGTCGGAAAATCGGCTCCAACCTTGATCAGGGTCAAATTTCAGCGAGGCGCGACGCATTTCTCTCACGTGGCACATGTTAACGTGTAGCTGACAATTGCCTCAGAGACAAATCCATAGGCGAGACAGAATTCCTTCCCTCGCGAGGAGAGCCGCCGATGCAAACGCCCGCGGAGGCGGGGAATGCCGAGAAAAGATCGCCAAACCCGCGCCATAACGAGGCAAAGAAGGCCTGCCTTCCGTTTGTCCACGAACTGGCGGAACCGCTGACCGCAATCGCCAATCACCTCGAAGCCGCAAGCCGTTTGCATGATGCTGACACGCGGTCCGCACGCGAGAAGCTCGCTGAGGTCTTTGAAAAGAGCTGGATCCAGGTTGAGCGGGCCGATGAAATTCTGCGCCAGCTGCGTGATCTGTTGCGCTCCGAAAAAGGCGGGCGGCGACACATAACACGCCTATGCGGCGCCTTCTGAAGGCCGACGCTAACGCTACGCCTCTTGGAGAGTGGCAATGGAAGATCCAGCGATCGTTCGGATCAGTATCGAGCACTGGATGCGCATTGACCGAAGGACGTAGTGCTGTCAAGCACAGTGACCGTGGGAACGGCTCTTTGCGTGTCCTCTTTGTCTCTTCCGAGATCTATCCGCTCGCTAAGAGCGGCGGCCTCGCCGATGTAAGCGCGGCGCTGCCGATGGCGCTCGCCGCCTTGGGGGCTGAAATGCAGCTCTTGCTCCCCGGCTATCCCAAGGCATTGGAGGCCGCAGCCAACAAATCGGTCCTGCTCGAGCTCAAGGATTTCATGGGTATTGGCATGACGCGTCTTATCGCCGCGAATACGCCGGATACCGGCTTGCCCGTTTGGCTGGTTGACTGTCCCATCTTGTTCCAACGGCCAGGCGGGCTTTACCAGGATGAGCGCGGCGCGGACTGGCCAGACAATGCTCGCCGCTTCGCGCATTTCAATCATGTTGCTGCACGCCTAGCCCTCGGCGAGCTCGTCCCTGACTGGCACCCCGACGTCGTGCACGCCAACGACTGGCATACAGGGTTGTTGCCGGTTCTGCTCGATGCGCGCCCTGGCACGAGGCCCGCGACGCTCTTCACGATCCACAACATGGCGTATCAGGGGCAATTCCCCGGTTCGGTGTTCCCCACCCTTGGCCTGCCTGCTGAAGTCTTTACGCCGGACGGCATGGAATTCTACGGCGGTGTGTCGTTCCTCAAGGCCGGGATCCGCTACAGCGATCACCTCACCACCGTGAGCCCCTCCTACGCTCGAGAGATCCTAACGCCGGAATTCGGATGCGGCCTTGACGGCTTGCTGCGCCAGCGGGAGCGTCACTTGAGCGGCATCTTGAACGGGGTCGACCATCGGCTGTGGGACCCAGCGCGTGACCCTTACCTGCCGGAAAATTTCAGCGGACGTGACATATCCGGCAAGCGGGCGTGCAAGGCCGCGCTGCAGCATGAGCTCGGCTTGGCACTGACACCCGATGTGCCGCTCATCGTCTATTTGAGCCGGGTCACGGACCAGAAAATGGCCGACGTTGTGCTCGACTCCCTGCCCGCGATCCTCGAGCGGGACGCGCAGTTCGCCCTTCTCGGCCAAGGCGACTCTATGCTCGAGCGCCGCTTTCAAGAGACCGCGCAACTTTACCCGGGCCGGCTCGCGGCACGCATCGGCTACGACGAGCCCCTTGCACACCGGCTCCATGCAGCCGCCGACATGCTGCTTCATCCCTCGCGCTTCGAGCCCTGCGGCCTGACACAGCTATACGCCTTGCGCTATGGCTCTCTGCCGATCGTGCGGGGGATCGGCGGGCTTGCCGACACGGTCGTGGATGCCAATGAGCGGACGCTCCGTCTCGGTACAGCGACCGGATTTGTATTTCGAGAACGCAACGCGCAAGCGATGCTCGCTTGCATCGATCGGGCGCTCGCGCTCTACCGCCAGGCAGTTCCTTGGCGGAAGGTGCAGTATCAGGCAATGGGTCAGGACTTCGGATGGGATGTTTCGGCGCGGGACTACCTTGGGCTCTATCAGAAGCTGGCGCCCCACGCCGCGCAAGTCGATATCGCACAACAGGTCGAGCCGCCGCTCGAGGGGGCCGCAGATTAGGACGCTGTGGTTCCGTGATCCACGAACTGTTCGGTGGATCTGGTGAGCGCACTGGTAGATGTTTTTTTGAAGGAGGAAGCGTGGAATGACTGCAGTTCGCATGGCCGAGATCGCCAAGCGCGCCTATCACATTTGGGAGAGCACAGGCCAGCCAAATGACAAAGCGCTCGATCACTGGCTGCAGGCGGAGGCCGAGCTGGCGGCCGAGGCCGCGTCGCCGGTCGCCTCGACCGAGCTGAAGCCGTCTAAGCCGGTGCAAGCGCGACGCAAAGGGAGATGAAACGAGGCGGTCGCGAGTGGCTCATTTGTCGGCCGTTTCCTCGCTCCCAATTGCGACAAGAACATCTCCTGCAACTGCTCAAACCCTTTGACGGTTGCCGGCAGCCGTGTCTTCACCATCGCCTCCGGATCCGTCGCCTAGAGAGCCATGGTCATGCGCGCCTGTAGGTTCTTGAGCAGTTCTTCCCGCATGGGCCTTATATCGGGGAGGCCGAGGAAGGCACGGGCCTCTTCCGGCGTGCAGTCGATGTCTATCCTGATCTTCATCTCGGTCAGCCCTTCCGTCGGATCATGCCGCCTGATCTAAATCAAAGCACCTTAATGGGCTGGCAGCCATGCGGTTGGACGTCCGGTAAGAGCCCGAGCCGGATCCTTGGCTGAGCGATGCCTTCTTCCAAACTTAGTCCGGCCGAAAAGGCTGACGGGCATCCGGGAACGGTGGGGCGGGTGCCGCTCAGGCAGTATTCGACAAGAAGGCGTCAAGCCGCGGCTCCTGCGTATCCGGAATGATGCAGATCAATGAGCTGCGGCCGCAGCTCTGTAAGCATAAAAATAGAAGAAGACAAGCCTTAGCGGCTGGGAGCCGGGTGATATGTGCTGGGACTTGCCCCTTAGGTTGGCATCTTTGGCAGGGTCGCTGAAAAGACGATTGGCCGGATCAAAATATGTCCGTAACCGGCCGTTGGCGACTGAAATGGCCGATGCCTCCGGCGGCATAGGAGCTTTCCAGGAGCTGTCGCTCGCTCGCCAGCCCCTGGGGGAGCCAGCTCCAAAGGCTTTGTGATCATGACTCAATGGACCGCGCAGCACGTCCATTCGCCAAGGACGTCGGCTCGCGCCGACGGCACACCGCGGCTCACGACCGACCAACAGAGGAGCAACGAAGCCCGGAAGAGGGGCAAGTCCCGCCTCGAACGCGTTGTCTTCGCTTTAGCGGTCAGCGGGGCCGTCCTTCTGCTCGTCTGGGGCGCTGTGCGCGAAGCGGAAACATCGCTCCTGCAGTCCCTCTTCGTTTCTCGTGCGATGCGAGACATGACCTTCGCAGTCGGGCCGGGCCCGAGCCCCGACATCCGGTTTCCGAGTTCGGGCCCATACGATCTGCGCCTCGGCTATGCTGGGCTGCCGTCGTTCATTGACAAACTCAGCGCCCGCCATTTCGAAGTAGACCGCCAAGCCCGGCAGTCGCCTCTGCTCAAGCGCTTCATGCACGTCGGCGGATACGCAGTCTACCATGAAAAAGCGCAGGTTGGCCTTACCCTACGCGACCGCGCCGGGGCGCCGCTCGACGTCGCGCGCTATCCGGCGTTGGCATATGACGGCTTCGCCGACATCCCGCCGCTCATCAACGCCACCCTGTCCTTCATCGAGGATCGCGATCTGCTCGACCCGGAGCATCCGAGCCGTAACCCGGCTGTCGAATGGCGGCGCTTCCTTATAGCCGCAGTTGGACGCGCTGGGGGATCAATCTTTCCGAGCCTAAAGAACGGCGGTGGCAGCACGCTCGCCACCCAAATCGAGAAATTCCGTCACTCGCCCGGCGGCCGCACGGACGGTCTGGTCGAGAAGCTCCTTCAGATGTCGACGGCGACGGCGCGGGCATACATGGATGGGCCACGGACGCTGCCAGCCCAGCAGCAGATCCTGACGGCCTATCTAAACTCGACTCCGCTCAGCTCGCGCCCCGGCTACGGCGAAGTGATCGGGCTTGGCGACGGTCTCATGGCCTGGTACGGAACCGATTTCGCCGAGGCAAACCACGCGCTGTTCGCTACGGGGCGGGTCGACATCGCCGGCGCTCGCCGGGCCGAGATCTACAAGCAGGTTCTGAGCCTTCTCATCGCGGAGCGTCGGCCGTCCTACTACCTCAACTCCGGCCGAAGCGAGCTTCGATCGCTAACCGACAGCTACCTGCGCAAACTCGGCGCCGCGGGCGTGATCGACCCGGCGTTGCGCGACGGGGCGCTCGAGGCTGAACTCCGCTTCCGGGTCGCGCCGCCGGCGCCCCCCGCTTCCTCCTTCATCAAGCGCAAAGCGGTCGACGCCGTTCGGATCGAGCTTATGTCCACGCTGGGCGTGCCGAGCCTCTACAGCCTCGGCCGGATGGATATGTCCGTCGAGACTACCTTCGGCGCGTATGATCAGGACCGCGTCGCCGCCGCGCTTGAGCATCTCAAGGACCGCGATGCCATCAAGTCGCTGGGCCTCGTCGGCGACAAGCTGCTCGGCCGCGAGGATCCGAGCCGCGTCGCCTACAGCGTCGTCCTGTATGAACGCGGAGCCGACCGCAATTACGTCCGGGTCCACGCTGACAGCCTCGATCAGCCGTTCGACATCAATTCGGGTGCGAAGCTCATCCTAGGATCGACCGCAAAGCTGCGGACGCTGGTAACGTATCTCGGCATCATCGCCGAGCACCACCGCGAGATGGCGGAGAGGTCGGCTGCAGATTTGCGCAAGGCGGCCACGTCCACCGAGGATCCGATTCGCCGCTGGTCCGCCGAGTACCTTGCGAGCGCCGCCGATCGCGGCCTGCAGCCTATGCTCGATGCAGCGATGCGGCGCCAGTACTCGGCGAGTCCCTTCGAGACTTTCTTCACCGGCGGCGGCGTCCAAGTCTTCCACAACTTCGAGAAAGTCGAAGACGACCAGAAGCCGACGGTGGAGGAGGCATTCGAGCATTCCATCAACCTCGCATTCGTCCGCTTGATGCGGGATATCATTCGCCATTACGAGGCCGAGAGCGCTGAACGCGACGCGCCCGTGCTCGGCGACCACGAAAATTCCGCCCGCGAAGATTATCTTAGGCGCTTTGCGGACCAAGAGGGACGCTCCTATCTCGGCCGCTTCTATGGTGAATACCGAGGATTCACGCCGGACCAGGCGATCGCACACCTCGCCGGCCACACCCACCCGATGCCGCGTCGCCTCGCTGTTGTCTTCCGATCTGTCAGGCCTGAAGCGTCTGTATCCGATCTGCGAGACTTCTTGGCGGCCTGGCTTCCGGGCGTTTCGCTCGATGATGACGAGGTCTCCGAGCTCTACGCGAAATTCGCCCCTAAACTCTTCTCGCTCAGCGACCGAGGGTATCTCGCCGGCGTCAATCCGCTTGAGCTCTGGCTCGTCGCCTACCTGCAGGCGCACCCGGGTGCTTTGCGCGGCCAGACGATGGAGGCGAGCGAGCAGATCCGCCAAGAGGCCTATTCCTGGCTGTTTAAGACCCGCAACGCGCACAAGCAGGATGTCCGCATCCGCGTTCTGCTCGAAGAGGACGCTTTCGATCGGATGTTGCGGGATTGGCGCCGACAGGGCTACCCCTTCGAACACCTCGTCCCATCGCTCGCTACGGCCATCGGCAGCTCCGGGGATCGTCCAGAGGCGCTCGCCCTTCTGATGGGGATCATCCTCGATGGCGGCGTGAAACTTCCCACGACGGATCTCGAAGCGGTACACTTCGCAGCCGGCACGCCATATGAAACGCGGATGACCTATCAGCCGGAGGGGCCTGAGCGGGTCATGGTTCCCGAAGTGGCGTCAACCATCCGCCGTGCGCTCATGGGGGTCGTGGCCCACGGGACGGCTGTACGCGTGCGCGGCGTCTTCGCTGGCGCGGATGGCGCTGCGCTCCCCATCGGCGGCAAGACCGGGACTGGCGACAACCGCTTCGACACCTTCGGCGCCGGTCGCGCACTCATTGGGTCCCGCGTCGTCGACCGCACGGCCACCTTTGTCTTCTTCCTGGGCGAGCGCTTCTATGGCACCGTGACCGCCTACGTCACCGGCGCGGACGCCGAGGAGTACCATTTCACAAGCGCGCCCGCCGTCTCGCTCCTCAAGGCACTCGCTCCGGAGCTGAAGCCGCTGATCGACGCTCCGACGTTGACGGATATGCCGGATGGGAAGAACATCCCGCTGGCGGCAAGGCGCTTGGCACCGTCTTGATTTTCCAGGAAGGTCCGACGCTGGACGTTTTTCCGCGTCCGGCTCCACAAAAAACCAAAGCGAAAACCCAGCGCGCCCCCGATGTCCGGCTAGGGTGTGCGCCGTGAGAAGGCGGCGCTTTCCAGTGGGTGCAAGCCCCACCCGGCGACCGCTCCAGCCGGAAGCAACCGGAGCAGCTATGGAGGTAACGAAATGGCTGAAGCCTTCGGAAAGCGTGTCACGAATTGGTGACAGCGCGAGTGTGCAGGCCGTAACGCGAGTGAACGCCAAGCAAGCCTCGAAAAGGACGATGCGCAGGCCGACCCGACAACCCTATCGGGGAAGGCTGACACGACGGGGGTGGATGAGCGAAGAGTGCTCCCGTCGCTGTGCCGGGGTAGTGGCGACAACATGTACACAAGGAAAGCGTACGCAACACGGGAAGCCCCAAGGCGTGGTCAGGGATGACTAACCGGACACCCGCGAGGGATAGGCCGGACGCCCTGGGGTGGCGGAGAGGTCCGCAGTACCGCTGAAGCCGGGCAACGCCGGTGGAGGGAAGGGGCCTCAGTGCGACATGAGGACCGGTATTTTCATCGCCCTGAGAACCGAATGGGTGGCGCCTCCAAAGATGACCTCTCGGAGACGCGTGTGCCCGTAGGCGCCCATTACGATGAGGTCGCTGTCGAAATCCGCAGCCCGCGACAGCAGTGCCTCGCCAACAACCTTGTCGGATGCCGGCATGACGTATCTCTCCGCTCGGATGCCATGCCGCGCGAGGTTCTGGGCAATTCCATCAAGAGCGTTCGTGCCCGATCGCCCCGTGCCCTCGCCGGGATCGACTGCGTAAACCGCGACGAACTTGGCCCGCTCGAGGAACGGAAGGGCATCGTTGACCGCGCGTATGGATTCGCGGCCCGCTTTCCATGCGATCATAATGCGGCCGCCTACGGCCTCGAATATTCCTGCCTCGGGGACGACGAGAACGGGGCATCCGAAGGCGAGCGCAATCTCCGCAGGAAGATCCGTCGTCTCCTTGTCGGCGCCCGGCTTCACCTGGCCGATGATGATGAGGTCGGCATATCCCGCCTGCCGGATGATTGCGTGCAGGGATGTCGCGTCCAGGACGTGCCATTCGCCCTTGACCCCGGCGCGCTCGAGTTCCCTCCTGAACTCCGCCTCGCAGCTTTCCGCGGCCTTCGCCACCATGGCTTCGGCGTCTCGCCGGCTCGATTGATCGTCGTCCGGCATGCCCGCATACGCTCCCACCGCAACAGCCAGAGGTGATGGCGGCATTGGCGCCTGCTTGAGGAACACCCCAGTGAGGTAGGCCTGGTGTCCTTCCGCGATGTTGGCCGCGAGCTTGAGGCGGGCCAAGCCCTGTGGCGATGGGTCGACATGGACGATAAGATCCTTGTAGGTCATGGCTCGCTCCGTTCCGATACGTCCCGGATTTTGGCACGGCAGCAATCGATCGGTTCGACGACGCGATGACGCTAACCCATCCAGCCGCTGCGCCGATTGATCTCGATCAATGCCGCGGCCGCATGAGAACGAGATGGTTGCTGATGACGACGGATGGGTCCGATGGCGCGGGTCGTGCTGTCGATTGCGGCCCCGAACATTGACGCCGCCTGCTCGTACGAAAGCATAGTCTCGCCATCACATAGGGGGCGATCGCAAGGTTCGGAGGGGACGCAAAATCGGTCATGGAGAGATGCGCTGAGGACCGTCTGCGCCCAGATAAGAAGCAAGGTGCCGAACTTTGGCGCCGCGGATCTCGGCGTTGTCCCTGCGGCAGGAGGCGCCATGCCGTTGGACCGCACGCTGCGGCTCGAATATAGACCGGGCAAGCGCCCGTGGTGGCGTATCGTTGCCGCGCTCCTCGCGAACCCTGAAGAGTTCTATGCTATCGGACAATTTTATGCCGACTTCCATCAAGTGAGCGACGAGGAGGTCGTTGCGCTGCTCGAGCGCGCGTCGCAGCGCGTATCGGCGGCCCCGAACCAGCTCGTTGACGGCAACCAAAAGGTGACCATGAAATCGATGCTGCTGCTGACCGCCAGCGGCGCGTTGATCATCCTGACATCCTACGCGTCGGCCGAGGACCAGCGACTTCTGAAGAAGCTCGAGCTCAAGGGCATCGAGAAGTTCGTCGCGTTCGACATTCCGCTTGACTTGGCGAAGGAGCGCTATGGGGCGCATTTCGGAGGCAAGAGGGACCGATCGCCCTGTTTCGGATGACCAGCGCTTCGCGACAAAACCGGTCCTCGCGGTAAAGCCAGCGCTCGATTTGACCGACCAGCCTTCCCGATAGTGGAACTTCGTCGAGTGACCACCGCTCGATCCGGCCGTGGATTTCCGCGGCCTCGACATCGCTTGCGCTGAGCGCCGCGTCGGCAAGTCGCGACCAAAGGAAGGTTTCGGGAGACGCCATGACGCTCAGCTGCGAAAGCAAGGAGCCCGGAACAACCTTAATGTTGGACAGGCCTGGCGGAACGATCGCGACAAGCGCATCTCCGAAGCGGCTCGTCCCGCGGTGAAAGCAAAGCGGCGAAGAAAGCAGGACAAGGCCTTGGAGGCGTTCCGGCTCCAGGGACGCGAATATGGCAGCAAGCGTCCCGCCGAGCGAATGGCCCATGAGGAACGGTCTCACCGGACCGCCTCCGTCCGTCGCGAGACGCGCGACACCCTCGCCGATGGCGTCCACATAGCTGTCGAGACCCATTGCATCATCACCCGAGCCAAGCGGCGTCCTCTCGATCAGGTAGACCTCCAGGCGGCGGCGCAGGCAAAAGCGCACGACGCTCGCACTTGGAGCGATATCCCAGATATAAGGCCGCTTTATGGGGGCGGAGACGATGAGGATCGCCGGGGCGTCCTTGCTCTCAGCATAGGCGCGCAGACGCCAATGCGGACCCGAGGCGATGATGCGGTAGCTGCTTTCGGCGGGGCCGAAGCCCAGCAAACCAAGCGCTTCGCCCTGCGCCCGCCGCCAATCTTCCAGCAGCGCGAAAAGGCGCATCGCAAGATTGTCAAAACCTAGCACGGACACCCCCGCGGATGATGAAGCGCGCGGCATCATTTCGTCCTCATCGCCCGGCGCCAAGCAGCGACAATTCGACTTCGTCCAAGAGCGAAGGGCTGAAGATGCGTAGCACCCAAGCTCGTGATAGGGCTAAAGTTCCGAAATGCCCAGCCACGCAGTTTGACGGCTTACTCTTTTGAGACACAACAGTCGGTGTTGGACAGTGCGCTCCTTGCCCCCGGCGACCATACGCAACTTGTGACATGAACCTGTCCTTGAACCGCCGCCGCGTCGCTGGGATGCTGTTCGCGGGCGCGGCTGTCCGGCTCTTGACCAGTTGCGTCTGGGGGCCGGAGCCTTACGAGGGCGGGGCACCCAGGACCGAGACAGTCTATGTGGCGGCGCTCGGCTGGCATACGGAGATCGGCCTTCGGGCGGATGGGATCACCGGGCCCTTGGCGGCGCTCGAGCGTGAGTTCCCCGGCGCGAGCTACTTTGTATTCGGCTGGGGAGAACGCGACTATTACATGGCGGCCAACCCCGGCTTGGCGGATCTGATGCGCGCCCTTGTTCCCGGACCGGCGGTGATGCTGGTAAGAGGCCTGCATCGCTCGCCAGCAGAGACCTTCGGCGCTGCCGATGTCTATGCCGTCCCGGTGTCGCTAGAGGGCATGGACCGTCTGTCGCAGTATCTCTGGGGATATCTCGACAAAGACGGGAAGGGCGAGCTCCGTCGCGCCGGCGATGGCCCGGAGCCGGAGAGCGCGTTCTATGCAGCGGCAGGCACCTACGACATCGGCAATACTTGCAATACCTGGACGGCGGAAGCGCTCAATGCCGCGGCCCTTCCGGTCAGCGCCGCCGGCGTCGTCTTCGCCGGTCAGGTGGTCGATCGGGTTCGTGGCCTCGCCGCTCCGGCCTCGCGCACTCAACCTCAACCCGGACCGCATTGAGGCCCGAAGCAAGCCTCAAGGAAGCGACTTCCATGATGGCTCGTGATGATCGCGTGATTGACTCCGGCGGCGCGGCTGGCGCGTGGTGGGTCCAACCATTCGTGACCAAGCCGTCGTATACGACGACTTGGCCTCGGTTTCTGATCTACCGCGGGACTGGAGCGACGAGCAGGATGGCGGGCGTTACCGGCTTGTGCGCCGCGACGACGACGCGCTTTTCGGCTATGCCGTCGGGCCGCATTCGTCGAAGAAATTTCTGCACCCACCGGTACAGCGCCTTTGGCGCGCGGAACGCAACGCCGACGGTGTGCGCGCTGTGCCGGGTCCGACCCCTGCCGAGCGGTTTGCCTTGATTGGAATCCGCGCCGGCGCGCTGTATGCGATCGCGATTCAGGACCGGATCTTCATCGGTGGCCCGCACGTCGATCTACACTACCGAACGCAGCGCCGCGGCGCTTTCCTTGTCGCGGTCAATTGCGGCTCGGCCGGCGGCGCCTGGTTTTGCGTCTCCATGAACACGGGCCCCAAGGTGGTCGCCGGGTTCGACCTCGCGCTCAGCGAGATCTTTGACGAGCGCGAGTCGTTGTTCCTGGTCGAGGCGGGATCGGATTCGGGGCGGGCGGTGCTAGCCGAGTAGCCGCGGCGTCCGGCGTCAGAGGCTGAGACGGCGGCCACAGCGTCGCCCGGACGCCGGCGATGCATCGCGATCAAGTCAATTCAGATTCTGACCGAGCCGCCTTGAGCAGGAGCGGGGAGGTCTTGACGTAGATCAAAGCCCCCGGGTTCAGTCGATCTGATAATAAATCAAAAACGTATGTTCGGCGTCTTTCGAGCGATTACGGCATCGAGGTCGTGCAAAAGGAGGATTACATGCGCTACATCGTCGCCGCTACGGACGGCTCCGATATCGCCGACCGCGCAATTGATTTCGCAGCCGACTTGGCGACCAAGTTCACTGCGGATGCCGTTCTGCTTCATGTGATTTCGGCATCGACACTGGCGTCAACGGGCACCGGTCCTGCCCATCCCGCCGGCGATCTCAGAGCCGATCTCAGGGTGCCGAGAAGGGTGGAGAACACATCTTTGTCCGAGGTGCTTAGGGATACGGCAAACGATATCTTGGACAAAGCAAAGAGGCGTGCAGAAGCGAGAGGGGCGCGGCGTGTCGACACCGAGGTCCGTGTGGGCGAACCTGCCGAGATGATCCTCTCGGTCGGCAAGGAACGTGAAGCTGACGTGATCGTGGTGGGCAAGCGGGGCCGGGGGCGTGTGGCCGGACTGCTGCTTGGGAGCATTTCACAGAAGGTGATGATGTTGGCCCCGTGCATCGTGATCGTCGTCCCATAATGAAGGCGGTCAGCTCGGGTTTGATCCTCGCAAATTTGAGGCCGCAGCAAGGGGCCTGGGCCGTCGATGTCGGCGCCTTCGATGATTCGGAATTAGCAACGCCGGGATCGCCGAAAGCCGACAACCCGCTACGGCTTCTTCTGTTCGGGAGGCAGCGGAGGATTAGCGGAAGCGAGAGCGACAACGCCGCGACGGTGCCGCGCGGCCCCCAGTAGAAGCCATGCTCGAGCCGCCGCAACGCCTGGACGGCAAGGCCGACAGCTCACGATGCAGGCTCTCGACGATGCCGAGATGGGTTGCAAGCGTCGGTAGGTTGGCCGCGGCGCTGAGAATGAGCTTCGCGCCCGAATTGATGTCGAACGTCATGGGCGGTCAAGCGATCGGTATTCCAGTCGATCCAGCACGACAGGCCGATCGTGCCAGCGGCAGGGCCTGGAATTCCGCAGGCCGGGCGAACAGCCGGTCCGACCAGCCGGCGGCGTGCTGCGGTATCCGCGCCCGCTGGCGATAAATTGGGGCCTGCGACTTCGGATAGAGCGGCGAAAGCCCGTTGATGCGCCCCTGCGCGTCGCGGCGCGCGTGCGAGCAGATCACTTGCCGGGCTGTCGTTCTGAGGATCGTCTCGAAATCGCGCCTATCGGCCTCGTGCACCGGCAGCGGATCGAGCACCTCCGCCCGGACAACGTGGTTCGGCAACAGCGGATCCTCTGCCTGGCGGCGCGGCCAAGCCCAAGGTCGGACCACCGCATGGACTCCACACCGCACCAAGCAGCAACCCGACCAGGAACTGGCCTCGCCCGCCTGCGGGGGTGATTCGCGCCAACACGCCTTCGACAAAGTGTCCAATCCCCGCACCCGCCATGGCAAACCGCCGCTGGAGTGCGCCACTCAGAAGGATGACCCCGAACGCCAACATCAGCGTCGCGGCTATGAAATCAGAGTTCGATCTGCGGATTTGCCTGTGTTTCAGCACCGAACCGGGCCCCCCTTCCAGATCTGGGGTAATACATTGATTCAACGTCGGGAATTTGAGTGCAGGTGGGGGCCCGATCGGCGCCGATCGGGACCCCACCGTGTAGGCCTATTTGTGCTCGATTTCAGCATGTTATCCCTCTCTCCGGGTGGGTCCCGGTTCGGCAGCCGTCTGCCCGGACGATCAGGCCGTGCGCATCCACCTGCAGCACGTCAATTCCCTCGGCCTCGACCTCGCGCCCGGCCTTGCCGCGCGCGGTCATGGTCCAGTGCGCGGCGATGGTGTTGCCGCTCGGTAACGCCGCGAGCACCTTGATCTCCACGTGGGACGCCAGAGCCGCTAACCCGGAAGCGAAGAGCCCCGCCACCTCGTCCCGCCCATGGCGGATCGGACCGCCGACGGGATCCTCGATCTCGCCGCCCTTGGCCAATGATCCTGCCCCCGGGGTGGCCAGTCTGCCCGCGCGACCTAGCAGACCTTGCGCTCCGCGGTGCGGAGAACTCTTTCGATGGTGTCCACCAATTCATTTGCCCGGAACGGCTTCTCCAACAACGCCGCGCCAACGCGGTCGACAGCCCGCGCTATTGCAGGATTGGGCTTTCCCGTCATGACGATTGCCGGAAGGATCATTTTATCACGCCGGATCCGGTCAAGAAGCTCAAGCCCGCTCATGCCGGGCATATGCACATCGAGCACGAGACAACTGCGGCCGTCCGAACGCGCATGGCGAAGGAAATCCGCGCCCGAGGCAAACTCGACAACCGTGAAGTCCTCGCATTCGAGCGCCACCCGAATGGAGTCTCTAACGGCATCGTCATCGTCGACGACGTATATTGTGGCCCCGCGCGACACGGCGAATCCTCCACCTGCCTTTGTACGTCCTGACACCCCCGGACGCTTTGACCTAGATCAACGGCGTTTGCGCCAGTATTAGACTTATGGTCGGCATTCAGACGGGCGCCGAGACACAAGGATCCGCCGTACCGTCATTCCCGTCTCGCTCGCTGGCGAGCTTTGCCGCGTGTATCGTCCTGCGACGCGATCGTGTCCAATTGAGCGCGATCCTCGATTTTTGCATTCCGTTTGTTTTTGAAACTGATGACGCCGCGGCTTGCGAGGGTGCGGAACGACCGGCTCACCGATTCCAGCGACATCCCGACGTAGTCGGCAACATCGGACCGGCTCATCGGGAGATACAGCTCGTTCGTGCTTTCGCCTTTGGCAGCTTGATGGTGTTCGAGCAATTGAATGAACATCGCGACCTTGACGAGGGCATCTCGGTGCCCGAGGAGGAACGCATGGCGCTGTGCCTCGCGCAGTTCGTGGCAAAGCTTGCAGATCACGTGAAACTCGAGAGCGGCATTCTTCGGGAGCCGGCTCTCCAGCGCGGACACTGGTAGCCGGTAAGCTGTAACGGCGGTCACCGCCTTTGCCGAGTTGACGTACTTCCCCTCCTGGGCCAGCCCGAACAGATCATCTGCAAACAAGAAGGCGCCAATGCGCTCCGTCTCGTCCGGCAATGCCCTGTAGGCCTTGACGACGCCGCCAATGATGTTGAACACAGCGCCGGCGTGATCCCCCTCATGGTAAATCTGCGTCCCTTTCCTGAAGCGGACGACTGATGCGATGACTGAAAGCTGGGCTCGTTCCTCATCGGTAAGCAGCTGCGCCTTCTTCCCTTTTGAAGAACCCCATAAGGCCGTCGCAGCGATCGACGGGCCGGGGGGAGGCGGGGGATCGCCGTCGTCGAAAATTCTTTTGCCCATTCCGACCTTGATGACGTTGGCGCTACAATTGCAACGTGCGGTAGCGCTGTCGCTCGTTGACGATCACCCTGCACCGAGGGGGCGGTTCCAACCTTGATCAGGATCAAATTCTGGAGAGAGTCAACGCTTTCCTGGTACAGGGAAACGGTTAAGATCGATTCGCAGGCTGACTAAGCCCCCTAGAACTCCTTATCCTCGGGAGAAGAATCGTCAATGCCAACGCCCCCAGAGGCGCGGAAAAGCGAGGAAGGCCAAGGGAATGGCGACCTAAAGCAGGCCTGCCTCGCCCTCGTCCACGAATTGGCCGAACCGCTGACAGCGATCGGCAATTACCTCGACGCGGGAATCCGCCTGTTTGCTGCGGATAGCCGGTCGGCACGGGAAAAGCTTGGCGAGGTCTTGGAAAAGAGCCAGATCCAGGTCTCGCGGGCCGATGAAGTTCTGCGCCAGCTACGCGATCTGCTGTGCCATGAAAAGGGGGCCGCCGACACATAGCCTCCTCGTGCTCTCGCCGCCGCCGGAGATATCTCGCGAACGCTTGAATGCGAATGGAGCACGGTGATGCACCTTGTGTCTGCCACGGTTTAAACCGGCCAAGCTGTGGGGGAGAAGAGTCATGGAGGCCGCGGACGGCACAACGATAAGGGGCTGGATGGCAGATTGGAATCCGCACGCCATATCGCGAAGCCGCCCGCGGGCGCCGAGGGATGGGCTAACGCACTGCTATGAGCGTCGAGCGCGGCAACGGCGCCGACACGCCGGCGCTGGCGCAAATGAGCCCGGGAGGGGTTTTATCAGTAGCCGTGAGACACGATGCCGCCCTCAATCATCATCTATTACGCGTGAGGCGGAATGATCCGAATATCGAAGGCGCCGATGCTCGGGGAATATGACGCGGTTATGAACACCGGCGGAGGCTTGACGCCGCGCTCGACCATATGCCGCAGGCGCCTCTCGGCGAGCCCAGCGAAAAAGGCGAGCGCCCCGCCGGGATGGCGCGCGATCTACGCCCGGAGCCATGAGCCCTCCCATTGCCGAATTTTGATCGAGTCAATGCGGGGGCGTCGTCGGCACCTGTCGCCACGGCTCCGGACACGATGAGACGTAAGGATAATAGGCCTTCGATGACTGGCAGAAATACCATACGCTTTGAGGCGGCGGCCCGGTCGGTGCGCCTTGTGGCGGGGCCGCAGCGGGCGGCGCCGAGGCAGCAGGATAGCCATAGGGATAAGCGTAGGGGGGCGGGATAAGCGTAGGCCGGATAGCCGTAGGGATAGGCACCATACGGATATCCCCAGAACGGATCGTAGAAGCCAAACCCACCAAAGCCGCCGAAGAACCCGCCGCGGAAGCCGTAACCACCGCCGTAGCCACCGCCACCACCGCCGCGTCCGCCACCTCCGCCTCCGCCATGAGCCAGGGCCGGCATTGCCACGGCGTCGAGCATTGCGGCGAGTGCCAAGGCCGTTATGACGGTCGAGAACTTGCGAAAGCGGCGTTCGGTGAATTTGGCGGTCATGCGGTCCCCCTGCGTTGCATGGGACATGTCAATTTCGCCGCGTTTCAGCATGCGGATCTGACAATTTACCCGATATTCGCCGTGAAGACGACTGTCCCACGTGCGGCGCAAGTATACTTGGCAGCTATCCCACGACGTCAGGCTCGGAAACTACGCAGGCTTGTTCCGGCCTACGCGCCGGGTGGTGCTGTCAGCGCCAACTCCATTGCTATCCAGCCGCGCCGGAGGCGCGCACCGGCGACAGCTGTCGGCGGCTGATCGCCCGCGGCGATCTCGCCGGACATGGCGCCGCTCATCGATGGCGCCGATTTCCTCATCGAGCCGATGGCGGCCCTTTTCCGCGGCCGCCGGCCTGGCACACGCGTGACGGCGGAGCGCCGCGCCCCCACCTCCTCTCCCATCCGCTGTGCCCGCCGGAGGATGACGGCAAGGTGATCCTCATCCGGCTTGATCTGCGCCATAAGCTCATCGATGCGGCGGTTCCATGGTCCGTCGCTCCGGAATCGGCCAGCGACGCCGCGGACAGCAAGGCGGGCGACCAGTTCGTCCTCGGGGTCGAGGCGGGCGAGCCAGTCCAGCAGCACGGGATCGCGAACCGAAAATGGCATGGCGCCAATATCGCCCGGCGCGCGTCGTCGGCAAGTCGGGCGGCGGCTCGCTGTCCAAGCGGCGCCGGCGCTAACCTCTTCCTTCCACGTCGCCGAGAGCCGGCGCCCTCCCCATCTGCGATCCGACAGCGCGCGGAAAGCCCCAGACGAGAGGAAGCGCAAGTAATGGCGAACTATCACCACATGCTGAAGCGCAAAGGAGAAACCGAATACACCCCCTCCGGTAGCATCAACATCCCACTGTGGAAGGAGGGGGACGAGCGGCGGGTCACCGTCGGGGGCGATCAGCTCCACGTGCGCGTCGTCGAGCGGGTGGATGGAAAGCGCGTGATCTATACCATGGAGATCGATCCGCCGTGCGTCGTCGAGCGGATGGATGAAAGGCGGGTGACCGACGCCATGGAGATCAATCCGCGCTGATCTGCCGCAAGCTGCCCAGCGTCAGCGCGGCAGGGAGATCGCGATGAGCCAAATTCCTCATTCCCCCTATATCGAGATCATCAATACCTACGCCGCAAAATTTACGATTAGCGGCTGGTTCATCGGCCTCGCCTATTACAACTGGCTCGCCTCGGCGCCGGCGCATGTCCCGATATGGGCGCACGTCATTCTCATCAGCGTCGGCATGTTCGCGGTCTCCATCATCGTCGGCGGCGGGATGGCGCTTCTGATGGCCCTCGTCACGAGGGTCACCACGGGCGATATGGAGGGGAGCCCGCACGGGTTCGCCTGGGCTGCCCTTACGTCGCCAGTCCTGGCATTCTTCGCCGCCAAGCTTGCGCTACAGCTTCTGGCTTTGGCCTTTTGACGCGCGTAGCTTGCCGTCAAGCCGGCACGCTCACTCGACCGGTGGCATCAACTCCGTCATCGCCAGCGCCGCCCAGTCGATCTCGCCCTGCGGACCAACGATGGCTCGAATCCGGCACGCGCGCTGCTGCTCGAGGGCGAGGGCGTAGCGGACAGCGGCACCGAGGCTCGCCTCGGGCGGCGCATCGACACGGGCTATTAGACTAGAAGTAGCTTTGATCGGGCACGCGGCCGAAGTCGCGGAGCCGAACCGCCGCCTCGTCGAATGAGCGAGCGTCGTGTTCGAGCTCGGGCTCGCCCGTCTGCTTCGGATCGCAGTAGCGTAGCCCGCCGATGGTGAAATCGTGGAGATGACAATCCCACCAGCCGAACGCGGCCTGGATGGCCCGGTGCCGCTGGCCGAGATGGAAGCACCAAGGGACTAGAAGCTGACGCTAGATCGCTGGCTCGATGTTGAGCAGGGTGACGCGGAGCACAGCTGACCGCAGCTTCTCACGCACAGCGGGCATCATCGGCGTGAGGTTCCCGACGGCCTGACATCTCTCACGCACTGCCGCACTCACGCGGCCCAGCACGTCCCCGACCGGACCGTGGTTGACGAGCATGACCCGTGTAAATTCGCGCGCAATCGCGCAATAGTGACCCCCTGAGGGGCGGGTTTCGCGTCCAATAGCAATTGAATGCATTTCACAGCTATTCGGCCGCGACCGCGCAGGATTCGCCGGCTGTCGTATCGGCTTCGAGCAAAGGGTGCGCCACCGAGCTTCCTTTGCCCAAGCTCGAACGATCTCCGTGATCGGCAGCCTCCGCGGCGTTCTCCGCATCTGACGATCTCTTGAGCTGAATGCTGTTCGAAATATGTGAGGCTACGATATCTGCGGCACTCACGAGCACCGCATCCACATGATGCACGTATCGGCTCGTGACGGTTCCGCGCGAATGCCCGAGCAGCACGGCGATGGTAGCCTCGGTAAAGCCGAGGTCATTGGCAGTGCTGGCGAAGCTGTGGCGCAACACATGCGGCGTGATCCCGGCCGGGGCCGCGTTCTTGAAGATGGAAGCCCACGCCTTGGGAAACCCGAGGAATGGCTTCCCCTCGGCCCCGCCGCGGAAGACATATCCCGTCGCCCGGTCCGGACGGATTCTTGCCAAAACGGCGAAGGCGGCCTTCCCGACAGGGCGGATCGAGGGACCTTCCTTCGTATTGCGCAGACGAAAGCAACCTTTTGTCTCGTCCATCTCCTCCCACCGAAGATTGATGATCTCTCCTCGCCGACAGCCCGTCAGGGCGAGTAGCAGAACCATTGCAACAACATTGACGCCATCCCCGAACTTTTCGGCCCTCTGAAGGACTTCACCCATCATCTGATAGTCTTCCACGCACAGCCGCCGGTCGCGAATATTGTCAGCGGGACGTCGAACACCCCGGACCGGATTGATAGTGGTGATCCCGTGAGCGACGGCATAGGAGAATATCCCGCCGAGCAAGCCCGTTGTCCTTGACGCCGTTCCACGCCCGCCGCGTACGATCGCGCGACCACGACGTCGCGTCTTTTCGTCGGTCTTCGTCATTCCCGCGGATACATCCTTCAGAAACCTGTGCACTTCGGTGGTTGTCACGTCTTTCACGCGACGTGAGCCCAGAAGGGGAACGATGTGCCGCTTGATCCGCCCTCGATCAGTGGCGAGCGTCGACGGTTTTTTTGGTTGACGCTTTTTGCCGAGAACAAGGCCATTCTCGGCATCGGCGAGGTATCGCTCGCACAATTCCTTCACCGTGATGGCCTTGCGGTCGATCTCCCGCTCGTCTGCGGGGTTTTCTCCTTTGGCAACGCGTCCAAGGAGGGAACGTGCCTCCCGTCGCGCTTCTTCCGGCGCCCAGATGCCATAAAAGCCAATGGTCACCCGGCGGGTCCGTCCTAAAGCGCGGTACTGGATCAGAAAGCTGCGCTTGCCAGAGGCGAAAACCCGCAGCCCGAATCCGGGTAGCTCATCGTCCCAGACAAAATAATCGGCATCTTTGGGCTCGGTCGAGTCGACATATCGCTTTGTCAACTTAGGCATTTTTCGGCTCCTGTTGTCGCTCGGCAGCCGCCTCCACGGAAGCGTAGCGGAAGCAGCAGGAGGCAAATGGGCGCGCGTTGTCGCGTACGAATTTCGGCGCGGGACTCGACAAATGCAAGTGACTTCAATAAGTTGGCGCGCTATGGCGCAGAATATCGTAGCCTAGCGCGGTTATCGAAACGCCCTCCGAAGGCAGAGGTCGCACGTTCGAATCGTGTCGGGTCCGCCAATTGTTTCGAGTACTTGGCCTTAGTTGCTTCCGGCGAGCCATGCGGCAGGTAAGCGAAAGACGCGATTCTGGCTCGCGTTGCCGCGGCCTGCCACTCGCGGCGGCTTTACATGCGGGCGTTCCGGCACGAGCGGCATTCGGCTTGGTTCGATGGCTTGGAAGGCGGGTTCCGCCACTTTGGCGGCGTGCCTCAGGAGGTTCTGGTCGACAATGCGCGGGCGCTGGTCGATCACCATGACGCGGCGACCCGAGAGGTGCGCTTCAACGATCGTCTGCACGCTTTCGCTCGCCACTGAAAGCAAGCTGGTCGCCATCATCGCGCCCGGATCGGTCGACGCCGTGCTCGCCGCCATGCGCGGCCATCCGCTCGGACGCGACGCCGCCCTCATCGGCGAGGTGGTGGAGGACGAGCACCGCTTCGTGCAGATGACGACCGGCTTCGGCGGCGGCCGCATCGTCGATTGGCTCTCCGGCGAGCAGCTCTCGCGGATCTGCTGAGGCTCACGTCGCCGGGAGCGGCGCCAGGTCGAAGACGCGATCGTGGAACTGCCGCAGCGTGCCGCGATGGCCGACGCTGATGATCGTCGGGTGCCAGGGCAGGCCGCGCAGGATCCGGTAGAGCACTGCCTGTCCGCTCTCGTCGAGCGAGGCCGTCGCCTCGTCGAGGAAGATGGTCGCGGGCTCCGCCAGCAAGACCCGCGCGATGGCAAGGCGCTGCTGTTCGCCGCCCGAGAGGCGCTGCGTCCAGAGATCGACCGTGTCCAGCTCGGCCGTGAAGCGGCCAAGGCCGACCTGCTTCAGGACCTCGGCGAGCCGCTCGGAGGGCACGTCGCGGCCGCGGTCGGGATAGAGCAGTGCATGGCGCAGGCTGCCAAGCGGAATGTAGGGCTTTTGCGGCAGGAAGAAGGCGCGCCGCGCATCGAGCCGGATGTAGCCACGGCCGAAGGGCCAGAGGCCCGCTATGGCGCGCAGCAGCGTGCTCTTCCCGCTCCCCGTCGGCCCCTTGATGAGCACCGCCTGGCCGGGCGCGACCTCGAGGCTAAGCCCGTCCCGCAGCTTGGTTCCGTCCGGCAGGTTGAGGGTGAGATCGGCGACGGCGACGCCCTCGCCGCCGCGCTCGATCACGATCGGCTGCGGCGCCTCTGCCGCGGCCTGGATCTCGTCGACCCGGTCGCGGAAGCTCGCGAGCCGGCGCACGACCGCCGCCCAGGTCGCGATGTCGTTATAGGCGTTGATGACGTAGGCGAGCGAGCCCTGCAGCTGGACGAAGGCGTCGGCAACCTGCTGGATCACACCGAGCTTCATGCGTTGCCCGAAATAATGCGGCGCCGCCACCAGATAGGGGAACACGACCGCTGCCTGGCCGGAGCCGAATTGCGCGAAGCCCAGCGTTCGGGTGCGCAGCATGATCGCCCAGAAATTGTCGAAGACGTTGCGAAAGCGCTCGGCAAAGGTGTCGAGCTCGCAGGCCTCGCCGCCATAGAACGCGACGCTCTCCGTATTCTCGCGCAGCCGCACCAGGCTGAAGCGGAAATCGGCCTCGAAACGCTGCTGCGCGAAGTTGAGGCTGATCAGCGGCCGCCCCAGCCGGATGGCGATCCAGGTCGCGACCGCCGTGTAGAGGAGCACCGCCCAGAACATGTAGCCGGGGATGGAGAGGGTTCCCCACCCGCCCATCGACCAGACCAGCGGCCCCGACAGGTCCCACAGGATGAAGGAGAAGGAAATGGCCTGCACCGCATTGGTGAGGAGGCCGAGCAGGAGGTTCAGCGTCTGTGCCGGGAAGAGATTGAGATCCTCGGAAATGCGCTGGTCCGGGTTGTCGGTGCCGTCGCCCGCGAGCTGAAGCCGGTAGTATGTCTTGTCGGTGAGCCATTCGCGCAGATAGACATCCGTCATCCATCGCCGCCAGCGGATCTGCAGCATCTGCTGCAGATAGGTCCCATAGACCAGCAGCACGATGTAGGCGCCAGCGAACAGCGCGAAGAGGCCGAGCTGGTAGAAGAAACGGCGCTCGTCATAATTCTGCAGCGTATCGTAGAAATCGTTGCGCCAGTAGTTGAGCCGGACGTTGATCCATACCTGGGCGAGATTCATCGCCAGGATGGCGGCCAGCAGGCCGCGCGCCACCCAGCGCTCTTCGGAGAACCAGTAGGGGCGGGCAATGCGCCATGGCTGCGACAGGATATAGCCCTTTCCACCTTCCATCCTCTTGCCTCCTGGAATCGGCGACCGGCGACGTTTCCGCCGGGCGCCATTGAGCAGGCTGCGGCGCAGCCATGCAATGAACAATCCGGGTGGGGGCGCGTGCTTGTCGCGGGCGGCCGCGCTAGGATGGCGCTCTCGCGAAATATCTCGTGAATGAGCATTCGAGTTGATTCTGCGCAACGCGCCGTTCGATCCAATACATGATCACGCTTAGCCCCCTGTGTCTGGCGCGTCTGTAGTCGTACGACTGTCTTGAGCGGTGACGCAGGGAAAGGCGCGAGCGACGAGCGCTACTTCGTCGTAGAGCAGCCGGGCCGATCGGGCACAAGGGCCATGACGAGCTCCGCGGCGCGGGCGCCGCCGTCATCGATCTCGACCGCGGTACCATGCCCAGCGCCCCTCTCAGCGCGGCCCGATGCGCAGCGCTGGCGGCAGGCTCTCACCGGCAGCGCCTCGAGCATCTGCGCCGCCGCCTGCATGGCGATGATGTAGCCATAGGGCCCGAAGCCGCAGATCACCGATTTCGCGACCGCCGAGATCTTGGAGTGACGATGCAGCTCGTCGCGTGCGTGGATGTTCGAGATATGGATCTCGATGATCGGCCCCGCGAATATCTTCAGCGCGTCGATGATCGCGACGGAGGTGAAGGAATAGGCGGCGGGGTTGATGATGATCGCGTCAGCCGTCTCGCGCGCCGACTGGATGAGATCGACGAGCGCCCCCTCGTGATTGGATTGGTGGAACGACAGAGTGGCGCCGATATGCGCGGCGAACGCCCTGCAGCTCGCCTCCACCGCGGCCAGCGTCGTCGAGCCATAGATGTGGGGCTCGCGGATGCCGAGAAGATTGAGGTTCGGTCCGTTCAGAATCATCAGTCGCGCGCTCATGCATCCCTCCGGCGTTTACGGTCTGGACTGGCCGGGGCACTCTACCGGAGCAGGCGGACTATCACCCCACCCGCCGCGCCTCGCAGTCGCGCAGGAAATCGATGAACACCGCGGCGAGCGTGCCGCGGGCGGCCTCCCAGCCTTCGGCATCGACGTCGACGTCGCGATCCACGGTCAGCACCTCGCGATAGCGGCTCTTGGGCATGAGGCGGTGCGCCGCCTGCCCGGGAGCGCGGGGATGGATGCGGTCGTTGCCCGGCACGATCAGCGCCGGCACGGTCAGGCGGCGCATGGCGTCGGGGCTGATGCCGGCGACGGGATATCCTGCTCCCTCGCGGAACCCCCTGAGCCAGCGCTCCATGCCGGCGATGAAGCCCTCGGCGCCGAGCGCCAGCAGGCGGTCGCGATTGGCCGGGTTGGCGCGGATCATTGCGGCGAAATGCTCGGTCTCGCACACCGCCGCGATGCCGCCCTGTTGCGCCGCGGCGCGGTCGCCTCCGGAAGGCGGCCGGCGGGAGGGCCGGCGCGCCGAAACGCCCGTCGCTAGCTGCGGGCCTTGCGCCGATTCAGGGAGTGTCGCCGCACCAGACGCTGAAGCACCTGGGCCATCAGCATGGCGCGATCGCAATCGCGGGCGCCGTAGGTGAACATTCTCGGGCTGGACTCGCCATCGTATTCGAGCAGGATGGTCTCGATATTGCGGAAGGCGGTGTCGTCGCTCGCGGCGATGGTCGGGTCGGGTCGAGGCATGTACTACTCCTGCGATTGCGCAGGTAAACACTCCGAGCATGGTAAATGCACCATCCGAACAAAGCAAAAAAATGATCGCGGGCCCCGCAATGCTTCAGGTGCCGATCGGGCGGGATCGGCAGGTAAGCGCCTTCGCCTACGCGGGCGCGGCGCGCCAGCGCGCGGGCATCACCCTGATCCTGGGCCACGGGGCCGGGGCCGGCCAGTCGAGCGGCTTCATGGTGAGCTTCGCCGAGGCGCTGGCGGCACGCGGCATCGATATCGTGACGTTCGATTTCCCCTATACGCAGGAGGGACGGCGCCTACCCGATCCGAACGACCGGCTCGAGGCCTGCTATCGCGCCGTCATCGAGGCGCTGCGGCACCACCCGACGTTTGGCCCTCAGGCGCTGGCAATCGGCGGCAAGTCGATGGGCGGGCGGATCGCCTCGCAGGTCGCCGCTGGACGCGGCGATTTCGCAGGGCTGGTGCTGCTGGGCTATCCGCTGCACCCGCCGGCCAAGCCATCACAGCTCCGTATCGCGCATCTGCCTGAGATCACGGCCCCGATGCTGTTCGTGCAAGGAGCGCGCGACAGCTTCGGCACGCCGGACGAATTGCGCCCGATCCTGGCGTCCCTGTCGGCCGCCGCGGAACTTTATGTCATCGCGGACGGCGACCACTCCTTCAAGGTGCCGAAGCGCGCCGGCCTGAACCAGGAGGCGGTCTATTCGGCCATCCAGGACAAGATCGCGGATTGGCTGCGCCGCGCGATCGCTCGCTAGGCCGGCTTCCGGCGCCGGGTTTATCCTGAGACTTGACGTCGGTAACAACACATTAAACCTTTGGTAGCATGCTGCGGCGTACTGCCCTGGGGAACCGTCATGGTCCACGTCTTCGGCATCGTCGCGCTCATCATTCTCGTCGGTGCTCTTGGCGGGCTGACCCGCTCCTATCTGGAGGACCGGCGCTCCAACCGCCAGTCCTAGGGATCCGTGGCATGCCACCGCCATCCCCCGAGAAAGTCGTCGAGAATATTCGCAGGACGCTCCATGCGAGCCTGCCGCATTACGCCGCGCTTTTCGCGGAGACGCTGCACGATGTCGGGGAAGACGAGCTGGTGGAATTGAGCCTCCTGCTCGGCCTGGAATGGCCGCGCGGCGGTTCCACGACCAAGGCCAAGCGGCAGCGCAAGCGGATCGAAACCTTGCTGCGCTCGCTCTCCGAAGCCGCGCGCGAGGATCAGCAGGCGACCTATGAGAGGCACGAAGCCGCAAGAGTGTCGGGCGCGGAGGCGACCGCCGTCCGGCCGGTGACGGCCGCGACGGACCATTGGCTGGAACGTTGGCTGACCGGTAAGGAGCGCAAGCGGCAGTCGGAGCAATTCATCGGTCTCAACTCCCAGGACTGACAAGCGATCTCCGCGGCCTTGCCGCCGCGTTATGCATCTCAGACAGAGATCAGAACCGCGCCCAATAACGGCCAAGTTGATGGCATCGCCAAAAACCACAGATTTCGGAACTTCCTTCCGTGCCCGGAGGTTAGGGGAGCGGGAGGGTGCCCAACTTGGCATTTTATCGCGTCTACTTTCGCAGCCACGCCGGCACGATTCTGGGCCGCGACGATTTCGAGGCGGAGGATGACCGATCGGCGCAAGCCATTGCCGAAAGCCTTGGCGACGCCTGCTCGGACATTTCCCAGTCATTCGACCTTTGGCAAGGCGCGCGACGCGTCGTAACCGTGCGGAACGCCGTTTCCGGTCCTGAGGCCGGCGCGAGGGGGTTGAACAACCAGGTCCTCATGCGGGTCATCGAGCGGCAAAAGATCCTTCAGCGCAGCGGCTGGGCGGTTGCCCGCAGCACGCGCCTTCTGGAACGTCTTGACCAGGCGGGATCGAAGGATATCAGCAGCAGCTTTGCCAGGACCGCCACGAGCGGCTGAGCCGCGCTACCTCGCCGCCGCCATCGAACATCATAAAGGGCCCTGCCCGGGCCGGGTTTGACCTGCATCAAAGCGGCCGCCGCCGGCTCGTGCCATGCAAGAGGCTTGGCAGGAGGCATGGACATGGCCGCACAAACAAACCCTGAAACACCCGCCGTCGAGGTGAATATCAGCATCGAGAAGGTCTGCTTCATCATCGTGAAAGCGCGGGAATTCGACGCCAAGGTCGACCCGGTGGAGCCCGATCCCGGCTCCAACCCGACCGACAGCGGCGAGCGCGAAGTGCTCGAGGATTATGCCGACGATCCGACCTTCGTCGAGCTGCGCACCGCGATCAACAGCCTCAACGAGGACGAGGTCATCGATCTGATCGCGATGGCCTGGCTGGGACGCGGCGATTTCGCCAAGGAAGATTGGGACGAGGCGCGAAATCTCGCGACCGAGCGCCATCGGCTGCACTCGGCTGCCTATCTCACGGGCATGCCGGCGCTGGGCGATTATCTCGAGGAGGGGCTGAGCCAGCTCGGATATTCCTGCGAGGATTTCGAGATCGACCGGCTCTAGCGCCATGGCAGGGACGCTCTCGTGACGTTCGATCTCGACATCTCGGCCTTGCCCGATCCCGCCGCGCGCCCGTTCGAGATGGTGGAGCGCAAAGGCATCGGCCATCCCGACACGATCTGCGACGCCATCGCGGAGCGCTTCTCGATGGCCCTCAGCCGCTTCTATGTCGAGCGTTTCGGCGCCGTGCTGCATCACAACGTCGACAAGGTTCTGCTCTGGGGCGGCGCCGCGGCCGCCAAATTCGGCGGCGGCAAGATCATAGCGCCGATCGAGATCTTTCTCGCCGGGCGCGCGACTGAGCGCTGCAAGGGCGTCGACGTGCCGGTGGAGAGCCTGGCGATCGAAAGCGGCCGCGCTTTCCTGCGCGAGACCTTCCACATGCTGGACGCGGAGCGTCACGTCAAATTCCATTGTCTCGTCCGTCCCGGATCGGAAGATCTCGTCGATCTGTTCCTGCGCGGAGGGCGCGCCGGCGGCTGGCTCGCCAATGATTCCTCGATCGGCGTCGGCTTCGCGCCCTTGAGCCCCGTGGAGCAAAGCGTCCTGGCAATGGACCGCGCACTGACCGCTCCCGCGATGCGGCGCGAGCATCCGGCCTTCGGCGAGGACACCAAACTGCTGGCGCTGCGGCGCGGCGATGCCACGACGATCACTGTCGCCTGCGCCTTTTGCGATCGCCACGTCGCCGATCTCGACGATTACATGGGCCAGAAGGCGGAACTGGCGGCGATCGTCGCGCGCGCCGCCGGCGGCGATGCGGCGGTGACCGTGAACGCCGCCGACGATCCCGCGAGCGGCTCGGCCTATCTCACGGTCACCGGCACATCGGCGGAGGCCGGGGACGACGGGCAGGCCGGGCGCGGCAACCGCGCCAACGGGCTGATCACGCCGGGGCGGCCGATGACCATGGAGAGCGTCGCCGGCAAGAACCCGGTCTCGCATGTCGGCAAGCTCTACAATCTCGCGGCGCATGCCATCGCCGAGGCGGTGGTGCGCGAGGTGCCGGATGCCGCTGCCGCCGAGTGCTATCTGGCGAGCCGCATCGGGTCGCCGGTCGCGGAGCCCCAGCTCGCGCATCTGCGGCTCACGACGCGCGATGGCAGGCCGGCGGCCGAGCTGAAACCGGCGGTCGACCCGATCGTCCGCCGCCACCTCCTGGGGCTGGAGTCATTGTGGCGGTCGCTTCTCGAGGGATCCCTCACCATCTTCTGACGGGAGGACGGCATGGATGCGCGCGAGCAGATGATCGCGGAGATCGAGGCGGAGACGGGCGAGACATCCCGCCTGACGGGTCGGACGCGCTTGAGCACGCGCGTCCGCGCCGCGCTGGCAAAGGTGCGGCGCGAGGCCTTCGTGCCGGAGGCCGAGGCGCCCTATGCCTATGTCAACGCGCCGCTGCCGATCGGCCACCGGCAGACGATTTCTCAACCGTTCATCGTCGCCCTCATGACCGAGCTGCTCGATCTCCAGCCCGACGATGTCGTGCTCGAGATCGGCACCGGCTCCGGCTACCAGGCGGCGATCCTCGCCGAGCTCGCGCGACGGGTCTACACGATCGAGCTGATCCCCGAGCTGGCGGCGGCGGCCCGCGCCGCGCTCCAGCGCGAGGGCTATGGCACCATCGAGCTGCGCTGCGGCGATGGCGCGCTCGGTTGGCCCGAGCATGCGCCCTTCGACGCGATCATCATCACCGCCGCGGCCCCTGAGATTCCCACGGCACTCTTCGCGCAACTCAAGCCTGGCGGGCGCATGATCGCCCCGGTAGGGCCCCACGCTTGGGAGCAGCGACTGGTGCTCGTCCGAAAGGACGAGGATGGCCGGGTGGCAACGCAGGATGTGATGGCGGTCGCGTTCGTGCCGCTCAAGCATTCAGCGCAGAGCGGAGACCTGCCAGACGAGTGACCTAGCGCTCACACTGCGTGAATTCGCGCGCCGAGCCCGGATGTGCGGCCGCGCTAGCGGGTGACAAGAGGTGCCGGCTCCCGCTCTCTGGCGCGGCGCTCCAGCCGCTCCGCGCTCTCACAGCACAGGATCGCCAATTCGTGGAAGCGTTGCGCCGTCATCGGGTCGGCGGTGGAGATCGCGCGGTTGCCGAACTCGGCCGCGCGGTCCCGGAGGTACTGCGCATGATCCATGGGAGCCTCTTCCCGCCGTCTGACGTGCCGATCTCCAACACTATAGCATGTCGATGTCCGCGCGATGTCAACGCGACTGCGTCGTTGACGCGCAGACGCCGGTCATGTCGGTTCTTCTGGCGGTCCAGCCAGACAGACTGCCGGCGCGCGGTCTGTCGCACCTACGGCGGAAGGGAGCCGCTGGCGAGAAAATTGCCTGGGGTCGCCCCTTTATCGTCGCGGGCTCAGAGCGTCCCGTCAGCGCGCGACGGATGCCGGGTCAACGGCGCCTGATTGCGCGTGGCGAGCGCGTCCGCCTTCATCTCGAATCCGGGTCCGATGATTCGGGCCACACGAAATCCGGCGCCCAGGAGTTCGCGGGCGTTGGCGAGAGCGACTTCCTTGTCCGGAAAAGACATCGGCACTGTGAATGTCGCCCCGCTCTGATCACATTCGATTATGTACATGCATACCCCCGTGGTTGTGATCGGTCGACCCTCGGAGAGCAAAGCACGCGGCGCAACCACGATCCGCGAGCGATCCAAAATCCGCGGGAAGCCGAGTGAACATCACCCTGACAGCAGAACACGCGGTTTCCGTTCCCAGTCGTCTTGCTTGCACGGCGATGCAGTAGCACGACGAGGGTGCCGTCGTCGACCGCGCGCGAGAAAAACGGTCCCCAGCTCAGGAAGTTTTCGGTGGAAAACTCCGACGCGCACGTTGCTATGCAGAAAAGTTGCAGGTAGCTTGGTTATCTTCATAAGGGCAGCGTCTTTAAATAACGGTTACAACGAGCCGCGCTTTTCGTCGCGGCCCAAAAGGGAAATGCTGTGGATTTGGCGGGCCGATGCTCCCGAGCGGAGCGATGCAAATCCCTGACAAGAAGCGTCTTCAGCGTCGCGGCGGTCGCAGACCCCGAGTCCCATGGAGCCCGGCCGGAGCAGCCGGCGACCCGACGGCATCCTCAGAGCGGTTCATGCTGATCTTCCGCTACGCCTGTCCGCATCACCGGCGGATCTTCATCGACGCCGCGAAGCGGGGCGGTTGCTACGATCCGGAGCAGATAGACGAGGTCAGGCGAAAAGCGCTGGCGTGGCTTTCGACGCAATTCCCCAGAGCGGTATTGGACCATTTCAACGAGGAGACCTGTCTCGGCTGCAAGCTGGAGGCGAACTACCTGGATGTCAAGCGAGCTCGAGCACATTATTGTCGAACTCTCGCGGACCGTCGCTTCCTGAGGCGACGCGCGACGGCCGGGACCGTCCAGGAGAATGCGTCGGCGCTATGCCTTCAGCATGTCCGTGTCGATCGGCAGGCTGCGGACGCGCTTGCCGGTCGCGGCGAAGATGGCGTTGCACAGCGCCGGAATCACCGGCGGCAGCGCCGGCTCGCCGAGCCCGGTCGGCGGATGGTCGGTGGTCAGGAAATGCACGTCGACCGGCGGCACCTGCTCCATGCGCAGCGGCTTGACGCTGTCGAAATTCGCCTGCACCACGCGGCCGCGATCGAGGGTGATCGCCTGGCCCAGCGCCGCCCCCAGCCCGTCAAGCGCGGCGCCTTGCGCCTGATTCTCGGCGCCGCTGGGATTGATGACCTGGCTGCCGATATCGCCGACGATCCAGACGTGATCGAGCTTGATCTCGCCCGAGGACGCCACCGTCGCCTGCACCACCTCGGCGAAGTATCCCAGGTGGCTGAAATAGAAGGCGACGCCCTTGCCGGTGCGCCTGGGCAGGGTGTGGCGCTGCGACCAGCCCGACAACGCCGCGACATGTTCCAGCACGTCGCGCATGCGGCCGGTGTCGAAATCGCGCAGCGCATCAGGCTTGCCGCTGGAATTGACCAGCACCCGCCGTTGACCCAGCAGCGCCAGGCGGAATTCCACGGGATCCTTCCCCGCCTGATGCGCGAGCTCGTCGATGAAGGATTGGAAGACGAAGCCCAGCCCGTTCGAGCGGGGCGCGCGCAACGGACCCGTCGGCACGCCCAGCGCCATCATCGACTGGCCGTAGTCTAGATGCGGGACGAGCTGTGCGGGGAATTCATTGGCGTCCATCGCCGCGGAATCCGCCAGCTTGCCGCGCTCGCCGAAGGTGACGAAATGGTCGCTGAAAGCGACGATCCCGCCCTTGTCGTCGAGGCCGCCCTTGAAAAAGTGGAAGCCCGCCGGCCGGTAGAAATCGTGTTGCATATCGTCCTGGCGGTTCCACAACAGCTTCACCGGCGCGCCGACCTGCCTTGAGATCCACGCGGCCTCGGCCATGAAGTCGTTGCGCAGCCGCCGGCCGAAGCCGCCGCCGATCCGGGTCATGTTGACGGTGACGTCGCTTTCGGCGATGCCCAGTGTCGCCGCCACCAGCTTGGCGCCGGGCCCGGGATTCTGCGTCGGCGCCCACAGCACGATCTTGCCGTCCTGGAACTGCGCGGTGCAATTCTGCGGCTCGAGCGGGATATGGGCGAGGAAGGGATAGGAATAGGCGGCTTCCACGACATGCGCCGCGCCGGCGAGCGCGGCGGCGACATCGCCGTCGCGGCGGAGATAGGATTCCGGCGCGGCCTGGCCGAGCCGCGCGGCGGTCTGGGCGAAGCCCGCGCTGCTCTGCGCCGCGGTCGGGCCTTCATCCCAGGTCACCTCGAGCTTCTCGCGCGCCCGGCTCGCCGCCCACCAGCTCTTCGCCACGATGGCGACGCCGTCATTGAGCCCTTGCGGATCGCCGCCGGGGTTCGCCTCGCTCGCCTTGACGATGAAGGCGTCATGCACGCCCGGCAGCGCTTTCACGCGCATCGAGGTTGGCGCTGGTCACGTTGCCGCCGAAGACCGGGCATTTCTGGAACACGGCATAGAGCATGCCCGGCACCGTCACATCGATGCCGAACAGCGGCTTGCCGGTCACGATCTTCGCGTTGTCGACGCCGGGAAGCCGCTTGCCGATGATCCTGAAGCTTTGGGGATCCTTGAGCGTGACGGCGGCAAGATCGGGCACCGGCAGTGACGCGGCCTTCGCCGCGAGATCGCCATAGGCGAGCGCGCGACCGCTGTTCCGGTGATGGACGATCCCGGCCTCGGTGCGGCATTCCGACGGCGGCACGTTCCAGCTTTGCGCCGCGGCCGCCACCAGCATCTGCCGTCCGGCCGCGCCGACGCGGCGCAGCGGCTCGTAATTGATCGGCGTCGCCGCGCTGCCGCCGGCGAATTGCCGGCCATATTTGGCGGCATCGAGCGGCGCCTGCTCGATCCGCACATTCTTCCATTCGACGTCGAGCTCCTCGGCGATCACCATCGGCAGCATGGTCTTGATGCCTTGGCCGATCTCGGGATTTTTCGACATGATGGTGACGATGCCGTCGGGCGCGATGCGGATGAAGGCATTGAGCGCGGCCGCGTCGCCGGCGGACGCATCCGCGGATTGGGCGATCGCCAGCGGCCCCAGCACCGCCTGAAGCAGGAGCCCGCCGCCGGTCGCGGCGCTCGCCTTCAGGAAGGCGCGGCGCGAGGGGAGGAAAGAGGATGACGCGGCGGCGGCGGATGTCGCGGTGATGATCGTCATGATCATTTCACCTCCGCCGCGGCGGTATGGAGGGGCGCCGCCTTCTTGATCGCGGCGCGGATGCGCGTATAGCTGCAGCAGCGGCAGACATTGCCGCTCATGGCCGCATCGATCTCGCGATCGCTTGGGCGCGGATTGCGCGCCAGCAGCGCGGTCGCCGACATGATCTGGCCGGCCTGGCAATAGCCGCATTGCGGCACGTCGAGCTCCATCCAGGCGGCCTGCAGCCGCTTGCCCACGGGATGGGCTGCCATGCCTTCGATGGTGGCGATGGCGGCGCCGCCGACGGCGGAGATCGGGGTCAGGCAGGAGCGCACCGCAGTGCCGTCGAGATGGACGGTGCAAGCGCCGCACAGCCCGGCGCCGCAGCCGAATTTGCTGCCCTTCAAGTCGAGCTCGTCGCGCAGCACCCAGAGCAGCGGCGTATCGCCGTCGACATCGACGGACCGCATCACCCCGTTCACCGCGATCGTATACGCCATCTTTCGCGCCTCTCATGCCGGCTGGGGGCTGCAGCCGCGACGCGACAGCCTCGCGCTTGGCCGAAGGCCCTTGATGTCATCGGGCTCAGCGGACAAGCCGAGCCGATGCAGCGGACAGTTTACGCCCGGCGCCGGATGGCGCAAAGCGCGATTCGACCGGGAGCCGCGCCGCAGAGCGTCATCAAGGCTTCGCCGCGGGCGGCGTCGAACACAGCAGGGAATGCAGGATCACCAGGGTGAGGCCGCCGGAAATCACGGGTTGCTGCAGCAGCAATTGCAGCATCAGCGGCATCGCTTGCATCACATCGGGCGCGATGAAGAGGCCGCCGAGGCCGACCAGGAATGCCAGTCCGGCCGCGATCAACCGCCGGTCATCCCAGTCGACCTGCGCCAGGATGTGGACGCCGTGCATGAAGACGATGCCGAAGAGCAAGGTGGCAGCCGCGGAGATCACGGGCAGCGGCACCAGCACCAGCAACATGTCAAATTTGATACAGCCGCCGAGAACGATGAGCAGGATGCCGGCGGCCAGCGTCGCGTAGCGCGAACCGACCCGCGTCGCCCGCAGCATGCCGATATTGTCGGGATAGGCGATCGTGCTGAACCCGCCAAAGATGCCGGCGACGACGGAGCCGAGCGCCACGCCGAAAATGCCTTCCGACATGCGCCCGGGCGTCAGCGTCTCCTCGCCCCAATCGGCGACGGTTTGATAGAGCGCCATCGAACCCATTCCGGCGGGAATCAGCACCAGCAAGAACACGATGACGAGGTCCGGCTGCACCTCGAAGCCGAAGGGGAACCAATGCGGCGTGACGAACAGCGGCGCCGCGGCAACGGCGGCGAGCGACAGCGGCCGGAAGCCGGCGTAGCACAGCGTGCCGAGAGCGAGCCCGATGAGGATGGCGGCGCGCCGCAGCCTGCCGCCCCAGAGCATGACGCCGATGATGGCGGCGACGGCCACTGCTCCGGCGAGCAAATTCACGAAAGGAAAGCCCGGACCGGTGCGCTGTCCGATCCAGTTCGGCAAGGCGACGTTGGCGATCTGAATCATGATCAGCATCACGACCATGCCGGAGACGATGGGCGCCCGCAGGTATCGGGCGAAAATCCCGACGGCGCTCCGGCCGCGGATCGGAACGGTAAGACAGCACCAGATGATCGAGGCCGCGAAAAACGACCCGTAGGCGGCGCCGAGCCCGCCCTGCGACGCATGGCCGGCCGACAGCAGCGCCGCGAAGCTGCCGGCATAGGGTCCCTGCACGATCGGCAGCCGCAGCAGCACCACCGATTGCAGGATGGTGATGATGCCGCACACGATGAACGTCATGCCATAGACATAGGCGATCTGCACGGGCGGCAGATTGAAGGCGCGCCCCAGAATGCCCGGGAACACGAACATGCCGGTCATCCCGAACACGTTTTGCAGCCCGAGCAACAGGAGCTGGGAGGGCCGCAGCGGGTCGTTGATGCCGACCTCGAACATAGCCTCCGGACGTGCCGCTCGCGTCGCTATCTCTGTGGCCAAGGCTGACGGGCTCCTCGTGCTATCGCTTCAGGCGGTGACGGTCGCGCGGCGGAGCGTCAGGCGGTTCGGCGACGCAGGAGAGGCCGTCGCGACAGGGGGGCCGAGGGCGACGGCGCCGGTCGAGTGTCCGGATGGCCGCTCGACCACGAAGGATCCTCCCGGCATGTGCCGCCTCTCGAAGCTCTCTGCCGCTTGCGTCGCAGGCCAGGGCCGGGCGTTCTCAATCGTCGTCATATTGTCCGACAAGTCCGGCCTTGTCAAAAGACGATTTCCCCGCCGACGCCCCGCCGCCGGGAGGCGCAAAACAGGCCTGCCTGATCGAGCTTTCATAGAAAGAAGTTTCGCTTTGACACCGTGCTACTTTGTCATACAATATGACAACAATCCCGTTTGCTGGCGTCCCGGCTCCGCGCATCATCTTGCCGCGATTCGCCCGCTTCCAAGCCCTAGAACAGGAGCATCATGAGCGAAACCTCCGGCACGGCACGGCCGGCGCGCCGCCAGGATCGACCGCCGGAGACCGCCCTCACCCGAGACGGACATCGCCTAGCGTACCGGCTCCTTCCCGGCGGAAAGACGGGGCGCTGCGTTCTCGTGCATTCCCTCGCCATGGATGGCGGGTTTTGGTCCGGGGTTGCAGATCTCCTGCGGGAGGATGCCGACATCCTGCTCTATGACTGCCGCGGCCACGGCAAATCCGACAAGCCGCCGGGCCCCTATAGCGTCGAGCTGTTCGCCGACGATCTCGCCGATCTCCTCGACGCGGTCGGTTGGCGATCGGCGGTCGTCGCCGGCGCCTCGATGGGCGGCTGCGTCACGCTCGCCTTCGCGAGCGCCTATCCGGGAAAGCTCGATGGCATCGGCCTGATCGACACCACCGCCTGGTACGGACCGTCGGCTCCCGCGCAATGGGAAGATCGCGCCCGGAAGGCGGTCGCCGAGGGGCTGGAGGCGCTCGTCGAGTTTCAGAAGTCGCGCTGGCTCGCCGACGCGTTCCAGGCAGCGCATCCCGAGGTCGTCGCCGATGCGGTGGCGGTGTTTCTCGCCAATGACGTCGCAGCCTATGCCGAGACATGCCGCATGCTGGGGCGGTGCGACAAGCGCGCTGCGCTCGCCCGCATCGGCGTTCCCACGCGCATCCTGGTGGGCGCCGAGGACTACGCGACGCCCGTCGCAATGGCGGAGAGCCTCCGGCAGGCGATCCCCGGCGCGAGGCTGGACGTGATCCCGGGAGCGCGGCATCTCACGCCTCTTGAATGTCCCGACGTGATCGCGAGCGCGCTGCGCGATCTTCTCGTCGCCCCGCGCTGACCCGGCGCGGACTTTGCACCTTCTTGCATGGAAGCCTGGAGCATCATGACGGAAAACCCTGTCGATCTGAAAATCATCGCCTTCCCCGGGGCGCCGAACCTGCCGCTCTTCGCGGCGATGCAGCGCGGGTTCTTCGCCGCGGCGGGCCTCACGATCGACTTCGCGACCACGCCGAGCTCGGTCTATCAATTCGAGCGCTTCACTGCGGGCGGGTGCGACATCGCCTTTACGGCCTTCGACAATATCGTCGCCTATCGCGAGGGCCAGGGCGCCGCGGTGCTGGCCCATCCTCCCGACTTCCGGGTGCTGATGGGAGCGACGCAGCTCGAGCTCAGCCTCATCGTGTCGCCCGACATCGAGCGGGCAGCAGATCTGAAAGGCAAGAGCCTCGCGCTCGATGCGGTGTCGACGGGATTCGCGTTCGTCCTCTATGCCATGCTGGAGCGTCTCGGGCTCGCCGAAGGCGACTATGAGCGGGTGGCGGTGGGCGCTACTCCGGACCGCTGGCAATCCGTCAAGGCCGGCGCGCATGCAGGCACGATCACCATCGAGCCGTTCACGAGCATTGCCCGCGCGGCGGGATTCCACGTGCTCGCCCGGAGCACCGATTTCTTCCCGAGCTACCAGGGCGGCATCGTCGCAGCACGCCGGGACTGGGCGGCGGACCATCCCGACCTGGCCAGGCGCTTCATCAGGGCCTATCTCTCCGGCCTCGACTGGACACTCGACCCCACCAACCGGGCGGAAGCGGCGGCGCTGCTTCTCGCCAGGATGCCGGACATCAAGCCGGGGTTGGCGGATGCGGTGATGGAGAGCGTGCTGTCGCCTCGTTCCGGGTTGACGCCGGGCGGCGCCGTCCTGCCGGACGGCATGCGCGCGGTGCTCGAGCTGCGCTCGCGCTACGGGCGACCGCGACGGAGGCTGACCGACATCGACAAGTACCTCGCCCTTTCGTTCTACGACGGCGTCCGTGGCGCCCCGCCGGAGCAGGGACGGTAACGATGGCGGAGCGAAGCTTCACGGCGGTGGGGCAGCCCTTGCGCCGCAAGGAGGACCAGCGCCTGATTACCGGGCGCGGGCGATTCACCGACGATTTCAGCCTTCCCGGCCAAGCCTATGCGGTCATGGTGCGCTCGCCTTACCCGCACGCGCGCATTCTCCACATCGACAGCAGCGTGGCGCTGCAGGAGCCCGGGGTGCTGGCCATCTACACCGGCGCCGACTGCCTCAGCGACGGTCTCGGGCCGATCCCACACAATCCCGTCCCGTCGACGCGTTTCGACGTCAAGCTGACCGGCCGCAACGGAACCCCGGTGTTTATCGGTCCGCACCTGCTGCTGCCGGTCGACAAGGCGCGCCATGTCGGCGAGGCCGTAGCCATGGTGGTCGCCGAGACGCGCGATGCCGCCCAATCGGCTGCCGAAGCGGTGATCGTGGAATACCAGGAGCTTGCCTTTGTCGACCGATACCGAGCAGGCGGCCGAGCCCGATGCGCCACGCCTGTGGGATGAGCTGCCGGACAATGTCCTCGTCGATGCGAGCTTCGGCGACGCCGCGGCGACCGACGCCGCGTTCGCCCGGGCCGATCATGTCGTGAGCCTGAAGGTGCGCATCGGCCGCGTGACGGGTGTGCCGATGGAGCCGCGTGCGGCGCTGGGATCGTTCAACCCGGACACCGGGCGCTACACGCTCTATGCCGGCAGCGGCGGCGCGGTTCGCCAGAAACGCGAGCTTGCCGAAGTGCTGGGCGAGGATCCCGAGAGGCTGCGGGTCCTGTCGTTTGACGTCGGCGGCAATTTCGGCACGCGCAACCGCGCCTATGTCGAGTTCGGGCTGGTGCTCTGGGCGTCGCGCAAGCTGGGCAGGCCCGTCAAGTTCCGCGCCGACCGCAGCGAATGCTTCCTCACCGACTATCAGGGACGGGATCTCGTCTCGGAGGTCTCGCTCGCGATCGACCGATCCGGCAAGTTTCTCGCGATGCGCGCGTCGAACCTGAGCAATGTCGGCGCGCGCTGCGTCTCGCTGTCGCCGCTGAGCAAGGGCGCGGGCCTGATCACCGGCTCCTACGACATCCCGTACGCGACGCTCAGGGCGCGCGCGGTATTCTCCAATACGATGTCGACGCAGGCCTACCGCAGCTCCGGGCGTCCCGAGGTGACGTTCGCGATCGAACGCCTGATCGACAAGGCCGCGCGGCTGCTCGGTTTCGATCGCTTCGACCTGCGCCGGCGCAATCTCGTCGCCCCGGCGCAAATGCCCTATGTCAACGCCGTCGGCTCGCGCTACGACAGCGGCGAATACGAGCGCAACATGGATCGCGTGCTCAAGCTGGCGGATTGCGCCGGCGTCCCCGGGCGCCGCGCCGATGCCCGCCGGCGCGGCAAGCTGTTGGGCCTGGGCTTTGCCAATTACGTGGAATCCTCGATCGGCACGCCCAAGGAGCGCGCCGACATCATCGTCGCGCCCGACGGCGTCGAGGTCGTGATCGGGACCCAGCCCGCCGGCCAGGGTCACGAAACTAGCTTTGCGCAGGTGACGGCGGATCTGCTCGGCGTTCCCTTCGAGCGCGTCACCATAACGCTGGGCGACACCGACGTCGTCAGCGCCGGCGGCGGCACGCATTCCGGCCGGTCGATGCGCCATGCGAGCGCCGTCATCGCGCTGGCGAGCGATGACCTTATCGAGAAGGGCAAACGCCTGACGGCGCATGTGTTCGGCACGACGGCCGACGCGGTGGCATTCGACAGCGGCGTCTTCCGCCTGCCCGCCACCAACCGCTCGCTCACTTGGTTCGAATTGGCAGGCGAAATTCCGCTCGACCCGCTCCCCGCCGATCTCGAGGGCGGGCTGCGGGTCCGGCGCGACAACGAAATGCACACGCCGGTGTTTCCCAACGGGGCATGCATGTGCGAGGTCGAGATCGACCCCGAGACGGGCGCGCTGGAGATCACGCGCTATGCGACGGTCGACGACGTCGGCCGCTGCATCAATCCGCTGATCGTCCATGGTCAGACCCATGGCGGCATCGCCCAGGGGGTCGGGCAGGCCTTGTGGGAAGGCTGCGTCATCGATCCCAACACCGGGCAGCCGCTCACGGGCTCATTCATGGACTACGGCATGCCGCGCTCCGACACCATGCCCTCTTTCGCGACGGAGATCGTCGAGGTGCTGTCGCCGACCAACCCGCTCGGCATCAAAGCCGGCGGCGAAGGCGGCACGACCCCGGCGCCGGCCGTCATCATGAGCGCCATCGAAGACGCGCTGTCGGATTTCGGCCCGGTCGACATCGAGATGCCGGCGACGCCGCTGAAGATATGGACCGCGATCGAGGCCGCGCGGACGCGCCAGAGGGACGCGGCAGAATTCGGCGGGCGCCGCTAGGTCGTCAGCTCGCCGCGGAAGGGTTCGGCGCGTGCCGCCCGCTTGTTCGTGTCCGGCAGGGTTTCTATTCTGTCCGGGAAATCACCGGTTGGGCTCCGGTCAATCGGAGATGTGATAATGTCTTTTGGGGTAAAGAAGCGTCTAGCGCCGCTCGAACAACAATCGGCGCCGCTGCGCAATCGCATCATCGCCGCCTTGCGCAGCGCGATCGAGACGGGCCTTCTGGCACCGGGAACGCGGCTCGTCGAGAAGGACCTCTGCGAGCAGCTCGACGTCAGCCGCACCTCGCTGCGCGAGGCGCTGCGGGAGCTGCAAGCCGACGGCAATCTCGAATATACCTCCAACCGAAGCCTCACGGTCAGCATGATCTCGCGCGAGGATGCGGAGAACGCCTATCGCATCCGGTCGGTGCTCGAAGCTCTGGTCGTCGAGCAATTCATCGAGAAGGCCGGCGACGCCGATCTCAAGCGGCTGGCGCGCGAGAGCGAGGCGCTCAAGAGCGCCTATCGCTCCGGCGTGTTGGAGCGAATGATGGTCACCAAGCGCGCCTTCTACGATCGCATCTGCTCGGGCGCCGAAAACAGGATTGCCTTCGACATCATCAACCGCCTGGTCCTTCGCACCTCGAGCTTGCGCAGCCGCTCGCTCGCGCGACGGGAGCGCCAGCAGGAGAGCATCAAGGAAATCGACGCCCTGGTCCGGGCAATTCAGAAGCGCGATGTCGCAGCGGCCCGGAAGGCGGCAATCGAGCATGTCAGCCATGCCGCACGATCCGCTCTCGGTCCCGACCTGGAAGTTCGGCCCGCCGACGCCCTGTCCGGCGCGCCCGTGCCGACGCCCGCGGCGCGCCGGTTCGCCGCCTCCGTCATAGTCCCCGCGACCGCATCAAGCCGGCGCAAGGGGAAGCCGCTCTAGCTGCACCATCGGCTCATCGGTCCGCCATAAATCCCGTCCGATAATTGGCCAGCGACGCTGACGCCTTGGTAAGATAAGAGGCAGGCGGCGCGTGGCCGCCGCGTTGCGCGCAGGCGAACGATTTCTCGAGGCGATAGAGATGCGTGATCTGATCTTCCCGTCCCGGCGGCGCGGCCTCGCCGAGGCGCCCCCGCCCCTTCCCGCCCCTTCCGCTCAATCCAAGGCGACAGCCATGGCCTCCGGTTCCAAGAGCCCCCCAGCGATGACGGCGGAACACCGCTCTTGGATCGCCCGGCTGCGCTCCTCCATCGTGAAGCGCGCGCGCGGCTACTTCCCACCCCCCGACCGATCGATCCCGATGCTCGACCAGGCGAAGCTCCTGGCGCAGGCGCTGCTGTCCGAGCGTGGCGAGGCTTCCGGGGCCGCGCTGGCGCGAGAGCTTCACACCTGTCTGCGCGCGCTCGGCGCCGAGGAGCGGCTCGCCTTCCAGCACTTCCTGGCGGAAGGCTTCGCGCCGGATGCGGCGCGGCTGCGCGCGGCAGCGGAAGCCTACCTCGCCGCGCCGACGCCCGAGCAGGCGGCGCGGCTCGCCGAAGCCGCGGACCCGCCGCGCCAGGAGCTGCTCCGGCGCATGAACATGTCGTCCGGCGGGACGGCCGCTCTGGTCGCGATGCGCAAGGATCTGCTGGGCAGGCTTCGCGCCGACCCCGCGCTGAAGCCGCTCGATGCCGATCTGAGGCACCTCCTGGGATCCTGGTTCAACCGTGGCTTTCTCGAATTGCGGCGCATCAGCTGGCGGACGCCGGCGATAATCCTCGAGAAGCTCATCACCTACGAAGCGGTGCACGAGATCCGCGGCTGGGAAGATCTGCGGCGGCGATTGGCGCCCGATCGACGCTGCTTCGGCTTCTTCCACCCGGCGCTTCCGGACGACCCGCTGATCTTCGTCGAGGTCGCGCTGGTGCAGGGTCTGGCCACCGCGGTGCAGCCGCTGCTGACGGAAGACGGTGACGAACTCGCGGCGCGGGAGCGGGAAGCCGCCGCGGATACAGCGATCTTCTACTCGATATCGAATTGCCAGGATGGGTTGCGCGGCATCTCGTTCGGCAATCTGCTGATCAAGCATGTGGTCGAGGAACTCAAATCCGAGCTGCCCCATATCAAACGCTTCTCGACGCTCTCGCCCGTCCCCGGCTTCCGCCGGTGGGTCGAAAAGCAACGTCCCGCCGCAACCGCCGCGGCGAAAGCGGCGATCCCAAGCGACGACAAGGGCACGGCATCCGCGCCCGGGGACCTTCCGGTCACGGCGGCGGCGCTGCCCGTGCTAAAGGAGGAAGGCTGGTGGGAACGCCCGGACGAAGCGGAAGCGGCCCGCCGCCCGCTCTTGCGACTCTGCGCCGTCTACCTGACGGGCTCATCGGGCGGCAAAGGGACGCAGGACCCGGTGGCGCGGTTCCATCTCGGCAATGGCGCGCGGCTGGAGCGGATCAACTGGCTCGGCAACACCGCGCCGCGCGGCATCGCCGAATCCTACGGGCTCATGGTGAACTATCTCTACGACCCCCAGACGATCGAGGCGAACCACGAGGCGTACGCGCGCGACGGCGTGGTCGCGCGCTCTCCCGAAGTCGACGCGCTCATGGGCGCCGCGCCGCGGCCATGAAGCCGCACCGCGGGCGGCCAAATTTCCCTCAGCGGGCGCGTGCGGACTGCACCACCTTGTCCAGCGCGTTGAGGAAGCGTGCGCGGTCCGCCTTGGTGAAGGGGGCCGGGCCGCCGGTGGTCATCCCCAGCTCCCGCAGATGCTGCGAGACTTCGCGGCCGGCGAGCGCGTTGCCGATGTTGTTCGCTGTCCAAATCTTGCCCGTCGGCGACACCGCCTGCGCGCCCCGGCCGAGACAGCGCGCGGCGAGCGGGATATCCGCGGTCACGCAGACATCGCCGCCGGCGACGCGCTCGGCGATCCAGTCATCCGCCTCGTCGCTGCCCGCGCCGACCGTGATCATGCTCACCTTCGGATCGCGCGACGGCAGGATCGGACGCGATCCGTTCGAGACCACGAAGACTTTGAGGCCAAGGCGCGCCGCCACACGATAGACCTCGTCGCGAACCGGACAGGCATCGGCGTCGACATAGATATCGGTCATCTCGCGATTAGTACGGAACGAGACCGGCTGCGACAATCCCGAACTTCCAGACTTATCGACAGCGCCGGCCGCATCGCCTTCCCGTCGCTATGCCGCCAGCGTCGCCTTGCCCAGGCGCTTCATCGCGTCCGCCAGCGGCCGCTCGCCGGAATCGTAATCCACCCATGCCGTCGTCTTGCGCAGAAGGGCCGGGACGGTGCGGATCGTGTAGATCCGGGGATCGAGGTCGGGCTTCACCTGCGCCCAGGCGAGCGGCATGGAGACGGTGGCACCCGGGCGGGCCCGCGGCGACAAGGGCGCCACCGCCGTCGCCATGCGATCGTTGCGCAAATAATCGAGAAAGATGCGCTCCCCGCGCAGGCGCTTCGCCATGTTGACCAGGTAGCGGTCCGGATTGTCCCGCGCCATGCGCTGGCAGACCTCATGCGCGAAGCCCTTGGCTTCGGGCCAGGTCGGCTTGGTCTTCCGCGCGCGGGCGAGCGGCGTCACGACATGAAGGCCCTTGCCGCCGGTGGTCTTGCAGAAGCTGACGAGGCCGAGCTGCTGGAGCCGGTCGCGCATCTCCTGCGCCGCCGCGACAACCGCCGAGAAGGCGACGTCCGGACCCGGATCCAGATCGAAGACCAGGCGGCCCGGGATCTCGGGCTCTTTCGGTTGGCAATTCCAGGGATGAAGCTCGAGTGCCGCCACCTGGGCGACGGCAGCGAGGCCTTCGACGCGATCGATCTCGAGATAGGGCTTGCGATCGCCGGACACCGTCACGAGCTCGAGCAGGCTCGAGGTCCCGGGCATGGCATGGCGCTGGAAGAATCGCTGACCGGCGATGCCGTCCGGCGCCCTGACGATCGAGCAGGGGCGCCCCGCGATGTGCGGCATCATCCAAGCGCCGACCGCTTCCAGGTAGCGCGCGAGATCGAGCTTGGTCACCGGTTGGTTGTCGCCGCCGTCGGGCCAGAGAGCCTTGCCGGGATTGGAGATCAGCACGCCCATGATGACGGGCTTTTCGCCCGCCTCCGCCTGCCTCGACGCGGGAGCGGCAACCGGCTCGGGGACCGCCACGCCTTGCGGCGCTGCCGGCGCCTCCGCCTCGACCTCGGCCGCCGGCTTGTCGTCGCGCAGGCCCTTGAACGCCGCCTGGCGGACCATCCCGTCTCCCGTCCAGCCGGCAAACTCGATTTCGGCGACAAGCTCCGGCTTGACCCAGTTGATGCCCGGCGCCCTGCGCGGCGCGCCGGCGCCGGTGAAGGGCGAGCCGGCGGCGGCAACCGCTTTCAGGCGCGGCAGCAGCTGCTTGACCTTGGCCTCGCTGTAGCCGGTACCGACCCGTCCGAGATAGACGAGATGCTCGCCGCGATGGACGCCGACCAGGAGCGAGCGGAATTTTCCGTTGGTCGTGGTCCAGCCGCCGATGACGACCTCGTGCCCGGCGCGGCATTTGGCCTTGGTCCAGCTCTTCGTCCGGCCGGAGCGATAGGCAGCATCCGCCCGCTTGGAGACGATGCCCTCGAGCGACAGCCGGCAGGCCGAGCGCAGAACCGCATCGCCGCCGGTTGCGAAATGCTCGACATAGCGGATGAGCGATGAATTCGTCGGCGCCACGGGCGGCGAGCATCCGCTCGAGCCGGGCTTTGCGCTCGGCCAGCGGCAGCCGCCGTAAATCGCCCTCGGCGTCGAACAGGAGATCGAAGGCGTAGAATACCAGGCGATCCGTGTCCTCCTCCGAGAGCGCCGCCTGCAGCGCGGCGAAATCCGGGGCGCCGTTCCGATCGAGCGCGACGATCTCGCCATCGACAATCGCATCGGGCAGCGACGCCGCCTCGCGCGCGATCGCGGCGAATTTGGCGGTCCAGTCGAGACCCTTGCGGGTCTTCACCGTCACCCGGCCCCCCTGCACCCGGAGCTGGACGCGATAGCCGTCGAATTTGATCTCATGCAGCCAGCCGGAGCCGGAAGGCGGCCGCGCGACGGATTGGCAGAGCTGCGGCGGCACGAAGGCGGGAAGCCGGATCGACGGCCCGTGTCGAGCCTGCGACGCGAGCCTCGCCGGCAGCGATGTCGAGCGGCGCCGCGCGCGCTTCTCCGCGGCCGCCCCCTTCCTGCTCTCCCAAACCGCGCCGGGACCGGCCGGGCCTTTCGCGGCGAGCATGAAGGGCTTCGGGCCGCGGCCTTTTCCGGCGGCGATGGCCGCCATCGGGCGGCCCGATGCGACGGAACGATCCTCGGCGAGAAGGGCATCGCCATCGCCGTCGCGCGCATAGGCGTCCCGATGCTTGATGAGCAGCCAGTTGGTTCGCTTGCCGCCGGCCCTGTCGCGCTTCATCCGCACCAGCACCCAGCCGCCGCGCAGGCGTTGGCCGTCCAGTGCGAATTTAAGGTCACCCTTGGCCAGGGCCGCCTCGGGCGTCCGGTCGCCTTCAGGCTCCCAATAGCCGCGGTCCCAGAGCTGCACCGTGCCGCCGCCATACTGACCCTGCGGAATCGTCCCTTCGAAATCGCCATAGTCCAGCGGGTGATCCTCGACCTCGACCGCGAGGCGCTTGTCGGCGGGATCAAGCGACGGACCGCGCGTGACCGCCCATGATTTGAAGACGCCGTCGAGCTCCAGGCGAAAGTCGTAGTGAAGCCGGGTCGCGGCGTGCTTCTGGATGACGAAACGGCGTCGATCGCTGGCCGCGATCTCTCGAGCGCCGCTTGGCTCCGCGGTCTTGGTGAAGTCCCGCTTCCCCCGGTAGGTCGAGAGCTTCTTGTTCGCGGCCAAGATCCTCACCCTTTCAACCCGGAGGAAAGGAGCCGCGGCAGCGACCCGATCACCGGAGACCGATTCTTGAACCCGCCATTCAGGCCGAAGTTCCGCCCGGCGCCTCGATGCTGGCACCGGCAAGCGCCTGCGGCAAGGCGATGGGCGGCCGCGAGGTCGGGGCGATATCCGCCACAGCAGCGCCGCTCACCCGCCGCCGATAAAGCCGCTCGGCGGCGGTCTGGCTCGATGTCGCCGCTGCCGCCGCCGTCATTTCGCGCTGCTCCCGGCGACCGAAGGCGGCGGCGTTTCCGGCAGGTAGGTATTGGTCCACCCGGTTTGCTTGGCGGCGTCGGTCGTGACGATCTGCGTGCGCGACGGGCCGTCGCGATCGAGGATCTGGATGCCCGTCGGCTTGCGGATGGTCCGGCAATCCGGCGCCGGTCCGGCAGGCACGGGATCGCCGGCGATCTTCTTCTGATACCTGACGAGGTCGTCGTGCGAGGTGCACAGGAGCGCGCCGGTATCGAGCCGCGGCCATAGCTCTGGTATGATCACGGGCGTCGGCTTCGGCGAAGATTGCGACGGCGGCTGGTTGCCTTGCTGGTTGTTGTCTCGTTGACGGGTTTGCGGGTTGCCGAGCTGCGCTTGCGACGACGTGGCGGCGCACAGCAGCGCCATCAGCGCGATCGCCAGGCTAGTCCCCAGGCGAGGCAAAGGCGTGACGCGGCGTGGCGACTTGCGGGACGGGGCGGGGTCGATCGGCATGGCGGGAAGCGCTCTGCTGTCTTAACCTTCCCTCACGCTAGCTCCCAGCCGGTCCCTTGCGCAATGGTCGGCGCGGCGGGCGGCACCGGGCCTCCGTCCTACTGAACGTCGAAAGCCGGGATCTTCCCGCGGCCCGCGGAGACCGGCGCGTCGACATCCGGCGTGGCATAGTCGAGGAAGCTTTCCGGCAAGGCGCCGCCCCAATAGACGCCGGTGCCCCGTTCCGCCTCGTTCCAGATCACCGGCTGCCAGTCCGGCGCAAAGATCAGATAGCTGCCGGTATAGATCTCGATGCGGTTGCCGCCGGGCTCGTAGGAGTAGAGGTAGAAGCCCTGCGAGTTGTTGTGGCGCGCCGGGCCTGCCTCGATGAAGACGCCGTTCTCGGTCAGGATGTCGGCGGCGCGCAGTACGTCCTCGCGGTTGTCCACCCAGAGCGACAGGTGATGGAGCCGCCCGCGCGCCTGCCTGACATCGACGACATAGGCGAGTTGGTGGTGCATGATCGAGGGGCTGAGCCAAGCGCCGATCTCGGTCGCCCCCGCGTCGAACAGCACCTGCTCGTGCAGCCTCATGCCCATGATCTCCTGCGTGAAGCGGCGGTTCGCGGCCACGTCGCGGCAGAGCAGCGCGAGATGATCGAGGCGCCGCACATTGACGCCGCGGCCGAGATAGCGCATCGGCAGGTTCTTCAGCGTCGAGCGCAGAGCGGCCGGCGCTTCGTAGGCCTGCTCCTCGTAATAGAGCGCCATGGCATGGCCATCGGGGTCGCGGAAGCGATAGACCGGACCCCGGCCGACATCACCGTCGTTCCAGCCTTCGCCGAGCCCGACCGCCTCGATCGCCGCGACGCGCCGGGCGAGCGCCGCCGGGCTCGCCGCGCGCCATGAAATGCGACCGACGCCGGGTCGCGCGGCCGAGGTCAGCGTCAGGGTGGTGGTGGCATGATCGCCATAGCCGCGCAGATGGACCGACGGCATGTCGGCATGCACGATCTCCATGCCCAATACGTCGCGGAAGTACCAGACGCTGTCGTCCAGCGCCGGGGTCAGCAACTCGACCGCGCCAAGATGGGCGATATCCGCGCCTGCCGTCCACTCGTCCCCGCCTGCCATGCCGTCCGCCTGCGACTGCTGTCAACCGAACCGGCTGAAAGTCTACGCCGGACAAGGCCTGTTCCCCTGATCTGGATCAATGCACAGGGGCGGAAGCCGCGGGGGACGCGCTTCTTCCAGGGCCGGTGCTCACCCCCCCGCCACTACCGCGGTCGGGCAATGCACACCCCGTAATAGTCGTGGATCTCTTTGGTCCAGATGGAATCCGCCATGTCCGGGGCGGGTCGTCCCGGTCGCCCGCATCCCAGAGGCCGCTGCGCCCGGCCAGGACGCCCGCACTCCCGTCCGACACGGTCCGCGGAACGATCAGGCAAATAAGTCGTTCGCGATGCGCCCCCTGGTTGCCTTAGAGGGGCCTGAGCTGCCCCGTTCGGTTTCGCTCACCGAGCGGGGGTCATTTCGCCCTCCGCCTCGCCGGCGGGAGCAAAGGACGACCGTGGACCACGCGCAATACCTGCGGGCCCGTGCCGCAGAATTCGCCAACCTGGCGATCACCACGACCGACCCGGTGGCGGCCCAGAATCTCCATGGCTTGGCGATCCTGTGCCAGGAAAGCGCCGAACGACTGGAGCGCCGGGTCAAGAGCCAGGAACCGGCGTCCACCGCCGCGCGCTGACACCCTCTCCGCGCGGTCGCAGCGGCGACACGGGTCGCCGCCAAGCCGGTCTTTCCCCCAGACCGGCCGATGGAACAAGCGTCGGGCGATCAGCGCCGGGCATCCGGGTTCCGGAAGCGCTTATACGCCGAGCGTCATGGCAGCCCCTATCAGCTGCTTTACTCCTACCCCGCGCCCTCTGATGCATATTTCGGCCTTTCGCTCTCCCGGCAAATCGACTGGACCATCGAGAATTTTCTGGCGGACGTGGTGGCGTGGATCACCGCCTGGCTCGGCATCGTCGATTCCACTCGCTACCGGATCCTGCTCACGACATTCTCCGACATCGTCGCCGATGAGCGCCGCTATATCGGCAAGATTCTCGAGTTCTATGGCATCCCGCACGAGCGCTTCCGCCCTCCCGACATAGCAAGAACAGTTGCCGGCTCGCATTTCCGCGTCGGGCGCGAGGATGAGTGGCTGGAAGTCTTCTCGCCCGCCCAGATCGAGCGCACCACCGCCATGATCGGCGATGAGCTGCTCACCCGCTTCGGCTGGCCGGAGGCGGGACGGCCGCAGCGTTTCGACCACCGCTTCTGCTCCGCCGCCGACTGACGGAGCTCGGCGTCGCTGCATGCGTTTTGTGCAAGCTTGATTTCTCTCTAGGCATCGCGCGACTGTTTTTCATTCGAATGCGCGGCTTCGTCCTGCGCCGCGTGCGCATCGCCGCCGATTTTTAGAATCTTTATTGACAAGGTCGCCGGACCTCCCGCAGGATCATGGTGACATAGATTGCGGCGGCGCGCAGACGCGACACCGCATGACGGCGAGGAAGCCCTGAAGGCAACAGCTGCCTTTCAGGGCTCTTTTTTTTGGCCGGGTGGCCCGCTGGCCGGGCGCTGTGTCGGGGAAAGGAGCGCGATCATGGCGCCGGGGGCAGCGCGCAAGACCAGCATTCCGGTGGGCGTGGTATTTTCCACGACCGGCTCCTACAGCACTATCGGCACGGCGATGCTCAACGGCGCGCTGCTGGCGGTTGAGGAAATCAACGAGAGCAACCGCTTCGACTTCACGCTCGATCCCATCATCCGCGACCCCGGCGGCGAGCCCGCCGCCTATCGCGTGCTGTGCGAGGAGCTGCTGCGGCCGCGGGCACTGCGCCACATCATCGGCTGCTACACCTCCTCGAGCCGCAAGGAGGTGATCCCGGCGATCGAAAAATTCGACGCATTGCTGTGGTATCCCTCGCATTACGAGGGCTTCGAAAGCAGCAACAACGTCATCTACACCGGCGCGTCGCCCAACCAGCATATCGTGCCGCTGCTGAGCTTCATGATGCGCGAGCGCGGCCGCCGGGTCTATTGCGTCGGCTCCAACTACATCTGGGCGTGGGAGAACAACCGGATCCTGCGCGAGATCGTTCAGGCCTGCGGCGGCACCGTGCTCGGCGAGAAATACCTGCCGGTGGGCTCGACCGAGGTCGACCGCTTCATCGGCGAGATCCGCGAGACGCAGCCCGACTTCATCTTCAATACGCTCATCGGTGAGTTCGAGCTACGCCTTCTATCGCGCCTATGCCGCGATCGGCGCCCAGGACAAGCGCGTCGGGCCGGCGCGGATCCCGGTGACGAGCTGCAGCCTGTCGGAACCGGAGCTGCTGTCGATCGGCGCGCCGGCGGCGGCAGGGCATATAGCCTCGAGCGTCTACTTCCAAAGCATCGACCGGCCGCCCAATCAACGCTTCGTCACGCGCTACCGCGCCCGCTTCGGCGCGCATGAGGTGACCTCGGCCGATGCAGAGGCCTCATATCTCGCAGTCATCCTGCTGGCGCGCGCCATCGGCGCCTCCGGCTCGACCGACATCCTCGAGGTCAAGCGGGCGCTCTATCAATGTCACGTCGACGCGCCGCAAGGCTTGGTGCGCATCGATCCCGCCAACAACCACAGCTATCTGACGCCGGCGCTCGGCATCTCGCGCGCCGACGGTCAGTTCGACATCACCTGGACGGCCGGCGAGCCGGTCCGTCCCGACCCCTATCTCGTCTGGCTCGACGTCAACGCGCTGGGCGATGGAGCGCCGGCGCCGCCGGCCTCGCGCGAGCCGCGCGGCCATCTGCGCATGGTGCGGGAATGACCATGCTGATCCCGAATTTCCGCGACCGGCACGCGCTCATCCTGCACCGCGAGGACCACAACCGCGACGCCCTCATGGCGCAGCTCGCGCGCCTCGGCGTCCGGGTGAGCGCGCTGTGGCCGGCCGAAGCGGTGACGGCGGCGGAGTGGAGTGCACCCCTAGAATGAGACAGAGAAAAGGGGGACAGTTCTTCTTGTAGAGGAGAACTGATGGCGGAGGAACGGGTCAGGCTTTTCAGCCGAGCCTACAAGCTTGCGGCGCTTCGGCGGATGTTGGCTGGGGAGAACGTGAGCGCTTTGGCGCGCGAGCTTGGGATTCGGCGGAAGTATCTTTACCAATGGCGGGAGCGGTTTCGCGCTGGCGGCCCCGAGGCGTTGCGCAGCCGAGGGCGACCAACCAAGGCAGAGGCTCTGGCGATCGGCGCCCATGGCGGCAGATCGAGGTCGGCGGAAGACCTGCCGATGGTCGAACCGCCGCCGCCGGACGAGCTTTCGAAGGCGCAGCGTCGGCTTGCCGAACTGGAGCGCAAGGTCGGTCAGCAGCAGGTCGAACTCGATTTTTTTCAGCGAGCCTTGCGGCAAGTCGGGGAGGCACGCCGGTCGACCGGCGCACCTGGCGCGACGGCATCTACGCGGTCATCCAAGCGATGACGGCGCCGCTGTCGCAAGGCGAACTCGGAATCGAGCGGATGTGCCGGCTGGCCGAGGTAAGTCGGGCGGGATATTACCGGCACTGGCGAGCCTCGGCGCCCCGCCAGGAGGAGATGGGATTGCGGGATGCAATCCAGAGGCTGGCGCTCCTCGACCGGCATTATGGCTATCGCCGGATCACGGCGGAGCTAGGCCGCCAGGGCTGGCGGGTCAATCACAAGCGTGTGCTGCGGATGACGCATGAGGACAATCTTCTGTGCCTCAGGAAGAGGGCCTTCGTGCCGGCCACCACCGACAGTCGCCATGGTTGGCGCGTCGTCGCCAATCTTGCGCGCGGCATGGAGCTGACCGGATTGGACCAGCTCTGGGTTGCCGACATCACCTATGTGCATCTGGCCGAGGAGTTTGCCTATCTTGCCATTGTGCTCGACGCCTTCAGCCGTCGCGTCATCGGCTGGTCACTGGAGACGCATCTGCAGGCGAGCCTCGCCATCGCGGCGCTCGACATGGCGATCGCAGCCCGCCGGCCGGCTCCCGGCAGCCTTATCCACCACTCCGACCGCGGCGTGCAATACGCCTGCGGCGATTACACCGCGCTGCTGCGCGCACATGACATCCAGCCCAGCATGAGCCGGGTCGGCAATCCCTACGACAACGCCAAGGCGGAGAGCTTCATGAAGACCCTGAAGCACGAAGAGGTCGACGGCAGCGACTACCGCGGCATTGCCGATGCCCGCGCCGGCATCGGCGAGTTCATCGAGAAGGTCTACAACCGCCACCGGCTTCACTCGGCGCTCGATTATCGGCCGCCGGCGGAGTACGAAGAAACATTGCCGAGTTTGACGGCGGCGATATCGCCGCCGTCAAACTCGATCACCCTGAGCTGTCCCTGATTCCCGTGTCTCAGGCGAAGGGT